>NZ_CADIKL010000021.1 GCF_902859945.1 Paraburkholderia caffeinitolerans | reverse complement strand
TCAACACGAAGTGGAGGACGAACCCAAGAAAGACAGAAGCAAACCTCTCTAAAACCGGACATTTCTATTGAGCCGGAAGTCGGACATCTCAATCTGGCCGGGACATTTGGTGTTACGGCTTTTTTGAAATGTCGTGTTCTGGCTATTTGCAGATGTCGTGTTTTTGACTACTGGCAAGCTGGCGCGGATTTCACCCATACGCGCAGCCGAACTACTGACTCCTCGCGGGCGATCCATTTTGAGCCGTGACCGACCAGCAGCATTCTGTCCGTGTCATGATCTGCAGGCGTTGTATTTTCACGTATGGCGTGGCCAGTTGAATCGTGTTGGACAGGTATCTACAAGACTGGCGCGTGCGCGTTACGCGCGCATGCTGCTTGCATAACAATATTGCGCAAACACGGGAATCGATATGAATGTCGACCAGATCTCCAAGTTTCTCGAGGTTCTAAAAAAATTCAAACCCAACGAGAAAGTGGATGCCCTGTATGACGATGTACTCAACGTCTACCTTCCGAAAATCAAGGCCAACGAGCTTCCGGAACGGTACATTATCGTTTGGGATGCTTCCATCATCGCCCGTCTGAGGGCGCTGAAACTGGGTGCGGACAAACAATCCAACGAGCCAATTGCATGGATTCCAAAGCCGCTCGGTGCTGAGATTCCGACAATCTATTTCGGGCAATTGCGTATCACCAAGGATTTCCAGGGTTCGCTAACCGTCAACCAGCAGGCGATCACTGGATTCCCCGAGGCAAAGTTAGTAGGACGACCGATTGAAGTTGTGGCCGCAATGATGGGTCCGGACGTGGACGACGGGATTGGTCCCGATGAAGTCCCCATTCAAATCTTTTGGAGTGACGAAGACAAACGCTGGATCACTGCCAATAACCGCGGTTATGCCGCACATTGTCTTGCAGGCCAGAAACCCCTGCGCCTCTGGCCTCGAGTCGCCGACAAAATGGAGTTAAACCGGCTCAAGGAAGTCGAGGGCAAGGATGGTGCGAAAAGATTCACTTACAGTCCGAATCTGATTACCCGTCTCGGGAAAACTCCCCACGCCTTGCCGTCAACGCAGATCCCGATCACTGCGGGTCCGAATAGTTGGGAAGTCCAGTTGATTGCCCAGGTAAAGTAGCAACGCGACGACTTCCTGGTGGTTCGTCTCTCGATGTCACCAGGAAGCCCCCACTTTCAACCGGCTTCAAATCGACTTCCGGGACACCCAGCCTCGCGCGACCATTGGAACAACGACGGTAACATCCAGACCGATCTGTTTCTCGTCGTCTAAAAAGCCGACGACGATTTCCGCGCCAATGCGATTAGCAATGGCTCGCACGATAGAAAGCCCCAAGCCCGAACCGGGCTGTGCGCTGCCCAGCGCGCGGTAAAACGGGGCAAAAATCCGCTCCCGCTCGGCCACCGGAATACCGGGCCCAGTGTCGCGAACGCGCAGTACGGCACGCTCGTGCTGCGTACTCACTGAGAGATCGACCCGGCCACCTTCCGGTGTGTAGCGGATAGCGTTGTCAACGAGGTTCTTGACCACGGCGATCATGTCAAGCTCGCTGACCCATACCAGGGCGTCCTGCTCGCCTTCGACTCCGATGTCGATATGCCTCGATTCGGCCAGCGGCATGAGGTCTTCCAGAACGCGGCGGTAGATGCCCTGCACGGACACCGGCGACGTCGGCGCTTCGGCCACGGCCTGCGCTCTCGCCAGCGTCAGGAGTTGATCCAGCAGGTTCCTGCCGCGCTCGATCCCTTGCCGAAGCACAGTCAATCGTTCGCGAGCGGGGCCGGACATTTCCGCATCGGCCAGCCGCTCGGCTTGCAGCGACAAAGCCGTCAACGGCGAGCGCAGTTCGTGCGCCGCATCCGCGACGAAGCGGCGCTGGTTGTCCATGGTTTGCGCCACGCGAGCCAACAGGCGATTGATCGCCACCGCAAACGGCCGCACCTCGATGGGTAGATGGCAGTCCTCAACAGGATGCAGTGCCTCCTCGGCACGC
Organism: Paraburkholderia caffeinitolerans; assembly: GCF_902859945.1. Taxonomy (GTDB): domain Bacteria; phylum Pseudomonadota; class Gammaproteobacteria; order Burkholderiales; family Burkholderiaceae; genus Paraburkholderia; species Paraburkholderia caffeinitolerans. The sequence goes on along the minus strand of NZ_CADIKL010000021.1, from coordinate 117,156 downwards.
TGATCGATTTCCTTCGAGAGTGCCGCGATGGGCCGGAACATCGTGCGCACGAGATCGGCCACGATCAGCAGCAGAACCGGCACGAGGATCAGAAAAGGCGTCACGGCGCGAAGCGCGCCGTCGCGGGCAATTTCATTGCGGAAACCTGACTCCTGAGCCACGGCGATGCGCTCCCCAGCGGCCGTCGTTTTGATCAGCACCCGGAAAGTTTCGCCGCTGACGTCGAGCGTTTGCAGTCCATCAGCCAGCGTGGCCGGCAAGGCAAGCGCCCCGCCCTCGTCCACGCCCGCCGTGGATGCATTTCCGTCGCCGAGACGTTGCACGATCACGCGCGATTCGTCGTCGCCTTCTTTGATGGGAGGATGCGTGGCCGGATGGCGCGGTGACAGGCGCTGTTGGTCCATCAGCTGTGCCACCTGGCGCAAGACATCGTCTTGGAGTTCGTGCGCCTCGTCGAAGGCTGACAGGAACGAGAAAACAGCGGCCACCATCGCCACGACAAGAATGGCTACCGACAGCGTGACGGACAGCTTCAGTTGAACCGACTCGTTCAAGCGTTTTTTGAAACCATCCATCCCACTCCCCTCACATTCTTGATGACGTCACTGCCCAGCTTGCGCCGTAGTGCATGGATCAGAAATTCGACGGCATTGCTTTCGACTTCTTCTCCCCAGCCGTAAATCCGGTCCTCCAGTTCGCTGCGAGACAGAATGGCTCCCGGTCGAACCAGCAGCGCCTGCAGCAATGAGAACTCGCGGTTGGACAGCCGCACCGTCGGGCCGCCATGGGCGCCGGCCTCTTTGGTGGCCGGATCGAGCGACACCACGCCGTTGCTGAGAATAGGCGCGGCATGGCCGCCCTTGCGCCGCAGCACGGCCCGCATGCGGGCCAGCAGTTCCGCCATTTCGAAGGGCTTGAGCACGTAATCGTCCGCGCCGCCGTCGAGACCGCGCAGACGGTCGTCGAGGCCATCGCGCGCGGTGATGATGACCACGGGAACCGGGTTGTCCCCGGCGCGGATACGGGTCAGCACGTCCAGCCCATCCTTGCCGGGCAGGCCCAGGTCGAGCAGAACCAGATCATAGTGCTGATACCCCAGCGTCGTGAGCGCGGTTTGTCCGTCCTTCACCCAGTCGGCGGCATAGGACGCATCCTTCAATGCGCCCTCGATCGCTTCGCCGATCATGGGGTCGTCTTCGACCAGCAATACCCGCATCCGCCCTCCTTTCCCTATCGTCGTTCAATTCGTCATTCAATGCCGGCCTTCGAGCGCGTCGAAGGTTTTGAGCAGATTGGCCATCGCGGCCTTGCAATCGGCCTGATTCGGCGCGTCGGCGCGCAGTGCGGCCAGCGCTTTGTCGATGGACTTGTCGAGCACATGCCAGTCATCGGCGGCACGAGGTTTCAAGCCCGCCTCGGACGAGTCCCAGGTCAGCTCCAAATCCTTGATGCGGGCCTTGGCTGCGGGCAAATCGCCTTTGTCCACGAGCGCGGCAACGTCAGTGGCGATGGCCCGGAACGCCGCCAAATCGCCGAGCTTCGAGGCGGCTTGAGCGGATGGGGCGGACGCCGCGCCGCTGGCCATATTGCTAGCGGAATCGGCGGACCTGGAGCAGCCGCTCGCCAGCGCGAGGAGCAAGGTGGCCGATACGGCGATCATGGGACGTGCGAATGTGTATTTTGTGGGCATGACTTCTCCTTGAATAGTGGCAAGAGGCTTATTCGGCGACCTGGGCCGATCGACTGTTGTTCATCCCGACCTGAGCGATGGCCACGAGCATGACGATCACCGAGAGGAACAAGGCGCTGGTCCACATGGCGCCCATGCCGAGGCCGCCGTAGCTCTTGGCCTGCGTGAGCAGATCACCGAGCGCGGCGCCGAACGGGCGTGTCAGGATGTAGGCGATCCAGAACGTCAGCACGGCGTTGCCGCCCATGCGCCACACCGCATAGGTCACGCCGATCAGCGCACCGAATGCGAGCGCGCCGAAGCTGAAGCCAAGGCCCAACGCCTCGGTCGCCAGATCGCCGGCCGCCGTCCCCAGAGCGAAGGTGCACAGGATGGCGGCCCAGTAAAACAACTCGCGACGGCGCGTGACGATGTCGTGGATAGAGAGCGTGCGCTCGACCCGATACCAGACGAGAAAGATCGCGGCGAGCGCGATGGCGAACACGGAGGTGCTGACGTACAGGCTGACCCCGAGGCCGTCGGTCAGCAGATCGGTGATCTGCGTGCCGACCACGCTGACGAGCACGACGGTCAACCAGTAAATCCACGGGGTGTAGCGGCGGGTGCGCAACTGCGCGAACAAGGCGGCCGCCAACAGGGCCGCCATGACCGAGCGCGTGACGCCCTGGCCCCAACCCGCATTGACCGCGAGGAAGTCCGCCCCTGTCTCGCCCACCGTGGTGGACATGATCTTGATGATCCAGAACGCCAGCGTGACTTCCGGGACTTTGTTGAGCCAGCCCGTCGATCGCGGCATGGGCAATGGGTTCATGGTGTTCTCCTGCCAGGGTGAAAGGGATTGGCAGGCAGTCTGAGCACGCTGACTTAGCCCGGCCATAGGCCCGGCGGACGCAACGACGGCGCCCGTCCATCCCGGCCAGTGCGCGCCCGCCCCGGAGGGCATCCTCCCGGTCCGCCGCGCCGGTGCCGCCCCCATTCAGGAAGGCGTCCTACCCAGCACGGGGGGGTGCTCCGGACGGCTCCCCCCCTAACCTGCAAACCGGCATACGCAATCGTGACGACAAGCCGTTCGGCACGCGTTGTCCAAAAAACAAGGAGACACCATGGCAGCCATGATTGCCCGGCCCCGCGAGCGCGCGCCTTCGCGCCCTCTTTCGACTTCGCTGTTTCTGTGCACCTTCACGCGGCGATCGCAGCCACTGGCGCGCACCTGAGCGCCCAGGCCGCCCTTGCCTCGCATGCCGAACCACGAGACCGCGCTCATGTCCGCTTCCCCCGCTTTCCCCGCTTCCTCCGCTTATCAGCCCAAACCTGCCTGGATCATCGCTGCCCTGCTCACCGGGCTTGCCATGATCAACTTCCTGGACAAGATCGTCCTCGGCATGGTGGCCGTGCCGCTCATGGCCGAGATGCATCTTTCGCCGGCACAGTTCGGCCTCGTCGCCGGTAGTTTTTTCTGGCTCTTCTCGACCTCCACGGTCATCGTCGGCTTCCTCTCGAATCGCATTGCGACGCGCTGGATCCTGCTTGCCATGGGCGCGAGCTGGTCGATTCTCCAGTTGCCACAGGCATTCACAGACAGCGCGGCCGCCCTGCTCATCTGCCGCGTTTTGCTCGGCGCCGCCGAAGGCCCTTCGTTTCCGACTTCGGTTCACGCCTTGTTCAAGTGGTTTCCGGACCAGAAGCGCAGTGTCCCGGTCGCCATCGTCAATCAGGGCGCGGTTCTCGGCATGATCCTGGCCGGCGTGGGCATTCCGCTCATCACCTTGCGCTGGGGTTGGCGCGTCAACTTCTTCGTGCTCGCCGCAACCGGCTGCGTCTGGTGCGTGCTATGGCTGTGCTTCGGCCGCGAGGGCGCGCTCGGCGCGCAGACGGGCAGTTCGCGCGCCCGGGTCGAGACTGATCCGGCTGCGCAGACGCCCGAGCGCCTGCCGTACCTCAGGATCCTCACGGACGCCTCCGTGCTCTGCGTATTCCTGCTCGGCTTCGTTGCCTACTGGCTGCTGGGCCAGACCATCACCTGGCTGCCCACCTATCTGGAGAAAGGGCTCGGTTTCAGCAGCATCGTTGCGGGCCGCTGGTTCGCGCTTGTCATCGCTTTTGCGGCGCCCGTCGTCGTGGGGCTGAGCATGCTGTCGCAGTCGATGATGAAGCACGGCGCAACCACGCGCGAAGCCCGCGCCCGGCTGTCGTGCGTCACGATGATCGCCGGCGCCTTGCTGTTCATCGCGCTCGCGACCGTCGAGCTGACACCGCTTCAGAAGGTCCTCTGCTATGCCATGGCCGGCGCGCTGCCCATGCTGTGCCTCACGCTCGCACCCGCCATGCTTGCCGAGATGGTGCCGCTGGCCCAGCGCGGCTCGGTCATCGCCATCAATACGGCCGTATCGAGTCTCGGCGCCGCCGTGGGGCCAGCCGTGGCGGGCCGCATCATCCAGTCGCACACAAACGCGGGCAGTCATGCCTATGAACTTGGCATCCTCGTGACCGCGGTTCTGCTGATCGTGGCCGCGCTCGTCGCGCTACGCTGGCTGCATCCGGAGCGCTCGATGCGCACGCTCAACCGCGAATCGGCGCCGCTCGCCGCGTGATGCCCGACCGATCATCAAGTCATCAAGCGGCCGAACACAAACATTCAATCTGGAGACTCGATATGCAAGCAACCGTTAGCGCAGCGGCCACCGGGGCGTCCAGCGAAAGCTGGCCGTTCACCGTCACCCGTCAAACCCCGACCATCGGCGCCGAGATCAGCGACATCGACTTGCGCGAGCCGCTCGACGACGCGACCTACCTCGCCCTGCGCCGTGCGCTCCTCAAGTACAAGGTGCTGTTTTTCCGCGATCAGGACATCACGCCGGCCCAGCACGTCGCGGTGGCGCGCCGCTTTGGCGAACTCGAGGTGCACCCGACGTTCCCGCACCACCCCGACCACCCCGAGCTCGTGATCCTGGGCCGCGGCGACGCCAAGCGCGGGCGCGAAAATCTCTACCACACGGACGTCTCGTGGCGCGAGATTCCGTCGATGGGCTCGATGCTGCGCTGCGTGCAATGCCCCGAAGTCGGCGGCGACACCATGTGGATCAACATGGTCGCGGCGTATGAAAACCTGCCCGAGGAAGTCAAGACGCTGATCGCCGACCTGAAGGCGGTGCACGATTTCCTGCCGCTGTTCGGCATCGTGGTGCCCGAGGACCAGCACGAGACGATGAAAAAGCGCTTTCCGCCGGCAACGCATCCGGTCGTGCGCACGCACCCGGAAACCGGCGAAAAGATTCTGTACGTCAACGAGGCTTTCACGACCCATCTCGCCAACTACGGCCACAAGACGGTCGAGCGCTACCGCGTGGGCTTCGATTTCAAGCTTGCCGAGATGGAGCTGCTGCAATACCTGTTCCGCCAGGCGCAGTCGCCCGAGTATCAGGTGCGCCTGAAGTGGCAGCCGAACACGATCGCCTTCTGGGACAACCGGTCGTGCCAGCACTACGCGATCCAGGACTACTTCCCCGCCGTGCGCCAGATGATGCGCGCGACCGTGATCGGCGACCGGCCGTTCTGAGCACCGTATCGACATCGAGCCAATCTTTCGACAACCAGCACACCATGACAACCTTGAACCGTTTCTATATCGGCGGCGAGTGGGTCGAGCCCTCGCCCGGCGCCACCTTCTTCGACATCGTCGACCCGGCCAGCGAAGAGCGCACCGGCAAGCTCGCGATGGGCACCGGGCAGGACGCCGATCGCGCTATTGCTGCCGCGCGCCAGGCCTTTGCTTCGTGGTCCGAATCGAGCCGTGAAGAGCGAATTGCCCTGCTCGAGCGCATCGCCGAAATTTATCAGCGCCGCATGCCCGAGATCGCCGAGGCCGTGCGCAAGGAAATGGGTGCGCCGGTATTCCTGTGCAACGCCTTGCAGGCGCCGATCGGCCTCATGCAACTGCAGGCGTCCATCGAGACGCTGCGCCATTTCGAGTTCGAAACCACCCACGCCAAGAGCTACGTGCGCCGTGAAGCGATCGGCGTCGCGGCGCTCGTCACGCCGTGGAACTGGCCAATGAACCAGATCGTGGCGAAGGTCGCGCCCGCACTGGCGGCTGGGTGCACTGTCGTGCTCAAGCCCTCGGAGATCACGCCGCTCGACGCGATGATCTTCGCCGAGATCATGCACGAGGCCGGCACACCGGCGGGCGTGTTCAACCTCGTGTTCGGCGAGGGCCGCGTCGTGGGCGCGCGCCTGTCTTCGCATCCCGACGTGGACATGGTGTCCATCACGGGTTCAACACGGGCCGGCGTCGAAGTGGCGATCAGCGCGGCGCCCACCGTGAAGCGCGTGACCCAGGAACTGGGCGGCAAGTCGGCCTTGCTGATACTCGACGACGCAGACCTGAAAGCCGCGGTCGCGAGCGGCGTCGCGCAATGCATGGCGAACTCCGGGCAGACCTGCGTCGCCCCCACCCGCATGCTGGTTCAGCGCTCGCGCTACGAGGAGGCGCTCGCCATCGCGGCTGCGGCCGCGAACGCGGTGACGGTGGGCGACCCTGCAGATCCGGCCACGCGCATGGGACCCATCTCCAATCGTGGGCAATACGAAAAGGTTCAGCACATGATCGCCGTTGGCATCGAGGAAGGCGCGCGCGTGGTGGCGGGCGGACCTGGCCGGCCCGATGGGCTCACGCGCGGCTTCTACGCGCGGCCGACGATTTTTGCCGACGTGCGCAACGACATGACGATTGCGCGCGAGGAAATCTTCGGCCCCGTGCTCGTCATGATTCCCTATGACGACGAGGAGGAAGCCATCCGCATCGCCAACGACAGCATCTACGGTCTGGCGGGGTATATCGCCTCGGGCGATCCCGAGCGCGCGCGCAAGGTGGCGGCGCGGCTGCGCGTGGGCTCGGTGCGCATTAACGGCGCGATGCTCGACATCACGGTGCCGTTCGGCGGCTACAAGACCTCGGGCAACGGGCGCGAGTACGGCGCCGAAGGGCTGGCGGAGTTCCTGGAGTGCAAGTCGGTGACGACGATGTAAAGCCGCCGCGCCCTGGGTGCACCCAAGCACACTCAGGGCGCGAGCGGCGTTGAGTCGCGTTTGAGTTGATGTGCGATGGCGATGCGGCTGGCCGGATAGATCGTGTCGGTGATTTCGAGGATCTTCCCGGCGGCGTCCTTGTAGTGGCGCAGCAGCCGCATGCCAGCCGACCCGGCCGGCACGCCTAGCACTTCGGCGAGCGGCGCTTCAATCAGCGTTGCGGTCACAACCTGGTGAATCTCGGCGATGGCCCTACCGGTTTCCCGTTCGATCAGAAAGCTGACCAGAACCTCGGGATGGCCGACGATCTCGTCGGCGAGACGCGACAGCGTGGCGTCGATGTAGATGTCGGCCCAGGCGAGCGGCTCCCCGCCCTTCCTTGCATCGACGCGCGTGCCCGCGAGCAGCAGCCAGTCGCTCCCGAACGGGGCATCGAGCCGCCGGGCGGTTGCACGGTCAAGCGTGACGTCACGCCTGTCCCGGATCGAGCGTACTTCGGTTGCCGCAACCCGCACGAGATCGTCGATGGTCGAAAACGACTGGCTATACGCGGCACGTGGATTGGCGCTCGTCACCATGGTCCCGACCGACTTCCTGCGCGAGATGTAGCCCAGATCCTGAAGCAGCTTGAGCGAGGCACGCACCGTATGACGGCTCACGCCGTGCAGACCGGCCAGTTCGTGCTCGGTGGGCAGCAGGCTGCCCACCACGCGTCGGCCGCTCGCGATTTCCTTGACGAGCATGCTCGCCAGTTCCGCATAGCGTGTTGATGCGCCTGCTGCTGAGGCGGCGGACGGTTCGGTTTGGCTCGGACTACGCATGAGGTAACGGTGTCGAGGATAGAAAGGCAGGGGCTGAGTGGTGGCCGGGTGGGGGCGATTGTACGCTTGCGCGGGTCCCGCCCAAGCCGCATGGCTTCGACGATAGGCAGGATCTGCGCGGGATAGATGTTCCACATGCGTAGAAAACCGTACTCGTTGTGCGCGCGCGCCGCATCGGTGCCGATGACCACGGCGTCCTTGAGGTTCAGGCAGACGTTGTGCGACGGCACGATGCCGTTCGCGAGCGCGGCCGCCACCACATCCGCCTTGGCGCGCCTGAGCAGCGCGTGCTCGAACTGCCCGGGGCTGCGCATCGCCGCTGCGGGAATCGCACCGTGATGGCCGCTTACGAAGTCCATCAGGCCAAAGTCCAGCACTTCGATATGCGGCAGTTCGGCGATCCGGAACACGTCGCGCAGCGCACCGTGTGTTTCGATCAGCACATGCACCGGCACGCGCTTTTTCAGGCCGGCCCGGTGGGCTGCCTGATCGACGTACTCGATCACCTGCTTCATCTCTTCCCTGATTCCGATATGCCGGCGCACTCGCCGACGTCGCCAAAATGTACGTACATATTTGCGCCCACTGAGAATACTGTCAACCGCCAGGAGGCACTCAATCCGCGCGAATTACAGACCCACCCATCTCGGGTGGGCGGACAGAAAACGCTTGCGCCGAGTGGGTGTCAGGCAGCTACTATGTACGAACATATCGCCCAATCTCGATGACCGCCAAGGAGCGTCCGGTGCACATACTGTCCGATGACCGCCGCATGATTCAGGAAACGGCGCGCCAGTTCGCGATGGAGCACGTCATGCCGCTCGCGAAACGGCTCGATCCTGAGAAAGGCAAGATCCCGCGCGAGCTGATCGACGAAATGGCCGAACTCGGTTATTTCGCCATCCTCATTCCCGAGGCGTATGGCGGGCTCGGGCTGGGCGCCTACGAGTACTGCCTGGTGGCCGAACAGCTCTCGCGCGCCTGGATGAGCGTGGGCAGCCTGATCGCACGGTGCAAGGGGCTGATCGGCGCGCTCAAGGCGCTTTCGCCCGAGCAGAAGGCCGAGTATCTGCCGGGCATGGTGCGCAAGACCTTCGGCCAGCCGATCGCCGACCACCAGGCCGTGCAATTCATGCTGGCCGAATGCGCGATGGACATCTATGCAGCGAAATCGATGATCCGCCATTGCGCCTGGCTCGTCGACGAAGGCCGCCCCGCGACCAAGGAAGTGTCGATCGTGAAGGCGAGCGCAACGGAGATGGTTGGCCGCGTGATGGATCGCGCCATTCAGATCCACGGCGGCATGGGGCTGACCAATGAATTGCGGCTCGAAGCCGGATTTCGCTGGGCCCGCACGATGCGCATTCCAGACGGCACCTCGGAAATCCAGCGGCGCACGATCGCGCGCCGGCTGCTCGACGGCGACACGGCGTTCTGAGCGCGACGTTCATTCAATCGAATCATCAGGAGACAGACATGGCTCAAGGCAATGTACCTCGGGGCAACGTGCCAGGCGACGTCGTGCAACACCCTTGCGGTCCGCTCATGGCCGACCGCCGCTTCTTGCAGCCCGGCGTGCCGGATCGCTTTCATCCGCCGGAGACGACGCTCTACGAAAATCTCGAACTCTCCGCCCGCCGCTTTCCCGACAAGGTCGCCATCCACTTTTATGGATGCGCCGTCACCTATCGCGCCTTGCTGGAGCAGGTCGAGCGCATGGCCGGCTATTTGCAGCACGTTTGCGGCGTCGCGCGCGGCGATCGCGTTGCGCTGCTCAGCCAGAACAGCCCGCAATGCATTGCCGCTTATTTCGCCATACTAAGAGTCAATGCCGTGGTGGTTCCAGTGAACGCGATGCTGCTCGAAGACGAGCTCCGCCATATCGTCACGGATAGCGGCACGGTCGCCGTGTTTGTGGCAAGCGAGCTGCTCGGCAACATCCTGCCGCTGGTGGGCACGACCTCGCTGCGCAATGTGATCGTGCACGCCTACGGCGACGTCCTGCCCGACGACGATGCCGGCTTCACCATTCCCGACTGGGTCAAGCAGCGCTCGGGCAACGGCGCGCTGCCGCCCGGCGTCGTGCGGTGGTCGCAAACGCTGGATCACGCGCATACGCCGGCGCCGCACGTCGGCGCACCCGACGATCTCTGCATGCTGCCCTACACATCCGGCACGACGGGCAAGCCCAAAGCCTGCATGCACACGCATCGCACCATCATGGTTTCGGTCGCCGGATCGCAGTTGTGGCGTCGCTCGCATGCCGAGTCGGCCTTCCTCGCGGTTGCGCCGATGTTCCATCTGCTCGGCCTGCAGAACGGCCTCAATTGCCCCATCTACATGGGCGGCACGATCGTGCTGCTGCCGCGTTGGGACGCGCGTGCCGCGGCCGATCTGATCGCTCGCCACCGCGTGACGTTCTGGGCCGCGCCGCCACCGATGCTGGTGGAGTTCTTCTCTCAGCCGGGCCTGGAGGACTTCGATTTGCGCAGCCTGAGCGTGGTGGTCGGCGGCGGCGCGGCCGTACCGGAACACATCGCGAAGCTCATGCTCGAGCGCTACGGCCTGCAGTTCGTGGAGGGCTACGGGATGACCGAAACGGCGTCGTTCCTGATCTCGAATCCGCTGCACGCCTCGCAGCCCGGGCATCTGGGCGTGCCGACCTATGGCGTGGACGCCCGCGTGGTCGATCCCGTCACGCGCACGCTCGTAGCCGAGGGCGAGATGGGTGAGATCGTGGTGCACGGCGCGCAGATCATGCTCGAGTACTGGAACAAGCCCGAGGCCAATGAGGAAAGTTTCTTCGTCATGGACGGCAAGCGGTTCTTGCGCACCGGAGACCTCGCCAGCATCGAGGCGAACGGCTACTTCCGCATGCGCGACCGGCTCAAGCGCATGGTGAACGCCTCGGGATACAAGGTCTGGCCGGCGGAAGTCGAAGCGACCCTGTACACGCATCCGGCGATTCTGGAGGCTTGCGTGATCGGGGCGCGCGATGCGCATCGCGGAGAAACGGTCAAGGCCGTCATCGTGCTGAAGGCAGATGCGCAGAACGTCACCGAGACTGCGCTGCTAGCGTGGTGCCGCGCGAACATGGCGACGTACAAGGCGCCGCGCATCGTGCAGATCGTGGCGAAGCTGCCTCGTTCGGCAACCGGCAAGATCGCATGGCGGGAGTTGCAGGAACAGGAGATGGAGCGCGCGCCGGAGGCGGGAACCTGAAGCGGGTTGCGCCCGGGGAGCTGCGGTGCAGTCCCCGGGAAGGCTGTCGAAATCAGAACGTCGACAGCGTCAACGTATTGGTCACCGACGTTACGCCCGCCACGCCTTCGGCCACATGCGTGGCCTGTTCGATCTGCGACTGCTCGGGCACCCAGCCCTGCAGCGCCACGGCGCCGTCGTGCGCGCGCACGGTGATGCCGGCCGCGCGCAAGCCCTTCGCCTTCCCGAGCGCGTTCAGCACGCGGCGGCGCAATGCCCGGTCGGCCGCCTTCTCGGCCTTCGAATTCGCCGGTGTGGCGGCGGGCATGCTTGCCGCTGCCGGCGCCATTGCGGGTACCACCGCGGGTACCGATGACGTAGACGCACCATCCTGCGCATGCGCTTGCAGTGCGCAAGCGAGAAGCGTCGCCAGAGCAAGCGCCTGACCAGCTCGAATGTTCTTCATCCTGATCCCTCTTGTTTAAGTTTAAGTGCGTTGTGGACGGGGGCGCGCGGCAATCCTGCCCGCGCTGTATCCCGGATTGCTGTCGAATCAGAAGCGATGCGTCATGCCCAGCGCGACCAGCACCTGAGTCGCATTAGCGCCGTTCGCCGTGACGCCCGGCCAGGTCATCGTCGCGGAACCGTTGTTCTTCATGTAGCCAGCGCGCATGTAGAGCGCGGTGCGCTTTGACAGGTTGTGATCGACGCCCACTTCCACGCCCACCGTGTTGTCATGCGCGCCGCGCACGTTGCGTTCAACGCCCGCGATTTCGATGGCATCGGCCGCAGTCGCCTGAATCGTCGCGCCCAATTCCATGAGGCTGTTCGAGTGGTCCGCGCCGAGCAGCGCCGCGAGCGAGCGTGACGACGCGTCGTGCGGCTTGTTATAGGCGTAGTTGAACGTCAGATTGACGATGCCGAAGCGATAGCCGATCGCGCCCGTGTAATGCTCGGTGCCCAGCAGGTTGAGCGCGGCCGGCAGACCCGGAAGCGTCTCGGTGCCCGGGTGCTGATACTGATACGCGATACCCGCGTACAGTCCATAGCCCGAGTACGACGCGGCGAGGTCGAGCGTGTTGCCCGAGGTTTGCGGCACCGGCTGAGTCACCGTGGCCGCGAAGCCGTACATCGCATAAGCCTGGAACCCCGAAATATTCGGCGATTTGTAGAGAATCGCGTTGCTGGTGCGGCCCGTGACGTACTGCGTGGCGAGCGTATTACGGTCGACAGCCAGCACGCCCGCCGAGAGCGGCGAGAGAATTTCGTTGCCGCGGAACGGATCGGTCGGATAGACGATCCAGAAGGTCGGCTGATAGACGCGGCCGAACGTGAGGGTGCCGTACCGGTCATTCGTCAGACCGACCCAGGCCTGCCGATAGAAGATCGAGCTGGTGTTGGCGAACAAGGTGCCGTTATTGACGTTGAAGCCGGTCTCGACGTCGAAGATCGCCTTCAGGCCGTTGCCGAGTTCCTCGCTGCCCTTGAGGCCGAACATCGAACCCGTGTTGCCGCCGCTGCGCTCCGAATACGCGTGCTGGCCGCCGTTGTCCATGTACTGAAGGAATACATCGGCTACGCCATACAGCGTAACGCTGGACTGCGCCGCCGCTGTCCCCGCGAGCAGCGCCAGGGTGGCCCCACAGATACTCTTGCCGACAATTCGCATGCACGTCTCCTCTTTGTGTTTGCCGCATCGCCCGGATGCGGTGATGGTGGAACTCGTCACGCGGCGCAGTGTTGCAGGGCATCTGTGCAGGGCAACTACCCGAACGGAGTGGGTGTGGGAATACCCCAAGCGATGCGACACTGCGCCTGCGCGGGGCCTGAGCGCGACTACCCGGCACGGGTAGGGACAACACCCAGGGCCTGCGGCCATCATCGTGATATCGCGCCCGTCAGGGCGCTCGCCAGGAGCCAGCAGCGATGCCAGAGAACCCCACCCCCACCGCCGCGCGACGGCTGGCGCATACGCGCCAGATCGTCTGCACCGGATACGCGCGCGAGGACGGCCTCTACGACATCGAGGCCACCATGCGGGACACCAAGGGGCACCCTGCGACCATGCTGTTCAAGGAAGTGCCGCCCGGCGAGCCGATTCACGACATGTGGCTCAGGATCACCGTCGACGGCGACCTCGTGATTCACGATGCCCGCGCGCTCACCCATGCCGCGCCCACGCCGTATTGCACCCATATCAACGCCGCCTACGGAAAGCTGGTCGGCGTGCGCATCGGCAATGGCTTCATGAAGGAGGTCAAGGCGCGGGTTGGCGGCGGCGCGGGCTGCACGCACCTGACCGAACTGCTCGGCCCGATGGCCACCACGGCATTCCAGACCATCATGGGGCTGCGCGACGGCTCGCCCGCGAACATGCTGGTGGGCGAACACGCGCCGCCGCTGCCCATGATCGACACCTGCCACGCCTGGCGCGCGGACGGCGAAGTCGTGCAACTCGTGCGCCGCAACCGGGGCCAGCAAGCCGCGCCGGACTCCACCGGCGCCGACGAGTTCGCCGAGGCCGGGGCACGCCCGGCTTAGCCGCGCCACGACCGCAGCCGCACCGCTGGCAGAGCGTTTCGTGTGCGTTCTCGCGCGCTACAATGACCGGATATCCATTTCGTCATTGGGCGCGTGCAGCCGTAGCCGCGCCTCGACAGAAAGGCGCACGCGAACATGCCGCAATCCTCAGTTCCGTCCGATGAGGGCCGCTCCGACAAGGCCCCCACCCTCCCCACCAGCACCGCATCCCGTGTCATGGCCCCGCGTCACCGAACCCGCGTTGTCGCGCGCGAGCGTCTTGTCGCCCAGCTGATCGAGGCGCGGCGCAAGCGCTGCATCATGCTGCAAGGCCCGGCCGGCTGCGGCAAGACCAGCACGCTGGTCGCCTGGCGCGAGTCGCTCCTGCCGCTCGGCTTCGAACTCGCGTGGCTCACGCTCGCGCCCGAAGACGACGATCTCGCGAGCTTCATCGACTACCTCGTCGCCAGCCTCGCGCAGATCGACCCGGCCATCTGCCGCGAGGCCGCCCTTCTCGGCGGGCGCGGCGTGGACGACGAAGCGGTCGAGCGCACCGTGATCGCGCTGGTGCGCGGCATCGCGGAGCGCTCCGGCGACCTCGCCCTCGTCGTCGACGATCTGCAGCACATCGCCAATCCGCGCAGCCACAAGGCGCTGCAATGGCTGCTCGACTACGCGCCGCCCAACCTGCACCTCGTGCTGGTCTCGCGGGGCACCTTTCCGGTTTCGGTCGGCCGCCTGCGCGACCAGGATCTCGTGCTCGAACTCAACATGCGGGACTTGCGCTTCACGTTCGAGGAATCCGCGCAGTACCTGCGCGCGCAACTGGGCGAAGTCAGCGAACGCGACGCCCGCGAAATGCACGAACTCGCCGATGGCTGGGTGGCGGGTCTGCAGCTGTTCGCCATGCATCTGAAGCGGCACCGCGCGCCCTCCGGCGCGCGCAACGTAACGGAGTCGCTCACCCATACCCATTTGCTCGACGCACACGCACTCGGCGACTACTTCGAGCGCGAAGTGCTGTCCCGCCTCACGGCGAACGAGGTGGAGCTACTGGTGCGCACCTCGGTGTGTGCGCGGCTGTGCTCGTCGCTGTGCGTGGCGCTGGTCGGCGCGGAGCAGTCGCCCCGCGAAGTACTCGCGCTGCTCGAACGCCTCGAGACCGACAATTTGTTCATCGCGCAGATCGAACGCGTGGGCAACGAAACCTGGTATCGCCTCAACCCGCTTTTTCGCGAGACCCTGCTCAACCGCTTCCGGGCCCGTAGCGAGGCGGTGCAGCGCGCGGTGCACCATGCGGCATGGTGCTGGTTCCGCGACCACGATCTGCCCGACGAGGCCGTGCGGCACGCGCTGCAGGCCGGCGAATCAACGGCCGCTGCGAACCTGGTTCTGGAAGTGGCGCGCGGCCTGCAGGTGGCCGGCGATCTGCGCAAGCTGGTCTCGCTCATGCACCTGCTGCCGCATGCGGAGGTCGAAGCGCGCATCGGCTTGCGCATGTGGCGCCTGCAACTGCAGTTGTATGCCCGCGATTTCGAAGCCTGCGCGGCCAGCATCGCGCGGCTCGAAGCCGACATCCCCGCCGGGGACGCCCGCACGCGCTACCGGCTGGCGCTGTTGCGCGCCACGGTCGAGGTGCAGCGCGACGATCCCGACCGGGCGATGGAGCAACTGCCCCTGATCCTGAATGCGCCCCCGGATGCCGACGGCTTCTCGGTTGGCGCGCGCGCCATCCTGCTGTCGTGGTTCTACATGCACTCGGGCGAATACGACGAGGCGCGCGCCGTGCAGCTCGAACCGATGCGCGTGCTGGTCGACGGCGCACCGCTGCTCGGCACCTCGGCCGGCGTGCTCAACAGTCGCTGCATGACCGGCTTCAGCCATGCGCTCGAAGGGCAATTCACCCAGGTCGAGCGCATCAGCCGCGACGTGCTGGCCGAAGCCGAGCAGCGCGGCAGCGGTGCGGCGGAGCCGGCCTGCTTCGCGGCCGCGCTGCTCGGCGAGGCGCTCTACGAGTTCAACGACATCGCCGGCGCGCGACGTCTCGTCGAAGACCGCGTCGATGTGCTCGAGCGCGTGTCCATCCCCGATTCGGTCGTGCGCGTCTTGAGCGTGCTTGCGGCGGCGCACTGGGCGGAAGGCCATCACCTCGACGCATTCGCCTACCTCGAGCGGCTCGATGAATACGCCACGCGGCAAGGCTTGCCGCGGCTCCAGGCTCACAGCCTCGCGGCCCAGGTCCAGTATCACCTGCAAAGCGGCCGGTTCGACGCCGCCGAAGCCGATCTCGCGCGGCTCGACATGATCGCGGCCCGCCTCGCACCCACGCGCCCGCTCACCCACCGCGACGTGCTCGCGCTCGCGGAGCAGGCGCACGTCAACTGGAACATCGCACACGAAGACTTCGAAAGCGCCGCCATGCGCCTGCCGGCGCTCATCGCGCTGTGCGGCGAGCGGGGCCGGCAACATCATGTCGCCCGCCTGCGCCTGCAGTCGGCACTTGTCGACCTGAAGCGCGGACGCACCGAAGCGGCGCACCAGAGCGCGCTCGCCAGCCTGCGGCTTGGCCACCGGCTCGGGCTGGTGCGCAGCATTCTCGACGTCGCACCCGACGTGGTCTCGTTCGCGGAGCAGGTCGTGCGCGCGGAACCCGACGATGCGGTGCTGGCGTTCTATGTCGACCGGCTGCGCCGCGCCGAGGCGGCCGCGAGCGTGCTCGCCGCCCCGCCCGCCCCGGTGCGCAGCGCACGCGGCGCGCTGCCGGGCGTTGCTGAGGCGCTCAGCGAGCGCGAGGCCAAGGTCATCGGCCTGCTCGCGCAGACCTTGCCGAACAAGAAGATCGCCCGAACCCTCGGCATCTCGCCGGAAACGGTCAAGTGGCACCTCAAGAACATCTACGGCAAGCTCGGCGTTTCGAGCCGCGACGAAGCCGTCGCGCGTGTGCGCGATCTCGGTCTCGATCTCGACCAGTAGTCTCCCCCTGTCCCCTCCTCGCTACCCGTCGCGGGTGGTTCGACCCGGTGCCGGGGCCGATATTCTCTGTATCAGGGGTTTGCGCATCGCCTTGGCGGCACAAACCCGGGACAGCCAAAAAAACGTCACAGGAGACACGGCGTAATGACTACGCTCACGCCCAGTTCTGCCCCGGCGGCTGCATTCCGCCCGGTCCGGCTACCCTCGCGGCAAATCCTCGTCGAACGTCGCAGCGACGGCAGTCTGATCCTCCGTTCGGCCAACCCGCCGCCCGCCATTACCCAGACCAGCTTTGCCGACTTCATCGAAGACTGGGCCGCCGTGCGCGGCGACACGACAGCCTTCGCTGAGCGCGACAGCACCGGCGAGTGGCGCCGCCTCAGTTGGCGCGACTTGTGGCAGCAGGTGCGCGCCGTCGGCGCCGCGCTGCTCGAAATGGGCCTCGGCCAGGCGCGCCCGCTGACGCTGCTGTCGGGCAACTCGATCGAGCAGGCCGTGGTGCTGCTCGCGGCCGAGTACGTTGGCATCCCGACAGCGCCGGTTTCGCCGGCCTACTCGACGCTCAGCAAGGACTTTGCGCGCCTGAACGGCGTGATCGACATGGTGCCGCCGGCCGCGCTCTTCGTGCAGGACGGCACCACCCTCGAACGCGCGCTCGCCGCCCTCGAGCACACCGGCGCCGCAGTGATCGCCGTGCGCAACGTGCGTGCGGGACAGACCGATTGGGCCACGCTCGCCGCAACCGAACTGACGCCCGCGCGCGCGGCCGCCGTCGCCGCCGCGCATGCGGCCATCTCGCGCGACGCAACGGCGCGTGTGCTCTTCACATCCGGCTCCACCGGCATGCCGAAGGGTGTGAACCTCACCTATGGCAACTTCAAGGCTGTCGCCGCTTACTTTGCCGACAACCTCGCCTTCCTGCGCGAACTCGAACCCGTGTTTCTCGACTGGCTGCCGTGGCACCACGGCCTTGGCGGCGTGCTCAATTTCGGCCGCTCGATCCAGTTCGGCGCGACCCATTTCATCGACGACGGACGCCCGCTGCCCGGCCTCGTTGAGAGGACCGTGCGCAATCTGCGCGAGGTGGCGCCCACCATCTTCACGACTGTGCCGTCCGCGTGGACTGTGCTCGCGAACGAGCTCGAACGTGACGACGCGCTCGCGGCCAATCTGTTCTCGAAAGTCCACTTCTTCGGCTACGGCGGCGCGAGCCTGCCCACCGATGTCTGGCAGCGCATCCAGCGCGTAGCCCAGAAAACCACCGGGGAGCGCATTACCTTTACCACCGGCCTCGCCTGCACGGAAACGTCCGGCATGGGGACGTACTGCGGCTGGCCCGCCGAGACGGTCGGCAACATCGGCACGCCAGCGCCAGGCTCGGAGGTGAAGCTATTGCCCCTTGAAGGCGGCGACGGCCGCTACGAGATCCGCATGCGCGGCGCCAACGTTTTTGGCGGCTATATCAAGCAGCCCGAACTAACTGCAGCCGCATTCGACGAAGAAGGCTTCTTCCGGATTGGCGATGCCGTGCGGCTTGCCGACCCCGAGGATCCTTCGAAGGGCCTGCTGTTCGCGGGCCGCGTGGTGGAAGATTTCAAGCTCACCAACGGCACGTGGGTCCGCACGGGCGCCGTACGGCTCGCGTTGCTCGATCGTTGCGCCCCGCTGCTCACCGACGCCGTGATTTGCGGTCACGACCACGACTACCTGGCGGCCCTCGCGTGGCCCAACGTGGCGGCCTGCAGGCGTCTCGCGCCGGAGCTCGAGGGGCTGGACGCCGAGGCGCTCGTGCAACATCCGCGCGTTGTCGCGGAATTGGGCGAGCGGTTGCGCCGCCAGGGCGCGCAAGGCGCGAGCCTTGCCGTCGAGCGCCTCATGCTGATGGCCGAGCCACCCTCGATGGACGCCAACGAGATTGCCGAGAAAGGCTACGTCAACCAGGCTGTCACGCGCGCGCGCCGCGCCCATCTGATCGACGAGCTCTACGTCCCCGAACCCGCGGAACACATCGCGCGAGCACGTTGAATCAGCGCTTCGAATCCAACGCTAAAGATTAGGACAACCAAAATGCAAATCAATCGCACCTTCTTCCGCGACGACCACGAAATGCTGCGCACCACCGCGCGCCGCTTCCTGGAAAAGGAGTGCCTGCCGAAACAGGCCGAATGGGACAAAGCCGGCAAGGTGGACCGCGAAACCTGGCTGAAGGCGGGCCGCGAAGGTCTGCTGTGCCTCACGCTGCCCACCGAATACGGCGGCGGCGGCGGGGATTTCGGTCACGCAGCCGTGTTCAACGAAGAGGTCAATCGCTCGGGCGTGAGCGGCCTCGGCTTCTCGGTTCACTCGGACATCATCGCCCCCTACATCGCCCGCATCGGTTCGGAAGAGCAGAAGCAGCGCTGGCTGCCGAAGGTCTGCTCGGGCGAGTACATCCTCGCGATCGCGATGACCGAGCCCGGCACGGGCAGCGACCTGAAGGCTGTGCGCACCACTGCGATCCGCGACGGCGACGAGTACGTCATCAACGGCAGCAAGACCTTCATCAGCAACGGCCTGAACGCCGACCTCATCATCGTGATCTGCAAGACCGATCCGGCCGCCGGCTCGAAAGGCGTGAGCCTCGTCGTGGTCGAAGCCGATCGCGCGGGCTTCCGCCGTGGCCGCAAGCTCGACAAAGTGGGCCAGCACGCCGGCGACACCGCCGAACTCTTCTTCGACGACGTGCGCGTGCCGGTTGCCAACCGCCTGGGCGAGGAAGGCAAGGGTTTCGCTTACCTGATGGCCGAATTGCCGCAAGAACGCCTGTCGATCGCGGTGGGCGCGGCAGCCAAGCTGGAGGCTTGCCTCGAGCACACGCTGAACTACGTGAAGGACCGCAAGGCATTCAACCAGACCGTGTGGGACTTTCAGAACACCAAGTTCAAACTTGCCGACATCAAGGCCCAGACGATCGCCGTGCGCCTGATGGTGGATCACTATCTGTCCGAGCACGTGAGCCGCCGCCTCACGCTCGAAGAAGCGGCCGTGGTCAAGCTCTTCGCCACCGAGTCGCTCGGCCGCGCGCTCGACGAGATGGTTCAGCTCCACGGCGGCTATGGCTACATGCTCGAATATCCGGTGGCCCGCGCCTTTGCCGACTCGCGCGTCACGCGCATTTACGGCGGCACGAGTGAAGTGATGCGCGATCTCATCTCCCGCAAGCTTTAAAAAAACATCCATTGATTCAGGAGTACTGAAATGACACGCAATGCATTCGTCGCCGGCGTCGGCATGATTCCGTTCAAGAAACCGGGCACGAGCGATACCTATGACGTGATGGGCGCCACGGCGATCCGCCAGGCGCTGGCCGACGCGGGACTGAACTACGACGACGTCCAGCAGGCCTACGCGGGCTACGTCTACGGCGATTCGACCAGCGGCCAGAAGGCGCTCTATCACGTGGGCATGACCGGCATCCCCGTCATCAACGTGAACAACAACTGCGCGACCGGTTCGTCGGCGCTGTTCCTCGCACGCCAGGCCGTCGCGAGCGGCGCGGTGGAGTGCGCCCTCGCCGTGGGCTTCGAGTACATGGGACCGGGCGCGCTGAAGTCGGTGTGGTCGGACCGCGCCAGCGCGCTCGAACGCGCGCTCGACATGACCGACGAACTCGTCGGCCGCCCCGAAGGCCTCAGCAACGCGATTCGGCAGTTCGCCGGGGCCGGCATGGCTCACATGAAGAAGTACGGCACGAAGCTCGAGACCTTCGCCAGCATCCGCGCGAAGGCGAGCCGTCATGCCGCGCGCAACCCGCTCGCCGTGTTCCGCAACGTCGTCACGACCGAAGACGTGATGGCCGCGCCGATGCTGTGGGAAGGCGTCCTCACGCGCCTGATGGCCTGCCCGCCCACCTGCGGCGCGGCGGCGGCGCTGATCGTCTCCGAAGAATTCGCGAAAAAACGTGGCCTGCGCACCGACGTTGTGATCGCCGGCCAGGCGCTCACCACCGACCTGCCGAGCACCTATGACGCGAAGGACATGATCCGGGTGGTGGGCTTCGATATGGCCCAGGCTGCCGCGAAGAGCGCGTATGAGCAAGCCGGCGTAGGCCCTCAGGACATCGACGTGATCGAACTGCATGACTGCTTCGCGCAGAACGAACTGCTCACCTATGAAGCGCTGGGGCTGTGCGCCGAAGGCGAAGCCGAAAAGCTCGTCAACGACGGCGACAACACCTACGGCGGCAAGTGGGTCGTGAACCCCTCGGGCGGCCTGCTTTCGAAGGGCCACCCGCTCGGCGCGACTGGTCTCGCGCAGTGCTACGAGCTCACGCAGCAACTACGCGGCGCGGCGCAGGATCGCCAGGTGGAAGGCGCGAAGGTCGCGCTCGCGCACAACGTCGGTCTCGGCGGCGCCTGCGTGGTGACGGTTTACAAGTCGGCCTGAACGGGCCGCTCACTGAGAAACCATGGAGCAACCGACATGATCGACAAGCAGTTCATCGGCAAGCAGTTGCCGGCGTTTCGCGCGGTGGCCGAAGCGGGCCGCCTGCGCTTCTTCGCCAAGGCGATTGGCGAAACGAATCCGGTCTACTTCGACGAATCGGCCGCGCGCGACGCCGGCCACCCCGGCCTGCCGCTGCCGCCCACGTTCCTGTTCTCGCTCGAATTCGAGCAGCCAGACGCGTCATGGCGCGACGAGATCGGCATCGAGCTGCCGCGCATTCTGCACGGCGAGCAGAACTTCACATATCACCGGCTTGCCTACGCCGGTGACGTGCTGCTGTTCGAGTCGCGCATTGCGGACATCTATGACAAGAAAGGCGGCCTGCTGGAGTTCGTGGCGCGCGAGACGCGCGTGACGAACCAGAGCGGCGAGCACGTGGCCGATCTGCGCAGCGTGATCGTGCAACGCAACGGTTAAAGGAAGCCAACGCATGAGCAACCTCAACTATGACGCAATCCAGGTAGGCGACGCGCTGCCGCCGCTCGAACTGCCGCCGGTCGACCGCAAAATGCTGGCGCTGTTCGCGGGCGCATCGGGCGACCACAACGCCGTGCATATCGACATCGACTACGCACGCCGCGCCGGTATGCCCGACGTGTTCGCGCACGGCATGCTCTCGATGGCCTGGCTCGGCCGCCTGCTCACACAGTGGGTCGATCAGCGCCAGTTGCGCCAGTTCGGCGTGCGCTTCGTCGGTATTACTCACCTGGGTCACCGCATTGCCTGCACGGGACGGGTGGTCGAGAAGTTCGAAGCCGCCGGTGAGAAACGCCTGCGCGTCGAAATCCAGACCGCCAACCAGTATGGCGAACCGCGCGTCGTCGGCGACGCCGTGATCGCCCTTCAATAATCGCATTACGTCAGCATCATCAGGAGAACAGACATGGGCAAACTCGACGGCAAGGTGGCGCTCGTCACCGGTTCGGGTCGTGGCATCGGCCGCGCAATCGTGGAAAAACTCGCGAGCGAAGGCGCGCGCATCGTCGTGAACGATCTCGACGCCGATCCCGCGCACGAAACGGTCGAAGCACTCAAGAAGATGGGCGCCGAAGCGGTGGCCTGCGTGGGCAACGTGTCCGCGCCCGACTTCGCCGAGCGTTTCATCGGCACCGCGATGAGCAACTTCAAGAGCATCGACATCCTCGTCAACAACGCGGGCTACACGTGGGACGACGTGATCCAGAAGATGACCGACGAGCAGTGGTATGCGATCCTCGACTGCCATATGACCGCGCCGTTCCGCATCCTGCGCGCCGCCTATCCGCACATCAAAGCGCTGCACGCCGCGGACGTCGCGCAAGGCCGCGAAGTCTATCGCAAGATCGTCAATATCTCGTCGACTTCGGCGCTCAACGGTAACGCGGGCCAGATGAACTACTCGTCCGCGAAGGCCGGCGTGATCGGCATGACGCGCGCGCTCGCGCGCGAATGGGGCCGCTTCAATGTCAACGTCAACGCGGTGGCGTTCGGCCTGATCCATACGCGCATGACCTCCGCCGACGCGAAGGCGGGTGCGACGGTGAAGATCGAGGGGCGCGACATCCGCGTGGGCCTGAACCCCGAAATGCTGAAAACGCACGCGCAGCGCAACCCGCTGGGCCGTGGCGGCACGCCCGAGGAAGCCGCGGGTGGCGTGTATCTGTTCTGCTCGCCCGAGTCGAACTACATCACGGGGCAGACCGTCGCCGTGGCCGGCAATCTGCAGTAAATCCGGGGTTTGCCTGCACGCGAGACAGACTCACGCGGCGCGCGTCGCCTGAGTCTGGCTCGCGTTTTACGCCCTCGCTCTCGCGCCGCTTTCCAGCCACTGCCGAACGGACTAGCATAAAGAATCCCGCTGGCGAAGGAGACAACCATGGCTACGTATGCTGTCGATGGCGTGCGCATTAGCGCTTCAACGGACCGCGTGACGCACGTGCGCTGGGCGCCAATCGACCCTCATTCCCATGACTGGCTCTCGCCGCCCAAAATCTCCGAGGTAGCCGACGTCGCGAACGGCCTCCGCTCGGGCGCCGTGGTGTATTCCGTGTTCACGCTGGGCGGCATGAAGTTCCTCGGGCCGAAGATCAAGGCGGTTCCTCACCCCAACGGCATCGACGGAATCGATATGGAAGTCCCGGACGGCAGCGTCGAGAAATCGATGGACGATCTGCCGCGCGTCTAGGCTGGCGCGCATGCGCGTCCTGGCGAACCGATAAAATAGCGGAGTGCGCTTGCCGGCGCACAAGCTGCGCATGGCCGACGGCCAGGCGCCGTGCTCTCCACTCCCCTATTCAACGCATTGCGCCATGGCCCGCATCGAGCTCCATTTCCCCGAAGACCAGTTTTACTACTCCACCCACCTCACGGTGCGCGTCACCGACATCAATTCGGCCAACCACCTCGCGAACGACTCGATGATCTCGATGATTTCCGAGGCGCGTGCGCGCTTTCTCTTCGATGCCGGCATCGAGGACATGAAGGACGCCCACATCAGCATCATCGTCACCGACCTCGCCACCATGTATCGCGCCGAAGCCTATGCGCGCGACCAGTTGTGCTTCGAGGTCGGCATCATGGATTTCAACCGCTACGGCGGCGATATCATTTTCCGCATCACGCGGCCCTCGGACGGCGCACTGATCGCAATGGCCAAGTCGGGGTTTGTTTTCTTTGACTACGAGGCGAAGAAAGTCGTGCCGATGCCAGCGGCATTCCGCGCGAAATTCCCGGGCGTCAACTCGCTCACCTGAAGCGACTCCGGGCCCGGTGTGAACGGATTGCGAGCTGAATACCGATTCAGCGCGGCTGAAACGCAATGAGCGCCATGCCGGCCAGCGCAAGCGCCATCCCGGCGCAATCCCACGCGCTCGGCCGGATGGCTTGCACGCCCCACAGCCACAACATCGCCACGCACACGTACACGCCGCCGTAGGCGGCGTAGGTGCGTCCCGCCGCGCTCGGATGCAGCGTGAGCAGCCACGCAAACAGCGCAAGCGATACGGCGGCCGGCACGAGCAGCCAGGCGCTCGCGCCCTCGCGCAGCCAGCGATACGGCAGATAGCAGCCGACGATTTCGGCAAGCGCGGTGGCAACGAACAGCAGAAACGTCTTCATGGATGGCACAAATGCTGCGGGGGGATCGAGGGGGCTCATGGTAGCGCACGCGGGCAATAAGCCGTAAAAGCAGCGAATACCGGTCCGCGCCCGGCAATTATCTTCGTTTTAAATTATTGAACGTGTGACACGGGCATTGTCACCACGGACTCGCGGTTTTTGAATTCATTGATTCATTGCTAAAAATACTGCAAACAATTGTGCCAAAACCCGATGCAATCGCGATTGGATAAATTAGCATATACATGCAGCGTGCATCATATATGCGGCGCTAATCAATTAATCCGCAATGCAGGATTGAGTTTATCTGCAATTGGTGAATAATTATTTTCCGAAGCGCCGTTTAAAAATGATTATTAACCGCCAAGGAAAACATGAAAACCGCCATCCATGCAAAATGCCTTGCCGTCGCACTCGTGCTTGCCGCCACTGCCCTGCCCGCGAGTATCGCTCTAGCCGCTGGCGAAACCGTCACTCCCGCTACGTCCACCACCGCGTCGGCTGCGTTGCCGCGCGTGGCCGTGCTCGCCACCGGCGGCACGATCGCGGGCCAGGCGGACACACGCGCGGCCAACGCCTACAACGCGGGAGCGGTGGGCGCGCAGCAGCTCGTGCAGGCCGTGCCCGGCATTGAGAAGCTCGCCCACCTGAGCACCGAGCAGGTGGCGTCCATCGGTTCGCAGGACATGAACGACAAGGTCTGGTTCACGCTCGCGCGCCGCATCCAGGAAATCTTCGACCGCAACGAAGCCGACGCCGTCGTCATCACGCACGGCACGGACACGCTCGAAGAAACGGCCTTCTTCCTCGACAACGTGCTGCGCACCGACAAGCCCGTCGTGCTGGTGGGCTCCATGCGCCCCTCCACGGCCACCAGCGCCGACGGCCCGAGCAATCTGTACGAAGCCGTCGAAGTGGCGGCCAGCCCCGCAGCGCGCGGGCGCGGCGTGATGGTAGTGCTCAACGACACGATCCAGTCGGCGCGCGCAACCACCAAGACCAACACCACGAGCGTGCAAACCTTCGTTTCGCCGAACAGCGGGCCGATCGGCTACGTCGATCCCGCAAGCGTGCGCTTTCTCGCGCCCGCGGTTCAGTTCGACAGCCACAAATACGCGCTGCCCTCGGGCGAGCAACTGCCGCGTGTCGAGATCGTCTACGCGCACGCGAACATGGATAGCGTGCAGATCGACAACGCCATCGCCAACAAGGCAAAGGGCATCGTGCTGGCGGGCGTGGGCGACGGCAACACCTCGAAGCCGGCGATCGAGGCGCTCCAGCGCGCCGCGAAGCAAGGAATCGTGGTGGTACGCGCATCGCGCGTAGGGTCGGGATTCGTGAACCGCAATGTCGAAGTGAACGACGACACGAGCGGCTTCGTCGTCTCGCTCGACTTGAATCCGCAGAAGGCGCGCGTACTCACGCAATTGCTGATCGCCAACGGGATTACTTCGCCCGCGCAGGTGCAGAAAGCGTTCGCAGCGACGTGGTGAGCGGCGCGGTTTGATCGGGCATGATCCGCTTCGATGACGCGAACGGGCGGCTGCAAGCCGCCCGCGCCTGAACCTCAAGACAACTCAGGGGCGCTCGCCGCGCGCGAGGCGCGTTTCGATTTCGGTGACCACGGGCAGCAGATCGGCCACGCTGTCGATCACGTAATGCGCACCGGCATCGCGCAGGCGTTTCGTGGCGGCATCGCGGCGCTGCGCGAATTCTTCGGGCGCAAGCGCGCGAACCTCGTCTTCGGTGAGGCCGAACGCGTTTCCGCTGACGGCCACGCCTACGGTCCACGTGCCGCCGTTGATACCCTCTTCGATGCCCACCTCGGTGTCGTCGACCTTGATCGCTTCGCGCGCGCGCCACACGCCGAGCTGCGGCAGCGTGCGGTAAATCATGTACGGCGAGGGACGGCCTTCGGGCGTGTCGCCGGTGCACACGATGCTGTCCGCGGCAAAGCCCTGCTCGGCGGCGCCAGGCACGATCTGGTCGATGATCTCGCGCGTGTAGCCCGTGGTCGAGCCAATGCGCACGCCGTCCGCGCGCAGTTGCGCGGTTACTGCCGCCACGCCCGGAATCACGTCGCTGTATTGCGCGGCCACGGCCACGTTCTTCGGCACGAACACGTCATAAACCGCGTCGATATCGGCGTCGCCGGGCGCGTGGCCGTGGCGGGCTTCCCATGCCTTGGCGACGCGCGGCAACGCCATCAGCGCCGCGATGTGCGGACGCTTGGCCATGCCCATCGGGCCGCGCGCTTCTTCGATCGTGATCGGCACGCCGAACTCCTCGAACGTTTCGACGAACGCGCCCATCGGCGCACGCGAGCCATAGTCGACCACAGTGCCGGCCCAGTCGAAGATCACTGCCTTGACGTATTTCATTTCCGTAAATCCTGATAATGCGCTGATGATGTACTGCAAATAACTTCGTGTTTCTGAATGCTTGATTGGCTCGATTTGCTCCCGATACGAGCTTCAGGCCGCGAGCGCCTCGCGGGCCTCGAGCGCGACATGCGCGGGCGCACCGCTCGGCACGCCGAGCGTGCTCAAGGCCGCGCCGCATGCCTGTACGACACGCCGCATGACCGCCTCGTCGAGCGCGCCGATACAGCCGATGCGAAAACTCTCGACGCTCGTGAGCTTGCCCGGATAGATGATGAAACCCTGCTCCTTCATCAGTTCGTAAAAGCGCTCGAAGCTGAAGCCTGGATGATCGGGCGAAAAGAACGTGACGATGATGGGCGAGCGCCATGCTTCGGTCAGCAGCGGCTCGAAACCGAGCGCGCGCATGCCGTCGACCATCACGTCGCGGTTGCGCGTATAGCGCGCAAGACGCCCAGGCTGACCGCCCTCGGCCTTGTAAAGGCGCAGCGCTTCGATAAACGCGGCCACGGCGTGGGTGGGCGGCGTGAAGCGCCACTGGCCGGTGCGGTTCATGGCGTCCCACTGGTCGTGCAGATCGAGCGCGAGCGAATGGCTGTTGCCCTTCGCGGCCGCGAGCGCGGCTTTCTTCGCGACGACGAAGCCAAAGCCCGGCACGCCCTCGATGCACTTGTTCGCCGACGAGACGAACGCCTCGCACGGCAGCGTGCGCACATCGAGCGGCACGGCGCCGAAAGCGCTCATCGAGTCGATCAGCAGACGCCGGCCATGGCGCGCCGTGACCGCGGCGATTTCCTCGACCGGATTGAGAATGCCGGAGCTCGTTTCGCAGTGCACAACGACGACGTGCGTGATGTCGGCGCGCTCGACGAGCAGGCGCTCGACGTCGGCGGCGCGCGCTGGCAGATAATCGCCCGTGTCGTGAACGGTGTGGCGGCGGCCCAGATAGCGCAGCGTGGTGGCAATGCGCTTGCCGTAGGCGCCGTTGGCGAGCACGAGCGCGTGGCCGTCGCGCGGCACGAAGCTGCCGAGCATCGCTTCGACGCAGTAGCTGCCGCTGCCCTGCAGCGGTACGCAATCGTATTCGCCGTTTGCGTCGTCGCCGTCGCAGCCGGCGATCTCCAGCAGCGCGCGGCGCAGGTGCGCCGTCATGGCGCGGAAGTCGGCGTCCCACGAACCCCAGTCGCGCAGCATCGCGGCTTTAGTCGTTGCGGCCGTGGTCAACGGGCCGGGGGTCAGCAGGTACGGGTCTGCGGCGGTGGTCATGCGGCTGCTCCAGTCGGTATTCAGCAATGTTCAGCAAGTAGGCACATACATTACTGCAGTGCAGCACATAGGTAAAATCGATATAATCGATGTTGATATCGATAAAACTTATGTGTCTGCGGATCCACGCAATCGATCCCATCGGCCGCATTTGCCGAACACCCCCTCCGGAACCCACGATCATGCAGTACGCCCAGTTGCGAGCCTTTCACGCCGTTGCCGAGCACGGTGGCTTCTCGCGTGCCGCACAAGCGCTCTCACTCACCCAGCCGGCCATTTCCGACCACGTGCGCCGGCTCGAAACCGATTACGGCGTGAAGCTTTTCGAGCGCGCGCCGCGCGGCGTCGAGCTCACCGATCTCGGGCGGCGGCTCTACGCGGTGACGCGTCAGATGGTGGGCTGCGAGCGCGACGCGCGGCGCCTGCTGGAAGCGGCCGGTGCGCTGGAGTCGGGCGAGCTCGCGCTGGTCGCCGACGCGCCGGACCTCGCCGTCAAGCTAATCGGCGCGTTCCGCCGCCGCTATCCGGGTGTGGTGGTGAAGCTCGCCATCGCGAACGCCACCGAGTGCATGCGGCGCGTGCTGTCGAGCGAAGTGGACGCCGCCATCACGGCGGCGCCCCAGGTGCACAGCCGTCTGCAATCGCGCGTGCTGCGCGAGGATCCGCTGGTCGCGGTCGTGCCCGCCGAGAGCCCGGCAGCGAAGAAGCGTCGCATCACTTATGAAGAACTGGTGCGCGAGCCGATGATCTTTCGCGAGGCGCATTCGGTCACGCAGCAGTTGCTCGAAGCGGAGCTGGTGCGCAAGGGGCTCCAAGCGGAGCCCGTGCTTTACGTGGATGGCCGCGAGGCCCTCCAGACCGCGATTGCCCAGGGCGTGGGCGCGGGGGTCATCGCGGGCGCGGAGTTCGGCGAATCGCGGCGGATTCGCGCGATTGCTCTCGTGGATTGCCAGGTGCGCATGGTGGAGACGCTGGTGCGGCTCGCCGAGCCTTCGTCGTCGAATTTGCTCGACGCGCTCTTTGCCACGCCGCTCGATTGAGCGGCTGCGCGGTCAAAACACCATCAGGACACGACGATGTCCGCCCCCACCTCGTGCAGCAGGTCGCGCAGCGTCTCCGCCTGCTCCATGCGCGCGCCGCGCAGCAAATGAATCCGCAGCGTGCGACCCGCGATGCCGTCGATGGGCCGTGCGAGCGCAAGCTCCAGCGCGAGCCCGAAGCCGTCGGGCGCATCGGCTTGGGCAGGCTCGACAACCCGTGGCGCGAAACTGGCCGGGAAAACTGTTGAAGAGCGGGATGAAAGACAAGCGGATTCGGACATGGCACGGACCTCGTTGGTGAAAGGTTCGGGGTCATCGTATCCATGCCGATGCGCCGCGCCAAACGACAAATCGGCGTATGCAAATGACCCGGCGGCGGGAGACGATTTCGCGAGGCACGCTTTGGCGGGCATTGCCACGCTTTGTGCCGCGCCGGCCCCGAACGCGGCGGGGCCGCAAAACGGACACACGCGCAGACACATGTGCAGACACACGCGCGACGACTGCGCGTGGCACACTGAACGAACCGTTCCGCTTCAACTTTGCCTCGCACAGGAGTCGCTCATGGAACGTCCCTTCACCGATCGCCGCGAGGCCGGGCAAATGCTCGCCGCGCAACTCGCGCCCTACGCAGGGCGCCGCGACATCGTCGTGCTCGCGCTGCCGCGCGGGGGCGTGCCGGTCGCGTTCGAAGTGGCCGAGGCGCTGCGCGCGCCGCTCGACGTGCTGCCCGTGTGCAAGCTCGGCACGCCGTGGCAGCCGGAGCTCGCCATGGGCGCGATCTCCTCGAACGGAGCGCAATACGTCAACGAAGCGTTGATCCGCGAGGCCGGCGTGAGCGAGGCGCAATTGCAGGGCGTGCTCGCGCTCGCCCGTATTGAACTGGGCCGGCGCGAGACGCGTTACCGCGGTGCGCGCACGGCTGTGCCGGTGGCGGGACGCGTGGTGCTACTGGTCGACGACGGCATGGCCACCGGCGCCTCGCTCAAGGCCGCCGCGCGGGCGCTCGCCTCGCTCGGGCCGGCGCGCATCATCGCGGCGTTGCCGGTTGCGCCGGCCGGCGCGCGCGCACGGCTCGCGGGCGCCGTCGATGATTTCGTCTGCGTGCAGACGCCCTTGTCGTTCATGAGCGTCGGCCAGTTCTATTTCGACTTCGAGCAGGTCGACGACGACACCGTGCGCGACTTGCTCGACCGCGCAACTGGGCCGTAGCGATCGAAGCATCCAGCATGCCCGCGTTCAGCGCACTGGATTGGCTGCTTGTTCCCCCACCACCGTCTGCCACGGGCGCACGCGCCACGCCTTGACGAGGCCGGCCTTCACATAGGGATCGGCGCGCGCGAACGCTTCGGCTGCCGCTGGGCTCTCGCCCTGGAAGAGCAGCAATGCTTCGTCCACGGGTTCCGCAATCGCCCCCGCGAGCAGCAGTTCGCCACGCTCCGCCGCCGCCCATGCAAGCGCCAGGTGTGCATCGCGATGTTCGGCGCGCCGCCCGAGATAATCGTCGACGAGTTCGTACATCAAGAGGTAATGCATGGTCTATCTCCAGTCTCATGCGGTGTGCATGCCGATCATTGTGCCTGAGCGTGCGTCAACCGAACCCACTCACGGCTCGTTTTCAGGTTGGCTTTGCCATAATGGTTGCGGCGACAGGCAACGAAGGACCGGATGGGCCGCCTGCTCGCACGACTAACGACAACGTCGATACCCCATGGGAGTGAACGATGAAGATGCAATCCCTCATTGCTGCAATCGTGTTGGGCGGCGCACTGGCCTCACCGGCGTTCGCACAGACCGCGGCGCCCGCGGCAGCGGCTTCCGCGGCCACGAGCCCGAATAGCCAGCAGAACAAGATGAAAGCGTGCAACACGCAGGCCGGAGACAAGAAAGGCGACGAGCG
This sequence comes from Paraburkholderia caffeinitolerans, assembly GCF_902859945.1. Lineage (GTDB taxonomy): Bacteria > Pseudomonadota > Gammaproteobacteria > Burkholderiales > Burkholderiaceae > Paraburkholderia > Paraburkholderia caffeinitolerans. The sequence goes on along the minus strand of NZ_CADIKL010000021.1, from coordinate 86,758 downwards.
CAAGGCCTTCATGAAACAGTGCCTCTCCGCAGCCGGCGTGACCCCCACGATGTCGCAGCAGGAGCGCATGAAGGCGTGCAACACGCAGGCCGGCGACAAGAAGGGCGACGACCGCAAGGCCTTCATGAAGCAGTGCCTCACGACCAAGAGCTGATTGGCCACACGGCCGAGTCTTGATCGAAATGCATCGAAGCACCGGGTTTATCCCGGCCTGCGCTTCGACCTCGCACTACCCCTTTCGCGACGCGCCGTAGCTCATGCTGCGGCGCGTCGTTTTTCATGGTGCGGCGCACCTTGCCTGGCAGGCTGTTCACCGGCATCCCGCGCGCGTGCCCGCGCCTCTTCGGCGTTGCGCCTGAGCGCGATTTTTCTTCTATGATGGCGGCAGCGGCGCCCTTTCCCTGATACGCAATCGCACAGGCCCCATCGGGCTGCCGAACGAAGGTTGAAGCCGGAGTGATGCCTGTCGCATCGTACGGAGGCGCGGATGGCATGGAAGCACAAGAACCGCTGGTTTCGCCGCTGGCTGGTGGTGATCGTTTTCTGGCTCGTGCCGGTGATGATCATTGCGGTGCGCGAGGCCCAGGACGAGATGGCCTATAACCACGCGGATTTGCAGCGCGCTCTCGCCAACTGGACTTTCACCGACGCCGAGCGGGCTGCCGGAGCGCCGCTGCATTGCCAGGGGACGCCTGAACGGGCACGCGCGCTGGGCTGCCCTGCCGCCGTGCTCGCGGAAAACGCCGCGGCTCACCAGGCGGCGCTCGACGAATACGCCACGCGGCGCGCCACGCTCGTGAGCTATCTGTGGCACGCATTCGTCGGCTACTGGATCGTGCCGGCTGCAACCTTGCTCGCCATTGGCATTGTCCTTGGCGCCGTGCGCCGCGCGCTGCGACGCCCTCCCGCTGCGAAGCCCGTGCCGGAACACTGACGTGCCCTTTCCGATGCACCGTCTCGAACGGGCAAATCCGGACCCTGTGTTATAAGAGCGAAAGCTGATCCCATCATTGGCAAAACGCCATGACGGCACGGCTTCAGGCAATTTCGGATACCCGGAACACAGAACGGAGAACAACATGCAAGGACGCCGTTTCATCCTTAAGGCTTCGGTTGCCATCGCGCTTGCCAGCGCGGCGCTCGCAGGCTGCTCGACCACCGGCAACACGCCCCCGACGGCACAAACCAATGACGCGAAGCGCCAGTCGATCGACGCGAGCGTCGACGGCACGATGTCGCGCCTCTTCCAGACCGTGCCCGGTTCGCGCGAGCTCGTAGGCAAGGCGCGCGGCGTGCTGGTGTTCCCGCAAGTGACCCAGGCAGGCATCGGCATTGGTGGCGAGCACGGCGACGGCGCGTTGCGCGTCGGCGGCAGCACGGTTGGCTACTACAGCACCACGGGCGCATCGGTGGGTGCAACGCTCGGCATGCAGTCGAAGTCGGTCGTCTACCTGTTCATGACGCAGGAAGCACTCGACAAATTCCGCAATTCGAGCGGTTGGTCGGCAGGCGGCGACGCTTCGGTCGCAATCGCGAAGGTCGGCGCGAACGGTACGATCGACACCACCACGGCCACCAAGCCCGTGGAAGTCTTCGTGCTCACCAACAGCGGCCTGATCGGCGACCTCTCGCTCGGCACGACCAAGATCTCCCCGCTGAAGCTGTAAGTTTCACGCGTTCGCGAGCAGGTTGGGCGCCCGGGCCCTGTCGGCCCGGGCGGCTAGCGTCACATCTCGCCGCTCAGCTCGCGGACGTGTCGATCACCTTGAAGCGCGAACGCCGGTTCGCGCGTATCACCGCCTGATACGCCTCGATATATTGCTCCGCCATGCGGTGCGACGTGAAGCGCTCTTCGAAGCGTCGCCGCACACCGGCACGCGGCACGCGTGAAAGCCGGTTCACGGCCGCAACGGCGCCAATCTCGTCCTCGACGATAAATCCCGAAACACCCTCATCCACCACTTCCGGCACCGAGCCGCGATTGAACGCGATCACGGGCGTGCCGCACGCCATCGCCTCGATCATCACGAGCCCGAACGGCTCGGGCCAGTCGATCGGGAACAGCAGCGCATGCGCACCGGAGAGAAACTCGGCCTTCTGGCTGTCATTGATCTCGCCGACGAATTCCACATTCGGGAGTGCGAACAATGGCTTGATCTCGCGTTCGAAATACTCGCGGTCGGCCTCGTCGACTTTCGCGGCGATGCGGATCGGCAAGCCGCAGCGCTGGGCAATGCGGATCGCAGTGTCCACGCGCTTCTCGGGTGAGATGCGGCCGAGAAACGCAAGATAGCGCTGTTCGACGGGTTGCGGCGTATAGAGCGCCTCCGGCAGGCCGTGATAGACCGTGCGGAGCCATTTGGCCTGCGGTATCGGCTGGCGCTGCGCGTTCGAGATCGAGATGACCGGAGCCGTGTTGAACGTGTCGAACACCGGCTGCTGCTCGGGCAAGTCGAGGCGGCCGTGCAGCGTGGTCACGAATGGCGTTTCCTGGCGCTTGAACACCGAAAACGAGTAGTAATCCATATGGAAGTGCAGCACGTCGAACTGGTCGGCCTGTCGGCGCACCATTTCCATGAGCAGCATGTGCGGCGCGATGCGGTCGCGAATCCCGGGGTCGAGTCGCAGCGCGCGCGGCCACACGGGTTCGAGCTTCGCACGCGTTTGCGAATCGCCGCTTGCAAACAGCGTCACGTCGTGCCCGAGTTCGACCAGCGCCTCGGTGATGTACGACACGGCGCGCTCGGTGCCGCCGTAAAGCTTGGGCGGCACCGATTCGGTCAGCGGGGCGATCTGCGCAATTCTCATTGTGTGTCTCCTTCATGTTCCGCGCACACGCGGGAAAATCCACCAGGCGGTTCGAGCCATTTTAAAGGAAGCCCAATATCGCCATCGCGCCCCTCAAATATCGAAGGGACAGACTCGTGGCAGACGCGATCAGGCCGCTCGCAGCACGGCGCATTCCTCGATTATTCGCCTTGCGCGGCGCCTGCGCTGCGAGTCTTTCAATTGCTATATGGACTTACACGTCGAAACATCATGGGGGCGCCTTGGGCGGAGCGTCCGATGCGGTTCAGCGCGACGGCCATTTCCACCCCGGAACATCGAGCGAATCGGCATCGGCGAGCGCAGTCGCACCGAGGCGCCGCTCCAGCACGATCGACTGGCTGCCGGCCTCGCGCTCGAGCGCGGCGACCAACCGCGCCGCGTGCGAGACCACCAGTACCTGCGAATGCGTCGAGGCGCGCGCGATAAGCCGCGCAAGCGACGGCAGCAAGTCCGGGTGCAGGCTGGTCTCCGGCTCGTCGAGCACGAGCAGCGCGGGCGGCCGCGGGCTCAGCAGCGCGGCGGCGAGCAATAGATAGCGCAGCGTGCCGTCCGAAAGCTCGGCGCCACGCAACGGCCGCAGCAGCCCCTCCTGACGCAGCCCGACTTCGAAGCGCCCTTCGTGATTGACGATCTCGACGCGCGCGCCCGGAAACGCATCGCCAATTGCCGTATCGAGCGCACTCGCGTCGCCAATCTCGCGAATCGTCTGCAGCGCGGCGGCCAGATTGGCGCCATCGTCGGACAGCACCGGCGAATGCGTGCCGATCTGCACCTGGCGCGCGGGGGCGTGCTCGTCGGTGCGGAAATGATCGTAAAAGCGCCACGAGCGGATTTGCTCGCGCACCGCGATCATCTCCGGCGCGCTGCGCGGGTCGGCGAACTCCGTCATCATGCTGTCGAAGCTCGCCACGGGTTGCGCGAGCGTCGCCCATCCGCCCTCCGCTTCTTCGTCGCGAATGCGGATCATCGGCCCCTGGCGGTCCACAAGCAAAGTCGATGGACGCAGCAACGGTCCGCCCCAGATGCATTCGCGCTTGATGACCGGGTCGAGCGAGAACTGCGAGGTCGAAGCGGGCGGCGGCAAGCCCAGGTCGATCGCATAACCGAAGGTCTCGCCCGCGAAGCCGAGCTTGAGGCTCACGGGGTCTTTGCGCACCGTGCCCTGCACAGCGTAATCGCCCTTGGCGACCGCGCGCGAAAAACGTTCGGGGCCGGCCCATAGCGTCGATTGCAAGCCGCCCTCGCGCGCGAGCGAGGGAATCACGCCGCCGCGCGCGGTCAACGCGAGCAGGCGCAGCGCCCGGTAGAGATTGGACTTGCCGCTGCCGTTCGGTCCGGTGATGACGTTCAGCGGCCCGAGCGGCACGATGAGTTCGCGCAGCGAGCGATAGTTGGCGATGGCGAGGGTCGAGAGCATGAGCCGTAGCAAGCGCGTGTGCGCAGATTGAGCGAGCGCCCGATGATACGCAATCGGGCGCTGGCTCGCGCTATCTCCCCACTCGTCCACACTTAGCCACTCAGCGCGGCTGCGGCACGGCTGCGAGATCGGAGAGAAAGCGATCACGCCAGACGCCCAGATCGTTGCGGCGCAGCGCTTCCATATTGGTCAGATAACGCGTCTTGCGCTCTTCGAGCGGCATAGACAGCGCGCGCCCGAGCGCCTCCGACATGCCTGCCGCATCGTGTGGATTCACGAGCAGCGCGCCCGTGAGTTCGGCGGCCGCGCCCGCGAAAATCGAGAGCACGAGTACGCCGGGATCCTCGGGATTCTGCGCGGCCACGTACTCCTTCGCGACGAGGTTCATGCCATCGTGCAGCGGCGTGACATAGCCCACCTGCGACTCGCGAAACAGCGACATCAGCTTCCAGCGGTCGTATTGCTGGCTCAGGTAGCGGATCGGCGTGTAGTCGAGGCCCGAATAGCGCCCGTTGATGCGGCCAGCCTCGCGCTCCAGCTCTTCGCGGATGACCTTGTAGCTCGCCACGTCGGAGCGCGTAGGCGGCGCGATCTGCACGAGCGTAACCTTGCCGCGCCATTCGGGCGAATGCTCGAGCAATTGCTCGAATGCGTGAAAGCGTTCGACGAGCCCTTTCGAGTAATCGAGCCGGTCCACGCTCATCACGAGCTTGCGCCCTTCGAGGCTCTGCTTGAGGTCGAGCACGTGCTGGCGGCTTTCATAGCCCGCTGCCAGCGCCGCGATCTCGTCGGGAAACACGCCGATGCGATAGACGCCCGTGCGCAGCGTGCGCCCGTAGGCCTCGACCTCGCCCGCTTCCTTGTTTTCGCCATGCTCGCGCACCATGCCGTGGGCGGTGCGCACGATGTAATCGTGAAACGCCTGCTGGTCGTTGCGCGTCTGGAAGCCGAGCAAGTCGTAGCAGCACAGCGATCTCACGAGCTCATCGTGCGGCGGAATCGTCTGCAGCACCTGGGGCGAAGGAAACGGGATATGGAGGAAAAAGCCGATGCGATTGCGCACGCCCTCGGAGCGCAGCGCCTCGGCGAACGGAATCAGATGGTAGTCGTGAACCCAGATCATGTCGTCGGGCTGGATCAGCTTGATGAGCTTGTGCGCGAGCCACGCGTTCACGCGCCGGTAGCCGGCGTATTCGTCGCGCTCGTAGCGCGCGAGATCGTTGCGATAGTGGAACACCGGCCACAGCGTGGCGTTCGAGAAACCGCGGTAATACTGGTCGTAGTCCTTCCTCGTGAGCCCGGCTGTCGCGAACGTGACATGGCCCTCCTCCGCTAGCGTCGGCCCTGCGTTCGCCACCGTCTCGCTCACGACGTCGCCACTCCAGCCAAACCACACTCCGCCTGCGTCTTTGAGCGCCCCAAACACGCCGACGGCGAGTCCCCCTGCGGACCCTTTGGTCTCCGTGGGCGTCGCCACCCGGTTCGAGACGACTATCAGTCTGGCCATCGAGATATTTCCTCCTCCGTTTTGCTCCGGCAAGCGGATCCCCAGCAAGGGGCGTGCCACGGTATTGGCCGAGGCCTGCGGGCTCGCCGATCTGGCTAGCGTTCGGGAAGGTCGTGAGCGCGGCTCGGCCCAATGCAATGGCGCCTGACGTCACGCTACGTGAATGCGCGTAAAAATGCGCTAAAGAATGCGGGCGGCCGGATCAGGCTGCGCAATTTGCCGCCCGCGCGGCCGCGCTGGAAAGGCTTTCGGGCGAAGGGCTGGGCGGGCTCGATGCCGACTTGGCCGCCGGTTCAGTGCGGGCTCAGTGTGCCCAGCCCCGTCAATTACTGGTCTTGCAAGGAAACGCCTTGCCGAGCCCAAGCGAGATAGCCGTACTGGCGTTGTAGCCGGCGACGTTGGGATTGTCGGCGATGTACTTGCGCACGGCGTCGGTGAGTTGCGCCGAGCGGGCTTCCTGCGGCAGGCAGAAATACTGGCCGACTCGCGGGCCGGTCGTGCCGCCAATGGCGTCGATGGTGTTGAAAATGCCATCGGCAGCCCCTTCGATATAGGCCGCGCATGCGCTGCGCGACGCCACGTCGGTCTTCGAACACAACCGGTTCAGATCGGAGGCAGTGAAGGCAAAAGCCGAAATCGGCACAGCGAGCGCGCCGGCGCAGATCAGAGCCCGCAGCATGATTCTCCTTGATTCGTCGCTTGGTTCGTCGTCGGGGGCGGTGTTCGCCGCGCCGCGGGCCGCTCGGCGGCGGCCCGCGGCAATCCCGGTATTGTGCACTGTTTTCGGGGCGCGTCGTGCGGCTCTTCAGCGAAACAGCCGGCCAGGACGCACCGACGGCCCGCCCGCGCCCGCAGCGGCGTTACTGCGCCGCCTGGCCCATGCGCGCCGAGAGATCCTTGATCGCGTCAGGCGCCTTGTACTGCTTGGCGAAATCGAGTGCGGTCATGCCGATCTGGTTCTTCGCATTGAGATTGGCGCCGTGGTCGAGAAGCAGCTTCGCGGTGCTCATATGGTCGCCGCGCGCGGCCATCATGAGCGGCGTCGTGCCATTGGGCGACTGCGCGTTGACGTCGGCCGAATAGCCGACCAGCAGCTTCACCACGTCGTCGTGGCCGTTCGCGGCGGCATAGTGCAGCGGCGTCCAGCCCTGCTTGTTCACCTCGGCGCCCTTGGTGATGAGCAGCTTCACGAGATCCATGTCGCCGTTGAGCGAGGCCAGCATCAGCGCGTTCTCGCCCGACTTGTCTTCGGCGGCGATGTTGGTCTTCGGATTGTCGAGCAGCAATGCCGCGACCTTGTCCGACTTCTCGCGCGCGGCCAGCACGAGCAGCGGCATGCCCTGGCTATCCGTGGCGTTCGGGTCCATGCCGTCGGCGAGGTCCTTGGCGACGCCCTTGGCGTCGTCGAATTTCACGTCCTTCACGAGCGAATCGATCGACGCGGCCTGGACCGGCGCGCTCGCGAGGAAGGCGGCGCTCATGCCGATGGCGAGCGCAGCGGCAATGCGACGCATCCCGGTGGCGCGCGTGGCTTGGACGGTGGGCGTAAGCAGATTCGAGTTCATGTCAGACCTTAATGTTATTCGATATCTAATTGATAAAAAACGATAAATCCAAATCGACTGCTAGCGGATCACGATTCAGGCCGAGGCCGGAATCTTGAAGAGCTGGAAAAAATTCTGCGTGGTGGCAGCGCCGAGTTCGGCGTCCGGCAATCCGCGTTGCTGCGCGATGAATCTTCCGACATGACTAACGTACGCAGGTTCATTAGGTTTGCCGCGATATGGCACTGGCGCAAGATAGGGCGAATCCGTTTCGATCAGCAAACGCTCGAGCGGCACGCGGCGCGCCACCTCCTGAACATCGGTTGCGCTCTTGAACGTCACGATGCCCGAAAGCGAGATGTAGAAGTTCTGCGCGAGGGCACGCTCGGCGATCGCCCAGGGCTCCGTGAAGCAATGCATTACGCCGCCGGGCTCGCCGGCACGCTCTTCTTCCATGATGCGCAGCGTGTCGTCCGACGCCGCGCGCGTATGGACGATGAGCGGCTTGCCCGTGGCGTGCGCCGCGCGGATATGGACGCGAAAACGCTCGCGCTGCCACTCCATGTCTTCGATCGTGCGCTCGCCGAGGCGGTAGTAATCGAGCCCCGTTTCACCGATCGCCACGACCTTCGGGTGCTGCGCCAATTCGACGAGGTCCGCGACGCTGGGCTCCTGGACGTCTTCGTGATCGGGATGCACACCCACCGAAGCGTAGACGTTCTCGTAGCGGCTCGCGATGTCGAGCACCGAGGGCAGCGTCTCCAGGTCGACCGAGACGCACAGCGCATGCGTGACGGCCTGCGCGCGCATGTTTTCGAGCACCTCGGGCAGCCGGTCGGCGAGACCTTCGAAGTTGATGTGGCAATGTGAATCGACAAACATGGCGGTCCTGCGATGGGGTTACGGGTCAGGCTGACTGCGCGAGATCTACGAAAATGCGCAACGAAAAATTCAGGCCTGCAACTCAGGCTGCAAGCCGCTTGCCGAGGATCACGAGATCGCGCTCGACGCCGTCGAGCACGGCCACGCGCGGCAACGTTCCCCACGCCTCGAAGCCAAAGCCGTGAAAGAGCCGCACGCTTGGCTCATTGTGGCCGAACACGAAGCCGAGCACCGTGTGGACGTCCAGCCCCGGCGCGGCATCGAGCGCGGCAGCCAGCAGCTGGCGCCCGAGCCCTTTGCCGCGCGCGGCTTCGTCCAGGTAGATGCTGACTTCCGAGGTGTGGCCGTAGGCCGGCCGCCCATAGAAGTCCGAAAAGCTCAGCCAGGCAATCACCCGGCCGCCCTCTTCGACAACCCACAGCGGCCGCCGTGCCGGGCCGTGCGCGTGAAACCACGGCAGCCGGCTTTCTACGCTCACGGGCTCGAGATCGGCGGTGACCTGCCGTGACGGCACGGTCGAGTTGTAAATGGCGACGATCGCGGGCAGATCGTCGAGGGTGGCATCCCGGTAAATAACGCTCATGGTGCGGATCAGCGGCGAGTTTTCGGATAAGGCGGGAGCGGCGCGTGGCGGCCGGGCGCGCTCAAGAACACGTCTCAGGCAAACATTTCACGATAGCCGAGAAACAGCTCCTCGAACACGAGTCGCGCATTCAGCGGATGGTTTTCCACGGCACGCTGGCGCGTCACCGACTTCAGATAGCGTGCGAGCGCCGGTGCATCCAGCTTCGCCGCGCAGCGCGTGAGCGCCGCCGCCGACTGCGGGTAGTAGCGCGGCCGGCCCGCCGTGCGCTCGGCCAGCAGGTCGTAGACCCAACGCTGCAGCCAGCCGAGCACGAGCGGCACCGGCAGCTTCTGCAGGGTCTCGCCGCAGGCGAAGGCGTCGCATGCCGCGCCGGCCGCGAGCTGCCCGAGTGTCCAGTCGCGCAGCGCGCGATTGTCGTCCTGCGAGAGCGCGAGCGCCGCAAGCGGCGCGCCTCCCGCTTCGGCGAGCAGACCGGCCGGGTCGGCCACGCCCTGCTTCGCAAGCCATGCCTGTGCCTCGTCCGGTGCGGGCGTGCTCATCGGCCACTGGCGGCAACGGCTGATGATGGTGGGCAGCAACCGGTCGATGCGCGCCGAAACCAGCAGGAACACGACGCCCGCGGGTGGCTCTTCGAGCGTTTTCAGCAGCGCATTCGCGGCAGCGACATTGAGCGCCTCGGCCGGATACAGCACGACCACGCGCAGGCCGCCGCGATGCGAACCGACGCCGGTGAAATCGAGCAGCGCGCGCACCTGCTCGATACGGATTTCCTTGCTGGGCGCGCGAGTCTTCTTGCCCTCGTCCGCGTCGCCTTTATCGGCCTTCGCGTCGTCCTTGTCCTCGGCGCCCGTCTGGCCTGCGAGACCGGCCAGCGCCTCGGGCAGCACGATACGGTAGTCGGGATGATTGCCCTGCGCGAACCAGTTGCATGCGGGGCATGCGCCGCACGGCTGGCCGTCGGCCTGCGGCGACTCGCACAACAGTCCCTTCGCCAGATGCTGCGCGAACTGGAGCTTGCCGATGCCCGCCTGGCCATGCAGCAGCAGCGCATGCGGCCAATGGCTGCGCAACTGCTGAAGGCGCTCCCAGTCGCCCGATTGCCAAGGATAAATCATGTTTTAAATCAATCTCTTAAGCGGCACTTCTGAGGATTTGCGCGAATTTTATCGAGCATCATTAACGCAGCAAATAACGCTTTTTAATCAAAGTGTTGCAACGATTTTCTCGAGTTTTCCGCGAATCTCGTCGATGCCCTGCGACGAATCGACGATCGCGAAGCGATACGGCGCCTCTTCCGCGCGGCGCAGATATTCGGCGCGGGTGCGCGTGAAGAAGGCATCGGTTTCGCTTTCGAAGCGGTCCGGCTCGCGCGCGGCGCCCCGGCGCTCGCTCGCGGTATCGGGTGCGATGTCGAACAGCACGGTCAAATCGGGCTGGAAGCCGCCCTGGACCCAGCGCTCGAGCGCTTCAAGCTTGTCGCGCGGCAGGCCCCGGCCGCCGCCCTGGTAGGCGAATGTGGCATCGGTGAAGCGGTCCGAGAGCACCCAGTCGCCGCGCACGAGCGCCGGCTCGATCACGCGTGCGAGGTGCTCGCGGCGGGCGGCGAACATCAGCAACGCCTCGGTTTCGAGATCCATCGACTCGTGCAGCAGGATCTCGCGCAGCTTTTCCCCCAGCGGCGTGCCGCCGGGCTCGCGCGTCATGACCACCGAGCGGCCCGAGGCGCCCAGTTTCTGTTCGAGTTGCTCGCGAAACCACGCCAGATGCGTGGTCTTGCCCGCGCCGTCGATACCCTCGAACGTGATGAATCGGCCCCGCGCCATTTAGTTACCCCGGATGTACTTGTCGACGGCCTTGTTATGGTCGACGAGATTGTCAGAAAAAACGCTGCTGCCGTCGCCACGCGCCACGAAATACAGCGCGGTGGTCGAGGCGGGATTGAGCGCCGCTTGCAGGGCGGCAACGCCCGGCAGTGCAATTGGCGTCGGCGGCAACCCGGAACGCAGGTAGGTATTGTAGATAGTGTTGGTCTGCAAATCGCTCTTGTGCAGCCGTCCCGTGTAGTTCGCTCCGAGCCCGTAGATCACCGTCGGATCGGTCTGCAATGGCATGCCCGCCTTGAGCCGGTTCGCGAACACGGCCGCCACGAGCGGACGGTCGCCGGCCTTGCCGGTCTCCTTCTCGACCAGCGAGGCAAGCGTGAGCGCCTCGTAGGGCGACTTCAGCGGCAAGCCCTGCGCGCGCGCGGCCCATGCCTCGTTCAGATGCGTCTGCATGAGTTTGTAGGCGCGGCGATAGACGTCCAGATCGCTCGAACCCTTGTCGAACAGATAGGTGTCCGGGAAGAACAGCCCTTCGCCGCTGCCCTGCGGCGCGGCCGGCGCGCCGATCGCGGCGAGCAGTTGAGCGTCGCTCATGCCGGCGGTGTCGTGGCGCAGCGCCGGATTGGCGTCGAGTTCGTCGCGCATGCGCTTGAAGGTCCAGCCTTCGATGATGGTCGCGACGGACTCGTTGACGTCGCCGAGCGCCATTTTCTGCAGCACCTCGTAGGGCGTGACGCCGGCCTTGAACTCGTAGTTGCCGGACTTGAGCTGGCTTTGCAGGCCGAGCACGCGCGTCATCAACACAAACAAATCGGTCTGGACAGGCACGCCGCCACGGCGCAACTGGGCGGTAACACTGCGCACGGAACTGTGCGGTTTGATGGTGACATCGAGTTGCGGGACGGCGAGCGCCACGGGCGAGTTCGCCCAGCGCCAGACGCCACCCACTGCGACGGCGCCAAGCACGACGAGGCCGGCGCCGGCAACAAGGCATTTCTTGAGGAGGGACATGCGTAACGTGACTCAGGCGGACCTCATATAATAACTGCTTGCCCTCGCCAAAGTCAGGATTGACTGTTCCCCGAATCCATGAACGCTCCGCTCGCTTCCAACGCCACGCCTTCCCCCGACACGCAATCCGCCGCAGCGCCTGCCGCCGATGAGTTCGACGCCGTCCTCAAGGGCGGCGCCTGGGCGATCCTGCCGCAATTCGGCGTGATCGACGCCAATGGCGACGACGCTGCCAGCTTCCTGCACAGCCAGCTCACGAACGACATCCAGCATCTGGATGTGACCGGCGCGCGCCTCGCGGGATATTGCTCGCCCAAAGGCCGCCTGCTCGCCTCGTTCCTCACGTGGAAGACGGGCGACACCATCCGCCTGCTGCTGTCGAAGGACGTTCAGGCGAGCGTGCAAAAACGCCTGTCGATGTTCGTGCTGCGCGCCAAGGCCAAGCTCACCGACGACAGCGACAAGCTGCTCGTGGTGGGCCTCGCGGGCGACGTGCGCGGCGCGCTCTCCCGAGTATTCGACGCGCTGCCCGACGGCGTGCACGTGAAGGTGGACGATCCCGCCGGGACGCTGATTCGCGTGCCCGATGCGCTCGGGCGCCTGCGCTATCTGTGGGTTGGGCCGAAGGACGCCGTGGAGGCTAAGCTCGCCTCGCTCCAGGATCTGCTCAAGCCGGTCTCGCCCGCGGTTTGGGACTGGCTCGACATTCGCGCGGGCGAGCCGCGCATCACCCAGGCCGTGAGCGAGCAATTCGTCCCGCAGATGGTCAACTACGACGTGCTCGGCGGCGTGAACTTCAAGAAGGGCTGCTATCCGGGCCAGGAAATCGTGGCGCGCAGCCAGTATCGCGGCACGATCAAGCGCCGCACCGCGCTCGCGAGCGTCGCGGCCGGGACCGACGCCGCACGCGCCGGCGCAGAACTCTTTCACTCCGACGACCCGAGCCAGCCGTGCGGCATGATCGTGAACGCAGCGCCGGCGCCCGAAGGCGGCGTCGATCTGCTCGCGGAGATCAAGCTTGCGGCGCTCGAATCGGGCAGCGTGCATCTGGGCGCCGCCGACGGCCCCGCGCTGCGCACCCTGCCGCTGCCTTACGCGCTGCCCACCGAGGGCTGAAGCCTTGGTGACAAGTCCGGTGGCGACACGCTGTGTGACACACTCCGTGCCGAGGCTGGCTTCTGCTATTCGTAGCGGAGGCCGCGCGCGATGTGCCTGATCGTCTTCGACTGGCGGCCGCATGCTGTAGATGGCGCGCTCTTCACGCTCGCCGCGAACCGCGACGAATTCCTGCGCCGCACCGCCGATCCCATGCACTGGTGGCAAGACGCGCCGGACGTGCTCGCAGGCCGCGATCTGGTGGGCGGCGGCACCTGGCTTGGCATGACGCGCGGCGGCCGTTTCGCGGCGCTCACCAACTACCGCGCGCCGCACGAGATGCGTCCTGATGCGCCCACACGCGGCACGCTCGTGTCCCGCTGGCTGATGGCTGGTTCCAAAGGCGCCGGGACTGATGTCCCCGATACGCCGCTGGCCTATCTCGCCGAAGTCGCGCGCGACGGCGAAATGTATAACGGCTTCAATCTGGTCATCGGCGACTGGAACCGGCGCGAGCTTGCGTGGTACTGCAACCGTGGCGATCGCATGCCGGCACTGTTGCCGGAGGGCACCCACGGCATCTCCAACGCGGTGCTCGACACGCCGTGGCCAAAGCTCGTACGCAAGCGCGCGGGGCTTGCCGAACTCGCGGCGGACGGCCCCGACGTGCCGCTCGAACGCCTGATCGAGTTGATGCGCGACCCGCGCGTCGCGCTCGATGGCGAGTTGCCCGCGACCGGCATCCCGCTGGAGCGCGAGCGCGCGCTTTCGGCGGCGTTCATCGAGACGCCCGAGTACGGCACGCGTGGCACGACAGCGCTGCGCGTGCGCGTGGATGGCGGCCAGTTGAGCGTGGAAGCGCGCGAGCGCAGCGACGACGACGGCTCGCACCGCATCGCGCGACCTGGCGCATTCGAGCGCCACGAACGCTTCACGGCAGGCGCGGCGCGCTAACGCTTGGCGGGCCGGGCGGCCTTCTGCCTTGCCGCCCCACCCGCCTCATCAATCTTCGATACCGAACGCCGCGCGCAACGCCTGTGCGGCTTGCGCCTGCGCGCGCCGCGCATCGTCCACGAAACCGCCCATCTTGAAGAACTCGTGGATCATGCCGGGAAAGCGCACGAGCGTGACTTCGTTGCCCGCAGCGAGCAGTTTCTCCGCATAGGCCTCGCCCTCGTCGACGAGCGGATCGAACTCCGCCACCGCAATCCACGCCGGCGCCACGCCGTGAAAATCGGGCGCGCCATGCGCGCCGTCGAGCGGCGCGAAACGCCAGTCGTCGCGATCGGACGCATCACGCACGTAGTGATTGAAGAACCATTGCACGGTGGGCTCCGTGAGCAGGTAGCCGTTGGCGAGGCGCTTGTGCGACGCCGTTTGCTGATGCGAGCCCGTACCCGGATAAATCAGCATTTGCAGCACTGCGGGTATGCCCGCGTCTCGCGCGAGCACCGCGCATACTGTCGCGAGCGTGCCGCCCGCGCTGTCGCCGCCCACGGCGAGCCGCGCCGCGTCGATCGCGAATTCGGCCGCGTGCGCGTGCAGCCATGCATAGGCGTCGAACGCGTCGTTCACGGCGGTCGGGAATTTGTGCTCGGGCGCAAGCCGGTAATCGACCGAGAGTACCGCGCAACGCGCGTCGCGCGCGAACATGCGGCACAAGGCGTCGTGCGTGTCGACGCTGCCCACGGTGAAGCCGCCACCGTGGAAATAAACGAGCGCGGGCAATGGTTCGGACCATTGCGGCTCGACAGGCAGATAGAGCCGCGCGCGGATCGTCGCGCCGTCACGCGTGGGCACTTGCAAGTCTTCGACCGAGTGCATTGGCGCGGCCGCGATCTCCAGCACCGAAGCGCTCTTTTCATACGACGCGCGCGCTTGCTGCGGCGTCATCTCGTGGTAAGGCGCGCGGCCCGCGCGGGCCACCATGTCGAGCACTAAAGCGATCTTCGCGTTGAGCGGCATGAGTCTGTCGAATTAGGTTCCGCTCGAACGCCGGTCAGCACGCGCCGGTCAGGCCTGCGCGTTCTTTACTTCGGGTTTGAGCGAGAGCGGATCGGTGGGATTGCGCAACGTCTCGATGTCTTCGTGACGCAGCTTCACGGAAGGGAGTATGCCCGGATGCGTGAGGATGTAGAAGCGCCCTTCGCGCACCGCGTCGAAAGTGACTTTCGCGACATCGTCAGCCGTGAGTCGGCCCGAGCGCACCGCGCGCTGCAATTGCAGATCGGCGGCCTGCTGCGAGCGCGTGGGGGGGACCTCGTTGCGCATATCGTCGGGGCGGTTGCGCTCCGCGTTGGCGATGCCCGTCGGCACAAACGCGGGGCACAGGAGCGAGCAGCCCACCTGCGCACCCGACTGAGTGCTCACATTTCGGAGGTCGTGGTAAAGCGTCTCGGTAAGCGCGACCACCGCATGCTTGGATGCGTTGTAGACGGCCATCGCGGGCGGCGCGAGCAGCCCCGCCACCGACGCCGTGTTGACGATATGCGCGCGCTCGCCCTGCTTGAGCATGATGGGTGTGAAGCTGCGCAAGCCGTTCGCGACGCCCATCACGTTCACGCCGAACACCCAGTCCCAGTCCCGCGCGCTGCTTTCCCACACGAAGCCGCCGCTGCCCACGCCGGCATTGTTGAAGAGCAGATGGACCTTGCCATAGGCGTCGAGCGCCGCCTGCGCGAGCGCGTCCACCTGCGCCGGGTCGCGCACGTCGGTGCGCAAGCCGATCGCCTGTGCACCCTGGGCGCGCAGCGCCTGAACGGTTTCGTCGAGCGCGAGCGCGTCCACGTCTGCCAGCACGAGCTTCATGCCGAGCGATGCGGCCTGCTGCGCGAACGCACGGCCGAAGCCACTCGCCGCGCCGGTAATGACGGCCACTCGGCCTTCGAACTGAAACGGTTCAGACATTGCGCTCCCCCACCTGGTCGTTAGTACTGCAAAGGCGTCAAGCGAGCTTGACGAGCTGTTTGCCGAAGTTTTGCCCCTTGAGCATGCCAAGGAACGCCGTGGGCGCGTTTTCGAGGCCTTCTGCAATGCTTTCGCGATAGACCAGTTGTTTCTTGGCGACCAGCGCGCCGAGTTCGGAAAGCGCTTTCGGCCAGACGTCCAGATGCTCGGTCACGATGAAGCCCTGCACCAGCAGACGTTGCGTGAGCAACAATTGCGGGTGCTTGAGCGGGATCGGCTCGCCGTCATAGCCCGCGATCATGCCGCACACCGCGATGCGCCCGCCGGCATTCATGCGCGCGAGCGTGGCGTTGAGCACGTCGCCGCCCACGTTCTCGAAGTAGCCGTCCACGCCTTGCGGGGTTGCGGCCTTAAGCTGCTGATAGAGATCGCCTGCCTTGTAATCGACACATGCGTCGAAGCCGAGCGTCTCCACGACATAGCGGCACTTTTCCGCGCCGCCCGCGATACCCACCGCGTGGCAGCCCGCCCGTTTCGCGAGCTGGCCCACGACGCTGCCCACCGCGCCGCTTGCCGCGCTCACCACCACGGTCTGGCCAGCCTGCGGCGCGATGATGCGGTTCAGTCCGTACCAGGCGGTCGCGCCCGGCATGCCCACAGGCCCGAGATACGCGGCCAGCGGCACGTGCTTCGTCTCGACGACATGGAGGTCGCTGCCATCCGAGGTGCCGTATTCCTGCCACCCGGCCATGCCGACCACCCTGTCGCCGACCTTGAACTTGCGGTTGAGCGATTCGACCACTTCGCCCGCCGTGCCGCCGATCATCACCGCATCGAGCGGCTGTGGCGCCGCATACGACTTGCTGTCGTTCATGCGGCCGCGCATATACGGATCGAGCGAAAGCCAGTGATTGCGCACGCGCACCTGCCCCTCAGCGAGTGGCGCGAGCGGCGTTTCGACGAGGCGGAAGTTATCGACGCTGGCCGCGCCTTCCGGGCGCGAGACGAGCAAGATCTGACGATTGGATTGAGTCATGGCGTTCGGGTGTGTCGTCTTGAAACGCGGCTTGCGCCGCGCGGGTTTAAAACGGAATCGCACACGCACATGAAAAGACAACACGCATGCGGCTTGCGTGCCCGGAATACATTGGGCGCGGCGTTCAGCCGTCGCTCGGACCGGGTTTTGCGTTGGGATCGCTGCGCAGGCGTTGACGCGTCACGTCGCGGCCCACCGCGAGGCGGCGCATGTATTTGAAGGTGCCGAGCGCCTTCGCCACGAAGTGCCCTTCGCTGTCGCGAATCTCGCCCTCGCAATAGGCCATCGTGGTCGAGCGGTGCAGCACGCGGCCATACGCGCGCAACTCGCCGCGGCCGGGCTGCATGAAATTCACTTTCATTTCGACGGTGACGACGCCCACACCGTCGGCGGCGACGCTGCGCGCGGCCATCGCGAGCGCGATGTCGGCGAGCGTCATGGTCACGCCGCCGTGCGCGACGTCCCACGTATTCATATGGCGTTCGGCCAGCGCAAGCAGCACTTCGCTCGCGCCGTCGCGCGCGCTCACGAGCTGCGCGCCGAGATGATCGACGAACGGGCTTTCGATGATGGGCTGCTGGCTCGATGCATCGCCCTGCGTTGTGTCTGTGGTGCCGGTCATGGTTGCGCTCGAATTCTCCACGGTCTTCAGAGCACGTAATCGACGCACTGGCGCGCCTCGACCACGCGCTTGGCGAAGTCCTTCACGATCTGGTGGTCGGGGTGATCCTGGTAGGCGTCAAGCGCGACCTGGTCGACGAAGTCGGAGACCAGCGCGATATCGAACGTCGAAGCGAGACCAGGCTCGGCGAGACCCGCTTCGAGATGCAGAGTGCCCGGCACGAGATTGCGGCAGCCTTCGAGCATCGTCTTGAACTTGGCGAGATTTTCGGCGCGCGTCGCGCCCTCCGCTGAGTCCTTGAACTTCCACATCACGATATGACGAATCACGTGTTCACCTTTTCAGTCAGTCTTGAACGGCGGACGCGCCACGCGGGCGCAATCCAGCCGTCATGATACCTGCCCGGACCGGCGTCCACAGCGCGATCAGGCGATTTCGAACAACCCCGCCGCGCCCTGCCCGCCGCCGATACACATCGTCACCACCACGAACTTCGCACCGCGACGCTTGCCTTCGATGAGCGCATGGCCCGTGAGGCGCGCGCCCGAGACGCCGTACGGATGGCCGACCGCGATCGCGCCGCCGTTCACGTTCAGGCGGTCGGCAGGAATGCCGAGCTTGTCGCGGCAGTAGAGCACCTGCACCGCGAACGCTTCGTTCAGTTCCCACAGGCCGATATCCTCGACCTTGAGGCCGGCTTGCTTGAGCAGCTTGGGCACGGCGAACACGGGGCCGATGCCCATCTCGTCCGGCTCGCAGCCGGCCACGGCGAAGCCGCGGAAAATGCCGAGCGGCTGCAGCCCTTCGCGTTCGGCAACTTTCGCGTTCATCACCACGCAGGCGCTCGCGCCGTCCGAGAACTGACTCGCGTTGCCCGCCGTGATCACGCCGCCCGGCATCGCCGTGCGGATCTTCGACACGCCTTCGAGCGTGGTGTCGGCGCGGATGCCTTCGTCGGCGGCAATCGTCACTTCCTTCGTGACGAGCTGGCCCGAGGCCTTGTCGGCCACGCCGGCGAGCACCGTCATCGGCACGATTTCGTCGTTGAAGAGGCCCGCGGCCTGAGCCGCTGCCGCGCGCAGTTGCGACTGCACGCCGTACTCGTCCTGGCGCTCCCGCGAAATCTCATAGCGCTTTGCGACGTTTTCGGCCGTCTGCAGCATGCTCCAGTAGATTTCGGGCTTGTGCTGGCCGAGCCAGCCTTCGACCACCATGTGGCGGTTCATCTCGTTCTGTACGCACGAAATGGATTCCACGCCGCCGGCGACGAACACCTCGCCCTCGCCCGCGATCACGCGCTGCGCGGCAAGCGCAATCGTCTGGAGTCCAGACGAACAGAAACGGTTCACGGTCATGCCCGGCACCGAGACCGGCAGGCCCGCGCGCAGCGCGATCTGGCGCGCGATGTTGGTGCCCGTGGCGCCCTCGGGGTTCGCGCAGCCCATGATCACGTCTTCGACGCGTGCGGGGTCGATCTTCGCGCGCTCGACGGCGGCCTGCGTGACGTGGCCGCCAAGCGTGGCGCCGTGGGTCATGTTGAACGCGCCCTTCCACGATTTGGCGAGGCCCGTGCGGGCGGTAGAAACGATTACGGCATCAGTCATGGATGTCTCCAGTTGATCGGAGCGACTTGGTCCGATCCCTTGCGAATGTGTTGATCCTGCGAATCAGGTTAATTTCGAACGTTCATCAGACCGCGCCGTTCAGCACGTCGGCCATTTGCGCGCGCTTCACGCCTGCCGAACTCAACTGCTGCCATGCGGCGGCGAGCGAGCCGTTCAGGTCGATGGCGCGCGAGGCGTCTTCGATCAGCACGGTCTCGAAGCCAGCCGCACGCGCATCGAGCGCGGACCACGCGACGCAATAATCGGTCGCAAGGCCGCAGCAGTAGACGCGCTTCACGCCCGTATCGCGCAGATAGCCCGCGAGCCCGGTTGGCGTCGTGCGATCGGCTTCGAGAAACGCCGAATAGCTGTCGACGTTTGCGTGATGCCCCTTGCGGATGACCGCGCGTGCGTGCGGCACCGCGAGATCGCGATGCAGCGCGGCGCCTTCGGTGCCCTGCACGCAATGCGTCGGCCACAGCACTTGCTCGCCATAAGGCAGCGCGATTGTCTCGAAGGGCTCGCGCCCCGAGTGGCCGGCCGCGAACGACACGTGCTGCGCCGGGTGCCAGTCCTGCGTGAGCACCACATGCTGAAAGTCTTGCGCGAGCCGGTTCGCAAGCGGCACGACTTCGTCGCCGTGCGCGACGGCAAGCGCCCCGCCCGGCATGAAGTCGTTTTGCAGGTCGATCAGCAGGAGCACGTCTTCAGCGCTTCTCATGATGTTCGTCCGAAAGTGCTTAGTTGAACGTACCGCCGCTTTCCGCCAGTTCGGCAACCGACGAGGCGATCTGCCATGCGTCGCCGTTCGGCTGCTGCGCATAGCGGCGGATCGCGCGCGCCACGTTGTAGAGGCCGGCCGCGTCTGCGTAGAGCATCGGGCCGCCGCGCCACAGCGGGAAGCCGTAGCCCGTGAGATAGACCATGTCGATGTCCGACGCCTTCGACGCAATGCCCTCTTCGAGGATCATCGCGCCTTCGTTCACCAGCGCGTACACGAGGCGTTCGACGATTTCCTCGTCACTGATCTTGCGGCGCTGGACGCCCACTTCCTTCGAGTACGCGACGATCATCTCGTCCACGAGCTTCGAAGGCAGCGCGTTGCGCTCGCCCGCCTTGTAGTCGTACCAGCCCGCGCCGGTCTTCTGGCCGAAGCGGCCCTGTTCGCACAGGCGGTCAGCGACCTTCGAATACTTGATTTCCGGCGTTTCCTGATAGCGGCGCTTGCGGATCGCCCAGCCGATGTCGTTGCCCGCGAGATCGCTCATGCGGAACGGACCCATCGCGAAGCCGAACTTTTCTATCGCACGATCGACCTGCGCGGGCAGCGCGCCTTCTTCGAGCATGTAGAGCGCCTGGCGGATGTATTGCTCGATCATGCGGTTGCCGATGAAGCCGTCGCACACGCCCGACACCACGGCCGTCTTGCGAATCTTCTTCGCGACCTGCATGACCGTGGCCAGCACGTCCTTGGCCGTTTCCTTGCCGCGCACGACTTCGAGCAGCTTCATGACGTTGGCAGGACTAAAGAAGTGCAGACCTACTACGTCCTGCGGACGCTTCGTGAACGCCGCGATCTTGTCCACGTCGAGCGTCGAGGTGTTCGACGCGAGAATGGCGCCCGCCTTAGCGACTTCATCGAGGCGCGTGAACACCTGCTCCTTCACGCCGAGTTCTTCGAACACGGCTTCAATGATGAGGTCGGCTTGCTTGAGGTCGTCATAGGTCAGCGTCGGGCGAATCAGCGCCATGCGCGCTTCGAGCTTTTCCGCCGTGAGCTTGCCCTTCTTGACCTGCGCTTCGTAGTTCTTGCGAATCGTTGCCAGGCCGCGATCGAGCGCTTCCTGCTTCGTTTCGAGCAGCGTGACCGGCACGCCCGCGTTGAGGAAATTCATGGTGATGCCGCCGCCCATCGTGCCCGCGCCGATCACCGCCACTTGCTGGATCGCACGCGTGGGCGTGCTCGACGGCACGTCAGGGATCTTGCTTGCGGCGCGCTCGCCAAAGAACGCGTGGCGCAGCGCCTGGCTCTCGGGCGTCTGCACGAGTTCGACGAAGCATTCGCGTTCGAACGCGAGGCCTTTATCGAAACCCTGCTTCACGCCAGCGGCAATGGCGTCCACGCACTTCAGCGGCGCCGGATAGTTCTTCGACATCGCCGCAACGGTATTGCGCGAGAACTGCAGGAAGCCTTCGGCATTCGCGTGCTCGATCTTGCGGTTGCGCACGAGCGGATGCGGGCCTGGCTTGCCGGCGGCCTGGCGCGCGAACGCGATGGCCTCGTCGAGCAGATCGCCTTGCGCCATGGCATCGAAAAGGCCTGCATTCGCGAGCTTTTCGGAGAGCACGGGCGTACCGGTCACGATCATGTTGAGCGCGGCTTCAAGGCCGATCGCGCGCGGCAGGCGCTGCGTGCCGCCCGCGCCGGGCAGAATGCCAAGCTTCACCTCGGGCAGCGCGATCTGCGCGCCGGGTGCCGCGATGCGATAGTGCGCGCCGAGCGCGAGCTCGAGCCCGCCGCCCATCGCAACGCCATGGATCGCGGCGATGATGGGCTTCGCGCTCTTCTCGACTTCCTTGATGACGGTGTGGAGCGTGGGTTCCTGAGTCGCCTTGGGGGTGTTGAACTCGGTGATGTCTGCGCCGCCCGAGAAGGCCTTGCCGGCGCCCGTGATCACGATGGCCGAGACGGCCGGATCGCTGTTGGCGCGCGCCAGTCCCTCGACGATGCCGGCCCGGGTCGAATGCCCCAACCCGTTGACGGGCGGATTGTTGAGCGTAATGACGGCGACGCCGTCGCGAGTCGTGTAATCCACTGCCATTTGCCTGCCTCCGTGCTTGCGGACCGCGTTGTGCCTCGCGGGAGTCGCCTGACTCGCGCGGACACGCGCCGGCCGCTTCATTGTCCGGCATTCCCGGTTCACACGCAGAATACCGAAAAAAGAACGTTCGTTCAATTTTTTTGCTGCGCACAAGGCATCGGGGTTTGTACCGATCCCCCTGCCCAAGCGCGAAAGCCAGCCAGCCCCCAAAAAAAACGCAGCCCGGGGGCTGCGCTTCGTTCAAATGCATCCTGCCGCGCCAGATTGGCTAGAGCGGGCACTGATCGCCCGCCTCCAGCGCACTCGGCAGCACGTGATCGCGAAACCGCTCGCGCAGCTTGAGCTTCTGCAGCTTGCCAGTGGCCGTGTGCGGCAGCTCGTCGACGAATACCGCGTCATCGGGCAGCCACCACTTCACCACCTTGCCTTCGAAGAACGCCAGCAATTGCTCGCGCGTGACTTCGGCGCCCGGCTTCTTCACCGCGACGATCAACGGCCGCTCGGTCCAGCGCGGGTGCGCGCAGGCAATACAGGCGGCCTCCGCGATGGCCGGGTGCGCGACCGCGATGTTCTCGAGCTCGATCGAGCTGATCCACTCGCCGCCCGACTTGATCACGTCCTTGCTGCGGTCGGTGATTTGCAGGAAGCCATCGGGGTCGATGGTCGCGACATCGCCGGTCGGGAACCAGCCGTCCACGAGCGGCGTGCCGTTTTCCTGCTTGAAATACCGGTCGATGACCCAGGGCCCGCGCACATACAGATCACCGAACGCCACGCCGTCCCAGGGCAGCTCGCGTCCATCGTCTCCGACGATTTTCATGTCGACGCCGAAAATCACGCGTCCCTGCTTTTCGAGCAGCGCGCGCCGCGCCTCGAGCGGACGCTGCGACTGCTCCCAGTTCAGCTTCGAAAGCGTGCCGAGCGGCGACATCTCGGTCATGCCCCACGCGTGGATCACCTGCACGCCGTAGTCGTCCTCGAAGCTGCGCAGCATGGCCGGCGGGCACGCCGATCCGCCGATCACCGTGCGATTGAGCGTGGAGAATTTCACGCCCGCCTCGCGCATGTACGCGAGCAGGCCGAGCCATACCGTCGGCACGCCAGCCGAGCATGTCACGCCCTCGGCTTCCATGAGTTCGTAGAGCGACTTGCCGTCGAGATCCTTGCCGGGCAGCACGAGTTTCGTGCCGGCGAGCGGCGCCGCGTGTGGAACGCCCCACGCGTTCACATGGAACATCGGCACGACGGGCAGCATGGCGTCGCGCGCGGAAAAACCCATCGCATCGGGCATCGACGCGCCATAGGCATGCAGCACGGCCGAGCGATGCGTATAGAGCGCCCCCTTCGGGTTGCCGGTGGTGCCCGAGGTGTAGCAGAGATTCGACGCGCTGCGCTCGTCGAGCAAGGGCCATTCGAAGCGGCCATCCTGCGCCGCGAGCAGCGTTTCGTAGCTGAGCACCGGCGTTTGCATCGTCGGCAAGTGCGCCTCGTCGCATAGCGCGATCCAGCCGCGCACCTGTGGGCATTGCGTCGCGAGCGTGTCGACGAGCGCGGCGAAGGTAATGTCGAACAGCACGTAGCGATCGTCCGCGTGATTGACGATCCAGGCGATCTGTTCGGGAAAGAGGCGCGGGTTGATGGTGTGGCACACCGCGCCAAAACCGGCCACGCCGTAGTAGGCTTCGAGGTGCCGATAGCCGTTCCACGCCAGCGTGCCGACGCGCTCGCCGGGCTCGACATCCAGCGCGATGAGCGCCTGCGCGAGCTGCTTCGAACGCACCTCGCATTCGCGGTACGTATAGCGATGCACGTCGCCTTCGATGCGCCGCGACACGATCTGCGTGCTGCCGTGATGGCGCGCCGCGTGCGCGATCAACGACGACACGAGGAGCGGCACGTCCATCATTTGTCCCAACAGCGGCGCGGTCGTCGCGGTCATGGTCAGCGGTCTCCTCGACTCGAATGCCAGCATCTTTCTTGTATGGGATGGCGCGGTGCCCGGCGGCTTCGGCGCTGCCTCCTGCACGCCTGCCGGCGCGGACTTACAATATCGGCTATTCAACAGGCGCTCAACATGTCGTTTTCACCAGGCCAAACTGACTCAAACGGCGGCTCGACCGCCCCGCGCGCGCCGGCCACTGGCCCGCTCGCCGACTTCGAACGCGCGCTCGGCGTGCCGCGCGACGACACGTTCGCGGCCCTCGGCGCGACCTTCCATACACGGCTGCCCGGTGCGCCGCTGCCTGCGCCTTACGTAGTCGGTTTCTCGACAGAAACGGCGGCGCTGCTCGGACTCGATGCATCGGTGGTTGCCGATCCGGCATTCGCCGAGTATTTCAGCGGCAACTTCACGCGCGAGCGCACGCCTTCGACGATGTCGTATGCGAGCGTCTACTCGGGACACCAGTTCGGCGTCTGGGCCGGCCAGCTAGGCGACGGCCGCGCGCTCATGCTCGGCGAGATCGAGCACGCGGGCAAGCGCCTCGAAGTGCAGCTCAAGGGCGCGGGACGCACGCCCTATTCGCGCATGGGCGACGGCCGCGCGGTGCTGCGCTCGTCGATCCGCGAATTCCTGTGCTCCGAGGCCATGCACCACCTCGGCATTCCCACCACGCGCGCGCTGACCGTGACCGGCTCCGATCAGCCGGTGCGGCGCGAAGAACTTGAAACCGCGGCCGTTGTCACGCGCGTGTCGCCAAGTTTCGTGCGCTTCGGCCACTTCGAGCATTTCTATTCGAACGACAATGTCGAGGCGCTGCGCGCGCTCGCGGACCACGTGATCGGTCGCTTCTATCCGCATCTGCGCGAAGCCGATGATCCGTATCTCGCGCTGCTCGACGAAGCGGTGCGCAGCACGGCGGCGCTGATGGTCGAGTGGCAGGCCGTGGGCTTCTGCCATGGCGTAATGAACACCGACAACATGTCGATTCTCGGCCTCACGATCGACTACGGCCCGTTCGGCTTCATCGACGGCTTTAACGCGAATCACATCTGCAACCACTCCGACTCGCAGGGCCGCTACGCCTACCGCATGCAGCCGCAGATCGGGTACTGGAATCTGTTCTGCCTCGCGCAAGCGCTGCTGCCGCTGTTTGGCGCGCACTACGACATCGCCGACGAAAAGGCGCGCGGCGAGCGCTGCGTAGCTGATGCGCAAGCGGTGCTCGAGCGCTTCAAGGGGCATTTCGCACCCGCGTTCGAGGCGCGCATGCGCGCGAAGCTCGGCCTCGAACACGCGCACGAAGGCGACGACGCACTCGCGGACCGCCTCTTCGAAATCATGCATGCGAACCGCGCCGACTTCACGCAGACGTTCCGCCACCTTGCGCGCGTTTCGAAGCACGATGCGCAAGGCGACACGTCGGTGCGCGATCTGTTCCTCGATCGCGCCGCCTTCGATGCGTGGGCGCTCGACTATCGCGCGCGCCTCGCACACGAAGCGCGCGACGACGCCGCGCGCGCCACGGCGATGAATCGCGTGAACCCGAAATACGTACTGCGCAACCACCTCGCGCAAACCGCGATCGAGCGCGCCGCGCAGAAAGACTTCAGCGAAGTCGAACGGCTTGCGAACGTGCTCAAGCGCCCGTTCGACGAGCAGCCTGAGCATGAAGCCTACGCCGCATTGCCGCCCGATTGGGCGAGCTCGCTCGAAGTCAGTTGCTCTTCGTGAGCGAGCCCTCATATATGGCCCGCACATTGCATACCCCGCGCATTTGCTCTCACAGGAAACCGACATGAGCCAGGACGATCACAACTCCGACGCGTACCCCGGTCACAAGAGCGACGCCGAATGGCGCAAGCAGCTCTCGGACACGCAATACCAGGTTACGCGCCACGCGGCCACCGAACGCCCCTTCACGGGCAAGTACTGGGACCACACCGAGCGCGGCGTGTACGACTGCGTGTGCTGCGGCACGCCGCTCTTCGAGTCGGACACGAAATTCGACGCGGGCTGCGGCTGGCCCAGCTACTTCCGCCCGATCGACGGCGAAGTGATCGAGGAGCGCACCGACCGCGCGCACGGCATGCTGCGCATCGAAGTGCGCTGCAAGAACTGCGGCGCGCATCTCGGGCATGTGTTCGAGGACGGCCCGGCCCCGACCGGCCTTCGGTATTGCATCAATTCGGCTGCGCTACAATTCGAGCCCAAGTGAACGCGAGCGAGGCACGCTCGCGTGGGGTGTGACGCACGATCGAGTGCGTCGCGCCCTCTTTTTGCGGCTCATTTCGTCAACTTCCAGGCCGATATGAAATTTCTGTTTGATCTGTTCCCGATCATCCTGTTCTTTGTCGCTTTCAAGATGTGGGGCATCTTCACGGCCACAGCCGTTGCGATCGTCGCAACGCTCGCGCAGATCGCGTGGGTCGCCTTCCGCCATCGCAAGGTCGACCCCATGCTGTGGCTGAGTCTGGGCATCGTCGTCGTCTTCGGCGGCGCCACGCTCATGCTGCACGACGAGACCTTCATCAAGTGGAAACCCACGGTCCTCTACTGGGCGTTCTCGGTCGTGCTGCTGGTCTCGCAGGTCGTGTTCGGCAAGAACCTCATCGAAGCGATGATGGGCAAGCAGATCACCCTGCCCCCGCGCATCTGGACGCAACTGAACTTCATCTGGTCGATCTTCTTCGCGCTGCTCGGCATCCTGAACCTGTTCGTCGCGTACCACTTCTCCACCGATGCGTGGGTCGACTTCAAGCTCTTTGGCGCGACCGGCATTCTTGTCGTGTTCATCGTTGGCCAGAGCCTGTGGCTCTCGCGTTACATGAAGGAAGAAGAATGAGCGACGTTTTTCTCCATGCCAGCCCTGCGGAGCGCATGGCGCTGATCGAAACGCGCCTTTCGGCCGCGCTAGCCCCCATCGAATCGATCGCCGTGCGCGACGACAGCGCACAGCATGCCGGCCATGCCGGCGCATCGGCGGGCGGCCACTATCACGTCACGATCGTGGCGGCCGCATTCGCCGGGAAAGCCCGCGTGGCAAGGCATCGCATGGTGTATGATGCGCTGGCCGAAGCCATGCAGCGCGGCATTCACGCGCTCGCAATCACCGCGCTCACGCCCGAAGAGGCCGCAGCGCAGCCCCGCTAGGCGCACCCCGCTAACCCCCACTCTTTTTAGTTCGCCCCATCAGGACTTTTCGATGACCTTGAAGAAAACCCGCCTCTGGGTGTTGCTGGCTGCGTTCGCGGCGGCTCCCGCCTTTGCGCAGAACGTTGCCGTGGTGAATGGCACGCCGATTCCGAAGTCGCAGGCCGATGCGCTGATCGCCCAGGTCGTGGCCCAGGGCCAGCAAGACACGCCGGACCTGGACAAGGCCGTGCGTGAGGAACTCATCAATCGCCAGGTGCTGATGCAGGAAGCGGCGCGCGTCGGGATTCCGAACCGCCCGGCCGTGAAGGCCCAACTGGCGATGGCTCAGCAGCAGGTCGTCCTGCATGCGTGGATCGAGGACTTCCTCAAGAGCAACCCGCCCAGCGACGCCGAAGTCAAGGCCATGTACGACAAGCTCACGCAAGCCGCGGCCGGCAAGGAGTATCACCTGCATCACATCCTCGTGGACAACGAGCAGCAGGCGAAGGACCTGATCGCGAAGATCAAGGGCGGCGCGAGCTTCGAAGACCTCGCGAAGCAGTACTCGAAGGACCCGGGTTCGGCAAAGAACGGCGGCGATCTCGACTGGTCGGACCCGAAGGCCTACGTGCCGGAATTCGCCGATGCCGCAACGCATCTGCAGAAAGGCCAGATCACCGATACGCCGGTGCACACGCAGTTCGGCTGGCACATCATCCGCGTGGACGACATTCGCGACATCGCCCCGCCGCCGCTCGAGCAGGTGCGCCCGCAAATCGTGCAGCAATTGCAGCAGCAAAAGCTGCTCGCGTTCGAGAAGCAACTGCGCGACAAGGCGAAGATTCAGTAAGGGCCGTTGCGCGGCTTTCTTGCTGCGAAAAAGAAAAACCCCGCGACCTGCGAAGGCGCGGGTTTTTTTGTTGCCGGTGCTCGCGGCACGTTTGCGCTATTCGCTGCAAGCCAACACCTGAGGCAACCCAAACACAAAGGCCCCGGCCACACTCAACTTCTGAGCGTGGCCGGGGCCTCTGGACCTCGACCGTGCCGTCAGCGCTTCAGCCGACCGGCAGCGCGGCTTCGGCTTAACCCAGCCACTTGCGCGCGTTCTGGAACGCACGCAGCCACGGGCTCGCTTCGCCCCAACCTTCGGGGTGCCAGCTCATCGTCACCGTGCGCTGCACGCGCTCGGTATGCGGCATCAGCACGGTGAAGCGGCCATCGGGCGTCGTGACCGAGGTGATGCCCTGCGGCGAGCCGTTCGGGTTGAACGGATAGCCTTCGGTTGCCTGACCGTGATGGTCGACGTAGCGCATCGCCACGGCCACCTTCGAGAGGTCGCCCTGCTGCGAGAAGTCCGCGAACCCTTCGCCATGCGCGACCGCGACCGGAATGCGCGAGCCTTCCATGCCGTTGAAGAAGATCGACGGCGAGCTCTGCACTTCCACGAGCGAGAAGCGCGCTTCGAACTGCTCCGACTTGTTGCGCGTGAACTTCGGCCAGGCTTGCGCGCCCGGGATCATCGAAGCGAGGCTCGACAGCATCTGGCAGCCGTTGCAGATACCAAGCGCGAAGGTATCCTCGCGAGCGAAGAACGCCGCGAACATGTCCGCGAGCTTCGCGTTGAAGCGGATCGTCTTGGCCCAGCCTTCGCCCGCACCCAGCACGTCGCCATACGAGAAGCCGCCGCAGGCCACCGCGCCCGCGAAGTCGGCGAGCGTGGCGCGGCCTTCGAGCAGGTCGCTCATATGCACGTCGTGTGCATCGAAGCCCGCGCGGTCGAACGCATAAGCCGTTTCGAGGTGCGAATTCACGCCCTGCTCGCGCAGGACCGCCACGCGCGGACGCACGCCCTTGCCGATGAACGGCGCGGCCACGTCCTCAGCCGGATCGAACGTGAGATGCGGCTGCATGCCCGGATCGGCGGCGTCGAGCAGCGCGTCGTATTCGGCGTCGGCGCACGCGGGGTTGTCGCGCAGGCGCGCGATGCGCCAGCTCACTTCGCCCCACACGCGTTGGAGTTCCGAACGCGGCGCTTCGTAGATGCGCTTGGCGTCGCGATAGATTTCGATCGAGTCGCGGTTGTTCAGCGAGCCGATCACGTGCGAGCACGCCGAGAGACCGTGTTGACGCAGCACTGCAAACACAGCGTCGCGCTGCTGCGCCGGCACCTGAACCACGGCGCCCAGCTCTTCGGAGAACAGTGCGCGCAGCGTGCGGTCGTCGCGGCGGCCGCTGGTCTGCTTCGCCCAGTCCTTCGCGTCACCGTAGTCGGACTCGTGCTCGTTGTCGAGCGTGAGCATGTCGACGTTCAGCGTGACGCCCGTATGGCCGGCAAAGGCCATTTCGCAGACCGTCGCCCACAGGCCGCCGTCCGAGCGGTCGTGGTACGCGAGCAGTTGCTCGTTCGCGTTCAGTTGCTGGATTGCCGTGAAGAACTGCTTGAGGTCCTCTGCGCTATCGACATCAGGCACGGCGTCGCCGACCTGCTGCGTGACCTGCGCGAAGATGCTGCCGCCCATGCGGTTCTTGCCCCGGCCCAGATCGATCGCGATCAGCACCGATTCGCCCACTTCATCCACGCGGCGCAGTTGCGGCGTGAGGTGACGGCGCACGTCCTCGACCGGCGCGAACGCGGAAATGATGAGCGAAACCGGCGCGACCACTTCCTTCGCCACGCCTTCATCGCTCCACTTCGTGCGCATCGAGAGCGAGTCCTTGCCCACCGGAATGCCGATGCCCAGCGTCGGGCACAGCTCCATGCCGATCGCCTTCACCGTGTCGTAGAGCGCAGCGTCCTCGCCCGGTGCGCCGCACGCAGCCATCCAGTTCGCCGAGAGCTTGAGCTTGTCGAGTGACAGAATCGGCGCGCTGGCGATATTGGTGATCGCCTCGCCCACGGCCATGCGGCCGGACGCGGGCGCATCGATCACGGCGAGCGGCGTGCGCTCGGCCATCGTCATCGCTTCGCCCTTGTAGCCCGCGTAATCGAGTGCCGTGATCGCGCAGTCGGCCACCGGCACCTGCCACGGGCCAACCATCTGGTCGCGCACCGTCGTGCCGCCCACCGAGCGGTCGCCGATGGTGATAAGGAAGGACTTGCTGCCCACAGTGGGATTGCGCAGCACGCTCTTCGCGACTTCATCGAGCGCGATGCCCGTGACTTCGACCGGCGTGAGCGGCACGCTCGCGTGCTCGACGTTGCGGTGCATGCGCGGCGGCTTGCCGAGCAGGATGTCCATCGGCATGTCGACGGGCTGGTGGCCGCCGTTCGCGGCAAGCGCCGCTTCGTCGGTGTCGATCAGCTTCAGTTCGCGCTCTTCGGTCGCCACGCCCACCACAGCGAACGGGCAGCGCTCGCGCTTGCAGATCGCCTCGAACATCGGCAGATCGGTGGGCGGAATCGCCAGAACGTAGCGCTCCTGCGATTCGTTCGACCAGATTTCGCGCGGCGAAAGGCCCGATTCTTCGAGCTGCACCTCGCGCAATTCGAAGCGCGCGCCCTTGTTGGCGCCGTCGACGAGTTCGGGGAACGCGTTCGAGAGGCCGCCCGCGCCCACGTCGTGAATCGACAGGATCGGGTTGGCTTCGC
Organism: Paraburkholderia caffeinitolerans; assembly: GCF_902859945.1. GTDB lineage: Bacteria > Pseudomonadota > Gammaproteobacteria > Burkholderiales > Burkholderiaceae > Paraburkholderia > Paraburkholderia caffeinitolerans. Next base: position 56,410 of record NZ_CADIKL010000021.1, on the reverse strand, counting down.
CCAGCTGCCAGCAGCCGTTGATGACTTCCTGCGCGCGGCGCTCGATTTCCGGGTTGCCGCGCTGCACCGAGTCGAAATCGAGCTCAGCGGTGTTGGTGCCCGTGGCCATCGAGCTGGCCGCGCCGCCACCCATGCCGATACGCATGCCGGGGCCGCCGATCTGGATCAGCAGCGTGCCCGCGGGCAGGTCGAGCTTATGCGTGAGCTTCGCGCTGATGTTGCCGATGCCGCCCGCGATCATGATCGGCTTGTGATAGCCGCGCACGGTGCCCGCGACGTTCTGCTCGTAGGTGCGGAAGTAGCCGCCAAGGTTCGGGCGGCCGAATTCGTTGTTGAACGCGGCGCCGCCGAGCGGGCCGTCGATCATGATCTGCAGCGGCGAAGCGATGCGGTCCGGGCGGCCATAGGCCTGCGCTTCATCGGCGGGATTGCGGTGCGCGAGCGGCGTGACCGCGTCGCGGGCGTTTTCCCACGTTTCGCGCGCGTCGGGCAAGTCGAGGTTCGAGACCGTGAAGCCCGTGAGGCCGGCCTTCGGACGCGCGCCGCGGCCCGTTGCGCCTTCGTCGCGGATTTCGCCGCCCGAGCCCGTGGCCGCGCCCGCGAACGGTGAGATAGCCGTGGGGTGGTTGTGCGTCTCCACCTTCATCAGCGTGTGCGTGAGTTCGGTGTGGCGGCCGTATTGTTCGCCGGGAACGCCGTCCGCATTGTTCTTGCGCGGGAACCAGCGCTCGGCCACCGCGCCTTCCATGATCGACGAGTTGTCCGAGTACGCGACGATCGTGCCCTGCGGGCTCACCTTCTCGGTGTTGCGGATCATCGCGAACAGCGACAGGTCCTGGTCCTGGCCATCGATGGTCCAGCTCGCGTTGAAGATCTTGTGCCGGCAGTGCTCGCTGTTGGCCTGCGCGAACATCATCAGCTCGACGTCGGTCGGGTTGCGCCCGAGCTTCGTGAAGTTGTCGACGAGGTAGTCGATTTCGTCGTCGGCGAGCGCGAGGCCCAGTTCGCCATTGGCCGTTTCGAGCGCCTTGCGGCCGTGGCCGAGCACGTCGACAGTCTGCATCGGGCGCGCCGGCAGCTCGTCGAACAGATGCAGCGCCGTGTCGCGCGAAGCCGCCACGCTCTCGGTCATGCGGTCGTGCAGCGCAGCCGCGACGGCGGCGTGCGCCTCATCCGACAAGCTCTTCTTGCCGCCCAGCAGGCCGCTCTTCAGGATCACCGTGTACTCGACGCCGCGCTCGATGCGGCGCACCTGTTCGAGGCCGCAGTGATGCGCGATGTCGGTGGCCTTGCTCGCCCACGGCGACACGGTGCCGAAGCGCGGCACGACAAGGAAGGTTGCCGCGCTGCCGCGCTCCTGCGGGGCCGCGAACGGCGCGCCGTAGTGCATCAGCGCTTCGATCTTCGCGCTGTCGTCAGCGGAGAGCGGCGTGGCCGAGTTGACGAAGTGCAGGAACTGGCCGTGCACGCCGACGATGTTGGCGTCGACACGCTGGAGCGTTTCGAGCAGGCGGGTCTGACGGAAGTCGGAAAGGGCCGAAGCACCGGGGAAACACGAGAAGTGGGCCATGGACTGGGGCGTTGCGTCGAGGTTGCGTCGGCTGTTGCGTCACGCCATCGCCTTTCACGGGCGTCTCGCGGGGTGGCGAAGCGCCGCACGCAGGCGATGACGTCGGGCCGACGTCGGGCGATGAGGAGACCGCGATTATAACCCGGAAGACCCCGTCTGGCCGTGCCGCAAGGTAGCCGCGAAGCGCTCGAGCCCACGCCCGCGACGTCTGCGTGAAAGCGCCCTGGCTACGCGCATGGCAACCGGGCCGATTTGGCTGCTATGATTGCGCGTTTCACCCGATCGGCGCGACAGCCTGCGCCGCATGCCTCACCCTCTTCGGCACGGCGCCCTCGTCCCTCGGCGCGCCGCCTGCCAGCAGATCAAATCGTCATGGATGTCATCGTCATTGGCGGCGGAATCGCCGGCGTCGCCACCGCCTATCAGTTGCGCGCGGCGGGCCATCGCGTCTGCGTGGTCGAGCGCCACGCCACCGTCGCGCAAGGCGCGAGCTATGGCCATAGCGGCGTCGTGCTGCCCACACCGCTCGACGTCTGGTTCGGGCCTACTTTCCTGCGCAATGGCCGGCAGTCGTCGGGCGGGGTGATCTGCAAGACAGGCTTCACCGGCCACGCGCGCAACTTCGTGAAGCGCCTTGCGTCCCTGCACGGCTCCGAAACCTTCGCCGCACGTTACACGCTCCTGCGTCCGCTGATCGAATCGGCGCAAAACGCACTCGACGAGGCCGAAGGCCGCTTCGAACTCGAATACGAGCAGCGCGAAGGCCTGCTCTACCTCGTGCGCGGCAGCGACGAGTGGTCGCTCACGCAGCCCGCGCTCGAACTGCTGCGCAAATTCGAGACGCCGCATCACGTATTTACGCCTCACGAGTGCGTGGCGTCCGAACCTACGATTCCCGCCGATCCGCCGTTTGCGGGCGCCATCCGTTTCGACCAGGCGCGCGTGGCCAACTGCCCGCTCTTCATCAAGCAGCTCAAGCAGGTGCTCGATACGATGGGTGGCGTGCAATTCCAGACCGGGCGCACCGTAAGGGCGATCCGGCTCGAAAACACGCGCGCAGCCGTGGAACTCGCGCCCCTCCCTGACGAAACGGCGCGCAAGCGCGAAGTCGAAGTCATTTCCGCCGATGCCGTGGTCGTCGCGGCCGGCGCGCAAACGCCGAAGCTGCTCGCGCCGCTCGGCTTCAAGTTGCCGTTCCATCCGGTGCGGGTGCACACGCTGAACGCGCCAGTCGCGCACGAGGAATGTGTACCGCATTCGACACTGATCGATGTGGCGCGGCGTATTGCGATCACGCGCACGAACCACCGGCTGCGCATCTCGGGCGGCGCGGTGCTCCAGCGCGTGAAGGAACTTGACGAAGCGCTGCCCGAAGCGCTCACCGAAGAAGCCCTCGCCCTGCTCGGCGAGGCTTCGCGCGATTGGGCGCCGGGCGCCGCGCGCATTTCGGCGGCGCTGGCGTGGGAAGGCATGAAGTTGCTGTCCGCCGACGGCATGCCGGCGGCAGGCAACGCCGGGCATGCGCGCCTCTACGTCAACGCGGGCCATGGTCCGGCCGGCTGGGCGCTCGCGCTGGGCTCGGCGCGCCTGATTGCCGCGCAAATTTCGGGCACCGCGCCCGATCTGCCTGCCGAGACCGTCGAGGCGCTCTGGCCCGGACGCGACTGACGCGCAACTGACAAGCGATTGACAAGCGATTGAGGCGCGCCTCGCGCGCCGCTCGGGTATCGTTGCATTGTCGAATTCCCGCACGCGCCGCAGCCCCTTGCGGCCGCCATCGCCACCATGACAGACGCCACGCCCACCTCGCCGCTCGCTCTCCCGGCTCTCACGCTAGTCAATCCGCACGATCGGGCCGTGCCGCTGCTCACCGTCGCGCAGTTGCGCGCAGCCGAAACGACCGCTCAGGCCGCCCTGCCCGCGCACACGCTGATGGCGCGCGCCGGCGCCGCCACGGCGCATTTCCTGCGCGAGCAGATTGCACATGCGCCGTCGCCGGCCAGTGTGAAACCCGTCTGGTTCGCCGCCGGCCCCGGCAACAACGGCGGCGATGCGCTCGTGACCGCCGCCGAGCTCAAGCGCGCCGGGATTGTCGTCGAAGTCTGCATGCCGCTCGAAGTGAAGCCCGCCGACGCGCGCTGGGCGCTGGCCGAGGCGCGCGCCGCGGGTGTGCCGATCACCGCTGCACCACCCGAATCGTTCGATGCCTATGGCTGGCTCGTCGACGGCCTGTTCGGCATCGGCCTCGCCCGCGCGCTGGACGGCGTGTTCGGCGTGCTTGCGCAACGGCTCGCGGCGCGCGCGCGCAGCCAAGGCCACGTGCTCGCGCTCGACGTGCCGAGCGGCCTCGACAGCGACACCGGCAACCTCGTCGGCGATGGCCCCGCCGTGCACGCAACGCATACCGTCACTTTCATTGCCGCGAAGCCCGGGCTTTACACGGGCGCGGGCCGCGACTGCGCAGGCGCTGTGAGCGTGGCTCCGATAGGGCTGAAAGCGGGCATCGACACCCCCATTGAAGCCTCCGCCACCACGCAGTCCACGCAATCCGCGCAACTCAACGCACCGGCGCTGTTCGGCGCGGCCATGCCCGCGCGCGACTTCGCCACCCACAAAGGCAGTTTCGGCACGCTCGCTGTCGTGGGCGGCGACACCGGCATGTGCGGCGCGCCGATCCTCGCCGCGCGCGCTGCGCTGCTCGCGGGCGCGGGCAAGGTCCACGTGGGCTTCCTCGGCAACGACGCGCCGCCCTACGATGCGCCGCACCCCGAGTTGATGCTGCACGCCGCCGGCAAGCTCGCGCTCGACACGATGAGCGCGGTCGCCGCGGGATGCGGGATGGGCGCAAGCGCGTCGGCGCGGCAGCTCGTCGACCGGATCCTGCAACTCGATGTCCCGGTGCTGCTCGATGCAGATGCGCTCAACCTGGTCGCCCGCGACGACGTGCTTGCCGGACGCGTGGCCGAGCATGTGCGCGTGCATGGCGCGCCATGCGTGCTCACTCCGCACCCGCTCGAAGCCGCGCGCCTGCTGGGCACGGATACGCCGGCAGTGCAACGCGACCGCCTGGCTGCCGCCCGCGCACTCGCCGCGCGTTACGCGGCGGTCGTCGTGCTCAAAGGCAGCGGCACAGCCATTGCCGCGCCCGATGGGCGTGTCGCGGTGAACCCCACCGGCAACGCGGCGCTTGCGACCGGCGGCACCGGCGACGTGCTCGGCGGCCTGATCGGCGCCCTGCTCGCACAGCGCCTGCCGCCTTGGGAGGCGGCGCTGGCGGGCGTCTACCTGCACGGACTTGCCGCCGATACGCTCGTCGCCCAGGGAGAAGGCCCCGTGGGCCTCGCGGCAGGCGAGCTCGCTCCCGTGATTCGGCGCCTGATGAACCGCCTGTTTTACGCCGCGAAAGATTGATGAAAGCTTCACCGGGAGCTTGAGGCACGTGGCTTGCTGCAGCCCCCGGCGGTCCGCAGCGATGCTGCTCATCGACACATAGCCCCGCTATACTGATCCCTCGCGTGCCGCTCACCGGCGGCGCGCGCATCCCCGCAGCGCGTGACGCGCGCGTTGGCCCACCGGCGCAGCGCCGTCCGTCGCCCTCCATTCGTTTTCCCTCGCTAGACGAACATGACGAATCCGCTTCCTGCCTGGTCCGCGCTACAGACGCACTACGAACAGATCCGCAACGAACAGATGCGCGATTGGTTCGCACCCGCCAACGACCCCGCGCCGACCCGCGCCGAACGTTACACCTATGCGGGCGGCGGCCTCGCAGCCGACTTCTCGAAGAACCGCATCAACGACGCCACGCTGAAGCTGCTCGTGCAGCTCGCGCAAGAAGCCGGCGTGGAAAAACGCCGCGACGCGATGTTCACGGGCGAAGTCGTCAATCCGACCGAAGGCCGCGCAGCGCTGCATACCGCGCTGCGAGCCACCGAGCCGAACGCGCCGTTCCACGCGCAGATCCTCGCCGAAAAAGCGAAGATGGCGAAGTTCGCCGACGCCGTGCGCAGCGGCGCGTGGACCGGCTATACCGGCAAGCGCATCCGCCACGTGGTGAACATTGGCATCGGCGGTTCGGACCTCGGGCCCAAGATGGTCGTGCACGCGCTCCAGCACCTCGAAACGCCCGAGATCAGCTCGCACTTCGTCTCGAACGTCGATGGCGCCGACCTCTGGCGCGTGATCGAGGGTATCGACCCCGAGGAAACGCTCGCGATCATCGTCTCGAAGACCTTCACCACGCTCGAAACCATGACGAACGCGCACTCGATGCGCGACTGGTTCATCCAGCACGGCTGCCCGGAAAGCGCGCTCGCGAAGCACTTCGTGGGCGTCTCGGCGAACCCCGCCGAGGTCGTGAAGTTCGGCATCGCCAGGGACAACGTCTTCGAGATGTGGGACTGGGTGGGCGGCCGCTATTCGCTGTGGTCGGCGGTGGGCCTCTCGATCATGATCGCCATCGGGCCGCAGCAGTTCGACGAACTGCTCGCGGGCGCCCATGACATGGACGAGCATTTCCGCACGGCGCCGCTCGAAAAAAATCTTCCCGTGCTGCTCGGCATGATCGGCATCTGGTATCGCAACTTCTTCGGCTCGCAGAGCTATCTGGTCGCGCCGTACTCCGAAGCATTGCACTACCTGCCCTCGTACCTGCAACAGCTCGAAATGGAGAGCAACGGCAAGCAGGCGCGTCTGGACGGCAAGTTCGTCGATTACGCCACCTCGGCAATCACTTGGGGCGAGCCGGGCACGAACGGCCAGCACGCGTTCTTCCAGATGCTGCACCAGGGCACGACGATCGTGCCGATTGACTTCATCGCCGTGCTCACCCCCGAACATCCGCTAGCCGATCATCATCCGAAGCTGCTCGCCAACTGCTTCGCGCAGAGCGAGGCGATGATGCTCGGACGCACCGAGGAAGAAGCGAAGAAGATCGCCGGCCCGGACAAGCCCGAACTCGTGCCGCACATCATGTTCCCCGGCAACCGCCCGACCACGACGCTGCTCGTCGATGCGCTCACGGCCCGCTCGCTCGGCGCGCTGATCGCACTGTACGAACACAAGGTGCTGGTGCAGGCGTCCGTCTGGAATATCAATCCGTTCGATCAGTGGGGCGTGGAGCTCGGCAAGATTCTCGGCAAGGTGGTCGAGGCCGACCTCACGGCCGCGAGCGCCGACGTGAAAACGCACGACTCGTCGACGGCCGCGCTGATTGCGCGGGCGCGAGCCGCGCTCAAGCGCTAAGCAGCGCGTCTAGAAGCGGTCCGCCTCGGGCGCTTCGTGCACATCCTCCGGGCTGTCGACGTGAAGCGCATTCGGCACGCGGCGGCCCGCTTCGATCGTCACCACGGCGTCGCACCGACGTGCAAGATCGACGTCGTGCGTGACGAGCACGAGCGTCGCGCCACCACCTGCACTACTGCCAGCGTCGCCACTCGAACGATTGAGCTCGAACATCAGGTCGATGACCGCATGCCCCGTCGCGGCATCGAGACTGCCGGTGGGTTCGTCGGCGAACAGCACGGCCGGCTGCGTGACGAACGCCCGGGCCAGCGCCACGCGCTGCTGCTCGCCGCCTGACAGCAGCTTGGGATAGTGAGCGGTGCGCTGCCCGAGCCCGACACGCTCCAGCAGCGCGCGGGCACGCGCGAAAGCCTCGCGCGTGGTGATGCCGCCTTGCAGTTCGAGCGGCAGCGCAACGTTCTCCAGCGCGCTCAGATGCGGCATCAACTGGAACGACTGAAACACGAAGCCCACCGAACCATTGCGCAGAGCGGCGCGCTGATCCTCGGCCATGCCGGTAAGCTCATGACCGAGCAGGCGAACCGAGCCGGCGCTCGCGCTGTCCAATCCGGCCAGAAGGCCGAGCAGCGTCGACTTGCCCGAACCCGACGCACCCACGATCGCCACGCTGCTGCCCGCATGCACGGTCAGGTCGATGCCGTCGAGTATCGTCAGTTCGCCGGTCGCATCGGTGACCCGCTTGCTCAGGCCACGCACTTCGATGACTGGATCGCTATTCATTCGCACATGATGAAGCAAAGATTCGCCGCCTGGGCGCGGCACAACACGACGGCCGCTGCGGCCCGCGCCACCCTCGATACCCCTGTCGCCCGCTGCGCCGCTTTCACGGCTGCGGCAATGCTCGGCCTGGCCGCTATCGCCATACTACCCGGCGGCTCGCATGACGCCGTCGCAGCGACGGCGCCCGCGGGTCAGCCCGCCACCGCGAAGCCTGTGATCGCCGTGCTCGGCGACAGCCTCTCGGCCGAATACGGCCTGCCGCGCGATACGGGCTGGGTCGCGCTACTGCGCCAGCGGCTCACCAGCGAGCGAATCGATTATAGCGTTGCGAATGCGAGCATCAGCGGCGACACGACGAGCGGCGGACTCGCCCGCCTGCCGCTCGTGATGCAGCGGATGAAACCCTCGATCGTGATCGTCGAACTTGGCGCGAACGACGCGCTGCGCGGCGTCCCGCTCGCAACGACACAAGGCAATCTGCGCGCGATCATCGACCAGATCCGCAAGGGCAACGCCCAGCCCGTGCTGGTGGGCATGTACGTGCCGCCCAATTACGGCCCCGACTACACCCGCGCGTTCCACGGCCTCTACGTGCAGCTTTCGAACGAGTTACACGTGCCGCTGGTGCCGTTCCTGCTGGCCGGCCTTGCAGACAAGCCCAATCTCTTTCAGTCCGACCAGATGCATCCGAACGAGCAGGCACAGCCTTTGCTGCTCGAAAACGTGTGGCCGACGCTCAAGCCGCTACTCGGCGGCGGCGCGAAGCACTGACAGCACAACGCCTACACACCTGTAAGACACGCGATTTCCTTGTCGTGTAAGGTGCGTGTTGCCGTCACGCTTGCCGCGTGCCGGGCCACGACTTTGCACCGGACGAGCGGCTTTCGTCTGTTTCTCGACTGACCCGACTGAAGGGAGAAAACGTGAAATTTTTACCTTTGATTGCCATTACGGCCACCCTTGCAGCCTGCGCCAATCAGCCGATACCGAACGGCGCGCAATCGGTAGGCACCAGCCAGCAACCGCCTGCGGCCGTTGCGCAATGCATCGCCAAGAAGTGGGCCGACAAATCGCAGCAGCAAGTCGTCCAACAGAGCGTCCTCGCTAATGACCAGGCTGTCGACGTGTACGTGCCCGGCCAGCAGCCGCCGAACGGTGCGGCCGCAACGGTGCGCCCAGCCTGGAACGCCAACGCGAAAACGTGGGTGGGAATGCGTGGCGCCGGCGGCGACGCCTCGAGCGATATCAGCGCCTGCCTCTGAGCGCCGATGCACGCACGCGCAACGCATCAGTCGCGTTGCGAGCGCCCAAACAAAAGCCCCGCATTTGCGGGGCTTTTTTTGCGCTTGCGCGCTTTGACCTGAAGCGGGCTGCGGGGATTACTGCCCGTCGCCGTCGCCAGACTGGTTTGCAGCGTTCAGGGAGCCGTACAACTTGACCTTGGAGCGATCGCGCAGCGCATCGAGATAAGCCTGCGTCTGCGACTGGCCACTCACGCCCGCGAGCTGCTGCTGCGCGGCTGCGAGACGCGGGCCATCGGCAGCAGGGCCATTGGTCACGCCGTCCACGCGATAGATCGCGTAGCCGTTGTCGCCCAGATCGACGCCCACGTATGCGGGCAGCTTCTTCGGGTCAGCCTTGAACACCGCCGAAAGCGCGTCGGGCGGCAGGCCCTGCGCATCGTTGCGCGTAACCTTGAGCGCCGACGAGAAGCCATCGGTCCCCTTCGACTTCTGCAGATCCGCGAGTTTCGCCTCGCCTTCCTTGCGCGCCTGCTCGCCCGCTTGCTGCGCGACCACCTTCTGGCGCACGGCGTCTTTGACCGCTGCGAACGCGGGCACGGCGGCCGGCTGGAAGTTCGTCACGCGGGCGGAGATCAGCGTGTTGCTACCGACATCGATCGCCTGCGTGTTGTTGTGCTGGCTCACCGAATCGGTCGCGAACACCGCGTCGAGGAACTTCGGATTGTTCAGCGGGTTGTCCTGCGGCAGCGCGGGATTCGGCTTCGGCGTGACCGTGGCCGTCTGAAGCGTGAGCTTGTACTTGTCGGCGGCCGGCTGGAGGCTCTTCGACTGCTCGTAGACCGTCGACGTGAAACCCTCGGTCGCGTCGGCAAGTACCTTCGCGGCCTGCTGTGCCTTCACGTCGTTGGTGATCTGGCCTTTCACTTCGTCGAACGACTTGGTCACCGACGGCTTGAGGTCAGTCACCTTGACGATGTGATAGCCGAAGTCCGACTGGATCACACCGCTGATTTCGTCCTTCTTGAGCTTGAAGACCGCGTCGTCGAACGCCTGGCCGCCGGCGATCATGCCCGGGCCAAAGTAGCCGAGATCGCCGCCCTTGGAGGCCGAACCCGGGTCCTGCGAATCCTTCTGGGCGATCTGTGCGAACTGGTCGGGGTGCGCCTTGACTTCGGCCAGAATCTGCTCGGCCTTCTGCTTGGCGGCCGTGCGATCGGCGGCGCTCGCGTCCTTCGCGACCGTGATCAGAATATGGCTCGCGCGCACTTCTTCCTGCGTCTTGAAGTGGGCGATGTTGTCGTCGTAGTACTTCTTGAGATCGGCGTCGCTGGGATTGACCCCGGCCGCGACCGTTGCGGCCGACAGCACCAGATACTGGATCTGCGCCGTGGCCGGCGTGGCGAAGTCGTTCTTGTGCGCGTCGTAGTACACCTGTAGCTGCGCGTCGGTCGGATTGATCTTCGGCGCGAAGTCGCTCGCGCGGAACGCGAGGCCCTGCACTTCGCGCTGCTGCTCGGAAAGCTCAGTGAGCTGCTGCGCGAGCGCCTTCGGCGTGAACGCGCTGTTCACGAGCGCAGCCGGCAACTGCTGCATGGCGAGGCTATAGCGCACGCGCTCGTCGTACTGCTCGGGCGTCATGCCCTGCATCGCGAGCAATTGCTTGTACTTGTCGAGATCGATCGAACCGTCAGGGTTCTTCAGCGACGAGATGACGGGGTCCGACAGCAAGGTGCGGCGCACTGCGTCGTCCGAAGCCGTCAGATGCAGGCGCTGGACTTCGTCCACGAGCACGCGCTGCTGAATGAGGCCGTCGAGGATGTCCTTGCGATGCTGCGGCGTGTCGAAGGCGCTCGCGTCGAATCGCGCGCCCATGATCTGCCGGGCCTGATCCATCTGCTGACGCGCGGCGCCGTCGAATTCGGCACGAGTGATCTTGTGACCGTTGACGCTCGCAACGTTCGCGCTTTCGTCAAAAAAGCCGCGGAAGCCTTGAATGCCGACGAAGCCGAGACCTGGCAGAATCACCAGCATCAGCATCATCATCATCAGTCGTTTGTGATTGCGGAAAAAGTCGAGCATGCGTGACCAAGCGTTGGAGAGCGCCTAAAAAAGGAACGCCCGATATTACAACAGCGACCAACAAAAAAGGCGAACCGGAGTTCGCCTTCTTGCTGATAGATCTGGCGGAGCGGACGGGACTCGAACCCGCGACCCCCGGCGTGACAGGCCGGTATTCTAACCGACTGAACTACCGCTCCGTGCTGGTGTACTGCCGCGCTGCATTATTACTGCGCTGCCGCTGCACTGCATCTTGCGTGCTGCAAGATGCGTCATGCGAATCTGAAGCTGTGGTGGGTGCTGAGAGGCTCGAACTCCCGACCTACGCCTTGTAAGGGCGCCGCTCTACCAACTGAGCTAAGCACCCAGCCTCATGACTCTCGCGCATCGCATATTTCTGCTGCGCCTTTTACTGCACCGCTCATCAAGCAGCGAGCGCATAAGTCTAACGCATCTTTAGGTACTATACCAAGCCCCAATTCAGGAACCGGTGTCGTTTTATCTCGATCCGCTCAACGTCAACGAATCTAACGGGAATCTAACGGACGCGCATCAAACAAAAACCCGCGGACGCTGCCGCGGGTTTTGGGGATGCTCAAGCATTCCGGCGAACCGCGCGATCAGCGCGGCTCGCGTGAAACTCAATGCTTGACTACTTCGGTCGCGCCGGCTTCCTTCGTTTCGGCAGCAACAGGCGCCTTGGCGTCGTCGGCCTTCACTTCCTCTTCCGGCAGCGGCTGCGGCACACGTTCGAGCGCGAGTTCGAGCACCTTGTCGATCCAGCGGACCGGCACGATCTCGATCGAGTTCTTCACGTTGTCCGGAATCTCGGTGAGATCCTTGACGTTCTCTTCCGGGATCAGCACGAGCTTGATGCCACCGCGATGCGCCGCGAGCAGCTTCTCCTTCAGCCCGCCGATCGGCAGCACTTCGCCGCGCAGCGTGATTTCACCCGTCATCGCGACATCGGCACGCACCGGAATGCCCGTGAGCACGGACACCAGCGCCGTCGTCATCGCACCGCCTGCGGACGGACCGTCCTTCGGCGTCGCGCCTTCGGGCACGTGAATGTGGATGTCCTGCTTCTCGAACGCCTCGTCCTTGATGCCGAGACGACGCGAACGCGAACGCACCACCGAGCGTGCCGCTTCGACCGATTCCTTCATGACGTCGCCGAGCGAACCCGTACGGATCACGTTGCCCTTGCCGGGCATGACCGCGGCTTCGATCGTGAGCAGATCGCCGCCCACTTCCGTCCACGCGAGACCCGTGACCTGGCCGATCTGGTTTTCCTTCGCAGCCAGACCGAAGTCGTACTTGCGCACGCCAAGGAAGGTATCGAGATTGACGCTGTCCACCGTGACGGCCTTGTCGGCCTTCTTCAGCAGCAGCATCTTCACGACCTTGCGGCAGATCTTCGAGATTTCACGCTCGAGCGAACGCACGCCCGCTTCACGCGTGTAATAGCGAATGATGTCGCGGATCGCGCCTTCGGTGATCTCGATCTCGCCTTGCTTCAAGCCGTTGTTCTTCTTCTGCTTCGGAAGAAGATAACGCTGGGCAATGCTGACCTTCTCGTCTTCCGTGTAGCCCGAGAGGCGGATGACTTCCATCCGGTCGAGCAGCGGCGGCGGAATGTTCAGCGAGTTCGACGTGGCGACGAACATCACATCGGAGAGGTCGAAATCGACTTCGATGTAGTGGTCGGCGAACGTATGGTTCTGTTCCGGATCGAGCACTTCGAGCAGCGCCGAAGAAGGATCGCCGCGGAAATCCATGCCCATCTTGTCGACCTCGTCGAGCAGGAAGAGCGGATTGCGCACGCCGACCTTGGTCAGGCTCTGCAGAATCTTGCCCGGCATCGAACCGATATACGTACGGCGGTGGCCGCGAATCTCGGCTTCGTCACGCACGCCACCCAGCGCCATGCGCACGAACTTGCGATTCGTTGCGCGCGCAATCGACTGGCCGAGTGAGGTCTTGCCGACGCCCGGAGGCCCGACGAGGCACAGGATAGGCGCCTTGACCTTGTCCACGCGTTGCTGGACCGCGAGATACTCGAGAATGCGTTCCTTCACTTTCTCGAGACCGAAGTGGTCTTCGTCGAGCACGGCTTCGGCGTTGGAGAGGTCGTTGTTGACCTTGCTCTTCTTGCGCCACGGCAGGCCGATCAGCGTGTCGATGTAGTTGCGCACGACGGTGGCTTCCGCCGACATCGGCGACATCAGCTTGAGCTTCTTGAGCTCAGCGTCGGCCTTCTTCTTGGCTTCCTTGGGCATGCGCGCGGCGGTGATGCGCTTCTCGAGTTCTTCGAGATCGGCACCCTCTTCGCCTTCGCCCAGTTCCTTCTGGATCGCCTTGACCTGCTCGTTCAGGTAGTACTCGCGCTGGCTCTTTTCCATCTGGCGCTTCACGCGGCCACGGATGCGCTTCTCCACCTGGAGAATGTCGATCTCGGCTTCGAGTTGCGCGAGCAGATGCTCCAGACGCTCCACGACCGGGAACATCTCGAGAATGTGCTGCTTCTGGTCGAGCTTGAGCGGCAGATGCGCGGCGATGGTGTCGGCAAGACGACCCGCCTCGTCGATGCCCGACAGCGAGGTCAGGATCTCCGGCGGGATCTTCTTGTTCAGCTTCACGTACTGGTCGAACTGCGAAACGATCGCACGGCGCAGCGCTTCGGTTTCGGCGCTATCGGCGTGATCGGGCTCGAGCGGCATGACCTCGCACGAAAACTGCGTTTCCTGTTCTTCGATGGAAAGCGTTTTCGCGCGCTGCAAGCCTTCCACGAGCACCTTCACGGTGCCGTCGGGCAGCTTGAGCATTTGCAGGATGTTGGCGATACACCCTACTTCGTACATATCCTTTTCGGTCGGCTCATCCTTGGCGGCAGTCTTTTGCGCGACGAGCATGATGTGCTTGCCGCCTTCCATTGCCGCTTCGAGGGCCTTGATAGATTTGGGCCGGCCCACGAAAAGGGGAATCACCATATGCGGGAAAACTACGACGTCTCGCAGCGGCAGCAGCGGGAGCGTGGTGCGTTCCGGCGGGAGGAGTTGGGTTCCTGACATTTCATTTCCCCATGAGTGGTATCAATTGTTCGGTAAGTGAGGCCACAAAAATCGATTGCAAGCCTCGCGCAAGTGGGAAAAGTTCAGTGACTCCAAAAAAAGTGCGCCATCGACCACAAGATAAACGAAAAAGCCGTTCATCCCATTGCATGAACGGCTTTTCCCCGGAACTCTTTAGCCGATCATCATCACCATCAGTTCGAGCCGGAAACCTTTGGCGCGTCTTCGTAGATCAAGAGCGGTTTGCCGTCGCCGTCGATCACGTTATCGTCGATGATGACCTTGCTCACGCCCTTCATGGCCGGCAGCTCGTACATCACGTCGAGCAATGCCTGCTCAAGGATCGAGCGCAGTCCCCGGGCGCCGGTCTTGCGGCGGATCGCCTTGCGGGCGACGGCTTGCAACGCAGCCGGACGAATCTCGAGTTCCACGCGCTCCATGTTGAAGAGCTTGTGATACTGCTTGACGAGCGCATTCTTCGGCTCGACCAGAATCTTCATGAGCGCGGCTTCGTCGAGCTTGCCGAGCGTCGCGACCACCGGCAGGCGGCCGATCAATTCGGGAATCAGGCCGAACTTGATCAGGTCTTCCGGTTCCGTTTCGCGCAGCACTTCGCCCGTGTCGCGTTCCTGCTTGCTCTTCACGCTCGCGCCGAAACCGATGCCGGTCTTTTCGGTACGATCCGTTATGACTTTTTCCAGACCGTCGAATGCGCCGCCGCAAATGAACAGGATATTGGTCGTGTCGACCTGAATGAAATCCTGGTTCGGATGCTTGCGGCCACCTTGCGGCGGCACCGAAGCCATCGTGCCCTCGACGAGCTTGAGCAGCGCCTGCTGCACGCCCTCGCCCGACACGTCACGCGTGATCGACGGGTTGTCCGACTTGCGGCTGATCTTGTCGATTTCGTCGATATAGACGATGCCGCGCTGGGCCTTGTCGACCTCGTAATTGCAGTTCTGCAGCAGCTTCTGAATGATGTTCTCGACGTCTTCACCCACGTAACCGGCTTCGGTCAGCGTGGTGGCGTCCGCAATCACGAACGGAACGTTCAGAAGGCGTGCGAGCGTCTGCGCGAGCAGCGTCTTGCCCGAGCCCGTGGGCCCGATCAAGAGGATGTTGCTCTTGGAGAGTTCGACGTCGTCCTTCTTGTCGAGATGCTTCAGACGTTTGTAGTGGTTGTACACCGCCACCGCGAGGATCTTCTTCGCGCGTTCCTGACCGATCACGTACTGGTCGAGAATGTCGCGGATCTCTTGCGGACTCGGCAGGTCCGAGCGCGACAGCGCAGCGTCGATGCCCGCACCAGCGGCCTCGTCGCGAATGATCTCGTTGCACAAGTCGATGCATTCATCGCAGATGAATACCGACGGACCAGCAATCAGTTTCTTTACTTCATGCTGGCTTTTGCCGCAAAACGAGCAATACAACAGCTTTTCGCTGTTAGAACCTTTCTTGTCCGCCATGAATTAATGAGCCTCCGGACACTCTGTTACATGATACGCCGTTTCCCCCAGACAACGCCGGGGGGCGCGTGAACCGCTTGCTGTGACGGCGTTGGGCCGCAGGCCGCGAAGCGCGTTTGCTGATTATTTCACACGGTCCGCGCGCCCGTGGCTATCCCGTATTTCACGGGGATCGCACACGGTGCGAGCGGGCCCTCAGTTGGCACCGTCAGTGGCACCATTAACTGGCAAATAAAATGCCAGCAAAAACGCGCACCGGATCAGGGACGCTTGTGCAGCACCTGATCGACGAGGCCGTACGCCTGCGCGTCGTCACCCGACATGAAGTTGTCGCGGTCGGTGTCGCGCGCGATGCGCTCGACGGGCTGCCCCGTGTGCGTGGCGAGCAACTGGTTCAGACGCTCCTTCAGGTACAGGATTTCGCGCGCCTGGATTTCGATGTCCGACGCCTGGCCGCGTGCGCCGCCCAGCGGCTGGTGAATCATCACGCGCGAGTTCGGCAGCGCAAAGCGCTTGCCCTTCGCGCCCGACGCGAGCAGGAACGCACCCATGCTGGCCGCGAGGCCCATGCAAAGGGTCGAAACGTCAGGCTTGATGAACTGCATCGTGTCGTAAATCGCCATGCCAGCCGAAACCGAGCCGCCCGGGCTGTTGATGTACAGGCTGATGTCCTTGTCAGGATTTTCGCTTTCGAGAAACAGCAACTGCGCGACAACGAGATTCGCGGTCTGGTCGTTCACTTCGCCGACCAGGAATACCACACGCTCCTTGAGCAGGCGCGAGTAGATGTCATATGAGCGCTCGCCGCGGCCGCTCGTCTCCACGACGATCGGCACAAGCCCGAGCGCCTGCGGATCGAAATCCCGCGAGGCGTGGGAGGTCAACGTGTCCAGCGATTGAGCGCGAATGGTCATGCGGTGCATCCTTGTCTGGAAGAGTTGTTCTGGTAACCCTGATAATGCTCAATGGCGACGGACCCTGCAAAAATCAACCACGACGAGAGTGTGGCCAAATTCCGCGGATACAAAAACGGCGTGCTGGCCGTCGGTTGCTCCGACAGCCGGCACGCCGTAGCGGGCAGATTTAAGCCTGCGCCGTTGCGCTTGCCAGTTCTTCGAAGCTCACCAGCTTGTCCGTCACCTTGGCCTTGCCGAGCACGAAGTCCACGACGTTCGATTCGACGACGTAGGCTTCCATTTCGGCGAGGCGCTGCTGGTTCGAATAATACCAGCGCACGACTTCCTTCGGGTCTTCGTAGCTTTTCGCGAATTCGTCGACTTCAGCGCGGATCTGCTCCGGCTTCGCTTCGAGATTGTTCGCCTTCACGAGCTCGGCCAGCACGAGGCCGAGCTTCACGCGGCGCTCGGCTTGCTCCTTGAACATTTCGGCCGGGATCGGTGCGTCCTTTGCGTTGGGCACGCCGCGCTGCGCGAGGTCGGCGCGCGCCATTTCGACGAGGCGCTGCTGGTCTTGTTCGATGAGTGCGTTCGGCACGTCGAGTTCGGAGATCTTCAGGAGCGCATCCATGACCTGGTTCTTGACGATGGCCTGGGTGCGGCGCTTCGCTTCACGCTCGAGGTTGTCCTTGATCTCGGCGCGCATCTTCACGAGGTCGCCGTCAGCGATGCCGAGCGACTTCGCGAATTCAGCGTCGATCTCCGGCAGGTGCGGCCACTCGATCTGCTGCATCGTGATCGTGAACTTCGCGGTCTTGCCGGCGACTTCCTTGCCGTGATAGTCCTCGGGGAATGCGAGGTCGAATTCGCGCGACTCGCCCTTCTTCAGGCCGATTGCCGCCTTTTCGAATTCCGGCAGCATGCGGCCTTCGCCCAGCACGAATGCGAAGCCTTCGGCGCTGCCGCCCGGGAATGCGACGTCGTCGATCTTGCCAACGAAGTCGACCGTCACGCGGTCGCCTTCCTTCGCAGCGACGTCGGCGCCGCCGTCACCGTGCTCGCCTGCTTCGCCACGTGCGTGGTAATGCACGCGCTGCTTGCGCAGGATGTCCAGCGTGCGGTCGATTTCGGCTTCGGTGATGCTGGTGGTCGTGCGCTCGATTTCAGCGCTTGCGACGTCACCCAGCGCCACTTCCGGATAGACCTCGAAAGTTGCGTCGAACGCGTAATCGCCTTCAGCGGCTTCGACCTTCGGCGCGAAGCTCGGCTGGCCCGCGACGCGCAGATTTTCGGCGCGGCTGATGTCGAAGAACTCCTTGCCGACCTTGTCGCTCAGAACTTCGGCTTCGACCTGGCCCGAGTACTGCTGCGTGACCATCTTGAGCGGCACCTTGCCCGGGCGGAAGCCCGGCATGCGCACGTTCTTCGCGAGTTGGCGGATGCGCGAGTCGACTTCTTTCTGCACGGCGTCCTTCGGCAGGGAAATCGTCACGCGGCGTTCGAGCTTGCCGAGGTTTTCTACAACGTTAGCCATGGCTTCAATCGTCCTAAAATTGTTCGAGCGTTTCAGTAATCTTTGCTGCCGCAGTCCGATGGGTCACCCGCATCGCTTGCGTCTCGCCTATGCCTCGTCGGCGCCGCCGGCTTGCGCCCGACCGGGATACGGGGCGGCGCCCTTTGCGGGATCCGCGAGACCCATTCCGCTACAAATCGGCCAAATTGGGCCGGATCGAGCAGTTTGCGGTGCGGTTCCGTCAAAAGAGCCCAGTATTTTAGCAAACTATTGCCACACTCAAATGGAATTGCCGTTCCTGCGGAAAGATGACGCCGTGCAAGACGCGAAAACGCCCGCGAAACCCTCATGCAGCGGCCATATTTCGCGCCCGCTGCGTGGCTGCGATGCGTGCTATCTCGCCTGAGGTATCCAGCAGGCCCCCGACCACTGGTAAGCTAGCGCTCGCGCCGGACGCCCCGCCGGCAACAGCCTCTGCCAACACAACTCTTCCAGTCGAGACACCATGTCCAACCAGTCGTTTGCTGACGCACCCGTCGTCGTCATTGCTCCCGATTCCTTTAAAGGCTCGCTCAGCGCGGATGGGGTCGCCGCCGCGATCGCCGACGGCATCCGCCGCGCCCGCGCCGACGCCGATATCCGCATCTGCCCGATGGCCGACGGCGGCGAAGGCACGCTCGACGCGATGCTCAGCGTCGGCGGCGAGCGTCGCGTGATCAACGTGGAAGGCGCAGCCGGCGCGCGGCGCGACGCCGCCGTCGGCCTGCTGCATGACGGCAGCGCGGTCGTCGAAACCGCCGAGATCGTCGGCATCACCGATCCGGTGGGCATGGGCGTGCCGGTCGACACGCGCAGCACGCGCGGCATGGGCGAAGCCATTCGCGCACTGCTCGACGAAGGCGTGCGCCGCTTCTATGTCGCGCTCGGCGGCAGCAGCACGAACGACGCCGGCGCGGGCCTCCTCGTTGGCCTCGGCCTGCAGTTGTTCGACGCCAACGGCAATGCACTCGCACCCACGCCGCAGGCACTGGCGAAGGTCGCGCGGGTGGACGTCTCCGGGCTCGACGCACGGCTTGGCGAAGCCAGCTTCGTTGCGATGTCGGACGTCGACAATCCGCTCAATGGCGATCATGGCGCGACCGCTGTGTTCGGCCCGCAAAAGGGCGTGAAGCCCGAACAAGTTGCGACGATCGACGCCGCCCTCGTGCGTTTCGCCGATCTGCTCGAAGCGGCGCTCGGCCGGCGCGCGCGCGACGAAGCAGGCGCGGGCGCAGCGGGCGGCCTCGGCTTTGCGCTGCGCATGCTCGGTGGGAGTTTCGAACCCGGCGCCGAAGTCGTGGCGCGCACGATCGGCCTCGACGACGCGCTCGCGGGCGCGCACTGGCTAATCACCGGCGAAGGCCGCTCCGACGTGCAGACGCTGCACGGCAAGGCGCCCTTCATCGCGTGCCGCCATGCACAGGCCGCCGGCGTGCCGGCCACGCTGCTTTCGGGTGCCGTTGACTCCGCTGCCCTGCCGCGTCTCGCCGAGCACTTCAGCGGCTGCTTCTCGCCCGCTCCGGGCCCGATCACGCTCGACACGGCGATCCGCGAAGCGGCCACGCTGCTCGCGAACGAAGCGGAGCAACTTACGCGCTTCAAGTACGGTTCGCGCGGCGCATAACGCGCTACAAGCCTGAAGATTCGTCTGACTTTAGTTACGCGTTCTCGCCGGGTTTCGCAGTAAGCGATTAATAGATTCGTAGGCCCATGCAGGACGGGCCTACGAGGGTTCTTGCGCGTTGACCCGGGCGCTGGTTGAGGCAACAATCATGAGACGCGCAGCATGATTGCGCGGACCTCACGCGACCAGACCAGGACGACCATGAAGGCAAGCAAAGCCGGACTCGAACAATTTCTGACCTATCGGCTCCATGTCCTCAACAAGCTCTCCGAACGCGGTGCGAGCGAGCGCTACCAAACGAAGCTCGGCATCACGCTGCCGGAAGCACGTCTCATTGCCGCAGTCGGCGCATTCGGCCCGTTTTCCGTGATGGAACTCGCGCGCCACGCGAATCTCGACAAGAGCCAGGCCAGCCGTGCCGCGGAAGCATTGATGCGCCGCGGCCTCATGCAACGCGACGCCAGCGAGGAAGACGGGCGCCTCGTACTCGTTTCGCTCACAACCGATGGGCGCGCGCTCTATCGCAAGGTCATGCCTGTTGCGCGCAAGTGGAACGTGGACCTGTTTGCCTGCCTCGATGAGAAGGAACGCGAGTTGCTCAATCGGGCGCTGGAGAAAGTCATTGCGGCGGCCCAGGAAGAGTCTTGATGCGTCGCGCGCAATAAATGGAATAGATGGCCCGCGCGCATAATCGAGCGCGTGGGCATCAAATAAAAAGGCCACGTACCTGGAGGTACGTGGCCTTTGCTTTTGGTGCGTGAGGCCGGACTCGAACCGGCACACCCTTGCGGGCGTCAGGACCTAAACCTGGTGCGTCTACCAATTTCGCCACTCACGCGAATTCATTGCATGGCGGGACCGCTGCGAGTTCACGTGAGTGTGGGACGTGGGATACATCGCGTGCGATACAAACCTGCACTGCGCCGCCGGCGGCTGGATAAGTCACCCGCAATGCGCAAGCGCGAGATTCTAACCGATTGCCCTGCGCTTGTCTGCCCCTTGGCCGTGCATCCGGCCCGCCCCTGATGGCCGCCTCGAACAAGGGCCGGTGCTAGAATCGCCGCTCCGCAGCGACTTGCTCCGTGCGCCCTGTTGGGACGCCAGAGAATCCGCGCCTCTCCTCGCCCCCAAACGCCGTGAATTTCGACGAATACTGCCTGCAAAAGGCGGCCCCGCCCGGATCGAGCACCTACTACGCGCTGCGCCAGGCAAGCGCCGCGCATCAACCGCTGCTAGCCGCCCTGTTCGCGCTGCGCCGCGAGCTCGAGGAAACCGCCAAGGAAACGAGCGACCCCACAGTCGGCCGCACCAAGCTTGCGTGGTGGCAGAAGGAACTGGCCGCGCTCGCTGCCGGCAATGCATCGCACCCCGTAACCCAGGCGCTCGCGCACCATCTGGACCGCACGGCGGCAATCTATCCGCTGCTTCAGCAGTTGCTCGCCGGCTTCGAAATGGACTTCGAGCAAGCCCGCTATCTCGATCTGCCGAATCTGCGCCGTTATATCGACGGCGTGGGCGGCACGTTCGCCACGCTCGTGGCGCAAGTCGGCGCGCGCACCGATGAAGCACGCGCGGCCGCCGCGCGCTGGGCCGCGCCGCTCGGCAACGCGCTGATGCTCGCGCAATTCGTGCCCGAGATCGGCAACGATGCGCGCCATGGCCGCATCTACGTGCCGATCGACGAATTGCAGCGCTACAACGTCACCGCTGCCGATCTGATCAACCGCCGCTATAGCGGTGAATTCACGGAGCTCATGCAGTTCCAGACTGCGCGCGCTCGCGAAACCGTGAACGCCGCGCTCGATGCGATTCCCGCCCCGGAACGCCGCCATCAGCGCACCTTGCGCGCGCTCGCGGCGCTCGAGCTTGCCTTGCTCGACGAAGTAGAGCGCGAAGGCTTCCAGGTGCTGCACCAGCAGATCGTGATCACGCCGATTCGCAAGCTCTGGATCGCCTGGCGCGCCGCGCGCCGAGCCTGATTGCACGACGCCGGCTCTGCCCAGCGCCAATGCCAACGCTCAAACGTGCGCGCTATGCGCGCAGCAACGGCAGCGTATCGAAGCGGTGCTGCAGCACCGCCTGTGCGTCGAGCCCCCACCAGTTCGCGAGTACCGTCGCGTAGATCTGCCTGAAGTCGACGGCAACCGGCAAATTGCCGTTGCCGTCAAGGCGCGCAAGCTGCGGCGCCTCGCCGTGAAGCCCCCCCGCCACCCTCCCGCCCGCGACGAAATGTGCGGACGCCGTGCCATGATCCGTGCCACGGCTCTGGTTCTCGCGCACACGCCGCCCGAACTCGGCATAGGTGACGATCAGCGTGCGGTCCCAGCGCCCCATCTCGACGAGCGCCGAGCGCATCGCCACCATCCCGGCCGCGAACTGGCGCAATAGATCCGCGTGCCGCTGCGGCTGGTTCTGATGCGTGTCGAAGCCGTTGAGCGTTAGCCGGATCACCGCCACGCCTTGCCCCGGCACCGGCGCGGGTCCGCCCTGCGAACCCGCCATGGTTTCGCCCGAGGCCAGCGCCTGCATCGCCGTTTTCACCGAGGTGCCGAAGGCGCCGCCTGGAAACCCGGTCTTCAGCACGTACTGGCCGGGACGCGGCCGCAACTGGTCGGCGGCGTGGACAATTTCGTTCTCGACGTCGAGGATATGGGCGAGCGCTGGATTGCGCTCCTTGAGCGAGACCGGCGTGACGAGCCGCGAGGCACGCGCGAACTGCGCGGGATTGACGAGCGCGACGGCGCTCGCGCCGTTCGCGAGTGGCCCCATTTCGGCACTGCCGAGCACGAGGCCATCAGCCGCGAAGCCCTTCGGCACGGGGGCGTTCGCGAACGCACGGGTAAGCCAGCCTTCGCGCAGGTACTGGTCGGCATTGGAGGCCGTGTCCCAGATCTCGATCGAGCGGAAATGCGAGAGATTCGGCTGCGCGTAGCTCACGCCCTGCACGATGGCGAGTTCGTGGTCGCGCCACATCGGCATGAGCGGCGCTAGCGCGGGATGCAGCGCCGTGCGTTCGTCGAGCTGGATCGCATCGTCGCGGCGCACGCCGATGTTCGCGCGATAGCGGTAATAGAGCGGATCCGCGAACGGCACGACGGTGTTCAATCCGTCGTTGCCACCTTTGAGTTCGATGAGAATCAGCAGATTGTCGTAGCCGCTCGCGCGGCGCTGCACTGCCATGCTGCCCTGCGCATACGCCGCGCCGGGAAGCCACGACGCAGCGCCCGCAGCCGTCATCGCGGCTGCGGCGGCCAGAAATTCGCGCCGCTTCATGCCAAGCCTCGCTGGTCCAGGCGGCGCCGTGCCGCGCCGCGGTTGTCGGGGAGTTCGGTGCTTCGATCGTTGCTTTGATCGTGGTTGCTGGCGTTCATTTCAATCGCTCGCTGCAGGCGTCATTGGATCACTTCTACCGGGTCACTTCAACTGATAGACCGGGTCCATCAGGAGTGCTTCGAGATACGCTCCCGCATTGCTGCCGGCCGCGATCGCGTCGACGGGCGCGAGCGGCAGCACGGCGTGCTGCATCTGCAGTTGGGCGGACAAACCGGGCACGGCATCGGCCGTCACGCCGAAGTGCCCGAGCCAGCCGTCCAGATCGAAGCGCATGCCGCCTGGCATCGCGGCGCCCATGCGCGGACGCGCCGCCCCGGTGGCGCGAAAAAGCTGCTCGACGAACTGCTTGCGCGCCAGCAGCGTCGCGCTATTGATCCACATGGCGCCGCCGGGCCAGCCCTTCACGTTCGGCGGATAGAACAGATTCTCGCCAAGCGCGGCTGAGGTGCGCGCGAACATCGTCGTATTCGCGTAGCTCACTTCGAAGCGGCGCACGGTGCCCGCGATGAATTCGACCGGTGAACTCACCAGCACGCCGCGATTGCGCTCGTCCCAGAACTCGGGCGTGACGAGCAGCGCGCCGAGCGCCGCCTTGATGTCGTAACCGCTCGTGCGAAAGCGCGCCGCCACCGCGTCGAGCCGCGCCGGGTCCGGCGTATCCGAAACGAATTCGCGCCATAGCTTGGCCGAGACGAAGCGCGCGGTCTGCGGCTCATCCAGCAGGATATCGAGCACGGCGTCGCCGTCGAAGGGACCGCTCTTGCCCAGCACGGTCTTCATGCCGTCGTCGTGCTGTGCTGGGCGCCAGACGTAACGCCGCGTGTCGGGGTCGACGCCCCAGCCCGTGTACGCACGCGCCGCCTCGGTAACGTCCTGCTGCGAATACTGCCCTTCGCCCAGCGTGAAGAGCTCCATGACCTCGCGCGCGAAGTTCTCGTTCGGCTTGCCTTTGCGGTTGCTGGCGCCGTCGAGATACAGCAGCATCGCCGGGTCCTTCGCGACTTCGTGCAGCAGCGTCGCGAAACTGCCCAATGCGTTGTGCCTCAGCAGCGCGTTTTGCTGCGCCATCAGCAACGGCTCGCCCACCTTGTCCTGGCCCGACGTGAAATGGTTGTGCCAAAAGAGCGTCATGCGCTCGGTGAGCGGCGACGGCGTGACGAAGATTTCGCGCATCCACCATGCGCGCAGTTCGTCGTAGTGCAAGCGGTGCTGGCGCTGCACGTCGCGGCGCGCCTCGGGTGTCAGGGCTTGGCGCTGCGCACGGGTCAGGGGGAGATCGGCGGTCCATGTGGGCAGCGGTGTCACGGCATCGGTGCGGGCCGTGGCCAACACGCGCTCGGCGGCCGCCGCGCGCGTGAGCCCGACATAAGGCGCGACCTCGGCGGGCGCCGGCGCAAAGCCGGTGCGGATGAGCAGATGCGTAGCGTCATCCGCGTCGAGGAGCGCCGTGTCCGGGCCCGTGGCGGCAGCAGGTGAGCTTGCCGCGCTATGACGATGCGGACGATGAGCCGACGGAACCGATGCAGATCGTTGCGTGACTGGCATGGGACTGAAACACGCAGGTTCGACCCGCGCGCCCCCAATAGACGAAGGTAACGAACTAACGATGCACGCGACGCATCTGTTGACGGCGCAATTGCTACAGGATTTTTCAGCGATGCCGAGAAGCGGCTTTAGTGACGACGGCCCGACAGCCCGATCAGCGCTTGTAGAGTTCGCGCACGGCGTCTTCGATGTGCTGGCGCAGGAGGCGGCGCTCGTCGGGCGTCATGTGACCGTCACGCCGGCGCTGGTCGAGATCGGTGGGAACCGCGGTGCGCTGCGTGATGTCAGAGGCAGGACCTGCCGCCGTATCGGTACGCATCTTGCGCACAGGCTGCTTCGCGCCAGTGCGGCGAGTGGGCGCGGCCGATGCCTGAGTAGCGTCCGGGAACGTCTGGGCTTGGACCGGCGCCGTGTTCAACGCAGCCACGACGCCACTGGCCAACGCCAGTGCAATCATGTTGTGGCGCATTGTCGGCCTGACCCCTCCCATCGTTTTGTTCCCTTCTTGACGCGGCAAACGGCTACCTCGAATTCATGTACGGACCCGGCTCGATTCGGGACTGGTTCGAAATTCGAATGAAGTATCTAACGAATGGCCGCTTTACGCAAAGAAGTCTATCTGTCAGTGCTTGAACCCGTGCCACAGCATGGGTAAATTTTGTAACTGACTGTAACCTGATATTTGTTGCAAACTCGCACCTCATCCCAATCGCGCTAAGATGCCAGGCATGGAAACCAAGAACCCGTCCAAAATTCTCGTTGTCGACGACGACCCGCGACTGCGCGACCTGCTGCGCCGCTACCTCGGCGAACAAGGTTTCAACGTCTACGTGGCAGAAAACGCGCCCGCCATGAACAAGCTGTGGGTGCGCGAACGTTTCGACCTGCTGGTGCTCGATCTCATGCTGCCGGGCGAAGACGGCCTGTCCATTTGCCGGCGCCTGCGCGGCAGCAACGACCGCACGCCCATCATCATGCTCACCGCCAAGGGCGAAGATGTGGACCGCATCGTCGGCCTTGAAATGGGGGCCGACGATTACCTGCCGAAGCCCTTCAACCCACGCGAACTGGTTGCGCGCATTCATGCAGTGCTGCGTCGCCAGGCGCCGTCCGAACTGCCGGGCGCGCCCTCGGAAACCACTGAAGTATTCGAGTTCGGCGAGTTCGCGCTGAACCTCGCCACCCGCACGCTCACCAAAGCCGGCCAGGAAATTCCGCTCACCACGGGCGAATTCTCGGTGCTCAAGGTGTTCGCGCGCCATCCGCGCCAGCCGCTCTCGCGCGAAAAGCTCATGGAGCTCGCGCGTGGCCGGGAATACGAAGTGTTCGACCGTAGCCTCGACGTGCAGATCTCCCGTCTGCGCAAGCTGATCGAGCCTGATCCGGGCAGCCCGCGTTTCATTCAGACGGTCTGGGGCCTGGGCTACGTGTTCATTCCCGACGGTGCGGCCTGATACTCGACGGGGTCTCGTTGTCTGCACTGCCTTTGTTGAAACGGGAAGGATCCATGCGGATTGACCGGCGTTTGCTGACGCTCGCGTTTGGCGATCTGTTTTGGCGCACCTTCCTGCTGATCGCCCTTCTCATCGCGGTCAGTCTCGCCGCGTGGTTCCAGAGCTTTCGTGTGATCGAGCGCGAGCCGCGCGCACAGCGCGTGGCGCTCCAGCTCGTCGCCGTCGTCAAGCTCACGCGCACCGCGCTCCTCTACTCCGATCCCGATCTGCGCCGCGCCCTGCTCCAGGACCTGGAGAGCAATGAGGGCGTGCGCGTCTACCCGCGCGAAGCCACCGACAAATACAAGCTTCAGCCCGACGAGTCGCTCAATCGCCTGATCGAGCACGATATCCGCGGGCGTCTTGGTGACGACACCGTGATCGCGCAGTCCGTGAACGGCATCCCGGGCGTGTGGATCAGCTTCAAAATCGACGACGACGACTACTGGGTCGCGCTCGATCGCGACCAGCTCGACAACGTCACCGGCCTGCAATGGGTCGGATGGGGCGTGTCTGCGCTCGCGCTTTCGCTGTTCGGCGCGGCGTTTATCACGAGCCTCGTGAACCGGCCGTTCGCGCGGCTCGCCATGTCCGCGCGCATGGTGGGCTCGGGGCAATCGCCCGCGAAACTGCCCGAGAGCGGCATGGGCGTGGCCGCCGACACCAATCGCTCGTTCAACCAGATGGTGCGCGACCTCGAGCAGCTAGAGGCCGACCGGGCGCTCATGCTCGCCGGCATCTCGCACGATCTGCGCACACCGCTCGCGCGGCTACGGCTGGAAACGGAAATGAGTCCGTCCGACCAGGCGACCAAGGACGCAATGATCGACGACATCGAGCAGATGGACATGATCATCGGCCGCTTCCTCGACTATGCGCGGCCCGTACAGCGCATGCCCGAGCGCGTCGACCTGTCGGTCATCGCGAGTGAAATGGCCGCGCGCATGGCCACCGAGGATGACGTGCGTCTCATCACGCGTCTCGCGCCCACGGCCGTAATCGAAGCTGACGACACCGACATGCGCCGCGTGGTGGGCAACCTGATCGAAAACGCGCGCAAGTACGGCTTGAGCGAGTCGGACGGCATTCCGCACATCATGCTGGAAACGCGCGTCTCGCATTCGCGCGTGGAGCTTTCGGTGGTCGACGAAGGCCCCGGCATTCCCGAAGACCAGCTTCCGCTCGTCACGCGGCCGTTCTATCGTGTCGACAGCGCCCGCACCCAGGCCAACGGCACGGGCCTCGGCATGGCTATCGTGCAGCGCCTCGTGGGCCGCTATCGCGGCGCGCTGCGCCTGCGCAATCGCGCGCCCGGGCCCGGTCTCGAAGTCACCATCGAGTTCCCGCTCGCCAAGGGCGCCTGAGTCTCTGCCTCCGCTCATCCCGGCACACGCCCGTAGCACGCGTCCCCCACCCCTGCCACAATTGACGTAAGCATTGGGCCATGAGGCGCGCGCACGGGGCGCGCGTGCGCCCCGCGTTCAAGGAGCGACGCCATGAAAACCGTTGGCGACAAACTCGAAGCCTTCACTGTCACCGCCGCTAAACCCGGCTTCAACCAGCCCGAAGAAAACGGCGAATCCGCGTTCATGGAGTTCACCGAGCGCAGCTTTCCCGACAAGTGGAAAGTGATCTACTTCTATCCGAAGGATTTCACGAGCGTCTGCCCGACCGAGATCACGGCATTCGCGCAATTGCACAAGGAATTCGAAGACCGCGAGACCGTGCTGCTGGGCGGCAGTTGCGACAACGAATACGTGAAGCTCGCGTGGCGGCGCGAGAACAAAGCGCTCGACCGGCTGAACCACTATGCGTTCGGCGATGTGAGAGGCGAGTTGATCGATCAGCTCGGCATTCGCGACCAGGAAGCGGGCGTGGCGCTGCGGGCGACCTTCATCGTCGATCCGGACAATGTCATCCAGCACGTCTCGGTGAACAACCTGAGTGTCGGGCGCAGCGCCGCCGAAATCCTGCGCGTGCTCGACGGACTGCAAACCGGCGAGCTCTGCCCGAGTGAGCGCGAAGTGGGCGGCGCGACGTTCTGAGGTTCGCCTGTTGAAAGTCGCGCGGTAAGCATGACTCGGCGGGTTCTTCTCAAGTCTGGCCTGCCGGCGCGCGCGCAGGCAGGCGACTACGGATCGCCGTGGCAAGCGGTTCCTTCCACTCGAGCACGCGCTTTTCCAGCAACAGCCACGATAGATGCGCGAGCAGCACTGATAGTGCGAACTGCATGAAGAGCGACAGCAGGTCCTGCGCCAGCGGCGGCACATTCAAGCTTGCATAGAGTTCCGGAGCCTCGCCCAGACGCGACGGCACCAGATTGTGGAACAGATAGAACCCGTAGCTGATGGTGCCGAGATACGCGAGCGGTCTTGCTTCGAGCATGCTAACGAGCACGCTGTCCTGGCGTCGCACGAGCCATAGAAATACGGCGCAGAGCGAAAGCGCGAGGCCGATGTCGAGCAAACCGGGCAAAACGGCGCGTTGTGCCGCTTCACAAGTGTCGCAATCGGCGCGCGCAAGCGCGAATGTCACGAGACTCGCGCACGCGAGCACAAACCAGACGCCGCTTCGCACCCTCCCCTGGATCGGCACGCGAGCGTCGCCAATCGGCAAGATTGCCAGCACGCCGCCGAGCGCGAGCAAAGCGAAATTCCACGGTGAGAACGCATAGACGAGCGGCTCGACCGCACCGGTTGCATAGAGCACGAGATGCGCGAGCGCCGCACAGCAGATCATGACGACGCATATCGCCAGATGATACGAGGCGCGCGTGAACAGCAGTGCAAACGGCGCGATCAGATAGAACTGCTGCTCGACCGCGAGGCTCCAGAAATGCGAGACCGAGCCCGGCCATCCATCATGGACGATGCCGATCCAGAAATTGGAGAGGAATACGTAATGCCACGCGAGTCCGAGATCCACATCGCGTTGATAGAAGAACGCGTGTGCGATCGTCAGCGCGACGAGCAGCAAATAGTAGACCGGGAAGATGCGCAACGCGCGCTTGACGAAGAATACATAGAGCACCGCATCGCGGCGCGCTGTGCGTTGTTCGACGCGCAGGCGGTTGCGATGCAGTTCGCCGATGATGAGATAACCGCTGATAAGGAAGAACAGCCACACGCCGATCTTGCCTGCGTCGATTGCGTCGACGTGCGCCTTGTGCGAGAGGAACACCAGCATCACAGCTAGCGCCCGGAGACCGTCGAGGCCTTTCACGCGTCTTTCGAGTCCCGTCATGAACCTTTCCGCTTCCGGTACGACTTAATACGCTTTGAGTATGCAGCGAAAAAAACGGAAATTAATCGACAAGAAAAGCAAGGGCGGTGATTGCAGATGCAATCACCGCCCTGGGTACGGCAGCAGGCACGCGGACTGCTAGACGCGCGTGAGCAGCACGGCCGCTTGTGCCTCGATACCTTCGCCACGGCCCAGATAGCCGAGCTTCTCGTTGGTCTTCGCCTTCACGTTCACGCGATCGAGCGGCAGTTGCAGATCTTCCGCAATGCATGCGCGCATCGCTTCGATATGCGGCGCGAGCTTCGGCGCCTGTGCAAT
Organism: Paraburkholderia caffeinitolerans; assembly: GCF_902859945.1. Lineage (GTDB taxonomy): Bacteria > Pseudomonadota > Gammaproteobacteria > Burkholderiales > Burkholderiaceae > Paraburkholderia > Paraburkholderia caffeinitolerans. The sequence continues at coordinate 26,973 of NZ_CADIKL010000021.1, read as the reverse complement.
CACGGTGGTGTCCACGTTCACGAGCGTGAAGCCCGCCTCCTGCACGCGGCGCAAGCATTCGCGCAGCAGCACGCGGCTGTTCGCGCCGTAGAACTGCTTGTCGGTGTCCGGGAAATGGCGGCCGATGTCGCCGAGCGCGGCGGCTCCGAACAGCGCATCGGTGATCGCGTGCAATAGCACGTCGGCGTCCGAGTGGCCGAGCAGTCCGCGCTCGTAAGGCACCGTCACGCCACCGATGATGAGCGGGCGTCCCGGCACGAGCGCGTGCACGTCATAGCCTTGTCCGATTCTGATATCCATAGATGAGGTCTTCCGTGTAACTCAGTTTCCTGCTCAGTTTGCTGGATTGCGGCTGAGGATGGCTTCGGCAAGCGCGAAGTCTTCCGGGTAGGTCACCTTGAAGTTGCGCAGGCTGCCCTGCACGAGCCGCGGCGAATGGCCGAGCCATTCAATGGCGCTCGCTTCGTCGGTGAGATCGTGGCCCTCTTGCTGCGCGCGCTCGATCGCCGTGCGCAACATGCCGATGCGAAACATCTGCGGAGTCTGGGCCTGCCAGAGGCCGTCGCGCGCTTCCGTGCGCTCGATGCGCGGGCCGCCCGGCACGTGCTGGGGCGCGACGCGCTTGAGCGTGTCGGCAACCGGCAGCGCCATGATGCCGCCCACGGGGTCGTCCTTCAGCGCCTCGACGAGCGAGCGAATCAGTGCGGGCGTGATGCCGGGGCGCGCGGCGTCGTGCACGAGCACCCAGTCGTTGTCCGTGGCGCCGAAGTCGGCAAGCGCGATCAGGCCGTTGTAGACCGATGCCTGACGCGACGCCCCGCCCTTGCGGCGCACCGCGAAGCGCAGGCCGGCGAAGCGGCGCGCGTCGAAATGATTATCGTCGGGCGAAATAACCACGAGCGTCTGGGTGAATTCGCTGCAGGCGTCGAATGCCGCAAGCGTATAGTGCAGAAGTTCGTGTCCGGCGACCGCCCGGTATTGTTTGGGCATCGCCGATCCCGAACGGCTGCCGGTTCCGGCGCAGGGGATCAAGGCAAAAAGGCGTGAAGTCACGGTATTGCGGGCCGCATGAGTCAAAGTAAAGGACGGATTTTATAATAGGTCCTTTGGCCGCACGTCAGCCGCACGCTCATACCCTCGATCAGCGCCCCCAACCGGCGCTGCCTGGCGGGCGTGGCGGACACGTTGGCCGCCCTTCGCAAGGCCGCGTGCGCCCTTTCGCCTTACGAATGGCTGTCGACACACGGATCGCATGCGCGTTGCTTCGCGTGCGCTTCGCTACTGATACATAACTGACGCATACGATAAGCAGCGCCTCGCCACTCTGTTGCCCTCTATGTCCGATATCGCCGCACCCCAGCAGTCGCCGTCTTCGTCCCCGTCCCCGGTCGCCGTCGTCAAGCCGGGGCAGCGCTTTGCCTTCGACGGCACGCACGGCTCGTCCGATGCGCTCCTGATCGCCCGCTATCGCGAGGCTTCGCGCGCCAGCGCCCCGAATGCGCCGTTGCTCGCGGTGATCTGCGCGAGCGCCGTGGATGCCCAGCGTCTCGCCCAAGAGATCCCGTTCTTCGCGCCCGAGGCGCGCGTGCGCCTGTTGCCCGACTGGGAAACGCTGCCCTACGACACGTTCTCGCCGCACCAGGACCTCGTGTCCGAGCGCCTCGCGACGCTGCACGATCTCGGCGAAGACCGCTGCGACATCCTCATCGTCCCGGCCACGACCGCGCTCTACCGCATGCCGCCCGCGTCGTTTCTCGCGGCCTACACGTTCTCGTTCAAGCAGGGCGAGCGCCTCGACGAGGCGAAGCTCAAGTCGCAGCTCACGCTGGCCGGCTACGAGCACGTGAGCCAGGTCATGCGGCCCGGCGAGTACTGCGTGCGCGGCTCGCTGATCGACTTGTTCCCGATGGGCTCGCCGCTGCCGTACCGCATCGACCTCTTCGACGATCAAGTCGACTCGATCCGCGCATTCGACCCCGACAACCAGCGCAGCCTCTATCCGGTCAAGGACGTGCGCCTCTTGCCGGGCCGCGAGTTTCCGTTCGACGAGGCCGCACGCACGGCGTTTCGCAGCCGCTGGCGCGAGGTGTTCGAAGGCGACCCGAGCCGCGCGTCCATCTACAAGGACATCGGCAACGGCGTGCCGTCCGCGGGCATCGAGTACTACCTGCCGCTCTTTTTCGAAGAGACGGCCACCTTGTTCCACTATCTGCCGGAAAACGCGCAACTGGTGTTTTCGGGCGACCTGGACGCCTCGATCCGCCGCTTCACCGCCGACACCAAGCAGCGCCACAACTTCCTCGCGCACGACCGCGAGCGGCCGATTCTGGAGCCGCAGCGCCTGTTCCTGACCGACGAGGACTTCTTCACGCTCGCCAAGCCGTTCGCGCGCCTCGCGCTGCCGGCCGCGAGCGCGGGTGGCTGGGCCAACGCGCTGCCGAGCCTCGCGATCGACCGCCACGCCGACGACCCGCTCGCCGCGCTGCGCGGCTACCTCGACACCACGAAAAACCGCGTGCTGTTCGCGGTGGAGTCGGCGGGACGCCGCGAGACCATCGCGCAACTGCTGGCCGAAAACCAACTGCGTCCCACGTCTGCGGACAGCTACGCCGACTGGCTCGGCAGTGACGAGCGCTTCGCGCTGGGCGTGGCGCCGCTCTCGACCGGCTTCGCGCTGCCCGGCGAAGGCCTCGCGATCATCACCGAAACGGAGCTCTACGGCCCGCTCGCGCGCCGCGCGGGACGCCGCCGCCAGGAACAGGCGAGCAACGTCGATTCGATGGTGCGCGACCTCTCCGAGCTCAAGGTGGGCGACCCGGTCGTGCACGCGCAGCACGGCATCGGCCGCTATCACGGGCTCGTGACGATGGACCTCGGCGAAGGCGACACCGAGTTCCTGCACCTCGAATACGCGAGCGCGAGCAAGCTCTACGTGCCGGTCTCGCAGTTGCACGTGATATCGCGCTACAGCGGCGCCGATCCGGACAGCGCGCCGCTGCACGCGCTCGGCTCCGGCCAGTGGGAAAAGGCGCGCCGCAAGGCCGCGCAGCAGATCCGCGACACCGCCGCCGAGCTGCTCAACCTCTACGCGCGCCGCGCCGCGCGCGAGGGTCACGCGTTTGCGCTTGAGCCGCGCGACTATGTGAAGTTCGCGGAGAGCTTCGGCTTCGAGGAAACGCCCGACCAGGCGGCGGCGATTGCGGCCGTGATCGGCGACATGACGAGCGGCAAGCCGATGGACCGCCTCGTGTGCGGCGACGTGGGCTTCGGCAAGACCGAAGTGGCGCTGCGTGCGGCCTTCATCGCCGTGATGGGCGGCAAGCAGGTGGCGATCCTGTCGCCCACCACGCTGCTCGCGGAGCAGCACACGCAAACCTTCACCGACCGCTTCGCCGACTGGCCCGTGCGCATCGCCGAGCTGTCGCGCTTCAAGTCGACGAAGGAAGTCGGTACGGCGATCCAGCAGATCAACGATGGCAGCGTCGACATCGTGATCGGCACGCACAAGCTGCTGTCTTCCGATGTGCAGTTCAAGCGCCTCGGGCTCGTGATCATCGACGAGGAGCACCGCTTCGGCGTGCGCCAGAAGGAAGCGTTGAAGGCGCTGCGCGCGGAAGTGGACGTGCTCACGCTCACCGCCACGCCGATTCCGCGTACGCTCGGCATGGCGCTCGAAGGCCTGCGCGATTTCTCCGTGATCGCGACCGCGCCGCAAAAGCGCCTCGCGATCAAGACCTTCGTGCGCCGCGAGGAAGACAGCGTGATTCGCGAAGCCATGCTGCGCGAACTCAAGCGTGGCGGCCAGGTTTATTTCCTGCACAACGAAGTCGAAACCATCGAAAACCGCCGCGCGATGCTCGAAGCGCTCGTGCCCGAGGCGCGCATTGCGGTCGCGCACGGCCAGATGCACGAGCGCGAGCTTGAGGCCGTGATGCGCGATTTCGTGGCGCAGCGCGCGAACGTGCTGCTGTGCACGACCATCATCGAGACGGGCATCGACGTGCCGACCGCGAATACCATCCTCATGCATCGCTCCGACAAATTCGGCCTCGCGCAGTTGCACCAGTTGCGCGGCCGCGTCGGGCGCTCGCACCACCAGGCGTATGCGTATTTGCTCGTGCACGATCCGCAGGGTCTCACGAAGCAGGCGCAGCGCCGTCTCGAAGCCATTCAGCAGATGGAGGAACTGGGCGCGGGCTTCTATCTCGCGATGCACGACCTCGAAATTCGCGGCACGGGCGAAGTGCTCGGCGACAAGCAGTCGGGCGAGATTCACGAGATCGGCTTCCAGCTTTATACCGACATGCTCAACGACGCCGTGAAGGCGCTCAAGGACGGCCGCGAGCCGGACCTGAACGCGCCGCTCGCCGCGACCACGGAGATCAACCTGCACGCCCCTGCGATCCTGCCCGCCGATTATTGCGGCGACGTCCAGGAGCGTCTGTCGCTCTACAAGCGCCTCGCGAACTGCGAGCACGACGATTCGATCGACGGCATTCAGGAGGAGCTGATCGACCGCTTCGGCAAGATGCCGCCGCAGGCCCACGCGCTGATCGAAACGCATCGGCTGCGCCTCGCGGCCAAGCCGCTCGGCATCACCAAGATCGACGCGGGCGAAGCCGTGATCGGGCTGCAGTTCGTGCCGAATCCGCCTGTCGACGCCATGCGCATCATTGAAATGGTGCAGAAGCACAAGCACGTCAAGCTCGCGGGCCAGGACAAGCTGCGCATCGAATCGCGCAGCCCCGACCTCGCGGTGCGCGTGGCGACGGTCAAGGAAACGCTGCGCGCGCTCGGCGCACCCGCGCGGGCTGCGGCGCGCTAAAGGCGCGATGGCGCGGGGCAGATATTGCACCGCGCCATCGCACCCGAGCCGCTTTGGCGAGGGCTGTCTTGGCCCGGGCTGTTTGGCTTGGGCCATTTGGCCTGGACGATTCTTTTTGGGTAATATGGATAGACAAGCAAGCTGGAGTCCATCATGACCATCGCCGCTGAATCAGCGCAGTCGTCCACACCGTCCTCCGAAGCATCGTCGTCCCTCCCCGCTGCGCTCCCTTGGGTCACCCGTCTCGTGTCGATGGACACGGTCAGCCGCCATCCGAATCTCGGGCTGATCGAGACCGTGCGCGACGACCTGCGCACGCGCGGCATCGAAGCGACGCTCACCTACGGCCACAACGGCAAATGGGCCAACCTGTTCGCCACGCTACCGGCGCACGACGGCTCGACCGATGGCGGCATCGTGCTCTCGGGCCACACCGACGTGGTGCCGGTCGACGGCCAGAAGTGGGACAGCGACCCGTTCAAGCCCGAGATCCGCGACGGTCTGCTGTATGGGCGCGGCACTTGCGACATGAAGGGTTTTATCGGCACGGCGCTCTCGCTCGTACCCGAGATCCAGCAAACGAAGCTCGCCAAGCCGCTACATCTCGCGCTCTCGTTCGACGAGGAAGTCGGCTGTGTGGGCGCGCCGCTCATGATCGAGGATCTCGTGAAGCGCGGCGTGAGACCCGAGGGCTGCATCGTCGGCGAACCCACAAGCATGCGGCCGATCGTGGCGCACAAGGGCATCAATGCGTATCAATGCTGCGTGCGCGGCCATGCGGCCCATTCGTCGCTCACGCCGCGCGGCCTCAATGCCATCGAATACGCGGCGCGCCTGATCTGCTACATCCGCGATCTGGCCGATGAATTCCGCGCGAAGGGCCCGTTCGACGAGCTCTACGACGTGCCGTTCACGACCGCGCAAACCAGTACGATCGAAGGCGGCAACGCCATCAACACGGTGCCGGCCGAATGCCGCTTCGCCTTCGAATTCCGCAACCTGCCCACACTCGACCCCGACACAATCTTCGCGCGCATCGAACAGTACGCGCGCGAGACGCTCGTGCCGAAAATGCAGCGCGAAAATGCGGCGGGCGCGATCGAATTCATGAAGATCGCGGCCGCGCCGGGACTCGACGACAGCGAGCAGGCGGCGATCACCCAGCTCGTACGCGCACTCACCGCCGACCGCACGCGCCGCAAGGTCGCGTACGGCACGGAAGCGGGCCTCTTCGCGCGCGCCGGCATTCCGAGCGTGGTGTGCGGACCGGGCGACATCGAGCAGGCGCACAAGCCCAACGAATTCGTCTCGCTAGATCAGCTCGCAGCGTGCGAGGGTTTCCTGCGCAAGCTCGTGCGCGGCCTTTCGGTCGAGGCGCAAGCACAGTAGTCATCGAGGTAGTCCTCCCCAACGCACTCGTCCCGCGCCGCAGGTCCAACGCCATGTCAACCGCCACGCCGCTGCCCACCGATCGCACGATCGACGGCGAAGCTGTTCCAACGCTGGACGAGATCGCCTCGCAGCACTTCACGCTGGCGCCGTGGGTGCGGCGCACGCCGGTATTCGACCGCCACGACCTGCCCTCGCTCGGCAACACGCACGTCAACTTCAAGTTCGAACTGTTGCAGGCGAGCGGCAGCTTCAAGGTGCGCGGTGCGTTCACGCACCTGCTCGCGCTCAGCGAGACACAGCGCAGCGCAGGCGTCACCTGCGTCTCGGGCGGCAATCACGCGATCGCCGTCGCGTATGCGGCAAAGCGGCTCGGCATCGGCGTGAAGGTCGTGCTCTTTCGCACCGCGAGCGAAGCGCGCGTCGAGCAATGTCGCCAGCTGGGCGCCGAAATCGTGCGCGCCAACGACAACCGCGAGGCGTTCGAGATCGTGCGCCGCATCGAGGCCGAGGAAGGCCGCTATTTCGTGCATCCGTTCAACGGCTATCGCACGGTGCTCGGCACAGCGACACTCGGCTACGAATGGGCGACCCAGGCACCCGATCTCGACGCCGTGATCGTGCCGATCGGCGGCGGCGGACTGGCTGCGGGCGTGGCCACGGCGCTGCGCCTCGCCAACCCGCGCGTACGCGTCTACGGCGTGGAGCCCGAGGGCGCCGATGCAATGAGCCGCAGCTTCGCGGCGAACCATACGGTGCGCATGACCCACATGCAGACGATTGCCGACTCACTCATGTCGCCGCATACCGAGCAGTACAGCTATACGCTGTGCCGCCGTCATGTCGAGCGCATCGTCACGGTCTCGGACGACGCCCTGCGCGCCGCGATGCGCGTGCTCTTCGACGAACTGAAACTGGCCGTGGAGCCGGCGTGCGCCACCGCCACCGCGGGCCTCTACGGCCCGCTGCGCGAGACGCTGCAAGGCAAGCGTGTGGGCGTGCTGCTGTGCGGGACCAATACCGACCCGCGCCGCTTTGGCGAGCAGATCGAGCTCGCTCCTTGAAGCACACCGAAGCCCACTAAGATGCGCTGAAATCCGTTGACGCCATGCCCTACCGGCAATCGGCACAATGTCAGGCTGTGTCAAATCTCTACCGCATTGTGGATGCGTTCGCTATCATTGCGCCATTGTGCCGTTAGCCCCCTGGCCCGTGCCGCCCCCGTTCAAGGAGAACCCGCTCATGAGCATCGTCAAGGAGTTCAAGGAGTTTGCCGTCAAAGGCAATGTGATGGATCTGGCAGTCGGTGTGATCATCGGCGGCGCTTTCTCGACCATCGTCAACTCGGTCGTGAAGGATCTCATCATGCCGGTGATCGGCGTGGTCACGGGCGGCCTCGACTTCTCGAACCTGTTCGTCCGGCTCGGCCACATCCCCGATACCTTCAAGGGCAATCCCGACTCGTACAAGGATCTGCAAACCGCCGGCGTGGCCGTGTTCGGCTACGGTGCGTTCATCACGGCGCTGATCAACTTCGTGATCCTCGCGTTCATCATCTTTCTGATGGTGAAATTCGTGAACAAGCTGCGTCAGGCGGAAGCGCCCGCGCCCGCCGCGCCGCCGCCCACGCCCGAAGACGTGCTGCTGCTGCGCGAGATTCGCGACTCGCTCAAGAAGTAGGAATAGTTAGCACAAAGCCCGCTTTCGCGGGCTTTTTTACGTCCTCGCAGGCGATCTCAAGCCGCCGATGCATCGCCTGCGCGCTGGGTCACCGTCGCTTCGATCAAACGCTCGAGCTGCTCGAAATTCACCGGCTTCGTGAGATGCGAGGTGAAGCCGGCTTCGAGACTGCGGCGCACGTCGTCGTCGGTGCCGAAGCCGGTGAGCGCGATGGCCGGCGCCGTCGACTCCTTGCGGAACGCACGGATGAAGTCGATACCCGAACCGTCCGGCAAACCGATATCGCTCACCACCAGATCGAAGGGCTGCGCGGCCGTGAGCGCGAGCGCGCTGGCCACGCTCGCGGCCACCGAGACTTCGTGGCCGAGCGCGCGGATCAGTTGCGACATGACCTCGGCCGTGTCCTCGTGGTCCTCGATCAGCAGGATGTCGAGCGCACCGGCGCGGTGCGGCCCGCTGTGGTCCGCGGGAAGCGCGGCGCCCGAGCCGGGCGCCGCGGTCGGCAGCACGATCGTGAAGGTCGCGCCGCAATGCGAGCCCGGGCTCTTCGCGCTCACGGTGCCGCCATGCGCCTCGGTCAGCGCCTTCGTCACCGCGAGGCCGAGGCCGAGGCCGCCGAACTGCCGCGTCATGTTGTGGCTGCCCTGCTCAAAGGCATGAAAGAGCTTGCCGATCTGGTCAGGCGCGATGCCAATGCCGGTGTCCTCGACTTCGATCGCCACATGCATGCGCTCATCGCGCGTGCGCACGAAAATATGGCCGCCGTCGGGCGTGAATTTCGCGGCGTTGCGCACGAGATTCCAGAACATCTGCTGCATGCGCGCGCGGTCGCCGCGCACGTAGTGATGCTGCGCCCGACGCTCGACGTGCACGTCCTGTTGCTTGATCTGAATTTCGCTGTGAAAGAGTTCGAGCACAGCGTCGATCACCTCGTGCACGTCGACCGTGTCGAGCGTGAGGCTCAGCTTGCCGTTCGCGACGCGCGTGAGATCGAGCAGATCGTCGATCAGGCGCGCCTCGAGTTCGATATTGCGGCGGATCATCAGCACGCCCGCACGCGCGGCGTCGGGCAAGCCGTCAATCTGCTCGAGCAGGCGCGTGCCGGCCAGCACCGGCGTGAGCGGCGTACGCAACTCGTGCGAAAGCATCGCCAGAAAGCGGTCCTTTGCGCGATTGGCCTCTTCAGCCGTCTGACGCGCGGCCTGCTCTGAAGCCAACAGCAACTCGCGCTCTTCGTTCGATTCGCGCTGCGCATGGATGTCGGTGCAACTGCCGAACCACTTGTTGACGCCGCCACGTGGATCACGCATGGCAACGATTCGGACATCGAACCATCGATATGCGCCATCGTGGCGAAGAATGCGCAGTTCGTGCCGATAATCGTCATTGGCGGTACGCACGGCTTTGAGCCAGGTGTCGCGAATCTCGTCGCGGTCGTCGGGATGCACGGCGTCGAGCCACGCGAGGCCGTGCGTGGTGTCGGCGTCGAGGCCCGTGTATTCGCGCCATTGCTTCGAAAGAAAATCGCACTCGCCGTCCGCGCGGCAGGTGAACACGAGGTGCGGCAGCGCTTCAGACAGCGTGCGGTAGTGCTCTTCGCGATCGCGCAAAAGCAGCGCCTGGTCGGAGGCGTGCTGCAGCGCGACCTGTGCGAGCACGCGCGCCACCGCTTCGGGCAAGTAATCAAGGTAATCGCCCGATTTCGGCACCACGTCGGAGACGCCCGCGCGCAGCGCGGCGATCACGCGCGATTCGTCGGTGAAGCCGGTGACGAGAATCGCCGGCACGCGCACGTCCTCGGCACGCAGGCGGCGGAAAAAGTCGAGGCCGGTCTCGGCGCCGTCCAACTGGTAATCGAGCACGAGCACATCGGGCGTGCGCGCCGCAAGCACCGCGCGCGCCTCCCCAACGCCCGTGCAAGTGTCCACGCGCGCGCCGGCCCGCACCAGCGATTTGCGCGCGAGCCGCAGAATGCCTTCGTCGTCGTCGACGACGAGCACGTGCGCGCCCGCCAACATCGGCGCCCCTTCGTTCAAGCCGTTCATGCTGCTCATGCCGCCCATACGTCGAGCATCCCTCGTGGCTGACGCCGCGCCGCTGGCGCGCGCGGTATCAATATTGTCATGATGATCCTGCGTGTATCGAATACTTCAAGGACGCACGAAGCGATGTCCCGGCGGCAGCTTGACGACCTGGAGAAAAAATCCGAGCCGCCGCACGGCCTCGATGAACGCGTCATATTCGACGGGTTTCGTGATGTACACATTGCAGCCCAGTTCATAACAACGCTCGATCTCGCGCGGATCATCGGTCGTGGTGAGCACGATCACCGGCACCGAAGCGGTCACGGGATCGGCCTTCAAGCGCCGCAGCACTTCGAAGCCGTCCACGCGCGGCATGCGCAAATCGAGCAGCACGACGAAATTCGCCAGTTCTTCCCGCGACGGGTAATTCGACGCTGCAATCGTGCCGGCACCCGGCACGCCAAAGAAATAATCGAGCGCCTCCTGGCCGTCGCGAAAACGCAAAAAGCCGTTGGACACGCCCGAGCGCCGCAGGTTGCGTTCGACCAGCGTGGCATGGCCATCGTCGTCTTCGATCAGCACGATACTCACGCGCCGCCCAGTCTCAACGGGCTCTGCCGACAGGCCGGCGCGCGCACTGCTCCGGTGCAGATCCGGCTGCGCCCCCGCGCTGTCGTCCGCCTTCTGTTCCGCCTTTTCTCCCTCTCTCATACCGCTCTCCGACGTTTCCTCATGCGTTTTCGATGGTCTTGCCTTCATGCTGCGCGCAGCGGCTCGTCGGGCAGCGCGACGAAGAAGGTGGAGCCCGCGCCTTCCGTCGACTCGACCCAGACTCGGCCGCCATGGCGCTCCGCAATGCGGCGCGCGAGCGCGAGCCCCGTGCCCTGTCCGTCCGAATCGCCGCCATGCAGGCGCTGGAACGCACGAAAGAGTTTGGGCAGATACGCAGCCGGGATGCCGATGCCATTGTCGCGCACATAATAGGTCCGCGTACGCGTGCCCGATATGCGCGAAGCATCGCGCGCATTCGCGCTGGCCGCGCTGGAAATTGCGGACGGAGCCGCGCGGCCGTCCACGCCCTCGCCCAGCTCCAGCGCGCCGATTTCCACCTGCCCGGGCCGTGCCGGATCGAGGTGACGCAAGGCGTTGTCGATCAGGTTGCCGAAGATCTGCTCGAGCGCCGCCGGGTCGCCCCACGCGGGCGGCAACTCGCGCACCTCGATGCGCGCCTGCAGAGCAAGCCCCTCGGCGAGGCCTGCGAGCGCGCGCTCGACTATCCGGCCCACATTCACGCGCTGCCAGCGATACTCGAGCCGCCCGGCGCGCGAAATGCGCAGCAGCGCGTCGATGATGGCCGCCGCGCGCGCCACGGCCTGGCGCAGGAATTGCAACGATTCGTCGACATCGCCGTCGAGCACCTCCACCATGTGCCGGCGCTCGTTAGCTGGCAGATCGGCCAGATCGATCTGCTCACGCAGGTCGCCGCAGGAAACCTGCAACTCCTTCGAAAAGCCCTGCAGGTTCACGAGTGGCGAGCGCAGGTCGTGCGAGACGCTGTAGATGAACATCTCATTGTCCTGGCTCTCCTGGCGCAGATTGTCGTTGGCGGCGGCGAGGTCCGCGGCGCGCTCCTGCAATTGCGCCTTGAGCGCCGTCTGTTCATGCTCGGCTTCGTTCAGGCGCCGGCTCGTCTGGTTGAGCACGGCGTCGAGCGAGGCGATTTCGTCGTTGCCGGCAAGCGGCGGCGCGAGCGCCACGCCAACGCTCAGTCGTTGCGCATTGGCGCTCAGCGCGGCAAGGCGCAGGCCCACATTGCGCGCGAACACAATTGCGGTGGCGGCCCAGACCAACATCGACCCGACGACGGCGAAGATGAGCGCATCCTGCTGCCGCTCGCGGCTCTCTCGCAGTGAGGCGCTGCGCGCTTCGTCAAAGCGCGTTTGCTCGGCGATGAACGCATCCAGCTCGCTGCGCACCGCGTCGATTTCCGGCGGCAGGCCAACGCCGCCCGCGTACGCAAAGCCGCCGGGAGGGTCGGCGCGCAGCGCGTCGGCCACCATGCTGCAACGCGCACGCCACGTTCGCGCGTAGTCGTTGATGCGCTGGATGCGCGCGAGCTGCTTGGGGTTGTCGCTCACCATATGCGCGAGCAACGCGATGCGGTCGGAGAATTCGGCCCAGACGGCGCGGCGGTCGATGAACGAGGGATCTTCGAGCACGATCGCGGTGCGTACCCGCGCCGCCTCGCGCAACAGCGGATGGACGAGGCCCTCGGCCTGCCAGAGAATCTGCTTGCTGTTCTCGGCGCTCTTCGCGGCCTGGGCGGCCTCGCCTTGCGTATCGAATACGATGCCGAGCAGCGCAAGCTCGATTGCGCTCGGTATCGCGATCAGCAAAAGCCCCTTGGCGAACAGTTTCATGTCGGTCTGATTGGATGCCGCTCCGGGCCGCGCTTGCGCGCCGGACCTCCCCGCCCGGCCACCCCAGGCCAGGTCCTCGCGTGCCGTGAAATGGCCACGCCGCCCGTGCTGAATCATTATCTCCGGTAGATTATGAGATTACAACGTATGTGGTGACCCGCACCACGTAGTGAGAAAAGCCGGCATTTTCCAGAGAAATCGTCACACCGCGCGCGCGCGCAGGTCTATTATTGAGACCGGAGATAAGTAAATGGCAACTAGAGAGCGCCGGGATACCTACATGAGCGCGACGTGTGGTCCGGCATGGCGTTTGCCTGACACAACGAGGGTGTCGACAGAGTCCTCACGGACCTGAGTCCTCGTGAATCCGGCAAATCGGTATGCTTGAAGGATCGACGTGCGGCGCACCAGTCCGGGAGTGGTCGCATGGGAACGCTGCGTTTTTTGCAATCCACCTTTTTCAGGCGAATTTTTATGTCCTTCCCGAAAAAGCGGAAACGCATCAGGGCTGATGGCGACGAGTCGTTTCTCGCCGTCCTGAGTCACTTCAAGCCTTTCGGTCAACTCGACACCAAGATCGCACGCGCACGCGCGCAGGACGAGCCGGTGCTCTATGCGCACGTGCTGCCTGGGCTCGACGTGCTGTTGTGCAGCGTTCGCGGTGCGCACCCGCCCTATCCCGGCACGAGCGAATTGCGCCGGCGCTGCATCGAATCGATCGCGCATGCGCTCGAGCAGCCGATCGAAGGGCTCGAGAACGGCGGCTACTGGTACGAAGCTGACGGCTTCGGCTTCCTCGTGTTCGCGAGCCGGGCGCGCGGGCGGATCCTGCCCGAGTTCGGCGGTACCCGGCCCGGCATCGGCTTGCGGCACGCGGCGCGCCGCCAGGACATCACCGGCGATCCGGCGCCGCGCCAACAGTTACGCTGAGTTATTTTCAACAAACGCCCGACGCGCAAGCGCCGGGCGTTTTCGTGTCTGCCTGCCAGCTATTGCCGGTCATTTGCCAGCACGCCACGCTGCGGCGGGTGCGCACGCGACCCATGCGCGTGCGGCACCACCTCAACTGCCCTTGTAGAGACTCTGTGCGCTGGATTGCGCAGCGTCGCCATGCGACGCAGGCAGCGAAACCGCCTTCGCCCCGCTAGCGGGCGGCGGCAACGCTCGCATCTTCTGGCCCGGCGGCGGCGCCATCGGACGCTGGCGGATCTGCGCGAACAACTGATCGCACGGCAGCGGCTTGTTGTTGCTCGGCGCGACGAGCGGCAAGAGCGCCAAGAATGGGTTGACGAGCCCGAGCCCCACCATGGCGCCGCCGCGCAGCGCGAGCGCGGCGGCATCCACGCCCACGTGAGGATTCTGGAAAGTACCCTTCACGTAGAGCGGCGAGCGCAACGAGAACACCCGAAAGCCCTTGGTATGCGGATGCACTTTCATGTCCATCGATTCGTCGCGCAGATCGATGGGGCCATCGATGTTGATCACCGCGTCGTCGGTGTCCAGCGCGAACACGCGCGGATCGAGCACGCCGTTGGTCGCCACGAAATCCGCCGCCGCGCAATTGATGTTCACGTCGCGGCCGCCGAACAGCTTTTCGTAGACCACATTCGCCACGTTCAAGCCCGCCGCTTCCATCAGCAGGCGGCTGATGGTGCCCTGAGTGACCAGCGCCTTCACTTCGCCGTTGGACGTGGCCGCGAGCGCCGCCGGCGAATTGCCGATCGCGGAAAGCGAAGCGTCGCCGTTGATCTCGCCGAGCGCCGACTGCATCGACTTGAAGCTCGGGAATAGTTCCTTGAGTTTCAGGTGGCGCGCGGTAACGGTGCCGCGCGCCTTGAGCGGCTCGCCGCTGCCGTCGAGCGCGAGCCGCGTGGCGAACGTGCCACCCGCCACGCCGAATTGCAGCGGATCGAACTTGAGCACGCCGTCGGTCAGGATCACGTGCGTGTGGAGGTCCTGGATCGGCAGGCTGCCCTGCTTGATGATGCGCTTGCCGGTGAATTTCACATCGGCGTCGATGGACGTCCAGCGGTCGGTCTTGAACGGCTCGGCGGGGATCACGCGGCCGGCAGGCTGCTTGGCGGTGTCGCCGCGCTTCTCCTTGCTCGCCTTGCTGTCCGCGCCGATGATCGGCGCCAGATCCGAGAATTGCAGCAGGTTCGACACGAGCTCGCCGGAGAGCAGCGGACGCGGCTCACGCTGCTCGTACACGAACGTGCCGTTCAGGTCGCTGCCACCCACGCGGCCCGTGAAATTCTCGTAACGGAACACACTCGCGCCGCGATGGAACTGGCCGACGAAACGCCCTTCGGTTGCGTAAGGCGGCGTTTCCGGTAGCGTCACGCCGGTCAGCTTGTACAGGTGCGCCATGCTCTGGCCTTGCAGCCAGAGGCGCAGATCGACAGCGGCGAGATGCGTAGGGTCGGTCAGCGTGCCGACCAGCGCGATATGCATGTCGCCGGCATGCACGTCGGCCTGGAGCGGGAACGGCCGCTTTGCATCTTGCAGCGCGAGCACACCGCCAAACTTGCCGTTACCCGAGATCGGCGTCTTGTTGTACGTGCCCTTGAGGGTCCAGCCGATCGCGTAGAACGGTTCGCCCGGCTTGCGTGCTGCGGGCGTGCTTGCAGCGTTGGCGGCACTAGCCACGCTAGCGGCACTCGCGCCGGATGCGGCGCTGGCGGCCGCCGCCTCGGAGGCCTGCGCCTTCTCGGCCTGTTGGGCGAGCCTGTTCGCACCCGCGCGCCCGATCATCTCGGCGGAGCCCTGGCGCGATGCTGCCTCCTGCTGCGCCATCACCTCGCCGATCGGGATCCCTCGGCCGAGCAGACTCACGGCGATCTTCACATCGGTTTTCGTCTGCTGGTCGTTCACCGCGATATTGCCGCTGGAGAACGTGATGTCGTGCAGATCGAGCTTCCACGTGGAAGGCCCGCCCGACGACGCCAGCTTGAATGTCCAGTTGTTGCGGCCGTCCGCGAGACGTTCGATATCGACGGCCGGATTCACGAGATTGATCGCCGGAATCACGATGTCGTGCGCGAGCAGCGGCAGCACGGCCACCTCGAAATCGATCGCATCGAGCGTGGCAAAGTGCGGCGTCTGGGTCCAGTCGGGGTTCGCCACTTCGATTCGCGAGGCCGAGAAGCGTGGCCAGGGCACCCAGGCGCGCCAGCCCGTTTCGCTCGGCGGCCGGTGCCAGCCGACCTTGAGATCGCCGACGATGGCAAATGGCCGCCCGATAGCTTGCGTCACCTTGTCGTTGACAAAGGGTCTGGCGCGATTCCAGTCGAAGGTGTAAATGAACACGCCCAGCCCGGCAACGAGCACCACGACAACGGCCACGA
Organism: Paraburkholderia caffeinitolerans; assembly: GCF_902859945.1. Taxonomy (GTDB): domain Bacteria; phylum Pseudomonadota; class Gammaproteobacteria; order Burkholderiales; family Burkholderiaceae; genus Paraburkholderia; species Paraburkholderia caffeinitolerans. Next base: position 11,288 of record NZ_CADIKL010000021.1, on the reverse strand, counting down.
GCCATGCGAAGATCTTGGCGAGCGTGCGGCCCAAGCCGTGGGGTTGCCGTGATGTCATGCGCACTCCATGTTATGCATTTGTTGTTTCGCCAACGATGGCGCAGCAGCCTGCGTGCCTGGTGGCTGCTTATTTGTCTGTAATTCTCCGATGACTCATCACAACGATTCGAGCCACGTTGGCGTTGACCTGAGGTCGAGCGCGCCGCTCATCGAAGCAAGACGCATCACGCGCCGCGACGCCCAGCGCGGCCAGGTCTTGCTGCAGCCCACCAATTTCGCACTTCACGCGGGTCAACGCGTCGTGCTCACGGGACCGTCCGGATCGGGCAAGAGTGTATTCCTGCGCGCGCTCGCGCTGCTCGATCCGCTCGATGGCGGCATGCTGCACTGGCACGGCCAACCGATCGCATCTGCGCGGATTCCGCACTACCGGCGTCACATCGCCTACGTGCGGCAGCGGCCCGCGCTGATCGACGGCACAGTGGAAGACAATCTGCGCTATCCATTCTCGCTCGCGGCCTATCGTGACGCAGCCTTCGACGCCGCGCGCGTGCGTGCGCTCTTCGACGCGGCAGGCCGGGGGACGGGTTTCCTCGCGCGCGAGACATCGGAGCTGTCCGGCGGCGAAGCGCAAATCGTGGCGCTCGTGCGCGTGCTGCAACTCGATCCCGAAGCGCTGCTGCTCGACGAGCCCACCGCCTCGCTCGATCCCGAATCGGCGCGCGAGGTCGAAACGCTGATCACGCAGTGGTTCGAACACGAGCGAGCCGCACGCGCGACCGTCTGGGTCTCGCACGATCCGGCGCAGGCGCAACGCGTGGGCGAGCGTCACATCACGATGCGCGCGGGTGCGCTCGATGAGCCCGCCGCCACGCACGCCACCATGGGAGCCCTGCGATGAGCCCTGGCGTTCTGCAAGACCTCGGCATCGGCGACGTCGCCATCGCGGCGCTGCTGGTGTTCGTCAACGGCGCCGTTTCGGTGCTGCTCAAGCTCGACCTCGAACGCAAGCTCGCATGGGCCGCCGTGCGCACCGTTGTACAGTTGCTCGCGATTGGCTATGTGCTCGGCTGGGTGTTCGCGTTTAACCGCTGGTACGCAGTGCTGCCGCTCATGGCGCTGATGACGCTCATCGCCGGCTTTGCGGGCTCGCAGCGCGGCACGCGCACGTATATGGGCCAGCGCGTGGACAGTATCGTGTCGATCTGGATCAGCGCGTGGCTCGTGGCGGCGGTGGGACTTTTCGTGGTGATCCGCATTCGGCCGTGGTATGAGCCGCAATATGCAATACCCATTCTCGGCATGATTCTCGGCAATACGCTCACGGGCGTGTCGCTCGGCGTTGAGCGCATGATGCAGGAACTCACGGCGCGGCGCGACCGCGTGGAAAGCGCCCTCGCGCTCGGCGCCACGCGCTGGGAGGCGGCGCAGGCGAGCGCGCGCGAGGCCGTGCGCGCGGGCATGATCCCGACGCTCAACCAGATGGCGGTGGTGGGTGTGGTGAGCCTGCCCGGCATGATGACGGGCCAGGTGCTCGCGGGGCAATCGCCGCTGCAGGCGGTGCGCTATCAGATCGTGATCATGTTCCTGATCGCGGCTTCGTCGGCGCTGGGCACCGTGGGCGCTGTCGTGCTCGCGTACCGGCGGCTTTTTTCGGCCGAGCATTGCTTTTTGGCCGCTCGGCTCGTCGAGCGGGAGGCTCGCACGAAAGCGCGCGCGTGACGTCCCGGGCATGAATCGCCTTGACGGCACGCGCAGTACACGCACGGTTCGTGGCTTCCAGCCGCCCGCCGCGACGTGCGCGAAGGTACATCCGCGCTACCGCAGCGTTGGCTCAGTATTGAACGCAGCGGACTACCGTTGCGCCGAAATGCTCAACTGCGTGCCGTCGCTGAGCGTGAGCGTCTTCGCAGTGCCGTTGGTCGGCATCGAGAAGTGCAACACCTCGCTATGGGCAATCACTTCGGGACATTGCGCCCCGGCGGCCGATTTGCCGGTGCGCGGCGCCTGGGCCCGGAAACTCACCTGGACATTCGCCGTGCCGTCCGGCGCGACGATGGGCGCGAGACGCAACTGGGTCTGGCGCACCATCGCGCCGTTCGCGTCGAGCGGCAGCGAGGCGTAATCGGGACAACTCTGCGCCGCCGGCACCGCGCCGCCCGGCGGCGTGGTGCGCCAGGTGAAGTCATCGGTGTCGCCCGAACGCAGCGTGCGGGTTTCCTGTGAGTTGCCGTAGAACTTCGATGTGACCTTGACCGTGTAACGAATCGGGCCATCGGGCGGCGTCTTCGACGTCACCTTGATCGGGGTCGAGGCGAGCACCGGCAGCGCGATCGCGCAAGACAGGGCAACGGCAACACGAACGAGCGCCGCGCGAGTGCGGCTGGGACGGCTGGAGCTGCTGCAAGGCATGCGTCACCTCCTGGCGGGAGCTGCCGCGGCCGCGATCGACGCGGTGTAGGCAGCACGTGGCGGAACTTCTACTGTCAGTCTAGCGCGACACGCGAAGCCTTGCGCCGGACGATGACGTCGGCGTGACCAGGTTTTATCCGGCTTGCCAGGCCGCCCATTTTGTTAGCAATGCGCAATGTGCTCTAGTGCTGCGCAAAGCGTGCTCCATCGCACGATGCCTGCCGACACACCTAAGCACCGCCCTGCTCCAGCCGCAGCGTCAGCTCGCTGCTGATCGACTGACGCACCCGCGCGTAACTCGCCCACGGATCCGCACGTTTGACGTGCGCGAGACGCGCGTCGATATTCGCGAGCGTCCATTGCGCGCCGCCCGTCGTATCGGCGAGTTCGTCCCACGTGATCGGCACCGAGACGCCCATGCCTGGCCGCGCGCGCACGCCATAGGCAACCGCCGTGCAGGCGGCGCGCACGTTGCGCAGATAATCGACAAAAATCTTTTTCTTGCGATGCTCGGAGCCCATGGTCGCCGTGAACTGGGTGGGCCAACCCGAGGCCAGCCGCTGCGCCACGGCGCGCGCGAAGGCCTTGGCGTCCTCCCAGTTCGCGCCAGGCACGAGCGGCACGACAATATGCAGCCCCTTGCCGCCGCTCGTCTTGCAAAACGCATCGAGGCCGAGATCGGCGAGCATCGCGCGCGTGAGCTGCGCGGCCTCGATCATGCGCTCCCAGTCGAGCACCGGATCGGGATCGAGGTCGAGCACGATGCGATCGGGCGCTTCAATATCGGCGGTGACGGCATTCCATGTGTGCAGTTCGATCGCGTCCATTTGTGCGACGTGCACGAGCGCTTCGAGCGAATCGATGGTAAGCACCGGCGGATGGCCGGGATCGAGACCTTCGTGTTGCGTGACCTCGGGAATCGGTGCGCGCGCGCTGTGGCGCTGGAAGAAAAGCTCGCCGTCGAAGCCTTGCGGCGCGCGCACGAGCGAAACTGGACGATCGCGCAACTGCGGCAGCAGCCAGGGTGCGGCGCGCGCGTAGTAGCGCACGAGGTCGAGCTTGCGGGTGCCGCTGTCCACGTCGATGACGCGGCGCGCGCTGGTGATGCATATGCCGGCGACTTCGCCGATGGTGCCGTGACGGCCAGCAGAGGTTCGAGGAGATCGTGGCGCGCGGGGCATGGAGGCACGCGGCGCGCGCTGGCCGGACCCACTTGGCGCGCTGGGCGTGGATTGCACTGCGGTGTCCGCAGCTTCGGCCCGCGCGCCGGTCGGTGTTCGGGCGGTGCCCGTCTGGGCATTGTGAGCTTCCTGCATACCGGTTCCCCTGGCGCCCTGCAGGGCGCATGCGACGCATCGCACGGCACGAGCCGCTCATCACGATACGCACGGTTGACGGCACGCGGCGACCGTCCCCCGGCAGGCGCCGCACGTGCTTTCATTGTGCCTAAAAAGACGGCTTTCGTCTCTGTAAGCTGTGAGCCGGGCCGCGCGCGTACCTCGAAACGGTACAATTCGCCTTTCGCCGCCGTGCATCGGCCGGGTTCACCGGTCCTTGCGCCCTTTTTACCGAAATCCGCTCGATCTTCCGCCGTTTCCGGGGCGCCATCCCGGGATCCCCGGCACCGCTCAAGTCATGAATCTCGTCATCCAGAGTCCCGCTCCGCTGCAAGCCGTCCACCACAAGCCATTGCTCGCGCTCGCGCGCGGCGCCCGCCTCGTGCCGATCGACGCGCATGCGATCCGTATCGAAGACGCCGCGCCTGCACAGCACGCGGACCTCGACGTCTATTGCGGGACGCATCAGCTCGATTTCGCGTTCATCGAGCCGGGCCGCTCGCTTGCCGGCTTCGGACTGCTCGCCATGGACATGGACTCGACGCTCATCACGATCGAATGCATCGACGAAATCGCCGACTTCTGTGGCCTGAAGGCCGAGGTTGCGGCGATCACCGAGGCATCGATGCGCGGAGAGATCAAGGACTTCAACGAAAGCCTCACGCGCCGCGTCGCGCTGCTCAAGGGCCTCGACGCGAGCGCGCTGGAGCGCGTCTACGAGGAACGCCTGCAGCTCTCGCCCGGCGCTGAAAAAATGCTCGCCGGCGCGAAGGCCGCAGGCCTGAAAACGCTGCTGGTTTCGGGCGGCTTCACGTTCTTCACCGAGCGGCTGAAGGCGCGTCTCGGTCTCGACTTCACGCGTGCGAACACGCTTGAAATCGTCGACGGCAAGCTCACCGGCCGCGTCGTGGGCGAGATCGTCAATGCGGAGGTGAAGGCGCGCACGCTGGTCGAAACGTGCGCGCAGATCGGCATCGAGCCGCGCCGCGCAATTGCCATGGGCGACGGCTCGAACGACCTGAAGATGATGGCCGAGGCGGGTCTTTCGGTGGCGTTCCGCGCGAAGCCCGTGGTGCGCGAGGCGGCGAGCGTCGCGTTCAATTTCGTCGGGCTCGACGGCTTGCTGCGGCTTTTCTGAAGCGAATCAAACGTGCCGCGCAAGCGGCACGCGCGCTGCTGAAACGACAACGGCCGCGCCTGTCCCGGAACAGCACCCGGGCAACAGGCGCGGCCGTTTCGTTACGGCTTTAGTCTTGCGGGCCGCGCACCGATGCGCCGCCTTCCAGCGTCGCGAGCGCGCGCTCGAGGTCGGCGCGCAAATCGGCTTCGTCCTCGAGGCCAATGTAGAAGCGCACCAGCGTGCCGCGATGCGGCCAGCTCGCCTCCGTGCGCATCGACGCGATGTCGTAGGGCATCGCGAGGCTATGCGCCCCGCCCCAGCTCCAGCCAAGCGAGAAAAGCTCGAGCGATTCGCAGAACGTGTCGATCTGCGCGGGGCTGTAACGTCCGTCGAACACCACCGAGAACAGGCCGCCCGCGCCCGTGAAATCGCGCTTGTAGAACTCGTGGCCCGGACAATCGGCGAATGCGGGATGCAGCATCGCGGCGATCTCGCCGCGCGACTTCAGCCAGGTCGCGAGCGCGAGCGCGGTGCGGTCGTGCGTTTCGAAGCGCGCCTTCATGCTCGGCAGGCCGCGCAAAACGAACGAGCAGTCATCCGGCGAGACGCCGATACCCAGCCGCATGCGCGCCGCCTTGAGCTTCAGGTGCAGTTCGCGGTCTCGCGTGATCGTTGCGCCCATCAGGACGTCACTGCCGCCCGATTGGTACTTCGTGAGCGCCTGAACCGAGATGTCGATGTCATGCTCGAACGGCTTGAACGCGAGGCCCGCGGACCACGTGTTGTCGATCGCCGTGACGACGTTGCGCGCGCGCGCAGCCGCCGTGATCGCGCGCACGTCGGGCACTTCCATCGTCACCGAGCCGGGCGCTTCCAGCCAGATCAGCTTCGTCTCGGGGCGGATCAGCTCGGCGATGCCCGCGCCGATCATCGGATCGTAGTAGCGCGCCGTCAGGCCGAAATCGCGCGCGAGCCAGTCGCCGTGGTCGCGGTTCGGCGAATAGACATTGTCGGGAATCAGCACATCGTCGCCAGCCTTCAGGAGACCGAAGTACACGTTCGAGATGGCCGAGAGGCCGGACGGCTGCAACAGCGCATACTCGCCCCCCTCGATGACGGCAAGACGCTGCGTGAGCATCGAAGACGTGGGCGTCGCGTGCAGGCCGTAGCGCCACTGCGCGTCGTTGCGCCAGTCGAGCGCGCGCACCGACTTGAGGTCGGGGAACACGACGGTCGACGCACGCGTGACGGGCGCGGCAAATGACTCAAAGCCGGGCGTGACGTCTTCTTCGGGATGGACGATGCGCGTTTGCAGCGCGTGGCTGGAATCGGATTTCTTCATGTCGGATGGCAAGCGGTAAAAGCGCTGGGGGGATTGAGTTGGCGCGGGGCTCCTCTGGGCGAGGCCGACAACGAAGTGAAACGGGAGCCGCAAAGAGTCACGAAGTGCGCCGCATGCAGAAGATTAACACCAGCGCCAGCCCTGTTCACCGCGACGGTCCAATGCCCGCTCTTTCGTGCGGGGCGTGCCATACGGCGCGCGCTATTGCACGTTATTGCGCGTTATTGCGCGTTATTCGCCGGTCACGAGATTGCCGACCCCGTTCACGGCCTGGCCGCCTTTCGCGGCGGGATGGGCCACTGCGGGCGCCGTTGCCCCCGCGGCAAGCGGCTTCAAGTCGAACGGCTGCGGATTCGAGTCGTCGATTTCCATGCGATCGCCCGAGATCGAGCCATCGTCTGCGAACGTGCCGACCCAATTGCCGGTGATGCGCGAACCGTCGTCCGACTCTTCTGCTTCCAGCGTGGTACCGGTGCGATCACCCGCGATCAGAACGACTTCGCCCGTATCGGTGAATTGGTATTCGCCATGCACGCCGGTCTTGTCTTCGGGGTCGTCGGTCTTTGCACCGAGCCGCATCACGATCGGGCGCTTGCCGAGCGTGCCCACGTATTGCGGCAGCCCGGCAAATTCCGGGCTCGGCTTGAGCGACGAATGCTCGGGCTCGGGCGCCTGCGCGACCGAGGCATTCGTGGAATCGCTCGATGCATTGCCGCCCGCGGCGCAGGCTGCTAGCGGCAATGCAAGCGCTGCCGCCACGAAACACGCGAAGCCATACCGCCACACGAGATTCAGAATGTTTGTGACTTTCGGGGCCGACGATTCCATCAGACCCCGTCCTTCGCGGCGAGCATGCGCTCGACTTCGTCACGGCGCGGAATCGGCGCGACCGCGCCATAGCCCAGCGTCGAAAGCGCCGCTGATGCGTTCGCGTATTGCGCCGCCGCGAACGGGTCGTCGCCGGCCACGATCCTGGCGATGAACGCACCGCCAAAACAGTCACCGGCGCCAGTGGCGTCGACCGCCGCTACGACGCGACCCGGCACGAGACGGCGCTCGTGCGGCGTCGCCACATAAGACCCCTCTTTCCCGAGCTTCAGCGCGACCACGCGCGAACCGAGCGAGAGCAGACGGTCGACGATCGCATCGCGATCGTCCAGACCGGTCAGGACCGCAACGTCGTCCCAGCTGGGCAGGCAGATGTCGGTGACACGCAGCACCTCGGTCATGACCGCGCGGGCGCGGGCGAGCGGCCAGAGTTTCAGGCGCAAGTTCGTATCGAAGCTCACCTGCACGCCGTTCGCGCGCGCATGGTCGATAGCCGCGAACGCAGCATCGCAGGCGGCCTCGCCGATCGCCACGCTGATGCCCGACAGATGCAGCACACGCGCGGCAGCCAGCGCGTCGAGCGGCAGATCGCGCGTTGCGTAGCGGCTGGCCGCCGAGCCCTTGCGCAGGTAATCGAATTCGTGGCCGTTGGGACCGTGCGAGACAAAGTACACGCCGGTCGGCGCGTTGGCGTCGACCCGCACCATCGAGGTATCCACGCCCTCGCTCGTCCACAGATCGAGCAGCAGACGTCCGAACTGATCGTCGCCCACCGCCGAAACGAAGCCCGTGCGCACGCCCTGGCGCGCCGCCGCGATGGCGAAGTTCGAGGTATCGCCGCCGAAGCCCTGCAGATACTGGGGCTTGCCTTTCTCGGCCTGGTTGAATTCGATCATGGCCTCGCCATAGGCGAGGACTTCCGGCGTCAGGTGTGTCATCTCGATCAGACCTCGCCCCAAAGATCGTGGCCGTCGGCGCCGGTGATCTTCACCGAAACGAAGTCGCCGACCTTGTAGCGCTTCGAAGCCTTGGTCGCGGGCGCGACGTAGACCACGCCGTCGATCTCGGGCGCGTCCGCCGCCGTGCGGCCGATGCCGCCGTCGGGGTTGATCTCGTCGATGAGCACCTTGAGCGTCTTGCCGACCTTGCGCTGGATGCGCTTGGCCGAGACTTCCTCGGCCACTTCCATGAACCGCGCGCGGCGCGCTTCGCGCACTTCGTCGGGCAGCGCGCCATCGAGTTCGTTGGCGCTCGCGCCTTCGACCGGCGAGTAGGCAAAGCAGCCCACGCGATCGAGCTCGGCCTCGCGGATGAAGTCGAGCAGCGTCTCGAACTGCTCTTCGGTCTCGCCGGGGAAGCCCGCGATAAAGGTGCTGCGGATCGTGAGGTCCGGGCACATTTCGCGCCATGCCTTGACGCGCTCCATCACTTTCTCCGCGTTCGCAGGGCGCTTCATGCGCTTGAGCACCTCGGGGTGCGCGTGCTGGAACGGCACGTCGAGGTACGGCAGCACGTGCCCCTTGAACGGGCCTTCCGCCATGAGCGGAATGACTTCGTCCACGCTCGGGTACGGGTACACGTAGTGCAGACGCACCCACGCGCCGTACTGCGCGGCCAGTTCGCCGAGCGCGGCAACCAGATCGGTCATGCGCGTCTTGATGGGCTTGCCGTTCCAGAAGCCGGTGCGGTATTTCACATCGACGCCATAAGCGCTCGTGTCCTGCGAAATGACGAGCAGCTCCTTCACGCCCGACTTGAAGAGGTTCTCCGCTTCGAGCATGACCTCCGCAACCGGACGCGAAACGAGGTCGCCGCGCATCGACGGAATGATGCAGAAGGTGCAGCGGTGATTGCAGCCTTCGGAAATCTTGAGATACGCGTAGTGACGCGGCGTGAGCTTCACGCCCGCCGGCGGCACGAGATCGACGAACGGATCGTGCGGCTTGGGCAGATGGCTATGAACCGCCTGCATGACTTCGCCCACGGCGTGCGGGCCAGTCACGGCCAGCACCTTCGGATGCACTTCCTCGATGAGATTCGAGCCGCTCGCGCTGGCCTTCGCGCCCAGACACCCGGTGACGATCACCTTGCCGTTTTCATTGAGCGCCTCGCCGATGGCGTCGAGGCTCTCCTGCACGGCTTCGTCGATGAACCCGCAGGTGTTGACCACGACCAGATCGGCGCCGTCATAAGACCCCGATATTTCATAACCCTCGGCGCGCAGTTGGGTGAGGATCTGCTCCGAGTCTACGAGCGCTTTGGGGCAGCCGAGGGATACCATGCCTACGCGCGGCGCAGGATTGCGGGAGGTCGTTGATTCAACAGGGTTTTTCACGTGTACGTCCGGATGTGGGGCGCACGGCGAAGAATGCGCCGCGCGAAATCAAGCTAATCCGGCATTTTACCCGTTTGGCGTATCGAACGGCGCGCAGCACTTGGGTCGAGCCAACCGGCGCCGCGCAAACGCTGTTGCGCGTCGCCGAGCGCCATCCGGAAGCATTGCGCGATCTGAAAATCGCCTGAGCCTACTTCTTCTCGTTTTCGCCGCTGCCGCCCTCGTTCGTGCCTTGCGCGGGCGAGCCAGGCGTCACGGGCTTGAACGGAAAGGTGCTGAACATGTTCTTGGCCTGGTTCTGCATCTGCTCCTGCATCTGCACGAACATGTTCTTCGATTGCTCGATATAGCTGGTCATCATGCCCTGCATCATCGGCGCCTGCATGTTCATGAATTGCGACCAGACCTCGGGGTTCATCGCGTTGCCTTCATAGAGGTTCTTCGACTGATCGGCGAGTTTGTTCTGGATGTCGATGAACGCCTGGATGTTCTTTTCCAGGTAAGTGCCCATCATGCCCTGCATCGCATGCCCGTAGAAACGGATGATCTGCGAGAGCATCGACGACGAGAACATCGGCAGGCCGCCGCTTTCCTCTTCGAGAATGATCTGCAGCAGGATGCTGCGCGTGAGGTCTTCGTTGCTCTTCGCATCGATAACCTTGAATTCCTCCTGATCGAGCACGAGTTGCTTCACGTCGGTCAACGTGATGTAGGTGCTCGTCTCCGTGTCGTACAGCCGACGGTTCGGATATTTCTTGATCAGTCGTTCGGCGGTCTTCTTTGTAGTGGTCATGTGTCGCCCTTGTAAGCGCCAACGCGCGATGGCCAATCCCATCGCGCGTTGCGCTGCCTTCCAGCCCGGAAGCGGAGCCTGCCCCGGCGTGCAAACAGGCCCGCCACCGCCGTCGATCCCTGCTGCCGCGCGCCCCTGTCACGCACGCGGCGGCGCGGGATCAGCCCATGTGCAACCCGCCGTTCAGCGAGAAGTCAGCACCGGTTGAGAAGCCCGACTCTTCCGAGGCGAGCCACGCGACGATCGAGGCGATTTCCTCAGGAGCGCCCAAGCGGCGCACCGGGATGGTCGCGACGATCTTTTCCAGCACGTCGGGACGAATCGACTTCACCATGTCCGTGCCGATATAGCCCGGCGAGACGGTGTTGACCGTCACGCCCTTGGTGGCTACTTCCTGCGCGAGCGACATCGTAAAGCCGTGAATCCCGGCCTTGGCCGTCGAGTAGTTGGTTTGCCCGAACTGGCCCTTCTGGCCGTTCACCGACGAGATATTGATGACACGGCCCCAGCCGCGCTCGACCATGCCGTCGATCACCTGCTTCGTGACGTTGAAGAGGCTCGTCAGGTTGGTGTCGATCACGGCGGTCCAGTCTTCGCGCGTCATCTTGCGAAACACCACGTCGCGCGTGATGCCGGCGTTGTTGACGAGCACATCGACCTCGCCCACTTCGGCCTTGACCTTGTCGAATGCCAGCTTCGTCGAATCCCAGTCGCCAACGTTGCCTTCCGAGGCCACGAAGTCGAAGCCCAGCGCCTTCTGGTCTTCGAGCCATTTGACCCGACGCGGCGAGTTCGGTCCGCAGCCTGCGACTACCTTGAAGCCCTGCTTCGCGAGGCGCTGGCAGATTCCCGTTCCGATGCCGCCCATCCCGCCCGTGACATACGCAATACGTTGTGACATAAACCACACTCCATTATCGTTTTCCGGAGCGCCGACCGACGGCCGCGCTTCTAATCCGTTGCTGCCGCGGCCCGGCTGCGCTTAATCGTGCCCAGCCGTGCTCAGACAAGCTCGAGCGCAAGCGCCACGCCCATGCCGCCGCCGATGCACAGCGAGGCCAGGCCACGCTTCGCGTCACGGCGCTGCATTTCGTGCAGCAGCGTCACCAGAATCCGGCAGC
>NZ_CADIKL010000020.1 GCF_902859945.1 Paraburkholderia caffeinitolerans | reverse complement strand
GCGGCCCTCGGGCCGCTGCCTGAGACGCCACCGTACGTTTCTTCTTCATCGGCATATCCATGATTTTTACCTCTCATGATATGCCTCGCCCACAAAATGCCGGATAGGTCCGAGCCACGACGCGAAGAGAGACCACTAAAATCAACGACCATGCATGACTCCGATAGGGTCCGGCGCAAGTCGATAACATCTTCAGCCGTGCGCCCAATTTTCCGGTAACAGAACGGTAACGGATCGCAAAAACAGAAAGGGGCTACAAGCCATTGACTTGTAACCCCTTGATTTCCTTGGTCGGAGCGATAGGATTCGAACCTACGACCCTCTGATCCCAAATCAGATGCGCTACCAGGCTGCGCTACGCTCCGACGAATCGCCGATTATAGCGCTCTCTTTCCGGGATCGTCAAACCCATATCGCTTAAAGCAGATATCTTGCCCCCGCCCCACCCCGCGTGCACCATGCAGGAAACCCGCGTGGAAACCGAATTCCACACGCGCACATCCCCCAAGAGACCCCTCAAATGAACCTCATCCTCTGGCGCCATGCCGAAGCCGAAGACATCGCCGCAAGCGATCTCGCCCGCCAACTCACCACGCGTGGACGCAAGCAGGCGCAGAACGTCGCGCGCTGGCTGCGTGCGCGCCTGCCCGACGACGCCGTGATCCTCGCGAGCCCCGCCGCGCGCACGATACAAACCGCCGAAGCGCTCACCGACCAATACCGTGTCGTGCGCGAGATCGCACCCAATGCCAGCGTCGACGCCGTGCTCGCGGCGGCTGGCTGGCCCGAAGGCATCGCCTCCACGGTCGTCGTGATCGGCCATCAGCCGACGCTCGGCGAGGTGGCCGCACGCCTCTTGTCGACCGAAGAAACCCGCCGCAGTTGGGCGATGAAGAAAGCCGGCGTCTTCTGGATCAAGAGCCGCGAGCGCAACGGTGACGGCGAAGCAGTCCTGCTCGCCGCCATCACGCCCGATCTCGTCTAGGACCGCTTCGGCGCGGACCTCACCCTCCGCCCTCCCCACATCGACCTTACAGCGCGTCACCGAATCGTCATTGCGGCTTCATGGAACCGTAACCGCGTCTTACTAAATTGCCGGAAAAGTTTTCTTATTTCCGACCAGGACGCCCCATGCGAGATCTGCCGACGCCTTCCCTGCCGTTCGCTGCGAGCCTCTTCGAGTCGCATAGGCGCCTGCCGCGCGCCGAGGAAACGGTCACCGTGCAGCATCGCCTGCAGGTGGCCTGGGCGCGCAGCGACGAAGAGCTGCGCGAAGCGCAGCGCCTGCGCTACCGCGTGTTCGCCGAGGAAATGGGCGCGCGCCTCGCGGGCCCGGCGGGCCTCGACGTCGATGCCTTCGACAGCTGGTGCGATCACCTGCTCGTGCGCGACCTCGATACGCTCAAGGTCGTCGGCACCTACCGCGTGCTGCCGCCGCACCAGGCCGCGCGCATCGGCCGACTTTATGCCGAGAGCGAATTCGACCTGTCGCGCCTCGCCCACCTGCGCCCCAAGATGGTCGAGGTGGGCCGCTCGTGCGTGCATCCCGACTATCGCAGCGGCTCGGTCATCATGTCGTTGTGGGGCGGCCTTGGCGCCTACATGACGCACAACGGCTACGAGACGATGCTCGGCTGTGCGAGCGTCGCGATGGCCGATGGCGGCCACTACGCCGCCAATCTCTACGCCTCGCTCGAAGCAAACGCGCTCACGGCCCCCGAGTACCGTGCGTTCCCGCACACCCCGCTGCCCGTCGAGGAGCTGCGCACGGGCGCGTCCGCCGTGCCGCCGCCGCTCATCAAGGGCTATCTGCGCCTTGGCGCGAAGATCTGCGGCGCGCCGGCCTGGGACCCTGACTTCAACTGCGCCGACTTCCTCACGCTGTTCCGCCTCTCGGACATCAACGAGCGCTACGCACGCCACTTCCTCGGCGACGCTGCCGCACGCTAGACATCAAGCACAGAGCAGCGCCACAAAGCACAACGCCCGGCTCGCAGGCCGGGCGTTGTTGCTTGCGCGCGATCGTCGTCGCGCGTCAATCGCCTTGCATCAGTCTTCCGAATACACCACGCGATACGGAATCCCGACCTTGCCCCACTCAGCCGCTTCCTGGACCAGGTTGTAATCGGTAAGCGGGTTGTTCTGCACCCACGTATTCGGCAGCAGCACTTCGTAGCCGTTGCCTTCCTGGATCACCTTGATTTGCGGCAGGCCGACATCGGCGCGACGGCGGCTCAGGAGGCCCGCGAGGCGCAGGCAGAACAGCAGCGGCCATTCCACGTCGCGCGTTTGCGAGAGCTTGCCGAGCTTGCCCACGTGGCCGAGCACGAGCGCGGCAAGGCGCGCCTGGTCGGTGCGCGAGAAGCCTGGCATGTCGGCATTGCTGGCGATATAGGCCGAATGCTTGTGATACGCGCTGTGCGAAATCGACAAGCCGATCTCGTGCAGCGACGCCGCCCAACCGAGGAACATGCGGTTTTCCTCGCGGCGCTCTTCGTCGGGCTCCTCGAACTGGTCGTAGAAGCTCACCGCCAGTTCGCCGATGCGGGCCGCCTGCGCGCGATCCACGCCATAGCGGCGCATGAAGCCTTCCACGGTCACGGTGCGCATGTCCTCGTGCTGCGAACGGCCGAGCAGGTCGTACAGCACACCGAGGCGCAGCGCGCCGTCGGTGGTGTCGACGTAGTCGATGCCGAGCTCGTCGAACACGGCGATCATGATCGAGAGGCCGCCCGCGAGCACCGGAATGCGGTCGGGCTTGAGCGCGACGAGCTTCAACCGATTGACGTTCTCGGCCTTGATGAGCGCGCGCTTGAGGCGCTCGAGGCCGCCGCGCGAAATGCCGTGCGTGATGCCCGGGTCGTTGAAGCCGTTCGCTTCCACGAGTTCGGCGAGCGCGCGCGCCGTGCCCGATGAGCCGATCGCCTGGTCCCAGCCGGTCTTGCGATAGTCGGCGGAAATGATCTGGATCTCGCGCGTGGCGGCCAGTTCGGCCTGGCGCATGGTGTATTCGTCGACGTTGCCGGCCGGGAAGAATTGGCGGCTATGGCTCACGCAGCCGATATAGAGGCTTTCCATGCGGATCGGCGTGTAGTGCGCGCCGATGATGAATTCGGTCGAGCCGCCGCCGATGTCCACCACGAAGCGCTTGCCCGCGCTCGCCGGCACCGAATGGGCAGCGCCCGCATAGATGAGGCGCGCTTCTTCGCGGCCCGCGATCACTTCGATCGGGAAACCGAGTGCCTTTTCCGCCTCGACGAGAAATTCACGCGAGTTTTTGGCCACGCGCAGCGTGTTGGTGGCCACCGCGCGCACGTGGTCCGGATGGAAGTCGCGCAGGCGCTCGCCAAAGCGCTTGAGCGCGTCCCAGCCGCGCACCTGCGAAGCGCGGTCGAGCATCTTTTCCTTCGAGAGGCCGGCGGCAAGACGCACCGCCTCGCGCAGGGCATCGACGGGATAGATCTGGCTGCCGGCGTCGGTTTCCTCGACCCGGCCGACGATCAGCCGAAAGCTGTTCGAACCGAGATCGACGGCGGCTATCAGTTGCGGATTGGTGACCATCGAGGGGGCGAACTCCATGCGTGCGAGCGTGGCCATCCGGTCTCGCTGGGCGGCCGCCGCGCTGTCCAAATATGCCATTTTAAGCGTACCCGACTTCCCCATGTCATCCCCCGCACCGGTTGCGGCCCGCAACGCCCCCGCGAGGGACGCCCTGACCCAGCCTGCATCTTTGCCGCGAGACGTGTCGAATACGTGAAAATGGAGCGTAGAATTTATGACACACCAAATTTCATAATAACGTCACGAAACTGTGAGAATTTCCGAGCGTCCGTTCGAATCATCCCCTGGAATTCCGCATTCAATACCAATGTCCATCCGCTATCCCCTACTCAATCGCGAACTGGGCATTCTGGGATTCAACGAGCGTGTGCTTGCACAGGCCGCCGACCCATCCGTTCCCTTGCTGGAGCGTCTGCGCTTTATCTGCATCACCAGCAGCAATCTCGACGAATTCTTCGAAGTCCGCATGGCCGGGCTTCAGGAGCAGATGCGTGACAATCCGGGCGCGCTCACGCCCGACGGCATGTCGCTCCAGCATATGTACGAGCTCGTGGTCGAGCGCGCGCAGCGCCTCGTGCATCGTCAGTACCGCATGCTGCACGACACCGTGCTGCCGGCGCTCGAAGAAGAAGGCATCTACTTTCATGGCACCGATGCATGGAACGAGGCGCAAACGACTTGGGCACGCAAGTATTTCATCGACGAGCTGCTGCCCGTGCTCACGCCGATCGGGCTCGACCCCGCGCACCCATTCCCGCGTGTGCTCAACAAGAGCCTGAATTTCGTGGTCGAACTCGAAGGCAAGGACGCCTTCGGCCGCCAGGCCGTCATGGGCATCGTGCAGGCGCCGCGCGCGCTGCCGCGCCTCGTGCGCATGCCGCACGAGCTCTCGGGCTTCCAGCACGGCTTCGTGCTGCTCGGCTCGCTGTTGCAGCGCTTCGTGGGCGAACTGTTCCCGAGCCTCATCGTGCGCAGCTGCAATCAGTTCCGCATTACGCGCAACAGCGAACTGTTCGTCGATGAAGACGAAATCACGAACCTGCGCGTGGCGTTGCAGGGCGAGTTGCCCGCGCGCCATCTGGGCAACGCGGTGCGGCTCGAGGTCTCGGCGGAAACGCCGGTGCATCTCGTGAGGCGTCTGCTCGATGAAAGCGGATTGAATGAAAAGGACTGCTATTACGTCGATGGCCCCGTGAATCTCGTGCGCCTCATGCAGTTGCCCGAGAAGGTCGATCGCCCCGATCTGAAGTTCGTGCCGCACGTGCCCGCGATTCCGCAACGCATCGTCGCGAACACCAATATGTTCGACGTGATCGATCAGGGCGACGTGCTGCTGCATCACCCATACGAGAGCTTCCAGCCAGTGCTCGAACTACTGCTGCAGGCCGCCAACGATCCGAACGTGGTGGCGATCAAGCAGACCATCTACCGCACCGGCACCGATTCGCCGCTCATGGACGCGCTCATGCAGGCCGCGCGCAACGGCAAGGAAGTGACGGTCGTGGTGGAGCTGCTCGCGCGCTTCGACGAGGAAACCAACATCAACTGGGCCGCGCAGCTCGAAGCCGTGGGCGCGCATGTGGTCTACGGCGTGGTCGGCCACAAGTGCCACGCCAAGATGATGCTGATCGTGCGCCGCACGGCCGTGAACGGCCGCATGGCGCTGCGCCGCTACGTGCACCTCGGCACCGGCAACTACCATCCGCGCACGGCACGCCTCTACACCGACTTCGGCCTCATGACTTCGCAGCCGAAAATGTGCGAGGACGTCCACCACGTGTTCCAGCAGCTCACGGGTATCGGTGGTGAGCTGCAACTGCATGAGATGTGGCAGTCGCCGTTCACGCTGCATCCGAAGATGATCGAGTCGATCCGCGCCGAAGCCGACGCCGCGCGCGCCGGCAAGAAGGCTCGCATCGTCGCCAAGATGAACGCGCTGCTCGAACCCACGGTGATCGACGAGCTTTACGAAGCGTCGCAGGCCGGCGTGAAGATCGACCTGATCATTCGCGGCGTGTGCTCGCTGCAGCCGGGCGTGCCGGGGCTTTCGGAAAACATCACGGTGCGCTCGATCGTCGGGCGCTTCCTCGAGCATCACCGCATCTACTATTTCTACGCGGGTGGCGCGGAAAATGTCTATCTGTCGAGCGCCGACTGGATGGACCGCAACCTGTTTCGCCGTGTCGAGGTAGCGTTCCCGATCCACGACCGGCGCCTGAAGCGCCGCGTGATCGCCGAAGGCCTCTCGTGCTTCCTCGGCGACAATCAGTGCGCGTGGCTCATGCAAAGCGATGGCCATTACCGGCGCCGCCGCGCCGGCAAGGCTGTGCGCAATGCGCAAATGAACCTGCTGGCGAAGTTCTGTTCCTGATTGCCGATGTTGCAGTGACGGCAGGCACATAAGCCTCGATGCAAAAATGCCGCTTCAATGAAGCGGCATTTTTTATTCTGCAAGCCTGAGCAAGGTGCGTGGCGCGTTTTGTGCGCGCCTCACACCGGCGCCGGCTGCCGGCGCGCCGTGCGCGCGGCCGGGAAGCGCACCGTGAAGGTGCTGCCGCGCCCTTCCTCGCTCTTCACTTCGAGCGCCGCATCGTGGCGCTGCAGCACGTGCTTGACGATCGCGAGACCGAGCCCCGTGCCGCCCGTATCGCGCGAACGGCTACGGTCCACGCGATAAAAGCGCTCGGTCAGGCGCGGGATGTCGCTCGCGGGAATGCCGTAGCCGCTATCGGTGACCGAGAACACCGCCTGACCGCCTTCGGTACGCCACGACAGTTGCACCGCGCCGCCGTCCGGCGTGTAACGCACCGCATTGGTGGCGAGATTGCCGAGCGCGCTCAATATTTCGGTCTCCGATCCAGTCAGGCTCAAGCCATCGTCGAAATCGGCCGTGATCCGATGATGCCCGCCCGAGAGGCTTTCCGCGTCCTCGCGCACGTGGCCGAGCACCGCGCGCATGTCGATCATCTGCTCGCCGGGCGCGCGCCCCTCGCCTTCGAGCTTCGCCAGCACGAGCAGGTCGGTCACGATATGGCGCATGCGCGAGGCCTGCTGCTCCATCAGATCGAAATAGCGCTCGCGCTCGTCCTCGGAGAGCGGCAGTTCACGCATCGTCTCCAGAAAACCCGACAGCACCGTGAGCGGCGTTTTCAGTTCGTGCGAGACGTTGGCGACGAAGTCGCGCCGCATGGAGTCGGTGCGCTCGAGTTCCGTGATGTCCTGCGACAGCACGAGCTTGCGATTCTCGCCGTACGGAAACACCTGCACCGAAATCACGTTCTGGCGCTTCACACCCATGCCGCGCATGACCAGCGTGTCCTGGTAGTCGTGCGAATTGAGGTAGCGCACGAAGTCGGGCTGACGCACGAGGTGGGTGATGTGCTGGCGCAGGTCGCGCTTCGCGTCGAGGCCGAAATGCACCTCGGAGATGGCGTTGCACCACTCGATCTGGTCGTGGTCGTCGAGCATGGCCACGCCGTTGGGCGACGCCTGGATCGCCTGGATGAAGCGCGAGTGCTGCTGCTCCACCTGGCGCACCTGGGCGTGCCAGCGCTTGGCGAGCTTGTGCAGGCGGTAATAGATTTCGCCCCAGATGCCGGGGGCGCTCGGCACTTCGCCGTAGACGGGCGCGTCGAGCAGGCGCCAGAGGCGCTGCTTATGGAAGGTGCTGAAAAACATTTGGCCGATCAGCACGACAACAGCCACGGCCAGCGCGACCTTCACGCCGAAGATCGCGCCGACGCCCGCGCAGACGAGCGCGAGCAGTACAAGCGATACGAGGGCGCGCGCCCAGATGATGTTCATGTTCCTGCGATCGAAGAGAATGACGGTCCGGACCGGGGCGCTGCGGATTCGGAACACCGGCGCTGCGTGAAACGCCGCGCCGGCGTGCTACTGCCTTGACTCGGGCGACGCGTTTCAGGCGCCCTTCGCGAGACGGTAGCCGCTGCCGCGCACCGTTTCGATCATAGCATCGCACCCCGCCGGCTTGAGCGCGGCGCGCAGGCGCTTGATATGCACATCCACCGTGCGCTCCTCCACGAATACGTGATCGCCCCACACCTGATCGAGCAATTGCGTGCGGCTGTGCACGCGCTCGGGGTGCGTCATGAAGAAGTGCAGCAGGCGGAATTCGGTCGGGCCGAGATCGAGCTTGATCTCGGAGCCTTCCGCGTGAGCGGCGACGCGGTGCGTGGCCGGATCGAGCTTCAGCCCGTTGATCGCCACCACGTCTTCGGTGAGCTGCGGCGCGCGGCGGCGCAGAACCGCCTTGATGCGCGCCATCAGCTCCTTCGGCGAGAACGGCTTCGTCACGTAATCGTCCGCGCCGATCTCGAGGCCGAGCACCTTGTCCTGCTCGTCGCCGCGCGCGGTCAGCATGATGATCGGAATATGCTTCGTGCGCTCGTTGTTGCGCAGATCGCGCGCGAAATTCACGCCCGACTTGCCCGGCAGCATCCAGTCGAGCAGGATGAGATCGGGCAGCACGTCGCTGATCAGGCTCTGCGCCTGCTCCGCGTTGTAGGCACGGATCGGGCAATGACCCGCGTGCTGCAGATTCACGGAAATCAGCTCGGAAATTGCGGGCTCGTCTTCGATGACGAGAATGCTGCTGGGCATCGGCACCTCTTGACCTTAAGACCTGTTGAAACGGTTGAATGCGCGAACCAACGCGCTACATATATTTAACTGAGCGCTTCGCGTTCGAGCGCGTCGCGCGACTTGTGCCGCACGTCGGTGCCCTTCACGATATAGATGATGAATTCGGCGATGTTCTTCGCGTGGTCACCAATGCGCTCAATCGCCTTGGCGATGAACAGATAGTCGAGGCCCACGGAAATCGTGCGCGGATCTTCCATCATGTAGCTCACGAGCTTGCGCACGAAGGCGCGGAATTCCTCGTCGATGGCCTTGTCGTCGCGCACGATCTGCGCGGCGGCTACCGTGTCCAGACGCGCGAATGCGTCGAGCGCGCGGCGCAGGATCGAGACGGCCATCTCGCCCGAGACCTTGATCTCGGCGATATTGACCGTGCGCGACGCGCCGTCTTCCATCAGGCGCTTCGTGCGCTTGGCGATCTTCTCGGCCTCGTCGCCGGCGCGCTCGAGGTTCGTGATGGTCTTCGAAATCGCGAGCACGAGGCGCAAATCGCGCGCGGCCGGCTGGCGGCGCGCGATGATATTGCTGCACTCCTCATCGATTTCGACTTCCATCGTGTTGAGGCGGTCTTCGGCGACGATCACGCGCTCGGCGGCCGCGCCGTCGAACTCGTTCAAAGCCTGCATCGCCGTGATGATCTGCGACTCCACGAGGCCGCCCATTTCGAGCACCTTCGAGGAAATCAGATTCAGGTCGGCGTCGAACTGGCTGGACAGATGCTTATCGGACATGTTGTTCCCCTTCTCGGCTCGGCGGATCAGCCGAAGCGGCCGGTGATGTAGTCTTCCGTTTCCTTGCGGACCGGCTTGATGAAGATCTTCTCGGTGTCGCCGAATTCGATCAGCTCGCCGAGGTACATGTAGGCAGTGTAGTCCGAGCAGCGCGCGGCCTGCTGCATGTTATGGGTCACGATCACCACCGTGTAATCGCTCTTGAGTTCGGCGATCAGCTCTTCGATGCGGCCCGTCGAAATCGGGTCGAGCGCCGAGCAAGGCTCGTCGAGCAACAGCACTTCGGGACGGATCGCAATGCCGCGCGCGATGCACAGACGCTGCTGCTGGCCGCCCGAAAGACCGTAGCCGCTCTGGCCGAGCTTGTCCTTCACTTCGTTCCAAAGCGCGGCCTTGGTGAGCGCCCACTCGACGCGGTCATCCATCTCAGGGCGCGAGAGCTTCTCGAACATCTTCACGCCGAACGCGATGTTGTCGTAAATCGACATCGGGAACGGAGTCGGCTTCTGAAACACCATGCCCACGCGCGCGCGCAGCAGCGAGATATCGCGGTTGTAGGTGAGCAGGTTCTCGCCGTCCATCAAGATCTCGCCCTCGGCGCGCTGCTCCGGATAGAGCGCGTACATCTTGTTGAACGTGCGCAAGAGCGTGGACTTGCCGCAGCCCGACGGGCCGATGAACGCGGTCACCTTGCCTTCGGGAATCTGCAGGTTGATGTTCTTGAGCGCGTGATACTTGCCGTAGAAGAAGTTCAGGTCCTTGACTTCGATCTTCGGCGTGGCCGACATGAGGCCGCGGTTGCCCTGGGCGGGGTCGATGCCGGACGGCGCCGTAGTGTTGAGGTGACTCTCTGCCATATTCATCGGATGACTCCGCCCTTACTTATTCGAAAAGATGGTGCGCGCGAGGATATTCAGACCCAGCACGCCCAGCGTGATCAGGAAAACGCCGGCCCAAGCAAGCGACTGCCACTGCGCGAACGGGCTCATCGCAAACTTGTAGATCGTGACCGGCAGGTTCGCCATCGGCTGATTCATATCGGCGCTGAAGAACTGATTGGACAGCGCGGTGAAGAGCAGCGGCGCGGTCTCGCCGGCGATACGCGCAATCGCGAGCAGCACGCCCGTCACGATGCCCGCGACCGACGCCTTGAGCGTGATCGAGAGCACCATCTTCCACTTCGGCGTGCCGAGCGCGAAAGCCGCCTCGCGCAGGTTATTGGGCACCAGCTTGAGCATGTTCTCGGTCGTGCGGATCACGATCGGAATCTGCAGGAGTGCGAGCGAAATCGCCCCCGCCCAGCCGCTGAAGTGGCCCATCTTCGCCACCACGAGCGCGTAGACGAACAGGCCCACGACGATCGACGGCGCCGACAGCAAAATGTCGTTGATGAAGCGCGTCACGCTCGCGAGCCAGCTTTTCTGGCCATATTCGGCGAGATAGACGCCCGCGAGAATGCCGATCGGCGTGCCCACCAGCGTCGCGACGCCCACCAGCATCAGGCTGCCGACAATCGCGTTGGCGAGACCGCCGCCATCGGTGTTCGGCGGCGGAGTCGACTGCGTGAAGAGCTGCACCGAAAGGCCGCCAATACCGAGCGAGAGCGTCGTGTAGAGAATCCACACGAGCCAGATAATGCCGAAAGCCATCGCGGCGAGCGAAAGCGTCAGCGCAATCGCGTTGGTCACTTTGCGGCGGCTTTGCAGCTTCGAGCGCATGCGCTCCAGTTCCGGGCCGTAGGCCGCACCGGGAATCTTCATCATCGGTTCGCTCATCGTGCGCCCTCCGACTTTTCAAGGCGCAGCAGCAGCAGCTTAGAGATCGCGAGCACGATGAACGTGATCACGAACAGAATGAGGCCGAGTTCCATCAGCGCGGCGGTATGCAGGCCGGGGCCGGCCTCGGCGAACTCGTTGGCGAGCGCTGAGGTAATGCTGTTGCCGGGCGAGAACAGCGACACGTTATCGAGCAGGTTCGTATTGCCGATCACGAACGTGACAGCCATGGTCTCGCCGAGTGCGCGGCCAAGACCCAGCATCACACCGCCGATCACGCCGGTCTTGGTGAACGGCAGCACGATCTTCCACATGACTTCCCAGGTCGTGCAGCCGATGCCATACGCCGATTCCTTGAGCAGCACGGGCGTGACTTCAAACACGTCGCGCATCACCGAGGCAATGTACGGAATGATCATGATCGCGAGAATCACGCCCGCGCACAGCATGCCGATGCCGATGGGCGCACCCTGAAACAGCGCGCCGACGATCGGCATGCCGCCCAGCAGCTGGCCGATCGGCTTCTCGAAGTACTGCGCGAAGATCGGCGCGAACACGAGCAGGCCCCACATGCCGTAGACGATCGACGGGATCGCGGCCAGCAGTTCGATGGCGATGCCGAGCGGGCGGCGCAGCCAGGCGGGCGAGAGCTCAGTGAGAAAGAGCGCGATGCCGAAGCTCACGGGCACGGCGATGATGAGCGCGATCAGCGAAGTGGCGATCGTGCCGTAGATGGGCACGAGCGCGCCGAACTGCTCGCTGGGGGGATCCCAGTCGGCAGTCCAGAGGAATGAGAGACCGAACTTGTGGATCGTCGGCATCGAAGCGACGATCAGCGACACGATGATGCCACCGAGCAGCAACAACGTGACGATGGCGGCGCCGCGTGCGAGGCCGCCGAAAATGATGTCCCCTGCCGGGCTGGGCGCTTGCTGCTGCGCGGCGCTGCCAGGCGGGTTCGAGACGAGCGGGACGTCGGACATGATGAGCTGTTTCCAGTGGCCGCGAGCGTCTGGCTCGCGACGTTGATGCGGTTCCGGAACCGCCGGCCGCCCGGTGACAGATCGGACGGCAAATCGTAGCGGGTGGTATTACGTGCTTTGTGGGTATTACGGGCGGTATGCGTACCGCGCTGCGGGGACCACTTCGGCCGGCATGCAGCATCGGCCAGCAAGCAGAACGGGCCGCGCGCGGTGTGCGCGGCGGCCCTTGCTTTGGCCCTGCCATTCAGCAGGGCCAGTCCGCCTTACTCGGCAACTGCCTTGCCGCCGGCGTCCTTCACCTTCTCTTTCCACTGCGACTCGATTTCGCTCACGACCGACTGCGGCAGCGAGATGTAGTCGAGATCGTTAGCCGCGCCCGAACCGTTCTTGAAGGCCCACTGGAAGAACTTGAGCGTTTCCTTGCCCTGCTCCGGCTTGTCCTGCGCCGTGTGCAGCAGCACGAAGGTCGCGCCGACGACCGGCCATGCGTCCTTGCCCGGCTCGTTCGTGAGGATCTGGTAGAACGACTTCTTCCAGTCCGCGCCGGCCGCTGCGGCCTTGAACGACTCGGTGGTCGGCTCGACGACCGCGCCCGACTCGTTCTTCATCGCAGTGTAGACCATGTGATTTTGCTTGGCGTACGCCCACTCGACGTAGCCAATCGCGCCCGGCAGGCGCTGCACGAAGGCTGCGACGCCGTCGTTGCCCTTGCCGCCCGTGCCGGTCGGCCAGTTCACGGTCGTGCCTTCGCCGACCTTGGTCTTCCACTCGGGATTGACCTTCGAGAGGTAGTTCGTCCAGATGAAGCTGGTGCCCGAACCGTCGGCGCGGCGAACCACGGCGATGTCCAGATCAGGCAGCTTT
This sequence comes from Paraburkholderia caffeinitolerans, assembly GCF_902859945.1. GTDB lineage: Bacteria > Pseudomonadota > Gammaproteobacteria > Burkholderiales > Burkholderiaceae > Paraburkholderia > Paraburkholderia caffeinitolerans. Next base: position 106,962 of record NZ_CADIKL010000020.1, on the reverse strand, counting down.
GCCTTCGGGTTCAGCGCGGCGATGGCCGGATCGTTCCACTTCTTAATCTTGCCGAGATAGATGTCGCCGAGCACCGGGCCCGACAGCGTGATTTCGCCGGCCTTGATGCCCGGCACGTTGATCGCCGGCACGACGCCGCCCACCACCGTCGGGAACTGGAACAGACCGTCCTTGGCCAGTTGATCGTCCTTCAGCGGGGCGTCCGAGCCTGCGAAGTCAACGGTCTTTGCCTGAATCTGCTTGATGCCGCCCGACGAGCCAATGCCCTGGTAGTTGACCTTGCCGCCACCCGACTTCTGATAGGCGTCCGCCCATTTCGTGTAGATCGGTGCTGCGAAGGTGCTGCCCGCGCCGGTGATGTCAGCAGCTTGCGCTGCGATCGCGAAAAGCGCGCCAGCAACGCCAGCGAGCGCGGTTTGCATCAGTTTCATGTGGCCTCCAGGTGTGTGAGCGGATAAACGACACCGCGAAGCTTAGGGGCTCTCTGTGACAGTAACGTGACGATTCATGAAGCAGCCGTGACAAAACCATTACCGGCTGAAAGCCAGGCGCATCGCGCTGGATGCGCCTGCTGCAAAGGCGTGCACGCCCCGTCGAACAGGGCGCTCGTAAATGGCACGCATGCCGAAGGCATTCATTGCGCGACTCGGGGTCGGATGAGCAAAATGCCTCATGCATGTGCGGGAGGAGGCTGACGCAATAGTGAAACGTTTGCTTCAGCCGAAATGCAATACAAAACGCGGCGTCATGCTGGCTGCATGACACCGCGTTCGATCGGTGCTGGATCGCTCCGGCAACGCCCGTGTCAGGCGATTGTGCGCTTGACCGTGTCGGCGATCGATTCGGCGTACTGAGCCGTGTCGAGTTCGTCGCGCGCTTCCACCATCACGCGCAGCACGGGCTCGGTGCCCGAAGCGCGGATCAACACACGGCCTTTGCCCTTGAGCTCGGATTGCGCGTCGGCGATCGCCTTCTGGATCTCGGCGTTGCCTTTCCAGTCCGCGCCCTGCGCGATGCGCACGTTGATAAGCTTCTGCGGAAACAGCGTCACGCCGTCGAGCAACTCCGCCAGGGTCTGGCCGCTGCGCTTCATCGCGGCGAGCACCAGCAGCGCCGAAACGATGCCGTCGCCGGTCGTGTGGCGGTCCAGCGACAGGATGTGCCCCGACCCCTCCGCGCCGATCAGCCAGCCGTGCTCGCGTAGTTGCTCCAGCACGTAGCGATCGCCCACATTCGCGCGCACGAACGGCACGCCGATGCGCTCGAGCGCCTGCTCGACCGCCAGGTTCGTCATCAGGGTGCCGACCGCGCCATCGACCTTGCCGTCGGTCGCGATGCGGTCCTTCACGAGCACGTAGAGGAGTTCATCGCCGTTATAGAGCCGGCCCTGCGCATCCACGATCTGCAGGCGGTCCGCATCGCCATCGAGCGCGATGCCGAGGTCGGCGTGATTCGCGCGCACCGCGCGCACGAGCGCATCGGGCGCAGTGGCGCCCACGCCGTCATTGATGTTGAAACCGTTCGGCGAGACGCCGATGGGAATCACATCCGCGCCCAGTTCATGAAACACATGAGGCGCGATGTCGTAGGCCGCGCCGTTGGCGCAGTCGACCACCAGCTTCAGCCCACGCAGGTTGAACGCCTGCGGGAAGGTGCTCTTGCAGAACTCGATATAGCGGCCGCCCGCGTCGTTCAGGCGGCGCGCCCGGCCGAGCTGCTCCGACGGCGCGCATTCAAGCGGCAATTCGAGTTGCGCCTCGATCTGCGTTTCGACTTCGTCGGGCAGCTTGTTGCCATCGGCGGAAAAGAACTTGATGCCGTTGTCGAAGTACGGATTGTGCGAAGCGCTGATCACCACCCCCGCGGAAAGACGCAGCGCGCGCGTGAGATAGGCAATGCCTGGCGTCGTCATCGGGCCCGCGAGCATCACGTCGATGCCAGCGGCCGAAAGCCCCGCTTCGAGCGACGCTTCGAGCATATAGCCCGAAATACGCGTGTCCTTGCCGATCAGCACGGACGGACGCGAACGCGACTCCCCTGCCGCGCCAGCCAGCACCTTGCCCGCCGCGTAACCCAGACGCAGCACGAAATCCGGCGTGATCGGCACTTCGCCGACCTTGCCGCGAACCCCATCGGTTCCAAAATAGCGACGACCCATGATTCAAACCTCACATTGGCATTGTTTTGCGGCGCATTCGTGCGCCGTGTTCGCTTAATGACGCGCCGCGTCGCGCATCGCACCCCAGACCTTGAGCGCATCGACCGTCGCCGCGACGTCGTGCACTCGGATAATGGCCGCACCCTGCTGGGCCGCGCACACCGCCGCCGCGACGCTGGCCGCTACGCGCTCGGCTGCGGGCCGGTTCACGAGTGCGCCGAGCATCGACTTGCGCGACATGCCAGCAAGAATCGGATACGGCGTGCCGTCAGCCGCAACGGGCGCCGTCTCGCGCAGATGCGCGAGCAACGTGTAATTGTGCTCGACCACCGACTTGCCGAAGCCAAAACCCGGGTCGACGCTAATACGCGCCTTCGCCACGCCAGCCGCCTCGAGTTCGGTACAGCGCGCCTGCAGGAACTCGCGCACCTCGCGCACGACATCCACGTAATCGGGCTCGCCGACCTGCATAGTCCGCGGCTCGCCGAGCATATGCATCACGCACAGCCCGCAGTTGCTCTCCCGCACCGCATCGATCGCGCCGGGCATGCGAAAACCCCATACGTCGTTGATCAGATCCGCGCCCGCCGCCAGCGCGTGGCGCATCACTTCCGGCTTGTACGTGTCGATCGAAAGCGGCACGTTCGCGCCCTTCAGCCGCTCGACCAGCGGAATCACCCGTTCGAGTTCTTCCTCGAGCGCAACGGGCGGTGCGCCCGGACGCGTCGACTCGCCGCCGATGTCGATCATGTCCACGCCGTCGGACAACATTTGCTCGGCGCGGCGCAATGCATCGTCGAAGGCAAGATACCTGCCGCCGTCCGAAAACGAATCCGGCGTAGCGTTGAGTATTCCCATGACGAGCGGACGCTCGAAAGTCAGTGTGAAACGGCCACAGATGAGCGGTTCGGGCCCAGCCGCGTTGGGGAGCGCACTGGACAGCGCGTTTGGCAGATTACCCTGCGAAGTTGGATTGGACACGTCAAGAAACGTCAGATATGTAACTTAATGATGCACGGCCAGAAATGCAAAACGGGCCGATGTGAACATCACACCGGCCCGCAACTTTAGCCGACTTGGCGCCGTATCCGGTCAGGCCGGTGCGGTGGCGTTGCCGGGCTTGACCTCAGTGCCCGTGCTGCCGCCTGACGAAGGCGCATCACCCGGCGACGGGGTGTTCTTCGGCGAGCGCGGCGGACGGCCAGCCATGATGTCGTTGATCTGATCGGCGTCGATCGTTTCCCACTCCATCAACGCCGCGGTCATGGCTTCCACCTTGTCGCGGTTCTCATCGAGCAGGCGCTTCGCGAGGCTGTACTGCTCGTCGAGCACGCGGCGGATTTCCGCGTCGACCTTCTGCTGTGTGGCTTCCGAGATCGCGCGCGTGAAACCCTTGCCGAACGCACCGCCGTCGTTGTCGTCGTCGGCGTAGACCATCGGTCCGAGCGCGTCGGTCATGCCGAAGCGCGTGACCATCGCGCGGGCCGTCTGCGTGGCCTTGTTGAAGTCGTCCGAGGCGCCCGTGCTGATCAGGTTCATGAACAGTTCTTCCGCCACACGGCCGCCGAACAGGATCGCCAGACGGTCGAGCAGATAGTCCTTCGAGTAAGTCTCGTTGTCATGCTCCGGCAACTGCCACGTCACGCCCAGCGCGCGGCCGCGCGGGATGATCGTGACCTTGTGTACCGGATCGGCCTTCGGCAGCAGCTTCGCAACCACCGCGTGACCCGACTCGTGGTACGCCGTCGCGCGCTTCGCCTCTTCGCGAATGACCGCCGACTTGCGCTCCGGACCCATGAAGATCTTGTCCTTGGCGTCTTCGAAGTCCTGCATCTCGACGATGCGCTTGCCGCGACGCGCCGCGAACAGTGCCGCTTCGTTCACGAGGTTCGCGAGATCGGCGCCCGAGAAACCCGGCGTGCCGCGCGCGATGACCGCTGCATCAACGTCGTTGGCGATCGGCACCTTGCGCAGGTGAACCTTCATGATCTGCTCGCGGCCGCGAATGTCGGGCAGGCCGACATAAACCTGGCGGTCGAAACGGCCCGGACGCAGCAGCGCCTTGTCGAGCACGTCAGAACGGTTGGTTGCCGCGATCACGATGACGCCCGAGTTGGCCTCGAAGCCGTCCATCTCGACCAGCATCTGGTTCAGCGTCTGCTCGCGTTCGTCGTTGCCACCGCCCATGCCGGCGCCGCGATGGCGGCCGACCGCGTCGATTTCGTCGATGAACACGATACACGGCGCATGCTTCTTGGCCTGTTCGAACATGTCGCGCACGCGGGCTGCGCCCACGCCGACGAACATTTCAACGAAGTCCGAACCCGAGATGCTGAAGAACGGCACCTTCGCCTCGCCGGCGATAGCACGCGCGAGCAACGTCTTACCGGTGCCCGGAGGGCCGACCAGCAGAACGCCGCGCGGGATGCGCCCGCCCAGCTTCTGGAATTTTTGCGGATCGCGCAGGAAGTCGACGAGCTCGGACACTTCTTCCTTGGCTTCGTCGCAGCCTGCGACGTCGGAGAAGTTGACCGCGTTGTTGTTCTCGTCGATCAGGCGGGCGCGCGATTTACCAAAGGAAAACGCCCCGCCTTTGCCGCCTCCCTGCATCTGTCTCATCATGTAGAACCAGAACACGATGATCAGGAGCGTCGGTCCAAGGTAATACAACGCAGAAACAAGCGCATTGGGCTCTTCGTCAGCCTTGCCGCTCACCTGCACGCCGTATTTCATCAGGTCGCCGACCATCCAGATGTCTCCCGGGGAGACGATCTGATACTTCTGGCCGTCGGCCGGAGTGACCGTGAGGTTCCGCCCCTGCACCACGACGCTCTTGACCTTGCCGGCCTTCGCGTCGTCCATGAACTGCGAGTACGAAACGCCTTCCTGGACACGGGGCTTGTCGAACTGCTTGAACACCGTAAACAGCACCAGTGCGATTACCAACCACACCGCTGCCTTCGAAAACATGTTGTTGTTCAAAGCACCACTCCTTCACTCATAGACGGGCGCCTACATTTGCCTTGCGACACCACCAAAGCATTCTAATCCAGTACGCAGGGGCTCGCCATAGCGTTTCGCTAAGACGGAAATAGCCCGGGCGCCTTGTCGGGACAGCGTCTCGAAGCCAATTCGAGGCGATCTTCACAGTCCTTGCAACACGCGTTGCGCACTGGAGCCGATCTTTGACCCTACCCCGGCTGACTGAATAATTAGCGGGGTCGCTTCAGATGTTTACCCAATATAAACGTTTCGGACGATTTATCGCGCGAAGCCTTCGGTTTGCGCGCGGCCACGACCTTGAACTGATGCTTGAACTTCTCGACGATCTGGCTGTAACCACTGCCGTGGAAGCATTTTACTAAAAGGGCACCATCGGATTTCAAATGATTCTGCGAAAACTCGAGCGCGAGGTCGCACAAGTGCTCGATACGCGCGGCGTCTGCCGACGCCACCCCAGACAGATTGGGTGCCATGTCGGAAATTACAAGATCCACGGGACGGCCACCCACCGCTTCTTCCAGTTGTGCGAGCACGGCGTCCTCGCGGAAGTCGCCCTGCAGAAATTGCACGTCGGCGATGGGTTCCATCGGCAGGATGTCGAGCGCAATAATCGTGCCGTCGATCCCGCCCTCGCGCTGGTCATCGCGCTTCGAACTCTGCACGAGCTTGTTGCGCGCATACTGGCTCCAGCTGCCCGGCACGGCGCCGAGATCGACGATTACCATGCCCGGGCGGATCAGCTTGTCCTGCTCGTCGATTTCCTTGAGCTTGTACGCAGCGCGGGCGCGATAGCCCTCCCGTTGCGCCATTTTCACGTACGGATCGTTAATATGGTCGTGCAGCCACGACTGATTGAAGCGGTTTTTTGCCATTAAAGGTGAACTCTTGCTGCGTGATATCGCGCTTTTAGCGGATAATACGCGTTTAATTCGTGCGGTCGTCGCGGCCCGTCGGGTTGCCGGCGCGCGGTTCTCACCGCCTCGCTCGCCGACCGCACCACGCCGTTGCCGTTCTCCACGGTTTTTCCATTGTTTCGACGCGCTCCCCGCCTGGCGGCCCCTAATTGTGTGGCCTGTCATGCCGGTGTTTCACGCTGACTGGCGGGCGCCGTCATTTTAGTCGAGTCTGCCACATCCCATGCCCGCCCTCACTCTTACTGCCGAACAGCGCTCCGAACTGCGCTCCGCCGCTCACGCGCTCAAACCGGTCGTGCTCATCGGCGCCGAGGGACTGACCGACGCCGTCCTCAAGGAAATCGAGGTCCATCTGGACGCGCACCAGCTTATCAAGGTGCGTGTGTTCGGCGACGAGCGCGAAGAGCGCATCGCGATCTACGAAGAAATCTGCGACCGCCTGAACTCGGCGCCCATCCAGCATATCGGCAAGCTGCTCGTGATCTACAAGCCCGAGGCAGCCAAACCGAAAACCGCCACGGCCCGCGCCGGCGCGCGCGGCACCGTCAAGCGTCCTGCCGGCGACGTACCGAGCGCGCGCGAAGCGGGCAAGCATGGCGCGGCGCCTCGCACCGTGAAGGTCGTCAAGCCGTCGGACAACCCGATGCGCAAACCGAAGTCGCAAAAAGTCGTCGTCAAGGGCAATGAACGTGTCACCCAGGGCGGCAACGTCAAGCGCGCCAAGAAACGCCAGACCAGTTCGAAGCGAGCCCATCAAGGCTCGAAGTAAGAAAAGCGCGGCCAATGTGCCGCGCTTTTTTCTTCTTACCGGAGCGCGCCTGAACAACGCGCAAGCGACGCCCGGCGTAGCGACGCCCGGATGAACGCTCTCAACGCCGCGCTTGCGTACCGCGCGCGGACGGCAGCAGCCAGACGAGCCACGCACCCAACACGCTCTGAACCAGATAGAACGCGCTCGACACGCCATGGAGCATGCCAAAGCGGCTCGCCCAGGCCGAATGCGCGATGTCGACGCCTGCCCGTATCGCATTCATGCGCATGGCGTTCATGAACGGCTGCAGCGCGTAGTAACCGATCAGCACGCACAACAGCATGCCGATCAGCAGCCAGCGCAGCCGCCGATAGCCGGTCTCGCCACGGCGGATCAGCACGTTCGCAAGGCCGAGCAGCAGCACGCCGCTCACGGCGCCCACCATGCCCTCGATGCGAAAAAGCTGCGCAGCAAGCGAGCCCGCTAACGCGCGATCGAGCGAGGTGAACAGCACCGGCGCGACCGCATAGCCAATCGTCACCTGGCTGCCCACCCACAACATGGCAAGCAGCGCGAACACGCGGTGCGCCACGAGCGGCGAAGCCGGGCTGACCGAATTCGTCGAGGTATTCACGTTCCCGCTACGTCAAATGTAGCGGACGTCGATGATTTCGTACTCGCGCACGCCGCTGGGGGCCTGCACTTCGGCAACATCGCCCTCGGACTTGCCAATCAGCGCGCGTGCGATAGGCGAGCTCACGGAGATCAGGCCGTGCTCGAGATCGGCTTCGTCGTCGCCGACGATCTGGTAGGTGACCGTCTTGCCCGAATCGAGGTCTTCGAGGTCGATAGTCGAGCCGAACACCACGCGGCCATCGGCTTCGAGCGATGCCGGGTCGATGATCTGGGCCGCCGCCAGCTTCGACTCGATTTCCGCGATGCGGCCTTCGATGAAGCCCTGCTTTTCCTTCGCGGCGTCGTATTCCGCGTTTTCCGACAGATCGCCTTGCGCGCGCGCTTCGGCGATGGCATTGATGACCGCCGGACGCTCGACGGATTTCAGGCGCTGCAGTTCTCCGCGAAGCTGGTCTGCACCGCGCCTGGTCAAGGGAATCGTGCTCATAAAACAACTCATTCAGCCACTTAGGGCCGTATTGATGCCGCACCAATAATTGTTGCGGCCATAAAAAAAATCACCGCGGTCAAGTGCATCCCGCGAGGGTGGCAGCGCGTACTGGCGCAGCCTGAAAAACCCTGTTGGGACGCCGCTTAACCGCGGCACATTCAGCTTTGTATTCAGCCTGTTGTCTGCCTTTTCAGTATTGGACAGACAATCGAAGCCTTAGTTTAGGCGAGCGTGGAGGCCTTGTAAATCATAGACTTCCAGGTTCTTCAGGTAACGCAAGCCCTCGACCGCGGCGCGTGCGCCGGACATCGTGGTGTAGTACGTGACCTTGTTCGCCTGTGCGCTCATACGGATCGAACGCGAATCGGCAATCGCGGCGCGGGTCTCGTCGACCGTTGTGAAAACGAGCGAAATTTCGCCGTTCTTGATCATGTCGACCACGTGCGGACGGCCATCCTTCACCTTGTTCACGACCTTCACCGGCACACCGGCCGCTTCGATCGCAGCAGCCGTGCCGCGCGTCGCGACGAGCGGGTAGCCGAGCTCATGCAGCATGCGCGCGACTTCGACGGCCTTGGGCTTGTCCGCGTCCATCACGGTGATGAAAACCGTGCCCGACTCGGGCAGGCGCGAGCCGGCCGCGAGCTGCGACTTGAAGAGCGCTTCGCCGAAGGTCTTGCCTACGCCCATCACTTCGCCGGTCGAACGCATTTCGGGTCCGAGCACCGGATCGACGGTCGGGAACTTCACGAACGGGAACACCGCTTCCTTCACGCTGAAATACGGCGGCACGACTTCCTTCGTCACACCCTGCTGTGCGAGCGTCTGGCCGACCATCGCGCGCGCCGCGATCTTCGCGAGCGGCAGGCTGGTGGCCTTCGAGACGTACGGCACGGTACGCGAAGCGCGCGGGTTCACTTCCAGCACGTAGATGATGTCCTGCTTCGAACCATCGGCCTGCGGCACTTGCTGGATTGCGAACTGCACGTTCATCAGGCCGACCACGTTGAGCGCCTTGGCCATCGCGGCCGTCTGACGCTTCAGTTCAGCCACCGTTTCCTGCGACAGCGAGTACGGCGGCAGCGAGCACGCCGAGTCGCCCGAGTGCACACCCGCCTGCTCGATGTGCTCCATCACGCCGCCGATGAACACGTCCGTGCCATCGGAGATGCAGTCGACGTCGCATTCGATCGCGTCGTTCAGGAAGCGGTCGAGCAGCACCGGCGAATCGTTCGACACCTTCACGGCCTCGCGCATGTAGCGCTCGAGGTCGCGCGGCTCGTGGACGATTTCCATGGCGCGGCCGCCCAGCACGTACGACGGACGCACGACGAGCGGGTAGCCGATTTCGTCGGCGAGCTTGAGCGCTTCGTCTTCTGCGCGCGCGGTACGGTTCGGCGGCTGACGCAGGTTCAGGTCCTGCAGCAGTTTCTGGAAGCGCTCGCGGTCTTCGGCCGCGTCGATCATGTCCGGCGAGGTGCCGACGATAGGCACGCCATTCGCCTCGAGATCGAGCGCAAGCTTCAGCGGCGTCTGGCCGCCGTACTGCACGATCACGCCGACGGGCTTTTCCAGGTCCACGACTTCGAGCACGTCTTCGAGCGTCAGCGGCTCGAAATACAGACGGTCGGACGTGTCGTAGTCGGTCGAAACGGTCTCGGGGTTGCAGTTGACCATGATCGTTTCGTAGCCGTCTTCGCGCATCGCGAGCGCGGCGTGCACGCAGCAGTAGTCGAACTCGATACCCTGGCCGATCCGGTTCGGGCCGCCGCCCAGCACCATGATCTTCTTGTTGGTGGTCGGGTTGGCCTCGCACTCTTCCTCATAGGTCGAGTACATGTAGGCGGTCTTGGTGGCGAATTCGGCCGCGCAGGTGTCCACGCGCTTGTAGACCGGACGCACGTTCAGCTCGATACGGCGCTTGCGCACGTCAGCGGCATTCGCGCCGAGCAGCTTCGCAAGACGGCGATCCGAGAAGCCGCTCTGCTTGAGGAAGCGCAGCTCGTCCTTCGAGAGACTGGCGAGCGTGCGGCCCTTGACGGCCTCTTCCTTCTTGATGATTTCTTCGATCTGCGCGAGGAACCACGGGTCGATCGCGGTTTCTTCGAAGATCTCTTCGCGCGTCATGCCCACGCGGAACGCGTCGCCCACGAACCAGATGCGGTCCGGACCGGCTTCGCCGATCTCGCGGATGACTTCGTCGCGGCTCGTGGTCTTCTCGTCGAGACCGTCGACGCCCACTTCGAGGCCGCGCAGCGCCTTCTGGAACGATTCCTGGAAGGTGCGGCCGATGGCCATCACTTCGCCCACGGACTTCATCTGCGTGGTGAGGCGCGGGTCGGCTTCGCGGAACTTCTCGAACGCGAAACGCGGAATCTTCGTGACGACGTAGTCGATGGTCGGCTCGAACGAGGCCGGCGTCTGGCCGCCCGTGATCTCGTTGCGCAGCTCGTCGAGCGTGTAGCCGACGGCCAGCTTCGCCGCGACCTTGGCGATCGGGAAGCCGGTAGCCTTCGAGGCCAGCGCCGACGAACGCGACACGCGCGGGTTCATTTCGATCACGATCATGCGGCCCGTGCGCGGGTCGATCGAGAACTGCACGTTCGAACCGCCCGTGTCCACGCCGATCTCGCGCAGAACCGCCAGCGAGGCGTCGCGCAGGATCTGGTATTCCTTGTCGGTGAGCGTTTGCGCCGGCGCGACCGTGATGGAGTCGCCGGTGTGGATGCCCATCGGGTCGAGGTTTTCGATCGAGCAGACGATGATGCAGTTATCCGCCTTGTCGCGGACCACTTCCATCTCGTATTCCTTCCAGCCGAGCAGCGACTCTTCGATCAGCAGTTCGCGCGTGGGCGAAAGGTCGAGACCGCGCTTGCAGATCTCTTCGAACTCTTCGCGGTTGTAGGCGATGCCGCCGCCCGAGCCGCCCAGCGTGAAGGACGGACGGATCACGATCGGATAGCCGCTCGTACCGGTGATCTCGGCGATCTCGGCGTGAACCTTGGTCGCCTCTTCCATCGAGTGGGCCACACCCGACTTCGCCGAGCCGAGGCCGATCTTCGTCATCGCGTCCTTGAACTTCTGGCGGTCTTCGGCCTTGTCGATCGCTTCCGGCGACGCGCCGATCAGCTCGACGTTGTACTTCTTGAGCACGCCGTGGTGATGCAGGTCGAGCGCGCAGTTCAGCGCGGTCTGGCCGCCCATCGTCGGCAGGATCGCGTCGGGGCGCTCCTTCTCGATGATGCGCTCCACCACTTCCCACGTGATCGGCTCGATGTAGGTGACGTCGGCCGTGTTCGGGTCGGTCATGATCGTCGCCGGATTGCTGTTGACGAGAATGACCTTGTAGCCTTCCTCACGCAGCGCCTTGCACGCCTGCGCGCCCGAGTAGTCGAACTCGCAGGCCTGGCCGATGATGATCGGCCCCGCGCCGATGATAAGAATGCTCTTGATGTCTGTCCGCTTGGGCATAACGCTCTCGCTAAATATTCCTGTGTCTTTTACGTCTTGCGGCTTGCTGCTCGCCGCCGGGTACGCGCGTGGGCCGTTTTTTGACTCCGGCTCGCTGCGCACCCTGCTCTGCTCGTTCCTGCTGGCTCGCTCGATAAGCGCTTACGCCTTCGCCTTGTCCATCAGCGCGGTGAAGCGATCGAACAGATAGCCGATGTCCTGCGGGCCGGGCGACGCTTCCGGGTGGCCCTGGAAGCAGAACGCGGGCTTGTCGGTGAGTTCGAAGCCTTGCAGCGTACCGTCGAAGAGCGAGACGTGCGTAACGCGCGTGTTCGCCGGCAGCGTGTCGGCGTCCACCGCGAAGCCGTGGTTCTGCGACGTGATGACGACGCGGCCGTCGCCGAGATCCTTCACCGGATGATTCGCGCCGTGGTGGCCGGTCTTCATCTTGATGGTCTTCGCGCCGAGCGCGAGGCCCATGATCTGGTGACCAAGGCAGATGCCGAAGGTCGGAATGCCGCGCGCGATGAATTCCTGCGTGGCCTTGATCGCGTAGTCGCACGGCTCCGGGTCGCCCGGGCCGTTCGAGAGGAACACGCCGTCCGGGTTGAGCGCGAGCGCGTCAGCCGCGGTGGCCTGCGCCGGCAGCACCGTGACATGGCAGCCGCGCTCGGCCAGCATGCGCAGGATGTTCTGCTTCACACCGAAGTCGAACGCCACGACCTTGTACTTCGGCGCGGACTGCGTGCGGTAGCCTTCGCCCAGGCGCCATTCGGTGGTCGTCCACTCATACGGCTTGTCGGTCGAGACGACCTTCGCGAGGTCCATGCCCGCGAGGCCCGGGAACGAGCGCGCGAGTTCGATGGCCTTGGCTTCGTCGTCGGAGCCCGCGAGGATCGCGCCGTTCTGGGCGCCCTTCTCGCGCAGGATACGCGTGAGCTTGCGCGTGTCGATGCCGGCGATCGCCACCACGCCTTCGTCCTTCAGATAGTCGCCGAGCGTGCGCTCCATGCGGAAGTTCGAGGCGAGCGTGGGCAGGTCGCGAATGATAAGACCGGCGGCATGGACTTTCGTGGCTTCGACGTCTTCGGCATTGACGCCGACGTTGCCGATATGCGGATACGTGAGGGTAACGATCTGGCGAGCGTAGCTCGGGTCAGTCAGGATTTCCTGATAACCGGTGATGGCCGTGTTGAACACGACTTCACCGATCGTATGACCCGGCGCGCCGATCGAGTAACCACGAAAGACCGTGCCGTCGGCGAGCGCGAGCAGAGCGGGAGAGAATGACGGCAACACGGGAGACTCCTTGGGGAGCACCCTGTGCCGACCTGTTATCCGACGTTGCGTGTCTTGCGACCTGGGAACGGCTGCGGCGTCGGCACCCTGATCCAGGTGATCAGGACGCGCGCGCGGCGCGCTCCGCAGTCTGCTTACGCGACTTATCCGTGTTTGACCGTGTGTCGGGCGCCGGGCCGCGAAGGTGCGTTTGTGACGCTCGATCGGGCGGCAGCCAGCCAGTTGAAACGGAAAGCGCGGGCGGCGGATGAACGAATGGGGGAGGTAGGCGCTAGGGTGCGGGTTGATAAGCTCAAACCTTGAAATTATAGCGCGAAAACGCCCTTTCTTTCAAATTTCGGGATGACGCCCACCGGGCGGCGCGGCGCTGCCAGTTGGCACAGCGCCCTTTCCACTATAGCCCCCGAAAAACGCACAACAAGCGCAGCGCGGGTCATCCACGGCGTGCTAAAGCTGCGATCGCACCCTTTTCCCCGCAAATGAAAACGCCGCCACCCGGCAGGGTGGCGGCGTGAGCACCAAGTGGCAAAAGTGATCGGAGCGAAACACCATGCACTGCCCCCGCAGTGCACGGCTGAGCATCCTTCGCCAGCCGCTATTTGGATTTTTGCTTCTGCGTTTGGGTCCCGGCCTTCGGGCGGCTTGCCGCACCCTTCGACGCCTTGCTGGGCGCTGCGCTGGAGGCCTTTTCCTTGACTGGTTCGGAAACCTTGACAACCTCGGTATGCGCGCGACCGTGCTTCTTATCGTAGCGCGACTTGGAGCCCGTGTCTGCAACCCGGGTCCCGATGCGCTGCACGCCACCACCGGATACATTCGTCGCCAGCTTCTCCGGACCGGGCTCGCTCGGCATCGCCTTGCCGACCGGCACGTGCAGCACGAGCACCTGCCCGGGGCTCACTGCGTCGCGACGCGTCTTGTTCCAGGCCTTGAGCTGGCCGACCGAAACACCATAGCGCCCTGCCACCGTTTCCATCGACTGCTTGCGGCGCACGCGGATCAGCATCTTGCGCGTGTCGGGCACGTCCGGCTCCATAGCCAGCACGGCGCTTTCGGCAACGTCAGCGCTGATGTCCTCGTCGTCGCCGTCGTCGGTGCGCGGCACCACGAGCGTCGAGCCGGCCTTCAGGCGCATGCCCGCCGGAATCTTGTTGACCGACATGAGCGTGTCGGCGTCCACGCCAATCTTCTGCGCAATGGCCGCCGGCGTGGCGCGCGAATCCGTCGTATAGGTGGTCCACGACGAAAGCTGGCCCGAATACGACTTCAGGTTGCGCTCGAACGCGCCGGCGTTATCGAACGGCAACAGGATCTGCGGATCGCTCGATCCGAGAATGATCGGCTTCTTGAACGACGGGTTGAGCGAGCGGAACTCGTCAGGCGTCATGTTCGCCAGCTTGGCCGCCACGTCCACGTCGATGTCGTGCGACGTGGTGACCGTGACGAAATACGGGTGGTTGGGAATGGACTGCAGCACGAGCCCGTATTGCTGCGGGTTCATCACGATGTTCTTGACCGCCTGCAGCTTGGGCACGTAGTTGCGCGTCTCATTGGGCATGCGCAGGCTCGCGTAGTCGGTCGGCAGACCGGCCGCCTGGTTGCGCGCGATGGCGCGCTGCACATTGCCCTCGCCCCAGTTGTAGGCGGCGAGCGCGAGATACCAGTCGCCGAACATGTCGTGCAGGCGCGTGAGGTAGTCGAGTGCCGCGCTGGTGGAAGCGAGCACGTCGCGGCGCTCGTCCTGCCACATATTCTGCTTCAGGTTGTAGGTGCGGCCCGTGCCGGGCACGAACTGCCACATGCCCGCCGCCTTCGCGACGGAAAGCGCCTGCGGGTTATATGCGGATTCGATGAACGGCAGCAACGCAAGCTCGGTCGGCATGTGCCGGGCCTCGAGCTCCTCGACGATGTGGTAGAGATATTTCTGCGAACGCTCGGTCATGCGCGCGACATAGTCGGGGCGCTGCGCATACCACTGGGCGTTCATGTCGACCAGGTCGCTCTGCAGGTCGGGCATCTGGAAACCACGGCGAATACGCGCCCAGAGATCGGCGTCGGGGCTCGTCAGCTGGTCGACCGAACCTTTGTCAACGTTGATCGTTTCTTTCGCTGCGGAGGTTTTGCGGATGGCGTCGGCACGCGCCTGGGGATCGGCTGGGGAAAGCGAGTTCGCAGTCGGCCCCCCGCTCGCACAGGCTGCGAGCATGAGAACCAGCAGCGCGCTTAGGATAAATCGCATGAACGTCTACTTGCTAATGGCGGGAATTTGCAGCCGATAGTACGGAACGCACACGTTTCCGTCAATCGGAATAATTGGAGAAATCCCAAGGAAATCCGCAGCTTGCACGACGTTCCATACTTTTGGGATGAGGATGCCCTCGCGCGCCGTCAGGTCAGCGGAATCGGTTCTTCCATTCGCGCATCAGCGTGAAGGCCGCCAGCCGGTCCGACACCGTTTCATGGAGCGCGTCGGCAAGCGTCGCCTGCACGGCTGGATCGCCGGCGCGCAGGAATGGATTCACCGCACACTCGTGCGCGATCGTGGTCGGCAAGGTCGGCACGCCGCGCTCCCGCAGCGCCGCCGCTTCGAGACTCCAGTCGCGCAAGTTGGCGTTGTGCGGATCGCAGGCGAGCGCGAAACGGATATTCGAGAGCGTGTACTCGTGTGCGCAATGCACTTCTGTGCTGCCCGGCAGCGCCGCGAACGAATCGAGCGAAGCGAGCATCTGTGCGGGCGTGCCCTCGAAGAGGCGCCCGCAGCCGCAGGCGAACAGCGTGTCGCCACAAAACAGATGCGGCTTGCCCGCCGGGTCCGAGGCCTGGAAATAAGCGATGTGGCCGCGCGTATGTCCCGGCACGTCCATCACCTTGAAGTCGAGCGCCGGTGCGTCCAGATGCACCGCGTCGCCCCCCTTCACGCGCGTGACGAACCTGTCGAGCGGGCCGAGCGCCTCGCCGGCCGGGCCGTACACCGGCACGCGCTCATCCGAAAGCAGGTCGGCCACCCCGCCGACGTGGTCGTTGTGGTGATGGGTGAGTAAAATAGCGGCAAGCCGCCAGCCTCGCTTCGCCAGATACGCGCGAACCGGCGCGGCGTCGCCCGGATCGACGACAACGGCATCGAGGCCGTCCGATACGACCCAGATGTAGTTATCTTCAAAAGCCGGAACCGGTACGTAATCGAAATTGGCGGCAAGCGTGGCGGCTGGCACGGATGCGTGCTCAAGCGGACTATTCATGGGGCGGCGAACTTTTCGACATGTCTGACCGAACAATTATAGACTGGCCCGCCTGGACCGAATCGCCCGCAGGCAAGTACGTCCTGGGCTGGGAACAGGAGCAGCTCGACCGCGTGGTGTCGAATATCTTCGGCTACCATGCGCTGCAGCTCGGCCTGCCGCAGCTCGACGCCCTGCGCGAGAACCGAATGTCGTGCCGGGGCCTCGTGCTCGACGCAGCCAGCGCCACGAGCGCGCCGTACACCGTGCCGGGCGCGGAGCCGCTGCCCGCCTTGCCGCGGTCCGGCGCACTCCACGCGCCGGCCGGGCGCAGCACGGTCTGGTGCGACCATCTCGATCTGCCGTTCGAGGCCCAGAGCGTCGATCTCATCGTGATGCCGCACACGCTCGAATTCACGAGCAACCCGCACCGCCTGCTGCGCGAGGCCGAGCGCGTACTGATGCCCGAAGGGCAGTTGCTGATCGTCGGCTTCAATTCGCTCTCGCTGTGGGGCGCGCGCCAGTCGGCGGCAAAGGTCACGGGGCATCCCTTCCTGCCCGCGCGCGAAGATCTGATCGCCTTCACGCGCCTGAAAGACTGGATCAAGCTGCTCGGTTTCGAGCTTGAACGCGGACGCTTCGGCTGCTATCGTCCGCCGCTCGCCACCGAGAAATGGCTCGGGCGCTACGCCTTCATGGAAGCCGCCGGCGACCGCTGGTGGCCGATCTTCGGTGCCATTTATATGGTTTCGGCCATCAAGCGCGTGCGCGGCATGCGCCTCGTCGGCAAGGTGAAGGTCAAGAAGCCGGCGCTGGCTGCAAGCCTGGCGCCCGCGGCCACCACTCCCTCCCCTACTCGCAACAAGGACTCATGAGCTCACCCGACTTCGTCGAAATCTTCACGGACGGCGCCTGCAAGGGCAACCCCGGCCCCGGCGGCTGGGGCGCGCTCCTGCGCTTCGGCGCGCAGGAAAAAGAACTGTTCGGCGGCGAGCCCGGCACGACCAACAACCGCATGGAGCTGATGGCGGTGATCGCCGCACTCGACGCGCTCAAGCGCCCGTGCAAGGTGATCGTGCACACCGACTCGCAATATGTACAGAAAGGCATCAGCGAGTGGATTCACGGCTGGAAGAAGAAGAACTGGATGACGGCCGCGAAAACGCCCGTCAAGAACGACGACCTGTGGAAGCGCCTCGACGCGCTCGTCGCGCAACATGAGGTGGAGTGGCGCTGGGTCAAGGGTCACGCCGGGCATCCGGAGAACGAGCGCGCCGATGCGCTCGCGAACCGCGGCGTCGCCACGCTCGCCGAACTCTGAGCGGCACGTACGCCACTATGGCGCCGTTACGCCAGACGCGCCACCTCCGCCTCCTACGCCATCACGCTTCAAACGACATGCGACAGATCATTCTCGATACCGAAACCACCGGCCTGAACCCCCGCACGGGCGACCGCATCATCGAAATCGGCTGCGTCGAGCTGGTCAATCGCCGGCTGACGGGCAATAACCTGCACTTCTACGTCAACCCGGAGCGCGACAGCGATCCGGGCGCGCTGGCCGTGCACGGCCTCACGACAGAATTCCTCTCGGACAAGCCGAAGTTCGCCGAGGTCGCGAACGAGATCCTCGACTTCGTGCGCGACGCCGACATCATCATCCACAACGCGCCGTTCGATATCGGCTTTCTCGACGCCGAGCTCGCGCTGGTCGGCAAACCGGCGTTCAGGGAGCACTGCGGCGAGGTGATCGACACGTTGGTGCAGGCCAAGCAGATCTTCCCCGGCAAACGCAATTCGCTCGACGCGCTGTGCGACCGCTTCGGCATCAGCAACGCGCACCGCACGCTGCACGGCGCCCTGCTCGACTCGGAACTGCTCGCCGAGGTTTATCTGGCGATGACGCGCGGCCAGGAAAGTCTCGTCATCGACATGGCCGGCGCCACCGAAACGCCTGGCGCAGTGGCAACGCCGCGCGTGAAGTTCGAGACGCTCGCGCTGCCCGTGATCGCAGCAAGCGAAGAGGAACTCGCCGCGCACGAAGCGCTGCTCGACGGGCTCGACAAGGCGATGAAGGGCACCTCGGTATGGCGCACACAACCTGTCACTGCCGACGGGAACGCGGGTACTACGCAAAATACTTAAAAAAGGTCTTTACAAGATCGGAAACGCCCGGCATAATTTGAATCTCTTCGGGTGGTTAGCTCAGCGGTAGAGCACTGCCTTCACACGGCAGGGGTCACTGGTTCGATCCCAGTACTACCCACCAGAATTCCTGGTGTTGGTAAAGACAAGCACCGAAGATCAAAACCCCGTTGCGTACGCAACGGGGTTTTTTCATTTCCGGCCCGGAATTCATCAGTAGTCAGGATGACGATATAAACCGCCCTCCTCGTTGTCCGCCGGGTTATGGTGAGTCGCGCTAGTCGCCGAACATGCCAATCCCGACTCCGCGCGCCATCCCCGTCGCGGCAAACACCATCACGACGAGCAACACCGTCTGCCATACGCCGATGCTCGCGTACTTCGGCGCTCCGGTGAGATCCGGCACATCGCCGCGACGCACGGCGAGGCGCCAGCGCAGCAGCGCCATCATCGGCGCAATCTCGAGCAACAGGATCAGCACGAGCGCACCCATCTTCACGTGAAAGAGCGGCTCATGCAGGTAATAGTCGGCGCCCTTCTCGAAGCCGCCGAACGCCCGCACCGCCCCGGTCACGATCAGCAACACCGCCGAGATGCCCCAACCGTTGTCGGCGCTGAAGATCTGGGGTAGCGCCTCGGTAGAGGTGCAGCGGCGCAAGCCGCGCGTGCGCCGCAGAATCGACGCCAGTGCAAGGCCGAAGGCCAACAGATGAATAGCGGCAAGCAACCAGCGTACGAGCATCGCGACTCCTTCGAATTGACGACGGGATCGACAAGCTTGCGCGAATGCCCTTCGCGCAGGGACTGCCTGAAGCGGCACTGCCGGGCTGTCCGCCCGGCAGTGCCTTCACGCTGCCACAGTGGGCCAGTCCTGCTTCAGAACGGCGTCGAGCGCGCGCGCAGCGACGCGGTCGCCTTCAGTGGCGAGCCTAACGCGCAGAACGATCTGGCGATTGTGGCCCGCCGCCGCCGGCGAATCCCACAGCAATTCGATCTTTGGCCGGCGCCCGGAGTCGCGCGCCGGTGCGGGGGGCTTGGGCGATGGGAGCGACGTCGCGAATGCAGTCGAGTTGGCCGACTCAACAGCCGGCGCCGAGTGCGCCGACTCGGCTGTCGGCTGAAGATCCGCCGGCCAGCGCACTGACAGCTCCCGCGCATCGTACTGCCCAACCTTGCGGCTCTCGAGCCATACAACCGTGGTGCGCGTCGCTGCGTCGACCGATACCGCGTAGCGCCCGATCGCGAAGCGCCGCGCCGCCACATTGGTGCGCCACAATGCGCGCGGACGGCAAATCCACACTACGGCCGCATAAAGCGCCGGCGCCACGACAAGCCAACCGTTGGTGGCCTCGATCGCCTGCACCGCGCGCCGCCAGCCGTCGGCCCATACGAACACGCCAATCGACCACAACGCGAACAGACAGCCCAACACGCCGAAGACGCGCAACGCCTGGCGCAGCCATTGAGGCAGCGGATGGAACGGCCGCTCGGCGCGGGCCTTCCCGCCCGGCAGCACGATTAGCAGAAACAGGAAGATCAGGTTCAGGCACGCGACCGGCGACGAAGCCATGCCCCGCAGCGCCACCAGAAAATTCATGTCCCCCATCGAATGGAGCCAGCGCGCGAGAATCACGAGACCGATCGCGCGCAGCGCGAACAGCTTCCCGGCGCCGGGAACGGCGGCGGCGGGGCGCGTCGGTCGGGATCTCGCCAAGGCACTTCTCCTGAGGTCGCGTTTGTGTTGCGCAGTAGTCGTCATGCAACGTCGTCTTGCGCGGTCGTCGCGCGCGTCTGTCGTGAATGAATTGCGGATTTCGCGGAACGGCCATTATAGGGACATTGCCGCTCCCCCTCACGCTCGCCGATGCGTTTGTGCTGCCCCGCAAACGGGTGCGGCGAAAATGCGACAACGCCCCGGTGCAAAGCACCGGGGCGTTGGAGTGGCGGCTTGCCAGGGTTGTCTGCGCGCTTGCCTTGCAAACGCGCAGGTCCGGCCGACGCCAGTTAGCCGGCGTTGACTTCGCGCAGCACCGTGCGGTGCTTCTGGCGCAGCAGGTCTTCGTACACGGCAACGTAGTTGCGTGCCATCACCTTCGACGAGAAGCGTGCCTCGAACGCGCCGCGCACCTTCTCGCGCGACAGCGTCGACAGGCGCTTGACCGCAGCGACCGCGCTGATTTCGTCTTCGACGACGAAGCCCGACACGCCATTTTCGATAACTTCCGGCACCGAGCCGCGCTTGAACGCAATGACCGGCGTACCGCAAGCCATGGCTTCGATCATGACGAGACCGAAGGGCTCCGGCCAGTCGATCGGGAACACCAGGGCGTGCGCATTGCCGAGGAATTCACGCTTTTCGTGCTCGCCGATTTCGCCGATGTACTCGACGTGCGGCAGCGCCATCAGCGGCTTGATGACTTCTTCGTAGTAGGCGCGGTCGGCCTTGTCGATCTTGGCGGCGACCTTGAGCTTCATGCCTGCCTGACCGGCGATGCGAATCGCCTTGTCGAGACCCTTCTCCGGCGAGACGCGGCCGAGGAAAGCGAGGTAGCCGGGCTCGACGTTCGGAATCGGCTTGAGCACGTCTTCCGGCAGGCCGTGGTAGACGGTCTGCTGCCAGGCGGCTTGCTGCAGCGGGAGGCGCTGGTTGTCCGAGATCGAGACAACCGGCACGTCGTTGAACGCGCTGAAGATCGGCTGCAGTTCAGGCAGGTCGAGACGACCGTGCATGGTCGTGACGAACGGCACCGGCTGACGCTGGAACAGCGAGAACGGGTAGTAGTCGATGTGGAAGTGCAGCACGTCGAATTCGTCCGCGCGGCGGCGCACTTCTTCGAGCAGCAGCATGTGCGGAGCCATCACGTCGCGAATCGTCGGGTCGAGGCGCAGCGCCTGCGGCCAGAATGCTTCGAGCTTTGCCGAGGTAATCGAATCGCCGCTGGCGAAGAGCGTGACGTCGTGCCCTTGCTCGACCAGCGCTTCGGTCAGGTAGGAGACCACCCGTTCCGTGCCGCCGTACAGCTTGGGAGGAACCGCCTCGTGCAACGGAGCAATTTGAGCGATTCGCATAGTGGTGAACTCCTTCCTCGAAATAATCGGGCTAAGTACTGCAATTTTGACAATCGACCTCGCGAGCTACGGCATCGTTGCCGCTCGCCCTACCAGGCGTTCCGTACCGCTAACCGCGCCGGTAGCCCGGCACACAGACCGACGCAGTTGTGATGTGTTGTGTTGACACAAGCGGCAGTTCAGGCGGTAAACGCGCAGGGTTCGCGGTCGTTGACATTCATGCTGTCAAATTCCCTACGCTGTTCGAGTCGGCATTATCCGGGTTTGCACCCATAGCCGGCTACGAGATTTCAAACTCTTTACGTTGTTACAAAGCGGAAACACTCCGCAACCCCTTGTTTTTTAAGCCCGTTCTAGATTTGGGGTTCGTTTCCGGGCAGCGCGGCTTCGAAATCGCGGTCAGAATGCTGTTTTATTTGACCCTGGTTTCGTGGTTGTTGCGGCTCGGGGGCGGGTCGCGCCTGCGGTACGGCGCGTCGTGTGAGCGCGAATGGCGCGTCACAACAGAATCTGTAATTGTAGCTCGAAAAGTGCCGCGAAAACCCACCGAGCATCCGGCGCGACAACATGTCCCCAAGGAGTCCTCGCTGCGGCATAGTCGCGATAAGATTCGCGTCCCTTGGGCACGAGCCGTGCGGCTTGCGCGTGGGGTGTTTACAATGCGGGAATTCCGCCAGGTTTGCCGTTGCGCGCCTTCTTGTCTCTTTTTTTACCTTGCACGGACAAAGCTCCGCCAGACCGACCATCGATCAATTGGAACAACATCTGACCATCGCCCAGCGTAACGCCCACAACGCAAAGCTTGCGAGCTATGCGCGACGGCCACTTGCGTTCCTTTTCCGCTACATCAAGCGCCATCCATTCGCCCATTCCGTCGTGCTCGCCAGCGTGTTCGCGGCCGTGGGCTGCGCCCTCGCCTCGCAGTACGCGATCAAGCATCTGATCGACGTGCTCGGTGCGGGCCGCCACCACCCGGGCCCGCTGTGGACGGCGTTCGCGATCCTCGTCGGCCTGATTGCCGCCGACAACCTGCTCTGGCGGGTGGGCGGCTGGTTCGCCGCGCACACCTTCGTCACCGTCACGGGCGACTTGAGGCGCGACCTCTTCCAGTACCTGAGCGGCCACTCGAACACTTATTACGCGGAAAAGCAGCCCGGCACGCTCGCGAGCCGCATCACCGCCACCTCAAACGCCGTCTACACGGCCGAGAACACCACGGCCTGGAACGTGCTGCCGCCGTGCATCGCCGTGGCGGGCGCCATCGTCATGATCATTTCGGTCAATCCGTTGATGGCAGCGGGCCTGTTGCTTTGCTCGGCAATCCTTTCAGTCATTCTCTTCAAGCTGGCCGGGCGCGGCTCGGCGCGCCATCACACCTTCGCCTCCAAGGCGGCCGCCGTGGACGGCGAACTCGTCGACGTGATCGGCAACATGGCGCTCGTGCGCGCCTTCGGCATGACGCTGCGCGAGCAAAAGCGCTTCGGCACGACGGTGAAAGCCGAGCTGGACGCGCGCCGCTCGAGCCTGCTCTATCTGGAAAAGCTGCGCCTGCTGCACGCCGTCATCACGGCGATGCTCTCGGCCGGCCTGCTCGGCTGGGCGCTGTGGCTCTGGAACCAGGGCAAGGCCACTTCGGGTGACATCGTGCTGGTGAGTTCACTCGGCTTCACGATCCTGCACGGCACGCGCGATCTGGCCGTGGCGCTCGTGGACGTCACGCAGCACGTCGCGCGTCTGGCCGAAGCCGTGCAGACGCTGCTCGAGCCGCACGGCATGCCCGACCGCGACGACGCCACCGAACTCGTGGCCCAGGGCGGCCGCGTGGACTTCGAAGGCGTCACCTTCGCGTACCCGCACCGCAAGCCGATCCTCGATCACTTCGACTTGAATATCAAGGCAGGCCAGCGCGTGGGCCTGATCGGCAAGTCGGGCGCGGGCAAGACCACCGTGCTCGCGCTGCTGCAGCACTTTTACGACACCCAGAGCGGCTCGATCAAGATCGACGGCCAGGACATCGCCCACGTCACGCAAGACAGCCTGCGCCACGCCATCGCGCTCGTGCCGCAGGACATTTCCCTGCTGCACCGCTCGATCTACGAGAACATCGCCTATGGCCGCCCCGAGGCAAGCCGCGACGAAGTGCTCGCCGCAGCCCGCGAGGCGCGCTGCGCCGACTTCATCGAGGCCATGCCCGAAGGCTACGACACGCTCGTGGGCGACCGCGGCGTGAAGCTCTCGGGCGGCCAGCGCCAGCGCATCGCGATCGCGCGCGCGATTCTCAAGAATTCGCCGATCCTGCTGCTCGACGAGGCCACCTCGGCGCTCGACAGCGCCTCGGAGGAAGCCATCCAGCACGCGCTCGACCGGCTGATGGTGGGCCGCACCGTGGTCGCCATTGCGCACCGGCTCTCCACGCTGCACAACTTCGACCGCATCATCGTGATGAGCTCGGGCAAGGTGATCGACGACGGCAGCCCCGAGGAATTGCGCAATCGCCCGGGCCTGTACCGCGACCTGCTCGCCAAGCAGTATGGCAAGTCGTCCACACTCCATCTGGGCAGCAAGAAGGCCGACGAAAAGCACGTGGCCTGACGCCAGGCACCTTGAGCACGCCGTGCGCATCAAATGAAAAAGCCGCTTCTTTCATGAAGCGGCTTTTTCGTTTTCGGCAGTACTCGAAGCGCTCGCGACACGTCGGCGCGCGCCCTGCCCCTACGGTTGTTGCGCGGGCTCCACGGGCGGCAGCGACACGCCAACGCGCGCGGCGATGCCCGTCAAATCGCGCATGAAGCGATCGCGCCAAACCGAGACGTTGTTCTCGCGCAATTGCACCATCATGTCGTTATAGCGCGCGAGGCGCTCGGCTAACGGCATTGCGAGCGCCTTGCCGAGCGCATCGGCCATGCCGTCGATGTCGAGCGGATTCACGATCAGCGCACCGCCCAGTTCCTGCGCGGCGCCCGCGAAACACGAAAGCACCAGCACACCCGGATTCTCGGGATCCTGGGCGGAGACGTATTCCTTCGCGACAAGGTTCATGCCATCGCGCAGCGGGGTTACGTAGCCCACGTGCGAAGCGCGAAACAGCGCCGCGAGCACGGCGCGCTCGTACTGGCGGTGGATGTACCAGATCGGCGTCCAGTCGAGTTCGGCGAAGCGGCCATTGATGCGGCCCGACTCGGCCTCGAGCCGCAGGCGGATGTCCTGATACGCGTGCAGGTCGGCGCGCGTGGGCGGCGCGATCTGCGCGAACGACACCTTGTTGCGCTGCCCCGGCGCATGCTCGAGCAGCCGCTCGAACGCGCGAAAGCGTTCGACGAGACCCTTCGAGTAATCGAGCCGGTCCACGCTCATGATGACCTTGCGGCCATGCAGCGCGGCCTTGAGCGTGCGCACCGGCTTGTCACGCTCGCCGTCTTTCGCGAGCTCGGCGACTTCGTCGGGATAGACGCCGATCGGATAATCGTTCGCGCACAGCGTCTTGCCGAATGCCTCGATCTGCGTGAGGCCATCGGCGCGCTTCGTGACCGAGCCGCCCGCCTCGTTCACGATGTAATCGCAGAACGCGCGCAAGTCGGGCTTGGTCTGGAAGCCGAGCAAATCGAACGAGCACAGCGCCTGAGCCAGCTCGCGGTGCGGCGGCACCGCCAGCAGCACCTGCGAAGCTGGAAACGGGATGTGCAGGAAGAAGCCGATGCGGTTCTTCACGCCCGCCGCGCGCAGCGCCTCGGCGAACGGAATCAGGTGATAGTCGTGGACCCAGATGACATCGTCGTCGCGCAGGAGCGGCACGAGCTGCTGCGCGAGCCACGTGTTCACGCGGCAATAGCCCGCGTATTCGTTGCGGTCGTACTGCACCAGATCGGCACGGTAGTGGAACGCCGGCCACAGCGTGGCGTTCGAAAAACCACGGTAGTACTGGTCGTAATCGCGGCGCAGCAAGCCGATGGTCGCGAAAGTGACCGGCCCCCGCTCTTCGAGCTGGATCTGCGGCTGGCCGGACGAGAGCACCTCGCCGCTCCAGCCGAACCACATGCCGCCGGTTTCCTTGAGCGCGTCGTAGACGCCGACCGCAAGACCGCCCGCAGCCGGGCCGCCTTCGGAAATCGGCGCGACCCGGTTCGACACGATGATCAATCGGCTCATGAGATGCAGGTTCCGTGCAGAAAAGAAGTTAGGTACGGGTGCGCCAGATCAGGTACCGATCAAACACCGCGGGCCGGCGCGACGAGCGCGTCGAGCCACGCGAGCAACGCCTCGACCGACTCGACGCGCGTTTTCGCGATCGTGTCGCCGCCGCCGACCTTGATCGACAGACCGCCCTCGGCGTTGACCACGGCGAAGCCCTTCTCGTCGGTCAAATCGTCGCCGGCGAACACCGGCGTGCGGCCCGCGAACGGCGGCTCGTCCAGAAAAGCGCGCAGCGCGCGGCCCTTGTCGACGTCTTTCGGCTTGATCTCGTAGACCATCTTGCCGGGCTGCAGCACATAGGCGTCGGCGAATTCGGCTGCGAGTTTTTCGGTGACCGCGCGCGCAACGTTCTCGTGCTCGGGCGCAGTGCGATAGTGGAGCGCGAGCGCCGCGCCTTTAATCTCGAGCAGCATGCCGACGTGCGTGCGCACCACCTCGGCGAGCACCTGCTCCATGTGCAGAAGACGTTGATCGTTGAAGCCGACGCGCTGGGTGTCGCCGTTGGCGTCGCGGCGCTCCGCGCCGTGCAGGCCCGCGACGGGCAAATCGGGCATGCCGAGGAAGCTGTCGATGCTCTCGACGCCGCGCCCGGACACAATGGCCACCGCACCATGGGTCACACGACGCAACGTCGTGAGCACCGCCAGCATGTCGGGGCGCACCAGCACGCCGTCGGGCGTGGGCGCAAGATCGACGAGCGTGCCGTCGAAATCGAAGAAAAACGCCGTCTTGTCGAACGGCAATTCAGCCGGAAGTACTTGCATTACGTTCGTTTCATCCCTCGGCGCATGGGCCGGGTGTTGATCCGGCGAGCGCTGGCCCACCGGAGAAAGTGTGCGCATCTTACCGCGCATCGTCCTGATTATCGAGAAAGGAAAGCCGGCGCAACCATTGTGCTGGCCTTGCCCAGGCAGGCCCTGCACTCGGCGACAAACACCCTGTCGATGCCGATTCGTTCCGACGCTTTTTTCGCTCTTTGCCAGCTGCCTGCCATGCAGATCGACCTCCACCGGCACGTCAGATGCGTCAAATTGCCCCTGCCGCCCCGCCGCAGCGCACACTCAATTTTGCTACAGTCCAGCGACGCGGCGTAAGTTGGCCACGCTCGCGCCCTTGTAAATCGAGTTAACGAGAGAGCCTTTGTTCCCCGAGTTCGACGCTTCACGCACGTCACGCTTCGCACTGCGCGCCGTAGCCCGCCCCGCGTTACTGCTGGCGCTCGCCGCCGGCTCCGTACTCCTCGCAGCATGCACGCGTGCGGCCGAGCCGTGGCAACTCACCGACGTGAGCGGCCATCTGCCCGACCTCACGTTCGCGCTCACCGAAGACAGCGGCAAGCCCATCACGAGTGCGGATCTGCATGGCAATACCACCCTCGTGTACTTCGGCTACACGCATTGCCCGGACGTCTGTCCGGAAACGATGGCGCGTCTGATGCAGGTCATAGCGAAACTCGGACCCGACGCACAGCATGTGCGGATACTCTTCATCAGCGTCGATCCCGCACGCGACACGCCGCAGGCGTTACATGCCTACGTGAGTGCGTTCGACGCCCACCACGCGCTCGGCCTCACCGGCACCGATGCGCAAATCGAATCGCTGGCAAAACGCTATCGCGTGGCGTATCAGATGGAGCAGCGCGACCCCGACGGCAGCTACGAAGTCACGCACAGCTCGGCCGTCTACGTGTTCGATGCACAAGGCCGCGCGCGCCTGCTCGCCACCGACAAGGATTCGCCCGACGCGATCGCGCACGACGTGCGCCGCGTGATCGGCCCGGCCGCGTAGGCGCCGGCGCGATCCTCAACCCAATTTCCGGACCACTCGCAACAGGAACTGCCATGACGATGAAAATGAAGTCCCGCAGCGTGACTGCCACGAACCCCATGACCCGCTGGAGCGCCACGATCGGCTGCGCCCTCGCCTGCACATTCGCAGCGTTCGCCCCGGCGGCGCATGCCGCCGACGCACTCACCGCGCAGAACGCCTGGGTCCGCTGGCTGCCCAACGATCTGCCGGCGGCGGGTTACGTCACGTTGAAGAATGACAGCGACAAGCCGGTCGACCTCGTGAACGTGACAAGCGACGACTACGGCATGGTGATGCTGCATCAGACCGTATCGAACGGCTCGACGCAGAAGATGGTGATGGTGCACAACGCTACGGTGCCCGCGCACGGCACGCTGTCGATTGCGCCGGGCGGCTATCACCTGATGCTGGAACACGCGAAGCACAAGATCGCACCCGGCGACACGGTCCACGTGAAGCTGCAGTTCTCAGACGGCGCGACGCTCGACACGCCGTTCGCGGTGAAGCCGCCGTCGCAGCAGTAATGCGGCAATGAAAACCCGCGCCATGAATCCGCGGAGAAGCGCTCGATGAACCTGCGTAAAAGCCCACGATGAACCTGCTCTACTGGCTCGACCCGTGGGAGCCGTCGCCAACGGTGGTGATCGCGATAACCCTGGCGGCGGTACTGTTCATACGCGGCCAGCGCCACGCGAGGGTCTCGCTGGCGCGCCGGATCTCGTTCTGGTTCGGCCTCGGTGCGCTCTATGTCGCGCTGCATACGCGGCTCGACTACTTCTTCGAGCATGAGTTCTTCATGCACCGCGCGCAGCATCTCGTGCTGCACCACCTCGGGCCATTCTTCATTGCGCTCGCCTATCCGGGCGCGGCGCTGCGCGCCGGCATCCCGTTCGCGTGGCGGCAACGCTTCGTGCGGCCCGCGCTGAACGCTCGACCGGTGCGGGCAATGCTCGACGTCGTCATGCATTCGGTGGTCGCCGTGACGCTGTTCGTCGGACTCATCTACTTCTGGCTGCTCTCGCCCATCCACTTCATCGCGATGCTCGACTGGCGGCTTTACCGCGTGATGAACTGGAGCATGGTGATCGACGGTCTGCTGTTCTGGTGGCTCGTGCTCGATCCACGCCCCGCGCCGCCTGCGCGCCTCGCGCCCGGCAAGCGCGTGCTGGTGGTGATTGCGGCCATTCCGCCGCAAATCGTGCTCGGCGCGTTCATCTTCTTCACCTCGCACGAGCTCTATCCGGTCTATTCGATTTGCGGACGCGCATTCACATGGCTCTCTCCCATGCGCGATCAGCAGATCGGTGGCCTGCTATTGTGGATTCCGGGATCGATGATGAGCGTGGTCGGCGCGTTGATCGCGCTGCGTCACTGGATGCGGCTCTCGGCGCGCGGGCGGCTTAAGCCCACGCGAGGCGTGCGCCAACGCGCGCGGCATTCGCACAGCGCTCAACACACCTGAGCGCTCGCAAGGCGTTAGCACGGAGCCCTACGCGGCTCCCTGCTCCGAACGCATCCACACGTGCGGTATGCCGTCTTCGTCGTGGATCTCCGAAACCGGCTCGAAACCGAACGCGCCGTAGAACTTCTGCAGATGCGCCTGGGCGTGCAGCCGCATCGGCACGCCCGGCCATTGCCGGGCAATGTGCGCGATCGCGCGTTCGAGCAATCCGTTGCCGAGCTTGATGCCGCGAAAGTTCTGCGATGTCACCACGCGGCCGATGCGCACGTCCGGATCCTCCGCGTCTGGCAGCAGCACGCGCAGATAGCCCGCCAATTCACGCACGCCGTACCGCTCCCCCCACGCGAGCAGATGCCAGGCATCGCCGTCGAGGCCGTCGATATCGCCGTACACGCAGTTTTGCTCGACCACGAACACGGCCGAACGCAGCCGGAGCATTTCATAGACATCGCGCGAAGAAAGCGCATCGAATGCGGTCCATTGCCAGTCGAGTTGGGCCGTTGGCAATGCGGGAGGCTGCGCAATCATGGAATTTCCATCAAGTCTTGCTGAAACGCCGATTATGCCCCGCGGCGCGCGTACGGCACAAACGCCAGCCGGGACCGCCACTGGTCACTCGTCACTTGCGCCGGCGCGGCGACTCGAACTTGCGCCAGTACTGAAACGGCTCTTCGTGAAGGTCGATGTCGAGCTCGACGATACGCGCCTGCATGCGCTCCTGCGCATCGGCGATCGCCCGGTTATAAACAGCGGGCGCGATCTCTTCGAGAAAGAAGCCCAACAAGCCGCCCGCGGCAACATTGCCGATCGGCTCGTCCATGTTGGTGTCGAAGTAGCGCTGGATCGACGCAATCGCGGCAGCGCGCGCGTCTTCGGGAAGTTCGATGGGCATGGAGAAAGTCCGGAGGAAAGCGATGCGTCGATTGTGCGGGAACCCGTAGGACGGCACATCATCTGTTTGGCCAGGCATCGAATGCGCCGTAGAAAAAAGAAAAGCCACCCGAAGGTGGCTTTTCTTGTCTTACCTGGAGGCGCGAGCCGGAGTCGAACCGGCCTACACGGCTTTGCAGGCCGCTGCATAACCGCTTTGCTATCGCGCCAAAAGCGGACTGTTCGATGTTTCGCACGCACCGCACTGATTGCGCACACAACCATCGACCAGATTTTGTGCGGCGGCCTTGCGGCCCGCCAAACAAAAGGGGAAGCGCTGCTTCCCCGGAATTCTGGAGCGGGAGACGAGTCTCGAACTCGCGACCTCAACCTTGGCAAGGTTGCGCTCTACCAACTGAGCTACTCCCGCATTTTTACTGCCGAACTGCCTTTACTGCCCCGGCGCCCCGCTTTACATTACTGCAAAACGCTGCCCCAAAATTTGGAGCGGGAGACGAGTCTCGAACTCGCGACCTCAACCTTGGCAAGGTTGCGCTCTACCAACTGAGCTACTCCCGCATTTTCCTGCTTCGCCGCTGATTTACCGCTTAACTTCAGCGATCTCCACCGCATCTGCTTCGTTTGCTGCTTGTCGTGCAGCGGAGAAGTGAGATTATGTATAACCTGCTGAATCGTGTCAACCCCCTCGGGGAATCTTTTTAAAAAAGATTCGCGGGAATCCCGAGTTGCGCCACTTACAGGCTTCCCCGCTCGCGGATCTGCGGCCACGCGAGCTTCATGTAATAGAGCATCGACCAGATCGTCAGCACGGCCGCCACGTAGACGAGCCACGTGCCCCACACGCGCGAGTCGAACAACGTGTGCCCGCCGATCGTCAGCGGCGCATAGAACAGCAGCATCGGGATCGCCACCATCTGGCAGGCCGTCTTGAACTTGCCGAGCTGGTTCACGGCGACGCTTTTTGACGCACCGATCTGCGCCATCCATTCGCGCAGCGCCGAAATGGCGATCTCGCGCCCCACGATCACGAGTGCGATCGCTGCGTCAAGGCGTTGCAGATGCACGAGCACGAGCAGCGCGGCCGTCACCATGAGCTTGTCGGCCACCGGGTCGAGGAATGCGCCGAACGACGAGGTCTGATTCCACTTCCGGGCGAGATAGCCGTCGAACCAGTCGGTCAGCGCCGCCAGCACGAAGATCACCATCGCCGCGATGTTCTGATGCATCGGGCTCAGCACCGTTTCCGGCAGATAAAACACGCCAACCACGAGCGGAATCAGCACAATCCGCAGCCATGTCAGAAGAATTGGAATATTGAACGGCATCGTGTGGCGCAGTCTGTCAGGGAGAAGATCGCAATGATGGGAGATGCAATTGTGCCGCGTCACCGGACCTGCCACAAGCAAACGTAAGACAGCGCGGCGGGTGAAGCGGTCGTGAGATCCATCGCGGGATCAATGAAGCTGCTGATAGATCTGCTCGGCGAGCGCGTGCGAGATGCCCTCCACGCTCGCCAGATCCTCCACGCTCGCGGCCATCACGCCGCGCAAGCCACCGAAGCGCGCGAGCAGGCGCTGGCGACGTTTCGCGCCCACGCCCTCGAGTTCTTCGAGCCGCGAAGTCTGGCGCGTCTTGCCGCGCTTCGCGCGCATGCCCGTGATTGCGAAACGATGCGCCTCGTCGCGGATCTGCGCGACCAGCATCAGCGCCGCGCTCTCCTTGCCGAGTTCGAGCGGCGCGCGGCCGTCGGCGAACACCAGGGTTTCGAGACCGACCTTGCGCCCCTCGCCCTTGGCCACGCCCACCAGCATCGCAGGGTCGAGCCCCAGCTCGTCGAACACCTGGCGAGCGACCTCGACCTGGCCTTTGCCGCCATCGATCAGCACGATGTTCGGCAGCGTGCCGCCGGGCGCGGGCGGCTGCGCGCCTTCAGGCTGCACCGCGCTGGCATCGGCGCTATCTGGGCCATTGGGCGCGTCGAGAATCTCCGGGATCCGCACTTCGTCGCCTTCGTCTGCGCCGTCGGCCTCGTTGCGCGCCGATTGCGCGACCATCTTTTCGTAGCGCCGTGTGAGCACCTGGCGCATGGCCGCGTAGTCGTCGCCGCCCGTGATGCCGGTGATGTTGTAGCGCCGGTACTCGCCCGACTGCATCTTGTGATGGTGATAGACAACGCACGATGCCTGGGTCGCCTCGCCCATCGTATGGCTGATGTCGAAGCACTCGATGCGCAGATGCGCGAGGTCGTCGAGTTCCAGGCCGAGCATCTGCGCGAGCGTGCGCGTGCGCGCCTGCTGCGAGCCCTGCTCGGAGAGCAGGCGTGCGAGCGCGAGCCGAGCATTCTGCTCGGCCATCGCGAGCCATGCGCGCTTTTGTCCTTGCGGCTGGCGCAACAGCGTGACCTTGTGTCCGGCCTGCTCGCTGAGCACGTCGACGAGTTCGCTGTTCGCCGGCGGATGGCTCACCACCAGCACCGGCGGCACGCGGTTGCCGAAGTAATGCTGGGCGATGAACGCATCAAGCACTTCGGATTCAATGCCCGTCTCGCGCTTGCGGCGCGTGCTGGCGCGAGCGGACGCCGCGGAATCGGCGCCTGCCTCGCCCTCTTGCGCCTCGCTCGCGAGATCCGCCGCGAACGCGAGCGGATCGGCCTCAGCGTCTTCAGCGGTTGGCTCGCGCCCGTCGCCGCTTTCTTCACCTTCCTGGCCAGCATGCGCGCCCGCAGCGGACACCATGGCCTTGCGCGCGAGCGACGGCAACGACTTCAGCGCCGATGCCGCCAGCACGGTCTCGCCATCGATCTCCTCGGCGACACCGCCTTCCTCGTCGGTCAGCGCGCGCTCGACGTGGGCCGGGAAGTACGCCTTGTCGCCCAGATGCCGGCCGCCGCGCACCATCGCAAGATTCACGCAGACCCGCCCGCCCAGCGCCACCACCGCGAGGATGTCGACGTCGCTCTCGCCGCCGGTTTCGATGACCTGTTGATGCAGCACCGTCGCGAGCGAGCTCATCTGGTTGCGCACGGACGCCGCCTGCTCGAACTTCAGCTCGGCCGCGAACGCGTGCATCTTCGTCTCCAGCTCCTTCATCACCTCGTTCTGGCGGCCGAGCAGAAAACGCGAGGCGTTGCTTACGTCGCGCGCGTAATCGTCCGCGCTGATCGCGCCCACGCACGGCGCGGTGCAACGCGCGATCTGATGCAGCAGGCACGGCCGCGTGCGGTTGTTGAAGACCGAGTCTTCACAGGTGCGCAGCTGGAACACGCGCTGCAGGATCTGGATGCTCTCGCGCACCGCCGAAGCACTCGGAAACGGCCCGAAGTACTGGTTGTTGCGATCGACCGCGCCACGGTAGTACGCCATGCGCGGAAACTTGTGTCCCGTGAGCTTGAGGAACGGATACGACTTGTCGTCGCGAAAGAGGATGTTGTAGCGCGGCGTCAGCGCCTTGATGAGGTTGTTCTCGAGCAGCAGCGCTTCGGCCTCGGAACGCGTCACCGTGGTCTCGATGCGCGCAATGCGCGTGACCATCATGGCGATGCGCGGCGAAAGCTGGGTCTTCGTGAAATAGCTCGACACGCGCTTTTTCAGGTCGCGCGCCTTGCCCACGTAAAGCACCGCGCCTTGCGCGTCGTAATAGCGATACACGCCGGGCAGATGCGGGAGCTGCGCCAAGACCTCTTTCGGGTCGAAAACGTCGGGTTCGGTGGAAGCGGTCATCCAGTCTGGGGGCGTGGGGTGGCGTCAGCGGGCAGGCCGCGCCGCGTGCGCGACGCCGTCATGCGGGTATCTTAGAATCGCAAGTTTAGATCATTCCGCGCGCGGGCCGAGCCCGTCGGCTGCCTTGGCCAGCGTCGCCTTGACGGCCGTGCTTGCGGCCCCGCACCTGCCCCCCCCCAGCCCCCACCTCCGTCATGCCACACAGCAAACGTCCCGCAGCAAGCAGCCAACGCGACGCCGCATCAGACGCAGCCGAATCAGCAGCCGCATCGCGCATCGCCTGCGATATCTTCTGCGCCGTGATCGACAATTTCGGCGACATCGGCGTGTGCTGGCGCCTCGCGCGCCAGCTTGCGCACGAGCACGGCTGGGAAGTGCGCATCTTCGTCGACGATCCGCATGCGTTCCAGAAGCTGTGCCCCGCGCTCGATCCCGGGCGAGCGACGCAGACCATCGAAGATGTCGTGATCGAACACTGGCACGAGCCCGATCACGCGGGCGAGACGCTCCAGATCGCCGACGTGGTGATCGAAGCGTTCGCGTGCGAACTGCCGGGCGTCTATGTGGCCGCAATGGCGCAGCGCGAGCGCACGCCCGTGTGGCTGAACCTCGAATACCTGAGCGCCGAAGACTGGGTTGCCGATTTTCATTTGCGCCCCTCCCCCCATCCGCGCTACCCGCTGCTCAAGCACTTCTTCTTCCCTGGCCTCGGCCCGGGCACCGGCGGCGTGCTCAAGGAGCGCAGTCTCGATGAGGCACGCGCCGCATTCGAGCGCTCGGCCGAGGCACGAGCAGCGTGGTGGCAAAACGCCACCGGCGGTCCGCCGCCCGACCCGCAAGCCACGGTGATCTCGCTCTTCGCTTACGAAAATCCCGCCGTCGACGCCCTGCTCGAGCAGTGGTGCGACAGCCCGACGCCGATCGTGCTGCTCGTGCCGCAGGGCCGCATCTCCGGCGCGATTGCGCGCTTTTTCAGTGTCGCATCGTTCGATGCCCACGCACACGCCGAGCGCGGCCCGCTGCGCGCGCACGGCCTCGCCTTCACGGAGCAGCGCGGCTACGACGCGCTGCTATGGGCCAGCGACGTCAATTTCGTGCGCGGCGAAGACTCATTCGTGCGCGCGCAGTGGGCCGCCCGGCCGTTCGTCTGGCAGATCTACCCGCAGGGAGACGACGCCCATTTGCCCAAACTCGATGCGGCGCTCGAACACTACGCGCGCACGCTCGCCGAGGCGCCGCGCAACGCGCTCGCGCGCTTCTGGCACGCCTGGAACGGCAACGACGCCCATGCGGCTGATGCTCCGAACCGGACGCCCGGCACCGTCGATGCGCCCCCGCAGATCCCGCCGCCCGTGCCCGACTGGCGCGATTTCGCGCAATATTTGCCCGAGTTCAAAGCCCGCTCGCAGGCCTGGGCGAGCGAACTGGCGCAGGCCGGCGATCTCGGCGGAAATCTAGCCGAATTCGCAAAAACTCAGTTAAAATAAGCGGTTACCCGACGGCACCCGTCTCAAGCGCTTCGATTTTCGTTCTCCGGGTCATCAAGGGGACACACCATTCGAACCGCTTGCGACGTTTGCCGTCGCGCACACTTGAAGCTATTTAATCTGGACAGGACTGTTTTTTATTATGAAGACCGCACAGGAACTCCGCGTCGGCAACGTCGTGATGATTGGCAACGACGCCATGGTCGTGCAGAAGGCTGAGTACAACAAATCGGGCCGTAACGCCGCCGTCGTGAAGATGAAGTTCAAGAACCTGCTGACCGGCGCCGGCATGGAAACCGTGTACAAGGCTGACGACAAGTTCGACGTCGTCGTGCTCGATCGCAAGGAAGTGACGTACTCGTACTTCGCCGACCCGATGTACGTGTTCATGGACGCCGACTACAACCAGTACGAAGTCGAAGGCGAGATGATGGGCGACGCCCTGAACTACCTCGAAGACGGCATGGCTTGCGAAGTCGTGTTCTACAACGAGAAGGCCATCTCGGTCGAACTGCCGACCGTGCTCGTGCGCGAAATCATCTACACGGAACCGGCCGTCAAGGGCGACACGTCGTCTGGCAAGGTCCTGAAAAACGCCAAGCTGCACACCGGTTTCGAACTGCAAGTGCCGCTCTTCTGCAACATCGGCGACAAGATCGAAATCGACACGCGTACGAACGAGTACCGCAGCCGCGCCTAACGCGTTCGTCTGCATGCGCCTGCGGCGCACGCGTGCATCCGCAACGTTTCCGCAAGCGCACGCAACGCCATCCCGATGCATGGCGAGTGCAAAAAATAAAAGCGCCCCAAGGGGCGCTTTTTCTTTTTTTCACGAACGTGTATGTTTGTGACTACATGGGAAATCCTTACCGGTTATTCAGGCGCGCAAATCAGACGCGTCTCGCAGTGGTAAGGCCCCGCACTCATGGCACGGTTTCTGCTGGTTCTTTTTGAGACACACTCGCGATGACGCAACCCGCGAGCATCGCTCTTCTCTGAACCGAGAGAAACACGATGAATAACGACATCGCTGCATGCAACTGGAAGCAGTGGCCTGGCAAGGCCAAGGTCATCCGGAGCAAGCCTGTGGACGACGCGCTCATGAAGCTCGCACAGCGAAGCGCACGAGCCGCGCCATGGATCGACACGGATCGATTGACTGATGAAGCGGCTCGCGGCACGGCCGCTCCGGCACTCGACAAAGCAGCTTGTTTGCAGCATGGGGGTAGTACAGCTTGAGCGTTGCACGTTGCGGCGGGCCCGCGCAATTCCGCGCGCCTGCCGTCAATCTGGGAGGACCGGAACTGAACAACATACTTCGAGAGATCTCGGTGATCTCCATGAAATCACCCGTATCGTGCCGCGCCGCAGTACGCCGCCACGTCGCGCCTGCTCGCCACCTGCCCGGCATGCGCGCAAGCGTGGCTGTCCGGCGCACCCGCGCTCATCCGTAAGCCGCCTCCGCCATGCCACACGCCCTGATTGTCGAAGACGATCCCAACAGCCTGTCCGGCCTTTCGGCCATCCTGGCCGCCGACGGCTTTTCTGTCGATACCGCAGCCACGCTCGCCGATGCGCGTGCCGCACTCGCACGCTTCATCCCCGACGTCGTGCTCGTCGACCTGAATCTGCCCGACGGCGGCGGCCTGGAACTGCTGCCCCACCTGCCTGCGCAGCCACCGGGCGGCGCGTTGCCCGTGATCGTGATGACCGGCAATGCGACCGTCGAAAGCGCGATCGAAGGCCTGCGCCACGGTATCTGGGACTATCTGCTCAAGCCCGTCAACATTCCGCGCCTGCGCAGCTTGCTCGCACGCATTCCGCGCCCCTATGAGCTGACCGAGGAAGTCCGCGCGCTGCGCGCGATGCTGCGCGAACTCGGCCGCTTCGGTCCGATGGTGGGCCGCAGCAGTGCGATCCAGCACGTCTACGACGCGCTCGAACAACTCGCGCCCACCGAATCGGCCATCCTCGTGCACGGCGAAGCGGGTACCGGCAAGGAAGTGGCAGCGCGCACGCTGCATCAACTGAGCCGCCGCCGCAAGGGGCCGTTCATCGTCTGCGACGCGCATGCGCGAGCGGCCGAAGCCGCCGCCGGGCGCCCGCTCGCGAGCCTCCTCTTCGGCCACGAGCGCGGTGCGTTCAACGGCGCGGAGCAGCGCGAGCCCGGTCTCGTCGATCAGGCGAGCGGCGGCACGCTCTTCATCGACGAACTCACCGAGTTGCCGCGCGCCGAACAGGAAGCGCTGCTGCGCGCGCTCGATTCGCAGACCTTCATGCGTGTGGGCGGCAATAGCGAAGTGGGCACCGATTTCCGCCTCATCGCGGCCACGCGCACGGTGCCGCGCGACGCGGTCCGGCAGGGCATGCTGCACGAGGATCTGTGGATGCGCCTCGATGCTGCGGCGGTGCAATTGCCGCCGCTGCGCGAGCGCGAAGACGACGCGGCGCTGCTCGCCGCAGCGCGTATCGACGAACTCAATCTCCAAGCGCACGCACGCGGCCTGACCGGCACGACTCGGCTTGTCGCGCCCACCTTCCTGCGTGAGTGCCTCGCCTACGACTGGCCCGGCAACGTGCGCGAGTTGCACGAGCGCGTGGAGCGCGCGTGGCATGCGTCCGACGATATCCTCGAAACCTTGCAGGCCGAGGAAACCAGCAGCGTCTCGCCGCGCGAAGTCAATGGCGGCCGCGTGCAGGTCACGGTCGGCACGCCGCTCGCCGACGTCGAGGAAATGCTGATCCGCGCCACGCTAGACGCCGTGGGCGGCACGCGCCACCGCGCGGCGTCGCTTCTCGGCATCAGCCCGAAGACGCTCTATAACAAGCTCCAGCGCATGCGGCTGAATTGACGCCCGCGACGTTTCTGGAGCACGAAAAAACGGCGGCCCTTCGAATTCGAAGGGCCGCCGTTCCGTTTTTTGGAGCCGTGTTCGCGCGCCGTGTTACGTAACGCGCGGGCAACCGCGCGCACCACGTTCAGCTCAGGGCAACACGGTACGCAACAACGCCTGCGCGGACTGATAAGCGGGATCGGCCACGAGCTTGTCCCAGCGCAGCGCCTTGCCGCGCGGCCGCAGCCGCCTGATACGTTTGGCCGACGCCTGCGCCTCGCGCGTGGGCTCGGCGACGCGCAGCGCATCGAGCACCTTCTCCGCCTCGTGCGGCTGGTTGCAGATCAGCACCATGTCGCAGCCCGCCTCGAGCGCCGCGCGAGCGCCCTCGGTCAGCGTGCCGCCCTGGCGCGCGGCCTCCATCGAAAGATCGTCGCTGAAGATCGCGCCCGTGAAGCGCAGGCGCGCGCGCAGAATCTCCTGCACCCAGATGCGCGAGAAGCCGGCCGGCTTCGAGTCGACCTTCGGATAGATCACGTGGCCCGGCATGGCGGCCGTGAGCGAGAGGCCGAGCCAGTCATAAGGCTGCGCGTCCTCGCCAAGAATCGACTCGAGCGGGCGTTCGTCCACCGGCACCGCGACGTGCGAATCGGCGGTCGCGAAGCCGTGACCCGGAAAATGCTTGCCGCAGTTCGCCATGCCTGCAAGCGCGAGGCCGTGATTCAGGCTCTTGGCGAGCAGCGTGACGACACGCGGGTCACGATGGAACGCGCGGTCGCCCACCACCTTCGACTGGCCATAGCCCAGATCGAGCACGGGCGTGAAACTCAAGTCGATACCGCAGGCGCGCAACTCGCTCGCCAGGATATAGCCGACCGACGTGGCCAGCTTGGTGGCAAGCAGCACGTCCTTGTCCCACAGCGCACCGATGCGCCCCATCGCGGGCAGCACCGTGAAGCCATCGGTGCGAAAGCGCTGCACGCGGCCGCCCTCATGGTCGACGGCGATCAGCAGGTCCTCGCGCACCGCGCGGATGGCGTCCGTGAGCGCGACGAGTTGCGCGCGGTTCTCGTAGTGGCGCGCGAACAGGATCACGCCGCCGGTTGAGGGATGCGCGAGACGACGGATGTCGTCGTCGTTGAGCGTCGTGCCGACCACGTCGAGCATGACCGGTCCGGGAATTCTCTTCATCGATCTGGCGTTGAATGGGCAAGAAAAAACCGCGCGCGGCGTCTGCCAGGCGCGGCGGGATTGAAAATCAGCGCACCGGTTGAGCGGCGGGTTGATCGGCGGGTCGATCGGTTTCAGCAACCACGAACGAAACCGCGTAGTCCTGTTCGTCGGTGATCGAAACCTGCGTGGTGATACCGCGCGCCTCGAGCCATTGCGCGAGCTCGCCCGAGGCCACCATATACGGCTTGCCGCCGGGCGCGTTGAGCGTCTGCACGGCGCGCCAGGTCATCGGCATGCGGATGCCGAGGCCGATGGCCTTCGAGAACGCTTCCTTCGCGGAAAACCGCGTGCACAGATACGCGAGCCCGCGCTTTTCCGAGCGCGCCTTGCGCGCTTCATAAACCGCGAGTTCGTCGGGGCCGAGCACGCGCTGCGCAAAGCGCCCTTCGGTGCGCTCCATGACGGCCGCGACGCGGCTCACCTGGATGATGTCGGTACCAATGCCGTAAATCGCCATGCATTCCTCGTCGCCGGGTGGGCCAAAGAGTGTGCCAATCAGAAGCAGGTCACGCGCGCGTCGCGGCAAGACGCGCCGCAACCATGATCGCCTTCATCTCGCGCACCGCGTTCTCCCAGCCCGCGAAGATCGCCTGCGCGACGATCGCATGGCCAATGTTGAGCTCGTGAATGCCGTCGATGGCGGCGATCTGCTGCACGTTCGTGTAGTGCAGCCCGTGACCCGCGTTCACTTTCAGCCCGAGGCCGATGCCGCAATTCACGCCCAGTACCACCCGCTCGAACTCGCGCTGCTGTTCGGCGGCTTCGTGCGCTTCGGCATAGCGGCCCGTATGCAGCTCGATCACGGGTGCGCCGGTTTCGTGCGCCGCGCGAATCTGCGTCTCGTCCGGGTCGATGAAGAGCGACACGCGGATGCCCGCGTCGGCCAGCTGCCGGCAAGCAGCGGCCACGGCGTCGAACTGCCCTGCCACGTCGAGGCCGCCTTCGGTCGTCAATTCGGCTCGCTTCTCGGGCACAAGGCAGACGTCTTGCGGCTTGATCTCGCACGCAATGTCGAGCATCTCGGCCGTGACCGCGCATTCGAGGTTCATGCGCGTCTTGAGCAGCGGACGCAGCTTGCGCACATCGGCGTCGACGATATGCCGGCGATCCTCGCGCAGATGCAGCGTGATGACATCGGCGCCCGCCTCTTCGGCAAGCAGCGCCGCGCGGATCGGATCGGGATAGGCCGTGCCGCGCGCGTTGCGCAGCGTGGCGACGTGATCGATATTGACGCCGAGGTCGATCACGTTGGGCGAAGTGAGGAAGAAGCTCATAGATTCTGCAGGTCGATCAGGATCTGGCGCGTCGCGAGCGGCGTGCCACCAAGGTAAGTGTGCAACAGGAAACGCATCAGCGCCTTGCTCTGCGCGACGGTCTGGGGTCGATGGTAATCGTCCTCTTCCATGTCGAGCAACGTCTGGCCGGAAAGCACGGGCCATTGCGCCGGCCATTCGTCGGAGGCCTCGCGCACGCCGCGCTCGGGATCGAACACATAGCGCCCTTCCGCCACCACGGCCTTGCGGTTCACAGTGCGGTTGAGCGCTAGCGCATAGCCGGTTTCGCGCAGCAGCACGCGCTCGAACGAGCGCAGGACCTGCACGGGCGGCTCGTCGTGCGCGAGACGCGTCATCGTCACGACGTAGTGGCGGAACAGCGGCGGGTGCGGATCTTCGCGCGCGCAGAACTTCACCAGCAGCTCGTTGACGTAGAAGCCGCACAGCAGCGCGTCGCCGGCGAGCGGCAGCATGCCGCCCACCCATTCGGCGCCGGTGAGCGTGCGCACTTCGCCCTTGCCGGTCCACGAAAGCGTGAGCGGCTGGAAGGTTTGCAGCACGCCGCGCAGCGCCGAGTGCGGGCGCTTGGCGCCCTTCGCGACTAGCGCGACGCGGCCGTGATCGCGCGTGAGCACGTCGATGATGAGGCTGGTTTCGCGCCAGGGATAGCTGTGCAGCACGAACGCAGGCTGTTCGGCGACGCGGTAATCGGGCGTCGCGCTGCGCGGCGCGCGCGGCAAGGTGGAGCGTGCGCTGGTCTTGCGCGAGGTGCGCGATGAGGGGCCGCGCTCGAGCGTGACGTCGGCGCCTTCGGCCAGGTCGCCGTGCGCAGCGGACGATGACTTGCGCGCGCCACGTGCTGGCGCACGCGCGGGGCGAGCGCGATCGCCGGCGGGCGACTCGAAGTCGGCGTCGTCGGCGTTCATGCCCGCGTCGGGTGCGGGCCAGTCGTCGTTCAGGGTTCCGGCTGCGCCGTCATTCATCCTGGCACCTGCGCCTCGCACTCGCAGCGGGTCACTCGTAACCGTAAGCGCGCAGGCCGGCTTCGTTGTCGGCCCAGCCGCTCTTCACCTTCACGAAGGTCTCGAGATAGACCGGACCGTCAAACAGCTTTTCCATGTCGAGACGCGCCTCGGTGCTGATCTGCTTGAGCTTGCTGCCCTTCTGGCCGATCACCATGGCCTTCTGGGTGTCGCGATCGACGAGGATCGTCGCGAAGATGCGGCGCAGACGCCCTTCCTGCTCGAACTTCTCGATGAGCACGGTGCTCGTGTACGGCAACTCGTCGCCGGTCCAGCGGAAGACTTTTTCGCGCAGGATCTCGGCGGCGAGAAAGCGCTCGCTGCGGTCGGTCAGGTCGTCTTCGCCATAGATCGGCTCGCCTTCGGGCAGGTACGGCTTGAGCGTTTCGAGCAGGCGCTTGATGTCGTCGACATTCTTGGCCGAGAGCGGAACGATCTCGCGGA
The DNA here is from genome assembly GCF_902859945.1 of Paraburkholderia caffeinitolerans. Lineage (GTDB taxonomy): Bacteria > Pseudomonadota > Gammaproteobacteria > Burkholderiales > Burkholderiaceae > Paraburkholderia > Paraburkholderia caffeinitolerans. Next base: position 65,463 of record NZ_CADIKL010000020.1, on the reverse strand, counting down.
ACTCGCGCAGCTTCTGTACGCCCTCGATGAACGGATACAGCGTGGCCTTGTCGGTCACGCGGTCGATCTTGTTGGCGATGAGAATCGTGGGCGCGTTCGGCGGAATCAGGTCGAGCACCTTCTGGTCGTCGGGGCCGAACTTGCCGGCTTCGATCACGAACAGCACGGCGTCGACGGAACTGAGCGTCGAGGTAACGGCGCGGTTGAGCGAGCGGTTGAGCGCGGTACTGTGGCGCGTCTGGAAGCCCGGCGTGTCGACGAAAACGTATTGCGCGTCTTCGACCGTGTTGATGCCGGTGATGCGATGGCGCGTGGTCTGCGCCTTGCGCGACGTGATGCTGATCTTCTGGCCGACCAGCGCGTTCATCAGCGTGGACTTGCCGACATTCGGACGGCCGACGATCGCGACCATGCCGCAGCGGAAACCGGCAGGAGTGGAAGTGGGTGCGTTCATGATCGGACCGGAGTAATGAAGCAAAGGAAGCTAAACGGGAACAGAGCGCGCGGTTCAAACGCCGCGCGCCCGGGTTGAATCAGTGGCCGCCGGCATCGGCGGCCCGCACGGGAACCGCTGTACCGACTTCGGCGGTGGAGCCTGCAGTTGAGCCTCCCGTCGAGCCCGCCGTTGAACCGTTAGATGCGCTGGACGGCGCGCCTGGCGACGGTTCGTCTACCGCGCTGGTCGTGCCGTTGCTAGCCTGTGCATCGCGACCGCGCGACACGCGTGGCGCGATCGAACCGGCAGACGGCACGGCATCGAATTTATCGGCAGGCTTTTCGGCTGACTTCTCCACGGGGGCGCGTTCGCCCTTCTCCGCACCGCGCTCCTGCACGTGCGCCGCGCGAATCACCGCGAGCGGCGCGGCCGCCACATTTGCAGCCATACGTTCGCCCGACTCCTCGCCCGCCGTGGTGGCATGGTGAGCGCCGGCGCCCAGACGCTCGCCGCGCGCACGACGCTCGGGCGAACGCAGATCGAGTGCGCCCTGCACGCCCGTCACGCCGGGCACGACCTCGAGTTCAGCCTTGGGCGCGCGTGCACCCTTCGAGCGGCGCGGCTTGGCGACCAGCGCGGGCGCGGCGGCCATCACCTCGTCGAGCGCTTTCTTCGCGGCGGCTTGCTCGGCAGCGCGACGGCTCGCCCCCGAACCCGACACCTTCACGTCGAGCTTGGGCACTGTGCATTCGACTTCGAACTGCTGATTGTGCGCCGCACCATGCGTAGCGACGACGGTATAGGTCGGCAGCGCGATCTTGTGGCCCTGCAGATACTCCTGCAGCAGCGTCTTGGAATCCTTGCCGAGCGTACGCGGGTCGATGTGGTCGAGGATCGGAATATAGAGGCGCTTGATGACCGTCTGGGCGGCGTCGAAGCCGCCGTCGAGAAAGATCGCGCCGAAGATCGCTTCGAGCGCATCGGCCAGAATCGAAGGACGGCGGAAACCGCCACTGCGCAGTTCGCCCTCGCCCAGGCGCAAGCCGTCGGCGATATTGAGGGCCTGAGCAATCTCGTACAACGATTGTTGCTTGACCAGATTCGCGCGCACGCGCGAGAGGTCGCCTTCGTCCAGCTTGCTAAAACGTTGGAACAATAGGGCTGCCACCGCGCAATTCAGAACCGAATCCCCAAGGAATTCGAGGCGTTCGTTATGCGTGGCACTGTGGCTGCGGTGGGTCAAAGCCTGGCGCAACAATTCCGCATTGCGAAATTCGTAGCGCAAACGGCTTTCCAACGGAGATAGGGGCATGGGGAGAGTATAACGCGCCCGCCGGCCCCGGCGAAAACGCCGGCCGGCGGGCGAAAAACCATGATGAAGCGACGTTACCGGCGCTTCTTCAAGTAGCGCGCGAAGATGCGTCGCGAATCACATGCGAGTCACAGACATACTGCACGCATGCATCGCAATCGAACACGCATTACTCGAACGAGCCGATGCGCTTCAGACTGCTGAAGTTCATCCAGATGAAGAACGCGCGGCCAACAATGTTGGCGTCGGGCACGAAGCCCCAATAGCGGCTGTCCGCGCTGTTGTCGCGGTTATCGCCCATCATGAAGTAATGACCCGGCGGCACCTTGCAGATCACGCCGCGTGCGTTGTACTGGCAGTTGTCGCGATACGGATAATCTTCCGCGCCCACGATGAACGGCGGCACGGCGGGATTATTGAGGATGTTGTTCTTGCGGTCGCCGAGGTCTTCGGTGAACTGCTTCGCATAGCCGATGCGCTCTTCGTCGAAGTAATCGGCTTGCGGCGTTTCAGGCACCGGCTTGCCGTTGATCGTGAGCTGCTTGTCCTGATACGCCACCACGTCGCCCGGCAGGCCGATTACACGCTTGATGTAGTCGACCGACTCGTCCTTCGGATAGCGGAATACCACCACGTCGCCACGCTCGAGCCCGCGGCCCTGGGTGATCTTCGTGTTGGTGATCGGCAGACGCAGACCGTAATCGAATTTGTTCACGAGGATGAAGTCGCCCACGAGCAGCGTGGGCACCATCGAACCCGACGGGATCTTGAACGGCTCAACGATGAAAGAGCGCACGAAGAACACGATCAGGATCACGGGGAAGAAGCTCGCCGTGTATTCGAGCCACCACGGCTGGCGCAGCTTTTCGTTACGCAGGTTCTGACGCGTTGCGGGCGCGTTCTCGTCGGCGAAGCGCTCGCCAATGCGTGCCTGCTGCCGGTCGAATTCGGCGACCGCCGCATCGGCGGCGAGGCGCCGGCGCGGCATGAACACCATCTTGTCTGCAACCCACGCGATACCCGTCAGAACGACGAGCACAAAAAGAATCAGCGCAAAATTCATGAAAAGGTCCGTTGTTCTGCTTATCTGCCCAGCTTATTTGTCTTCGACCCGGAGAATCGCGAGGAACGCCTCTTGCGGGATTTCGACAGAGCCAACCTGCTTCATCCGCTTCTTGCCTTCCTTCTGCTTTTCGAGAAGCTTCTTCTTACGCGAGATGTCGCCGCCGTAGCACTTGGCCAGCACGTTCTTGCGCAGCGCCTTGATGTTCTCGCGCGCGATGATGTGCGCGCCGATCGCGGCCTGAATCGCCACGTCGTACATCTGGCGCGGGATGATCTCGCGCATCTTCGCCGCCACTTCGCGGCCGCGATATTGCGACTGCGAGCGGTGCACGATGATGGACAACGCATCAACCTTGTCACCGTTGATCAGCATGTCGACCTTCACGACGTCCGCGGTGCGGTTCTCCTTGAACTCGTAGTCCATTGACGCATAGCCGCGCGACACCGACTTCAGACGATCGAAGAAGTCGAGCACGATTTCGGCCATCGGAATTTCATAGGTGAGCTGCACCTGACGACCGTGGTACTGCATGTTGATCTGGTTGCCGCGCTTTTGCGTACAGAGCGTGATGACCGAGCCCACGTAGTCCTGCGGCATGTACAGGTTCACGGTCACGATCGGCTCGCGGATCTCGGCGATCTTCGAGGGCTCCGGCATCTTCGCCGGGTTCTCGACTTTGATCAGCGTGCCGTCCGCCTGCACGACTTCGTACACCACGGTGGGCGCCGTGGTGATGAGGTCCATGTCGAACTCGCGCTCGAGACGCTCCTGCACGATCTCCATGTGCAAGAGACCGAGGAAGCCGCAGCGGAAGCCGAAGCCCAGCGCCTGCGAAACTTCGGGCTCGTACTGGAGCGAGGCGTCGTTGAGCTTGAGCTTTTCGAGCGATTCGCGCAGCGCGTCGTACTGGTTCGCCTCGACCGGATAGAGGCCCGCGAACACCTGCGGCTTCACTTCCTTAAAACCTGGCAGCGGTTCTTCGGCCGGCTTGGTCGCGAGCGTGACGGTGTCGCCCACCTTGGTGGCGGCGAGTTCCTTGATGCCCGCGATGATGAAGCCCACCTGCCCCGCCGAGAGCGATTCCAGGTTGCGCGACTTCGGCGAGAACACGCCCACGTGCTCGACCGGATATTGCGCGCCGGTGGCCATGAGCTTGATCTTGTCCTTCGGACGCAGCGTGCCGTTGACGATGCGCACGAGCATCACCACGCCCACGTAGTTGTCGAACCACGAGTCGATGATGAGCGCCTGCAACGGTGCATCGGGGTCACCCTTGGGCGGCGGCACCTTGGCGATGAGCGATTCGAGCACGTCGTCCACGCCGATGCCGGTCTTCGCGCTGCAGCGCGTGGCGTCGGTGGCGTCGATGCCGATCACGTCCTCGATCTCTTCGATGGCGTTTTCGGGGTTGGCGGCGGGCAGGTCGATCTTGTTGAGCACCGGCACGACTTCCACGCCGAGTTCGATCGCCGTGTAGCAGTTCGCCACGGTCTGCGCTTCCACGCCCTGGCTTGCGTCCACGACGAGCAGCGCGCCCTCGCACGCCGAAAGCGAGCGGCTGACTTCGTACGAGAAGTCGACGTGCCCCGGCGTGTCGATCAGATTCAGGTTGTAGACCTTGCCGTCACGTGCCTTGTACGTGAGCGCGGCGGTCTGCGCCTTGATCGTGATGCCTCGCTCGCGCTCGAGATCCATCGAGTCGAGCACCTGCGATTCCATTTCACGGTCGGACAGGCCACCGCACAGCTGGATGATGCGATCGGCGAGCGTCGACTTGCCATGGTCGATGTGCGCAATGATCGAGAAGTTACGAATATGATCCATTCAGTACCGATCAAGCGAAAAAGGCGCGCCCCAACGAAAGCTGGACACGCCTCGTAAACAGATGAAAAAACGATCTATTTTAGCCGAAAAGGGGGCCGCCCGGCGAACCGTGCAGTAAGTCACCGATATATCACGGTGCAGCGACACCCTGCGACGCGCCATCGGGCGCCGCAGCGCCCAAGCCCAGCGCGGTACGCACGCGCGCCTCGTCCAGCCAGTAGTGGCACAGTTCGATACCATCGCAGACCAGCACCGGCACGAGTTCATCGTAGCGCGCCTGCAGCGCGGGGTCGGAATCGACATCGATCATCTCGATGTGCGCCCCCGCCACTGCCGCCAACGGCTCAAGCGCCGCACGCATGTCCTCGCACAGATGACACCACGCACGGCCATAAAGCACGAGATGCGCTCCCGTACGCGAACCCGTAGCGGCCGGCTTCAGGGCAGGAGCGCTCATCGCTTACTTCTGCCCCGGATTGCGCGGGCGCAGCGGCACGAACTGCGTGTTGTCGCCGCGGCGCACGAGGATCGCCACCATCTTCTGCGAGTCGAGCCGCGACGTGACTTCCTGGAACTGCTTCGCACCCGTGATATCCGTGTCGCCCACACGCAGGATGATGTCACCCTTCTGCAAGCCCGCGCGCGCGGCCGGGCCGTCCACCGAGTCCACCATCACGCCGCCCTTGATCTTGAGCTGGCTCAGTTGATCGGCGGTGAGGTCCGTCACGGAAAGACCCAGGGCATTCGCCGCGCGCGGCTTGGGCTCCGGCGCCTTGCGCTGGTCCGCCTTCGTGCCCTTGTCCGGCTGCAACTCGGCCACGGTGATCGGCAAATCGCGCGTCGTGCCCTTACGCCAGATCGTGATGGTCGAGCGCGTGCCCGGCTTGGTGTCGCCCACCATGCGCGGCAAGTCGGTGGCCGCATCGACGGTCTGGCCGTTGAACTTCTGGATGATGTCGCCCGGCTGGATGCCCGCCTTGTCGGCCGGACCGCCCGGCTCGACGCTCGACACCAGCGCGCCCTGCGCCTTCGGCAGGCCGAGCGAATCGGCCACGTCCTTGGTCACCTCGCCGATCGCCACCGCAATCCGGCCGCGCGTGACCTTGCCCGTGGCCTTGAGCTGATCGGCCACGCGCATCGCCTCGTCAATCGGAATCGCGAACGAAATGCCCATGAAGCCGCCAGTGCGGCTATAGATCTGCGAGTTGATGCCGATCACCTCGCCCTGCATATTGATGAGCGGGCCGCCCGAGTTGCCGGGGTTCACGGCCACGTCGGTCTGAATGAACGGCAGATAGTCGCCCGTATCGCGCCCCTTCGCGCTCACGATGCCAGCAGTCACGGTGTTTTCGAGTCCGAACGGCGAACCGATCGCCAGCACCCACTCGCCCACGCGCACCTTGTTCGAATCGCCGATCGTAATAGCCGGCAAGTTGTTGGCCTGAATCTTCACGACCGCCACGTCGGTGCGGTCGTCCACGCCGATCAGTTTGGCCTTGAACTCGCGCTTGTCGGTGAGCGTGACGTAGATGCTGTCCGCGTCGTCGACGACGTGCGCGTTGGTCATCACGTAACCGTCGCTCGTCATGATGAAGCCCGAGCCCACGCCGCTGCTCTGCTCAGTGTCGTTGCCGCTGTCCGGGCCGGAGTCCTGGCCACCGCCTTGACCGCCGCGCGGCGACTGGCCGCCCTGCGGCCCCTGTGGCACGGGAATGCCAAAGAAGCGGCGGAAAAATTCCGACATGTCGCCGTTGTCCATCCCCGGCGGCAGCCCGCGCGGCGAGAGCGTCACGCGCGTGGTGGTGCGGATGTTGACGACAGAGGGCCCCACCTTGTCCACGAGATCGGTGAAGTCCGGCAAATTGGCGGCGGGCGCCGCCAATGCCGTGAGCGGGGCGAACGGCAGGCATACCGCCACCACCGCGGCCGCGAAGAATTTGCGCAGCGGGAGGATCGTCATATCGAAATCGGCCGTAGCGGTTACTTGGGAGCTTTGTATTCTATGGCAGACGCGAATTGCTGCAACGTGGCCTGGGGCACCTCGCCAAGCAAAGTGATCCAGTAGTCCCCGCTGCGCTTCACGAGCACGTGGGTCGCGCCGCTGCTGCCCGAGCCTTCCTTGCGGCTATTGTGCTCGACTGGCTCGACAAACACGGAGACGGCCGACAGCCCATCTGAGAACACGGCCTGATCGACGGGAATGGGCGGCTCGTTGGCATCGCGTGCGGCCATCGGGCGACGCACTTCGCGAATCATGCGAAAGCCCGGCACCGTTTGCGCGAAGGTCCAGCCTTGGGCCCCCATATCGACTGTTTGTAGCGGCGCACGCACGACCGTCCAGCCGGCGGTGTTGCGCATGCCGGCCACGATCGGCGCCTTGTCCACCGGCACGCCGATACTCACCTGCGTAAAGGAGAGTTGCTGGAGCACCTGGCCATTCGACGGATCGAGCGTCTGCGCGCGCAGCAGCAGGCCCGTTTTCGCATCGACCCACAGCTTGTAGGCAAAGCGATAGGCGTCCTTCGGGCTGAGTTCGATCACGCTGCTGTCGATGCCGGCCACACGGTCGCTACCGAGCATTTTCGGCTCATAGACGGCGAGCACCTGTTCGCCATTCGTAGCGAGCAGTGCGGGGAAGGCTTCCTTGTTCTGGCGTTTTTCGACGACGCACAGCTTGCGTTCGGGCACGAACGTGTAGAGATCGTCGTTATGGCGCAGCATCTTGCGCGGCTTGCCGTCGAGGCTTTCGAGCTGCTCGTACTCGCCATCGCTCTTGGTGGCGTAGTGCGTGATGCGCGAGGACTGCACGAACGCGCCGCGCTGGTAGACGAAGGTGCCCGCATAGTTCAGCTGCTGCGCAGCCTGCTGGATGCGATCTAGCCACTGCAGGGCGCTCTGCCGCGCAGCGGGGTCTACCGCGGAGGCGGCAGACGCGCCCTGCGCGTGTGCGTGCGTGGCGGCGGACAGAGCGGTGAACATTACGGCTGCACAGCACAGCAATGCCGGCAGCCGCCCCAAGATTGTCGTTTTATTGAACCGCTCTATCTGCATCAGACTTTACTGGCCTTGCGTGGTGAGGGCGGCAGACCGGATGAACGGCATCGAATCCGACATGACCGGCTGCTGCGCGAACTGCTGGTGCGCTTCGAGATATTCGTCCAGACGCGCATCGCGGATGATATTGCCGTCCTGCATGGCAGCCGCCGTCTGCACCGGCACGGTATTCATGGCCACGCGCTGGACATTGTCGCCAGCGGATTGCACCGCGGCGATCTGCGGCGCGCCGGCCATGCCGACGCCGCGCATTTGCGGCATGACGATCCACGTGAGCGTAGCGGCCGCGGCGGCCACGGCCAGCGACGGCACGACGCGGCGGCGCAGCGCAAGAATGCGCGAGACGCGGCCGTTATGCGTGGCGGATTGCCCCGATGCAGCGGGCAGAGCTGCCGGCGCGAGCACGTGCGGCTCCGCCTCGAAACGCGCGGCAAAGCCCGCCATGAACGACTGGCTCGCGGCCGGGCTCATCGCCAGGTCGTCGGAACGCAGCACGTCGCCGATCAGATGATAGCTCGACCAGGCCTTGCGGCCCTCTTGATCGAGCCCCGAAAGAATAGCGTTCAGATGCTGTTCATCGCCGGCCATTTCGCCGTCGACGAAGGCGGACAGTTGCTCGCCGCGCGAGCTTGACACCGATTGCATCGAAACCGACCCCATGATGCTCCCCATTTTCTTACAGAGCCCCGTAGTGACACACACCCACATCCAGTGAATTGCGTCCGTGCCCGGCGCAGCGCTGGTGTGCTACCAGCGCTTGCCTTCCGGTGTGTCCAGCAGCGGACGCAATCTTGCCGCAATGGCTTCGCGAGCACGGAAAATTCTCGATCTGACAGTGCCGATCGGGCACCCCATCATTTCGGCGATTTCCTCGTAGCTCAAACCCTCAATTTCCCGAAGCGTAATGGCGGTGCGCAGTTCTTCCGGTAAAACCGCCATGGCAGCGTTAACCGTCTCGGCAATCTGCTTGCTCATCAACATCGACTCGGGCGTATTGATATCCCTTAGTTGATCGGCGTCCGAGAAAGTTTCCGCTTCTTCTGCATCTGCTTCGGTGGATGTGGGGGCGCGTCTTCCCTGGGTCGCAAGGTAGTTCTTCGCCGTGTTGACGGCAATTCGGTACAACCACGTATAGAAAGCGGATTCGCCACGAAACTGCGGCAGGGCCCGATACGCCTTGATAAAGGCGTCCTGCGCCACGTCTTCGACCTCGGCGGGATCCCGCACGAGGCGCGAGATCAGGCGGATGATCTTGCGGTGGTACTTGGAGACCAGAAGTTCGAACGCAGCCTTGTCGCCTTTTTGCACGCGCTCGACCAGCAACTGGTCTATTTCTTTTTCGCTCACCTGAAAAATCCGTTAGCTCATTGAAGTGGACGCGGGGGCACCATTGTAGCGTTACCGCCACGCTGCCACGTTACACGCGTAACAGCCGTTACAGTCGTTACAGCGCTCTGGCAGACGCAACGCAAGACTGGCTGGGGTGCAGCGGCCGGAGACAATGCAGGCAATGCGGAAAAATGCGGGTACGCGAAACCGTAAAAACGCCATCGGCCGTGCAAGCGCGATGGCGCTTGAATGTGTTAACGGCCAGCGGCGGCGCGCGCGCTCACTGCGAGGATGCGGTAAGTCTCGGCACCGAGAGAATCGGCGGCCACGAGCAGCGTCTTGCGGCGTCCGCCCTCTTCCACCACGAGCGCGAGGAGCGCCGCGCCCCACTGCGAGGCGCCGAGCAGGCGTCCGTCGACAAGTTGTGCCCCGGTGCGCGCAAAGGCGGCGAAACGGTCGGCCCCGATTTCGATGAAGGCTGGCTGCGCACGGCGCCATGCCTGAAAAGCGAGCAGTCCGGCTGCGCCCAGCGCGAGCGCCGGCGGCAAAGCCCGCCATGCGCCAAGCCAGGGCGCGAGCGTCGTGAAAAACGCGGCAGTCGCAATCAGCACGCCTGCAAGCAGCAGCGCATGCAGTGCCCAGGACGGGCGCAAGACAATACGCGGCGCACGTATGCGCCGCGTATCGGAAAAGGTGTCGCAGCCGGCCGGCGCATGCAACTGCGCCGGCGCGGCCGCCGTGTCGCACGAGGCGATCACATCGGGCTCACATGCCGTGTTTAGCAGCAGTTCAAGCGAAGCGCTTGAAAACAAGCGTGCCGTTCGTGCCGCCAAAGCCGAACGAGTTCTTCAGCGCGACATCGATCTTCATGTCCCGCGCGGTGTTCGCGCAGTAGTCCAGGTCGCATGCCGGGTCCTGGTTGAAGATATTGATCGTCGGCGGCGACACCTGATTGTGCACGGCCAGCACCGAGAACACCGACTCCAGGCCGCCCGCGCCGCCCAGCAGGTGGCCGGTCATCGACTTCGTCGAGTTGACGACGATGTCCTTCGCGTGATCGCCGAACGCGCGCTTGATCGCGGTGGTTTCCGCAATGTCGCCGAGCGGCGTCGAGGTGCCGTGCGCGCTAACCCAGTTCACTTCGTTCGGATTCACGCCCGCGTTGCGCATCGCGTACTGCATGCAGCGGCGCGCGCCGTCACCGTCTTCGAGCGGAGCGGTCATGTGATACGCATCGCCGCTCATGCCGTAGCCGCCGACTTCCGCGTAGATCTTCGCGCCGCGCTTCTTCGCGTGCTCGTACTCTTCGAGGATCATCACGCCAGCGCCCTCGCCCAGCACGAAGCCGTCGCGATCCTTGTCCCACGGTCGGCTCGCCGTTGCCGGGTCGTCGTTGCGCTGCGAGAGCGCACGCGCCGCCGCGAAGCCACCGATGCCGAGCGGCGAGACGGTCGATTCCGCGCCGCCCGCGATCATCACGTCGACGTCGCCGTACTCGATCAGACGCGAGGCTTCGCCGATACAGTGCAGGCCCGTCGTACAGGCCGTGACGATCGCGAGATTCGGGCCTTTGAGGCCGTACTTGATCGACAGGTGACCGGAGATCATGTTGATGATCGAAGCCGGCACGAAAAACGGCGAAATCCGGCGCGGACCGCGGTTGAGCAGTTCCGTCTGCGTGACTTCGATCATAGGCAGGCCACCGATGCCCGAGCCCACCACCACGCCTACGCGCTCGGCATTCTCTTCGGTGATCTCGAGGCCGCTGTCCTGCATCGCCTGGATGCCCGCAGCAATGCCGTAATGGATAAACGTATCCATGTGACGTGCTTCTTTCGCCGGCATGTAATCTTCGACGTTGAAGCCCTTCACTTCGCCGGCAAAACGGGTCGAGAAGTTCGTAGCGTCGAACTTCGTGATGTTGGCGATGCCGGACTTTCCGGCGACCAGATTGGCCCACCCGTCGGCAACATTATTGCCAACAGGCGAAATCAGCCCCAGGCCTGTAACAACAACTCGACGGCGGCTCACGGTAACCCCTTTTCCATAGATGACAAAACAAAAGCCACAGAGGCCACAGGAAATGCTCCTGTGAGCCCTGTGGCTAGTTGACCGGCCGATGCCCCGCAGCAGATGCGGCGGGTGTTCGCGGTTTCACGGGCAAGCATCCTCGCGGGCCGCTAGCGTGCAACTCGCGTGCGCGCGCCGGCCCGGACAAGGAACAGGCACTCAGGCCTTGACGTTCGCGCGAGCGTAATCGATCGCTTGCTGAACCGTCGTGATCTTCTCAGCTTCTTCGTCAGGGATTTCCATGCCGAATTCGTCTTCGAGGGCCATCACCAGTTCCACGGTGTCGAGCGAGTCTGCACCCAGATCGTTCACGAACGAAGCTTCGTTCTTGATTTCAGCTTCGGCGACGCCCAGTTGCTCGGCGACGATCTTCTTGACGCGCTGTTCGATGTTGTCCATTACCCCTCCAAGGGAAAAAAAGTTAGCTCATAAATGCGAGTGCGCGCATTTTATCAGGTTTGACCTGGCTGAAAAGCGGCGCTCGCGGTTCCGGAACGGCTATTCGCGCACGCGTCCGGCGAGATTATTCGCCAGAGCGCATCAAGGCGCGGATAGTACCCGATTCCGGTTAAGACATATACATCCCGCCATTTACGTGCAACGTAGTGCCCGTGATATAGCCCGCCTGCGGCGATGCGAGAAAGACCACCGCGTGGGCGATATCTTCCGGGCTGCCCAGACGGCCCAGCGGAATCTGCTGCTGGAGCGCAGCCTGCTGCTCGGCGGGCAGATCCTTGGTCATGTCGGTGTCGATAAAACCCGGCGCCACGCAGTTCACCGTGATGCCGCGGCTGCCGATCTCGCGCGCGAGCGCGCGCGTCATGCCCGCGACGCCTGCCTTGGCCGCCGCGTAGTTGGCCTGGCCCGGGTTACCCGACGAGCCGACCACCGACGTAATGTTGATGATGCGGCCGGCGCGCGCCTTCATCATCGGGCGCAGCACGGCGCGAGAGAGGCGGAACACCGACTTCAGGTTGGTGTCGAGCACCGCGTCCCACTCGTCGTCCTTCATGCGCATCGCCAGGTTGTCCTGCGTGATGCCCGCATTGTTGACGAGAATCGCGAGGCCGCCGAACTCCTTGACCGTCGCATCGATAAGCGCTTCGGCCGCAGCCGCGTCGTTGACGTTGAGCACCACGCCGCGGCCCTTCACGCCCGCAGCTTCAAAAGCGGCGGTAATGGCCTGCGCGCCGGCTTCGCTCGTTGCCGTGCCGATCACCGTCGCACCCTGGCGCGCCAGTCCCAGCGCGATGGCCCGGCCGATGCCGCGCGAAGCGCCGGTCACGATCGCGGCCTGATTGTCGAGAGTTTTTTCCATCGTTCGAATCCGTTGCGTTTGATACTTTCCGATGCGGCGGTTTAAGCCTTGAGGAGCGCGAGCGCTTCGTCGAGCGACTTCGGATCGGTCACCGAGGCGCCGGTCAGATTGCCGTCAATGCGCTTCGTGAGGCCCGCGAGCACCTTGCCGGGACCGCACTCGATCACATGCGTCGCGCCCTGCCCAGCGATCGCCTTCACGCACTCGACCCAGCGCACCGGACCGGCGGCCTGGCGCACGAGCGCGTCGCGAATCCTCGCGGGATCGGTTTCGAAAGCCACGTCGACATTGTTCACGACCGGGATGGCCGGCGCATTGAGCGTGACGTTCGCGAGGTATTCGCGCAGCTGGTCCGAAGCGGGTTTGAGCAGCGACGAGTGGAATGGCGCCGAAACCGGCAGCGGCAACGCGCGCTTGGCACCCTTGGACTTGGCGATCTCACAGGCCTTCTCGACCGCGCCCTTGTGGCCCGCGATCACGACTTGCGCCGGCGCATTGAAGTTGACCGCTTCGACCACGCCGCCACTTGCCGCGGCCGCTTCGGTGCAGACCGCGCGCACGGCGTCGTCGTCGAGACCTAGCACGGCGGCCATGCCACCCTCGCCCACCGGCACCGCGCTTTGCATCGCCTGCGCGCGAAAGCGCACGAGCGGCACGGCGTCGCGGAACGCGAGCACGCCAGCAGCCACGAGCGCCGTGTATTCGCCGAGGCTATGGCCCGCGACGATTGCCGGCGCCGGGCCGCCCGCCGCTTGCCACGCACGATAAACGGCGTAAGCGGCAGTGAGCATGACCGGCTGCGTGTTGGTGGTGAGATTGAGTTCGTCGGCAGGGCCTTCGGCGATCAGCTTGCCGAGGTCCTGATTCAGTGCATCGGATGCTTCCTTGAGCGTCTCGCGCACGATGGCGTTGTCGCCGAAGGCGTCGAGCATGCCGACGGCCTGCGAGCCTTGTCCTGGAAATACGAACGCAAATTTCATAACGTCCCCAAAATTCGTTCAAAACAGATGGGCGATGCGCTCCGATGAACCGCTTGCGGGGCCGCGTGTGTCGCAGGCCCGGCCAAGCGGGAGCGCCCGCTTCGGGCAGGTCAGAAACGGATGACCGAAGCGCCCCAGGTAAAGCCGCCGCCGACGCCTTCGATCAGCACGTTCTGGCCGCGCTTGATGCGGCCGTCGCGCACCGCGACGTCGAATGCGAGCGGAATCGAAGCCGCCGAGGTATTGCCGTGCTCGCCCACGGTGACAACCATGCGCTCGGCGGGCAGGCCGAGCTTGCGGCAAGTGCCCTGCATGATGCGGATGTTGGCCTGATGGGGGATCAGCCAGTCGACCTGGTCAGCCGTCAGTTGTGCTTTTTCGAGCGCCTCGATCGCGACCTTCTCGAGCACGTTGACGGCGAGCTTGAACACCGCCTGGCCATCCATATGGAGGAACGCGTTGCCGGCGATCACGCCGCCGTTCACGTTGCCCGGCGTACACAGAATGTGCGCATAGCTGCCGTCGGCGTGGAGCGCGCTCGAGAGCACGCCCGGCTCGTCGGACGCCTGCAGCACGATCGCGCCCGCGCCGTCGCCGAACAGCACGCAGGTCGTGCGGTCGTTGAAGTCGAGAATGCGCGAGAACGTTTCCGCGCCCACGATCAGCGCCGTCTTGTGCTGGCCGCTGCGGATCAGGCTGTCGGCGATCGAAACGGCGTAGGCGAAGCCCGAGCACACGGCCTGCACGTCGAACGCCGCGCCGTGATTGCGGATGCCGAGCTTGTTCTGCAGCAGGCAGGCGGTGCTCGGAAACACGAAATCGGGTGTGGAGGTGGCGACGATGATGAGGTCGATCGATTGCGGATCGACATCGGCGGCCGCGATCGCGCGCTGCGAAGCGGCTAGCGCGAGATCGCTGGTCGTGACGTCGGGCGCCGCAAAGTAGCGCGAGTGAATGCCGGTGCGCGCGACGATCCACTCGTCGCTCGTCTCGACGCCTTTCGCGGCGAGACGTTCGGCCAGATCCTGATTGGTGACGCGCTCAGGCGGAAGAAAACTGCCCGTGCCGAGCACGCGGGAATAGAGAGTCGATTGAGCCATTATGCCTTCGAGGATGATGCGGCGCCGGGCGGCAGATCGCCCGCCGTCTGAGCGGGTAAGCTCGCGGATGGACTCGCGGGCGGCTCCTCGGGAGCCCTTGGGGCGGCGCTGTTCTGGCCGCCGGCTGCCTGTTCGAGTGAACTGGCGTTTTCTTCCATGGCACGCGTGAGACGCTCCAGCACGCCATTTTTGACGGCATCATACCCGCGTTTGATCGCCCACTCAAACGCATAAGCATCCGCGGAGCCATGGCTCTTGAAGACGAGGCTTTTCAGGCCGAGCAGCGCCGCGCCGTTGTACTGGCGGTGATCGACGCGCTTCTTGAAGCGCATGAGCACCGGCAGCGCAGTCAGCGCCATGAGCTTCGTGAGCCACGAGCGGCCAAACTCTTCCTTGATCATGTCGTTGAGCATCTGCGCGAGGCCCTCCGACGTCTTGAGCGCGACATTCCCAACGAAACCGTCACAGACGACAACGTCGACGGTGCCCTTGTAAATGTCGTTGCCTTCCACGTTGCCGCGGAAATTCAGCGTGCTCGCGCGCAGCAGCTCGCCTGCACGCTTGATCGTCTCATTGCCCTTGATGACTTCTTCGCCGATGTTCAGGAGCCCGATGGTCGGCCGGTCCTTGCCCTCGAGCGCGGCAACGAGCGCGTGCCCCATCTCGGCGAACTGCAGCAGATGCTGCGGTTCACAGTCGACGTTCGCGCCGAGGTCGAGCATCGTCGTGTAGCCGCGCTCACTAGGCAGCGCGAACGCGATGGCCGGCCGTTCGATGCCCGGCAGCGTCTTGAGCACATAGCGCGAGACGGCCATCAGCGCGCCGGTGTTGCCGGCCGAGACGCAGGCCTGCGCCTCGCCTTCTTTGACGCGGTTGAGCGCGACGCGCATCGACGAGTCTTTCTTCTTGCGAAGAGCGACTTCGACCGGATCGTCCATTTCGACGACCTCGGTGGCGGGAACGACGGAAAGTGCGGGGAGGTCCTGCGCTTTCAGCTTTTTGAGCTGGGCGCGGATCGCCGTCTCGATGCCCACCAGTTGCAGTCGCGCATCGGGATGCGTGCGAACGAAATTGACTGCGGCAGGCACTGTCACGGACGGACCGTGGTCGCCTCCCATGCAATCTATCGTGAGCGTAACGGTCATGGAGTGCGACGAATTTCAGGCACAAAAAAGCGGCAGTTGAATGCCGCCTTTTTTGCCGAGCCGAAAAATTGTCAAGCGAACGGAATCGCCATGTGCAGCGCTGTGCAAGCCCGGATTCGGGCCGTCGCGCCGCACGCTGGGACGATTAGTCGTTCTTGGTCTTGACGACTTTCTTTCCGCGGTAGTAGCCGTTCGGGCTGATGTGGTGACGCAGATGCACTTCACCCGTGCTCGGCTCGACAGCCAGCGGCGCGCCCGTGAGGAAATCGTGCGAGCGGTGCATGCCGCGCTTCGACGGCGACTTCTTGTTTTGTTGAACTGCCATGATAACTCCTGAAAATTTTCCAAATTCTAACACAGCCCGATCCGGCCGCCGCCACCCTGGGGGATGACCGGACTCCGGGACTGGGCCACGAATTGATACTGCACGCCACCCGCAGCCACCCGGTAAAACCTTAGTGCTTGCTGCCGGGACCGTCCTTCTTGAGCGATTCGAGCGCCGCAAACGGGTTGACGCGCTCTTCCGGCTCGACCTCCTGCTCCGGCACGTCTTCGACGGAATCCACGCCATCCGCGCCGTCGGCACCCGAGGCGAGGCTTTCGTGAATTTCCGGACAAACGTCGTGCTTCGGCACGAGCGGCAGCGAGAGCAACAACTCCTCTTCGATCAAGTCGACGAGATCGAAATGGCGCGAGCCCACAATCACATCGAATTCATCGTCGTCGAGCGAAAACTCGTCCGCCTCATCTTCCGTCTGGACGATCCGGAAGACCGGGTCCGCGTTGAACGCCTGCTCATAGGGAGCGAGGCAACGCTGACACGTAAGCCATGCAGCACCGTGAACCGCGAGCCGCAGGTACGGCTGCGGCCCCTCGGTGCCGTTGTCCTGCAATTCCTGTTGCGTGAAACCCTCGGCCTGCCACGTGAACGCGGTGTCGCGATCTGGCGCATCGGCCGGGACTTCGTTTAGCATGCGCGGCAGTTGCGAGAGACGCACCGTACCCGATGCACCGCGCCCGCTACGCGCAAATTCGAAAATGTCGAAATCGCGCGGATTGAGCGCGCCCTTATCCGCACCTACATCCGATGCGGCGCCCGCAGGCTTGCCAGAATGTTCGGTCATGTGCGCTCTCCTGCTCCAGACGCGCGGCCCGCAGGCGGCGCAAAAGCCCTACACTGCTGCCGATCTGTATCTTGTCGGCCCGCTTCCCTCGTCGCTTCCCTTCATTGCACCCGGACATTGGCCGGACGCACGAGGTGAGCGTACCGATGAAAAGCCCAAAATCATAACGTCTTTATCTTTGCGAGTCAAACACTTAAGCTCACGCTCGCAAGCCTCTGTGCGGCTTGGGTATTTTGGCAAATTCGTTGGTAAATGCGCCCGCCGAATGCCTGGTCCGCCCTGCGCCGCCCTACGACCATTATTCACGATCCGACCATCATGCAGGATACCGCTGCGCCCGCCCGGCAACCGAGCCGACCCACGCTGATTCTCGCCTCCAGCTCGCGCTACCGTCGCGAGCTGCTCGAGCGCCTGCGCATTCCTTTCGACACTGCTGTGCCGGCCATCGACGAAACACCGCACGCCGGCGAAACGCCCGCCGCCACGGCGCTGCGCCTGGCCGAGGCCAAGGCCCGCGCCGTGGCCGCAGCCTTGCCGGCTGATGCTGGGCGCGCGCTCGTGATCGGCTCTGACCAAGTGGCGACCTTTGACGGCCTCCAGATCGGCAAACCGGGCACTCACGAGCGCGCACTCGAGCAATTGCGCGCCATGCGCGGACGCGAAGTGTTGTTCCATAGTGCACTCAGTCTGCTCGACACCGCTACTGGCCAAACGGCTACCGTCGATGTCGTAACCACGGTGCGCTTTCGCGATCTGCCTGACGCCGTGCTCGACGCCTACCTGCACGCCGAGCAGCCCTATGACTGTGCAGGCAGCGCGAAATCGGAAGGGCTTGGCATCGCACTGCTGGAAGCGATCAAGTCCGACGACCCCACCGCACTGATCGGCCTGCCGCTCATCGAGCTCACGCGCATGCTGCTCGCCGCCGGCTATCCGCTACTGACGCCGCAGGAGGCTCGCCAATGACCACGGGCACGCTCTATCTGATCCCGAACACCCTCGGTGACGGCGACGACGCCGCGCTCGCCGCCGTGCTGCCCGGCCCCGTGCGCGAGCGCGCGGGCATGCTGGCCAGCTATATCGGCGAAAACGCCAAGACCACGCGCGCGTTCCTGAAGCGCGTCGGAACCACGCGGCCGATCCAGGAGATCGAGATTCACGAGCTCAACGTCAACACGCCCGCTGGCGAGATCGACAAGCTGCTCGCGCCGCTTCTGGCCGGCATCGACACGGGGCTGGTTTCCGAAGCGGGCGTGCCCGCCGTCGCCGACCCGGGCGCCCTGCTGGTGCGGCGCGCGCACGAGCGCGGCATCAAGGTCGTGCCACTCGTCGGGCCGAGCTCGATCCTGCTCGCGTTGATGGCCTCGGGTCTGAACGGCCAGAGCTTTGCATTCCATGGCTACCTGCCCGTCGACGCGAACGAGCGCACCAAGAAGCTGCGCGAACTCGAGCAGATCTCCCGCAAGGCGAAGCAGACGCAGATCTTCATCGAGACGCCCTACCGCAACCGCGCGCTGCTCGACGCGCTGCTCGCAACCTGCGCGCCCTCGACGCTCGTGTGCGTGGCCGCCGACCTCACGCTGCCCAGCGAGACGATCGTGAGCCGCGCCGTGTCCGAATGGAAAAAGAAGCCGGCGCCCGAGTTGCATAAGCGACCCGCGATCTTCCTGCTGCTGGCGAACTAAGGACAAACTGAGCGCTGCGGCAGCACGCGCAACCGCAAAACAAAACGGCCGCTGTGCATCACACAGCGGCCGTATTTACGTGAGTTTGAGCCAGTTTGTGCAGAGTCAGCGCACCGAGACCCTCCCGCCCGAGATCAGCGAATGCACGGCCGCCGAGCCAACGCTTGCGCCAAAGCGCTTCGCGACGCGGTCGGTGATGCCCTGCTTGACCGTATAGTCGACGATGTCCGGCGCCTTGATAATCTCGCGCGCCACGTAGTCGCTATCGCCGAAGCCGTCGGCGAGGCCGAGCTCGACACTCTTCTGGCCGGTCCAGAAAAGGCCCGAAAAGAGGTCTGGCTCATCCTTCAGGCGCTTGCCGCGGCCCGCCTTCACGGCGTCGATGAACTGCTGGTGAATCTGGTCGAGCATCTCCTGCGCGTGCGCGTCCATCTTCGGCGTATTCGGTGAGAACGGGTCGTAAAAGCCCTTGTTCTCACCCGAAGTGCGCAAGCGCCGCTGGACGCCGAGCTTGTCCATCAGGCCCGTGAAACCGAAGCTATCCATCAGCACGCCGATCGAGCCGACGATGCTCGCCTTGTTCACATAGATCTTGTCGGCAGCAGCGGCAACGTAATAGCCGCCCGAAGCGCACATATCGCCCACCACCACGTACAGCGGAATGGCCGGGTATTTCGCGCGCAACCGGCGGATCTCGTCGTTGATGATGCCGGCCTGTACCGGCGAGCCGCCGGGGCTGTCGATGTGCAGGATCACGCCGGCGGTGCCGTCGTCGTCGAAAGCGCTGTCGAGCGCGCTATTGATGTCGTCGGCGTTGGCGGGCGTGTCCGCCGAAATCTCGCCGCTGAGCGTGACGAGCGCCGTGTGGCGGCCGCCGCTGTCCACGCGCGCGCCAGAAAAGTCGAGGATGCTCCACGCAAGCAGCACCAGCACCGCGAGAAACGCGAAGCGGAAAAAGATCTTCCAGCGCCGCGCCGAGCGTTGCTCGGTGATCGCGGCCATGGCGATGCGCTCGAGCGCTTCGCGCTCCCAGCCGGGCTTGCCGCCGTCGGCGCCATCAGGGGTCAGATTATCGGGCATGCGTGGGCAGTGAAATCAAGATGGGGTCGGACTCAAATCGTCGTCTGGGAGCCAGAATACCGCACGGCCCTCGGGCGTGTCGCGTTCCTCGACACGTACCGCGCGCAGCCGGGCGCCGCGGCACGGCCCGCCCACGCATTTGCCGGTGTCGGGCTGGTAGATCGCGCCATGCGTCGCGCACATGATATAGAGCCCCGACGACTCGAAGAACTGGCCTTCGACCCAGTCGAGCTCCATCGGCACATGGGCGCAGCGGTTCAGGTAGCCGTACACTTCGCCGCCGTAGCGCACGAAGAACACGACGGCGTCGCCGCCCGCATAGGTCGCGCTCATGCGCTGGCCCGCACCGCCCTCGGCGAGCTCCTCGGCGGCGCACACGCGCACAGGCCCATGGCCCGTCTCACGGGTTTCGCTCGCACTGGGCTGCGCGTTCATGCGTGCTCCCGCAGCCAGCCGGCCAGCGCGGCCACGTCCGGCGCGATGAACCGCGGCGCAAGCCCGGCCAGCGCGCCCGACGAATGCGCGCCGTAAGCCACGCCCACGCCCGCCGCGCCCGCGTTCGCGGCCATCTGCAGGTCGTGTGTCGTGTCGCCGATCATCACCGTGCGGTTCAGATCCTGCCCCAGTTCGCGCGTGAGCTCCTGGAGCATGGCCGGATGCGGCTTCGAGAAGGTTTCGTCGGCACAGCGCGTGCCGTCGAACAAGCTCGTCAGGTTGGCTTCGGCCAGCGCGCGGTTCAGCCCCACCCGGCTCTTGCCGGTCGCCACCGCGAGCAGATAGCCCGTGTCGCGCAGCTCAGTGAGCATCTCGCGCACGCCCGAAAACAACTCGGTCTGCTGGTCCTTCAGCAGGTAATGAATGCGGTAACGCTCCACGAGGCGCGGATAGTCGGCGGGGTCGAGCGTGGGCGCGGCAATCTGCAATGCCTCGCGCAAGCCAAGGCCGATCACGTAGCTCGCGGCTTCGTCGCCGGGCACCGGCAGTCCCAGGTCTCGGCACGCGGCCTGGATGCTGCGCGTGATGTGGGCGGTCGAGTCCATCAGCGTACCGTCCCAGTCGAACACAATCAGGTCAAATTGCTCTCGGGCCATGCGGTCCTTCTCCAAACACTGTAATTCTTGAGTCCGGTGTGCTCCCCGGTTCGTCGCGGCAGCCGGCAGCGTCGCACCCTTATTCGGGCCGTGCAGCGGTATGGCTCCCGCCTTCGCCAGCCGCTTCGCGCTGCGCGCGCAGCTCGCTGACAAAGCTGCGCAACTCGGGCGGCAGCGGCGCCTCGAATTGCAGCGGCGCGCCCGTGATCGGGTGCGTGAGCTTCAACCGGTACGCATGCAGGAACATGCGCTTGACGCCGGGCTTCGCACCGGTGCGCGCGAGCGCCTTGTTGAGCGCGAAGTCGCCGTACTTGGCGTCGCCGACGATCGGCAGGCCCAGATGCGCGAGATGCACGCGGATCTGATGGGTGCGGCCGGTCTTGAGCTCGGCCTCGACCAGCGCGTAGCCAGGCCAGCGCTCGACGAGATTGAATACCGTATGCGACGGCTGGCCGTCGGGCTGCACGCGCACGCGCCGCTCGCCTTCAGGGGTCAGATACTTGTGCAGCGGCTCCTTCACGGCGCGCCGGCGCCCCCAGTCGTTCGCCCACTCGCCGTGG
The DNA here is from genome assembly GCF_902859945.1 of Paraburkholderia caffeinitolerans. Taxonomy (GTDB): domain Bacteria; phylum Pseudomonadota; class Gammaproteobacteria; order Burkholderiales; family Burkholderiaceae; genus Paraburkholderia; species Paraburkholderia caffeinitolerans. The sequence goes on along the minus strand of NZ_CADIKL010000020.1, from coordinate 44,289 downwards.
ACGCACGCGTAGTAACGCTTGTCCGTTTTGTTGTCGCGCATCTGCTCGTGCAGGCCGACCAGCGCCGAGCGCTTCTTCGCGAGCATCAGCACGCCGGAGGTCTCGCGGTCGAGCCGGTGCACGAGTTCGAGAAATTTGCCGTGCGGCCGCGCCTCGCGCAACTGTTCGATCACGCCGAAAGCCACGCCGCTGCCGCCATGCACAGCCACGCCGGCTGGCTTGTCGATCACGAGCAGCGCTTCGTCCTCATACAGCACGCTGAAGTGCGCCGCCGGCACGGGCGCCGCGCCCGCAGGCTCGCTCGGCTGGGCGACGCGTATGGGCGGCACGCGCACGACATCGCCCATCTCGAGCCGGTACTGTGCGTCGATTCGCCCCTTATTCACGCGCACTTCCCCGCTGCGCAGAATCCGGTAGATATGGCTCTTCGGCACGCCTTTGCACACGCGCAACAAGAAATTGTCGATTCGCTGACCGGCGGAACCTTCGTCGATCTCGACGAACGAAACCTGGTCGCTCGCGACCTGATTCTGGGATATTTTGCCTAACTCTTTCATTCTGAATATAATTTGCCCAGCGCTGACGCGACGGCAGGCCAAACGGCCAAAAAGTTCCTGATTCGCCCGACCAATACCCAAGGGCGCTTCTCCGGGATCTTGAACCGCGCGGCATGCGCAGGCGGCAAGCGATAAACCGATATTTTACTTGCGCCCGGGGCCGGTTGCTCACCCCGTTTTAGAGATGCAACGAGTTGCACGCACGGAAGTCCGCGCGGCAGGGACGGCGCCCACAGGCACGTTCGGTCGAGGCGGGCTCCGACGGTAACGGAAGGTTGGTATAAAGAATTCATCCGGCGCGTCATGCCGCGCGGTCGCAACATTTTCGAGCGACTGCAGCCCGACGCGCTGGTGGCGAAAATACGGCGAGCGCCTGATGCGTCCCGGCAATGTGCGGGATATGGCGACGTCAAAAGTGGCGAGACACCCCGAGGGGGAAGACGGGCGTTTCTGAAAGCTTCCCGTACGTGGTCCTGGGCTCGATGCCCGAGGCCACAAAGCAGATCCAGCCAGCAGCGCGCGCAGTTCGCGGCTGCGGCCCATGTTCTGTCGCAATAGTGCGTGGCGCAGTTTGCCGCCAACGCACACAGCACCGACGCAAGCCGGCAATCAGCGGCTACAAGCGGGCAACAAGCGGCGACAGACGGATCGGAAGCGCAGGAAAACCGTGCCCCCCGCGCGTCTGGCCGCTATTGAAGACGTATTTCGCATGTGCCCACGCGGCCCGTCCATGGCAACGCAACGCCAGACCGGCCGCCCGCAAGGCAATTCTCCCCGCCATCGTTCCTGCTCCAGCGTGCTTGTGAAAACACAATAAGGCGCGGCTTGCCGCGACCCTCTCCCCCATGCAGCCCAGCGAAGCGCCGGGCGCCATCCAGGAACCGAGGGCCGTGCATGAGCCGCACTGGAGCCGTTCAATGAAACGAATGCTGTTCAACGCGACGCAGCAGGAAGAGCTGCGCGTCGCCATCGTCGATGGACAGAAGCTGATCGACATCGACATCGAAACCGCCGGACGCGAACAGCGCAAAGGCAATATCTACAAGGGCATCGTCACCCGCATCGAGCCGTCGCTCGAAGCGTGTTTCGTCAACTACGGCGAAGATCGCCATGGCTTCCTGCCGTTCAAGGAAGTCGCCCGCCAGTACTTCCGCGAAGGCGTCGACATGCGCGGTGCGCGCATTCAAGACGCCCTCAAGGAAGGCCAGGAACTGATCGTCCAGGTCGAAAAGGAAGAGCGCGGCAACAAGGGCGCGGCCCTGACCACGTTCATCTCGCTCGCTGGCCGCTACCTCGTTCTCATGCCGAACAACCCGCGCGGCGGCGGCGTGTCGCGCCGCATCGAGGGCGACGACCGCCAGGAACTGCGCGAAACCATGGCGCAGCTGGAACTGCCGGACGGCATGAGCATCATCGCGCGCACGGCCGGCATCGGCCGTTCGGCCGAAGAACTCCAGTGGGACCTGAACTACCTGCTGCAACTGTGGCGCGCCATCGAAGCCGCGTCGCAAGCCGGCCAGTCCGGCCAGCCGATGCTGATCTATCTGGAATCGAGCCTCGTGATCCGCGCGATCCGCGACTACTTCCAGCCCGACATCGGCGAAATCCTCATCGACACCACCGAGATCCATGACCAGGCGCGCGCCTTCATGGATATCGTGATGCCGGATAATGTCAACAAGGTGAAGCGGTACCACGACGACGTGCCGCTGTTCTCGCGCTTCCAGATCGAGCACCAGATCGAGACCGCGTACTCGCGCACCGTCCCGCTGCCCTCGGGCGGCGCGATCGTGATCGACCACACCGAAGCACTGGTCGCCATCGACGTGAACTCGGCGCGCGCCACCAAGGGCGCCGACATCGAGGAAACCGCCGCGCGCACCAACCTCGAAGCCGCCGACGAAGTGGCGCGCCAGTTGCGCTTGCGCGACCTGGGCGGCCTGATCGTGATCGACTTCATCGACATGGAGTCGGCCAAGAGCCAGCGCGAAGTCGAGCAGCGCCTGAAGGACGCGCTGCGCCACGACCGCGCGCGCGTGCAGATGGGCAAGATCTCGCGCTTCGGCCTGATGGAGCTGTCGCGCCAGCGTCTGCGCCCGGCCCTCTCGGAAGGCAGCCACGTCACTTGCCCGCGCTGCAACGGCACGGGCCATATCCGCGATACGGAATCGTCGGCGCTTCAGGTCCTGCGCATCATCCAGGAAGAGGCGATGAAGGAAAACACCGCGGCAATCCATTGCCAGGTGCCTGTCGAAGTGACCGCCTTCCTGCTCAACGAGAAGCGCGCGGAAATCAACAAGATCGAGTCGCGCTTCAAGGTCGGCGTCGTGCTGATCCCGAACAAGCACCTCGAAACGCCGCACTACAAGCTCGAGCGCCTGCGTCACGACGATGCGCGCCTCGACGACCCGCGCGCCTCGTGGAAGATGGCCGAAGAGGCTGCACGCGAGCTCGAGTCGGAGACCGGCTACAGCAAGCGCACGGCCGAAGCCAAGCCGAAGCAGGAAGCCGCGGTGAAGGGCATCACGCCCGAGCGTCCGGCGCCCACCGCGCAGCCCAAGCCCGCGGCAGAGCCGATGCCCGTTCGCGCACCGGTCGCGGCCGCGCCGGCAAGCGGCGGTGGCTTCTTCGCCTTTATCAAGCGCATCTTCGGCGGCGCGCCGGCACCGGCTCCCGCGCCGGCACCGGTCGAGCAGGAGAAGGCCAGCCGTCCGGCACGCGAAGCCCGAACCGAGCGTGGCGAGAAGACTGGCGCCGGCTCCACCGATCGCAACCGCAACCGCCGTGGCGGTAGCCGCGACGCGGCAGGCCGTGGCGAAGCGGCAGGCGGTGCACGCACCGGCCAGCCCTCGGGCCGTCGCGAGGAGCGTGAATCGCGTGAGCCGCGTGAGCCGCGCGAAGGACGTGAAGGCCGCGAGAGCCGCGACAGCCGTGAAGGCCGCGCACCCCGTGAACAGCGCGAGCCGCGCGAGCAACGCGAACCGCGTGAAGCACGCGAGGGTCGTGAGCCCCGCGCCGAACGCGAGCAGCGCATCGAACGCGTCGAACGTGGCCAGGACCGCAGCGAAGATGCAGCCGAAGCCGCCCCGCGCGGCGAACGCCAGGAACGTGGCGAGCGCCGTGAACGCGGTGAGCGCACCGAGCGTGGTGAGCGCGCCGAACGTGGCGAACGCCGCCGTCAGCAGCAGCCCGAAGCCGCCGAGGCACAAGAGGCACGCCTCGACGCCGCAAGCACTGAAGCCGAGGTCGCCGAAGCAGCCCAGGCCGCCCTCACCGACGGCGTGACCCACGCTGGCACGGATGAAGACGGCGCACCGCAAGGTGAAGAGCGCCGTCGTCGCCGCCGTGGCCGCCGTGGTGGTCGCCGCGAGCGCGATGCGGAAGGCACGCAAGGGCTCGAAGGCGCAACCGGCGCTGACGAAGGCACCGACGACGTCGCCGCTGACGAGCAGCCCGCGGTCGAACAGGCTGAACGCGTTGAAGCCGTCGTTCACGCTTCCGTCACCGAGGCGGTGGTCGCGACAGCCCTGCCAGTCGCAGCCGCCGCAGCCGCCGAAGCCACACACTCGGCTCAAGCGGAACAAGCCGTGCAAGCGCCCGCTGCGCCGGCAACCGAAGCACCGGCTGTTGAAGCACCGGCAATCGTTCCGGCAGCACCGGCCGAAACCGCGGTTGCAGCCACGCCCGAAGCGCCGGTTGCTGCGCCTGTCGCGCCCGCTGTCGAACCGGTCGCAGCCGCCACGCCGGCTCAAGCCGTTGTGGAACCGGTGGCCGTTGTCGCGACGCCGGCTGCCCAGGTCGAAGAGCGTGCAGCCGCCGAATCACCGGCGATCAGCGAGGAGCGCGTCGAAGCTCCGCAGGCAGCGGCCACCGAGCCGGCTCCGGTCGTCGCTCAACCTGCGCCGGTCGAAACGCGTGCCGAAGCTGTCGTGGCACAAGCCGAGGCCGCAGCGCCGGTCGCCGAGCCCGCGACTCAGCGTCACACGCAAGCGAGCGTTGCCGCCACGGCCGACACGCTGCGTCCGATGCTGGAGTCGGCAGGCCTCGAGTGGGTCAACACCGACGCCACCAAGCTGCGCGCCGCGCAGGACGCCGCCGCTCAAGTGGTGAAGCCCGCACGCGTGCCGCGTGAGCGCAAGCCCCTGCCGCCGGCCGACAGCGCGCCGATGCAGCAAGTGGAGACGGACCGCCAGCCCTAACCGGCCCGTGCGAGTCAGCCGGACCGGAAGTCGACCTCAGGATCGCTTCCGGCACCGGCGACAATGCCGCATCGCAACACGAAGCCCGCCTCTTTCGGCGGGCTTTTTTTTGATATATCAGCGTTCACCCTTGTCTGTGCGCAAGGTGAGGTTCAGCTAGAATCGAACCATCGAGAGAACGAACACACCATGGCCCGACGCATCATCCCTGTTGCCGACATCCGCTCGCTGCCGCCCAGCCCGGCAGCGCAGACCGTGCGCGCGCCGTCTGGCGAGCTGCTCGACGCCCTCGCGCGGCCGTTGCACGACTTGCGCATCTCGGTCACGGACCGTTGCAACTTCCGCTGCGTCTACTGCATGCCGCGTGCGGTTTTCAACAAGGACTACCCGTTCCTGCCGCATTCGTCGCTTCTCTCGCTCGAAGAAATTGAGCGTATCGCGCGGCTTTTCGTCGCGCACGGGGTCACCAAAATCCGCCTGACCGGCGGCGAGCCGCTGCTGCGCAAGAACATCGAATTCCTGATCGAGCGGCTCGCGAAGCTGCGCACGCCTGAAGGCCAGCCGCTGGACCTCACGCTCACGACCAATGGATCGCTGCTCGCACGCAAGTCGCGCGCATTGCGCGATGCGGGCCTCACGCGCGTCACGGTGAGCCTCGACGCGCTCGATGACGCCCTCTTCCGCCGCATGAACGACGCCGATTTCTCGGTCGCCGACGTGCTCGACGGCATCGCGGTCGCGCAGTCGGTCGGGCTCGAGCCGATCAAGGTCAACATGGTCGTCAAGCGCGGCACCAACGACAGCGAAATCGTGCCGCTCGCGCGCCACTTCCGGGGCTCGGGCGTGACCTTGCGTTTCATCGAATACATGGATGTGGGCACCTCGAACGGCTGGAACATGGCCGAGGTGCTGCCGTCCGCCGACGTGGTCGCACGCATCGCCGAGCACTTCCCGCTCGTCCCGCTCGAAGCGCACAGCGCCGCCGAAACGGCGCAGCGCTGGGGTTACGCGGACGGAGCTGGCGAAATCGGCGTGATTTCCAGCGTCACGCGCGCATTTTGCGGCGATTGCACGCGCGCGCGGCTCTCGACCGAAGGCAAGCTGTATCTGTGCCTGTTCGCCTCGACGGGCTACGACCTGCGCGCGTTGCTGCGCGGCGAAGCGAGCGACGAGGCCATTTCGAACACGATTGCCCACATCTGGGAACAGCGCGCCGACCGCTATTCGCAATTGCGCGGCAGCGACGCCGCTCCGGCCGTGGGCGAAGAGCGCCGTATCGAAATGTCCTATATCGGCGGCTGATACAGCGAAACATCGATACGCCGATGCCCTCCTCCTCGCCGGCCTCCGCCATCCCCACCGCTGCGCTCACCGGCCTTGTGCTCGCGGGCGGCCGCGGCCAACGCATGGGCGGCGTCGACAAAGGCCTCCAGCACCTGCACGGCCAACCGCTCGCCGCGCACGTGCTCGCGCGCCTCGCGCCGCAGGTGAGCGCACTCGCCATCAGCGCGAACCGCAACCACGATGTCTACGCCGAACTCGGCGCGCCGTGGTACGCGCAGGTCATCGCCGATACGTTGCCCGACTACCCCGGCCCGCTCGCGGGACTGCTTGCCGGCCTGCGCGTCGCCGGCACCGAATGGCTGCTGAGCGCGCCGTGCGATTCGCCGTGGCTGCCCGCCGATCTCGGCGCACGGCTAGCCGCTGCGGTGCGCGCGCAAAACACGCTCATCGCCACCGCAACCACGGTGAACGCGGCCGGCGAAGTCAGCCTGCACCCCGTCTTCGCACTCGTCCACACCTCGCTCGCTGGTGATCTCGCAGCATTCCTTGACGCGGGCGAGCGCAAAGTGCGTGCGTGGTACGCGCGCCACACGGCGGCCGAAGTGGTCTTTGCCGACGAGCGTGCGTTTTACAATGTCAATTCCTTACAGGAACTTGCCGAGCTCGACCGTGCCTGACGAGCGCGTCCGGCTCGACCGCCGCCGCCCGCCACCGGCCTGACGCACGCTCCCCAGGACGATCGCCACACCCATCCGTGCGGATGCGACGCTTCTCCACTCCATGACCACGCTTAACAGTATTTCCGGCAGCGCAGGAAGCCTTGGCCAGTTCGATCCACAAGCCTTGCCCGTCAGTGCCGCCCAGGCCATCGTGCTCCAGTGGGTAACGCCGCTCGCGCAAAGCGAGCGCGTGCCATTGCGCGATGCACTTGCGCGCGTGCTCGCGAGAGACGTGATCTCGCCGATCGACGTGCCCGCACACGATAACTCGGCCATGGACGGCTATGCCTTCGATGGCGCATCGCTGCTCGCGCAGGCTGCGCCCGCCAGCGCGACGCTCACGCTGAACGTGGCTGGCAAGGCGTTTGCCGGCCATCCCTACACGGGTGCCGTCGCGCCAGGGACGTGCGTGCGCATCATGACGGGTGCGCCGATGCCCACCGGCTGCGACACCGTCGTGCCGCAGGAGCGCGTAGAGCATAGCGGGGGTGCAGAACCCGCAGCCGTCACCTTCCGTGCCGACGCCGTTACGCCCGGCGCAAATCGCCGCCGCAAGGGCGAAGACCTCGCGCGCGGTAGCGCGGCGCTGCGCGCGGGCCGCGTGCTGCGCGCGAGCGACATCGGCTTGATGGCCTCGCTCGGCATTGTCGATGTGGCGGTGAAGCGGCGCCTGCGCGTGGCGTTCTTTTCGACCGGCGACGAATTGCGCTCGCCCGGCGAGCCGCTCGACGCCGGCTGCATTTACGACAGCAACCGCTACACGCTCGGCGCGATGCTCCAGCGTCTGAACGCCGAGCCGATCGATCTCGGCCGGGTACGCGACGATCCCGAATCGCTCGCGGCCACGCTCAAGACCGCCGCCGAAAGCGCCGACGTCGTGCTGACCTCGGGCGGCGTCTCGGTCGGCGAAGCCGATTTCACGCGCACCCAGTTGCAGGCGCTCGGCGATGTGTCCTTCTGGGGCCTCGCGATGCGTCCGGGCCGCCCGCTCGCGTTTGGCCGCATCTGGTCGGGCGGCCGCCCCGGCGCCGGGCGCGCGGCGCTGCTGTTCGGGCTGCCAGGCAATCCGGTCGCCACCATGGTCGCGTTCTACCAGATCGTGCGCCCCGCACTGATCGCGATGTCGGGCGCCACGCCGCAGCCGATGCCGCTCATTCCGGCGCGCTGCGACACACCCATCCGGAAGCGTCCGGGCCGCACCGAATTCCAGCGCGGCATCGCCGAGCGCGATGCGCAGGGCCAGTGGCGCGTCGCACCCACGGGCTCGCAAAGCTCCGGCGCGCTCAGCACGATGAGCGAGGCGAACTGCTTCATCGTGCTCGCTCACGAAAGCGCCGACCTCGATGCGGGCGACACCGTCGACATCATGCTCTTCGACGGCCTCGTCTAGCGCAGCGCCCATGACCAGCCAGCGCATCGTTCAACATGATTCGGCGTCCATCAGCGACGTCCCCTCGACCTACGGACCGATTCACATGAAAAAACAGATTTCGTTCATCGCCGCCGGGCAGACCGCGAAGGCTCTCATCCTCGTGTACCTGACCTTCAGCGTGCCGGTCGTGCTGCTCGTCGCGGTGGTCGCCTTCTTCCGCTACGGCACCTTCGAGCTCGGCACCGTGTTCAGCGCGCTGATCCTCAATGCGATCGTCGGCTTCGTGCTGCTGTGGATTGCCTGCCATCTGTACAACTGGGTCGCCGCGCGCTTCGGCGGCATCGAGATTCATCTCTCCGACGTGCCCGAGGAGGCGTGATGACGGCCACGATCCGCGCAGCCGCGCCCACCGACGTCAGCGCCATGCACGCGCTGATGTATGAACTCGCCGAGTTCGAAAAACTCACGCACGTCTTCACGGGCACGCCCGAAGGACTCGCCGATGCGCTGTTCGGCGCGCACCCGGCGGCCGAGGCACTGGTGGCCGAGGACGCGGGCCGCATCGTCGGCTACGCGCTGTTCTTCCACAACTACTCGACTTTCCTCGGACGTCGCGGGCTCTATCTCGAAGACCTATACGTGCAGCCGTCGCAGCGCGGCACGGGACTGGGCACGGCGCTGCTGCGCGCGCTCGCGGCCATCGCCGTGGAACGCAAGTGCGGCCGCTTCGAGTGGACCGTGCTCGACTGGAACACGCCGGCCATCCGCTTCTACGAGAAGATGGGCGCAACCATCCTGCCCGACTGGCGCGTGGTGCGCGTGACGGGCGATGCGCTCGACCAGCTTGCGGCGCCTGCCGAGCCGGTCGCTAGCTAAAACCGCAGCAGCATGAAAATCGGGCCGTCCGCAGCGATCTGCGGACGGCCCGATGTTTTTTTGGATGCTTCGTTGCGTGGCTCGCGCTAAACGTGCGTCACTCGTCGCCGCTATCGTTGTTCTCGCCGCTCCCACCATTGCGCAGCGCATCGCCGAGCAGGTTCGACGCGGCCTCGCCGGGCAAAGCCTCGACGTCGCGCAGCTTGCGGTTCATCACGCGCGTGCGCACTTCGGCGGCCTCGATCGAGCGCGTGACCGTCTCCAGTTGCGACTTGGTGCGCGCGAGCACTTCGCCGAACTTGCCGAACTCGGTCTTCACCGCGCCCAGCACCTGCCAGACCTCGCTAGAGCGCTTCTCGATCGCGAGCGTGCGAAAACCCATCTGCAGGCTGTTGAGCAGCGCCGTCAACGTGGTCGGGCCCGCGACGCTCACACGGTAGTCGCGCTGCAACACATCAGTGAGGCCCGGGCGGCGCAGGATCTCGGCGTAAAGCCCTTCGGTGGGCAGGAACAGCAGCGCGAAGTCGGTCGTGTGCGGCGGCGCGACGTATTTCTCGGCGATGGTGCGAGCCTCGGCGCGCACGCGCGCTTCCAGAGCGCGGCCGGCCTCCTCGATGCCGGCCGCGTCGGCACGCTCCTGCGCATCGATGAGCCGCTCGTAGTCCTCGCGCGGAAACTTGGCGTCGACCGGCAACCAGACCGGCGCGCTGTCTGAGGCGCAAGCCTCGGCACCGCCCGGCCCGCCCCGCCCCGGTAGCCGAATCGCAAACTCCACGCGCTCGTTGCTGCCCGGCACCGTCGCCACGTTTTTCGCGAACTGCTCGGGCGTGAGCATCTGTTCGAGCAACGCTTCGAGCTGCACCTCGCCCCACGTGCCGCGCGTCTTCACGTTGGTGAGCACTTTCTTCAGGTCGCCGACGCCCGCCGCGAGCGTCTGCATTTCGCCCAGTCCGCGATGAACCTGCTCCAGCCGGTCGGAAACAAGCTTGAACGATTCGCCGAGACGCTGCTCGAGCGTCGCGTGCAGCTTCTCGTCGACGGTGCGGCGCATCTCTTCGAGCTTGGCCGCGTTGTTGGCTTCGATGTCCTTCAGGCGCTGCTCGAGCGTCGCGCGCACCTCGGCGAGGCGGCGGTCGTTCGCCTCGGTCAGCTGCGCGATTTGCTGGCCGAGCACGTTGCCGAAATGGCGCAACGCCTGGCCTTGCTCGTCGCGCGCCTGTTGCGCCTGCAACTGCTGGCTCTGGCGCATGGCTTCGAGCTGCTGCGCGAAGCTCTCGAGCTGGCCGTTCTGCACGGTCGCGATGCTCGTGAGATGCGCGGCGAGCCCCTGCTGCACCTGCGTGAAGCCGCCGCCGAATTCGCTGCGCGAGGCCTGCGCGGTGCGCGCGATCTCGTTGCGCAGCTCGCGCTCGATGCGCTCGGCCGCGCGCGCCTGGGTGTCGGTCGAGCCCGCGATACGGTCGCTCAACTGGTCGAGCGCGTCGAGCGTGGCTTCCGCGTGCGCGTCGTCCTGCGTACCGCGGCGCGCGCGCAAGAGCGCGAACACCGCGATCGCCAGGGCAACCGCAAGCACGAGCGTCGCCACCGCCATCAACGGCTCCGCGTTCATGAACGCGCCTTCCCCATGACGTCCGGATTGATCGGATTGGGCGGCTGCCCCGCGCGCGGACCCTCGCCCAGCGCGGCGATCAGGTTCTCGGCGGCGAGGTTGGCCATCGCGCGGCGCGTGCCTTCGCTCGCACTCGCGATATGCGGCGTAAGCACCACGTTGTCCACCGTGAGCAAAGCCGGATGCACGCTCGGCTCGCCCTCGAACACGTCGAGGCCCGCAGCGGCGATCTGGCGCGTGCGCAGCGCCTCGGCGAGCGCCGCGTCGTCGACGATGCCGCCGCGCGCGATATTCGTGAGCGTGGCCGTGGGCTTCATCAGCGCGAGTTCGGCCGCGCCGATCGTGTGATGATTCGCCGGCACATAGGGCAGCACGAGCACGACGTGATCGGCCTCCTTGAGCAGCGCTTCTTTCGAGCGATATTCCGCGTTGAGCTCGGCCTCGATCTCGGGCGCGACGCGCGAGCGGTTGTGATAAATCACGCGCATGTTGAAGCCGCGCGCGCGGCGCGCGATCGCCTGGCCGATGCGGCCCATGCCGATCACGCCGAGCGTCGATCCGTGAATGTCCGCGCCGAGAAACATGTCGAAGGACCACTTGCTCCACTTGCCCGCGCGCAGGAAGTGCTCCGACTCGGTCATGCGTCGCGCGGCCGCCATCATCAGCGCCCAGCCGAAGTCGGCCGTGGTTTCGTTGAGCACGTCGGGCGTGTTGGTGCCCAGCACGTTCGCCGCGTTGAAGGCCGGCATGTCGAAGTTGTTGTAGCCCACCGCCATGTTCGAGACCACGCGCAGGCGCGGCGCCGCGGCCAGCACCGCCGCGTCGATTGGCTCGCCCATGGTGAGCGCGCCGTCCTTGTCGGCGAGCCGCGCCTTGAGGGCGTCGGCGGACAGCGTCTCGCCATTGTTCCAGTCGACGTCGAAATACTGCTTGAGCCGATCGATCACGTCCGGGAAGATCGGGCGCGCCACGAGAATTTTTTGCATGGGTGCTCTCCGCACTACTACAGATCAAATAAAGGTCAACTCAACGAGCTGTGCCGAACCCGCTCGTTAGACGAAAAAGAGCCAGGTCGCGACGGCGAACACCGGCAGCAATACCACGCAGGACCAGCCAAGATAGCCGAAGAAGCCCGGCATGCGCACGCCGCGCCGCTGCGCGATGGCCTTCACCATGAAGTTCGGCGCGTTGCCGATATAGGTCATCGCGCCCATCCAGACCGCGCCGGCCGAGATGGCCGCAAGCGTTTTCGCACCGCCCGTCATGAGCGCCTGCGCGTCGCCGCCTGCGAGATTGAAAAACACGAGATAGGTGGGCGCATTGTCGAGGAACGACGAGAGCAGGCCCGTCGCCCAGAAGTACAGCGCGTCGTTGGGCTGGCCGGGCGCGTCGTTCACGAACTGGATCAGCGCAGCAAACGCGCCCGCCTCGCCCGCGCGCAGCATCGCAATCACCGGCGCGATCGTCACGAAGATGCCCGCGAACAGCTTCGCCACTTCGGCGATGGGCGCCCAGTCGAAGTCGTTGTCGGCGCGAGCTTTGCGCGACACGAACACGAGCGACACGAACGCCAGCACAACCAGCCCCATGTCACGCACGAGATTCTGCAGCTCGAGGTGCACGCCCGGCAACGCCATGCCGATGTCAGGCTTCCAGACGCCACTCATCAGCACGAGCGCAATCGCGAGCGCGAGCAGCACGAAGTTGAGCTTGCCGCCGACGTACAGATCGGGCGTGTCCGGCGTCGGGTCGAGAAACGCCGCGCGCGCCTCGCCCGAACGATGGAAGTACCACGAATCGAGCGCATGAAACGCAGCAAGCAGCACGCCGCAGACGAACAGCATTGGCAGTGCGAGATGCTGCGTAGTCCAGAAGAAACCCACGCCGTTGAGAAAACCGAGGAAGAGCGGCGGATCGCCGAGCGGCGTGAGCGAGCCGCCGGCATTGGCCGCGAGAAAGATGAAGAACACCACGACGTGGACGTTGTGGCGCCGGTTGTCGTTTGCGCGCAGGAGCGGCCGGATCAGCAGCATCGCCGCGCCGGTCGTGCCCATCACGCTCGCGAGCACGGTGCCGAGCGCGAGAATCGCGGTATTCGTGCGCGGCGAGCCGCGCAGGTTGCCGTACACGCAGATGCCGCCCGATATCGTATAGAGCGCGCCGAGCAGGACGATGAACGGCACATACTCATCGAATAGCGCGTGCAGCATGAGCGGCCAGGCGGCCGCGAAACCGTGCGTCGCCGCGAACGGCAGCAGGAACGCGAGCGCCCAGACCGCCGAAATCTTGCCGAAATGCCGATGCCAGAACGTGGCCGCGAACATCGGAAAGAGCGCAATCGACAGCAGCATGCACGCGAACGGCAAGCCCCACGCGGCGGAAAGCGTTGCGCCGTCGACGACGGCCGCCTCAACCGTCATGCGCCCTTCACGACGATGACATGCACGCGATACGGCCCGTGCGCGCCGAGGACGATGGTCTGTTCGATATCGCCGGTGCGCGACGGTCCCGAAACGAAGTTGACCGCGCGCGGCAGCTCGCCACGTTCGGCGCGCATGAGCGCGAAAGCGTCTTCGTGACCGGCCACGATGCGCGACGCAGGCACGACGGCAATGTGCGTCTCGGGCAGCAGCGCGCCCGAGGCCCACGATTGCGGGCTGGACAGCAGGACCAGCGTGCCCGTTTCGGCGGTCGCGCAAAAACATCCGGTCAGGCCCACGAGATCGCGGTCTTCCGGCTTGCGAAATTCGACGCTCAATCCCGCGCCGGCCCAGTCGAACGACTCGAGCACCTTCCAGGCGACCGCCTCGGTCGGGAGTCCGAGCGACGCGAGATAGCGCGCGGCGGCAGCGGGCACATCGGCGAGCTGCTCGACTTCGTCGATGCTCGACGCCATCTTCTTCGCCTCGTCCATGAAGCGCGCGACGAGATCGCCTTCGAGCGGCGGACGTGGCCCTTGCGGATGACGCGCGAGGTAGTCGGCGACGGCTTCGCGCTCTTGCGCGGCAGGCGTCGCGTCGCGGCCCTGCGCCGCGCGGATGCGCGCGAGTATGCTGCGGCGGGCGGCCGTGGTGTCGACCTTGGAGTCCATACGCGACCTCGACAGATGAAGAAAAGCGACGCGCCGATTATACCGGGGCGTCGCTTTTCTTCTGACCTCGAACAAAGAGGCTTATTGGCCCGCGATCTCTTCTTCCGTGGGCTGCTCGATGCCGAACACCTGACGCAGATAGGCGAGATAAGCCTTGTCGTCGCACATGTTCTTGCCCGGCGAATCGGAAAGCTTGGCGACCGGCTGGCCATTGCAGCGGACCATCTTGATGACGATCTGCAGCGGCTGATAGCCGAGGTCGTTGGTGAGATTGGTGCCCACGCCGAACGCGAGGCGGCAACGCCCGCGAAAACGCTCATACAGGCGCAGCACCTTGGGAATGTCGAGCGCGTCCGAAAAGATCATGGTCTTCGTACGCGTGTCGCAACGGTTGTCCTCGTAGTGCTTGAGCAGACGCTCGCCCCACTCGAACGGGTCGCCGGAGTCGTGGCGCGCGCCGTCGAAGAGCTTGCAGAAGTACATGTCGAAGTCGCGCAGAAAGGCCTGCATACCGTAAACATCCGAGAGTGCGATGCCGAGGTCGCCGCGATACTCCTTCGCCCACATCTCGAAGCCGTAGATCTGCGAGTCGCGCAGGCGCGGGCCGAGCGCCTGGCAGGCCTGCAGATACTCGTGCGCCATGGTGCCGAGCGGCGTGAGGTTGTGCTTCATGGCGTAGTAGACGTTGCTCGTGCCCGTGAACTGCTCGCCGAGATCTTCCTTGAGCGTGAGGATCACCTCCTCGTGCCAGCGCTTCGAGAAGCGGCGGCGCGTGCCGTAGTCGGCGATCTTGCAGTCGGCGAACTCAGGCTTCGCGCCGAGCAGCTCGATCTTGTGGCGCAAGCGCTCGCGCCCCTCCTCGTACTGCGGATGCTGCTGCGTGTTGCGGAAGTAGACCTCGTTGACGATGGCGAGCACCGGGATCTCGAAGAGAATCGTGTGCAGCCATGGCCCCTTGATCTCGATGTCGATTTCGCCATTGCCCTTCGGTGAAGGCGTGACCGAAATGTACTTCTCGTTCAGATGGAAGAGCGCGAGAAAATCGATGAAGTCGCCCTTGATGAAGCGCATCTTGCGCAGATACTCGAGTTCGGGCTCGGCAAAGCGCAGCCTGCAAAGCTTCTGGATCTCGCTGCGAATTTCGTCGACGTAAGGGACTAGATCGACGTTGGGCGTACGGCAGCGGAAGCGATATTCCACATTGGCCGCGGGGAAATGATGCAGCACCACCTGCATCATCGTGAATTTGTACAGGTCGGTATCGAGCAGCGAAGTAATGATCATGATGAGCGAGGCGGCTGCGCCGCAATCGGCATGCGCCGAAGATGCCTGCATGTTACCCGAATGCGTCCGTGCCACGCCGCCGGCCCCTCATGTCGCATGCGCTCCCTTGCGCGGATCTTGATCGCGCTTACCCAACGTGGCGCATAAACTAATCACGAAACGATCTAAGAACCGCTGCGGACGTCTGGCTGAGAGAAATCGGCATCAGTTACAATATTGGTTTTGGCGCACGGCCAATCGCGCGCCCACCCCCGATACAAAGCATGCAGGAGCTGCCTGAATGACCCACGTTGTGACCGAAAGCTGCATCAAGTGCCGCTATACCGACTGCGTCGATGTGTGCCCGGTGGACTGCTTTCGCGAAGGTCCCAACTTCCTCGCGATCGACCCGGACGAGTGCATCGACTGCGCCGTGTGCGTTGCCGAGTGCCCGGTGAACGCCATTTACGCCGAAGAAGATGTGCCTGGCGACCAGCAGCACTTCACCGAGCTGAACGCCGAACTGGCAAAGGGCTGGCCGAGCATCACCAAGACCAAGGCGCCGCTGCCGGAAGCCGACGAATTCAAGGACGTGAAGGACAAGCTCGCGCTGCTCGCGCGCTAAGCACACGTTCTGCCCCTGGGGTGTCGTCATCCTGAATTCCTGCCATCTTTTTTGCAGGAATGAATAATAAGATGACGACAAGGTATTGACAGGTTGCGCCAGACCCCATAGAATCTCGTTCTCTGCTTTTGTTGATCCCCGATAGCTCAGTCGGTAGAGCGCCGGACTGTTAATCCGTAGGTCCCTGGTTCGAGCCCAGGTCGGGGAGCCAAGATTTACAAAAGCCCGTTAACCAGAACGGGCTTTTTCATGAAGTAAAAGGTTGTAGTTGTACTGCTGTTCCCCGATAGCTCAGTCGGTAGAGCGCCGGACTGTTAATCCGTAGGTCCCTGGTTCGAGCCCAGGTCGGGGAGCCAAAATATCGAAGCCGTTGCGTATCTTGCGCAACGGCTTTTTTCTTTTGCGCAGTAGCCCTACGAAGCGACCAGGATCACCTCCTCCCCGCCCTGCCCGATAATGTCGCTTCGCCATTTTCGGAACTCCGCATGAAATCGACTCGCTTCGCCGCCCGACTGCGTCCGGCGCTCGCCTTCTGCGCCGGCGCGCTCGCGCTGGGCGCCGCCCACGCCGAGCAGATCGGCAGCGTGAACACTAATTTCCGCATGACCGGCTCCGACAAGGTGGTCGTCGAGGCCTACGACGATCCCGCCGTGAGCGGCGTCACGTGCTACGTCTCCCGCGCGCGCACCGGCGGCGTGAAAGGCACGCTCGGCATCGCGGAAGACCCGACCGAAGCGTCGATCGCCTGCCGCCAGGTCGGCCCGATCAGTTTCGCCGCCCCGCTCAAGCAACAGGCCGATGTCTTCAGCGAGCGCATGTCGCTGGTCTTCAAGACGCTGCACGTGGTCCGCGTGGTCGATACGAAGCGCAACGCGCTTGTCTACCTGACGTACAGCGACCGCGTGGTGAGCGGCAGTGCGAAGAACAGCGTCACCGCGGTGCCGATGCCCGCGGGCACGACGATTCCCGTGCGCTAAACTAGGGGTGCTGGCCGGACCCTTTCCATGACCCTCTCCCGTTTTCGCGATTCCGCCCGTTATTGGCGCACGCCGCTTTTGCCCGGCGCGGATCTGCTCACGGCCGAATATCACGATCACACCTTCACGCCGCACTGGCACGAGGCCTACACGATCCCCGTGATCGAGGACGGCGCCGAGTGCTACCACTACCGCGGCGCGCAGCACGTCGCGGAAGCGGGCAGCGTGCCGGTCATCAATCCGGGCGAGGTCCACACGGGCTCGCGCGCCGTGGACGAAGGCTGGCGTTATCGCGTCATGTACGTGCCGGTCGATTATCTGCACACGCTCGCGGGCGAAATTGCGGGCCGCGCGCAGCCGCTACCGTGGTTCGACGCCGAGGTGATCCGCGACGCCGATCTCGCGCGCCGGCTCTCTCGCGCACACCAGTTGCTGGAGGCGGATGCGGACCGTCGCCGTACTGAGTTCGCGCTGGTGCCCAATGCATCCCATGCACTGGACGCGCCGCAGCCCGACCTCCTCGCCGTGGAAGGCGCATTGCTCGACGCGCTTTCCACGCTCCTGACCCGCCACGCGCGCACGCGCGAAGCCCGGCTCGAATCCACCGCGAACGAGCCGCGCGTCGAAATCATGAAAGCGCTGCTGGCCGCCGATCTCACCGAGCCGCTGCGCGTGGCCGATCTCGCGCAGGCGGTCGGCCTCTCGCCATTTCATGCGACGCGCCTGTTCACCCAGGCCACGGGGCTGCCGCCGCATGCGTGGCGCACCCAGTTGCGGCTGCAACGCGCGCTCGGGCCATTGCGCGCGGGCGCCTCGGTTGCCGAGGTCGCCGCCGCGAGCGGCTTCACGGACCAGAGTCATTTCACGCGGCACTTCCGCCGCATGTTCGGCGTGCCGCCCGGCCGCTGGCAGGCCAACTAGCTGCCCGCTGCCGGATCCACGGCGCACGGCCCCCACCACTGGCGACGCCGCAAGAACGTACAAGCCGCACGCGCCGCTTCCCGCTATGCTGGCCTCCCAATCTGGAGACTCGCTTGACCCGTCACCCCCATCGCTTCAAGGAATTCGTCGCCGGCGCACGCGACACGATCCCCATGATGATCGGCTCCGCGCCCTTCGGCGTCATTTTCGGCACGCTCGTCACCTCGGGCCCGCTGTCGCTCTGGCACGGCCAGTTGATGTCGCTCGCCGTGTTCGCGGGCTCCGCGCAATTCATCGCGCTCGGGCTGATCGCCGCGCACGCGAGCTTCGCGGTGATCTGGGCCACCACGCTCATCGTGAACCTGCGTCACGTGCTCTACAGCGCGACGCTCGCGCCCTATGTCTCGCATCTGCCGATGCGCTGGCGCCTCGTGCTCGGCGGCCTGCTCACCGATGAGGTGTTCGCCGTCTCCTGGGCCTACTTCCGACGCCATGCGCCCGGCGATGTCTCACCGTGGCATTTCCTCGGTTCGGGCCTTTCGATGTATCTGAACTGGCAGCTCTGGACCGCAGCGGGCCTGCTGTTCGGCGCGGCCTTCCCGGGGCTGCAGTCGCTCGGGCTCGACTTCGCGATGGTTGCCACCTTCATCGCCATCGTCGTGCCGCAGCTCGTGGCCGTGCGCTATCTGGCCGCCGCCGCCACCGCGGGCACGCTCGCCTTCTTCTGGCAAGGCTGGCCGTACAAGCTCGGCCTGCTTGGCGCCGTGTTCGCGGGCGTGGCCGTGGGCGTCGCGCTCTCGCTGCCGCGCAAGCCGCGCGCGAGCGCGGCAGCCGGGGACACCCCAGCCGCCCAAACCACCCCCGCTGCCGAGGCTGCCGGCCCGGTCGGCAAGAGCACGAGCGAGGCAAGCGCCGCCTGTCTTTCCTGTCACGATGCGCACACCGCTGGAGGCCGCCCATGAACTACGTCGTCCTGATTCTCGGCATGGCCTTCATAACCGTGGCAGTGCGCACCGCCGTCTTCGTGCTGGGCGATCGGCTGGTGTTCCCGCCGATCGTGCGCACCGCGCTCGGCTTCGTGCCCGTCACGGTGCTCACCGCGATCATCGTGCCGATGGCCGTGTCGCCGCACGGCCAGCACGCCGAGCTCACGTGGCGCAATCCGCAGCTCGTCGGCGCGCTCGCGGCCATCGCCGTGAGCGCGCTCACCAAACGGCCGCTCCTCACCATAGCGGTGGGGCTGGGCGTGTTCTTCCTCTGGCAGGGGGTGGTGCTGCGCTGAGGCTGCTGGCTCCCGTCCGGTCCTGTCTGCCCCGCCTCAAGTTTCGCCCCGCTGCGCCGATAAACCGTCGAGGCCTGCATTGGCGCGACAGACAGGCACCGCGAGGAATACACGGGGCAACCACAATGGGGCATATCACTCTCACTCTCAAGGACGAAACGCTTGCGTCGCTGCGCAAGGATTTCGATGCGTTCCTGCGCGTCTCGCTCAAGCTCGACCCGCAGTTCCTCACGCCGTCGTTCGAGG
The DNA here is from genome assembly GCF_902859945.1 of Paraburkholderia caffeinitolerans. Lineage (GTDB taxonomy): Bacteria > Pseudomonadota > Gammaproteobacteria > Burkholderiales > Burkholderiaceae > Paraburkholderia > Paraburkholderia caffeinitolerans. Next base: position 25,268 of record NZ_CADIKL010000020.1, on the reverse strand, counting down.
ACTTCCTGCGCGCGAAGCTGCTCGACAACATGACGCCGCTCACCGAGCAGGCCGTGCAGCGGCTTTTGCAGGGCGGGCAGTACGCCTGGGCCAAGCGCACGCTCGACAAGGAGTTCCCCGAGGTCGTGTCGATCCTGCTGCGCCAGGCGGGCGAATTCGGCTTTGGCTTTGCGTCGCGGCCCGAATGGACGCCCGACGAGCGCGCGAAGCAATGCCGCGAGTGGGCTGCCGCGATCGTCAGCGAGGCGGATGCCGGGGAGGCGCTGATCGACCCGCTCGCCGCGCAGATCCAGTCCGGCGTGCAGGATATCCAGATGCTCGAAGAGTCGATGCAGACGCCTGCGTGGCGGCTCGCGGAGTCGGTGCGCCAGCGCGTCTACGAAGCGAAGATCGGCTGCGAGCAGGCGAGCGGCAGCCTCGCGCGCGAGCGTCTGGGCGAGCTGCGCGGCCTGCTGCGTCTGGCCATCGCGCACGGCACGTTCCAGAAACAGGAGGCGCAGCAGATCATGGAATATCTACGTCTTTTGAAGCCGGAAATTTTCGTCGAGGAACCCGACGACGTGTTCACGCGCCTGGCCGCCTGGCTGCGCAACTTCTTCGTGCCGCCGCCGAAGAATCAGGCGCGCGGATAGTCCGCTCAAGGCGAGGGCCCAGCCCTACTCCCACATCTTGCGCAGCTTCGCGCCGATCTCGACCTTCGCGCGCGCGGCGGCGGCCAGCCCCGCCGCGCTCGGCGCGCTCACCACCGGCGCAGGCGGCCAGGCGCTCGACTCGAAAAGCGGCAGCATCTGTGCAGCGATGAAGCGCGTGCGCGACGCCCACACATGACGGTCGCCGCTCGCGGCCTGGTTGTGCAGATAAAAGCGCTGCGGCACGACAATGTGCAGATCCTCTTTCGCGCGCGTCATCGCCACGTAAAGCAGACGCCGCTCCTCTTCCAGTTCCTCGTCGCTGCCCGCGCCGAGATCGGACGGGATGCAGCCGTCCACGCCATTGAGCACGAACACGTTGCGCCACTCCTGGCCCTTGGCCGAATGGATCGTCGAGAGGATCAGGTAGTCCTCGTCGAGCAGTGGATCGGCCGACTCGGCGCTCGTGGCGTCGGGCGGGTCGAGCGTGAGCTCGGTCAGGAAGCGCTCGCGCGACGCGTAGGTGCTCGCGATGCTCTCCATCTGCAGCAAATCGGCGAGACGCACCTGGGCATCTTCGTGATTGCGCTCGAGAAGCGGCTCGTACCAGCGCCGCACACGCTCGAACTCGGCGGGCCAGGGCGTTGCGCGCATACCGAGCTGATCGACGAGCGTCGCAAACGCGGGCCAGTCCTCGGCCGCGCGCGGCGGCGGCGCGAATGCGGCGAGCGCCTGTGCGGCGCGGTACGCCCCTGTGCAGGCCGCGACCTGATCGAGCAGGCGCGCCGCCGTCGCGGGCCCGACGCCGGGCAGCAGTTGCGTCACGCGAAATCCCGCCACGCGGTCGAGCGGATTCTCGGCCCAGCGCAGCACGGCGAGCACGTCCTTCACATGCGCGGCATCGAGAAAACGCAGGCCGCCGAATTTCACGAACGGGATGTTGCGGCGCGCGAGTTCGATTTCGAGCGTCGCGCTATGGTGCGCGGCGCGAAACAGGACCGCCTGCTGCATGAGATTCATGCCGCCCTCGCGCGCCTCCAGGATCTGCTCGACGACGTAGCGCGCCTGAGTGGCCTCGTCTGCAACCGTGACGAGGCGCGGACGCTGCTGCGACGCGCGGTCGGTCCACAAGTTCTTGGTGAAGCGCTCGGCGGCGGCGTCCATCACGGCGTTCGAGGCGGCGAGGATCGGTTCGGTCGAGCGGTAGTTGCGCTCGAGCGTGACCTGACGCGCGGGCGGATCGAACTGCGCCGGGAAATCGAGGATGTTGCGCACCGTCGCGCCGCGAAACGAGTAGATCGCCTGGGCGTCGTCGCCGACCACGGTGAGGCCGCGCCCGTCCGGCTTGAGCGCGAGCAGGATCGACGCCTGCAGGCGGTTGGTGTCCTGATACTCGTCGACGAGGATATGGTCGAAGCGCCCCGCCAGATCGGCCGCGATGGTCGGTTCTGCGGCCATGTGCGCCCAGTAGAGCAGCAAGTCGTCGTAGTCGAGCACGTTCTGCTTCTGCTTGGCGTCCACATAGGCCGCGAACAGCGCGCGCAGTTGCGGCTCCCATTCGAGGCACCATGAGAACGAGCGCGCGAGCACGTTCGCGAGCGAGTCGCCGGTGTTGACGACGCGCGAGTAGATCGCGAGGCAGGTCGACTTCGCGGGAAAGCGCTTGTCCTTCGCCGACAACCCCAGTTCGTGGCGCACGAGGTTCATGAGATCGGCGGAGTCTTCGCGGTCGTTGATCGTGAACGCTGGCGAGAGGCTGATCTGCTCGGCGTATTCGCGCAGCAGACGCGCGCCGATGCCGTGGAACGTGCCTGCCCAGGTGAGCCCCTGGGCCAGCGCCGCCGCTGCGCCAGAAACACCCGCTGCAATGCGCGCGACGCGCCGCGTCATCTCCTGCGCCGCGCGGCGCGAGAAGGTCAGCAGCAGGATGCGATGCGGATCGGCGCCGTTCGCGACCAGATGCGCGACGCGGTGCGCTAGCGTGTTGGTCTTGCCCGAGCCCGCGCCGGCGATCACCAGCAGCGGCGCAGGGAGCGCCGCGCCGGGCGCGAACGCCTGCGGCCCGCCATGCTCGACCGCGGCACGCTGGGCGTCGTTGAGCTTCGCGAGGTACGACGCCGCCTCGCGCGCGATATCGTTCGTGCTAAGGGAATCCGCGAGAGAGGCAGTGGAGACGGTCGACAAGGCAGATCCGGCGATATCCGGTGAAAATGAGAAGTCGCGTGCCGCGTCGGGCATCGACACGGCGACGCATACTGTATATTCATACACCTCTTGTCCGCAAGCGCCGATCTTGCCGTGATCTGGCGCCATTCAGCGCCCAACTTGGGCGCGCGACGGCGATGTGGCCGAAGCAACGAGGTAACGTCCACCCGCTCTCCCGCAATCGCTTATGATGCTTACCCTTCGCGCGCCCTGCCCGGCGCACCCCTGATTTTCGTTTCCGCCATGCCCAATCTCGATTTCACCCTCACCGGCGACTACGTCGAACTCCACAACCTCCTGAAGATCACCGGTCTCGCCGACAGCGGCGGCTCGGCCAAGCAGATCGTCGCCTCCGGCGCCGTGAAGGTGGATGGCGAAGTCGAACTGCGCAAGACGTGCAAGATCCGCGCGGGCCAGTCGGTGCTGCTCGGCGACACGCGCATTGCCGTGCGCGAAGCCGAGTAAGACAGGCGCTACCCCGGCCAAAGTGAAATAGATTCGAAAGCGGATGCACCATCCGGGTGCTTTTTGTCCGAAAGAAGCGTAATCTCGCATTGAGCTTCCCAACTCGACACGAACGCACTTTCTGAACGCGCGGCGCGATTTATCGCGCCGCGCTTGCTTTTCATGACCCGACCGACTACTCCCGCGCGCGCCGATCACGCGAGCCGCGCCATCGCCCCGCCCTCGCTCAAACGCCACGCCGCCGACACCGCACGCCTCGCCGCGCCGCTCGCCATCGCCCAGCTTTCGCAGATGGCCATGAGCGTGACCGACACCGTGCTGCTCGGCTCGCTGGGCGCGGGCGCGCTCGCGGCGGGCGGGCTCGGCGCGAACCTGTTCTTCGTGGTGGTGACGGTGCTGCAAGGGGTGCTGACTTCGGTGAGCGTGAGCGTCGCGCAAGCGCGCGGCGCCGACGACCTGCACCGCGTGCCGCACATCTACTGGACCGGCTTCGCGCTGTCATTGCTGCTGGCCCTGCCCGCGTTCGCGCTGCTGTCGTTCGCGGGGCCGCTGCTGGTCGCGCTCGGCGAGCCGCCCGTACTCGCCCACCAGGTGGGCGAGTACGCAGCCGTGCTGCGTTGGGGCGCGCCCGCCAGCCTGATCGGCGTGGGGCTGATGCGCTCGTTCCTGCCCGCCATCGGCGCGGCGAAGCGCCTGCTGTGGATCTCGATCATCAGCGTGTTCTTCAACGGCTTCCTGAACTACGGGCTGATTCACGGCGCGTGGGGCCTGCCGCGCCTCGGCTTTCTCGGCTCGGCGGTCGCCACCGCGATCACCGTCTGGCTCACCACGCTGGTGCTGATGGGGCTGCTGCATCTGCGACCGTCACATCAGCACTTCGTGGTCGCGCGGCGGCCCACCGCGCCGCTGATGGGCGAGCTCTTCGCCATCGGCTGGCCGGTGGCGATCACCTACGCCGTGGAATCGATGCTGTTTCTCGCCACCGGCCTGCTGGCCGGCCTGCTCGGCGCGACGCCGCTCGCCGCGCACCAGATCGCGCTGAACGTGGCTTCGGTGATGTTCATGGTGCCGCTCTCGATCGGCCAGGCGGCCAATGTGCGCGTGGGTTACTGGATCGGCGCGGGCGTGCCGCGCGCGGCGCGCCACGCGGGCTTCGTCGCGCTTGCGCTGGGCGTGGGTTTCATGTCGATGTCGGCGCTCGTGATGGTGCTCGCGCCGCACTGGATCGTCGGGCTCTACCTGCATCTCGACGATCCGGCCAACGCGCAGACCGTCGCGCTCGCGGCGTCGCTGCTCGGCGTGGCCGCGCTGTTCCAGATCGTCGACGGCATGCAGACCGTGGGCTCCGGCTGCCTGCGCGGCCTGAAAGACACCCGCATTCCGATGGTCGCCGCGACGCTCGGCTACTGGGGCATCGGCTTTCCGGTCGGCTATGTGCTCGCGTTTCACTTCGGGATGGGCGCGCTCGGGCTCTGGTGGGGGCTCGCGGCCGGGCTCGCGAGCGTGGCCGCGCTTATGACGTGGCGCTTTCACCGCATCAGCCGGCGCGCGCAAATCGAGGCGGCAACGCACGCGGGCTGAAGCCGCGCACGCTCGTTCAGGCGGGTTGCCGACGGGTTGCCGGCGCGTCGCCGATGAGCCCCCGAACAGTTCGTTAAACGCCTGGTTAAAATGGCGGACCTGGCGCCGCTCGCCGTCCGCCCCACAAAGGCAAAAACCAGCGCAAAAAAACCAGGGCCGGAAAATCGCCACTCAGCGGCCACCCCGCCTCCGCCCTGGCTGCGCGCGACGCACCGCACGCCGGCCGGCGCATCAGCCACAGCCGTGGATCACATCGCACTCCGTCCGCACCGGCCCGCGCCAGCCGGCGCGCGTCGGCGCGTCGTCGTGAGTGCGGTTGCCGCGCCTGCTGCGCGAACATTGCGCGCACAACCCAACAACACCCGACAACGCCCGATAACACCCCGCTCACGGACCCACTCATGCTTGCCCCGATTACCCGACTGTTCCCGCTCTGGGCCGTCCTCGTCTCGCTTTTCGCCTACTTCAACCCGGGCGTCGTCGCGCCCGTCACGCCGCACGTCACGACGCTCCTGACGATCATCATGCTCTCCATGGGCGTGACGCTGTCGTTCGCCGACTTCCAGCGCGTCTTTACGCGGCCCGCGCCCGTGCTCGCCGGCATCGTCCTGCACTATCTGGTGATGCCGCTTGCCGCGTGGGTCATTGCCCACGCGCTGCACATGCCGCCCGACCTCACTGCGGGCATGGTGCTGGTAGGCAGCGTCGCGAGCGGAACGGCCTCGAACGTGATGATCTATCTCGCGCGCGGCGACGTCGCGCTTTCCGTGACGATCAGCGCGCTCTCGACGCTCGTGGGCGTGTTTGCGACGCCGCTCCTCACGCGCTTTTACGTCGACGCCTCGATCGTCGTCGACGTGCACGGCATGCTCATGAGCATCCTGCAGATCGTGGCGCTGCCGATTGCCGTCGGCCTCGTCGTGAACCGTCTTGCGGGCCGCCTCGTGCGCCGCGTGGAGCCGATTCTGCCGCTCGTCTCGATGGTCTCGATCCTCGCGATCATCGCGGCCGTGGTGGGCGGCACGCACGCGAGCATCGCCACGGTGGGCCCGCTCGTCGCGCTCGGCGTGGTGTTGCACAACGGCATCGGTCTGCTCGGCGGCTACTGGGGCGGGCGTCTGCTCGGCTTCGACGAATCGGTGTGCCGCACGCTCGCGATCGAGGTGGGGATGCAGAACTCGGGCCTCGCGGCGACGCTCGGCAAGCTCTACTTCTCGCCGCTCGCCGCACTGCCCGGCGCGCTGTTCTCGGTGTGGCACAACCTCTCCGGGTCGCTGCTCGCGGGCTACTGGGCCGGCAAGCCGGCGCGCGGCAGCGAGCGCGATGCCGACGAAGCGCGCAGCGCGAACGCCGGGGCCGCGTCCAGCCGGCGCGGATAAGCCCGGCTGTGCTTCAGGCAGGGCCGCCTATGGCGGGCATCGCGCTTAGCCGCCCGGCCAGCCGCCCTGCCCGGCCTCATCCGCGCAGCGCCCTCATCCGCACATGGGCGGGGCGCTTCGGCGCGCGTGCCGCCAGGCGCGCGAGCCAACCAAGCAAGACACGCACATACCGTTCGCCCGACAAGGCGGACGACGTACACAACTCGCAGCGCACCGCTTCGTCCCATCCGCCGATCCACACCCGCTCACCCGGCGCGAACGGCAAAGCTTCGCCGGGCTCGAGCCAATAGTCTTGCGGGTCGTTTTCCACGGTCATCAGCACGCGCCCTTCGAGCACGCCCAGCACGCCACCCGACGCCCGGCGTACGAGGCGGCAGTGGCCGCGCGCGATCTGCAGTTCTTCGCGCAGTTCCTCGCGCCGCGCCTGAGTCCCGGCCGCGCCCGCTTGCATGATCCGATCCATCGCGCTCTCCTCGGTAGGTGATGGGCGCAGTGTGCGGCGAGTGAGCGCGCCTACGTTTCCATCCGGCATGAAATGAGGCTTGCGGCAGCGCACACGCTTAAGCGCCGTGCGACACGGCTTCCCGATAAAATCGGCGGCAAAAGGCGTACGACGTAAGCGAACCATTAGGGACGCCGCAGCGCCAATAAATTCGCATGCAACCGGGGGGCACGCGCTGTGCGCCAACCCCGGTGGCCAGGAGAGGAGAATCCGCTTGCCCGCGCATACCGTTCAGAGCTTCGCCGCCGATACCCGACCCGCAGCCCCGCGCGCAGCCCTCGCAGCGCCGTCGCGCCGCGCCCGGCCCCGCCTGCTCGCGCCGTTCCCTTCGCTCGCTTCGTTCCGGTTGCTTGCGCTCCTGAGCGTCACGCTGCTCGCGGCCTGCGCGACGCGCCCGCCCGCCACGGCGTTCCAGCGTGCCACCTCGGCGGCGCTGCCCGCCTCGGAGGCGAGCGCCACGCCGCTTGGCGTCGCGCTCGCCGCGCCCGTGGCCGCCCATCCCGACGAATCGGGCTTCCGCCTGCTCGCCACCGGCACCGACTCGCTGCAGATGCGCATCGCACTCGCGCACGCGGCGACGAAAACGCTCGACATGCAGTACTACATCGCCAACGAGGACACCACCGGCAAGCTGCTGCTGGGCTCGGCGCTGTATGCGGCCGATCATGGCGTGCATGTGCGCATGCTAGTCGACGACCTGAACTTCCGTGACATCGACCGTCTGATGGCGGCGCTCAACAGCCATCCGAACATCCAGATCCGCGTGTTCAATCCGTACGGCAGCCCGAGCGAGAGCATGTTCAGCCGAACACGCAACTTCTTCACGAACGTCGACCAGTTCACGCGCCGCATGCACAACAAGGCGACGATCGTCGATAACGAACTCGCGATCGTGGGCGGGCGCAATCTCGGCGACGAATACTTCAGCGCGAGCGAAACGCTGCAGTTCCGCGATCTGGACGTGCTGACCGCCGGGCCGGTCGCGGCCAGCGTCTCGGCGAGCTTCGACGACTACTGGAACAGCAGCGTGTCGTACCCCTTGAACGTGCTCAACCATCAGAAGTTCGAGCAGCACGATCTCGACGCGGCGCGCGACGAGCTGCGCGCGCACTGGCGCGAGACCGCCGACCCGTACAACGCGAAGCCGCTCAACGCCACGCCGCTCGCGCAGCAGATCGTGCGCAATGAACTCGGGCTCACCTGGGCGAAGTGGGAATTCGTGGCCGACGCGCCGGAAAAAATTTCGGGCGCCGAGCGCGGCCAGATGGGCGACGCGATGCGCTCCCTGCTCGATCGCTTCAATCAGGCGCACAGCAGCGTGCTGATCATCTCGCCGTATTTCGTGCCGCACGACGCGGGCGTGCAGGCCATCCGCGCGCTCACTGCGCGCGGTGTGCGCGTGGCGATCCTCACCAATTCGCTCGCGGCCACCGACGCCGTCGCCGTGCAGGCCGGCTACAGCCCCTACCGCGTGCCGCTGCTGGAGGCCAACGCGGAGCTCTACGAGTTCAAGTCCGTACAGCCCAAGCCCGAGCGGGCGCGCCGCTTCCCCATGATCGGTTCGCGCTCGCGCGCGAGCCTGCACGCGAAAGCCTATGTGATCGACGACAGCACGCTGGTGATCGGCTCGCTCAATCTCGACCCGCGCTCGGCCAATCTGAATACGGAGCTCGCGCTCGCCGTGGAAAGTCCAACGCTCGCGCAAGAAGTGGCCAAACTCTTCCAGTTCGCGACCTCCCCGAAAGTGAGCTATCGCGTCTCGCTCGCGACGCCTGCCCAGCTCGCGTCGCTGCGCGGCAGCGCGATTTCGTCGCCGCTCGTGTGGACCGACGAGGAAGACGGCATGGTCCGCACCTACAACCTCGACCCCGGTGCGGGTTTCTACAGGAATGTGCTAACCGGACTATTCTTGCTGTTGCCGGTCGACAGCCAGTTGTGAGCCCCCAGGGCCTGGCTTCCCGCGCGCGCCACATTCACCTTGGAGTGTCACCATGACCGGGAACGTCAGAATGGAACGCGACACGTTCGGCGAGATCGCCGTGCCCGCCGCGCAACTCTGGGGCGCGCAAACGCAGCGCTCCCTGCAGAATTTCCGCATCTCGAGCGAGAAGCAGTCGCCCGAGCTCATCACCGCGCTCGCCACGATCAAGCGCGCCGCCGCCGAAGTGAATCTCTCGCTCGGCATGCTCGACGAAACGAAAGCGCGCGCGATCATCGCCGCTGCCGACGAGATCATCGAAGGCAAGCACCCCGGCGAATTCCCGCTCGCGGTCTGGCAAACGGGCTCCGGCACGCAAACCAACATGAACCTCAACGAGGTGATCGCGAACCGCGCAAGCGAGATTCTGGGCGGCGAGCGCGGCGAGGCACGCAAGGTGCATCCGAACGACGACGTCAATCGCGGCCAGTCGTCAAACGACGTGTTCCCCACCGCGATGCACGTGGCCGCCGCGTACGGCATCGCCAAGCATCTGCTGCCCGCGCTGAAGACGCTGCGCGACACGCTGCAAGCCAAGTCGAAGCAGTTCGCCGACATCGTGAAGATCGGGCGCACGCACCTGCAGGACGCCACGCCGCTCACGCTCGGCCAGGAGTTCTCGGGCTACGTCGCGCAGCTCGACCAGGGCATCCGGCACGTGGAGTCGACGCTGCCCCACCTGTACGAGCTCGCGCAGGGCGGCACCGCCGTGGGCACGGGTTTGAATGCGCATCCGCAGTTCGCGCAGAAGGTGGCCGAAACCATCGCGAAGCTCACGGGCGTGCCCTTCGTCACCGCGCCCAACAAGTTCGAAGTGATGGCCGCCGCCGACGCGCTGGTGTTCGCGCACGGCGCGCTCAAGACGGTGGCGGCGAGCCTCATGAAAATCGCCAACGACATCCGCTGGCTCGCGAGCGGCCCGCGCTGCGGACTCGGCGAACTTTCGATCCCCGAGAACGAGCCGGGCAGCTCGATCATGCCGGGCAAGGTGAATCCTACGCAATCCGAAGCAGTTACGATGCTGTGCTGCCAGGTGTTTGGCAACGACGTGGCCGTGAACGTGGGCGGCGCGAGCGGCAACTTCGAGCTAAACGTGTTTCGCCCGATGATCGCGCATAACGTGCTGCAGTCGATCCGGCTGCTCGCTGACGGCGCGCTCTCCTTCAACGATCATTGCGCGGTGGGCATCGAGCCCAACCGCGCGCGCATCGACACGCTGCTCAACGAGTCGCTGATGCTGGTGACGGCGCTCAACCCGCACATCGGCTACGACAAAGCCGCGCAGATCGCCAAGAAGGCGCACAAGGAAGGCACGACGCTCAAGGCTGCCGCGCTCGCGCTCGGCCACGTGAGCAGCGAGCAGTTCGACGAATGGGTCAAGCCCGCCGATATGGTGGGCACGCTAAAGGAATAAGCCCAGCCGATCAGATCCGGCCTTTCGCCACTTCGTCGGGCTTCAGTTCGACGATCGCGTCGAGCGCTTCCTTCACGTCGAGCGCATATTTCGCGAGACGCTTTTGCTCGTCCGTTTCCGGCACGAAGGTCGGCACGGGAATCGGGTTGCCGTTTTCGTCGACGGCGACGAACACGATCAGGCAATCGGTCGTGAGGCGCAGCTGGCCACTCTTCGGGTCGCCCGCGTGCACGGTGATGTGGATGTGCATCGAGGTGCGGCCCGTGGCCACCACGCGCGCGCGCAACTCGACCATGTTGCCGACCAGAATCGGCCGGCGAAAGCGGATGTTGCCGACGCTCACCGTCACGCAATAGCGGCCCGACCAGACGGCAGCGCACGCGTAGGCGGTTTCGTCGATCCATTTCATCAGGGCGCCGCCGTGGACTTTGCCACCGAAGTTCACGGAAGTCGGCTCGGCAAGAAAACGGAACGTCGTTTCCGAACGGTCCAACGGCTGGGAAGGCGTACTCATGGTGGCTCCGCTCGTGGGGGTTGCGCCTTGCTGACAAGGCGTCGTTATAGGGTTGCGTCGATTATACGAGCGCCGTATGTCATCCAGTCATCCGCCGACGCTCCGCGCGCTCAGGCCGATGAAAACCGCGTCCGGTAGTCGAGCGGCAGCACGCCATAGCGCCGCTCGAACGCGCGCCGCAGGTTCTGCTCGGTGCCGAAACCGCAGTCCGCGGCAATGCGCTTGAGGGGAAGGCGCGACTGCGCGAGCGCGTGCGCAGCGGCTTCCACGCGCATGGCCGAGACGGTGCGCGCAGGCGTTCGCCCCACCGACTCGACATAGCGCCGCGCGAAGGTGCGCGGGCTCATGCGCGCCGCTTCGGCGAGACGCTCGACGCTCAACTCCCTATGCAGGTTCGCGGCCATCCAGCCATGCAGCGCGTCGAATGCACCGCCCGCCGCGCTTTGCGCCTCCAGCGCCTCGCTGAACTGCGCCTGGCCGCCCGGACGTTTCATGAACACGACGAGTCGCCGCGCGGCACGCATGGCGACCGCGTGGCCGCAGTCTTCCTCGATCAGCGCGAGCGCGAGATCGATGCCGGCTGTCACGCCCGCCGAGGTCCAGATCACCCGGCCGTCGCGCTCGTCGCGCACGAAGATCGGCTCGGGGTCGACATTCACACGCGGAAAACGGCGCGCAAGCTGCGCCGCGTTGAGCCAGTGTGTAGTGGCGCGCCGGCCATCGAGCAGACTCGCTGCGGCAAGGTAAAACGCGCCGGTGCAGACCGAGGCGACACGCCGCGCGCGCGGTGCGGCGGCGGCGATCCAGGCGACGAGTTCGGGCTGCAGCACGGTCGAATCGTCGATGGGAACGCCCGGGATGATCAGCGTGTCGATGGCGGTGGCGTCGAGCGTGTCGAGCCGCTCGGTGACGACCGGCATGCCCGCGAACGTGGGCAGCACACCGCCCTCCACCGAGGCGAGCGTGACGCGGTAGACGCAGGGATCGGTGGAATCCGTGGCGCGGCCTGCGCGCATCGCCAGTTCGGCCCGCCAGAAAGCCTCGACCGGCCCGCAGGCGTCGAGCAGCACGAGATCGGGTGCAACCGCGAAAACCACGTGGCGCACGCAAGGAGACGCGGACATAGGAGTGCAAACGGCGATGAAGACTCGAAGCGGCCATCATCGCACGCGCGCCGTTGGCAGACTCGCCTATCTTGCGTCAATTTCTGCCACGTATGGCAGCGCCCGGATCGTCTGTCCTGGCCGGTTATTTGTGAATCGTGATGCCCTCGTCAATCGTGCCGTACATCGTGATGCCGCTCGCGGTGCTGTTCGACGGTGCGGTGCCGCCAGCGCAGGCCGTGCACAGCAGCGCAATCGCCATAAGGGCCAGAATTCGTTTCATGACTGACTGTTTGCTTCCAGAAAGAAATTCATTCTAGCGCGCCACAGCCGGGCCTCCACGGCAAGTCGGCAACGTCGCGCCTCACTCGCCCACCTGCGCGCCTTGTTTGCAGGCCAGATTCGCACGCCATATTTCACCGCAGCCTGAAACGTCGAATCGCTGATTTCGCTAGAGTAAGCACATGGACGAACAGCCGGCGCAAGCCGTGCCGTTCTAGCCGCCAGTTCCGCACGGGAGCCATCATGCCTCTTCCCCCCACCGACGAAACCAGCCACTTCCCCGGCCTCGCGCGCGTCGCGGCGCTGCTCGCCGACCCCGGCCGCGCCGCCATGCTGTGGGCGCTCATGGACGGCAGCGCGCGGCCGGCCGGCGAACTGACTATGATCGCGGGCCTTTCGCCGTCCGCCGCGAGCGCGCATCTCGCCCGGCTCGCCGAAGGCGGCCTGCTCAAGCCCGAAGTACGCGGGCGGCACCGCTATTACCGCATCGCCACCGCCGAAGTCGCCGCCGCCATCGAAGCGCTGATGAACGTCGCGCACGCCGCCGCGCCCGCGCAGCCCGCGACGCGCCCCGCGCGCACCGTGCCCGTCGAGATGCGCCACGCGCGCACCTGCTACGACCACATGGCGGGCGAAGTCGCGGTGCGCGTGTTCGACCTGCTCGTCGAAGGCGGATGGCTCGTGCGCAATGACGACGATCTCGAAGTGACGGAGCAAGGCGTCGCGCGGCTTTCGAACTGGGGCGTCGACGTGAAGGCGCTGCACGCGCGCCGGCGGCGCTTCGCCTGCACCTGCCTCGACTGGAGCGAGCGGCGCCCGCACCTGGGCGGCGCGCTCGGCGCGGCCCTGCTCGAACGCTTTACCTTGAACGGCTGGGTCGAGCGCGCGAGCCGCCCGCGAGTGCTGCGCATCACGCCGCTCGGCCAGCACGAATTCGACACCTTCGTGACGTCATAAGCACCTCAACAAGCTGACAAATACCCAACAAAATCCGCTAACGCGCATCGAAAAGCGGCCTTTCCAGGGACAGGCACACGTTCTGTTACATCTGGTGCATAAGCCCTAACAATTGAGCGCCCATTGAAACAGGCGCGGCAGATAGAGTTCCCCACATGGCGCCCCGAAATTCGTTCGGGGCGCTGTGCTGTGCATGGGATGGCACTAAGGCGCTAAAGCGCCAAGTGCCATCGACAGGAGAACCAATATGACAACGCGCACCTCATCGCTCACCACGCACGAAGACCCGAACTCGCAAGTCGCGACACGCCGCCCGCATGGCCGCACACTGATCGCCGGCGCCGTGCTCGCCGCTTTCGCGTTCAGCCTCACGGGCGCCAACGCCTGGGCGCAAGCCGCGCCCGGCGCGGGCGACCCGCCCGGACGCGTCGCGCGCCTCGACTATATGGCGGGTGACGTGACCACCGAGCCGGCCGGCGCCACCGACTGGTCCTATGCGCAGCTGAACCGCCCGCTTACGACCGGCGACCAGATCTGGAACGACGCGAATGCGCGCTCGCAGATGCATATCGGCTCGACGGCGGTGCGCATGGGCCCGCAAACGAGCGTCGACGTGCTCAACCTCGACGACTCGAGCGCCCAGCTCAAAGTCGCCCAAGGCACGCTCTCGACGCGCGTGCGCGAACTCCCCCCCGGCGGCGCGTATGAAATCGACACGCCCAATCTCGCGCTCGGCGTGACGAGCCCCGGCGACTATCGCGTGGACGTCGCACCCGATGGCAGCGCCACGACAGTCACGGTGCGCAGCGGCAATGTGACGGTGTATGGCGAGAACGGTCAGACGCCGATGTCGGCGGGCCAGCAGATCCGCTTTGCCGGCACCGACCTGCAGCAGGTCGAGAACGAGGCCGCGCCGCCGCCCGATGCCTTCGACCAGTGGGCGCTCGCGCGCGACGCAGCCGAGGACCGCTCGGTCTCGGCGCGCTATGTCTCGCGCGACATTCCCGGCTATCAGGATCTGGACGCCAACGGTACGTGGCGTCAAAGCCCGCAGTATGGCGAGGTCTGGACGCCCAACGACGTGCCGTCGGGCTGGGCGCCGTATCACGACGGTCACTGGGTGTGGCAAGCGCCTTGGGGCTGGACGTGGGTGGACGACGCACCGTGGGGCTTCGCGCCTTATCACTATGGCCGCTGGGCCCAAGTCGACGATTCGTGGGCGTGGGTGCCGGGCCCGATCGTCGAGACCGCGCCGCCGGTCTACGCGCCCGCGCTCGTCGCCTTCGTAGGCGGCGGCGGCGGCGGCCCCGACTGGGGCGTGAATCTCGCCATCGGCGGCGCGGCGGCGGCGGGCGTCGCGTGGTTCGCGCTCGGGCCGGGCGAGCCGTGGCATCCGCATGGGGGCGACTGGAGCCCGCGCTACTACGATCGCGTGAATCAGACCGTGATCGTCAATAACTACCGCCACGATGTAAACGTCACGAATATCACGAACGTCAATGTGCACAACAACACGTTCGTGAACTACCGCGTACCAGGCGCCGTGACTGCCGTGCCCGCCACGGCCTTCGTCCACGGCCAGCCGACCTCGCGCTTCGCGCAGCACGTCGACCCGCGCCAGTGGCAGAACGCGCGCATCCAGTCGGGCACGCCTGGCATCGCGCCGGTCAAGGGCAGCTTCGGCCCGAACCTGCGCCGCGCCGATTACCGGCCGCCTGCGTCGCTCAATCAGCGGCAAGTGGTAGCGACGCGCGCACCGGTTGCGCCGCCCGCCTTCCATGACAACCTCGCGCAGCGTTTCGCCCGTGGCGGCGGCGCCGTGCCGGGCGCGGGCGCGCCCGTCGTGCGCGTCTCCGCGCCGGCGCACGCCCCGTTCTCGCCCGCCTCGCACGGAGGATGGCCGCAGCAGAACGTGCGCGTCGTGCCGCCGCACTCGCCTGTGATTGGCGCTACGGGCCGGCCTAACGGCCAACTGGGTGGCCAACCCATCGGCCAGCCGGGGCGGCCCAACGGCGCGCCCGGCCAGGCGTCCAATCAGATGCGCGGTCAAATGCCGGCTCAAATGCCAGGCCAAACGCCGGGTCAACCGCCGCGTCCGGGCGCTTTCGCCCAGGGCGGCCCGCATGGCCCCAACGAGTCCATGCCCATGCGCGGACAGCAACCCGGCCAGCCCGGCATGCCGCCCGCAATGGCGAACGGCCACGGCCCGTCCGCCGGGCAGCCGAACGAAGCGCATGGCGTGCCGCGTCCGCCGCAGT
Organism: Paraburkholderia caffeinitolerans; assembly: GCF_902859945.1. Lineage (GTDB taxonomy): Bacteria > Pseudomonadota > Gammaproteobacteria > Burkholderiales > Burkholderiaceae > Paraburkholderia > Paraburkholderia caffeinitolerans. Next base: position 10,001 of record NZ_CADIKL010000020.1, on the reverse strand, counting down.
TCGCCGGCCGGCCGGAAGGTGCGCAACCGCAGGGTTCCCTGCCCGGCGGCCAGCCGCACGCACCCGGCACGCCGGGAGCCGCCGGCAACATGAATGGCCGCGCGATGGCGAGTGCGCCGGGCGAGGCGCATCAGCCGTCGTGGATGCAACCGCACTCGCCGATTGCCCAGCGTGGGCAGCCCGGCGGCGCAGCGCCGGGTCAGGAGAGCCGCCAGCAAGCCCTCGCGGCAATGCAGCAGCCGCATGACGGCGCGCCGGCTCGCATACTGCAACCCTCCGCCGGCAACGCGTCGCACGGACCGCAAGCGGGCGCGCAAGCCCACCCGCAGCCCCAGGCGCAGCCGGAGCAACGCGCCGACTTTCATCCGCAGCCGCAGCCGCGCGAGCAACCGCGCCCGCAGCCTCAACCGCAGGCCGAGTTCCATCCGCAGCCCCAGCCGCAGCCGCGTGAAACACCGCGTCCGCAACCGCAGCAGCAACCTCAGCCGCGTGCGGAATACCATCCGCAGCCCCAGCCGCAACCGCGTGCGGAATTTCACCCGCAACCGCAGCCGCAACCACGTGCCGAGTTCCACCCGCAGCCGCAGCCCCAGCCGCAGCCGCGCCCCGAGCCCCGTCCGCAGCCTCAACCCCAGCCGCACCCGCAAGCGGGTGGTGGCGGCCACGACGACCGCCATCGCGGCTAAGCCCACCTGCCCCGGCGCGCGCAAAAAAAGCGCGCGCCATCAACGCAAAAGCCCGCGAACGTTCTGAACTGAACCCCGTAAGTTGGACACCGATCCAACCTTTGGGGTGCAGTTCATTCACCGTTCGCGGGCTTTATCTATCGTGCGCGGCTCCAGCCAGGCGCCACCGCACTACCTCAGCACGCTAAACCGCCATCGGCGCGGTAAGCGGTTCGTGATGCCGGTAGCCAGCCAGCGAGAAGTCCGACGGCTCGACTTTCTCGAGCCACTCCGGCTCGTAGATACCGGTTTTCGCGTACTCGGGCACGCGCGAAGCGATCTCGAGGCGCGGGCTCTCATAGGGCTCGCGGCGCAGTTGCTCGTTGAGCATGCCGAGCTGGTTCTCGTAGATATGCGCGTCGCCGATAAAGTACGTGAACCATCGCGGCGTATAGCCGGTCAGGCGGCCGACGAGATGCAGCAGCACCGCGCCTTCGGTCAGATTGAACGGCGTGCCGAGCCCGACGTCGTTGCTGCGGATATACAGGCACAGCGAGATCTCGCGCTTCGCGACGTTCGGCAGGAATTGGTAGAGCAGATGGCACGCGGGCAGCGCGATTTCATCGAGCACCGCTGGGTTCCAGCCATGAAACAGAATTCGGCGATCGGCGGGATTGTTCATGATCGTATCGAGACACTGGCGCAGCTGATCGACCGCCTTGTAGAGCAGCACCTTCGGGCGGCCGTTCTCGCTGAATTCACTGACGCGCGCGTAGCCGCGCGACTGCGCGTCGGCAAGCTGCGCGCTCGCGTCGGCGTCGAGCACCTTGTAGGCGGGCCACTGGCGCCACTGAACTCCGTAGACGTCGCCCAGATCGTCGGTGCCGCGGCGGTACGGATTGGCCAACCACTGCGCGTTCTCGTTCGCATTGGCATCCCAGACCTTGCAGCCGAGCGCGCGGAAATCCGCCGCGCTGCGCGAGGCGCGCAAGAAGCCGATCAGCTCGCCCACCGCCGACTTGAACGCGAGCTTTTTCGTCGTGACAGCGGGGAAGCCCTGTTGCAGATCGAAGCGCAACATCGCGCCCGGCATGCTGATCGTGCGGATGCCGGTACGGTTTTCCTGCCAGGTGCCGGTGTCGAGAATCGAGCGGACGAGCTCGAGGTACTGTTTCATGCGCGCTTCCCTGAGCGGGCGCGCGAGCGCACCCGATGCGGATTCAAAAGCGAGATTCTATAGCAAGCGGGCAAACGGCAGATCCGGCCGAATGGGTCAGGCAGCGCAGAACAAGCGGGATACAAGCGGGGTACAAGCAGGAAGACGCGCAACGACACGACGACGTATTGGCATAACATGCTTATGCAATACGCATTATCTCGGCGAAGCGAAAAATAAAATAATTAATGGGCCTCGCGGAAACGTCATGTGGCAAATGCAAACGGAGGCAAACGGAGAAAAATTCGACACGCAGAATAGCGTGACAGCCGTGGGGCAAATTCGTGAGCAAATGATGCGCGAATAATCCACCCTATCGCCATCGGCAAACCCGGGCCGCACGCACGAACGCAAGCAAACGCAAGCGTGGCTCAAGCCACGCGGACAAGGCGGCCCACACACGCGAGCCGCCCGCCGCACGAACCCGCGCCCCCGCGCGGGACCGCCTGGCACCCCTGCACCCTACAGTCCGTCCAGCACCCTCATGGCCGTTTCCGGCTCTTCGTCGCCTGCTTCTTCGGCGCTTGTCCGGCTGCTTTGCGCAGCCGCTTTATGGTCCCCTCAGCGAGGCCGCTTTCAGGTCACCTTCAAGTCACCTTCAAGCCCCGCCCCCCGAAATCAGCCCGCCCGGATGCGGCGCGAGCGGGTCGCTCTCCATATGCCGCATGCCGTGCGCGCACAACAGCCGGTACAGCGTCACACGCGAAATACCCAGTTCCTGCGCAGCGTCGCCAAGGCGCCCGCGATGGCGCAGCAATGCAAGTTCGATGGCCTGACGCTCGGCGGCCTCGCGCGCCTGCGCAAGCGAGACCGGCACCACCTCGACGTAATCGCCGAGTTCCAGATCGCGCGCCGTGATCGCCCGCCCTTCCGACATGACGATCGCACGCCGTACGCGGTTGATGAGCTCGCGCACGTTGCCCGGCCAGCTGTAGTTATGCAGCGCCGCGATGGCGTCGGGCGAAAAGCCTCGCAGGCGGCGCGTGCTGTCTTTCTTGAAGCGCTCGAGCATGTGCCGCGCGAGCAATTCGATGTCCTTGCCGCGCGCGCGCAGCGGCGGCTCGTCGATCTGCAGCACGCACAGGCGGTGATACAAATCCTGGCGGAAGCGCCCTTCGACCATCGCCGCGCGCATGTCCACGTGCGTGGCGGAGATGATGCGCACATCCACCGGCATCGACTGATGGCCGCCCAGGCGCTCGATCTTGCCTTCCTGGAGAAAGCGCAACAGGCTCGCCTGGCTTTCCATCGGCAGATCGCCGATTTCATCGAGGAAAAGCGTACCGCCGTTGGCCGCTTCCACGCGCCCGGTCTTGCGCTGGCTCGCACCCGTGAATGCGCCGCGCTCGTAGCCGAAGAGCTCCGACTGCAGCAGATGCGGCGGAATCGCCCCGCAGTTGATGGGCACAAACGGCGCATTGCGCCGGGACGAGCGTTCGTGAATCGCCACCGCAGTGAGTTCCTTGCCGGTGCCCGACTCGCCCGAAATGAACACCGGCGCGTCGGTCATCGCGACCTTGCGGATCGAGCGGAACAGCGCCAGCATGGCCTCGCACGAGCCCACCATTTCGCCTTCGGCGCCGCCCGAATGGTCGTTCGAGGCACGCTCGCAAAGCGCGACCATGCCATAGGCGTGGCCCACGGAATCGACGATGCGCTCGCCACTCCAAGGCACCGTTACGTAATCGAAACAGTAATCGCGCACGAGACGGCGCAAATTGGCGTCCTGCAACTGGCCAGTGGTGGTCGCAGCCACCCAGCCCACGTTAGGCAACGTCAGGCACGGCTCGAAGGCGCCGATCTCATGGAGGTGGAATTCGCTGGTCAAATCGAGCAGCCCACCTGCGGGCAAACCCGCGCGCAGCGCCCGCCGCGCGTCCCGCGCGTTGCCGACGATCTCCACCTGCCAGCCCCGCTCGTGGAACCGCTCGTTCAGCGCTTCATTCGGATTGCGCGTCACGTAAACCAATTGCCGCATTGCGGATTCCATTATTCAGATCCTCTTGCCAACACATCGTTGCGAAATGACGGCACGCACCTGATGTACAGACACGCCGCAAAAGAAACCATTCGCCGGGCGCAATTAAACGCGGGCGAACATAGGGGCTTTTGCGAACAGTGAATCCCCGAACTGCGGCGTGTGGTCAACTCGGCCCTCTCAGGGCCTTTGTTATGGCTATTACTCGTTTTTCTGAAGCTTACTATATGCACCGGGGTGTTGGATAGGAAATATGCGGCGTGAATCGATAAGGGCGCGATGGAAAGGTTTCCATTACACAACCGCTGAATTGTAAGAGGAAAATCAATTGCGGATGTTTCCATTCTGTTGCTCCCGCACTGTTTTCCAGACGCATCAGATTACGTCGGACAAAATCGCGCAAACGTTTTCCTTGTAACTTTCCGGCGAATTTCTCGCGTTTAAAACAGATCGACGTTTCAGCGCTGAAACGTTTTTTCGAAAATCCGCTATTCAAAATCCGTAGAAAATATTCCAACCCTCGACGTATCAATGGATTGCGTGGCATGGCACACGTTTCGCTAAATGTCTCGCACAAGGAGATACGCCATGCGACTCATTCCTTCGAACGTCAGGCGCAGTGTGACCGGCCCGTGCGGCATGCTTGCCGCCGTGCTGATTCCCGCCGTGCTCTTCGCCTTCGCACCGTCGGTGCGCGCGCAAACCACGACAGATGTGGCGAGTGCGAGTGTCGTCGCGGCGAACTCGAGTGTCGTTCCTGCAACAAACGCGGCCATGACGAGCGCAACGCTCGATATGAGCATGGCCCCTGACTCCTATTACGGCACCAGCAGCAAGAACTTGAGCGCCGATATGAGCGCCCGCACACTCGCCGCCGATCCCGGCCCCGCTGGGGACGATCCGGCGCTCGCGGGCATCGGCGCCCTCGACGACCAGACGCTCGAGCGCCAGCGCGGCGGCGCCGTGGGCATGGTGATGGTCGCCGCCACGCCGCAGCTCATGCGCGGCAACGGCGTGACGCTGTGGGACGAAATCGCCCCGCCCGCCCCGCTGCCGATCCCGGTGGACGCCGGCCAGGCGGCACAGGGAAATATCGCCAGCTACGTCCGGAAGTAACGGCAAGAACGCGGCAGACAACGCCGTTATCGCCCAACCGGCCCCGTGCCGGGCACAGCGTGGTTCGGAAGCGGCGCCCAATGCGCGCCGCACCGCAAACAGAGACGGAGACAGACATGATCGTTCGCTTGAAGACGCCGCGCCGGCACTCCGCCCGGCTCGCCGCCGTGCTGAGCGCCGCATTCGCGGCGGCGCTGGCGGCAGGCGTCAACGCTCAGCAGGTGACCAATCCCGGCGACATCATCGTCGAGCGCGACATCACCCCGCGCAGCGCGTTCGCCGCCGTGCCGAAGAGCCAGGACCCCGTACTCGTGCGGGCCACCACGTTCCCGAAGAACACGTTCGACCCGACCATGGCGACGCTCGTCAACGATACGGATCTCACCAACGCGCACGGCAATTCCGGCGTGAACACCAGCGGCGCGCTCGCCGGCGAGGCCGCGGGCATGCAGGCCATCACCCGCGTTCTCGTGGGCAATCCGGCGGGTACGAGTTCGGCGCTCGGCGCGGGCGGCAGCGCCCAGGCCGTGGGCGGCCTGGGCGGCACGATCTCGTCCACGGTCACCAGCGCAATCTTGCCGGTCACGAACGCGCTGGGCGCGATCGGGAGCATGAAATGAGCCGCCGCACGCACCCACGGAACGTTTCGCGCGCTTTGGAAGCCATCGCGCTCGCCGCCTCACTGGCCACGCTCGCAACTGCCGCGCAGGCCCAGGTCACGGTAGGCGCGACCGCCGTGATCGCGCCGAACGCCGCGACCTCGACCACCGGCGCGCTCGCCGTGAACGAAACGGCCGGGCTCGACAACGCCCAGGCTAACCAGCTGACCATCACTAACGGCGGCTCGGTCGCCAATGTGAATCTCGACGAACAAGGCGCCACGACGCGCGCGCGGCTCGGCAATGCCACCGCGCTCATCGGCTCGGGCGCATTCGCAAACACGTCCGGCGCCATGATGGTGAATCAGTCGGCGGGCGTGGGCAACATCCAGCGCAACAGTGCGCAGATCAGCACTGGTGTGCTCGGAGTCGCGTTGGTGTCGGACGGGGAGTTGTCCTCGGCCAGCGCGACGAACGGCGGTATGGGCAACCAGCCAGGCGAGACACGCGGCATTCGTGAGGTACGCATCGACGGTGCGGCCTTCAGGAATGCAACGGGCCTCGTACAGGTGAACCAGACAGCCGGCGCCGGTAACGTCACGGCAAACAGTTTTGTGCTCCGTCCCCCGGCGGGCACTCTTTTTTAACTGACCACTAGTATCGGAGCGAAACATGAAGCGCACCCTCATCGCAGCAGCAGTCCTCGCGACGGCGGCTAGTTCCGCTTTCGCAGGTCCCAAGACGGCTTTCCTCTTCAACGCCACAGGAGTCACCGAGTTTGTGGGCATTGAAGGCTTTGTCGGCCTGTTCGGATGCGTGAGCGTCTCGAGCACGGCAGGCGCGGTCATCAACAACACGCAGAATACGAGCGGCGGCACGCTGCTTCCGCAGGCGCAGAGCTACCAGTTCGGCAACGTCACGACCACGTACGACAACAAGACGTGGAGCAAGGTCGGCACGGGTACGAACTCGAGCTACCGGACCTCGTCGTACGGCGAGGCCTCGGCTTCGCAGTCGGCAAGCGCGTCATCACACACGAATAACGTGAGCGCCTCCACCTCGAAGACCTCGTCGAGCAACTCGAGCTTCGGCAAGACCTTCAACGCCGGCATCGCGGCCGACTATCACGTCGCCACTGACAACGGCAGCACGAGCAATTCGACGACCGCAAGCACCTACAGCGACACGGGCAGCGCCTCGCACGGCCATGCGTACCAGAGCGTTGGCAACAACACCTCAACGCATTCGCAGAGCGGCAACGCGGGGGTTCAGGTCGGCGCCTCGTGGACGCACACCGGCAACTTCTTGAACGGTTCGGCCACTTTCGCCGCGAGCGGCTCCGAAGGCTCCTCGCACACGAAGACCAACTCGCATAACAACAGCGACGCGACGGCAACGGCTAGCACGTGGTCCAAGAACAACGACCGCAACACGAGCAACAGTTCGACCAACGCGAACACCGCCTATGCCGACGGCTCGGGCAGCGCCGCGGTCTCGGCCTATGCGAACGGCACCAGCTCCAAGTCGAGCGACTCGAGCAGGACGTACAACCATATGTACAGCGACTCGAGCAGCAGCTCGCACTCGCACTCGCAGTCCTACGGAAGGGAGACGGCTGAAAGCCATACGTCTGGTTACAGCGTGAACGACACGATGACGACGGTCAACGAAACGACGACCGGCTCGATCACGGATCACATCAACACGCAGCAGGCCGGCACGCTTGACGCCAACACGGGTAACAACGCAGCAACCGGCGTGACGGGCAACCTCGGCGTGAACATCGCCGAAGGCATCAACAACGCGCAAAGCAACGACGTCGCGCTCGCTTCGGTCGATGTGGGCAATGTGTTCGGTAACGCTCAGATTTTCAACAATCAGGCGTCCGCGGGCAGAGCGAATGTGAAAAACTTCAATCTGAACGCATCGGTGGGTGACGGCTCGCTCGCCAGCGTCTCGGGCAATGTCGGTGTGAACGTCGCTTCGGGTATCGGCAACGCGCAGAACAACAGCCTCGCCGGCTCCGTAACGACGGCCACGAACGCCGGCTCCGCCCAGACCACGGCGATGGTCGCGACCGACAACAACGTGCAGAACGCGGGCATGACGGCGACTGGCCAGTTCCAGGGCACGGCTAGCCTCGGCGCTAACACGCTGACCGGCGCGAGCGGCAACATCGGCGTGAACATTGCCGGCGGCATCGGCAACCTGCAGCACAACGGCATGGCCATCGCGGCTATGAGCAACGGCCACTAAGCATCACTAAGCAATTCGGTAGTCGATGTAATTCCAGGCTGTACCCCGGCGCGCCGGCTGCTGTCACATAGCGGCTGGCGCGCAAACCCGATGCAGGAGACCACCATGTCCGGGTCCGTTTCGTCCCCGGCGTCAAGAACATGTGCTGTCGCGTTGGCGCTCGCCGCCGCCGCGGCGTGGATGCCTTGTCATGCGCAGTCGACCATCGACGGGACCCACTTGATCGGCGTGCCGATCAAGTTGCCGGTCCACTCGATGCGCGAGATTCGCTACAACAGCGTCGTCACGCAGCAATACGACTACAGCTGTGGTGCCGCCGCGCTCGCGACGCTGCTCAAGTACGGCTACGGCATCGACATTCCAGAACCGGAACTGATCCGGCGCATGATGGTGTTCTCCACCCCCGAGGTGGTCGTGAAGAACGGCTTTTCCATGCTCGACATGAAGAAGTTCGTCGAAACGATCGGCCTGCGCGGCCGGGGCTTTCGCGTCAATACCGACGCGCTTTATCACCTGCAGATTCCCGTGCTCGTTCTCATGAACATCGAGGGCTACGAGCACTTCGTGATCGTCAAGCATGCCGAGAACGGCCGCGTCTTCATCGCGGACCCCGCGCTCGGCAACCGCATCGTCGCCGAGGACGACTTTGCGAAGACGTGGAACGGACTCGTCTTCGCCGTGCTCGGCAAACCGTTTCGGGAGGATTCTCCGCTGTTGCAGAACAACGAGTCGCTCGCCCTGAAGCTGCGCGAGAACGCCTTGCTCAATGGCACGGCGGCGACTCCCTTCTTCGAATACGGCCTCGACAAGGCCTTGATGTTCTGAAGTCCTGAAGAGTCATGAAACGCAACCTCTCACAGTGTGGCATCGCGGCAGGCGTCTGCGCGCTCGCCTGCGCTTGTACGGGCAATGCGTACGCAGCAGAAAGCCTCGCCGCCACCCAGGCGGCCGTGCCTGCATTTCTCTCGGCGGGCGGCGCTGACGCGCAGCCCGTGCGCTGCGAGCTCGTCGACGACGACGTGCTCGCACATCAAACCGGCAAGTACGCCGGCAGCGACATGATTTCCGGGTTCGTACTCAACGTGCTGTCGCAATGGCAGCTGCCCAACGGCGCCAGCGCCGTCGCGCAAGGCGCGCTCACCGTCTCGCAGAACACAGCCAACCAGCTGAGCGCGAGCGTGCAAACCCGCGCCAACGTCACCGACCCGATGCCGGGCGGCACCACCCCGGGCAATAGCGGCGCCACGCCGAACACGTCGGCCTCGGGCGGCCAGAACGTGTCGGTCAACGGCGTATCGCAGATCACCCAGGTGGCCGGCAACAGCAACGTCGGCTCCAACGCCGCGACTATCGATTACAGCAATACCCTGCCGATCGCCGGCATGGCGGGCTCCAACCAGACGAGCGCAGCGGCTTCGAACGCGAACGGCACCATCAAGGCCGGCATCGCATTCGGCGGCAACGGCATCAACGTCACGCTCCAGACGCCCGCTGGCATGGCGACACAAAACATCGTGCCTGGCAGCGCCCAGCAGGCGGGCGCCATTGCCCAGCTGCTCCAGGTCGCGGGCAACAACCAGCAAGTCGCAAACCAGTTGCAGCTTAGCTTGCAGACGCAGCAGTTGAGCGCACAAATGATCCGGCAGGCCGGCGTATTACAGGCTCTACGCAACACCCGTTAAGAAAAGCGCCGCCTGGTTACAGCAACAAGATGCCGCCGACCGCCATCGACGGCCGCCATAAGGAGACACCGGCAGGAGGCCAGCACGCGAACCGCCAGAACGCGTGAAGCAACATCGAGCAAGCGTATCGACGATGCGAGCGCAGAACCAGAACGTTCTGTCATGCATCGGCTTTCGATCCGGGGGGAAAAGAATGAATACGACGTACCAGACGGCGGCGCCGCGTTTGACGCTGGCCGCCATTCCAGCAGCAGTCCTGCTTTTCGCGCTCGCGCAAACTGCCAATGCGCAGGCGCTGCAAAGCCAGTCTGTCGAAGACCGTCTCAACACGCTCATGCGTGTGGTGGACGAGCAGCAGAGACAAATCCAGTCTCTCGAGCGCCAGGTCACGAACCTCGAAATGGCGCAGCGCGGGCGCGGCATGCCGGGCGCGGGTGCGCCGGCCGCCAGCGACGGCGCGAGCGTCGCCGACCAGCCCGGCGCGGACGG
>NZ_CADIKL010000019.1 GCF_902859945.1 Paraburkholderia caffeinitolerans | reverse complement strand
GCGGTACGCGGCTTCGGCCAGCCAGGTCTTGCACACCTTCTCGCTGCCGCGCGGCGCGCGGATCGTGCGGCTCGGGTCGAGGCGGGGATCGGTGAAGTTCGGATGGTTCATGGCATTCGTCTCGGGATAGAAGTTCTTGCGCGGCCCTGGCCTTTCCGCCCAGACCGGGCGATGGCCGGAAACGGCGTCGCGGCAACGTGAGAGCAAGTCTACCGCCGCCAAGTTGTATATACAACTCGTTTCGACAAAACGAACCTAGGGAATTACCCTGACGGGTTTTCCCGTGGGAGATTCAAGGGATAGAAGGGATCGAACGCCGGACGGCGGCGCTTATTGACTAGACAAGATGATGGCAGCGGCGCGAGGCCGCGCCCTCTCAGACGGTGCCGGCCAGATGGAAGCGCGAAGCCGGGTGCCAGAGCCGCACCGAAGTCGCGACGTGCTTGCCGACCCACGTGCGGCGCAGCAGCAACAGGCAGGGCTCGCCAATTTCCATGGCGAGATGCTGGCGCACGTGCGCGTCCGGCTTTTGCGCGTAGATGCGGAACTCCGCGCGCTGAATGGGCGCGAGGCGCACCATGTAATTGTTCGGCGTTTCGAGCGTGAAATCCTGCGCGAGGTAGTCGGGAAACACCTCGGGATTGACGTAGCGATCCTCGTACTGAATCGGCTCGCCCTCTTCGTTGTGCACGATGCGCGAATGAAACACCGGCCCCACCTCGAGTTCGAGCGCGGCGACCGCATTCGGGTCCTCGCTGGATTCCAGCGCGAGCACGCGTGCCGTGTGGCGATGCCCGCGCGCGGCGATTTCATCGGCGATATTGCGGATCTGCAGGACCGTCGATTCGTACTGGCGCGGCGCGACATAGGTGCCCGAGCCGCGCACGCGGTTCAGCACGCCCTCGGCCATGAGTTCGCGCAGCGCGCGCGAGACGGTCATGCGCGCGACACCGAACTCCTTGACCATCTCCGTTTCGGAGGGCACGACATCGCCCGGCTTGAGCATGCCGTTTTCGATCTGTGCGAGGACGTGGCGCTTGATCTGTTCGTATGCGGGCAATGGCGTGCCGCGCGCCGGCTTGTTTTGCATAATCGTCATCTGGAAATGGGCGGGCGCATTGCCCGGCTTTCGGCCTTGTTTCCGGCTGCGGATGAGCGCTGCGCTCGAGCAAAGCCAACCTGACCGGGGCACATTGTACCGTCAGCGATCCGTCGTGCCGCGCGTGTTGGCCGCGCCGCCGTGTGCGGGGCGGCGCAAGCCTGGGCCCGTGCTAAGATCGGCGGCTCCCCATCCCGGCGACCGCGCCCCGACAACGACCCACCGGCGACCCACCGGCGACCCGGCGACAAACCCACGACCGCAGCCGCGCATCGCGCGGAATCCGCGAGACCCACGCTACAGGCCTTCCAACTTGAACGCTCCCACCCAACTCCTGTTCCTGCCCGGCGCGTCGGGCGATCCCGCGTTCTGGCAGCCGCTCGCGGACCGGCTCGAGTATCCGGTCGAGCGCCGTTTTCTCACCTACCCCGGTTTCGGCGGCGCACCCGCGGACCCCGAGGTCGAGAATTTCGAGGACCTCGTTCGCCAGGTCGTGCAGCAGATCGACCGGCCGACCGCGCTGATCGCCCAGTCGATGGGTGGCGTGCTAGCGTTGCGCGCCGCGCTGGCCAAGCCGGCGCTCGTCACGCATCTGGTGCTGGCCGTCACCTCGGGCGGCCTCGACACGCAGGCGCTCGGCGCGAGCGACTGGCGCGAGGAATTCGTCGCGCAGAACCCGCACTTTCCCGACTGGTTCATCACCTTGCGCGAGGACCTCACGAGCGAACTCGCGTATGTCCAGCAGCCGGTCATGCTGCTGTGGGGCGACGCGGACCCCATCAGTCCGCTCCGCGTTGGCGAAAAACTGCTCGAATTGCTGCCGAATGCGGAACTCGACGTGGTGAGCGACGGCGGCCACGACCTCGCAAACGCCCATGCGCGTGTGCTTGCACCGCTCGTCGACGATTTCCTGCAGGCAGGTGTAGCCGCTTAGTTTTCTTTAGTGAAAGCCCAACTGCCGAAGTTCGAGTACGGTCGCCATGCTTACGTTTCGATAACCGTCTCCGGCCAAGCCTCACTCAATCGCGCAACAGCGCGAGCCGCACCCACGCACGCACGCCGCGTCCGTTCGCACCTGCGTCCAGGCCGACTTCGCCGCCGTGCGAATGCACGATCTCGCGCACGATCGCGAGGCCGAGCCCCGTGCCCTCCGTGTCCGTTGCCGCCCTGAAGAACGGCTCGAACACGCGGGCGCGCGCTTCGGCGGGAATGCCGGGTCCGTCGTCGAGCACCTCTAGCGTCACCGCATCCTCGCTCGCCTGCACGCTCACGGTGACGCGTCCGCCGGCCTGCGTATAACGCAGTGCGTTATCCACGAGGTTGGTCACCATCGCGCGCAGCAGTTCGCGGTGCCCCGATACGAGCGCGGCGCCATGCAGCTCCGCACCAAGGTCGATGTCGCGCGCCTGGGCCAGCATCACGAGCCCCTCCACGGCCTCGTGCGCGAGTTGCGTCATATCCACGGGCACGCCAGGCCGCTGCGCAGTGTCGAACGCTTCGGCTTGCGCAAGCAACAGCAGCTTGTTGGTGAGCGCCACCATCGACCGATTGCTCTCGCGCATAGCCGCGAACACCTCGGCAAGCGCCGGATCCAGCGTTCCCTGCGAGCACGCGTATTGCAATTGCGTACCCAACAGCGTGAGCGGCGTGCGCAACTGATGCGAGGCATCGGCGATAAAGCGCCGTTGCGCGGCGTTCTGCGCACCGAGGCGCGCGATGCACTGGTTGATCGCATCCACCACGGGCCGCAGCTCCGCGTGCAGTCCCTCGGAGCGGATCGGTACGAGATGCATCGGGTCGCGGTCGGCGACCTCGTTCTTGAGCTTCATGAGCGGACGCAGTTCGAACGTGAGGCCGATGCACGCCAGCGCCACCGCTAGCAGCACCATACCGATCTGGCGCGCGAGTTGAGGCCGCCACAAAGCCGTGGTCATGGCGTCGCGCGAATGCTCCGTCTTGCCCACCGAAACACGCACGCGCCAGATGCGCCCGTTGTCGTACATCGAGCGCAGCACGCTCACGGCGCGCAGCGCCTCGCCGTGCAGCGCGGCGTCGTACCAGACCGGCGCGTCGACGGCCGGCGGCGTCCCGGCAGCCGGGAAATCGGGCATGCCCGCGAGCAGCGGGCCCTCCTCCACGCTGACGTTGTAGAACACCTGGTCGCGTTGCGGCGACGCGAAGAGTTCGAGCGCCGCCGGCGGCACGTTCGCGCGCAGCGCGCCGTCGCTCCACTCCACCGAACCCGCGAGCATGCGCGCGGACGACAGCAGCCTCCCGTCCTGCACGAGATCGGCGGTATGGCGCGCCGCACGATACTCGTAAGTGGTCGTGAAAATCACATAGAGGCCGAGCGGCACCAGCATCCACCACAACAGCCGGATGCGCAGGCTACTCGTCATCGCACGGGTCCTTGAACATGGCTAATTGGTTTCGTCGCGCTTGCGCAGCAGGTAGCCAAGGCCGCGCAAGGTGACGATCGTGGCCGAGCTGCCTTCGAGCTTCTTGCGCAGCCGCGACACGTAAATCTCGATGGCATCCTCGCTCGGATCGTCGGCGAGCGTGAAGATCGCGTCGGCCAGTGCGGACTTCGAGACGGTCTTGTTCAGACGCAGCATCAGCGCTTCGAGCACGGTGCGCTCGCGCGGCGTCACGTTGAGCGGCGCGCCGTCGAGTGTGAAGCGCCCCGTGTTGATATCGAAGACGAGGTCGCCGCAACTGACTTCGTTGGCGCGCGCCGGCGTCTGCCGCCGGATCAGCACCTTGACGCGCGCCACCAGTTCGCGCACCTCGAAGGGCTTGACGAGATAGTCGTCGGCGCCGCTGCCGAGCAGCTCCACCTTTTCGTCGATCGATCCGCTCGCCGTGAGCACCATCACCGGCGTGGCGTCGCCGCGCTGGCGCAGCCGCCGCAGCACGTTCTTGCCCGAAAGCTTCGGCAAGTTCAGGTCGAGCAGCACGACATCGTAGGCGTTGGTCCGCAGGAGCGAATCGGCAGCGTCGCCGTCCTGCACCGCGTCGCAGGCAAAGCCCTGCTCCTCCAGCGTCTTGACGAGCCAGTGAACGAGCGTGGGGTTGTCTTCGATGAGCAGCAGCTTCATGGGCGGGGCGTTGGATGGAAAGCACTTGTGCGGCGCGTGTGCCGCGAATGTGCCGGATTGTGCCGCCCCGGGCGCGTGGCCGCCTTGCGGGTTAACACGGACGTTCGTGAAGGGGTATCGAAGGCTGGCAGAAAGGTTGGCGTTTCTATAATCGGCTGCATCCATCAAAAAGCGCGGCCCATGAGGCCTCGCGCCATACTTAGGAGACTCCACGATGCCCACGTTGCGCCAGATCGCTGCCGTATCGAGTGTCGCTTTCGCCCTCGCCGCCACCTCCGCCGCCGCCCATGCGGAAAAGATCACCATCATGGTTGGCGGGGCAACCAAGATCATCTATCTGCCCGCCAAGCTGACCGAGCAACTCGGCTACTTCAAGGACGAAGGGCTCGACGTGGAAATCCAGTCGCAGCCGGCCGGCGTGGACGCCGAAAACGAGCTGCTCGCGGGTGCCGTGCAGGGCGTGGTGGGCTTCTACGACCACACCATCGATCTGCAGAGCAAGGGCAAGGAAGTCCAGACGCTGGTGATCTTCGGCCAGGTGCCGGGCGAAGTGGAGATGGTGTCGAACGCCGCGGCCGGCACGGTCAAGAGCATGGCCGACGTCAAGGGCAAGACGCTCGGCGTGACGGGTCTGGGCTCGTCTACCAGTTTCCTCACGCAATACCTCGCGCAGCGCGCCGGCATTGCCTCGACCCAGTACACGCTCCTGCCCGTGGGCGCCGACGCCACCTTCATTGCCGCGATAAAACAAAACCGCATCGACGCGGGCATGACGACCGAGCCCACCGTCTCGCGTCTCTTGCAGACCGGCGACGCCAAGGTGCTGGTGGACATGCGCACGCTCGACGGCACGCGCGCCGCGCTGGGCGGCACCTACCCGGCTTCGAGCTTCTATGTGCAGCGCGCCTGGGCGCAGTCGCACAAGGATGAAGCCACCAAGCTCGCACACGCGTTCTCGCGCACGCTCAACTTCATCGCGACGCATAACGCCGAGGAAATCGCCGCGAAAATGCCGAAGGATTACTACGGCAGTAATAAGGATCTCTATGTAAAGGCGCTGGGCGCTTCGCTGCCGATGTTCACGAAGGACGGCCGCATGCCCGCCGATGGTCCCGAGACCGTGCTCAAGGTGCTGTCGGCCTTCAACCCTTCGGTCAAGGGCAAGCATATCGATCTTGCGAAGACGTACTCGAACGACTATCTGCCGGCCGCGACGGCCACGGCGGCGAAGTAACGCCGCCGCGCAACGCCGGATCAACGCAAGATCAATGCAAGATCAATGCACGACTGACGACGCACTACCGAGGCAACGAAGCATGAGTTCTCCCCACGCGCAAGGCACGCCGGCCATCGAGCTGCGCAACGTATCGTGCCGCTTCATCTCTCCCGATGGCAAGGCGACGCTCGCCCTGCGCGACTTCAGCATGGCGGTCGCGCGCGGGGAATTCGTCGCCATCGTCGGCCCTACGGGCTGCGGCAAGTCCACCACGCTCAGCATGATCACGGGCCTGCTCAAACCCACTACGGGCGAAGTGCGCGTGATGGGCGCGCCGGTGAACGGCATCGACCCGCGCATCGGCTTCGTGTTTCAGGCCGATGCGGTGTTCCCGTGGCGTTCGGTGCTCGACAACGTGGCGGCCGGCCCGCTGTTTCGCGGCCGCTCGAAATCGGCGGCCTATGACGAGGCGAACGAATGGCTGCGCCGCGTCGGCCTCGACAAGTTCGGCAAGCACTATCCGCATCAACTTTCCGGCGGCATGCGCAAGCGCGTCGCGCTTGCGCAGACCTTCATCAACAAGCCCGAAATCCTGCTGATGGACGAGCCGTTCTCGGCGCTCGACATGCAGACGCGCACGCTGATGCAAGACGAACTGCTGCAACTGTGGGGCGGCACGGGGTCGGTGGTGTTCGTCACGCACGACCTCGAAGAAGCCATCGCGCTCGCCGACCGCGTGTTCGTGCTCACGGCGCGGCCCGCGACGCTCAAGAAGGTCTACGAGATCGATTTGCCGCGTCCGCGCATCACCTCGGAAATCCGCTATACGCCGCACTTCATCGAACTGTCGCGCGATATCTGGCACGACCTGCGCGAAGAAGTGCAGATCGGCTAACCCGGTCGATTTGGCCAAACCATCAAGCAAGCTGGAGCGAACGCTCATGTCCACCCCGCAACAAACCTTGCCGCAAGGCATCGACGCGGCCTCGCTCGACGCAGTCGAGCGCGCCGCGCAGCGCCGCATCCGCCAGCGCCACGCGCTCGTGATCGGCCTGCGCATTCTGGTGCTCGTCGTCGTGCTCGGCGGCTGGGAGCTGTCCGCGCGCCTCAAATGGATCGATCCGTTCTTCTTCTCGATGCCCTCGGCGATCTTCGATCAGATCGTCGACTGGTTCGTGAACGGCACCTCGCAAGGCCCGCTGCTCACCCAGGTCTGGGTCACGCTCGAGGAAACCGGGCTCGGCTTCATCATCGGCTCGATCGGCGGCGTGTTCTGCGGCATCGTGCTGGGCCGCAACAAGCTGCTGTCCGACGTGTTCAGCCTCTACATCAAGATCGCCAACTCGATCCCGCGCGTGGTGCTGGGCTCGGTGTTCGTGATTGCGCTGGGCCTCGGCATGGCGTCGAAGGTCGCGCTGGCCGTGGTGATGGTGTTCTTCGTGGTGTTCGCCAATGCGTTCCAGGGCGTGCGCGAAGCGGACCGCTACATGATCGCCAATGCGCAGATTCTCGGCGCATCGCGCCGCCAGGTGACCACCTCCGTGGTGATTCCCTCGGCGCTCTCGTGGATTCTCGCGAGCCTGCACGTGAGCTTCGGCTTCGCGCTGGTGGGCGCCGTGGTGGGCGAATTCCTGGGCTCGAAGCAAGGCATTGGCCTGCTGATCTCGACTGCGCAAGGCGCGTTCAACGCGAGCGGCGTGTTCGCGGCGATGATCGTGCTCGCGGTGGTCGCGCTGATGGCCGACTACCTGCTCACCGCCGTGGAGCATCGTCTGCTCAAATGGCGCCCCACGTCCACGAACTGATTTTCATCGCCTCCTGTCAAGGCTGTCCGGGCGCGAGAGGCTGATATCCTCCGGCCTGTCATTCGCGGCGCACTTCCGTGCGCCGCTTTTTTTTACCGGTCCGCCAACCCCGAAAACCCCGCGCTACTTTGGCTGCTCAACCGTGCGCAGATACGGCTTGAGCGTCTTGAAGCCCTGTGGATACTTCTGCTTGGCCGCATCATCCGAAACCGAAGTCGGGATGATCACGTCATCGCCGGGCTTCCAGTTCACAGGCGTAGCCACCGCGTGCTTGACAGTTAGTTGCAATGAATCGAGCAATCGAAGGACTTCGTCAAAATTGCGGCCCGAGCTCATCGGATAAACGAGCATCGCCTTCACCTTCTTGTCCGGCCCGATGATGAACACCGAGCGCACCGTGGCATTGTCGACCGCCGTGCGCGGACCGCCCCCGCTCGCGGCCGGATGAATCATGTCGTAGAGCTTGGCGACGTTCAGGTCCGCGTCGCCGATCATCGGATAGTTGACCGCGCTGCCCTGCGTCTCCTCGATGTCCTTGACCCATTTCTGGTGGTCGCTCACCGGATCCACGCTCAGGCCGATGATGCGCGTATTGCGCTTGTCGAACTCGGGCTTGAGCCGGGCCATGTAGCCGAGCTCCGTTGTGCAGACCGGCGTGAAATCCTTCGGATGAGAAAACAGAATGGCCCAATGATCGCCAATCCATTCGTGAAAATGAATTGGGCCTTCGGTGGTTTCAGCGGTGAAATCAGGTGCATCTTCCCCTAGACGAATGGTCATCTCCAGCCTCCAAGTGTGGTTTCACTACGGAACCTCGCGGTCGTGCGAGGCGTGCTTCTGATTTTAGGAAGTCCAGCGGACAGTTTAGCGATTTGTTGAGATGAAGTTCAGGTGGAAGACAGCCGGGCACCGACTGCACGAATCGGAGACAATGGCTGACGATCTTTCCGGACCCACCGCCCCGCCCTTGCGCAGGAGTCTGCCGTGACCGCAAACGTACCGCCCTCCGCGGATGCCGATCCGCGCCTCATCGAGTTCGCCCGCGAAGTCTTCGATACGGCCCGCCGTGGCGAGGCAGCGACGCTCGCCTCGCTCATCGACCAGGGGCTGCCGCCCAATCTGCGCAACGAGAAAGGCGACAGCCTCGTGATGCTGGCGAGCTATCACGGCCACGCCAATGCGGTGCGCGCGCTGATCCAGCGCGGCGCGGATCCCGACCTGCGCAACGACAACGGCCAGACGCCGCTCGCAGGCGCTGCGTTCAAGGGTTATGCCGATGTGGTGGGCGCATTGCTCGATAACGGCGCCGATGTGGAAGGCGCGTCGTCCGACGGCCGCACCGCGCTCATGATCGCGGCCATGTTCAATCGCGTGGACATCGTCGAGCAGTTGCTGACGCGCGGCGCCAACCCCCATGCCCAGGACAGCGCCGGCAACACGGCGTTCGACGTTGCAAACGGCATGGGCGCCAGCGACGCCGCCGCACGGCTTGCGACCGCGGGCGGCAAAACAATATAGCGATATAGCGAGATGGGGCGCGACCACGGCGTGGCCGGATCTGGAGCGAGTTCAGCCCGATTTCAGCCTGGTGTCAGTCCTGGTTTGCATACCACCCGCCGCCAGGCGACGCTATTCCCGTAGCCCGCGTACGCGGCACGTCCATTGCTCCGGCGAGTTCAGGAAACCCGTGATATTGTGGAATCCCGGAGTCGTAGCGCGCATGTGCCCGTTAATCGAACTCTGTCACCTTCGCGAGCGTCGCCATGAGTGATGTACGCCACCATCTGAGCCCGCGCGACCGCGTGGAGCTGCTCTGCTGGCTCACCTGCGGGAGCCTTGGAGCCTACTATCTCAACGAAACCTGGCCCAACGCGGCTTTTCATGTGCAGGCAGCGCACAAGTGGCTCGACCGCCACGCGCGCGAAGCCGACTGGCTCGCGATCGCGCGGCTGACCGCGATTGCCCAGGAAATCGCCCGACAACACGCATGGTTCGTCGACGCCACATGGGCGCGCGACGCCGTCGAGGAAATTCTCGACACCGACGACCTCAACTACCAGGCCAAGCTCGTCATGCAGGTCCTGAAGGACTGCGAGCTTGCGCTCGCAGACCGCAGTTCCCCCGACTGAGTAACCGCCTGAGCGCCCCGTGCGTCAGGACTGCGGCGCGGGTTGTTGAGGCGCCGGGTTCGCGCCCGTTTGTGCCGGCGGCGTCCACCCATAGCCGAGCGCCTTGTAGAGGTTCACGACCTCCGCGAGCCGCTGATCCTGCAACTGCGATTGCTGGATTTGCGCCGCGAAGAGGCTGCGCTCGGCATCGAGCACTTCCAGATAGCTCGTGTAGCCGCCCTCGTAGAGATCGCGCGAAAGCGATGCGTACTGCGTGAGCGCATCCACCTCGCGCGTGGTGGCATCGAGCTGATCGTGCGCACGCGCGGCGCCTACGAGTGAGTTTTCGACATCCGCGAAGGCCTGCTGAATCGTCTGCTCGTAGTTCAGCAGCGCTTCCTGGTGCGCGGCCTCGGCCGAATGCACGGAGCCCGCGATCGCACCGCCCTGGAAGATCGGCTGCGAGACCGCGCCCGCGAACGACCACACGCGCGCAGGCCCGGCCCAGAGACCGGACAGCGCCGTGCTGGCCGCGCCGAACATACCCGTGAGCGAGATCTCCGGGAAGTACTGCGCGCGCGCGGCGCCAATCTGCGCATTGGCCGCGATGAGCGTCTGCTCGGCCTGCTGAATGTCGGGGCGGCGCTCCAGCAGCGACGACGGCAACCCCGCCGGTATCGCCGGCACGGCAAGCTGCGCGATGGACTTGCCGCGCGGAATCGGTCCCGGGTTCTGGCCCAGCAGCAAGGCAATCGCGTCCTCTTGCTGCGCGATCTGCTTCTGGATCGAATAGACCGATGCCTGCGCGGATTCATACTCTGAACGCGCCTGGCTCAGTTGCAGCTTCGAAACCACTCCGCCAGCGAAACGCTCCTCGAACAGCTTGACGGAGTCGTCGCGGCTCTTGAGCGTCTCCTGCGCAATCAATAGTTGATTGTCGTAATCGCGCAGTTGCAGATAGCTCGTCGCGACATTGGCGATCAGCGCGATGCGGGTCGCCTGCTGCGCCGATTGCGTGGCGAGATACTCGGCGCGCGCGGCTTCGGTCAGGCGGCGCAGGCGCCCGAACAAGTCGAGCTCCCACGACGCCACGCCCTGAAGCTGCACTTGATTGCCGACCAGCGGCGCAAAGCCGGGCGCGGGCACGCCACGGCTGCGCGAGCCGCCGAAATTCACGCCCACCTGCGGGAACAGGCCGGAGCGCGCGACCACATAGCGGCCGTAATACTCTTCGACCCGCGCCGCCGCAATGCCGAGATCCTTGTTCTGCGCCAGTGACTTCGTGACCAGATCGTCGAGGACGGGGTCGTTGAACTGCTTCCACCAGTCGAGCGACGTATCGATCACTTCGGCCTCGGACGAGGCGAACCGGTAGGTGGACGGCGTGTCCACTGTGGGCCGATGGTAGTCGGGGCCGACCGCGCAGGCCGCGAGCCAGAGCGTGCTGGCAGCGATGACGATCGACTTCAATGCAGGCTTCAGTGCGGGTTTCACCGCGCGCATGATTTTCGGGCTCATGTTCAACCCTCCTGCGCGGGCGGCGCCGCCGGCGGCGGCAAATCCGGTGCGGCTGTGGGCTTCTTGCGCGACGAGAGCGTTTCGAGACCCCAGAAGAACATCGGAATGAAGAACAGCGCGATCAGCGTGGCGCCGAGCATGCCGAACACCACACCCGTGCCGAGCGAACGGCGGCTTGCCGCCGACGCCCCGCTTGCGATGGCGAGCGGCACGCAGCCGAGAATGAACGCCAGCGAGGTCATGATGATCGGCCGCAGACGCAGCTTCGCGGCGTGCAGCGCAGCCTCGTACGGCGACATGCCCTCCTTCTCGCGCATTTCCACGGCGAACTCGAAGATCAGAATGGCGTTCTTTGCCGCAAGCGCGATCAGCACCGTGAGGCCGATCTGGAAGTACACGTCGTCTTCCATGCCGCGAATCAGAATGCCCACGAGCGCGCCGAACACCGCAAACGGCACCGCCAGCAGCACGCCAATCGGCAGCGACCACTTCTCGTACTGCGCGGCGAGAATCAGGAACACCATCAGCAGCGCGAAGCCGAACACGAGCCCCGCCGTCGAGCCAGCGGTCTTTTCCTCATAGGCCTGGCCGCTCCACGAATAGCTGTAGCCGTCGCCCAGCACCTCGTTCGCAATCGATTCCATCGCCGCGATCGCTTCGCCCGAGCTGTGGCCCGGCGAGGCGTCGCCCGTGATCTTGGCGGCCGGGAAGTTGTTGAAGCGGTTGACGATGTCCGCGCCGTTGACGAACTTGTAGGTCGTGACGGCCTTGATCGGCACCATGTCGCCGGAGCGGTTACGGACGTAGAGCTGCTGGATGTCCTCCGGGCGCGTGCGATATTGCGGCTCGGCCTGCACGATCACCTGGAACAGGCGGCTGCCCTTCGGGAACTGGCTCACGTAAGAAGACCCGAACATCGTCTGCAACGCGGAGTAGACATCCTGTACCGCCACGCCCTGCGATTCGGCGCGCTCGCGATCCACCTGCACGAGCAACTGCCGCGAGTTCGTGTCGATGGTCGAATTGACGCCGCGCAGCGCCGGGTTCTGACGCGCCTTCGCGATAATCTCGCGCACCTTCTCTCCGAGCTGCTGATAGCTGTCGGAGCCGGTGGTCTGCACCCAGAACTCGAAACCGCCCGTCGTGCCGAGGCCCGGGATGGACGGCGGATTGATCGGTATCACCACGCCGTCCTTGAAGCCCGCGAACGCGTGGTTGGCCGCCGTGATGAGGTCGGCGGCCGAGCCGTTCTTGCCCCGGTCGTGGAAGTCCTTGAGGGTGACGAACAACGTGCCCGCATTGGCCTTGTACTGCGAGTCGATCAGGCTAAAGCCGATCGGCGCGGCCACGGCCTTGACGGCGGGCTGCTTCATGAACCAGTCTTCGGCGCGCTTCGAGAGATCGCCGGTGCGGTCAAGGCTCGCAGCGTCCGGCAGGATGACGGCGCCGAACAGATAGCCCTGGTCCTCGACCGGCACGAACGAAGTCGGAATCTTCTTGAACAGCACGCCCGTGGCCGCGCACATCACGGCGATCAGCAGAACCGAAAGCATGACGCGGCGGATCGCCGATTGCACGGTCCGGCCATAACTCTCGGTGAGACGATCGAAACGTTCGTTGAACCACGTGAAGAAGCGGTTCTTCTTGTGCTCGCCCGGCTTGAGCACGATGGCGGCAAGCGCCGGCGAGAGCGTCAGCGCGACGATGCCCGACAGCACCACCGAGACCGCGATGGTCACGGCGAACTGCTTGTAGAGCTGGCCCGTGATGCCCGAGAGGAACGCAACCGGGATGAACACCGCAAGCAGCACGAGCACGATCGCGACCACGGGGCCGCTCACCTCGTCCATGGCGCGCTTGGCGGCCTCCTTCGGCGCCAGCTTGAACTCGGTCATGTTGCGCTCGACGTTCTCGATCACGACGATGGCGTCGTCCACCACGATGCCGATCGCGAGCACCATGCCGAACAGCGTGAGCATGTTGATGGAAAAGCCGAACGCCAGCATGCCGATGAACGCACCGAGGATCGACACCGGCACCGCGAGCAGCGGCACGAGCGTGGCGCGGAAGCTCTGCAGGAACACGAACACCACGAGAATCACGAGCACGATGGCATCGCGCAGCGTTTTCACCACCTCGTCGATCGATTCGTGCACGAAACCGGTCGTGTCGAGCGCGATTTCATACTTGAGGCCGGGCGGGAAGCTCTTCTGCAACTGCTCGAGCGTGGCGCGCACCTGCTTGGACACCTGCAGCGCGTTGGCGCCTGGCTGCTGGTACACCGCGAGCAGCGTGGCGGTCTTGCCGTTGTAGCGGCCGCGCATCGAGTAGTCTTTCGCACCGAGTTCGGTATGGCCGATGTCCTTGATGCGCACGATCGCCGCGTCACCCGACTTGGCGCGCAGGATGATGTTGTCGAACTCGGACGGTTCGGTGAGGCGCCCCGTGGTCGCGACCGGGAAGGTCTGCAGCACCGGGCTGCTGGTCGGCGACTGGCCGAGACGGCCGGCAGAGAATTGCTGGTTCTGCGCGCTGACCGCGTTCTTCACGTCGTCCACGGTGATGCCGAGCTTGGCCATGCGGTCCGGCTTGACCCAGACGCGCATCGCGTAATCGGCGGAACCGAGAATAGCCGACTGGTTCGCGCCCGGCAGACGCTTGATGGCGTCGAGCACGTAGACGTTCGCGTAGTTCGCGACGTACTGCTGGTCGAACGTGTTGTCCGGCGAATAGACGGCAATCACCATCATGAACGCCGACGAGCGCTTCTGCACTGAAACGCCCTGCTGCGTGACCGCCTCGGGCAGCGTGGGCAGCGCGAGATTCACGCGGTTTTGCACGTCCACCTGGGCGAGCGAGGGATCGGTGCCGATGTTGAAGTACGCGGTGAGCGTCATGTTGCCCGTGGAGGAGCTCGACGAACTCATGTACATCATGTTGTCGGCGCCGTTCACCTGCTGTTCGATCGGCGCGGCGACGTTTTGCGCAACAATGTCGGCGCTCGCGCCGGGGTAAGTCGCGCTCACCGTGATCTGCGGCGGCGCGATGTCGGGGAACTGCGCGATCGGCAGGTTGAACATGGCCACGAGACCGGCCAGCGCGATGATGATCGACAGGACCGATGCGAAGATCGGCCGGTCGATGAAGAAGTGCGAAAACTTCATCGCTCAACCTCCCGCGGCGGACGAGAGCGTGACGTCCACGCGGCGGGACTTGTCGGCCGGGTCCGTGGCAACGACCTTCGCCGGCTTGCGCATCTCGATGCGCGCATCCTGCACGCCCGCGACGATCAGCGCCGTGCGCACGGTCGAGGCGCGTGCGTGAGCGAGACGCTCGTTGCGCGCATAGGAGCCGCTCGAATCGGCATAACCCGAAATCACCACGTGCAGCCCGGGCGACGCGGCAAGACGCTGCGCGACCGCGGCGAGCGCCGTGGCCGATTGCGCGTCGAGGCTCTCGCTGCCCGGCGCGAAGTAAAGCTGCGCCGGTCCGGATGCGTTCGCGCTGGCGGCATTCGTCTTCGCCTTCGCCGGATTCGCGCTGGCGTTCGCACCGCCCGCACCACTCGCACTGGCGCTGCCCGCGTTGGAACCGGCTGCGGCGTTGGCAGCACTGGCCGCATTCGTGGCGCTCGCGTCATTGGCCCGCGCCGCGTCCACCTCCTGCCCGCCGATCTTCACCTCGGCCGGGGGCGTCGCCACCACCGTTTCCTTCACCGGCGCGCCCGGAATCAACTTGAGCGTGTTGTCGATCACGACATGATCGCCCGCGTGCAGCCCCGAGCTGATGACCCAGTCGTTGCCGTTCCATTCGCCGGTTTCGACCGCGCGCTGCTGCGCCTTGCCGTCCTTGTCCACGGTCCACACGAACGCGCCGCGCGGCCCCTGCTGCACAGCGACCTGCGGCACCGCCACTGCGTTCGCCCGATCGGCGCCCAGCAGCTTGATGCGCACGAACTGCCCCGGCCGCAAGCTGCCGCTCGGGTTCTTCACTTCGGCGCGAATCATGTACGTGCCGGTCTCTTCGCTCAAGGACGCATCGGCGAACTTGATATGGCCGCGCTCGGGATACACGCTGCCGTCGGCGAGCACAATCACCGCTTCCATCTCGCCGATCCCCGGCAGCTTGAGCGCACCGCTCTTCACCTGCGAGCGCAGACTCAGCATTTCGTTTTCGGAAAGCGAGAAGTTGATCCACATGGGATCGAGTTTCGCGACGTAGGTGAGCAGGCTGTTGCTCGCGTCGATATAGGAACCGTCCTGCTTCTTCGCGAAGCTCGACAGCCCGGTGACGGGCGCCGTGATCGTGGTGTAGCCGAGATTCAGGTTCGCGCTCGTGACATTGGCGCGCGCCTGCTCGAGCGCCGCCGCTGCAGCCCGTTCCTGACCGACGGAGTCGTCGAGGTCCTTCTGGCTCAGCGCATTCTTGGCCGCGAGCGGGCGCACGCGGGCCAAGTTGGCCTGCGCCGTGTCGAGCCGCGCCTTTTGCTGCGCGTATTCGGCCTTCGCGGCATCGAGCGCGGCCTGGAAGGGCTTGCGGTCCATCTGGAACATCACGTCGCCCTGATGAACCAGCGAGCCTTCTTCGTAGATGCGTTTTTCAAGAAAGCCGTTGACGCGGGAGCGAATCTCGACTTGCTGCGAGCTTTCGGTCTGCCCCACGTAATCGAATACCACTGGCACGTCGCGCAGCGCGACGTTGATAACGTCCACGTTCGCTGGTGGCCGCACCGCCGCCTCAGGCGTTTTGTCGTGACACGCAGCAACCCCGAATGCCATACCCAGGGACAGGCACAGCCGTGCCACCCTAATTCCGCTCGTCATGCTTTTTCTCCGTTTTCGACGATCAGCGCTGAACCGACGAACACCGGACGAATCCGGTTATGCCGGATAGGCCGGATATGCTGCGTCGCCAGAAAGCCCGGAGCGGAATCTTACTGTGTTTCCCTTTTGGACAGAGTCGAGTTTGTCTGCAAACGACAGGTGTTTGCCGGCAATCAAAATTGACTATTTATTGCGAAATAATTGAGCGAATTGTTACGTTAATAGCAACAAATCAAGAAAAGCCGGAATACGAACCTTTACAGCGGCTCTAGCGATGCCCAGGCGGCCCCGCCCGCCTCACTTGCGCCTTTCGAGCCGCTGGAGCGCTCAGTCGAGTGGCCGGCCCGCCGGTTCGCGGATCAGCGGCAAGGCCAGCAGCGAAACGAGTCCGCAACCGATCAGATACCAGGCCGGCGCGAGCGGGTTATCGAGCAGCTTGATGAGCCAGGTCGCGAAGAACTGTGCGAAGCCGCCGAAGATCGAAACGCCCACACAATAAACGATGGACATGCCCGTCACGCGAATCGACTGCGGGAACAGCTCCGGCAGCATGACGATATTGGGCACCGCGGTGAACGCGACGAGCGCGCCCAGCACCGCCACGACGGCGAGCACCGTTGGCACCGTGGGCATGGCGTGGATCATCATGAAGGCCGGATAGATCACCGCAACCAGCAGCACGCGCGAATAGCCGAACACCCGCTTGCGACCGAAGCGATCGGACAAAATGCCGGCGAACGGCGAGCACGCAGCCGTGACGAGCGCAGCCACCAGCGCCGCGCTCATGCCCACCGACATCGGCAGACCGAGGATCTTGATCGCATAGGTGGACATGTAGAACAGCACGATATAGTTCGCCGCCGTGCCGCCGATGGTCGTCACGACACCCGCGACGAGCGCCGCGCGATGTTTCGAGAAGATCTCTCGCAGCGGGCGCGCCGCTTCGGTCACGGGTGCGGCCATGTCCACGTCTTCGGCGTGCTCGAGGGTTTCATCGAGATGGCGGCGGATATAGACCCCCACCGGCACGACCAGCATGCCGATCACGAACGGCACGCGCCAGCCCCAGCTCTGGAGCGCCTCGGGCGAGAGCGTCGACGACAGCGCCACGCCGAGCAGCGCGCCGGCCACCACGTTGAGCCCCTGGCTCACGAACTGCCAGCTGCCGTAGAAACCGCGCGTGCGGTCGTCGGCGTATTCGAGCAGCATCGTGGTCGAGGCGCCCACCTCGCCGCCCACCGCGAAGCCCTGCACGAGGCGCGCGAGCACGATCAGCGCAGGCGCCGCAAGACCGATCTGCGCATAAGTGGGCGCGAACGCGATCATCGCCGAGCCCAGCGCCATGAGCCAGAGTGTGAGCGTCATGGCCGCCTTGCGGCCCGCGCGGTCGGCGAACGCGCCGATCAGCACGCCGCCCAGCGGCCGCACGATGAAGCCCACGCCGAAGCTGCCCACGGCCAGCAGCAACTGATTCAGCGCGCCGTGCACCGGAAAGAACAGCGTGCCAATGGTCGTCGCAAAAAAGCTGTAGACCGTGAAGTCGAAAAACTCCAGGCCGTTGCCGAGCGTGATCGCAGCGATGGCCTTCGCACGCGAGGCGCGCGTGTGCCCGTGCGCGTCGGCATTCGGCTGCGAGTTCAGTGAAGTGGCGTTCATCTTGGGTCTCCTGTCGACCAGAGTTAGTGCTTTAGCACTTACTCTGGTCCCATGCTTCGCGGTCGACGGGACTTGGCGCTTTAGCTGTCGGCCGGAGTTAGTGCTTCAGCACTTACTCCGGGCCCATGCAGAGCACTTAGTCCCGCCCCATGCAAAGCTCATGTCTTCGTATCTAGATCAAATGCGTTGATCGAACGCGCTTTAGTGCACGTTGGGCGATGGCCCGGCTCAGGTGCGCAGGAAGCGCTCGGCGAGCTTCACCCAGTACGCAGCGCCAGTGGCAAGGCAGTCGTCGTTGAAATCGTAGCCGGGGTTATGCACCATGCAGCCGCCTTCGCCGTCGCCATTGCCGATGATCAAATAGCTGCCCGCGCATTGCTCGAGCAGGAACGAAAAATCCTCGCTGCCCGTGAGCGGCGGAAGATCGTCGATCAAGCCATCCTCGCCCAGCCAGTCGCGCGCGACGTCTTGCGCCAATGTCGTCATTGCCACGTCGTTCACGAGCACCGGGTAGCGACGCTGGTAATCGATGCGCGCCGTGGCGCCATAGGCGCTCGCCTGTGCGTGCACGAGCGTCGTGATGCGCTCTTCGAGCAGGTCGCGCACCTCGGGGCGCAGCGCGCGCACCGAGAGCCGCATCTGCGCGGTCTGCGGAATCACGTTGGGCGCCTCGCCCGCGTGAATCGCGCCCACCGTGACGATCGCCATGTCGAGCGGCGATACGTTGCGCGACACGATGGTTTGCAATGCGAGCACCACGTTCGCGCACACCACCACGGGGTCGATGGCCTTGTGCGGCACCGCGCCATGGCCGCCGCGCCCGTCGATGTCGATGATCACCGTGTCCGACGACGCCATGAACGGCCCCGGGCGGAAGCCCAGCTTGCCGGTGGGAAAGCCGGGCATGTTGTGCATCGCAAAAACCGCGTCGCAGGGGAAGCGCTCGAACAGACCCTCGTCGAGCATCCGCTTCGCGCCGCCGAGCCCTTCTTCGGCAGGCTGGAAAATGAGGTGCAGCGTGCCGTCGAACGAACGCGACTGCGCGAGGTGCCGCGCCGCTGCGAGCAGCATGGCCGTGTGACCGTCGTGGCCGCACGCGTGCATCTTGCCGGGCACGCGGCTCTCATAATCGAGCCCCGTGTTTTCCTGGATGGGCAGCGCGTCCATGTCGGCGCGCAGGCCGAGGCGCTGCTTGCCGGTCCCCACTTTCAGCGTGCCCACGACGCCGGTGCCGCCCAGCCCGCGATGTACTTCGTAACCCCATTCAGCGAGCCGCTCGGCCACTAGATCGCTCGTGACGAACTCCTCGAAGCCGAGTTCCGGGTGCGCGTGAATCGCGTGGCGCAACGCAATCATTTCTGCTTCGATTTCCGCGATTGCCGGGGGGATCGCCATGGTGTTCATCCGTGTCTCCTGTGTCCAAGCCATTGATTGCATGACGTCTCAGGATAATCACCTCGCTTTTCCGCGGACAGTCCTAGAATGGTTAGCCTGCCAACCGCAGGTTTCCTCCCGGGTTTTCCCTATGAAATTCCACCAGTTCAAGGCGCTCGTGGCCATGGCCGACGCCGGCAGCATCCGCGCGGCGGCGCGCGCGCTGGGCATCTCGCCCGCGGCGGCCACCAAGGCCGTGCGCGAGTTGGAGGCCGAGCAGCAGATCGCACTCGTGACGCGCAATGCGAACGGCATTGCCTTCACCGAAGCCGGCCAGGCGCTGCTCGTGCATGCGCGGGCCATCGTGCACCAGATGTCGCGCGCCCAGGACGAGCTCGACGCGCGGCGCGGGCGCGCCGGCGGCAAGCTCTCGATTGGCGTGACGCCCTGGCTCGCGCTCTCGTTCCTACCCGACGCCGTGACGCTGTTTCGCGCGCGCATGCCCGGGATGCAGCTGGAGTTTTATGAGGGACTGCTGAATATTGTCATGCCGCGCCTGCGCGACGGCACGCTCGACTTCTCGCTCGGCAAACCGGGCCCCGCTTCGCTGCACGCCGAATTCACGCAGACGCCGATCTTCGCCACCGAATCCGCTGTGGTCATGCGCCGTGGCCATCCGCTCGAACATGCGCAGTCGCTCAAGGACCTGCAGGATTGCGAATGGATTCTCAACTGGGACCCGGCGAGCAAGGAGATGGTCACCGACGATGTTTTCCGCCGCCACGGCCTGGCGCTGCCGCGCACGGTGCATCTCGCGCATTCGCTCGTAGTGGCCATGGGGCTCATCATGAACACCGACATGGCGAGCATCTTTCCCTGGCCGCTCGTGGAGACGCGCTTCGCGCGCGAGAACCTGCGCGCGCTCTCGCTTCAGGAGGAAGTCGACCGCACCGTGGTGAGCGTGGTTGCGCGACGCGGCGTGCCGCTCTCCGCCGCCGCCGAATGCTTTCTCGCTTGCCTCAAGGAGGCGATCCATGCGGGCGAGGCTTCGCAGGACCCGGAACGGCGGCGGCTCTATCACTCGCTAGAGCTGCTGATTTGAGACGAGTGGGCGAGTTGCCCCGCTGTATTCGCCTAGAACGAAGTCCCAATCTGGAACTGGAACTTCTGGTACTGATCGCCCGTATGCTTGACGATCGGGAAGCCGAGGTCGAGCTTGAGCGGGCCGATCGGCGAGATCCATTCGAGGCCCGCGCCGTAGCTGTAGCGCAGCCCGTTCGCGCCGACACTGTTGCCTTCGGAGCCCCAGACGTTACCGCCGTCCACGAACGTGAACACGCGCAGCGTGCGGTCGTAGCCCGTGCCCGGCAACGGAAAAGTCAGCTCGATATTGCCGACGAGCATTTTCGAGCCGCCGATCGGGTCGCCCGTGGTGGCGTCGCGCGGGCCAAGCGAGCCGGACTCGTAGCCCCGCACCGAGCCGATACCGCCCGCGTAGTAATTCTTGAAGATCGGATACGGCTTGCCGCCGAGACCGTTGCCGTAACCGCCCTGAAAGTTCAACCCGAGTACGAAGCCGCGCGCGAATGAGTAGTAGTACTGCATTTGTGCATCTGCCTTGTAGTACTCCGTGCCGATGGGGGTGCCGTACTCGGCGTTGGCCTGGGCGTAATAGCCGCGGCTCGGCACGAGAGCGCTGTCGCGGTTGTCGCGCGACCAGCCCACCGTAAGCGGCACCGTATTCGAGACGCGCCCGAATTCGTCGACATAGTCCTTGTACGTTTGCGGCGTGTTCGCATCGATGTCGAGGCGGTCCTGCTCGATGCCCAGACCGAAGTACACCATGTCAGTCTCGGAGAACGGAATGCCGAACTTCGTGTCCGCGCCGTACGAAATGATGCGAAAGCTCGTGTCGTTCGTGCTCGAATAGTAGAGCGGCTCGGTCGTGCGATAGTAGACGTCGGTGATGCGCTTGATGCCGTCGATCGTGAAATACGGGTCGATCTGCGTGACCGAGAGCGTGCGATAGGTCGTAGCCGTATTCACGTTCAGCGAAAGGCTGGTGCCGGAGCCAAACACGTTGTCCTGCGAAACGCCCGCCGAGATGATGGGCCCCTCGCCCGAGCCGTAGCCCACGCCCAGCGAGATCGTACCCGTGGGCTTCTCGGTCACCTTCACGTCCACATCCACTTCGTCCTGCGTGCCTTCCACCGGTACCGTCGCGACCTCGACGTCGGTGAAATAGCCGAGCCGGTTGATGCGGTCCTTCGAGAGCGCGAGCCGGCTGGAATCAAACCATGCGCTTTCGAGCTGGCGCATCTCGCGGCGGATCACCTCGTCGCGCGTGCGAGTGTTGCCCGTGATGTTCACATGACGCACGTACACGCGGCGTCCCGGATCGACTTGCAAGGTCAGGCTCACCGCATGATGGACCTGATCGATCTGCGGCTCGGCGTTGACGGACGCGAACGCATAACCGTACTCGCCGAGCTTGTCCACGAGCGCCTTGGTCGTATCCTTGAGCTTCTGCGCGGAAAAGCGCTGCCCCGCCTTCACCGTAATGAGCTTCTTGAGCTCCGCTTGCCGGTCGAGCAGATTACCCGCGAGACTCACGCCCGAGATCGTATACGGATCGCCCTCATGTATCGACACGGTCAGATACATGTCCTTCTTGTCGGGCGAGAGCGAAACCTGGGTGGAGTCGATATTGAACTCCAGGTAGCCGCGGTCGAGATAGTAGTTCCGTACGTTCTCCAGATCGCCAGTCAGCTTGTCTTTGGCGTACAGATCATTTTTCGTGTACCACGAGAACCAGTTCGGCGTGGAGAGCTGCATCTCGTCGAGCAGCGTGCCCTCGCTGAAGGTGTTGTTGCCGATGAAGTTGATCTGGCGAATCTTCGCGCTCGGTCCTTCGACCACCGAAAACAGCAGGCCTACGCGATTGCGGTCGATCGGCGTCACCGTGGTGGTGACTTCGGCGGCATAGTAGCCGCGCGTGAGGTATTGGCGCTTGAGCTCCTGCTCGGCCTTGTCGACGAGGGCCTTGTCGTAGACGAGCCCCGGCGAGAGTCCGACCGATTTGAGCGCCTTGGTGAGGTTGTCCTTGTCGAACTCGTGAATGCCCGCAAAATCGATGGTGCCGATGGCCGGCCGCTCCTGCACCTGCACGACGACCGTGGTGCCTTCGGTGGCAATACGCACGTCGCTGAAAAAGCCCGTGGCAAAGAGCGCGCGAATGGCGTCTGAGGCCTTGTCGTCGGTGAAGGTGTCGCCCTGCTTGATCGGCAAATACGCGAACACCGTCCCGGGCTCGATGCGCGCCAGCCCGTCGATGCGGATGTCCTGAACCACGAAGGGCTCGGTGGCGTGCGCGGTGGCGGCAGCGCCGAGACCGAAGCCAGCGAAAGTCAGCGCGCGAACGTAGCGCGTAGTGGATGAAACCGTCATGCGGGAGGTCGGAAAAAAGGCCAACGGAAACGACGCGCAGCCGTGCGCGGCGCGACAAGCGATCGCGGTAAGAAGCGTTCGCACTCTTAAGGGAAGCTGCGCGGGAAACCGCGCCCGGAGCGCAGCTATTGCATGTGCACCCGGCCCGGCCAACGCGGCCTGGCGAGACCCGTCGCGAGCGAGAGCACCTCGGTCATGCGCGCGGCCTGCGCCGGGTGCAGGCGAAACGAGAGCTCGGCGCCGCCGGGCAAGCGAAAGCTCACCACGAGATGCTCCACGGCGCCCGACTCTCGTCCGACTTCCCACGCCTCGCACGGCATCGTGAACTTGACGCTCGCGGCCTTGTGGCGGATGCGCTCGGAACGGCCAATCGCGTTGGAGAGCGCGGCCAGCAATTCGTGCATGACCGAACAGTGCAAGGCGACGCTGTCCGGCTCATTGCCGTTGACCATCAGATACTGCCCGTCCGCGCTCAACTCGAAGCCGCGCAGCGAATCGATGGCAAGTGACGTAGACGTGGACATGTGCGGCACTCCGTGGCGAAAAGCATCGGCGGAGTCTAGTCGGCGCGGCGAGGAGTCCAATTACCCAGGTGTTACGTGGATTACTTTCATCAATATTGCCGCGCATGCCAGGCGCATTGGCCCGCGCGGTCGAAAGGGCCTGCATCGCGCGGCTGCGCGCCTTTCAGTTGCCTGTACCGGCTCGTTTGCCATGGCGGCTCACGAAACATGCGGTAAGCACACCGGTTACCAAACCTGACCGCAAGCAAACAAACGGATGAACAAGGGGGCACACGCCCGCTTCGGTTCGAAAGCTTCCAGTCGATTAACTGTGCACATTGCCTCAACGTGGGCGATCGACTGCAGGCAAATGCGCGTAAAACACGCTCAACGGAGCCTGAACGGCGACCGCGTGCAGTGCAAAGCACCGGCTGATCGCGGAGACATCGCGGGTTTTGGCGAGCCGCGCGAGCAAGGCCTGCGCAGCGTCGTGGCGCAACTGGCCGCGCCGGTCGAGAAATTGTCCCCACAGAGAAAGTGCGCGCGGCCGGTCTACCGCCTGCGATGTCGCAAGATAAGCGGGAGGAAAAAGGCGTTGGTACGCCGGAAGGTTGTAGAGCCACGAGGTGCCGTGTACGAGCGGGTCACCGCCACCCGCGTGCGCACGGACATGCTCGACGAGCCGGCGCAATTCGGCCCGCCTGCGCGGCGCCTCGCGCGTATCGAGCGGCGAGACGGCCGCATTGGCCCCCTCGCCCGCGCCGCGCGGATCGAAATGCAGCCGCACGCCACCATGCGGGTCCCGCGCCCAGCCAAAGCAGCCGAACGTGGCAACCAAGGGCGGCGCGGCGAGGTGCGCCGGACAATCCGCATAGAAAGCCCACGTCCAGTCGCTCAACCCGCGCAAGTCCGCGCAGGCACGCACGCCCTGCACATAGGCGGCCCATAGCGGATGAGCGGCATCGAATGCGCGCCCTGCCCCGAAACGGACATAAAGATTCGTATAGTCGATGAGCGCCGCTTCCAGTGGCATGCCCGCAATGCGCGCCGCACCCTCGGCAAAGCGGACCTGCAAGTCGAAGAACGCACGATCGGGTCTCACCGATCCCCCTTTTCTCGTCCACGCTACAATGCGGCTGCCGTTTCACTGCCCCCACCGACATGCAGAATTCTAATCGGGCTTTCCTGCTCGGTCCGTTGCTCAAAGGCGTTTCCCGCTCGTTCTACCTCACCATGCGCGTGCTGCCCGCCGGGATGCGCGACCCCGTGGGCGAGGCCTACCTGCTCGCGCGCGCCGCCGACACCATCGCCGACACCTCGCTGATCCCGCCGCCCCAGCGCCTCGCGCTGCTGCTCGCGCTGCGCGAGCGCGTCAACGACACAACGGCGGGCATCACTGCGGGCACGGCTTCCGGCGCGGCGCACGACGACGCCCTGCAACGCATCGCCGGCGAAGTCGCGGGCCAGCAAACGCAATCGGACGAAAAACTGCTGCTCGAATCGCTCGACGGCGCGCTCGACGTGCTGGCTCAACTCGACGAAGCCGACCGCACGGCTGTGCGCGAGATCGTCACGACGCTCACCGAAGGCATGGAGTTCGATCTGAACACCTTCCCCGACGAACGCTCGGGCAAGGTCGCCGCGCTCGGCACATGGGACGCGCTCGACCGCTACACGTATCTCGTGGCGGGCTGCGTGGGCGAGTTCTGGACCAAGATGACCTATATGCATCTGCCCGGCACGCTCGACCCCGCGCTGCGCGAGACGATGTACCAGCGCGGCGTGCGCTTCGGCAAGGCGCTGCAAATGGTCAACGTGCTGCGCGATTGCGGCAAGGACCTGCGCATCGGCCGCTGCTACCTGCCCGCGACCATGCTCGCGCAAGCCGGCCTCTCGCCCGAGGATCTGCTCCATCCCGGCACCTCGGCGCGCGCCAGGCCGCTGATGTTCGGGCTCGTGCGCATTACCCTCGATCATTTCCGCGCAGCCATCGACTACACGTTTGCGTTGCCGCGCCTATCCGTGCGTTTGCGGCTCGCGTGCCTGTGGCCGATCCTCATCGGCCTCGAAACGCTGGAGCGGCTGGTCGGCAACGACGACTGGCTCGATCCCGCGCGCCCCTCCAAAGTCACGCGCAACGACGTCTATCGCATGCTCGCGTGCTCGACGCTCGCAGCGCCTTCCAATGCGCTGCTCAACCGATGGTTCAAGCGCTTGCTTGCACGCATCGAGGCGCGCATGGCCGCCATCGAGAAGGCGTAAAAAAACGGCGCGTGCCGTTAAAAGCACGCGCCGGACACAACACTGCGAACCGCGTCAGCTCTTCTCGCCGCGATACAGCTTGATGATGGCCGAGAAGTCGAGCTTGCCGTCGCCGCGGCTGCTCATCGCCTGGTAGAGCTGCTGCGCGAGCGCGCCCATATAGGCGGGCTGATGGACGCTCTTCGCGGCATCGGTCGCGAGGCCCATGTCCTTGAGCATCAGGTCCGTGCCAAAGCCACCCGTGTAGCCGCGCGACGAAGGCGCCGTTTCGATCACGCCCGGGAACGGGTTATACGTGTCCGAACTCCAGCAGCGGCCCGTCGACGTATTCATGATGCCGCCCAGCACCTTCGAGTCGATGCCGAGCGCCTCGCCCAGCGCCATGGCCTCGGCCACGCCCGCCATGGTCACGCCGAGCACGAGGTTGTTGCAGATCTTCGCCACCTGCCCCGTGCCGGTCTCGCCGCAATGGACGATGTTCTTGCCCATCCCCGAGAGCACCGGCTTCACGCTTTCATAGAGCGCAGCGCTGCCGCCCACCATGAACGTGAGCGTGCCCGCCGCCGCGCCGCCCGTGCCGCCCGACACCGGCGCATCCACGAATGCATTGCCATTGTTCGCGGCAAGCGCGCCGAATTCCTTCGCGCTCGCCGGGTCGATGGTGCTCGAATCGATGATCGTCACGCCCTTCGCGATGCCCGCCAGCACGCCGTCCTCGGCGGTGAGCACGGTGCGCACGTGCGCTGCGGCGGGCAGCATCGTGACGACCCATTCGGCGCCCGCGGCGGCCGCCTTGGGCGAGGCGGCTTTCGTTGCGCCCGCGTCGGCGAGGGTTTGCATCGCCTCGGCGCTCAGATCGAACACCGTGAGCGCGTGCCCCGCCTTGAGCAGGTTGAGCGCCATCGGCGCCCCCATGTGGCCCAGCCCGACGAAACCGATTTTCATGAGCGATTCTCCCTTGATGATTAATCAGGCACGGCGGCGCTTCAGTGCAGGTTGATCGTCGTGTTCACGCCGGTGTTGAGGGTGGCGTCGTCGAACCAGCGCGCCGTCACGGTCTTGGTCTGCGTATAGAACTGCACGACCTGCTTGCCGTACGGGCCGAGATCGCCGAGCTTCGAGCCGCGCGAACCCGTGAAGCTGAAATACGGCACCGGCACCGGAATCGGAATATTGATGCCCACCTGGCCAATGTCGATTTCACTCTGGAACTTGCGCGCCGCCGCGCCGCTTTGCGTGAACAGCCCCACACCGTTGCCGAATGGATTCGCGTTGATGATGGCGATAGCCTCGTCGAGCGTGTTCGCCGTCAGCACCACGAGCACCGGACCGAAGATCTCGTTCGTGTAGATATCCATATCGGTTTTCACGTTGGTGAACACCGTCGGGCCGACGAAGTTGCCGTTCTCGTAGCCGGACACCTTCACGTCGCGGCCATCGAGCGCGAGCGTGGCGCCCTGCTTCACGCCAGACTCGATCAGGCCCAGAATGCGGGCCTTCGCGGCGCGCGAGACAACCGGGCCAACATCGGTCTTCGGCTCATTGCCGGCATTGACCTTCAGCGTCTTCGCCTTTTCGACGAGCTCGGGCACCCACTGCTGAGCCTCGCCCACGAGCACGACCACCGAGGTCGCCATGCAACGCTGGCCCGCTGCACCGAACGCCGCGCCAAGGAGCGCGTTGAGCGCCTGCTCGCGGTTGGCGTCGGGCAGCACGACCGCGTGATTCTTCGCGCCCATCATCGACTGCACGCGCTTGCCGTGCTCGCTGCCGAGGCGATAGACATGCGTGCCCACCGCCGTCGAGCCCACGAACGAAATCGCCTTGACGAGCGGATGCGTGCAGATCGCATCGACGACTTCCTTGCCGCCGTGCACCACATTGAGCACACCCTTGGGGATGCCCGCCTGCACGGCCAGTTCGACGAGCTGCATCGTGGAGAGCGGATCCTGCTCGGACGGTTTGAGCACGAAGGTATTGCCGCAGACGATTGCCATCGGGAACATCCATAGCGGAATCATCGCGGGGAAATTGAACGGCGTGATGCCCGCGCATACGCCGAGCGGCTGCTGCAACGTATAAGTATCGACGCCGCCCGCGACGTTCTCCGCGAACGCGCCTTGTTGCAACGTGCCGATCGAGCATGCGTGCTCGACCACCTCGAGGCCGCGGAAGATGTCGCCCTCGGCATCAGGCAGCGTCTTGCCCTGCTCCGCCGTGAGCGTCTGCGCAATGCGCGACATGTTCTCGCGAATCAGCGCCTGCAGCTTGAGCACGATGCGCACGCGCGTGCCGATCGGCGTGTTCTTCCACGTCGCGAACGCGGCATGCGCGCTCTTGACCGCCTTGTCGACTTCCTCGACGGTCGCAAACGGCACGCGCGCCAGCACCTCCTGGGTGGCCGGATTGACGATGTCGCGCCATTCGGTGGTTTTCGATTCGACGAACTCGCCGTCGATCAACAGCTTGACGGTCGAGACTTGAGCGTTGGATGCCTGGGTGACTGCGTTCATCTTGAACTCTCTGTGTAAAGTCTGAACGGGCCGGCCTGAGCCGGATAGACAGGACTACGATCTAATGGCGGGATGCGTCGGTCATGGCGCGAGCGCGTCGGGAGCGTGCAAACGAAGGCGTCTTGGCGGCGTGCTGATCTGCATCGTGCGTCTCCATCCTTACTTATTGTAGGCGGGCGCTTATGAAGCGGCCTCTAACCGAGTATAGTTATTCGAATATCCACGGTGTAGAGACGAAAAAGCCCATCCGATATGCAAAAAAGCACAATGAGGCCGATGGAGACGCTGAACTGGGACGATTTGCGCTATTTCCTGGAGGTGGCGCGCACGCAGCGCGCCAGCGGCGCGGCCAAGCGCCTGGGCGTCGACCACACCACGGTCGCACGTCGCGTACGCGAACTGGAGGCGGCGCTGGGCACGGTGCTGTTCGACAAATCGCGGGCGGGCGGCTTTGTGCTGACGGCCGAAGGCCTGCGCCTGCTGGCCTATGCAGACACCATCGAAAGCACGGTCCAGTCGGCGAGCGAGCAATTCGCGCTCGGCGCGCAATCGCTTTCCGGCCACGTACGGGTGGGATCAACCGAGGGGTTCGGCTGCTTCTTTCTTGCTCCCCAACTGGCGCGCTTCACCGGCAAGCATCCCGACATGTCGATCGATCTGCTGCCGGTTCCGCATTTCGTGAGCCTCTCGAAGCGCGAAGCCGATCTGGCGATCATGCTCGAGCGCCCCGAACGCGGCCAGTACGTCTCTACGAAGCTGTGCGACTACCGCTTGCGTTTGTATGGAACACCCGACTATCTCGAGCGGCACGCCCCCATCCGGACGGCGGCTGACCTGCGCCATCATGCGTTCATCAGTTATGTCGCGGATCTTGCGTTTAGCCACGAGCTGCTCTACCTCGAACGCACCGTGCCGAACGTCACGGCAAGCCTGTGCAGCACGAGCGTGATCGCGCAGTATCATGCCGCGCTGCAAGGCAGCGCGCTCGCCATCCTGCCCTGCTTCATGGCCGAGCCCGACCCGCGGCTCGTGGCGATCCTGCCCGACGAAATCGTCGTAACACGGCGTTTCTGGCTGTGCAGCCGCGAAGATCTGCGCAAGCTGCGACGCATCACGGCGCTGTGGGATTATTTGCGTGCGGCTGCCGACGCGAACCAGGCGCTGCTGATGGGCGAGTCGCCGAAGATGCACTACATCGAGCCCTGACTGCACCAGCGGCGTCTATGAAAAAGCCGTGCATGCAGTCCATTTCACGGACTGCATGCACGGCTTCAGAGTGAACCCGAATGCATCCGGAACGGATGCCATTCAGTTACGGTTCAATCGATCAGGTCCCGACCGGACGGATCGTCAGTGCGTTCTTAACCGACGTCACGCCAGCAACGCCCTTCGCCACTTCCGTGGCGTGGTCGACCTGGGCCTGCTCCGGCACGGTGCCTTGCAGGACGATCGCGCCGTCCTTGGCTCGCACGGTGATGTTAGCCACGCTGATGTTCTTGTCCTTGGCGAGGGCTCCACGCACCTTGCGCGACAGCGCACGGTTGGCGGCCTTCGCCTTCTTGAGATCGGCCTTCGACTGCTTCACCTGAGCCTGAGCGGCGTCGGTCGGTGCAGCCGTCGGCGCGGCGGCCGCCGGGGCAGCCGCAGGCGCGCTTGCGGCAGTCTGCGCATACACGTGAAGCGAAGCGGCGACCAGCATCGTGCCGGCTGCCAGTTTGAACGCCTGAATAGCCTTCATGCAGTTTCTCCTGTTGTCACAGCTTTTTTGATGGCCCTCGATGGACCGTTGCACTACATACCATTCACTACCAGTAAATAGCCGCTGCCAATGCGGCTGACTCCCCTTTGATTTCCAGTTGAGTCCGCCACGAAGATCGCATTGGGAAGTAACGATACTCCATTTGCGTCAGACCTGATGCAAAACCTGCCATTGCCACCCGCTATTGCCACTCACTGTTGCCGTCATTTCAAATGCTATTGAATGGCATTTACAGCTAACTCTTTCCTTTCATGAATCGCCGATGCCGCTAATTCCACGTATGCGGCATTGCATGTCCTTATCGACGAGCAACGCATATCAATAGAGTGCCGTTGACAGGCACGGACACAGGTTTTACCCGCATTTACTCATGAAAAAAAATAGCATGTGTCAATTAACAAGCTGGGCTTTCACCCAGCGATAGAACTGCTGGATCGCCGCTTCGCGCGGATGGCCCTCGCGCCACGTGAAGTAATAGTCTAGCGACGCGGGAATGCGCACCTGTCCCAGTTGCACCAGTTCGCCACGATCGATAAAGCCGCGCGCGAGTTGCAACCGCGCCGTGGCGGCGCCTTGTCCGGCCACCGTGGCCTGCAGCAGGAGGCCCGCGTCATCGAATACCGGCCCGCGTTCCGGCTCGTCGCCCGCCACGCCTGCCGCTTCGAAGAAGTCGCGCCACGAGCGGCGCGAGAAGCGCAGCAACGGCATGGTGGCGAGGTCTTCGATACGGAATGCCGGATAGCGCGCGAGCAACGCGGGGCTGCAGACGGCCACCACCTGATCGTCCAGCAGCTTGCGGAACTGGAAACCCGGCTCATCCACGCGCCGGTGCCAAATGCCGATATCGAATGGATAAGGATCGGGCGGGACGACGTCGGCATGCATGCGCAACGAGAGATCGACGTGGGGATGGCGGTCGTAGAAGTCGCCCAGACGCGGTATCAGCCAGACCGAAGCAAAATCGGACATCACGCTCAATTCGAGCCGCGTGACGCCGCTCACGCCCGGACGCGTGGCATCGAGCGCCTCGCGCAGCTCTTCAAGACTGCGCCGCACACGATCGGCAAGCTGCGCGCCGGCCGCTGTGGGAATCATGCGGCTGCCCACGCGGCGAAACAGCTCGACGCCGAGTTCGGCTTCAAGCGCGCGCAGATGATGGCTCACGGCGCTGTGCGTCAAATGCAATTCTTCGGCCGCACGGCTGAAACTACGCCGCCGCGCCGCGGCTTCCAGCGCGCGCAGGGCCTGCAAGGGAGGGAACGATCGGGACATGACGTCAAATTCTACTCACAATCGCGGCTGAAATCTCTCGCTGGCATCGGAACCGGCTTCTCGCCAATAATCGTGAGCCAGTTATTCAATTCGCTCAGGTCTCGTACGCACCATGACCGCACTCAGATTGCGTGTATTCGCCGTTTTCGCGCTCGGCTATTTCATTTCGTATCTTTTTCGCGGCGTCAACCTCGGTTTTGCACCGTTTCTGACGCATGAAATGGGCCTCACCGCCACCGATCTGGGCACGCTCACGAGCCTCTACTTCCTCGGCTTCGCGGGCGCGCAAATCCCCGCCGGCGTGCTGCTCGATCACTTCGGTCCGCGCCGCGTGACCGCGTGCGTGATGCTGGTGGCCGCCGCCGGCGCGCTCGTGTTCGGGCTGTCGCACAGCATGGGCGCGATGATGGTCGGGCGTTTGATGGTTGGCGTGGGCGTCTCGGTGTGCCTTGGCGGCGCCTTCAAGGCCACCGCCCAGCACTTCCCGGTTGCCCAGCTCACGCTCGTCAACGGCCTCGTGATGGCCGTGGGCGGCCTCGGCGGCGTGGCAGTCGGCGCGCCGCTCTCATGGCTGCTCACGATCGCGCCGTGGCGCAACGTGAGTGTCGGGCTCGCCGTGCTCACCGCGGCAGTCGCGGCCATTATCTGGATCGCCGGTCCGCATACGCGCGACACGCATCATCAGGCGAGCGTCCTCGAACAATTCAAGGGCACTGCCCACATTCTGCGCAGCCACGCGTTCTGGAAGACCGCGACGTTCTCCTCCTCCACGCAGATCGTGTTCTACGCGATGCAGTCGCTGTGGGTGGGCGCGTTCCTGCACGACATGGCGCCCGCCGGCACCGCCGACGTGGCCTCGCGCGCGGCGTCGCTCGTTTCCGTGCTTGGCGCTGCGTTCATCGTCGGCAATATCGGATTCGGCGCGCTCGCGCGCACCTTCGAGCAATACGGCGTCAGTGTCGCGCGCTTTTCCGGCGTGACAATGGCCCTCTTCGTGCTCGTCCAGGCGCTGCTCGCCGCCCGCGTGCCGTTGCCCGCAGCGGTTCTCTGGGCCGCGTATGGCGCATTGGGCGGCACCGGCATCCTCACTTACGCCGTGCTCGCCGAACACTTCCCCCCGCGCCTGATCGGCCGTGTCAACACCACATTCACGCTCGTCATCTTCATCGGCATTTTCTTCGCGCAGATCGCGATCGGCGCGGCGCTCAGCCGCTGGAGCGCCGTGGACGGCCACTATCCGGTCGTCGCCCATCAAGCCGTCTGGACTGGCCTGATCGTGCTGCAGGTGCTCGCCGGCGTGTGGTACTTCATGCCGAACCGGCGCGCCGGCGCCGTACGCCCCGCCATGGAGTCCTGAGCTCGAACCTGGCGACCATGCGTCGATAATCCTTTCGGCATCCGAACTGATTGCCGGAAGCGCGAAATCCGCGCCGGCAATCTACCGGTTTGCGCGCCGGCCGTCGCCCCTCTCCCAGACTCCCTTCCTTTTTGGCCCCTCGCATATATTCGTGCGTCGAGTACAATGCTGCCCCGCCGGCCTCGGGTAAACGCACGCCTTCCGGACTTCGGTGCGGCTCGCCAGGCCAACCGGCTGGCCGGTTATAAGACGAATGGAGCGCGCCGCGCGACACGGTGTTTCAAGCGCGTTCCGCGCATGCGCGTGACGATCGGAAAACGGGAAAACGGGAAAACGAACGATCGGACGGAATTTTCCGAACCGAAACACAGCGACCGGACGTAACTCGGCATAAACTGCCGCTGTTGCTATTCGAATGTGTCGATTCATGACTAAGAGAGAAACTTCCATGCCAGACCATACCCATTCGCACGACAGCCATTCCGAATCGTGCGGCTGCGATTTGCTGCACCTGCTCGACGGCGTGGATGAGTTCGCTCGTAACGTGTTCCCGGGTGACAAAGAGCTGTTTCGCAGCCTTGCCAACTTCCAGGCGCCGCATACGCTGTTCATCACCTGCGCCGACTCGCGCGTCTCGCCCGAGTTGATCACGCAGACGCGCCCTGGCGAGCTGTTCGTCTGCCGCAACATCGGCAATATCGTGCCGGCCTATGGGGAAATGCTTGGCGGCGTCTCGGCAGTGGTGGAATTCGCGGTGATGGCGCTGAACGTGCGGCAAATCGTGCTATGCGGCCACACCGACTGCGGCGCCATGAAGGGCCTCGCCTCTGGCCCCGAGGCCTCGGCGGACATGCCCACGGTGCAGGCCTGGCTGCGCAACGCCGAAGCAGCGCGCAGCGTCGTGCAAACGCGCGGGCTGGACGACGATCAAGTCGTGCAAGCGCTTGTCGAGGAAAACGTTCGCCTGCAGCTCACGCACCTGCGCACTCACCCCGCGGTTGCGGCCCGCGTGGCGCAGGGCAAGCTTCAGGTCCAGGGCTGGGTGTACGACATCGGCCACGGCACGATTTCCATCTTCGACGACACCCACGGCCGCTTCGAATCGCTCGGCTCAGCGCGCGCCCGGCTGCTCAAGGACACCACGGGCTAAACAGCCGAAACATGCCATACCGCGGCCCGGCAAACGCGGCCGCCTGATGTGACGATGGCTGGCGTCGCGCGGACAAATTACTCCGGGACGCCCGCCCGCACCGTGAACTCCTGCTCGACGCCCGCTTCGAACCCCTCGTCCTCGCGCGCATACGCGCCATGGAATTCCGAAGAAAGCGGCTCGACGGGATAGCCGTCCCGCTCCCAGGCGTCGAGGCCACCCTTGAGCGCATGCGCGTGATGGATCTGCTTGCTGCGCAATCGGCTCACGATGCGTTTGGCCGTTGCCTCGTTCGGGCAGACGCAATAGACCACGATCGGGCGCGCGAGCAGTTCGGGCGCGAGCACCCCGGTCGACTCCAGATCGAGCGGGCGCGCGCCCGGAACGCGATAAGCCTCTTTCTCGCGCACACTTTGCGGGCGTGCGTCGAACACGACCGGAGGCATCGGCGATTTCATCATCCCGTCGAGTTGAGCGGGCGAAATCCGATGGGTGGCAAGCCAGCGACGCAACTGCATGCGGCGCACCCAGCGATAAGCGAGAAATAGCAGGCCCGCCAGCGCGAGCACGTCGAAAATGGTCCAGCCGTTGGCGCGCACGAACATCGCGAAGCGGGCGATTTGCGTATGCAAGGCCGCCCCGCCGATGAGCCACGTGCCGGCCCACAGCGTTGCCCCCACTGCATCCCAGATCAGGAAGAGACGCACGTCCATCGACGTGGTGCCGAGCAGCGGCGCGGACATGAGCCCCAGCCCGGGCACGAACTTCGCCACCGCGAGGATGGGTGCACCGTGGCGCTCGAACACATTGCGCGCCACGCGAATCGTCGTATCGAGCGAAAGCGAAAAGCGGACGAGCGAGTTGAGCAGGCGACGGCCTCGCATGCGGCCCGCCGTGAACCAGAGCGAATCGGCGAACAAGGTTGCAACCACCGCCGCCAGCAGCAGACTCGCATACGACGCTTCCCGCCCCGCCGCCATCGTGCCCGCCAGTATCAGCACCGGCGCAGCGGGAACCGGCGCGCCAAGCTGCGTCACGAGCACGCTGAGAAATACCACCCCGACACCGAAATCGGGTGGGATGGCGGTGGGAAGCGTCCACATATCGGGATTTCCTGCGCGAAGACGTTTTGATTCGGAAAGAAATTTGTGTGCAGATGCAGCACGAGGCTGGAGATTACCCTAACTGGGCGTTTTTTTGCTTGTTACCCGATCTTGCGTCGCGCAACACACCGTCTCGCCCAGATCAACTCAACGCCGCGTCAGTTGCAACAGCCGTGCGAGCCGGGAGCGATTGTTGATGCCGAGTTTCTGAAACGAACGATCGAGGTGTGTGCGCACGGTCGTATAGGAAATTCCGAGCCGCTGCGCGATTTCCTTGTCCAGCAGCCCCTCCGCCGCGAGACTGACCACCTCGCGCTCGCGACGCGTGAGCCGCCCGAGCAGATCGGCCCCGGTTTGCGCCATCTCCGCCGCCGTGCCATCCGCGAAGGCATCGGCCTCCCTCGCCAGGCCGGCTTCACTGCGGGCCCGCGCCAGGGCCACGGTAAAAGCCGGCCGGATCAGTTCGAGCAAGGCAAGTTCATGATCGGAAAAATTCTCCCGATGCTCGCCGCGCCAGATCCGCAGATCGCCGATATTTTCGTCGCCGTCCCAAGCAATCAGATTGATGCCCCAATGCAGGCCGTCGCGGCGCAGGAAATCGTTGAAGAATTCGGTGCGCACGAGCGCTTCGTGCGGCATCAGATCGCTGACCCGCACGGACTCGCGGCGTGTAAGCAACGCGGATATCAG
Organism: Paraburkholderia caffeinitolerans; assembly: GCF_902859945.1. Taxonomy (GTDB): domain Bacteria; phylum Pseudomonadota; class Gammaproteobacteria; order Burkholderiales; family Burkholderiaceae; genus Paraburkholderia; species Paraburkholderia caffeinitolerans. The sequence goes on along the minus strand of NZ_CADIKL010000019.1, from coordinate 91,588 downwards.
CGGATCGCGGTACTGGAAATAGCGCTCGTAATCGCCCAGATTGTCGGCGGACATGTTGAACGCCACGCGATGCGCAAATATTTCCTGCGCGCTATCCCAGACGTAAGACCCCAGATAGTCCGCGCGCAGCAAGTCGAGCATGCGCCGCCCCACTTCGAGCCGCAGGACGTCCTCCGGCAACGTGCGGTCGGCCAGCAGCTTGAAGACGTCGGTAAGCAACGCCAGTTCGCGGCTTGTGAGATGCATGCGCTACGCGTAAGACCGTGAGTTGAAAAGCGCCTGCGTGGCTACCGGGTCATGCCCATCGCCGTTGCGTGCGCAGACATCGGGACAGCCACAAACATTAGAGCGTATTTAGCGTTCCCGACCCATTCAAGAAAACCCGTGCGCGCAATCGGAGCCGAAAAAGAAAAACGGGCGGCAAACGCCGCCCGGGAAAACACACGCCGGTTGAGTTTTCACGTCACCGGAGCTTGCATACTACGCGACGATCCAGATCGCCGAGTCCTCAGTAAAGAGGACAAAATGCATACAAACATTCACCGCATGCGAGCTTCAATTCACTGAATCACGCGCGTCACACCGCGTCCGCGCGGATCGGCTGCCGCTTCCGGCGTATCACCGTCGATGCGGATCGCCTGGATGTCGCCACTGAAATCCTGGCCCTTGAGCACATAGCCCTTGGCCTCGACCTGCTTGGCGAGATCGCCGTCGATCGGATGGTACGGCTCCCAGAAGATCGTGTTGGGCGGCAGCAGCTGATGATGGAAGCGCATCGTGCCAACCGCGTCCTTCAACGGCATCTTGAAGTCGTAGATGTTGTTGATGACCTGGAAGATCGACGTGAAGATGCGCGAACCGCCAGGCGTGCCGATCACGAGCGCCACCTTGCCGTCCTTGGTGAGGATCGTGGGGCTCATCGACGAAAGCGGGCGCTTCTTCGGCGCAATCGCATTCGCGTCGCTGCCCACCACGCCGAACATGTTCGGCACACCAGGCTTGGACGAGAAGTCGTCCATTTCGTCGTTCAGCACGATGCCCGCCCCGGGCACCACCACGCCTGACCCAAAGTAGCCGTTGATCGTATAGGTGTTCGACACAGCGTTACCCCACTTGTCGACCACCGAGAAGTGCGTCGTCTCCGCCTTTTCGGGCATCTTGTTGCCGTGCGCCGCGCCCGCTTTTTCCGGCATCGACGTGCCGAGGCCGGGCTGCACGCTCTTCGTGTCCGAGGGCTTGTCGGGATTCACGTCGGCGGCGCGCTTGGCGAGATAGGCGTCGTCGGTCAGTTGGGCAACCGGCACCTTGTAGAAGTCCGGGTCGCCGAGGTACTGCGCACGGTCGGCGAACACGCGCTTTTCGATCTCCGCGATCAAATGAATATATTGCGGCGAATTGAGCGGCACGTCCTTGAACTGCGGCGCGAGCATCGCCTTCATCTTGAGCAGCTGCACGAGACCGACGCCGCCCGAACTCGGAGGCGGCGCGGTGATCACCTCATAACCGTTCCACTTGGCCTCCACCGGCTGGCGCCAGACGGCCTTGTATTCCTGCAGATCGCGCTTGGTAATGAGACCGTGCCCCTTCATCGACGCCGCGATCAGGTCGGCGGTCTTGCCGTCGTAGAAGTCCTTCGCGCCCTGATTCGCGATGCGCGTGAGCACGTCCGCGAGATCGGGCTGCTTGAAGTTCGCGCCCTCCTTCATCTCGCCGAAGAACTGGTCGAAATTGGTCTTGCCGCCGAACTCCTTCGATGCCTCTTCGCGACGCTTGGCCAGTTGCTCGTCGACGACAAAACCATCGCGCGCGTACTTGATGGCGGGCTGCAGCACCTGCTTCCACTGCAGCTTGCCAAAGCGGCGCTGGGCTTCCCACATGCCCTCGACAGTGCCCGGCACGCCTACGGCGTCGTAGCCATAGAGGCTCTTGCCCTCGATCACGTTGCCCTTGTCGTCGAGGTACATATTGCGCGTGGCGGCCAGCGGCGCGCGCTCGCGATAGTCGAGGAAGTACGGCTTGCCGTTCACGTACAGCGTCATGAATCCGCCGCCGCCGATATTGCCGGCTTCGGGGTACGTGACCGCCAGCGAGAAGGCAATCGCGACCGCCGCGTCGACGGCATTGCCGCCTTCCTTGAAAATCTGCTCGGCGGCGTCGGCGGCATACTTGTCGGCAACGGCCACCGCCGACGCGTTCAGAACGGCGGGGCGTTGCGCCGTGTCCTTCGCAATGGCGGGCGTGGCCTCGAGAAAGCCCGCGGACAAGGTGGAAAGCGAAACGAGTGCGAGAGCAGCAGTGGAAATTTTCGTTCTATCGACCAGCTTCATTGAGTGACCTCCATGATTCAGTTCATCGAGCACCAACTTATGACCCGGTGTTTCATTCGACTTTCAGCCCGGACCCTGCGCTTATAGCACGCACAGAAATCGTTTGCGATCAGGCCATCCGCCGATAGCCATCCCCCGACAAGCAACAGCGATATCGGACAGAAAAATCAGCTTTTGCCGTGCCGCCCGCGCGCGATCTCCTCGCCAGCATTGGCGGGCAAGCGCATCGTTACCGGAATCGAAGCCACGGAAAAAAGCGCGACGACAAAGAACGCCGGCCAGAAGTCCGACCACACGATGGTCGAATGCCCCTGTATCCGATGCGAAATCTGCAGCACGATGCCCGCGATGGTCACGCCGAGCCCCAGCGAAACCTGCTGGATCACGCTGGCGACGCTGGTGGCGCGGCCGATGTCCCGGGTGGGAATATCGGCGTATGCGAGCGAGTTGAGGCCGCTGAACTGAAGCGAGGGAAACACGCCGCCCAACAACACCACGAGCCAGATGAGCCAGACCGGCGTGCCCGGCGTGAACAGCCCATAGACGGCGATGGACGCGCCCGCAAGCGCGGCATTGACGATCAATGTGCGACGAAAGCCAAAGCGGCCCAAGACGCGCGAGACCACCGATTTCATGAAGATCGAGCCGAATGCCGACGCACACGTGATGGCGCCCGAAACGAACGCCGTCATACCGAGCCCTTCCTGCAGCGTGAGCGGCAACAGGAACGGCACAGCACCCAATCCGATGCGAAACAGCGACCCGCCCGCCACGCTCGCGTTAAAACTCGGGATGCGCAGAAATTTCAGATCGAGAACGGGTCGTTCGACGCGTTGCGCGTAGAGCCAATAAGCGCCGAGCAACAGCGCGCCGACCACGCACATCGCCACGGCTTTCCCATTGGAAACCAGTTCGCCGCCCACGAGCGAGAGGCCGAGCATGAAGAGCGAAGCGCCGCCTGCAGAGAGAATAAAGCCGACCCAGTCGAGCGGCCCAGGATGCTCTTCGTGCATGTTCGCGATGTGCCGGTTCGCGAGCCAGATGCCGAGCAGGCCAATCGGAATGTTGACGAAGAAAATCAGCCGCCAGTGCAGATACGTCGTGATGAAGCCACCGAGCGGCGGCCCCATCACGGGACCGAGCAAGGCCGGCACGGTGAGATAGTTGACCGCGCGAATGAAGTCCGACTTGGGCAGCGAGCGAAAGATGATGATGCGGCCTACGGGCACCATCATCGCGCCGCCAATGCCCTGCACGAAGCGCGCGGCCACGAACATTTCGAGCGACCGGGACGCGGCGCACAGCAGCGAACCCGTCATGAAAATGCCGATGGCGGTGCGAAACACGTTGCGCGAGCCGAAGCGGTCGGCGACCCAGCCGCAAATGGGAATGAACACGCCCAGCCCGATCACGTAGCTCGTGACGGCAAGCTTGAGTGTGATGGGGCTTTGGCCGAGATCGCGGGCCATCGCGGGGAGCGATGTGACGATGACCGTCGCGTCCACGTTCTCCATGAACATCGAGCACGCGACGATGAGCGGAACGATGAAAGTGCCGAGGGCAAGGGGCATGGGCAGAAACGACAATCAGCGTGGCTGATGGCGTAAAGCTGCCATTATGGCACCGTGTTGCCAAAAACGGTGAGTCCGCAACAGATGAAGCGGCGCACAAAACACCCGCAAGCAGACCGGAAAAACACAAGGGCCGTGAAATCCGTTGCCGTCTTCATTCGGCAACGGAATTCACGGCCCCTTCATGGCGGCGGCGAAAACGCGGCTCAGCTTGCCATCAAATCGCAGCCTGCTTCATGCGGCTCAAGACCGGCGCCAGTTGCGGCAGCACCTCTTCCCCGGCGCGTTTCACATCATTCGGGAAGTCGATTTCGATCCACGGCGCGCCGGTGACGTCCGCGGTTTCGAATTCGTTGCCGCGCTCGAGCAGCAAATCGCGCAGCGCTTCTTCGTGCGGCATGTTCGCACGACCCGTATCGACATAGCCCTCGACGATCTGTGCAAAGCGGCGCGCCGTCGTTTCGTTCAGGCGGAAGAAACCCACCGATTCGCCAATCGTGTCGTACTTCAACCCGACCGCGAGCTGCTTGCGCAGTTCGACGGGCACGCCATCGCGCAGGCAGAGCTTCACGGGCTCGTCGCCCGCCTCGAAGTCTCGGTCGATCAGCAAACGGTTAGCCGGCGCCTCGCCCGCCACGAGCGGCGCGAACACGCGCTCGTCGTAGAGCACGTCGGCGTCCATCAGCAGCACGTCGCCGCCGCGCGTGAGCGCTTGCGCCGTGCGATGCACCGTGAGCACGCTGCCGAGATCGAAGCGCGGATTGAGCACCACCTCCACTTCATGCGGCCAGCCGATGCGCCTGAGCTCGGCCTCGACCAGCTCAGGCTGGAAGCCGAGCGCGAGCACGACTTCGGTCACGCCCGCCGACTCGAGCATCTGCAGATGGCGCTCGAGCAGCGTCACGCCCTCGAATTGCAGCAGACATTTCGGAAACTGTTCTCCAGCGGGTTGCTGAAGGCGCAGGCCGAGACCTGCCGCGAGAATAATGGCGCGCATGCGTTCCTTGGGAGAAAAAAATCAATCGGCAACTTCGACAGCCGGCACGCGCACTGCGCGCCGCCGCTGCCAGCTACGTTCGCTGATATGCAGATAAAGCAGGCCCGGCAGGCCCAGTACGATTTCTCGCGCGCGCTTGGCGAGCGAGAGCGCGAGCGCCGCTTCGGGCGGCAGGCCGACGAGCGGCGCGAGCAGCAGATAGCCGCCCTCCTGCACGCCGAGCGAGCCCGGAATGGCGAAAGCCGCGCCGCGAATCGCCTGGCCAATGCTTTCGAGCAGCAGCGCATCGACCCAACTGACCGGATGGCCGAGGAAATGCAGCGCGAGCCACACCTCCACGGTGCCGACGAGCCAGCCCACGAAGCTCAGCGCGAAGCTGGCTGCCGCGCGGGAGCGATCCGCGTAGAGCGCCTTGACGGCGGCGTCGACGGCATCGGCGCGCGTGGCGAGCGCCGACCAGTCACGCTTGCCAAACACCTTCGAAGCGAGACGCAGCACGCGACCGAACAACCCGCGCCGCTGCGCGACGTAAAAGAGGCCGATCAGGCCGCCCAGCACGCCGGTGGCGATCAGCGCGGCCACGCCGAGATTGCGCGGCGCCTCGTCTGCGGCGTAGACCGAAAAGAGCACGATGCCGAACACCGCGAAGACGATTTGCGCGAGCGCCTGCAGCGTCGTGCTCACCGTGATGGCCGCGGCTGCGTCGCGCATGGCCATGCCGCGCTGCGCGAGTTGCCGCACCATGACAACCGGACCGCCGATCTGCCCCGCCGGCAGCAGACTGTTCACGGACTCGCCGCTCCAGCGCGCGAGCACCGCATCGCGCCGGTCGACCTGCCCGCTCTTGCGAAACAGCACGGCGATCGCACCCGCATCGAGTACCAGCGGCACAACGTGAAACGCGGCCACCAGCGCGAGCCCCCAGCCGGCCGCCGCGAGCGCGCCCGTCACCGAGCCGATGCCTTGCCATGCAAGCAGTGCGATGAAGAGTGCCGTGCCGACCGACAACAGCAAAATGGCAACACGGCTCACACCGAACCTCCGGCTTTGCCGCCGCCCACACGCGCGGACTGGAGCGCCTTGCGGAACACCTGGCGGAAACCGAAGTACGCGATCGCGTCCTTCATGTTCGAGATGAAGCGCCGCCACGGACGCATGTTCGGATTCGTCACGTACTCGAACGTGAGCGAAACGCGCACCTCGCCTTCGCGACTGGGCGTCACGCGATGGCGCAGCTTGTCGCCGTCGAACAGCACGAGCGCGCCCGGCGGATATTGGACGGCGCCTGGTTCATCGGGTTTGCTGTCGTCGCGCGTGTGCAGCTCGTAGTCGAGAATGCACGACGATTCGTCGATCACGCCGAGCAGCACGGTATAACGGCGGCCGTCGTAATACGAGGTGTCGTAATGCCAGCCGATGTGATCGCCCGCGCGCGTGTAGTAATAGAGCGCGTAGGCATGCGGATCGTCTTCGGGCGAAAGCTGGAGCCGGTCGCCGGTGATCTTTTCGAGCCACGCGATGAGCTTCGGCGAGCGGTACAGTTCAGCGATATACGGCTGCAAGCGGTCGATCGTGTGGCGGCTCACGCTGCCGCCGGCCTTGTGGCCCGGGATGAAATTGCGATTGACCTCGGGCATGAGCGCGTTGGCGGCGTCGATGAGCCGTTGCGTCGCGTCGCGAGGCAGGAAATCGGAGAGATAGAGGAACGAGCCCTGATCCACGTACTCGTCGCGCAGTTGCGTCGAGTCCAGCTTGCCCAGCGCCTGGTCGATTGCGGCATCGGGCGCTGACGTTAGCCCGGCTGCCGGCGCAACGCCCTGCGCACCAGCGACACGCGCGGCGGGCGCGACTTGTTCTTCTTCTGCTTGCACACTCATCTGCTGATCCAGACCTGGCGGGTATCCCTGCCCGAACTCATGCGGCGCGTGACGCGCCAGTAGTCGAGCACCACGTAGACGGCGAAAAGCGGCGCGCCGATGGACGCGGCCACCACGAACGGCCCAACGATCCCGGTGAGCGTGACGAGCGGCAACAGATAAAGAACGTCCTCCGTTTCGAAGCCACCGACGAACGCCTGCTGGGTGCCGGCCTTGCCCGCCATTTCCTCGATGCGCATGCGCAGAAAGAAGATCGCGGCAACCGCCACGCCCGCAATCCCGCCGAGCACGACGGGCGGCACTCGCCATTCAGTCGCGGGGGCCCCGGTTGCTGCCGCGACGACCCCGAGCCCGTAGCCCATGCCGAGAAACAACAGAACGGTCGTCACGGCATCGGCGGCGAGATCGTAGAAATGACCAATTCGACTGGATTTACCGCTGATCCGTGCGAGTTCGCCATCCGTGTGATCAACGAAATTCGACAAAACAATCAAAAATGCGCCAATATTGATATTCAGGAAGTCACCGCGCGCCAGATAGTAAGCGCCGACGAGACCGATCAGCAGACGCAGCGTGGTCAGGTGGTTGGGTGTGACGCAGGTAGGCACGAGCGGCGTCACGAGCCAGCGCGCCGCGCGCGCGTCCCATGTACGCGGCTGCGGCACCGCTCGCGGAGCGGGTTTCTGAGCCGCATCGGAAGCCACAGTTGAGCCCAACTCGGCAGATTTGTCTTTTCCAGTCATAACCGCGAAATAATATACGGCTTCCAGAAAACCTGCAGATTTTCCGGTCGCCCAAGCGCAATTGAAACAGGGATAGGGCCATATCACCCAAGAGCCGCGGGATGCTTCCACAATGCGGCACTGAAAGCGGCACCGCAAGCAAGTTCGCCCGAACCCGCGTACAGTGCAACCCGCTGCGCCCGTCCGCGGCAACGCGTGGGGATACCGGGCATCAGCGCGACTCATTCGCCAGAATTTCAATGAAACGTCTTACTTTTGCTGCTTTTCTGCTTGGAACGCTGTCCTTCGTGCCACTTGCCGGCCAAGCCGCCGCGCTCGACGATGCGCTGACCTGCAAGGAGTCGGCACACGAGTTCATCTCGGGGCTCATCGACCAGAAGCTGATCAACGCAAAGCCCATGCGGGTCGAAAGCAATTCGATCAACGCGTTCTGGCCCGCGAATGGCCAGCATCTGACGGCCTACGGCTTCAGCGTGTTCGCGATCGTGGGCTTCCAGAAAGACGATCCGCTCTTCCAGACCGGCAGCGGTAAGCCGATCGCGCGCTCGGCTTACGGCGCGGTGGTCGTGGCCACGCAGGCCCGGGTGCAGGCGGCGCTTGACGCGGCCGGCAACACCGCCGTGGTCCATCATGCCGGGCCGCTGCTGACCGCGATTTTCTGCCAGCAGGACTGAGCGCCCTCTCGCCGGCGTCTTGCAGGTTGTCCCTGCACGTCAATCGATACGGCCGAAGCCGCCTTCGGCCCAAGACTCTGCCCGCGCCTTGGTCAGCTTGAAGGTCGGCGCGACACGCACCTGCGCGATCTGCTCGCCGAACGCGTCGAGCGCCGTGAGCAGCGCGTAGGGTTCGTATTCGTCGGGCACGATATCGAGGGTCACGTCGATGTCGCCCTCGTCGGTCTGCACGCCCAGGCGCTTGTGCAGCATCGCCCGCAATTGCTGCTCGTGGCGGCGTAACACCTCGGATGCCGTTTTCACCAGCGTGTTGAACGCAGAAGTGTCGAGCGGCTTCGGATTCTTCTTGTCGCGTCCCATGGTCCACGGACCGACCAGCGCGGGCTCAGGCTCGCCGTCCTTGATCATTTCGACGGCCCAGCCGTCGTCGTCCTCGTTCTTGATGACGCGCGCCATCCAGCCGTCCTTGTGCCACAAGCGCGGGTCCTGGATTACCTCGGACGAGCCGGCATCCGGATCCTGATAGGTGTCCCCGGAGAGGTCTGCAGGAGAGGCGGTGGGCGAAGAATCGGTCATGGCGGTTTCCATCAGGTTCTGCGAATGCTGCCCGTTGCATCGCGGGCAGGGGCAAGATTTTAACCGCAAGCTCCCAGCCGGCGGCCACGCCCCCTCCCCACGCCATTGTCCGGTTCGCTGTGGATTTGCCAGGTTTCAAATAGAGCAGTCATCTCGCACAAGCCCCCGAAAATGGTCGAAAAACATGCGCGCGCAAATGCGACAATATGATTCTCATCATTTTTCGCAATACTATTTTTCACGCCTCAAATCGAACTAAAAATAGTTCTATATCGACAGGCAAAAAAAACGCGGCCCGAGAGCCGCGTAAAACAGATGAAAAAGACCGCCCTTGGTCGAGGGCTGAGTAAATTGTAACGCCAGCACCTCTTTCTATAGAGGCCGCAAACTGGAACAGTACCTTGCACAATGCGATTGAAATATCCCGTAATAAACACCACAATAGCGCTCAAGCCCGCCTGATAAGCCACAAACGGCGTCGCGCCCACACAACATAATCTCGAATGGCTCATTTTGTCGCACCCTGCATTTATTCGAAAAAATCGTTTCCGCGCAGTAACTTACAAAAATTAATATCTCTATTACGATTTTGAAAACGTATTATTGCGCCGCACAGAACAAAACTTCGGGATTGCCGGAATAAACTTCGCTTCGAATCTTCAGACCACAGGAACACCGCAGCAATCGTTCCCCGTGAGATTCCCAAGTACAGTCGGAGTTAAAAGCATGAAAAAAACCTTTATCGTCGCAGGCGTTCTCGGTGCATTTGCAATGAGCGCACACGCGCAAAGCAGCGTAACCCTGTATGGCTCGCTGGATGCCGGCCTGCTCTATGTAAACAATGCCGGTGGCCACAGCCAGTGGGCCCAAGGCACCGGGGCGATGTCGCACAACTACTTCGGCCTCAAAGGCGCTGAAGACCTCGGCGGCGGCATGAAGGCGATCTTCACGTTGGAGAGCGGCTTCAACCTCAATAACGGCGGCTACCAGAACGGCGACAGCGGCTTCAACCGCCAGGCCTACGTCGGCCTGCAAAGCGACAAGTACGGCACGCTGACCCTCGGCCGTCAGTACGACTCGATGAACCAGTACCTCGCACCGCTTTCGGCAGCGGGCATGGGCTACGGCAACAACCTCGCCGGTCACCCGTTCGACAACGATAACTTCGCGCAATCGTTCTCGATCAAGAATGCGGTCAAGTACTCGAGCGCGGACTACTCGGGCTTCCAGTTCGGCGGCATGTATGGCTTCTCGAACGAAGCCGGCGGCTTCTCGAACAGCCGCGCATGGAGCGCGGGCGCATCATACAACCACGGCCCGCTCAATCTTGCTGCCGGCTACCTGCAACTGAACAATTCGGGCACCTACGGCGGCAACGCGAACGGCGCGGCCTCGGCTGACCAGAACATCTCGGCCCGCTCGCAACGCAGCTTCGGCGCCGGTGCGAACTATACGTACGGTGCAGCGCAGTTCGGTTTTGTGTATTCGCATTCGCAGATCGACGGCCTGCAAAGCCTCGGCAGCGGCGGCATGAATATCGCCGGCGTCAGCGGCCTGAACCTGCACTTGAACAACTACGAAATCAACGGCTCCTACCACTTTACGCCGGCGCTTTCGCTGATGGGTTCGTACACGTTCACCGACGGCACCGTGACCGGCACCGGTGCTGGCGATCAGCATCCCAAGTGGCACACCGTCATGGTCGGCACCGACTACGCACTCAGCAAGCGCACCGACGTGTACCTCGCTGGCGTGTACCAGCATGCATCGGGTTCGCTCGGCATGCAGAACGGCGTGCCGGTCGCCAACATCGCGGCGATCAACAACCTGTCGCCTTCGTCGACGGGCAACCAGGTTGCCGCAACGATCGGCCTGCGTCACCGTTTCTAAAGCGGACCGGCTTGCGCCTCGCGGCGCAAGCCTTCGGGCAGACGGCGCGGTTCGCCACTCTGCCCGCTTTCTACCCAACGCACATGCGGCACAACCGCATGTGCGTTTTTTGTTTCGCTTCGTTCACGCGGCCTGTTGTGCCAACTCCTCCGGGCTCTTTCCCTGGGCCTTGCTCCGCATTTTTCTCGCGCGGTTTCTCGCGCGGTTTCTCGCGTGTTCTCTCGCGTGTTTTCTCGATTTCGTATCGGCAACTTTCGTAGTGCTATCGCCGCAAGCCTTCGCAGGCCAGGTTCGCCGTGTTGCATCTTCTTACTTCTACGTGAGCCTGCACTGTCAGACGTGTGCCTATACTCATAAACACGTCCGCCGCAGCGCATCTCGCGTTGCTTTTTGTCCAGCATTCGCTACGACGCCCATGAATATGCTCACGCAACGTCTTGTCGCCGCCTTGCCGCTCGCACTCGTCGCCGCCTGTGGATCGTCGCCGCCCAGCACCAGTTCAGGCTCGGGCTCGGACGATGGCGCAATGGTCTACGCATCTTCGGCGCGCTCGCCTTCGTCAATCGCGAGTTGCCTCAGAAGCCATCTGTCGCACACGCACGAATCGCACTCCGGCAACACCACCGAGCTCGCGATTGGCTCGAGTTCGAACGCCTCGTACCTCGTCACCCTCACGCCGAACGGCAGCGGATCGGTGATTCGAGTGACACACGGGGCGTCCAGCTCGAACGACCCGCCCGAGGAAAATCTGCGCTTCGCCGTGGCGCGCTGCGCAACCTGATGTCTCGAACAGCGGTCTCGAACGGCGCGCGGTGAATTCCTCGCGTTACCCCCTGTCACGAAGCCGTCGCATCTGCGAAGATTGCGCCCTCTTTCGACTTTGCACTCAAACCGCTTCATGGCATCAGGGACCGCACATCACGCCACCGGCTGGGCCGCCGGCGTTATCGCCGCTGCAATCGTCACGCGCGCCGGGGCGGACAGCCCGTGGCATCTCTATGCCGCACTCGCATTCGTTGCGGGCGTGGCCGGCGGCACTGCGCCCGACTGGCTGGAGGTTGCGTGGTGGAGCAAGAAGCGCCGACTCTGGATTACTCATCGGACCTTCACGCATTGGGGCGTGGGCTGGATTGCCCTGCTGTGGTGGTCGTATCGCGAGCTCGGGCATTTACCCATTGCCGCGCCGGCCTTCGGCTTCGCATGCGGCGGGCTGATCCATTTGTTCGCGGACTGGCCGAATCCTCTCGGCGTGCCGTGGATCGTGCATCGCCACTCGCTGAACCTGTGGCGCAGCGGCCGATGTGATCTGATCGTTGTCGCGGCCTCGTGGGTTGCCGCGTGGTTCTTCGCCATTCATGGCGTGCCGCATGGCTGGTCGCTCGAGCCGTTACGCCGGCTCGCCTGAGGCTTGCAAACTCGCAACGGACGCGTCGACTGACTGCGCTGTAAATCGCGGCTCGCGATTTGATTTGCAATCCAGACTAAATGGGTACGCCGTCTGGACGTAGTCCAGCCGTGCCTGGTGCGAAGAACAGGATCGCGCGCAGGGTTGGTTCGAGGCTGGCGTTGTTACCGCCGGGTTCCGGGCTCTCATGCCCAAACCGCTATTTAAATTTCCCATCGGAAACATTGAATTTGTGGCGCGGTTTCCAAACGGAAATGGTGAAAACTCTGGCCGATCAAGCTGACCGACTCAGGATTCCTCCATGCATTCGTCACGGCCAACCCGTCGACCGACGATCAGCCCTGCGTCGTACGCGGATTCCAGCGCGTGGCCAATGTCTTCCGCACTGACCAGGTGCCAGTCCGCAGTTTGCTTGCCGGTCAACTCGAAGCGTTCGATGCCGAGCGTTCTACGTGATATGGCCAACAACAATTCGAGACGTTCGTCGCGCATTTTCTTCTCCAAACTTGATCTATGTCGTCTAATCAAATAGTAAGGATCGCCATACGATTCGTCGCGTGACCACGCGACGCAGATCGAGACTCTATTCACATTCTTACTGTATTGAAAGACCTTTTCCACGGCGACAAGATCCACGGCAATCTTTAAAGATGGTTAATTCGGTTCCCTGAACGGTGCGAATCGAAACAATTCGATCTGGCGAGCCTGCACGGCACCCACATTCAGATTGCAAACGTTAGCCATCTGGCCGATGTTTCCTAAAGGCGACGGTTTGCTATGATCGGAAACGTGCCAGAACACTCGATCCTGCTCGTCACCACTCATGGACACCACGCTCACGCAATCAGCGGCTTCGTCGACCGCAGACCTCGGCCGGCGCGTCCGCGCCGCCCGCCTCGTTCTCGACCTGACGCTCGAACACGCGAGCCACGCGTGTGGCGTGTCGCGCTCCACGCTTTCCAAAATCGAAAACGGGCTAATGTCGCCTACTTTCGATGTGCTGCAGAAGATCGTTGCCGGCTTGAAAATCGACTTGGGCGAGCTATTCGGCTCGACGCCGAAGCTCGACTTCGGCGGCCGCCGCGCGCTCACGCGGCGCGGCGCGGGCAAGCCGCACGCGTATCGCGGTTACGAGATGGAGTTGCTCGCCACGGAGCTTGCGCACAAGGCCATGCTGCCGTTTCTGGTGCGCGTCACGGCGCATTCGGTGGACGCGTTCGAAGACTGGGGGCGGCACGAAGGCGAAGAATTCATCTATGTGATCAGCGGCAGCGTCTGTCTGCACACCGAGCTCTACACCCCCACGCATCTCGAAGCCGGCGACAGCCTCTACTTCGACAGCCGCACCGGCCACTTTGCCGTTTCCACCAGCAAGGAAGACGCGCTTGTGCTCTGGATGTCGACGGGCGCTACGGTGCCCGGCACGGTCGAAGCCGCCCAAACCACCGAAGCGGCCCCGCCGCCCAGCAAACCGCCCCGTTCCAAAAAGAAACTTCCGGCAGCCTGAGACACGAGCGCTTTATTCGCCTTTGGCGGCGCCTGAACGCCGCTTGCTTCCGGGGACGGCCGTCGCGTGCGAGCGTTGGCGCCCGCGCCGCGCCGCCGGTTTCGTATGCGCTGCCGCGTTGCGTTCGCGCGCGGCTTCCCTCACCGCGTCGATCAACGCGCGCCCCGCCGCCGTCGGTTGCGTGTCGGTGCGCTGGATCAGGCCGACGGGCTCCTCTGCGCCCGCGCTCGGCAACGGCAGACGCACCAGCGTCCCCGCGCGCAAATCATATTCGACCGCACCCGATGGCACGAACCAGACCGCGTCGTTTTCGAGCGCAAGCGCACGCCCCACCGAGACCGACAGCAATTCGACGAACGAGGTAAGCGGCGGTGCACCCCACGCCGCCAGCAGACTGTCCGCGGCCTGACGAATCAGCGTTCCGAACGGCGGCAGCACCAGCGGAAACTGCGTAGGGAACTGCGCAAGCGGCAACGCCGATCCCGGCTCCTGCGCGAGCGGATGCCCCGAGCGCACGACCACCGCCAGCGGTTCGTTATAGAGCTGCTCGAAGCTCAGGCCCACCATGCGCTCCGGATCCGCCAGACGCCCAACCGCGAAACTGATCGACCCCGCTTTCAGGCGCTCGAGCAATTCCGCGTTAGCCGCCGTCATGAGCCGCACGCTCACGCGCGGCCACTCGCCGCCGAAGCGCCGCAGCGCTGCGGGCACGAGTGCGGTCGCCACTGTCGGCAACACCCCGATATCAAGCGTTGCCGCCACCGCACCCTCTTCGCGCGCAAGCAGCGCAACACCCTGGCGCAGCGCGCTCACGCACGCGCTCGCGTGCGGCATGAAAAGCTGGCCCTCCCGCGTGGGCACCGCCCCGTGCCGGCCGCGTTCAAACAGCTTCACGCCGAGCGCCGACTCCAGTTCGGCAATCGTCTTGGACACCGCTGGCTGCGTAATCGAAAGGCTCTCTGCCGCCTGCTGCACGCTGCCGAACTGCGCAACCGCGAGAAAGCACTGAAGGTGACGAAATTTGACGCGTGAGTCTGCAAGCCGGTTTTGCATAACGATTGGTTATACGAGACGCGAGAAAACGTCATTTTGCATAACTTTTCGACTTGGATAAAGTGGCTGCATGCGTGAGCTGCGACCGTCCGCCGCGTCTCGCATCCTCTTACCACCATCCTGCCAGGAGACACCCCCCATGGATGAGTCCTTCCTGTCGCCGCGCGACTTCGATTCGCATCCGGCGTATGTCTATCCGCCGTACCGCTCGTCGGTCAAGCGTGGCCCGACCTTGCCGCTGATTCCACTAAAGGAAAAATTGCGCAATCTGCACGCGCCCGTGTACGGCGCGGAAGATCTCGGCGCGCTCGACCACGATCTCACGCGCAATGCGGCGCGTAACGGCGCACCGCTCGGCGAGCGCATCATCGTCACGGGCCGCGTGCTGGACGACGGCGGCAAGCCGGTGCGGAATTCACTTGTCGAAATCTGGCAGGCCAACGCTGCGGGACGCTATGTTCACAAGCAGGACCAGCACGATGCCCCGCTCGATCCGAATTTTCTGGGCGCGGGGCGCTGCCTGACCGACAACGAAGGCCGCTATCGCTTTCTCACGATCAAGCCCGGCGCGTACCCATGGGGCAATCACCCCAATGCGTGGCGGCCGAATCACATTCACTTCTCGCTGTTCGGTGATTACTTCGGTTCGCGCCTCGTCACGCAAATGTATTTCCCCGGCGACCCGCTGCTCGCCTACGACCCGATCTTCCAGGGCACGCCCGAGCAGGCGCGCGATCGCATGATCTCGCGCTTCTCGCTCGACACCACCGAAGAAGGCTTTGCACTCGGCTACGAATTCGACATCGTGCTGCGCGGCCCGAACCAGACTCCCATGGAGCGTTGATCATGGCACTCAAGGAAACGCCTTCGCAAACTGTCGGCCCGTACTTTGCCTATGGACTGTGCCCACAGCAATACGACTTCGACTTCAAGAGCCTCTTCACGCCCGAGATGGCCGGCCCGCAGACGCCCGGCGAGCACATCACGCTGATGGGCCGCGTGATCGACGGCGACGGCAAGCCGGTCTTCGACGCCATGCTGGAGTTCTCGCAAGTCGACGCAAGCGGTCAGTACCCGGCGTCGCGCGTGCAGGTGGCCGAAACCGGCTTTCGCGGTTTCGCACGCGTGGGAACCGGCACGGATCCGGAGCAGCGCTTTATCGTGCGCACGGTGAAGCCGGGGCGCGATCAGGCAGACGAAGCGCCGCACATCAACGTGATCGTCATGATGCGCGGCATGCTCACTCACACGTTCACACGGCTCTATTTCGACGACGAAGCCGACGCGAATGCCACCGATCCAGTGCTTGCCTCAGTGCCCGAAGCGCGCCGCCAGACCCTGGTCGCGCGGCGCACCGAGCAAGCCGGCAATATCGTCTATCACTTCGATATCTGCATGCAGGGCGAACGTGAAACGGTGTTCTTCGATCTGTGACCTGAAATCCACCGCGCACTTTCATGCAGCTTTCACGGACGCCGCCCAAGATCGCAGCGGTTGAGATTTGATCGCGAAACTCCGAGTCGTACCTTGACGAAGCCTGCCTCGAGCAGGCTTCTTTTTTTCGCGGCACGTCAGCCGAGCGGGCGCACGCCGATCAACACGCCATGAAGCCAGAAGGCGAATACGGCCCACGCGACGAGTCCGCTCACGACGACCAGCACGTCGCGCGCAAAGGTGCCCTGCGCATGGACGACGCCGGCCTTGCGATCACGCCGCCGGTCTGCACGCAGTTTGATCAGCGCCCAAACCAGCAATGCGCCAAACAGGACGATGGCGTGCAGCGTGCCGTTGGCGAGCAGGTGCGCGAACGCCCAGAGCGCCACGCCGCCCAAAAAGGGCTGGCCCAGCGCACGCTTGAGGTGATTGCCCGGCACACAGGCAGCCGCAATCATCACGAAGGCAATTGCGGTAAGAAGTGCGGTAACGTGCGCCATGCCGAACGGCGGGAGCCAGATCGGCACAGGATAGCGTCGCGCAAGCCCATAGCCGCGGACGATGAACACGACGCCGAGAATCGACAACAGCCCGAAGCAAGCGCGCCAGACCGGCATACCGAAACGCTCGATCTGCGCCTCGCGCCACGGTGCGGCCACAACACGAATCAAATGCATGGCAATAAAAATTGCCAGACCCACCACCAGCAACGCCATATTCGCCCCCTGGATGCGGCATAAGCGCAATGGCCGGTATTGTTGCGCAACTGCATGGCGTGGCCACCCGGCAAGATCAACGACTTGCCGATGAATATGCACTTAAACGGCTTATGGTCAAACCGGAACAGGCGGATGCAAAGCGCCATTGATTAAATGGGCAATATCCACCAAAAGGTATTTTTAAAACGATACTGAATTACTACCGGAACTGGCTAAATCCGGCAGGCGGCCTGCCACGCAACACCTTGCCACTAGCAGCGGAAATGCTCTATGTCCTGCCCAGCATGCTTGTAACGCAACAACCAGGACGGCATGTCACCTTCCCCATTCCAGGTATTGCCGTATGCATCCCGGTACATCGGCTGCCGTTCACTTTCGGCAATGGATAATTCAAGATCTTCGAGCGTAATGTCGTACTCTTCCATGCGGCGTTTAATCCACAGGATGAGCCGTTCGCGCGCCTCACCGTCGAGGTCGAACATCGGATAATTCCTCTCGCATCGCAAGAACCAGGCGTCGATCGATATCGATTGGTCTGCCCTGAAAAGACGAAGGCTTCGCCAGTTGCCGCGAAGCCCTGCTGCACTGATGAGGTGGCCTGGGTATGAAACCCGCGACCGGTTCGGAGGGGATCTGAGGTCCGCTGCTCCACTCGCCAGAATGTGCCGCTAAAAATGCACGGCGACTTGCTGCAAGCGGAGCCCATGATACCTTGCGCGAGCCGCCCAGATCAAGCGGTTTGACGCCCGTGAGGCCTATACGGGGCGCTCTCGGGCGTCCGGCAGGACGTGCTCATGGAGCCCGCCATGGAACCGCTTACGACGCGCTGGCCCGCCGATTCGCGGCACGCGCGCCATCGGGGTCGGCATCGTCTGCACCATCGTCGCGCGCTGGCGAAGATGACGGCTGCGCGCTGCTCGCCGTGCGCGCGAGCACTGGCCCAAGCGCCGCGCCCGTGTGGCTCGCGGCCATCTTCACGAGCCCCTCCGGATTCGCCGCGCCGACGATCGTGCCGCCGCCCACGCCGCCCTCGGGACCGAGATCGATAATCCAGTCGGCTTCCGCGATCACGTCGAGGTCGTGCTCGATCACGACCACGCTGTGCCCCCCATCGGCGAGACGATGCAGCACGCGAATGAGGCGCGCCACGTCAGCCATATGCAGGCCCACGGTGGGCTCGTCGAGTACGTAGAGCGTGTGCGGCGCCTTCTGGCCGCGCCGCGTGACGTCGTCGCGCACTTTGGAAAGTTCCGTGACGAGCTTGATGCGTTGCGCCTCGCCGCCCGAAAGCGTCGGCGACGGCTGGCCGAGCGTGAGATAGCCAAGCCCGACGTCCTTCATAAGTTGCAACGGATGCGCAATGTTCGTGATCGCGCCGAAGAACTCCACGGCCTCGTCGATCTCCATCGTCAGCACTTCGCCGATGTTCCGGCCGCGCCACGTCACGGCCAGGGTTTCCGGATTGAAACGCTGGCCATGGCAGACATCGCACGGCACTTTCACATCGGGAAGGAAGCTCATGCCGATCGTGCGCACGCCCTGGCCTTCACACGCGGGGCAGCGGCCATCGCCGGTATTGAACGAAAAACGCGACGCGCTGTAGCCACGCGCGCGCGCCTCGAGCGTATCGGCAAAGAGGCGGCGAATCGCGTCCCATACGCCGATATAGGTAGCGGGACACGAACGCGGCGTTTTTCCGATCGGCGTCTGGTCGACTTCGAGCACGCGGTCGATGGTTTCCCATCCGCTAATCGAGTCGCAGCCCTGCCACGTATGCGAAACATCGAGCTTCGGCCGCGCGCTCGTGCGCGCCAGCACGCTCGAGCGACGCTCGGCTGCGCCCGGTGCGCTTTCCTTCGATGCCTTACGCGCGCGGCGCTCTGCCGGCGACGACAGCACCGACCGCCCCACCGCGTCGAGCAAATTCGAAAGCAGCACATCACGCGCGAGCGTCGACTTGCCCGAGCCGCTCACGCCCGTGATCGCCACGAGGCGGCCAAGCGGAATCTGCGCGGTCACATCGCGCAGGTTGTGCAGTTTGCCGCCGTGCACCGTGAGCCACTGCGCGGGCACCGCTTCGCGGCCCGCGCGCGCCGGTTTTACCTCCCGGCGCGGCTGCAACGGATGCACGATCGGATGCGCGAGATAGCGGCCCGTGATGGAATCGGCCTGCGCCGCGAGATCGGCGACCTTGCCCTGCGCGACCACGCGTCCGCCGCGCTTACCCGCGCTCGGCCCGATATCGATGATGTGATCCGCGCGGCGAATCGTGTCTTCGTCGTGCTCCACGACGACCAGCGTATTGCCCTTCTCGCCAAGACTGCGCAGCGCGTCGAGCAGGATCTGGTTGTCGCGCGGATGCAGGCCAATAGTGGGTTCGTCGAGCACGTAGCACACGCCCTGCAGATTGCTGCCGAGCTGCGCCGCGAGACGAATACGCTGCGCCTCGCCGCCCGAGAGGCTCGGCGCGGCGCGATCGAGGCTCAGATAGCCGAGCCCGACTTCTTCGAGAAACTGCAAGCGGCTGCGGATTTCGCTCACCACGTCGCGCGCGATTTGCGCGTCGCGTCCGTTCAATTCGAGCGATTCAATCCAGCGGCGCGTTTCAGCCACGGTCCACTGCGCGACATCGACGATCGCATGCTCGTCGAAGGTCACCGCGCGCGCCTCGGGATTCAGACGCGTGCCGTGACAGTCCGGACACGGCTCGTCGACCATGCCCTCCGGCTCCTGCTCTTCGGACGGCAAGGTTTGCTCGCGGCCGCGATCGTCGGCGGCAAGAACCGTATCGTCGTAGACCGCGCGCTGCTCGCGCGTAAGCGCAAGCCCTGTGCCCACGCAGGTCGTGCACCAGCCGTGCTTGCTGTTGTACGAGAACATGCGCGGATCGAGTTCGGGATAGCTCGTGCCGCACACGGGGCAGGCACGCCGCGTCGAAAGGACCTTCACCATGCCGATGCGCGCAGTCGAATTGCCATTGCCAATTGCATGATCAAGCCCGTCGAGCGGCGCCAGCAGATGCATGACACCCTTGCCGGCTTCGAGCGTCGCGTCGAGCAACTGGCGCAATTGCGCCTCGTTTTCCGGCTCGATCACGAGATCGCCGACCGGCAACTCGATCGTGTGCTCGCGGAACCGGTCAAGCTTCGGCCACGGCGCCACCGGCACGAATTCGCCATCGACGCGCAGATGCGTATTGCCGCGCGCCTTCGCCCATTTCGCGAGATCCGTATACACGCCCTTGCGGTTCACGACGAGCGGCGCTAGCAGCCCTACGTGCTGGCCGCGATGCTCGCGCAGCAGTTGCGCAACGATGGCATCGGTGCTTTGCGACGTCACCGGCGTGCCGTCATGCACGCAATGCTGCACGCCGAGTTTCACATACAGCAACCGCAGGAAGTGCCACACCTCGGACGTGGTCGCGACCGTGCTCTTGCGGCCGCCGCGCGAGAGACGCTGCTCGATGGCGACCGTGGGAGGAATACCGTAGACCGCATCGACCTCCGGCCGCCCCGCAGGCTGCACGATGGAACGCGCGTAGGCATTCAGCGATTCGAGGTAACGGCGCTGGCCCTCATGGAACAGAATGTCGAACGCGAGCGTGGATTTGCCCGAACCCGAAACGCCGGTAATGACGTTGAACCGGCCATGCGGAATGTCGACGTCGAGTGCCTTGAGATTGTGCTCGCGCGCATTCACGATGCGCACCACGTCTTCGCCCTGAATCTCGCGGCGCGCCTGCGCCGCGCGCAACGCCGTCTGCAGCGCAATGCCCTCTTCCTCCGCGACGAGCGTGCCGACACCGTTGCCGAGCGCGGCTTCATAACGCTCGAGCGCCGCGCCCGTATGCGAGCGCGGGCACGCGATCACATCTTCCGGGGTGCCCACGCACACCACCTCGCCGCCCGCGTCGCCCCCTTCGGGGCCGAGGTCGATCAGCCAGTCCGCGGCACGGATCACGTCGAGGTTATGCTCGATCACGAGCAGCGAATGGCCGCCCGCGAGCAGCTTGCCGAACGCGCGCATCAACTTGGCGATGTCGTCGAAATGCAGGCCCGTGGTGGGCTCGTCGAACATGAAGAGGCGCCCGCCGACCGCGGCTTCCTTGCTCTCCTTCCCTTTGGCCTGCGCCGTTTCCGCGAGATAACCCGCGAGCTTCAGGCGCTGCGCCTCGCCGCCCGAAAGCGTCGGCACAGGCTGCCCGAGCTTCACGTATTCGAGGCCCACGTCGACGATCGGCTGGATTACGCGCAATACTTCGGCATCCTCACTGAAGCACTGCGCTGCCTCGCTCACGGTGAGATCGAGCACGTCCGCCACCGAAAGCGCGCGGCCGCCGCGCTCGATCTTCACTTCGAGCACTTCTGGGCGATAGCGGCTGCCGTCGCAGTCCGGGCAACGCAGATAGACGTCGCTCAGGAACTGCATTTCGATATGCTCGAAGCCCGAGCCGCCGCAGGTCGGGCAACGCCCCTCTCCCGAGTTGAAGCTGAACATACCCGCCGTGTAGCCTCGCTGCTTCGCGAGCGGCGCCTTGGCGAACAACTTGCGAATCTCGTCGAACGCGCCTACATAGCTGGCTGGATTCGAGCGCGCCGTCTTGCCGATCGGCGACTGGTCGACGAACACGGCGTCGCTGATCTGCCCGGCGCCGCTCAACTGGCGATAGACGCCCGGCGCTTCGGTCGCCTTGCCGAGATGGCGCGCGAGTGCCGGATACAGCACGTCCTGCACCAGGGTCGATTTTCCCGAGCCCGATACGCCCGTCACGCACACGAGTCGCTGCAGCGGAATTTCCACCGTGACGTCGCGCAGGTTGTGCTCGCTCGCGCCTTCGAGCACGAGGCGCGGGGTGCTTGAATCGACGGCACGGCGCGCCCAGTGAGAAGCGTCGGCGACAGCACGGTGGCCGCCCAGATACTCGCCCGTCAAGGTGCCGGACGAACGAATGTCGTCAGGCGTGCCGTCGTAGACAATCGTGCCGCCGCGCTCGCCGGGGCCGGGCCCCATGTCGATCAGGCGGTCGGCGGCAAGCATCACCGAGGGATCGTGCTCGACGACCACAAGCGTGTTACCCGCGTCGCGCAGGCGATGCATTGCTTCGACGATACGGTTCAGGTCGCGCGGATGCAGGCCGATGCTCGGCTCGTCGAGCACGAACAGCGTTTTCGTGAGCGACGTGCCGAGCGCCGTGGTCAGGTTGATACGCTGCACCTCGCCGCCCGACAGCGTGCGGCTCTGCCGGTCGAGCGTGAGATAGCCGAGCCCGACGTCACACAGATACTTCAGCCGCGTGCGCACTTCGGCAAGCAGCAGTTTGAGCGCGTCGTCAAGCAGTGCTGACGATAGCGAAAGACTGTCGAAGAAGCGGCGAATGCGCTCAATTGGCAGCAGCATGACATCATGCAGCGTGAGACCGGGCAGCGCTTCGAGCTGCGCGCGCGACCACTCCACGCCGCGCGGCATGAAGCGCGCTTCGGGCGCGAGCACTTCGCTGGCATTTTCGCCGGTGCCGAGGCGCCATTGCAGCGCCTCCGTTTTCAGGCGCGCGCCACCGCACGTTTCACACGGTGTGTAGCTGCGGTACTTCGAAAGCAGCACGCGAATATGCATCTTGTACGCCTTCGACTCCAGATACTGGAAGAACCGCTTGATGCCATACCACTGCGATTGCCAACTGCCCTTCCAGTCCGGAGTGCCGTCGAGCACCCAGTCGCGCTGCTCCTGCGTCAGTTCCGACCACGCGGTATCGCGTGGAATGCCGGCCTTGGCGGCGTAGCGCATCAGGTCGTCCTGGCACTCCTTCCACGCAGGCGTCTGCAGTGGCTTGATAGCGCCGCCGCGCAGCGTCTTGCGCGCGTCGGGAATCACGAGCCCCCAGTCGACGCCGATCACGCGACCGAAGCCGCGGCACACCTCGCACGCACCGTAGGCCGAATTGAACGAGAACAGCGCCGGCTGCGGATCTGCATATCGCAGCTCGCTGTCGGGGCAATGGAGGCCGGTGGAAAAACGCCAGATCTGCGGCTCGGATTTCGTATCGGAAACGTCGGCGGCGCCGTCGGTTTCCGATACGACATAAATGTTCACGCGTCCAGCGCCGCGCCTGAGCGAAGCCTCAATCGCCTCGATCACGCGGTTCTTTTCGGCGTTCTGCAAGCGGAAGCGGTCAGCCACCACGTCGAGCATCTTGCGCGTGCCGTCGGCGGTTTTCACTTCGCGCTGCGCCTGCACGCGCGTATAGCCGCTCGCGGAAAGCCATTGCGCGACCTCCTCTTCGGTAGTCGTCTCAGGCAGTTCGACCGGAAACGTCACGACCAGGCGCGGGTCGCCCGCCGCTGTGCGCGCGCGCAATTCCGCGTAAATCGTCTCGGGCGTGTCGTGGCGCACCGGCTGCGCGGTCACGCGGTCGAACAGATTCGCGGCGCGCGCGTAGAGCAGCTTCAGATGGTCGTTAAGCTCCGTCATCGTGCCGACCGTAGAGCGCGAGCTGCGCACCGGATTGGTCTGGTCGATGGCGATGGCGGGCGGCACGCCGTCGACGCGATCGACCTGCGGCCGGTCCATGCGGTCGAGAAACTGACGCGCATAGGCACTGAAGGTTTCGACGTAACGGCGCTGCCCTTCCGCGTAGAGGGTGTCGAATACAAGACTGGACTTGCCCGAGCCGGACGGCCCGGTGACGACCGTCATTTGGCCGGTGTGCAGATCGAGGTCGAGATTCTTGAGGTTGTGCTGGCGGGCACCGCGGATTCGAATGGATCGGTTATCGCTCACTTGCGCTGGCATTCCGGCTGGATGAAACGCGGGAGACCGGGCGGTGCCGCCCGGCGGTTCGCAGCCCGGTGCGGGCTGTCTTGATCGAGATTCTACTGTATGTTTATACAGCACGCCGGACGCGTGCGCCGCTCGATTTCCGATCGGCAATATTGCCGGTCGGCCCGCTTAACCCACCTTGTAGCGCTCGAGCCAATGCGCGTAGGGCGCGGGCAGCGTCCATGCGGCGCGCTCGACCTTCAACTCTTGCGCGGCGAAGTACGGCCAGTGCGGATTCGCGAGATGTGCGCGGCCAACCATCACCAGATCGAGTTGCTCCGAAGCCACGCAACGTTCCGCAAGCTCAGGCGTGCCAATACCCCACGCCGACGACACCGGCAGCCCCACCGCGCGGCGCACCTTCTGCGCGAGCGGCGCGAGAAAGGCCGGTGCCCAGGGAACCCGCGCTGCCGGCGTGGAGAAGCCCACGCTCACGCCCAGCATGTCGAGCCCTTCGCGCTTGAAACCCTTGGCCAGTTCGATCGACTCGGCGAGCGTTTGCTCGTCGCGGCCATCGTATTCGATCACGCCGAAACGCGCGGTCAGCGGCAGGTGCTCCGGCCAGACCTTGCGCACTGCGGCCAGCGTTTCCAGAAGGAAACGGCTGCGGTTTTCGAGGTTGCCGCCATAAGCGTCATTGCGCTGGTTCGAGTGTTCAGAAAAGAAACTCTGGCCGAGATAGCCATGCGCGAAGTGCAGTTCGAGCCATTCGAAGCCGGCGTCGAGCGCACGCTTGGCCGCCGCAACGAAATCCTCGCGCACGCGCGCGATGTCGTCGAGCGTCATTGCGCGCGGGACTTTCGGCAAATGCGCGCCGAACTCGATCGGCGACGGCGCGATCGTCTGCCAGCCACGTGCATCGCCTTCGGCAATATGGTCGTCGCCCTCCCACGGACGGTGCGCGCTCGCCTTGCGGCCCGCGTGCGCGATCTGGATGCCCGGCACCGCGCCCGCCGCCTTGATTGCGGCAACCGTCGGCGCAAAGGCCTTGGCCTGCTCGTCGTTCCAGATGCCCGTGCAGCCCGGCGTGATGCGGCCTTCCGGCGAGACTGCCGTGGCCTCGACAATCACGAGGCCCGCGCCGCCACGCGCGATTTGCGCGTAATGGACGTGATGCCAGTCGTTCACCATGCCGTCGACGGCCATGTACTGGCACATCGGCGGAACGGCGATGCGGTTGCGCAGCGTTGCGCCCTTGAGCTTGAACGGTTCGAACAATGCAGACATCTAGTGCTCTCCTGTATCAACCAGAGCCGCCACCTTAGTGGCTCGCTCCAGTCACGTAACGGTTACTGATTGACGCAAGCACGCAATACGCGTGGCGTATGCGTCGGGTTGAAAAATCGGGATTCCCTCGCGTTGCCGAAAGGAAATAGAGATCAGGGGTGGATGGCGGCAGTCATGAGGAGCGCGCCGCTCGCATCGATTGAGCGCCAGCACGCAACGGGCAAACCGGCGCATTCGCCGGATGCAACTCGCGTGGGAAGCATCCGATGAAGAAACTCGAAGTTGGACTGGCAGTGCCTGCAATCCTTTGCAGGCACGGCCAGTCCTTGTTTACTTGTCGCGCAGCGCCACAAGCAGCGCTTGGGCAACCGGTTCCGACGAAGCCGGGTTTTGCCCCGTAATGAGCAGTCCGTCGGTCTCGACGTGCGGCGCCCAGTCGGCGCCTTTCGTGTACTTGCCGCCGTTCTCCTTGAGCATGTCCTCGACAAGGAACGGCACCACTTCGGTCAACTGCACCGCTGCTTCCTCGCTATTGGAAAAGCCGGTGACCGCTTTTCCCGCCACCAGCGGCTGGCCGTCCGCACCCCTCACGTGACGCAGCACACCAGGCGCATGGCACACGGCCGCGACCGGCTTGCCCGCCGCAATCGTCTTCTCGATCAGCGCGATCGAGACCGGATCTTCCGCGAGATCCCACAGCGGGCCGTGGCCGCCGGGGTAGAACACGGCGTCGAACGCGCTCGCGTCGACTTCGGCGAGACGTTTCGTATTGGAAAGCTCGGCGCGCGCGGCGGCGTCGGCATCGAAGCGGCGCGTCGCATCGGTCTGCGCCGAGGGGTCGCTGCTCTTCGGATCGAGCGGCGGCTGGCCGCCCTTGGGCGAAGCCAGCGTGATCTGCGCCCCCGCGTCGCGCAACGCGTAATACGGCGCGGCGAATTCTTCGAGCCAGAAGCCGGTCTTCTTGCCCGTGTTGCCGAGGTCTTCGTGCGAAGTCAAGACAATCAGTACCTTCATCGAGATTCCTCTTTTCCGTGATGCCCGTGTGCTTGCGCACCTCGCAAAACCGATCCGCACAGCGCGCCATAAACGCACTATTAGACCAGTCGTCTATTAACTGGCCGTACCAGACGGCCCCTTTACATGGCGCCCGCTCAAGAACGCCGGTTCAATGCAATCCTGTTACCGGGAAACGCCGGCTCGTGTTCGATCAATCGCCCGCCGGCAGATTCAACAACCGCCGCGTAGTCGCCATCGCGGCGTCGAGCGGACTGCGGTCGCGGCGGATCTTCTCCATCAACGTCGCGCCAAGCCATAGCTGATACAAAGCCGCCGCCGTCACGGCGGCGTCGCTCACGCCCGCGAGCGACCCATCTGCACGCCCTTCTTCGATGCATGCCGCGATGCGCCCGATGATCTCGTCCGTGCCACGGCGCAGGACCGCGCGCATCGGCTCCGAAAGATCGCTGACCTCCGCGCCCAGTTTCACCGCGAGGCACTTGCCGTCCGGACCGTCCGCGCATTGCACCACGCGCCACGCGTCGAAATAGCCGATGAGTCGCGTGGCCGGCGTACCCGCCTCGCTCGAGAGTTGCGCCGCGAGGCGTTCCGCGTACTCGGTGAAATACGACGCCAGCAACGCCTCGCCGAACGCTTCTTTCGAGCCGAAATAGTGATAGAACGACCCCTTGGGGACGCCCGCAGCCGCGAGGATCTCATTGAGACCCACGGCCGAAAAACCTTTGCCCAGCAAGATGGGCATGGCGGTATCGAGGATGTGTTGCCGAGTTTCGACGGCTGGCGCTGCGTTCATGGGTTGCCATGTTACCGGCGGAATAGACCAGTCGTCTAGTAATCACGCATGCGGCGTAGTGTCTTCCACGATCGGAAAGTCCCCGCCCCGCAAAATTTCCAAAACGAAACTCCAGGTCCAGAAATGAAAAACGCCGCCGGGCGTGAGCCCAGGCGGCGTTGTCTTGCCGTCATGTCCGACGCGAGAGCCGGACGCAACGAAACAAGCGCTTAACGCGACATCATGTTCATGCCGACGTTATGCATGACCCACAGCGTACCGCCAACGATGATGAACACCGTCAGCACCGTATAGGTGAACGCGGTCACGTTCCAGCGCTGGCTCGACGACGAGTTCATGTGCAGGAAGAACACGAGGTGCACGAGGATCTGCACGACCGCCAGCACGGCAAGGCCGAGCAGCGCGGTTTCGCGCGAGAAGCCGCCATGCAGCACGAGCCAGAACGAAGCGGCCGTGAGCACCACCGCCAGGACGAAACCTGCCAGATAGCCGCCGAGGCTGCCGTGGCTTTCTTCTTCGTGGATGGAATGAGCACTCATTTAGATCACGCTCGCAAGATAAACAAAGGAGAACACGCAGATCCAGACGATGTCCAGAAAGTGCCAGAAAAGGCTCAGGCACGACAAGCGGCGAATTTCGCGCTCGCCGATTTCCGGCGCCTTCAGGGTCTGCACCATCAGCACGATCATCCAGAGCATGCCGAACGTCACGTGGATACCGTGGGTGGCGACCAGCGTGAAGAACGACGAGAGGAACGCGCTGCGCTGCGGGCCCGCACCTTCTTCGATCAGGTGCGCGAATTCATGCAGTTCGAAGTACAGGAAGGTCGCGCCCAGCAGGAACGTGATGGCCAGCCAGAACATCACCTGGCCGGTGCGCTTCTTGTACGCGCCGATCATCGCGAAGCCGTACGTGATGGACGACAGCAGCAGCACTGCCGTTTCCAGCGCGACGCCCGGAATGTCGAACAGGTCCTTGCCGGTCGGGCCGCCCGCGAACTGGTGCTGCATCACGGCGAACACTGCGAACAGCGAGCCGAACAGAATGCAGTCCGTCATCAGGTACAGCCAGAAGCCGAACACCGAATGCGACGGCGGGTGATCGTGGTGATCGTGCGCCGCGAGCGCGGCCGCACTTGTATTCGTCGACATCAGTTGGCCTCCAGTGCTGCTTCATCAACCTTGCCACGGCGCTGCTTGTCTTCGAACGCCTTGACCAGTGCGCGATTACGCGCTTCTTCATCGGCCCGGACCTTGGAGGCCGGGATGTAGTAACCCTCGTTCTTCTGGAAGCTGTAGCCGATTGCCGTCGCGAGAATGCCGACGAAAGCCGCAATCATGAGCCACCAGATGTGCCAGATGCCAGCAAAGCCGACCACCAGGCTGAAGAAGCCGATAAAGACGCCTGCGCTCGTGTTCGAGGGCATGTGGATATCGGTGTACTTCGTGTTCGCGACGTCCGGCGTTTCGCGGCCCATTTCCTTCATGTGCGCGAATTCGTCGAGCTCGCTCACGTGCGGGATGACCGGGAAGTTATACGACGGCGGCGGCGACGAGATCGACCATTCCAGCGTACGGCCACCCCACGGATCGCCCGTCAGGTCGCGGTTTTCCGGCAGGTTGCGGTCGCGGATCGAAACGTACAGTTGTGCGAACTGGTGCACGATGCCGATCAGCACGAGCACGGCGCCGAACCAGGCGATCAGCATCCACGGATGCCATGCCGGGTTGTCGTAGTGGTTCAGACGACGCGTGGCGCCCATGAAGCCGAGCACGTACAGCGGCGTGAACGCGACATAGAAGCCCGTGAGCCAGAACCAGAACGCGCGCTTGCCGAGCTTTTCGTTGAGCTTGAAGCCGAACACCTTCGGGAACCAGAAGTTCATGCCGGCGAGGTAGCCGAACAGCACGCCGCCGATGATCACGTTGTGGAAGTGAGCAATCAGGAACAGCGAGTTGTGCAGCACGAAGTCCGCGCCCGGGATCGCCATCATCACGCCGGTCATGCCGCCGATGGTGAAGGTGACCATGAAGCCGAGCGTCCACAGCACGGCCGAGTTGAACTCGAGGCGGCCACGGTAAATCGTGAACAGCCAGTTGAAGATCTTCACGCCCGTCGGGATCGAGATGATCATCGTGGCGATGCCGAAGAACGCGTTGACGTCGGCGCCCGAGCCCATCGTGAAGAAGTGGTGCAGCCACACGAGGAACGCCAGCACCATGATCGCGCAGGTCGCGTAGACCATTGCCTTGTAGCCGAACAGCGGCTTCTTGGCGAAGGTCGAAACGACTTCCGAGAAAATGCCGAACGCCGGCAGGATCAGGATGTACACCTCAGGGTGACCCCAGGCCCAGATCAGGTTCAGGTACAGCATGGCGTTGCCGCCGCCGTCGTTCGTGAAGAAGTGCATGCCCATGTAGCGGTCGAGGCCGAGCAGCGCGAGCGCGATCGTCAGGACCGGGAACGAAGCCATGATCAGCACGTTCGTGCACAGCGCCGTCCACGTGAACACCGGCAGCTTCATCATCGTCATGCCGGGGGCACGCATCTTGATGATGGTGACGAAGAAGTTCACGCCGGTCAGCAGCGTGCCTACACCGGAGATCTGCAGCGCCCACAGATAGTAGTCGACGCCTACCCCTGGACTGTATGCGAGCTCCGAAAGCGGCGGATACGCGAGCCAGCCGGTCTGCGCGAATTCACCGACGACCAGCGAGATCATCAGCAGGGCCGCGCCAACGGCCGTCATCCAGAACGACAGCGAGTTCAGGAACGGGAACGCCACGTCGCGCGCACCGATCTGCAGCGGCACGATGATGTTCATCAGGCCGACCATGAAGGCCATGGCCATGAAGAAAATCATGATCACGCCGTGCGCCGTGAAGATCTGGTCGTAGTGATGCGGCGGGAGGTAGCCCGGCGCGTTGTACGCGAGCGCGAGCTGGGTACGCATCATGATGGCGTCGGCAAAGCCGCGCACGAGCATGATGAGGGCCACGACGATGTACATCACGCCCAGACGCTTGTGGTCGACGCTCGTCAGCCACTCCGTCCACAGATATTTCCACTTACCGAAGTAAGTGATGCCACCGAGCACCAGTGCGCCGATGACTGCCATGCCGAACATCGTGCCGAGAATAATCGGCTCGTGATACGGAACGGCATCCAGTGTAAGTTTTCCGAACATGCCTGGTTTACCCCTTGGTCACGCACGACGGGTCACTGAAATTCGTGACGTGGCCGTTGTTGTACTTCGCAATGATGTTGTTGAAGAGCTTCGGGTCGACCGTCGAGAAGTACTCAACCGGAGCCTTCTCGCTCGGCTTGGCGACCGTCGCGTACTGGTCCATCGAAAGCGACGATTGCGACGCCTTCACCTTCTGGACCCATGCGTCGAAGTCTTGCTGGTTCGTTGCGATCGTGCGGAACTTCATGTCCGAGAAGCCCTTGCCGCTGAAGTTCGCCGACAGGCCAGCGTAATCGCCGGCTTCGTCCGCGATCAGGTGCAGGCGCGTCTGCATGCCGGCCATCGCATAAACCTGGGTGCCCAGTTGCGGGATGAAGAACGAGTTCATCACCGAGTCGGACGTGATGCTGAAGTTCACCGGCGTGCCAACGGGCACAGCCAGCTGGTTCACCGTGGCAATGCCAAGGTCCGGGTAGATGAACAGCCACTTCCAGTCCAGCGCGACCACTTCGACATTGATCGGCTTGACGTTCGATTCGAGCGGCTTGTACGGGTCGAGCTCATGCGTGGTTTTCCACGTGAGCACGGCGAGGAACAGAATGATCAGCGTCGGCACGGTCCAGACGACGACTTCGATAGCCGTCGAGTGCGACCACTTCGGCGCATAAGTGGCGTTGCGGTTCGAGGCGCGGTAGCGGTACGCAAACCACAGCGTCAGGATGATCACGGGGATCACCACGATCAGCATGGCCCAGGTGGAGGTCGCGATCAGCGACTTCTCCGCCATGCCCACGCTGCCTTTGGGGTCGAGGAGCTCCAACTTGCATCCGGAAAGACACATGGCCAATCCGGCACTCACGGGAAGCAGTAACCTTTGCAAGGTCGTTCTTTTCATCACGTTTGCCTGAAATTCATTCATTGAATAGTTCCGGACACGTCCTCTGACAATCGACAAAGGAAGCGCGCCCGAATCATACAGCCGCTCTGATCGAAGACAATCAATGAATGCAGAAATGATCTTTGTCAAAACCGAAATCGAGACACTATGTCGCATGTGTTCGCGAGGTTTGTCGCGCCTCGGGAACACACGCACGTCGCGCCCTACTTCGGCCTTGACACCGATCCGCAGCGGCTCTTTTCGAATCTCCAAATTCGAAACCTTCTGGACGCACCTGCGCGCCGCGCCGCCTTATAGCGGGGCGGCGCGCAGGTGCGCCGTCATTCCTTACTGATCACTTGCCAGCACTTGCATCAAGTCGGCGAGTGCTGCGCGGCACGAACATCAGTGCCCGCACGCACGGCTTCCGCAGGCGCGCCATCGTCAGCGGGCTGCTTCGAGCGGCCTGCCTGATTCACGAGGTTCGCTGCCGAAAGCTCGATCGCATCGGTCATGGGCTTCGGATAGAGGCCCACTGCCAGCACCAGCACTGCGAGCGAAGCGAAGATCAGCGTTTCGCGGCGGCCGAGGTCGGCCAGCTTCGCCACGCGCTTGTTCGCCACAGCGCCGAAGATCACGCGCTTGTACATCCAGAGGGTGTACGCAGCGCTCAGAATGACGGTCGTCGCGGCAATCGCGCCGACCCAGAAGTTCACGCGGATCGCGCCCATGATGACCATGAACTCGCCCACGAAGCCCGAGGTGCCCGGCAGGCCCAGGTTGGCCATGCAGAACAGCATCATGAAAGCGGCGTAGCGCGGCATCACGTTGACAACGCCGCCATAGGCCGAGATCGTGCGCGTCTTGGTGCGATCGAACAACACGCCGACCGAGAGCAGCAACGCGCCCGAAACGAAACCGTACGAGATCATCTGCACGATCGCGCCTTCGGTGCCGATCTGGTTGAAGAGGAACAGGCCCAGCGTGACGAGACCCATGTGCGCGACCGTTGAGTACGCAAGCATCTTGGTCATGTCGGTCTGCGCGAGCGCGAGCAGACTCGAGTACACGACCGCCACGAGCGAGAGCGTAATGATCACCGGTGCAAAGAAGTGCGCGGCATCAGGCGTGATCGGCAGCGTGAAGCGCAGGAAACCGTAGCCGCCGAGCTTGAGCATCGCCATCAGCACGGTTGCGCCGGTGGGCGCTTCGAGGTGCACGTCGGGCAGCCAGGTGTGGAACGGCCACATCGGCACCTTGACCGCGAAGGCCGCGAAGAAACCGATGAAGATGAGAATCTGCGGAACGAAGCCGAGCGTGAGGTTATGCCACGCGGACATGTCGAAGGTGTGCGACTGGCTGTAGAGATACAGCATCGACAGCAGCATCAGCAGCGAACCCGCGAACGAGAAGAAGAAGAACTTGACCGCGGCGTAGGTGCGGCGTGCATGGCCCCACGTGCCGATCAGCAGGTACAGCGGAATCAGCGTGGCTTCGAAGAACACGAAGAACAGCATGCCGTCGGTGGCCGCGAAGGTGCCGACCATCAGACCCGAGAGAATCAGGAACGCGCCAAAGTATTGTCCGACGCGCTCCGTAATCGACGCCCACGAGGCGATCACGATCACGAGCGTGGTGAACGCGGTCAACACGACGAGCCACATCGAAATGCCATCAATCCCGAGACGCCAGGCCACGCCGAACTCGGGCAGCCAGTTGCGGAATTCGACGAACTGCATGCCGGCAGCATGGTTGTCAAAACCTGTGATCAGCGGCAAGGTCAACAGCAAGCCAACGACGGCGCCGATCAGCGACAGCCAGCGCGCACGCTGCGGTTGACGATCCGATCCGACGCGCAGGACTACCACGCCGAACAGGATGGGAATCCAGATCGCCAGACTCAGGAATGGAACGGAATGCATTTCAACGGGACCCTAAAAATGCGGAGCGAATAGCTTCCTCGGCGCACGGATTTGTGCGCAAGCAATTTGAAAGATTGACGTGGGGTGAAAATCGGACCAGTCGCGCTGTAACGTATTTGTCAGCTACAAGGCGAAATGCAACACACGTTCAAGGGTTAACGAGGGTAATCGGAATACGGAAGTTTTGCAGCGCAACAACTCGGACCGGATCAATGCTTGATGCAAGTCATTGTTTTTATTCAGATTCATACTAAGACGAAATACAACACATTGCGTCAGACGCATGTTTTTTGACCTGGAAAGTGCCCCTTGAGACTTCCTTGATCAACCCAGGAGCGACATGTCGCCGCTCCGCGCGGCCCGAATAATACCTTACTTGTTTCTTTCGGTTCAATGACTTATGCATCGAACCCGAGGCCCGGGAACCGTGCCAGCCCCGCCCCGCGCGTGTTTGCGCGATGCAAAAAACCTCTTGCCCTTTCCGGGCGGCGCAGTCGGCAGGCCAAATAGCCTCAATATCGTCAGGGTTAATTTAGCAAATGAGAATCACTTGCATTTGAGAGGGATTTGCAGCATCATGACGCCAGAGTTCGTGCTGAAGCACGCATTCCAGCCGATAGCTATGCATGGGACCAGAGTAAGTGCCGAAGCACTAACTCTGGTCGACAGGAGGCTTCATGAACCCGACCGCCCTATTCGCGAGAAACGACACGCTGATCGACGAAACCTTCGCCCAGCATCCGGACAGCGCCGAACAAACCGTGCTGCGCGCGGTGCGCGTCTGGCTGCGTCCGCACTGCGACGCGCATGGCAAAGCCGAAAACTGGCGCGGCGTGCTCGCCGAAGCCGGGCTTGCCACCAACGGCATCGACCATTTCGAGCACTTGATGGCCACCCTGTGCCGCGCCTTGTGCCGCCCGCTCGACACGCGCTGCAGGTGCGCCTCCGAGCTCGCGAAGGACGAAGGCTCGCTGTTGCAGGTCATCGCGCTGCTGCAATCGACGCGCAGCGAGGCCGCCGTGCAACTGCTCAACGACTGGCTGCCGACGCCGAGCGTAAGCGGCATGCTCAAGACCGCGCGCTGGTTCGCCATCGCGCTGCTTGACGCGGGCCTGCGGCTGAGTCATCGCGCGCGCCGCATCACGTACATGCATTGAATGCTTCGGGGCCGCGCGGCGATTGCGCTGCGCTTTGCCGTTCGCCAATTAATCAGGATCGCCAACTACATCGGTGCGCTGCTTCGCGCCTCGAGTGCTGCTGGTGCGCCCCGAGCGCGAGCCGAAACGCTCACGCGCATGACGCCGCGCCGCATACGCCATGCGCGGGTACATCTCTCCGGGAACCGCGAAAAGTACCAGCGCGCAGAGCGCGAGCACGCCGCAGAACAGGAACGTGCCGCGATACCCGAACGCCTGCACGAGCAGGCCAGAGAGCACGCCGGACAGAATCGAACCCAGCCGAGACGCGTTGAAGAACAGCGCCGTGGCGCGCCCGGGCGATTCGGGCATCAGATCCTGTACGTAGGTCATGCCGAGACACGACGTGACGGCCACCACGAATGCATTGAGGATCTGCATGGGAATCAGCGCATGCACGCCCGGCGCCGCCGACATCGACACGAAATACACCGCGTGCACGACGGCGCAGGCCGCGAGCCAGCGCAACTTGTTCAGCTGCGACGCCTTCGCGCCGAGCGCGAGCATCATGGGAATTTCCATGAATGCGCCGAGCCCGAGCATGATCGAAACATCAAGGCGCGAGCCCTGAAGGCCGTGCACGATATAGAGCGGCAGCACGATCATCGTCGCGTTGGCGGCGAGGCCGATTAGCGTGAGCGCAACCACCGCACGCATGATGTCGCTCTGCGAAACTTCGAGGGCGCTTACGCTCACGCGTGCACGCTGCGCCACACCGGGCTGCACCTCGGCCTGGGTGAGCGGCTGCCCTTCGTAGGGCGCCATGGCCTCTTGCGTCAACTCGGCGGCCACCTCCTCGGCCGTGGGCCGCCTCATCAGATGCTGGGTCGCGTGCTCGTCCTGGCGCGACTCGCGCATGCGCCAGACGATCGTGCCGCATACAGCAAAGCTCGCCGCCGCGAACAGGAATAGCCCGTAGAAGCTGGTGGCCGCGAGCACCAGCGCGCCGACCGCAGGCCCGAACACCCAGGCCGCCGAAAGAATCGTGCGCAAGGTCGCGCTCGCGAAGGTGCGCTCGGCGTCGTCGGCGGCCGGCAGCGCCGCACGGCTGAACGAGAACACGAGTGAGAGCGCGCAGCCGCCCGCGCCGATGAACACCACGCCCACCGCGAGCAGCAAGCGGTAGTCGCGCACAACGCACAAGCACAAATAGCCGAGCGTGGCCGCGCACAGCGAAGCGAGCAACAGCGGCCGATGTTTGCCCGAGGCGTCGCTCCAGCGCCCCGCCGCCGTGCTGGCGATGACGCCGCTTGCCGCTATCGCGGTCATGAACACGCCGAGCCGCAACGGCGTCATGCCGGCGCGTTCGACGCCGAACAAGGACAGATAGGGTGCGGTGAACGACATCGCCACGCCCAGCATGAGCGTGGCGCCGGCAAGCGGAAGAAAACCGGGAATACGCAGAAGACCGGCAAAGCGCGAGTTCTTGAGCACGGCGCGACGCAGAGTGGGAGGAGAAGCCGCGACGCATGGGCGTCGCGATCATGTCGTAATCAGGCGTATCGAGGGCGATTATCGGGCGCAAGCCGAGCCTCGCGCAAGGCGCTTGCGAGGCATGTCAGCATCCGGGCGCGCTATCCACAGATTTCGTGGAAAGGCCTGTGTGTAACTCCGGGACGAGTGCGGCAAGTGTCTGATGTGTATCGGATTGTGCGTGCCGTTTCCGAATGCAGCAAATTTGCCGCCGAAACGAAAATCGGCGCCATGCTTGTCCACAGATTTTGTTGAGAGCCTTGTGGGCAACCTTGGGACATCGATGCCAAGTCTATGATTTTAAAAAACAAGCATGCGAAAGCCACGGCGGATGCACAAATTTTGCGCGAAAAAGTTGTCCACAGTTTTTCTGGACAACTCTGTTGATAACCGCCTGGGGATCTCGCCAACTCATTGATCGGACGACAAGTTCATCGATTCAGTCACGGAAGCGGCAACTGCGTTTCCAATAAGCAACCCGCCGCCTCCCGCTGCATACGATCACGAATGCCATCACGCCAGATCGAGCGCCGCCGTGAGATCGCCTGGTGGCGTCTGCCCGCGCGCGGCGCACGCGCGCTCGCGCGACGCCACGCCGTCGAGCGGCGCGAGCCCATGCACGCGGCTGATGAAGCGCAGGATCGAGTTGGTGTCGTAGAACGTGTGGTCCACGTAGCCCTTCTTCGCGAACGGCGCGATCACGAGCGCCGGAATGCGCGAGCCCGGCCCCCAGCGGTCGCCCTGCGGCGGCGCGACCGGATCCCACCAGCCGCCGTTCTCGTCGTGCGTCATCACGATCACCGTATTCGCCCAGTGCTCGCTGCGCTGCAGATGCTCGATCACGGTGGCGATGTGGCGGTCGCCCGAGGCCACGTCAGCGTAGCCCGCGTGCATGTTCAGGTCGCCCTGCGGCTTGTAGAAGGTGACGGCCGGTAGCCGCCCCGCGTCGATGTCGGCGAGCAGGCGGTTGGTGGCCGGATCGTCGCCGAGGCCCGCGTCGCGCAGGTACCGTGCGCGCGCGGCCGTGCCCGGCGCGTAGTTCGCGAAGTAGTTGAAAGGCTGATGGTGATACTGGAAGTCAGGCACGGCGCCCGTGTCGCGGTGGTCCAGCGCATATTGCCAGGCGCCGCTGTACCAGGCCCAGTCGACGCCCTTCGCGGAAAGCCGGTCGCCGATCGTCGCGTAGGTTTGCGGCGGCATCACACGCGGATTGGCGGGATCGGCCCATGCGGGATTGCCGTCTTCGGCAGGACGCACACTGCTCGGCTGATACGGCGGCGCCATGGTGTTGACCGCATAGCCGTCGGGCGTGAATAGGCCGTCGTTGACGAATTTCGGCGGCCCGCCCAGCGCCGAAGGCGGGCAAGCGGGCGCGAGCTTCAGGCGCGTGCCGAGTGGATCGTCGCCCTCGAGCACGGAGACGAGGTGCTTCGCCGGGCTCGACTGAATGTCGGGATAGTACGGCGCCTGCGCGGAGATCAGATAGATGTGGTTGAGCCACGAGCCACCGAACGCTGCCATGAAAAAGTTATCGCACAGCGTGTATTGCTGCGCGAGTTTCCAGAGCCGCAGCGTGGCCGCGGAGTTCTCGTAATAGCCCATCACGAGGCCACCCGAATCACCCCACGCGGCAAACTGATCGTTGCGGCCGGCGTTGATCTGCATCTGGTTCTGGTAGAAGCGATGGATGAGATCGCGTGTCTTGATTCCGTTCGGCAACGGATTGCCGTGCGCGTCGCCGATGCGAAACGGCCGGTTCGCAAGGCCGGTAATGGCCTCCTGGCCGATCATGTAGCGCTTGCCGTCGAGCTCCTGTGCCTGCGGCACCAGTCCGCCCCAGATCTTCGGCAATTGCGCGAGCGGCGTCTTGCCGTCGCGATCGAGCTGCACATAGCGCTGCGCAGGCACGCTGGAAAGCGGCGTCTGCACACCCGGGAAATCGCCGTAGAGATTGACGAAGCTGCGGTTCTCCGCGTAGATCACGACGATGTGGCGCACCTGGTCGCGCAGCGCCGCGTCGAGGCGCGCGTCGCCGGCACTGCGCGGCGCGACACCCGCGCCCGCGCTTTGCGCGGGCGACTGGCAACCGCCGAGCGCAAGGCCCACGCCAACCGCGGCGATCCCGCCCAGCACGCGACGGCGGGCAGGGTCATCTGGGCCATGCTGGGCGGGGCCGCTCACGCCTGGCGATTCGTCGTTGATTTGTGGATCCGGCGCTTTCGGGTCGTCGTGCTGCATCGGCTTGCCTCCTGTGTCGTATCGGAAATCACGCGAGCGCTTCGCATGTCACGAGGAGGATACCGCGCGCCGGCCGCCAAGCGGATTGCGCTGCCCATTCAGCCACAACCCAGCGCGCTCGGCGCAACGGTCTACGCCACCGTCCCGCGCCCCCGAGGCGCACCCAGGCCGGTGCGCTGCTGCACGCCCCACTTGCGGCGCCCCAGCAGAAAATGCAGCCAGCCGAGTGCCGCGCCGGCGTGGCGCATCAATTGGAACGAGAACGGCTCGAAGATCGCCGCCAGCAGCGCCATGCCGAAGCTGGAGCTCGCGCGATCGCCACTCCAGCGCCGGTACAGATGCACCGAAAACAGATGAAACGCGAGATCGATCGCGATCTTCCCGACGATCACCGCGAGCACCGGCAACACAATCGTGAAGCGCCCGTCGAAGAGAAACCCGAGCAACAGTGCGAACGCCGTGAGGCCGTAAATGGGCTGCACGGTGTCGAACGCCTTCACCGGCAGCATCATGAGACCGAGCTTGCCGTAGCGACGGTTCCCGGTCATGTCGCGATACCAGTACTGGGTCTGCAAAAAGCCCGCAAACCAGCGGCGACGCTGCCGCAGAAAACTTGCGAGCGTGCCGGGCGCGTCGGTGCGGGCGTGCGCGGCGCCAATCACGCGCACGTCCCAGCCGAGCCCTTCACGCGCCGAATAGCGCCGCAGCCGGTGAATCAGTTCGTAATCCTCTACAAGGCAGTGTGGATCGAATCCGCCCACCGCCATCACCGCGTCACGCCGGAAAGCCGCGAACGCACCGGAGACGAGCAGCAGACTGTCCGCACGCATCCACGCGAAGCGCGAGATGAAATTGCGGATGTACTCGTAGGTCTGGAACCACTGAAAAAAGCGTCCGCTCGGCGAGTGTCCGCAAACCGGCGTGAGCAGCCCCGCCGCCGCCACGAGCGCGGGTTCGCGGCCAAACGCGTCGATCATGGCCGCGCAGGCGTCGGGCTCTAGCAGCGTGTCGGCATCGACGGTCATCACCGCATCGGTCCGGATCGCGCCGAGCGCCGCATTGAGCGCGCGCGCCTTGCCGCCATGCGGCAGCTTCAGCCAGCGCAAATTCGGATAGTCGGGCGCAGGCGGGCTCAAGCGCCCTTCGCCAGGATCGGCCAGCCCATAGCGCTCCGCAAGCAACGCTGCGGTGCCGTCGCTCGACCCATCGTCGGCAATCACGATCTGCTGCGGCGCGCGGGTCTGCGCGAACAGCGCGTCGAGCGTGATGGGCAGCACTGCCGCCTCATTGTGCGCGGCGACGATCACGCCAAGCGTCGGTTGCGAAACGGGCGCAGCAGTAGCCGTGATCGTCATCGCGCCGGCAGGACGCAGCAGCACGCGCGCCTGCCATGCCACGAACACGAGCAGCAGCGTGTCGTAGATCACATAGGCAATACCGGTCGACCACGCGACCACGCCTTGCAGGAAAAATGCGCGCGCAAACAACACGCACCACAGCACCATGACGCCGAGGTGAATCGCGATGCTGACAAACGGCGTTCGCGGCGGCGCGAGGCGCGGCGACGTACGCGCGAGGGCCTCGTCGAGGGGGTTGTTCAAGGCAGTCCTTGTTCCGGTATTCACGGCATCATCCGGCGCAGCACCGAATGGCGATCAATCCACTGATGCTTGAGCGCCCCCGCGACATGCAGCGCGAGCACGCCATAAAGCGCATAGCTGCACGCCGTGTGCAGCGCGCCGAACTGATCGTGCAATTGGTTCTTGGTCGCCGGATCGAGATTCATGATGAAGCCGATGCGCGGCCACTGAAACAGCCCAAACAGATACATGGGATGCGACGCGGCGGCCACCCACGCGGAGTCGTGGAGCCAGCCCGAAAGCGGCATTGCGAAGATGAGCACGTACAGCGCGATGTGCGCGGCGTGCGCCGCCGAGCGCTCCCACGAGGGGAACTCGGCGGGCAGCGGGGGCGGCCGGTGCGTGAAGCGCCACAGCACGCGCAGAATCGCAAGGCCGAGCACGGTGATGCCAATGGATTTGTGCGTGTCGATGACGAAGCGAATCGACTCGTCGGTAAGCGTGCCGTCGGGCAACAGCGCGGCGGTCAGGCCGAGCGCGACGTTAGCGAGAATCAGCAAGGCGATCAACCAATGCAGCAGCACGGCAACGCGCGTGTATTTCTGCGCGGATGCCATGGTCGCGGAATCAGGTGTGGCGGAAAGAGATGTTTTCACGTGAGCGTGCCGTAACGTTTCAGTCTGGGATAACGCGCCGCGCAGCGATTTTATTCCCTCGCGCGCAATGCAAATTGCGCGGACCGTATAGTGCGATCCGCGCATTATGCGCCCTCGCCTCGCGCCACGCAGAAGCGCGCCGGACGCACAGCCACGCGTCGATAAAAAAACCGGAGCGGCGCACAAGCACCGCTCCGGTTCAAACATTCAGCGCCGAATTCAACCCGATAACAGCGCAGCTAACAGGGTCCTTACTTGCCGCTGCCCGCCTTGGCTTCGATCGCGCGCCCAACCTCGGCATCGATATTTTTCCAGTACTCGAACACGCGCTCGCGCACCGGGCTGCGCACGCCGCCCATGCTCGCCACGACCTGATCGACGAGTTGCGCGCGTTGCGCGTCATTGAACACGTTGCGCACGAGATGACCCGCCTGGCCGAAATCATCGTCTTCGGCATGCAGCGTATAGGCGCTGCGCACCATTTCGCCATCGGACTCCCAGCCATCTTCGACGGAGCCGGTCTGGTCGGCCCACGGACGCCCGCCGCTGTTCGGCGCATAGACCGGAGCGTTGCCGCTGTGCTCGTAAGTCATGTTGCCGTCGAACATATAGGTCTGCAGCGGCACTTTCGGGCGGTTCACCGGCAACTGATGGAAGTTCGTGCCAATGCGCGCGCGCTGCGCATCGTTATAGGCAAACGCGCGGCCCAGCAGCATCCTGTCCGGCGACAGCCCGATGCCCGGCACCGTGTTGCCGGGCGAGAACGCCGCCTGCTCGATCTGCGCGAAGAAGTTCTCCGGATTGCGATTGAGCGTCATCGTGCCGACCTT
This sequence comes from Paraburkholderia caffeinitolerans, assembly GCF_902859945.1. Classification (GTDB taxonomy): domain Bacteria; phylum Pseudomonadota; class Gammaproteobacteria; order Burkholderiales; family Burkholderiaceae; genus Paraburkholderia; species Paraburkholderia caffeinitolerans. The sequence goes on along the minus strand of NZ_CADIKL010000019.1, from coordinate 51,003 downwards.
GATGAGCGGATAGTCCTTGTGTGACCACGTCTTGGTGAGATCGAACGGATTGAAGCGATAGGTCCTGGCGTCGGCATAGGGCATGACCTGCACGGCAACCGTCCACGACGGATGCTCGCCGCGCTGGATCGCCGCGAACAGGTCGCGGCGATGGAAGTCGGCGTCGCGGCCGGACATGGCCTCCGCCTCGGCATTCGTGAAGAACTGCATGCCCTGGTTCGTATGGAAGTGATACTTGACCCAGAACTTCTCGCCCTGCGCGTTCACCCACATGAACGTATGCGAGCCGTAGCCGTTCATATGGCGCCATGTCCTCGGCAGCCCGCGCTCGCCCATCAAATACGTGACCTGGTGCGCCGTCTCAGGATTGTTGGTCCAGAAGTCCCATTGCATGTGGCTGTCGCGCAAGCCCGAATCAGGCAGCCGCTTCTGGCTGCGGATGAAGTGCGGGAATTTCATCGGGTCGCGCACGAAGAACACCGGCGTATTGTTGCCGACCAGATCGTAATTGCCTTCGGACGTATAAAACTTCAGCGAGAATCCGCGCACGTCGCGCCAGGTGTCGGGACTGCCCATCTCGCCCGCGACCGTGGAAAAGCGCGCGAGCACTTCGGTGCTCGCGCCCTTCTGGAACAGGGCCGCCTTCGTGTACTTCGAAACGTCCTCAGTGATCTTGAGCTCGCCAAACGCGCCGGCGCCCTTCGCGTGCGGTTGGCGCTCCGGCACTTTCTCGCGGTTGAAGTGCGCCATCTGCTCGAGAAAATGCACGTCGTGCAACAGAATCGGACCATCGGGACCGATGGTCAGCGAGTTGCGGTCGCTGACAGCCGGTGCACCGGCGCCTGTCGTGGATTTGCCGAGAGACTTGCCGCTCGAATCAGCCATTTCACATCTCCTGTGTCGACCAGTGGTAGCCAGAGAGTGCCATTGTGCCCTTGCTCACAAGGGGCTGCGCTTGGGCGGTTCAACGCACTAACCATACGTTTCGCATAAGAAATTTCTGGCGCACAAAGATACTTTCGAAACGCCTTCGTTTTGTCGCGATTTTCCAATGCGAATCAGGGGCTTACGGAATTGATGCGACGCACAAAAAATGCTTGACACGTCTTTGTTTTGAGATATTATGGAACCTGATTGCTGCATCGCACCAATACGCGAACCGGTGATCGACAGAAAGTTTTCTTTTTTTCGTAACGGAACCGACGCGTAACGGTCCACCCTCAGGAACGACGACATGACTCTGCCTACCCCCGAACAATTCGCCGCCACCCAGAAAGCCGGTCTTGAAGCCCTCTTCGGTCTCACGAACAAGGCATTCGAAGGCGCAGTCAAGCTCGCCGAACTGAACATCGAGACGGCTCGTGCCGCCATCGCCGAAGGCCAGGAACACGCTCAGCGCACGCTGTCGGCCAAGGACCCGCAAGGTTTCTTCGCCCTGCAAGCAGGCTTCGCACAACCGGCCGCCGAAAAGGCGCTGGCCTATGGCCGTAACGTCTACGCGATCGTCTCGAGCGCGCAGTCGGAATTCACGCAAGCCGCGCAAAGCCAGATCGAGCAGCAGCAGCACGCCGTGCAATCGCTGATCGACAACGCAGCGAAGAACGCACCGGCCGGTTCGGAAACCGCCGTCGCAGCATTCAAGTCGGCGATCACGGCTGCTCAAGGCGCCTACGACTCGGTGAACAAGGCCGCCAAGCAAGCTGCCGAAATGGCCGAAAGCAACTTCGAAGCGGTCACCAAGGCTGCATCGAAGGCCGCTGCTCAAGCCACGCGTGGCCCGAAGCAAGCTGCTTAAGAAGTCAGACGAATAAAGGCAACGCCTTTCGGCGTTGTTGACCGGGCGCCCGAATGGGCGTCACGGTCGAACAAAAAGCGGGATTCGCCCAAGCGAATCCCGCTTTTTTCATTGATGGGCCTGGCACGGCCCGAGCACGGCCCAAGCGCAGATCAAGAGCCGAACATGCGACTCACCGCGTTCTCGAGATGATCACGCATGGCTCGCGCCGCGCGCTCGGTGTCGTGCGCCTGAATGGCCTCGAGCACTTCGAGGTGCTCCTGCTGCACGATGCGCTGCCGCTCGATGGACTTCACGAGCGAGAGGTTGCGCGACAGATTCATGCTGAACACCATCTGCTCCTGGATGCCCGAGAGCGCAGTGATAAAGAATTGATTCTTCGACGCGCGGGCCACGGCCATATGAAACGCGAAGTCGTCCTTCGCGCCAATGCCCGACGTTTCGACGATGGTCTGGAGGTTGTCCCATTCGTGGCGAATCGCGGCAATATCGGCATCGTCGGCCTTCTGCGCGGCAAGCGCCGCCGCGCCCGCCTCGACCACCACGCGGTACTCGTAGCAGCGCCGGATGTCCGACAACGTTTCGAGCGGCGCAAAGCGGCGCACGTCCGGGTCCGGGCGGCGCATGACGGTCGTTCCCGACCCGTGGCGCGTGGCGATGATGCCGTCCGCGCGTAACTGCGCAAGCGCTTCGCGCACGGTCGGACGCGAGGTCGCGAAGCGTTCCGCAAGCATGTGCTCGGTCGGCAGCCGCTCCCCTTCCTTGTATTCGCCTTCGATAATGCGGCTCAGGATGTCGCTGTAAATCCGCGCCGGCATGTTCGGCGCTTTCTGCTCAGCCATGGTGAAGTGCTACGTGCGAAGTTGTCAGGTGTGTTCCGGATTGTAAGTCATACGGCGCACGCATTGAGCGCGCCAGCCCTGCCGCGAGCGTGAACCTGCCCACGTTACCCAGCCCGCCCTTCAATCGAGCGTGCTCACGCTGATGCGCAGCGAAGCCTTCTCCGTCTGCCCCGGCGCCAGCCAGCGCAGGCCAAGGCCGCTGTGAATCGCATCGGGCAGGCCGAGCCAGGGTTCCACGCAGTAGAAGTCCGAATCGGGCGCGAGCGTCCACGACGTCACGGCGTACCAGGACACCGAGCCGGGACGGCGCAAATCGATTTCGATCGCGCGCCGCAGCGTGGGCATTTCGATGCGCACCGGACACGCCGGTGCGCCTTCCAGGCAATGAAACCGGTCGACGATCCGCGGGTCGTCGAAGCGGTAAACCTCGGCACCCGCTTCGGGCGTTGTCGTGGTGCCGTCCGCGAGTTGATGCCGGTACACGTTGCGCGGCAGCGCCAGCGTCGCTGCGCTGCGCTGCGCGTGCGGCAGCGAGAAATAGAAGTGATGGCCGGCGTAGTACGGCATGCTGCCGTCGCGCATGGCTGTTGTGTCCGCCGTGGCCGTGTTCGTCGTGATCAACTCGACGTCGAGCGTTGTTTCGTCCAACAGCCGATAAACGGCTTCGAAGCGGAAACTGAACGGAAAGCCCGTGCGCGTGGCCGCGCTGTCGGTCAAGGTCATGTGCACGCCATGGCCTTGCGCATCCACCTGCGCCGTGAACGGCAAATCGCGCGCGAAGCCATGCATCGGCACTTCGCGCACCACGCCCTGCGCGTCGCGCCATAGCCCGATGCGCCCGTCCACGCGATGGCGGGCGATGAAAGGAAACAACAGCGGATTGCCGCCACGCACCAGTGCGGGCTGGCTCCAGTCGGCCGCATCGGGCCAGTGGATGACCGGCGCGCCGTGCAGATGCCACGAGAGCAGCCGCCCGCCAGCTTGCGGCGCAACCCGCAAACACGAGCCGCCGCGCACGATTTCGATGATGTCCTGATCCTGAAACTTCGCCATTTCGTATCGGAAAAAGAGAAAAATTTCGGCGCGGCATGGTTCTGCACGCCGCGACTGCCGAGCAACGGCGCGCTCAGCGCCGCGCTTACCGCCGTGTTTGCTTCCACTCCGCGTAGGCGGCCAGCGTCGCCTCGTTCGGCGGATAGGTGCCGGGCAGCGCCGCGCCCGCCTCGATGCGCTCGGTAATGAAACACTCGAGCGACTCCTGTTCCCACGCGGCCTCCGCCACCGCCTCCGCGAGATGGCGCGGGATCACCACCACGCCGTCGGTGTCGCCGACGATGATGTCCCCCGGATACACGGCCACGCCGCCGCAGCCGATGGGCACATTCAGATCGACCGTGTGATGCCGGCACAAATTGAGCGGCGCCGAAGCGCCCGCGCAAAAAACCGGCAGGCCGAGCGCGGCAATCGTCGCGCTATCGCGCACCGGACCGTCCGACACCATGCCGGCCACGCCGCGCACTCGCATGCGCGTGGCGAGAATCGAGCCCATCGACGCGGCATCAGTCACGCCACGGCAATCCTGCACGAGCACGGCGCCGGCCGGCACGGTCTCGACGCCCTTGCGCTGCGGATGCTCGGGGTTCTGGAACGCGCTTAGCTGATCGAGGTCCTCGCGCGCCGGGATGTTGCGCATCGTGAAGGCCGGGCCGACGAGATTGGGCGCGCCGGGCACTGGAGCGACAAGCGGCTTCACGCCTTGCAAGAAGACGTTGCGCAATCCGTGCTTGAAGAGCTGGGTGGTCAGCGTCGCGGTGGAAACGTGGCGCAGTTGTTCGAGGGCGTGTTCGCTGATGGCAATGACAGGTGAATTCATCGTGTCTCGTCCATTTTTTGGAGGTAGGCGGGCCGCTCAGGCACAGCCGGACGCCACGTCAGCATTGTTGTAATACAACCAATCAATTGTCAACTCGTCCGCCGTACCTCATACGCGGGCCATTCGTCCGACAGCTCAATCCGATGTACGCCCTTGGACGCCGTGGCACGCCCAGGGAAATCCCCATCGAGACATAAGTTGCTTTACAACTTTGCCGCAAATAGAATGCTGTCTTACATGAGGACCCCGGTCACCCCGGCACAACAGGAGACGAGCAGTGCAACGCAAGACTATCAAGGGGCTGCGGTGGTGGATCATCGGCCTCATCATGATCGGCACCGTTTTCAACTATCTCGCACGCAGTTCGCTGTCCGTGGCGGCGCCGACGCTCACCGAAACGCTCCACATGTCCACGCAGCAGTATGCGTACGTGGTCACTGCGTTCCAGGCCTGTTATGCCCTCTCGCAGCCTATCGCCGGCTTCGTGCTCGACTCCGTGGGCGTCAAGATCGGCTTTGCGATCTTCGCCTTCGCCTGGGCCATCGCCAACATGCTCCACGGCCTCGCCTCCAGTTGGCCCGCGCTGGCCTTCTTCCGCGGCCTGCTCGGCGTGAGCGAAGCCGCCATCTTCCCGGCCGGCATGAAGGCCATCAGCCAGTGGTTTCCGGCCAAAGAGCGTTCGGTCGCCACGGGCTGGCTCAACACCGGCACGTCGATCGGCGCGATGATCGCTCCTCCGCTCGTGGTCTGGTGCATTCTTAAGTACAACTGGCAATTTGCCTTCGTGGTGACCGGCGGCGCCGCGCTGATCTGGGTCGCGCTGTGGCTCGTGTTGTTCCGCTCGCCGGCCGAACATCCGCGGCTCTCGCAGGACGAGGCCGAGTACATCCGCGCGGGCCAGGACGTCGCGCAACAGAGCACCGCGGGCAAGCGCCCGTCGTGGAAGGAAGTGCTCAAGCAGCGCCGCTTCTGGGGCATCGGTATCCCGCGCATGCTCGCGGAGCCGGCATGGCAAACCTTTGGCGCGTGGATTCCGCTGTACATGTTCACCGTGCGCCACATGAACCTGAAGGAAATCGCGCTGTTCGCGTGGATGCCGTTTCTCGCCGCCGACCTCGGCTGCCTCGTCGGCGGCTATCTCGCGCCGCTCTTCATCCGCTGGTTCGGCTGCTCGCTCATCACGTCGCGCAAGCTCGTCATCACCACTGGCGCGGTGCTGATGATCGGCCCGGCCTGCGTGGGACTCGTCGCGAGTCCGTACGCCGCCATCGCGCTCTTCTGCGTCGGCACCTTCGCGCACCAGACCATTTCGGGCGCACTGTTCACGCTCGCCTCGGACGTCTTCGGCCAGCACGAAGTGGCCACGGCCACGGGCCTCTCGGGCATGTTCGGCTACCTCGGCGCGACGGTGTTCTCGCTCATCGTCGGCGCAATGGCGAGCACGATCGGCTATAACCCCTTGTTCGTCTGCCTCATGCTGTTCGATGTGATCGGCGCGGTGGTGGCCTGGCGGCTGATTTCGAACCAGCGCAAGGACAACGAACGCGACCCCGCGGTTGATCCCGCGCTGCGTCCCTCGCACCCGGCGAAAGCCTGACCGTTTCATCGGCCGGCGCCCGATGCACGCTCGGGCGCCGGCTTTCGGCATTTTTATGTGAGGTAACCCCACTGTGAAGAAAGTTGCATTGTCCGGCGCGGCCGGCCAGCTCGGCACCGTCCTGCGCCGTGGCCTGCTCGAACGCGGCGTGAACCTGCGTTCGGCGGCCGGCTCGAAGCCGCTGGAACCGCTCGTTTCCGGCGAAGATGTCATGCACGGCGATCTGCGCGATCCCGCAGTGGTCGACCGCCTGCTCGAAGGCGTCGACGTGCTGATCCACATGGCCGGCACGAGCGTCGAGCGTCCCCTGCCCGAGATCATCGAAAACAACCTGCGCGGGCTTGTCGAAGTCTACGAAGGCGCGCGCCGCCATGGCACGAAGCGCATCCTGTTCGCGAGCTCGAATCACGCGATCGGCATGTATCCGGTGGAAGACAAGCTCACGCTCGACTGCGCATTTCGCCCCGACGGTTTTTATGGGCTAAGCAAGGCGTGGGGCGAATCGCTCGCGCGGCTCTACTGGGACAAGCACGGCATCGAGACCGTGAACGTACGCATCGGCAGTTGCCTGCCGAAGCCCACCGAGTTTCGCCATTTGAGCACGTGGTTCGGCCACGACGACCTGTTCCATCTCGTCGATCGCGTGATCAATGTGGAGTCGATCGGCTTTGCGGTCGTGTGGGGCGTGTCGAACAACACGCGCAGCTACTGGGTGCAAAGCGGCGAACACGACGACGCCACGCGCCTGGGCTACCAGCCGAAGCAAAACGCCGAAGATTACGCCGCCGAAATTCTCGCCAAAGAAAATCCGCTCGATGCCGTTGCACAGCGTTATCAGGGCGGCAGTTTCGCGAGCTTCGATTTCACGCCAGTGGAAAAGCGCGGCAAGCAGGCGTGACGCCCTACGCGGGTCGCCTCAAATCACGCCGGATTTGATGATCATCTGAACCGCTGCAGCGAGCACGCACACGAGCACGATGATCCGGAACGCCAGCGGATGCAGCTTGTCGCGCAACGGCCGGATCAGGAACATGCCGGCGATGGAAGGCAGGCTCGCCGCGGCGGAGATCGCGAGGTCGGCGCCGCTGGCGTGCGCGCCGCCGCTGAAGGTGGTGACCAGCGTGAGCACCGAAACTACGAGAATGATCGCGATCTGCTTGGTGAACACGCGGCCCGTCGCGCCCGTGGCGATCAGGTACATCGCGAGCAGCGGCCCGGGCACCGATGCAATGCTCTCCATGAGCGCCGCGCCGAACCCAAGCGCGAAGCCCACCGGCTTGACGATCGAAGACGAGAGCTTGAGCCGCGGCGAAGCAATCATGAGTGCAGCAGCCACGATCAGCGTGACGCCAGAAGCGGCCAGCGCGTGGTGCGGTTCGAGCCGGATCAGCACAGCCACGCCAACGATATTGCCGATCACGGTGCCAAGCAGCGGCGCGGCAATATGCTTGACGGTCTTCCACAGCTCCCCGCCTTCGAGCGCCTGCGGGATATTGCCGAGGATGATCGGCATCGAGAGCAGCAGCACGGCCTGCTTCACGGGCAGGAAATGCGTGAGGATCGGCATGGCGACGAGCGGCACACCAATGCCGGTCACCCCTTTCACCATGCCGCCGAGCACGAGCGCAATGGCAATGCCGCAGAGTTCGAGCACGTCGAGCGCCTGCATGTGCGGGAGCAGGACGCCCCCGGAGAAATGAAAGTCGAGCATTGAAGAGGTCGGGTGCGTGGCGAGGCACGCGAGGCATCCCCGCGCATTCGGCCGGATTTATATTGAAAAACGGACTGCATGATAGCGCAGCCGCGCGCGGCGCACCTGGCGCACTAATTTGCATGCCCCCGAAAACATCTCGGGCTGACTACTATGCGCTCCGTACCCGCCGCCAATCCCTTAGTGGATTTCGGGCTCGCCGCCGCCACCCCCACCACCGCCGCTGGACGAGCCGGCCACGCCGTCACGCTGCAGGAAATCGAATTCACACCCCTTGTCCGCCTGCATCACGTGCATCTGGTACATCGCGCCATAGCCACGTGTGAAGCGCGGCGCGGGCGCGACCCATACCGCTTTGCGGCGCGCCCATTCCTCGTCGGAGATCAGCACGTTGAGGCGTCGCTCGGGCACGTTCAGCTCGATCAGGTCGCCGTCCTGCACGAGCGCGAGCGGCCCGCCGATGAACGATTCCGGCGCCACATGCAGCACGCAGGCGCCGTAGCTCGTGCCGCTCATGCGCGCGTCTGAAATGCGCAGCATGTCGCGCACGCCCTTCTTGAGGATCTTCTGCGGAATCGGCAGTTGTCCCCATTCGGGCATCCCCGGCGCGCCCACCGGCCCCGCGTTCTGGAGCACGATCACGCTGTTCTCGTCGCAATCGAGTGCTTCGCTATCGATGCGCGCGGCCATGTCGTTGTAATCCTTGAACACGATGGCCTTGCCCGTATGCACATGCAGGCGCTGTTCGGCCGCGCCCGGCTTGATCACCGCGCCGTCGGGCGCGAGATTGCCGCGCAAAACGGCGAGGCCCGTGTGCGGCATCAGCGGCTTCGCGCGGCGATAGATCACCGCTTCGTTATGGATTTGCGCATCGGCGATGTTCTCGCCGAGCGTCTTGCCGTTCACGGTCATCTGCGTACCGTCGATCAGGTCGCCGAGTTCCTTGAGCATCGCGCGCAAGCCGCCCGCGTAATAGAAGTCCTCCATGAGGTACTTGCCGGTCGGGCGGATGTTCGCGAGCACCGGCGTGCGGCGCGCGACCTCGTCGTACTGCGCGAGCGTGAGCTCGACGCCCGCGCGGCGCGCCAGCGCAATCATATGGACGATCGCGTTGGTCGAGCCCGAGAGCGCGAGGCAGGTGGTCACCGCGTTGTCGACCGCCTGGCGCGTGACGATGTCCGAGGGCTTCAAGTCTTCCCACACCATCTCGACAATGCGCATGCCCGTCTTCGCCGCCAGCTGCGCGTGGCGCGAATCGGGCGCGGGCGTCGAAGCGAAGCCCGGCAGCGTGAAGCCGAGCGCCTCGGCGGCGCTCGTCATGGTGGAGGCCGTGCCCATCGTCATGCAGTGGCCCGGCGAGCGCGCGATGCCGCCTTCCACGCCCTTCCAGTCGTCCTCGGTGATGTTGCCCGCGCGCAGGTCGGCCCAGTACTTCCACGTGTCCGAACCCGAGCCGAGCGTCACGCCGTTCCAGTTGCCGTTGAGCATCGGGCCGGCGGGCAGGAAGATCGTCGGCAGGTTCATCGAGATCGCGCCCATCAGCAGCGCGGGCGTGGTCTTGTCGCAGCCGCCCATCAGCACCACGCCATCGGCGGGATACGAGCGCAGCGTTTCCTCGGCCTCCATCGCGAGGAAGTTGCGATAAAGCATCGTGGTGGGCTTCTGGAACGGCTCGGAGAGCGTCTGCACCGGTAGCTCGATGGGGAAACCGCCTGCTTGCCAGATGCCGCGCTTGACCTCCTCCACGCGCTGCTTGAAGTGCGTATGGCAAGGGTTCATCTCGCTCCACGTGTTGAGGATCGCGATGACCGGCTTGCCCGCATACTCCTCGCGGCTGTACCCCATCTGCGCCGTGCGCGAGCGATGGCCGAACGAACGCAGGTCGTTCGCGCCATACCAGCGGTGGCTGCGCAGTTCTTGGGGGGTCTTTCGCTTGTTGCTCATCTTGCCTTGGCTCCAGGTGTTTCCGCGGATAGGTCAATCAAACCGCCGGCGCTCCGCTAGCGCGACTCCTTCACGCGCGACACGAGTTGTGTCGGGCTGACGAACTGCAGCGCGACCAGCACCCATGCGAGCGTGATGGCCATATAGATCATCGCCATGGCGTCGATGGACTGCGGCGCGCGCACGCCCGTCGAGAACACAGCGTAATACAACGCGACAACCAGAGTTTGCGTATCGGGTCCGGCGGTAAAAAAAGTGAGTTCGAACATGCCGATCGTGCGCACCAGCACGAGCAGCCCGGCCGCCAGCATCCCCGGCACGAGGAGCGGCAGTAAAACGTAGCGGAAATAGCGCAGCGTATTCGCGCCGAAAATGCGCGCGGCCGATTCCAGGTTCGGGTCGATCTGCTCGATGAACGGCGTCATCACGAGAATCACGAACGGCAGCGCGGGCACGAGGTTCGCCAGGATCACGCCGGGCAGCGTGCCGGCAAGGCCGAAGTGATACATCGCGGTGGCCATCGGAATGCCATAGGTGACGGGCGGCACCATCAGCGGCAGCAGGAACACGAGCATGGCGATGCGCTTGCCGGGAAACTGCGCGCGCGCCAGCGCATAGGCCGCCGGCACGCCGAGCGCGATGGACAGCAGCACGACCGCGCCCACCACTTCGAAGGTGACCCACAGCACGCTGCCGAGCTGGAAGTCGCGCCACGCCTGCGCATACCAGTGCGGCGTGAAGCCTTGGGGCAGCGGCGTGCCGAACCAGCGCGTGGCGATGGAGTTCACCCCCACCGTCGCGATCAGCAGCAGCACGTTGAGCAGGAAGAACGCCATGCCGCCCCACACGAGCCCTTTCCAGAGCACGCCGGGCAGGCGCGAAGCCAGCTTCGCCCGCGCAGTCCCGGCTGCCGGCGCGGGATGCTCCTCGCGCGCCGGCGCGCCGGCGTGCAGCCCAGCCGCATCGTGTCGATGAACGCCCATCAGCCTTTCCCTCCGCTCACCGGACCCGAATAGAAGTAGCGCTTCGCGCCGAGCATCGCGGCCACCACGATCAGTTGCACGAAGCCCATGACGATGGCGATGGTCGAAGCCAGTGAGTAGTCGTAGCTCTCGAACGCCGCTTCCGAAGCCGCGATGGAAATCACGCGCGTGGGGCCAGCGGGCGCGCCGAGCAGCACCGCCGACGGAAACACCGAGTAGGCCTGCACGAACGACAGGCACGCGGCCATCGTGAGCCCCGGCGCGAGCAGCGGCAAATAGATCTGCCTGAACTGTTGCCACGGCCCCGCGCCGAGCGTGGCCGCCGCGCGCGCCAGCGTCGGGTCGATGCCGGTCACATACGAAAGCGTGAGCAGAAAGGCGAACGGAAAGCCGGAAACAATCAACGAGATCAGCACACCCCAGTAGTTGTGCGTAAGACGAATCTCTTCGTTCGTATAGAGATGCAGTGCGTGCAGCGCCTGCGGGAACCAGCCGTTCGGGCCGAAGTAGCTGAGCATGCCATCGGCGATCAGCACGGTGCCGAGCGTGACCGGAATCACGAGCAGCGTCGTCACGAGCTTTTGATAGCGCGACTTGCGGCGCAGCGCGAACGCCACCGGCAGCGCAAGCCCGACGTTGATGACCGTCGCGGGCAAGGCCAGCTTGAGCGTGACGAACACGGTCGGCCACAGCGAGAGATCGTGAATGAACTGCAGATAGTTCGCGAACATGCCGCCGCCGTTCATCGGCTTGAACGACAGCATGAGTCCATAGGCAAACGGATAAAGAAACATCGCGATGATAAAGCCCAGCGCGGGCGCGATCAGCCAGCCGCGTGCGTCGCGCGGCGGCTTGGCCCGCGACCGGGCGAGCGCGCTCATGATGCGCGCTCCGCATAGGCCAGCACGCGCGAAGGCGCAACGCGCAGCGTGGCGCGCTCGCCCGCTTCGAACTCGCCGGCCACGCGCGCCCACAGCTTGCCGAACGGCGCGTTCGCGAGCAGCAGCGAATCGCGCCCGCCGTATTCGACCATCTCGACTTCGACGTCGAAGGCATTGGCATCGCCCGCGCCGGCGCGCTCGAAATCCTCGGGGCGCATCGCGACCGAAATCGCGCTGCCGCCCGCCAGTGCGATGGCGTCGTCCATCGGCACGCCCGTGAGCGTGACGCCCGACGCGGACAGCGCGACATGCTCGCCCCGCTCGCCGATCACGGCGAATGGCAGCACATTGCGATAACCCATGAAGCGCGCCACGTGCAGATTCGCGGGGCGGCTGTAAATTTCCTTAGGAGTCGCGACTTGCTGGACAACGCCCTCCTTCATCACAACGATGCGGTCAGCCATCGAAAGCGCTTCGTCCTGGTCATGCGTCACGTAAATCGTGGCGCGCTCGAGCTGGCTATGAATGCGGCGGATTTCCGCGCGCATCTCGATGCGCAGCCGGGTGTCGAGGTTCGACAGCGGCTCGTCCATCAGCACGAGCGGCGGCTCGATCACGATCGCGCGCGCGATTGCCACGCGCTGCTGCTGACCGCCCGAAAGCTGGCCCGGCAGCTTGGCCTCATGGCCCACGAGCTGCACGAGTTGCAGCGCCTCGCGCGCGCGGCGCTTCGCTTCCTCGCGCGGCACGCCCTGCATCTTCAGGCCGAAGCCCACGTTCTCCAGCACGCTCATGTGCGGGAACAGCGCATAGTTCTGGAACACCATGCCGAAGCCGCGCTTCTCGGGCGGCAGCACGTCGATACGCAGGTCGTCGAGCCAGATGCTGCCGCTCGTGAGCGACAACAGGCCCGCGATGCAATTGAGCGCCGTGGATTTCCCGCAGCCCGAGGGTCCGAGCAGCGCGATGAATTCGCCACGGCGAATCTCCAGATCGAGATGGCTCAACGCCGCGAGCTGGGCGCCCTGGGCGTTGGCGAAACTGCGGCACACCGCGTCCAGACGCAGACGATCGAATGAATGCTTCATGACACGTTCCTGAAAACGCGAGATCCACTTGCCCCGGTTCAGGCAACGGGCGCGAGGCACCCGTTGCAGACTCGTGCCCCCATTATTGCGACTTCTGCGAGCCGATTTCGCGGTCCCATTTCTGGAACGCCGCAACCATCGCCTGCGCCGGCAGCGGCTGGACGTGCGGATACTGCGCGAGCCACTTGGCGTATTCGGGGCGGCCATATTTGGCGATCACGTCCTGGCTCTGCTTCGGCGCCATCGCGAGCGTCACGCCGCTCACAGCCGGGCCCGGATAAAAGTAGCCGTCGTCATAGGTCATGGCCTGCTGCTGCGGCTCGAGCATGAAGTTCATCAGCTTGAGCAGCACGGCGAGCTTCTCCTTCGAGACGCCTTTCGGCACGACCATATAGTGAGCATCGTTCACCCACGTCATATTGTCGAACGCCTGCACCCGGAAATCGGCGGGCACGATGCCGAGCGCGCGCGGGTTGATGTCCCAGCCCGTCACCGTCACGGTCATGTCGCGCGTGCCCTCGCCCAGTTCCTTCATCACCGCCGAGGTGCCGCCCGGGTAGTACGGCACGCAGGTATTGAGCTCCTTGAGGAACGCCCAGGTCTTGTCCCAGCCGTTGATGGGGTCTTGCGGATTCTTGTCGCCGAGCAGGTACGGCAGGCCCATCAGGAACGTGCGGCCCGGGCCTGAGTTGGCCGGGCGCGCATAGATCAGCTTGCCGGGGTTCGCCTTGCACCAGGCGAGCAGTTCCTGCGGCGTATGCGGCGGCTTGGGCACCTTCGCGGGGTTGTACTCGATCAGCGGGCCCGCCGGCATATACGACACTTCGAGGCCGTAGCCCTGCGCGAGCTCCTGCATCTTGCGCGGCCCCGGCGCGTACTTGTCGAGCACGCCCGGCAGCGCCGCCGACTGATCGGGCAGCAGCTTCATCCAGAGATTCTGCTCGATGCCGGCGGCCAGCGCGTCGGTGCCGGTGAGCACGAGATCGATGTCGGCGCGGCCCGCGGCCTGCATCGCCTTGATCTTGCCGGGCAGTTGCGGCGCCGGCGCATTGGTGTAAGTGATGTTGGAGATGAGATTTGGGTTCTTCGCCTTGAATGCCTCGAAGGCTTTCTGCGTGAGCTGCAGATTGCCGGCCACGTCGACCACATTCAGGGAAACCGGATCGGCCTTCGCCACGCCCGCGCCGAACAGCGCCGCAGCCGCCACACATACGGCCAGCATGCTGGCCTTCAAGCGTCCATCGAACATTGCGTCTGTCTCCTCACAACGGTTTATGGAATGTGCTCTGTGCGACCGTTTTAATGCGACTGCTTATTCTGCAACTGGATTGGCCCACTGCGTCGCGCATCAAAGAATGCCGACCCATGCATAAAGTTGTCAAGCAACAATCGGGCCTTTCTGAACCTTTTGCTGGATGCTTGTCAGGTTGCCGTCCTGGGCCGCGGCCGTCAGCGACTGCTCGAACGCCAGCAGCGCTCGCGCGGCCGCGCCGATGGCGGGCAGCGTCTCGGCCGGCGAATGCGAGAGCAGCGGCAGGATCGCGCCCATGTCGGCGATACCGGAGAGCGTGACGGCGTCGTGCAGCACGCGGATCAGCGAAATGTCGTCGCGCAGCGTTTCGAGCGGCATGAAGGCTTCGAAGAGCCGTTGCGCTTCGTCGGCCCGGCCTTCCTTGGCGGCGCTGAGCAGCGCCATCACCGCGCGCGCGGCGATGCAGCCCGAACCGGTGGTCCACGAAGCGAGGCCGAAGTCGCGCACGTGCACGAGCGCCGGACGCTCGCCCATGCCGGAGACAACCCGCGACGCGCTCACGCTCTGCAACAGGCGGCGCAGATAAGGATCGTTCGACGGGTCCTCGCGCACGATGGCGTACTTCACCGCAATCAGCGTGCCGCGGTCGATCAGGCGCGCGAGCGTGTCCACGTCGACATAACTCTCGCTCTTGATATAGAGCGTGAGCGGAATGCCGGCCGCGTCGGCGATGCGCGTGAGGCCCGCCTCGACGCCCGCGGGCGTGGTGAAGCCGGCGAGCGGCAGCACCATAGCCGTCTGGTGCTGCGTCTGGGCCAGGATGCGCGCCTGGTCGAGCATCTTGCCGTAGTCGGGGCCGATGGCCGGGATCACGCGCGTCTCGGGCGCGGTGACCTCCGCCAGCATGTCCATCAGGTCGCGGAACTCGCTCACGGCGACGTGATAAAGATTCGCGTTGCCGCCGTACAGCAACGTGCGCAGCCCGCCCGCTTCCATGTGGCGAACGAGCTTGCGGTTTTGTTCGACGTCGAGCGAGAAATCGGAGCGGCGTGCCAGAGGCGGCACCGCCATCACGGTCGAGGCGAATTCGCGCTCGACGATCGGGGATACGTTCATGAGGCCTCGTGCGGGGATGGGTGTGGTCGATATGCCGCACGGTAGCACTCGGTTTAATTAGTTGTCAAACAACTTGTATATTGGCTATGGTTTGTTGGGAGGGGCGCTGAGCGCCGCTTTGCACGCCAATTCCTCAAAACAGGGATGAATATCCCTCTCTTGAGGATTGGGTGTTTAATCCCCAAGCTGCCCGACTCCACCCAGCCGCCCCAAGGAGCCCCCCGTGGACCGTCTGCAAACCATGCAGATCTACGTGAACATCGTCGAGCGCGGCAGCTTCACGCAAGCCGCCGAGGTGCTTCAACTGCATCGCCCTGCCGTCACCAAGGCCGTTCAGCAACTCGAACAGGAGCTCGGCATTCGCCTGCTCAATCGCAGCACGCGGCGCGTGAGCATGACCGCCGAAGGCGAGGCGTTTTACCAGCGCTGCGTGCAGTTGCTCGCCAGCGTGAACGACACGTTCGCCTCGTTCGCCCAGTTCTCGGAGCAGCGTCCGCAGCCCAAGGGCCGCCTGCGTCTGAACTTCGCCACGGCGTTCGCCAAGTCCGTGATTATTCCCGCGCTGCCCGAGTTCCAGCAGCGCTATCCGCAGATCGAGCTCGTGGTCGGCGCGAGCGACCAGCCCGTCGATCTGATCGGTGAAGGCATCGACTGCGTCGTGCGCATCGGCGAGCTCAGGGACTCCAGCATGGTCGCGCGCAAGATCGGCGCGGTGCCGATGGTGACTTGCGCGTCGCCTTCGTATCTCGCGCGCCACGGCGTGCCGCGCACGCTCGACGACCTGCGCGCGCACAAGGCCGTGAACTTCTTCACGGGCCGCAATCGCCGCGTCATCGACTGGACCTTCCGCCCCGCCGGCGAAACCGTGACGCTCAAGCTCGAAAGCAGCGTGCTCACCGATAACTCCGAGGCGCTGCTCGCGTGCGCGCTCGCGGGCTTTGGCCTCGTGCACGCGCTGCGTCCCGCGCTCCAGCCGCATATCGATGCGGGCCAGCTCGTGGAGGTGCTGCCCGGCATCGCCAGCGCCCCCAAGCCGATCTCCGTCATGTACGCGAATCGCGACCATCTGCCGGGCAAGGTGCGCGTGTTCGTCGACTGGATCTCGGAGTTCGTGGGGCGGCGCTACCCAGCTTGAAATACCTTTCCCGGCAAGCCTCTGCAACAAACGTCGCGCATTGTTATCGATCGAATAACAATGAGTAATCGCAGCGCGCGTTTATTCCAGGCACGCGGCGGCCTACAGTTGTGCTCGTTCGAAACCATTTGATCGAACGAGCGCTGCAGCCACGCTGCACCCCTCGTGCCGATCGACCTGACAAGGAGTCCGATATGTCCAGAATCGTTCGCTTTCATCGCACGGGTGGCCCCGAAGTCCTGCAAATCGACGATGTCGAAGTGCCCGCGCCCGGCGCCGGCGAAGTGCAGATCCACGTGAAAGCCATTGGCCTGAATCGCGCCGAAGTCATGTACCGCAGCGGCGAATACACGTATGCGCCGCGCTTTCCGGCTGGGGTCGGCTATGAGGGCTCGGGGGTGATCGAAGCCGTGGGCAGCGGCGTGAATGGCCTCGCGGTGGGCGACGCCGTGAGCGTCGTGCCCGCATTCTCGTTCCTCGAATACGGCATGTACGGCGAACGCGTGAACGCCCCCGCGCATGCCGTGGTGAAGAACCCCGCCGGGCTGTCGTTCGAAGCAGCGGCTGCCACGTGGATGATGTACACCACTGCGTGGGGCGCGCTGATCGAATTAGGCGGATTGAAACAAGGCGAGGCGGTGCTGGTGGGCGCGGCGTCGAGCAGCGTGGGCCTCGCTGCGATCCAGATCGCCAACACGGTGGGCGCCGTGCCGATCGCGCTCACACGCAGCGAGAAGAAGCGCGAAGCGCTGTTAAAAGCAGGCGCCCAGCACGTGATCGCGGGCGGCGGCGCGGAACTCACGAAACAGGTGCTCGAACTGACTGGCGGCACGGGCGCGCGAATCGCGTTCGATCCGGTGGGCGGCCCCGAAGCAGCGCATCAGTTGCGCGCGCTCGCACGGCAGGGCATGTTCTTCCAGTACGGCGCGCTCGACACGCGCGAGTTGAGCATCCCCGTGATGGACTTGCTTGCGCGCCATCTCACCGTGCGCGGCTACGAGCTCTTCGAAATCACCACCGATGCCGCGCGCCTCGAACGCGCCAAACGCTTCATTACCGAAGGCCTCGCCTCGGGCACGCTCAAGCCCGCGATCGACCGTACCTTCCCGTTCGATCGCATCGTCGACGCGCATCGCTACATGGAAGCGGGCGAGCAGGTGGGCAAGATCGTGGTCACGGTTTGACCGGCTGATTGGCGCGCGAACGCGCCAGCACGTCGAGATTGCCTTCGCCGAAGCCATGATGGCCGCTGCGCTGCACCACTTCGAAGAAAATCTCGCCGGGGCGGCGCTTCACGAAGGTCTGGAAAAAAAGGCGCGGCACGCCGTCCGCGCCAATCTCGCCGTCGATCAGAACATGGCGCTGACGCAGTGCATCGAGATCGACGCCGTGGCCCGGCAAGCGCGCGTCGACCGAGTCGTAATACGCAGTGGGCGGCTCGACGAACTCCACGCCATTGGCCTTCAGCGCGTCGATGCACGGCACGATGTCGTCGGTCGCGAGCGCGATGTGCTGCACGCCCTCGCCCGGATGATCGGGCAGGTAGTCGTGCATGAGCTCGGTGCGGCGCGTGCCCTCCTCGTACACGGGAATGCGGATCTCGCCGTCCGGCGACACCATCACGCGCGAGCCCTCTGCCACGTGCCAATTCGCGTTGATTTCGTGCATCTCGCGGAAATGCAGCAGATCGCGATAGAAGTCGAGCCATTCGCCAATGCGCCCCGCGCCCACCGTCTGCGTGAGGTGATCGACGCGCTGGAGGCCCGTGCCGCCGTGGTCGAGATCGGCCTGTGCGGTCGCGACGTCGATGGGCCGAAAGTCGATGTCGAAAATCGAAATGTCGCCCACGCCGCCACGCTGACCGCCCCGGCCGCGCCAGCGGTCGACGAAATAAATGTGCGAGTCGCCAATGCCCTGAATGGCCGGGATCTTGAGCTCGCCGCTGCCGAGCCGCTCGCCCTCGAACGCCCACGCGCCCAGCCGCAAGGCGTGCTCGAAGGCGCGCCGCGCATTGTCCACGCGCACGCCGATCGCGCAAACACCCATGCCGTATTCCTCGGCGTAACGCGAAGCAAACGAATCGGGTTCGGCATTGACGAGGAAATTCATCTGGCCCTGGCGATAGAGCGTGACGTTCTTGCTCACGTGGCGCGCGATCGCCTTGAACCCCAGTTGCGCAAGCTGCGCGCCAAGCACCGCGGGCTCCGGCGCGGCGAATTCGACGAACTCCAGACCGGCCATGCCAAGCGGATTAGCCTGATCCTGCGAGGCGGAACGGGGGGTGGACGGCATGCGGAAGGCTCCTGAAACGGACGGAAAAGGGCAACGCAGATTTTAACCAGATCGTACACTTCGCCCAAAGCCGAGGGGTGAACTCGCCCCTCGCCGGCCTTGGTGCTAACCCGCAAAACGTTCGATAATCGCACGCATCTGGGCGATTATCGCGCATCATGCGCGCCTGGCGCATTGCCCTGGCGCGTACGCGGTCCTATGCTCCGTTTCACCGTCGCGGCACCCCAGGCAAGCGGCATTGCATGAGACCAGCGTAAGGAGACACCCTCATGACCCCCACCCTCGACACCACGGACGCCGCCGGACCGGCCAACCTCGACCGCTCGCGCAGCCAGGCGAGGAAGGCGGCGCTCGGCAGCTTCGTTGGCGCCGTCGTCGACTGGTACGACTTTCTGCTTTACGGCATCGTTGCCGCGCTCGTCTTCAACGCGGCGTTCTTCCCGAACATCGGCCGCAACATGGGCACGCTCGCGGCCTTCGCCACCTTCGGCGTGGGCTTCCTGTTCCGGCCGCTCGGCGGCGTGGTGTTCGGCCATTACGGCGACCGGCTCGGACGCAAGCGCATGCTCGTGCTCACCGTCATGATGATGGGCCTCTCCACCGTCGCCATCGGCTTCTTGCCGACCTTCGCCTCGATCGGCTGGTGGGCGCCCGTGCTGCTCGTGCTGTTTCGCGCGATCCAGGGCTTCGCCGTTGGCGGCGAATGGGGCGGCGCCGCGCTCATGGCCGTGGAAAGCGCGCCCGCTGGCAAAAAGGCGTTCTACAGCAGCGGCGTGCAAGTGGGCTACGGCGTGGGCCTCGTACTCGCGACCGGCATCGTCACGCTGCTGAGCCACGGCCTGGGCGAAACAGCGTTCCGTTCGTGGGGCTGGCGTCTGCCCTTCATCTTCAGCGTGGTGCTGGTCCTCGTGGGCCTGTGGGTGCGCTCGAGCATGGACGAGTCGCACGAGTTCGTCGAGAAGGTCGAGCACGGCCATCGCAAGCTCAAGATGCCGGTGCTCGAAGCGCTCACGCGTCATCCGAAAGCGTTTCTCTATATCGTCGCGCTGCGCCTCGCCGAACTCTTCACGATGTATATCGTGACCGCCTTTGCGCTCAGCTATTCGACCGCCAACCTCGGCCTGTCGCGCGATCTGTTTCTTGGCATCGGCCTCTTCGTCGGCGCGCTCTCGTGCGTGACCATCCCCTGCTTCGCGTGGCTCGCCGACCGCCTCGGCCTGCGCCGCATCTATCTGATTGGCGCGGTGATCGGCCTCGCGAGCGCCGTGCCGTTCTTCCTCGCGCTCGAAGCACGCTCGACGGTGTGGATCGTGATCTTCTCGGTGGCGCTGGCCAATCTCGCGCACGACATGGTGGTGAGCGTGCAGCAGCCGCTCTTCACCGAATTGTTCGGCGCCGAGTACCGCTATAGCGGCGCGGGCGTGGGCTATCAATTCGCGAGCGTCGTGGGCGGCGGCTTCACGCCGTTCATCGCCGTGGCGCTGGTGAGCTTCGGCGGCGGCTCGTGGCATCTGGTGGCCGCGTATCTCGCCATCGGCTGCCTGATCTCGCTGATCGTGGCCGCCACCATGAAGCCTGCGCAAGCGTAGCCACGGCGCGCTCGTTCCATCACTGGTTATCGAGGCCGGGCGCATGCCCGGCCTTTGCGCTATCCGATCATGAAAACCACCGCTCTTGCCAAACGCGACTGGATCGCCGGACTCGAAAAAGGCCTCGCCATTCTCGAAGCCTTCGACAACCAGCACGCGCGCATGACCGCAACGCAAGCCGCCGAACGCACCGGGCTCTCGCGCACTGCTGCACGGCGCTATTTGCTGACGCTCGAATCGCTGGGCTATGTCCATACCGATGGGCGGCTGTTCGGACTGACGCCGCGCGTGCTGCGCGTGGGCTGGTCGTATTTCGATTCGGCACGTTTGCCGCGCACCGTGCAGCCATATTTGCAGCAATTGAGCGCGACGCTCAACGAATCGGCCTATGTGAGCGTGCTCGACGACTGGGACCTCGTGGTGATTGCGCGCAACGGCGTCTCGCGCGTGATGACCACGGGCTTCGTGCTCGGCGCGCGCGTGCCCGCGCCGCTGATCTCGCCCGGCGTGGTGCTGCTTGCGCACCTGGAGGATCAGCAGGCGGTGTCGGCGTGGCTCGACACGGTCGAACTCGTGCCGTTCACGCCGCATACGATCACGAGCGCTGTGCGGCTGCGCGAGAAGATCGTGCGCGCTCGCGCCGATGGCTATGCGCTCATCGAACAGCAGTTGCAAGTAGGCGTGCGTGGCGTGGCCGTGCCGCTGCGCAACCGCAACGGAGACGTAGTAGCCGCGCTCAGCACCAATATGTCGATCGGCAATGAAAGCGCCGAAGCCGCGGTCAAACGCGTGCTCCCGCATCTGCAGGAAACGGCGCTGGCGATGTTGAATGTGTTGTGAGGAACGCGGGAGGAAAACGCGTCACCTGCCCTTCTCTGCCTCCCCCACGACCCAGTCATGAAACAACCGCATCGCCGGCGACATCGCGCGTGAGCGCAGCCACGTGAGCCAATAGCTGCCGGTCGGCACCTCGACATCGAATGGCCGCGCAAGCAGCCCCGCCTGCAACTCGCGCGCGAACATGCGCGCGGGCGCGAGCGCCACGCCCGCGCCCTGCATGGCCGCCTCGGCCATCAACCGCGACGAATCGAAGATCGGCCCGCTCACGGTCCACGGCTCGAGCCCCGCGGCCACGAACCAGCGCAGCCATTCGTCGGTGCGATAGGAGCGCAACAACGTCTCTTTCGCGAGATCGGCGGGCGCGGCAAGCCGGCGTGCAATCTCGGGCGCGCACAGCACCGCGAGCGGCGCGTCGAGCAGCCGCGTGTTTTCGGTGGCGGGCCACATGCCGTCGCCGAAGCGAATCGCGAAATCGAGCCCCTCGCCCGCGAGGTCGACGAGATTGTTGTTCGTGAGCAGGCGCAGTTCGACGAACGGATGCGCCTCGCGAAACAACTTGAGCCGCGGCATCAGCCAGCCGATCGCGAAGGTGCCCACCACGCCCACCGTCAAGACCTCGTGCAGACGTCCGCCTTCGAACTGCTTGAGCACGGCCTCGATGCGGCCAAACGCGTCGCTCAGCACAGGCAAGAGCGCGCGCGCCTCGTCGGTCATGCCGAGCCCGCGCGGCAGCCGCCTGAACAGCGGCACGCCGAGCCACTCTTCGAGCATGCGCACCTGCTGGCTGACCGCCGCCTGCGTGACCTTCAATTCGAGGCCCGCGCGCGTGAAGCTCAAGTGGCGCGCCGACGCCTCGAAGGCTCTGAGCGCATGGAGCGGTAAATTGGGGCGCATAAACGACCTATAAGTTTGGCTTTTGTCAGAGCCAAATTATCGTCGCTTGTCGCGGGACCGGCAACGCACCACAATCCTCGGCGCGCGTCGTGCTTTTCTAAGGATTCGCCCGAAATTTCACGCCAACTGGCGTGTTTATGCGCCGCCCAAAACCGCTCCGGAAACCTGGCCATGGCCAATCGCATGAAAACCAAGCTAAAACTCTTTCTGATGACGATCACGTGTGCGGCGGCCAGCGCCAGCGCGACGCAACCCGACGTGAAGGCCGCCGTGGATGCCGCCATCGCCCCGCTGCGGACCCAGTACGGCATTCCGGGCGTGGCAGTGGGCATCACCGTGGGCGGCAAGCATGCGTTCTACAACTACGGCGTGGCGTCGAAGACCGCCGGCGCGCCGGCCGTCGACAGCGAGACGCTGTTCGAACTCGGCTCGCTCACCAAGACGTTCACCGCCACGCTGGCCTGCCGTGCGCAGACGAGCGGCAAGCTCTCGTTCGACGCGCCCGCGAGCCAGTACGTGAGCGCATTGCGCGGCAGCCCGTTCGACCACGTGAGCGTGCTCAATCTCGGCACGCATACCACCGGCCTGCCGCTGTTCGTGCCGGACAGCGTCACGAACGACACGCAAATGACGGCCTGGTTGCGCGACTGGCAACCACCGGGTCCAATCGGCTCGCGGCGCGTGTATTCGAATCTCGGCATCGGCCTGCTGGGGCGCGCGGCCGCGCAAAGCTTGGGCGTACCGTTTCGCGACGCCGTGCAGAACGATCTATTGCCCGCCTTCGGCATGACGCACACGTGGCTCGACGTGCCCGCTTCCAGCATGCCGCGCTACGCGCAGGGCTATGACAAGCACGACGCGCCAGTGCGGTTGCACCCCGGCGTATTCGCAGACGAGGCTTATGGCCTGCGCTCGACCACCGGCGATCTCGTGCGCTATCTCGACGCCAACATGGGTCTCGCGCCGCTCGACGCGGCGTGGCAACGCGCCATCGCCTGCACGCACACGGGCTATTTCACGTCGGGCGTCTTCACGCAGGATCTGGTGTGGGAGCAGTATCCGTGGCCGGTCGCGCTGCCAACGCTCCAGCGCGGCAACAGCCCCGATGCGCTTTACAAGGGCATGCCGGCGCGCGCGCTCACACCTCCGCTGCCGCCGCAAGCCCAGGCGCTCCTGAATAAAACCGGCTCGACCAACGGCTTTTCGACTTACGTGGCGTTCATACCGGGGCAGCAGATCGGCGTCGTGATTCTCGCCAACAAGTCATATCCGAACGAGGCGCGCGTGAACGCGGCCTACGCGATTCTCGATGCGATTGCGAAGGCGAAGCGCTGAACCTCCATCGGCTAAGATACGGACCCTACGCAACTCATCGAACTCAAACGGAGTGTTTTCAGTGATCCAACCCGGCACCACATTCAAGGACAATCTCGCGCAACTGCCCGCCATCGACGGCATCGAGCGCATCGATCTCGTGAACGGCCAGGGCGCGGTGGTTGCCACCATCGAGAACAAGCCGGGCAAGCAGGGCTCGCTCGCGGTCTACCACTACCTGAAGCAGGCCTTCGGCGCGCTCGACGCCAAGGCGGCCGAGCACGGCCTCGCCGTGTTCGCCGAGCACACGGCCGACGCGCGCAACCGTCCCGGCGCACACCCGAACGTCGACCGCCTGCTCGAAATCGCAGCGGGTGGCGAGGCGCTGCGCATCGACGTGATCGCAGCCTGATCCTGACCGCGTAGCGCGAGTGGCACGCCAGCAGTAGATAAACCCAAATTCCAGGAAAAATACATTAAAAATAACTGGGTGAAAATCAATACGATTGCGGAAACCACTGGCTAACGCCACTCACCTTCGCCATCAGGATCGCCCATGCCGCGCCCGATTTCCGTCCGCATCCATCCCGAAGCCGTCCGCCACAATCTGCAGACCGCGAAGCAAAGCGCCTCCGGCGCGCGCGTCTGGGCCGTCGTCAAAGCCAATGCCTATGGTCATGGCATCGAGCGCATCTATCCGGCGCTGGCCGGCGCGGACGGCATCGCACTGCTCGATCTCGACGAGGCCGTGCGCGTGCGCGAACTCGGCTGGACCAAGCCCATCCTGCTGCTCGAAGGCCTTTTCGATAGCGTCGATGTCGCCACCGCCGTCGCGCATCGGCTGACCGTGGCCGTCCATTGCGACGATCAACTCGCGCTGCTCGCGGCAGCGCGCACGCAGCAGCCAATCGACATCCAGTTGAAGATGAACTCGGGCATGAACCGCCTCGGCTACCGGCCCGACGTTTTCCGTGCAGCCTGGGAACGCGCGCGCGCGACGCCCACTATTGGCAACATCGCGCTCATGACGCACTTCGCGAACGCCGACGACAGTGCCATCGACTGGCAGCTCGACCGCTTCGACGCCGCCACCGCAGGCATCCCCGGCGAGCGCTCGCTGTCGAACTCGGCGGCAGTGCTCTGGCATCCGCGCGCGCATCGCGACTGGGTGCGGCCCGGCACGATCCTCTACGGCGCGTCGCCCACGGGCGTGGCGCGTCATGTCGAAGGCGTCGGGCTGCGCGCGGCCATGACGCTCGCGAGCAAGATCATCGGCGTGCAAACGCTGACGCCGGGCGAAACGGTCGGCTATGGCTGCGCTTACGAGGCCGATCGGCCCATGCGCATCGGCGTGGTCGCGTGCGGCTATGCGGACGGTTATCCGCGTCACGCGCCCACGGGCACGCCCATCGTCGTCGACGGTGTGCGCACGCGCGTGATCGGGCGCGTCTCGATGGACATGCTGACCGTCGACCTCACGCCCTGCCCGGACGCAGGCATCGGCTCGCAAGTGGAG
This sequence comes from Paraburkholderia caffeinitolerans, assembly GCF_902859945.1. Classification (GTDB taxonomy): domain Bacteria; phylum Pseudomonadota; class Gammaproteobacteria; order Burkholderiales; family Burkholderiaceae; genus Paraburkholderia; species Paraburkholderia caffeinitolerans. The sequence continues at coordinate 26,341 of NZ_CADIKL010000019.1, read as the reverse complement.
TTGTGGGGCGAACGCGTGAAAGTTGATGAGGTGGCCGAAGCATCCGGCACGATCGGCTATGAATTGATGTGCGCAGTCGCGCGCCGCGTGCCCGTGGATGTCGACAGCCTTGTGGCAGCGCGGCGCGATATCGCGGAAGAAAGCTCGGAAGAAAGCGTGACGGCGTGAGGCTCCGGCTTCACGCCGAATAAGGTCCCTCCGGCCCGTTGCGCAACGTGCGCGCGAGCCGCTCCAGCGCGTCGCGCAGCGCCTCGTGGCTGCGCGCGCCGCCCAGACTCAGCCGCACCGCATGCGGCGCGGAACCACGCCCGATCACGAAGCTGTCCGCGGTCTTCAGATGCACGCCCGCCTGACGCAGCGCGGCGGCGAATTCGGCGGCCCGCCACGGCTCGGCGAGCGGCAGCCATAGATGCGGGCTCGCGGGATCGGTGCGATACGTCCAGTCCGCCAGCACCTCGGCCGCAATCGCATGGCGCACGTCCACCTGGGCGCGCTGCTGCGCAACGAGCCGATCGACATCGCCATTCACGATCCAGCGCGCCGCGATCTCGGCGGAGAGCGGCGACGTCATCCAGCAGTCGCTGCGTATCACGGCAAGAATCTTCCCGACCCAATCCTGCGGCGCCTGCACGTAGCCGATGCGCAAACCCGGCGCGAGCGCCTTCGACAAACTGCTGATGACGATGCCGTGCTCGGGCAGGCGCGCGGCCAGCGGCGTGGGCGGCGCGTCGAGCAGCGCGGCGGGCACAAGATCTTCGATCACGACGAGATTGTGGCGCACGGCAATCTCGGCGATGGCCGCGCGCCGCGCTTCGGACAGCGTCGCCGTGGTCGGGTTGTGCAGCGTCGGCACGCAAAACAGCGCACGCGGCGCGAGCAGCAAGCAGGCCCGTTCGAGCGCGGCGGGCACGATGCCCTCCTCGTCGATTTCGATGCCCACGAGATTGAGCCGCAACTGCCGCGCAAGCGCGACGATGCCAGGGTAGCTCAACGCCTCGGCGAAGATCGTGTCGCCCGGGCGCAGCACCGCGCGCAGCACGCAAGCGAGCCCGTGCTGCGCGCCCTGGGTCACGAGCACGCGCTCGGCCGACACCACGCAGCCCTGGCGCGCGAGCCAGCGAGCCCCCGCCTCGCGGTGCGAGCGGCGTCCACCTTCGGGCTGATAGAGCAGCAGTTCGCCGGCGAGACGTTCGTCAGCGGCGAGTTCGCGCAGCGTCTGCGTGAGCAGTGCCGCTTCGTCGGTCGGCATCGGCACGTTCTGACCGAGATCAAAGGTCCGCGTTGTGGCGGCGCCCGGCTGGAGCGCGCCAGCCGCTGCCGGAACGCCCGTTGCCGCCGGTACGCGCTGCGCCGGCGTCTGCCCCGTGCGCGCGGGCAAACGCGCGCCGTCGGCGTCGGGCTCGGCCACATAGGTACCATCGCCCACGCGCGCCACCACCATCCCGCAGCGCTCCAGTTCCGCATAGGCGCGGCTGACCGTGCCGGTCGTCACGTGAAGCTTTTTCGCGAGCAGCCGGTGCGCGGGCAGTTTCTCGCCGGGCAGCATCTGGCCGCCGTCGATGGCCTGCGCATACGCGTACGCAATCGCGCGGTACTTCGGTTCGTTGCGGGGCAGCGCGGGCAAGGTGGGCAGCCAGCTGTTCATGGTGTTTTCCCGGTCAGAGCACGGCGTGCGCGTGCACGACATGCGGCGTCATTATCGCGCCCAATTCGCGGAATTGAATGCTGTCATTTACTTGAATTGACTTCATTGAGTGCCACAAATTGACCCTCTAGGATGCCGTAACACCTCGAACGGCCAAGGAGACAATCGCCGCCCGCGCAGTGAGCCGAAGTAAGCCGCAGTGGGCTCTCGCGCGCGCCGGACGACGCCACACGCGCCATGACAAATCGCATCGCCCGCATCACGGTCAGCCAGCACCGTCTGCCACTCGACCCGCCCTTTCCGGCCTCCTGGGACAGCCGGCCACGCCGCGCCTTTCCCGCCACCATCGTGCGCGTGGAAGATACCGAAGGCCGCGTCGGCATCGGTTCTGGCGACGCCATGTACGGCTTCGACGACTATCGCGATCTCTTTATCGGCGCCGACCCGCTCGACCTCGCGCGCCACTCCGCCGTGCTCGACAACCTCAGCTTCCACGCGGGCCGCCTGTGGCCGCTCGACGTCGCGCTCTGGGATCTGGCCGGCAAGATTCTCGGCCAGCCGTGCTGGCAGATGGCGGGCGGGCGCTCGAACCGGGTGCGCGCGTATGCATCGTCGGGTGTGCACCGCACGCTCGACGGCATGGCGCACTGGGCCGAGCACGCGGTCGCGCGCGGCTTTCCGGCGCTCAAGGTGCGTTTCGGGCGCGCAAGCCTCGCCGACGATCTCGCCGCGCTCGCCGCCGTGCGCGAAGCAGCCGGCGAAAACATCGAGTTAATGGTGGACTGCAACCAGGGCTGGCGCATGCCCTGGGACATCCAGGCGCCGTGGCGCGCGGAACAGGCGCTCGCGGTCATCCGCGAAATCGAGCGCCATCGCGTGTATTGGGTCGAAGAACCGCTGCATCGCGGCGACTATGAGGGCCACGCGTGGCTGCGCAAGCAGACCGATGTGCGCATCGCCGGAGGCGAGATGACACGCGACGCGCACGAGTTCGCGGCGCTGCTCGCCCACGAATGTCTGGACGTTTATCAACCCGATGTCGTCTGCACGCTCGGCATGGAAGGCGCAAGGCGGCTCGCCGCGCAGATCGAGGCGCACGGCAAGGTCTTCACGCCGCACACGTGGGGCAACGGCATCGGCCTGGCCGCAAACCTCCATGTGGTGGCAGGCGCCGCGCACGCACCCTTCGTCGAGTTTCCCTATGACCCGCCCGAATGGACGCCCGCGCGACGCGACTTCCCGCTCACGCAAGCCATCGAGCCCGACGCGCAAGGCTGGATGGAACTCGGCAAGGCGCCCGGGCTCGGCATCGAACTGGACGAAGCCGTGCTCGTCGCCACACGCGCAACCGACAGCCGCTACGACTAAAACGGCCCACGCAGGAACGCATCGTCGCATCACCGCCCGCACCGAGACACGCGCAGGCAGCCCGTCCCAACATCGGAAAAGCGCCGGATCTCAACGGCGCATTGACAAGCATTCCGAATCATTTAAACGACAAGGAGACATGCAATGAAACGAATCACCTCTCTGATCCGCGCGGCCTGCCTCGCCGCTCCGCTCACCGTCGCCGCGCTGGCCGCACCCGCAGCGCACGCGACCGGTACCTGGTGCAGCCAGGGCAAGCCGGTGCGCTTTGCCGGCATCACCTGGGAAAGCGGCAACTTCACGAGCGAAGTGCTGCGCTACATCGTCAAGAACGGCTATGGCTGCCAGACCGACACGGTGCCCGGCAGCACGGCGGCCACGGAAACGGCGCTCTCGCGCAACGATCTGCAAGTGTGGGCGGAACAATGGACGGGCCGCTCGGAGATCATCGCGGGCGCGGTGAAGGCGGGCACGGTGAAGCTCGTGGGCGACACACTGCCGGGCGGCACCAAGGAAGGCTGGTACGTGCCCGACTACGTGGTACACGGCGATCCGAAGCGCGGCATCAAACCCGTCGCACCGGACCTCCTCTCGGTAAGCGACCTGCCCAAATACAAGTCGCTCTTCACCGACGACGAGGAACCGGACCATGGCCGCTTCCTGAACTGCCCCTCGGGCTGGGACTGCGAACGCGTGAACACGCGCCTGTTGAAGCTACTCAAGCTCGACGACACCTATACGAATTTCCGCCCCGGCACGGGCGCGGCGCTCGATGCGGCGATTTCGTCGGCGTATGCGCGCGGCAAGCCGATTCTCACCTACTACTGGGAACCGGCTGCGCTGATGGCCAAGTACAAGTTCGTGCAACTGAAGATGCCGCCGTTCAACGAGGCCTGCTGGAAGACGCTGCGCGACCCGAACAGCGCGCAGCCGTGCGTGTCGTCGTACCTGGTCTCGCAGTTGAAGATCGGCGTTTCCACGCCCTTCTCCCAGGCCGAGCCCGACGTGACGGCGTTTTTCTCGAAGGTGAACTTCCCCATCGACTTCCTGAACACGACGATTCTCGACATGACCGAGCATAAGGTCGACGCGCAGGCCGAAGCGCTCAAGTTCCTCAAGGAGCACCCGGAGATGTGGAAGGCGTGGGTGCCCGCCGATGTCGCCACGAAGGTGCAGAAGTCGCTTGGCGCGTAACCAGCGCATAACAGAAACCACCAGAACCCACCAGAAACAACCCAACCAGAACGGAGACTCCGGGTGAAGAAAAAAATCATCGCGGCGCTGCCGCTCGCGCTCGCCGCAGCGGGCGCCCATGCGCAAAGCAGCGTGACGCTGTACGGCATCGTCGACCTCGGCATCGACTACGCCAATAACGTGGTCAATGGCGCGAACGGCAATATCGTGCCGGGCAGCGGCGGCCACGTGTTCCAGATGCAAAGCGGCGTGCCGGCGGGCAGCCGCTGGGGCCTGCGCGGCAGCGAAGACCTGGGCGGCGGCCTCGCGGCGATCTTCCGCGTCGAAAGCGGCTTCAACGCGGCCACGGGAGCCGCGGGCGGCGGCCTCGCCTTCTCGCGCAATGCCTATGTGGGCCTGAAATCGCAACAATACGGCCAGCTCACGCTCGGCAAGCAGTGGGACGCCACCGTCGACCTGATCGAGCCGTATTCGCTCAACGGCAACTACGGCGGCTGGTATTTCGCACACCCGAACGATATGGACAACATGGACAACGGGTTCCCGGTCAACAACGCGGTGAAGTACATCAGCCCCGTGTTCGCGGGATTCCAGTTCGAAGGCCACTATTCGTTCGGCGGCCAGGCCGGCCAGTTCTCGACCAACTCGTCGTATAGCGCGGCGGCGGCGTACACGGCCGGATCGTTCAGCGCCGGCGTGGGCTACCTGCGCGTGAACAATCCGATCACGGCGGTGGCCGGCTACGGTAGCGGCGGCGGCTACGTGAACGCCATTTACGGCGATGCGCTCGCCAACGCGCGCTATCAGGGCATTCTCTCGGCGGGCGCGTCGTATGCGCTCGGCAGCCTGAAGCTGATGGCCCAGTACACCAACGTGGACTTCTCCTCGGGTAACGGCAGTCACGACCTGCACTTCCAGAACTACGAGTTCTCCGGCACCTACGCGGTCACGCCGGCCTTCACGGTGGGCGTGGGCTATACCTTCACGGACGGCCTCGACCACGCAACCGACCAGTCGCCGAAGTATCACCAGTTCAACCTGATCACGCAGTACGCGCTTTCCAAACGCACCTCGGTCTACGCGATGGGTTCGTACCAGCATGCGGCAGGGTCGGCGGAGAATGCGCAGATCACGGGCTTCAACCCGGCCAGCACGCAGAACCAGGTCGTGAGCCGCGTGGGCATCACGCACGTGTTCTAACTCACTGTCTCATTGGTCAGGCGCCGGCACCGTCCGGCGCTTTGTTCGCATCAAGAGGTTGCATCATGCGCCGACTTCCTTCTCTTTCGGCACTGCGTTCATTCGAAGAAGCGAGCCGAACCCTCAGCTTCACGAAAGCAGCGCAGAATCTGCACGTCACGCAAGGCGCGATCAGCCGGCAAATTCGTCTGCTCGAGGATTATCTCGGCACGCCGCTGTTCATGCGCCATCATCACCGGCTCGAGATCACCGCTGCCGGCAAACGTCTGCTGCCCACGCTGCAAGCCGCGTTCGACAGCATCGCGCATACCCTCGACACGATCCGCGCCGATCCGTCGAACCGCCTCCTCACGCTGAACGCCGCGCCCACGCTCGCCACGCGCTGGCTCACGCCGCGTCTGCGCGATTTTCAGGTACGCCATCCCGATCTGCGCATTTCCATCACGAACGAATACGGGCCGCTGCACGGCAGCGAGCGCAACGAGGATTGCCAGATCCGCTTCGGCATGGAGCCGCTGCCCGGCGGACAGAGCACGCGGCTCATGCGCGAGCGCCATGTGCTCGTGGCGTCGGCGCGCGAGTTCGACGGCCCGCCAGCGGACGAGGACGCGCTGCGCGCCATCCTCGCGCAGCATCCGTGGCTCTATATCCTCGATATCGATCGCCGTCTGCTCGTGTGGGAGGCGTGGCTCGAAGCCGCAAAGCTCGATGTGGAAATGGCGCCGCGCGGCGAGATGGAGTTCAGCACGTTAGACCAGGTCATTCATGCCGCCGTGGCCGGACTCGGCATTGCCGTCGCCGACCGGCACATGATCGAGCAGGAACTCGCGAACGGCACGCTCGTGCAGCTCAGCGAAATCGAAGTGGATGGACCCGCCGGCTATTGGCTCGACGTACGGCCCGAAGTGCAGGACACCCAGCGCGTGCGTAATTTCAGCGACTGGCTCATCGAGCATCACGCGGAACGCGGGTGACCTTCAACGCATCGATTCAACCGTTGACGCTCTTCACGATGTACTGGCTGGTTGGAATCACGTCGATCTTGTCGAAGTCAATGAAGCGCGCGCAGCTTTCCATCATGGTCTGGAGATTGCGCTGGAATTTTTCCTCGTCGCCCACGGCGTCGAAGAACGCATAGGGATCGCTCATCGCGGCGGCCGGAAAGCATTCCTCGACGATCGCATCGTATTGCGGCGCGGCGCGCGTAAGCGCGCGCACGACCACGTTCTGCACGTAGAGGAAGTTGTCCTGCGTGTCGATCGCCACGCGCGTATGGTGGTTGTGCCACACGTCGATCCACGCTTCGTGCGTGAGGCGCGGCGGCCGCGTGAGAAACGCGAGTTGCGCAAAACCGGCGGTACGCTCACCCGCTTTCGGCACGAAGCGCGTATTGCGGATCGGCTGCGATTCGGTGACCAGATAAGCAGCCAAATGCGGCGCGACAGCGCGCACGGCTTCGTCGAACGGCTGGCGCAGCATGGCCACCGAACTGTCGATCCAGATGGAAACCGTGCCTTCGATGCCCGGCTGCGTATTCTGCTGACGCAGGGCCGCTGCTGGCTCGACGTCGGCATCGGCGAGATTGACCTGCACGCCGTGCGCGCCGCGCGAGAGCAGCGTGTCGGCAAGCGTCGTGCGCACCGCGTGACGCCATGAGTCGGCGGGAACCTGGGAATCGCGCCACAGCACGTAAATGACTTTTTCCATCGAATCGTCTCCGGGTTGTAATGAGAGGGCGAGGCGCGTGCTCGCCGGAATCAGGCTGCGTCTTATGCCAGCGCGTGAGGCTGAAACCGGTTGGCCGTCAAACTGAACGAATCGGGAATCGGCGAGGTGACCGATTCGAAAATCCGCTCGTGGTGCGTGCGCGCGATCTGCCAGACGCCGTCGCGCCGGATGTACTCGTCGTCGTAGAGGGCCGTGCCATGCAGCACGATATTGCTTTCGAGGTCGATCGCGTGGTCTTCCAGATACCAGACGCCGCGTGCGCGATCGTCGTCGAGCAGTTCCAGTTCCGGGTGATGGCCATGGTGCATGGTGAGGAACGTCGGTTTGCCGATCAGCGCCTGCAAGCTGGTGACGAAGGCCTCGCGGCCGTCGTACGCATACTTGCCGCCATACAGGCGCGCCCGGCAATCCTCGCTCAGGCATTGCGCGAGCAGCGCCCAGTCGTGGCAGTCGACTGCCCGAAAGTAACGATATTTCAATTGCCGGATTTGCTCGAATGCCCAGAGTGTGCGAGTGGCGTCGTCCATCGGCAGGCGTCTCCTTGGTGTCATCGGATGGTAAGAACGGCCTCTGCCTCCGCGCATCGTCCGACTGGACGATGGGCTGGCGCGAGCGCAACGCTACCGTAGCGCTCAGGCATCCGCAGCGGTGCGGCGCCGAATCAAGGAGACGGAATGAGCCCGATCGAAGCCCTGGAGGCGCGCCTGCGCGCGCTCGAAGACGCCGATGCGATTCGCAGCCTGAAGGCGCGCTACTTCGCCTGCTGCGACATGAAGGACCCGCAAGGTATGCGCGAATGCTTTGCCGCCGGTCCGGTGCGCATCGACTACGGCGCGATCGGCGTGTTCGACAACCGTGACGGCCTGGTGGCCGTTTTCGAGCGGCTAGGCTGCCATCCGCATATCGTGGAGATGCATCACGGCGTCAATCCGCAAATCGAGGTGCTCGACAGCGCGCACGCGCGCGGCACCTGGGGGCTGCACTACCAGATGCTCGATACGCGCGAGCGCGCATTCACGCAGCTCGGCGCGTATTACGAAGACGAGTACCGCAAGATCGATGGCGAGTGGAAGATCGCCGCGACGCGTTGTGTCGTGACGTCCACGCTGGTCGGCAGCTATGCGGATGCGGCGCCCGGCGTACGTTTTGCCGGGCGGCAGCCGGGCGAAACGCACGCGGGGACGTGACGCCCGGCGTTCAACGCAGGCTCAACCCAGCCCGCCCATCATCATGTACTTCGTTTCGAGGTACTCATCGAGTCCGTACTTCGAACCCTCGCGGCCGAGCCCCGACTCCTTCACGCCGCCGAACGGCGCGACCTCGGTGGAGATGATGCCTTCGTTGATGCCGACCATGCCGCTTTCGAGCGCGCCCGCCACGCGCCACACGCGGCCAATGTCGCGCGCGTAGAAATACGCGGAAAGGCCGAAGTCGGTATCGTTGGCCGCGCGGATCGCCTCTTCCTCGGTCTCGAAGCGGAACACCGCCGCCACCGGGCCGAAGGTTTCCTCGTTCGCGAGCATCATGCCGCCGTGCGCGCCGGTGATGATGGTGGGTTCGTAGAACGTGCCGCCGAGCGCATGCCGAGCGCCGCCGCACACGATTGCGCCGCCCCTGGCTTGCGCGTCGCTCACGTGCGCCTCCACCTTGCGCAGCGCGGCGGCGTTGATGAGCGGCCCTTGCGTCGCCCCCGGCTCCATGCCGTTCGCCACGCGCAATTTGCGCACCGCCGCCGCGAGCTTTTCGACGAACGCATCATGCACGCCCGACTGCACGTAGAAGCGATTCACGCACACGCAGGTTTGCCCGGTGTTGCGGAACTTCGAGGCCATCGCCCCTTCCACGGCAGCATCGAGATCGGCGTCGTCGAACACGATGAACGGCGCGTTGCCGCCCAGTTCGAGCGAGACCTTCTTGACGCTGTCCGCGGCGGCGCGCATGAGCAGCTTGCCCACGCGGGTCGAACCCGTAAACGAGATCTTGCGCACGGCCTTCGAGGCCATCAGCGTGTCGCCGATCGCCGGCGCGTCGCCCGACACCACGTTGAACACACCGCGCGGAATGCCGGCCTGCACCGCCAGTTCCGCGAGTGCGAACGCGGAAAGCGGCGTCTCCTCGGAGGGCTTGAGCACCATCGTGCAGCCCGCCGCCAGCGCCGGGCCCGCCTTGCGCGTGACCATCGCGAGCGGAAAATTCCACGGCGTGATCGCGCCCACCACGCCCACCGGCTCCTTCGTCACGACGATGCGCGCGCCCTTCTTCGGCGCGGGAATCACGTCGCCATAGGCACGCCGCGCCTCTTCCGCGAACCACGTGAGAAAGCTCGCCGCATAGGCCACCTCGCCGAGCGCCTCCGTGTACGGCTTGCCCTGCTCCGCGGTCATGATGCGCGCGAGGTCCTCGCGCTGTTCGAGCATCAGTTCGCCCCAGCGGCGCACCTTCGCGCCGCGCTCCGCAGCGGTGGCGTCGCGCCATGCGGGAAACGCCTGGGCCGCCGCCGCCACCGCCTGCAGCGTCTCGCGCGCGCCGGCGCGCGAGACTTCCGCGAGCGCCGCGCCGCTGGCCGGATCGAATACCGTGTAGGTGGCGTCGCTCGCCACCCATTCACCGTCGATGAAACTCGACGTGCGCCACAGGCGCGTTTCAGTCAGGCCGCCAATCATGCTGCGATCTCCAGCCGGCGCGACGCACGCGGCGCGCGCGGAATGCGCGAGCTCACATAGTCGTTGATCACGTCGCACGGCGTGTAGTTGCGATCGAGTTCGTAAAGCTCGCTGGCGTCGAGCTGCGTATCGAGCGCCGCGAGCGCGCTCTCGAACTGCGCGACGGTATCGGCGCCCACCAGCATCGACGTCACGCCCGGGCGGCTCAACACCCACGTCTGCGCGATCTGCGCGCACGAAACGCCGCGCGCGTCGGCCACTTCGGCCACCGAGCGTGCGATCTCGCGCGACACCTCATCGTCGTACATCTGCACCGTGAAGAAGTCGGTCTGGTTACGCACCGATTTCGCATCGCCCGACAGCAGGCCGCGCGCGAGCGGGCTGAACACCGAGACGCCAATGCCCTGGTCCTGGCAGAACGGAATCATCTCGCGCTCTTCCTCGCGATACGCGCAGTTCAACTGCAACTGCATGTTGATCGGGCGCGCGAAGTTGTAGCGCTCGCAAGCCTGCAGGATCTTCGCGAACTGCCACGTGAACATGGTCGACACGCCGATATAACGCGCCTTGCCCGCGCGCACGATATCGTTGAGCGCGTCCATGGTTTCTTCGACCGGGGTATTCGTGTCGAAGTAGTGGAGCATGTAGATATCGACGTAATCGGTTTGCAGACGGCGCAGCGAGCCATCGATGCCGTCCATGATGTGCTTGCGCGAATGGCCCTGGTTATTGACACCGCTCCCGATCGGATAGCCCACCTTGGTCGTGAGCACGAGTTCGTCGCGCTTGGCGAGGCGGCGCACGATGTTCCCGACCACTTCCTCGCCCACGCCGGTCGAATAAAAATCGGCGAGATCGATGAAGTTCACGCCCGCTTCGAGCGCGCGGCGCACGATCGGCTCGCTCTGCGCTTCGTTGTAGATCCATGGCTTCCAGTCGGGCGTGCCCATGTTCATCGTGCCAAGGCACAGACGCGACACTTTGAGGCCCGAGCGGCCGAGTTGCACGTATTGCATCGTAGTCACCTGTAACGGTACGCGCGGCTCAGGCCGCTTTAGCCTTGGGCGTATAGAACGGATTGCTGATCTGGTCTTTGATCTTCGCGACGTCGTGCAGCGCGGGCAGCCCGTTCATGGCGGCGCGAATCGCGGTCTTGCAGGCCGCGTAGTTGTTCTCGTAGACGGCGTCGAGGTCGTCGCACGACCAGTTCACCCAGTTCGCCGTGACGATGCACCATTCGTTCTCGGCCTCGGGCGGCAGCGTGCTGTCTAGCATCGCCTCGGTCACGGCCTTCGCGATGGCCGCCTGCGAAGCGCCCCAAGTGGCGTTGCCGTGCAGGTCGCCACGAATGTCGGCCTTGTTCACGTAGAGCGTGGCGGGCTTGACCGGCACGTTGGGCTGCGCGACCACCATGAACGGCACATGGCCCTGCGAGGGCGAAGACAGGCTGTTCGTGAACGCCTGGCCCACCGGTCCGCTGCGCGGGCCGATCATGATGTTGATATGGGCGGCGTTGACGCCGGGTCCTGCAAAACCTTCGCCGATATAGACTTCCAGGGCTTTCATATCCGACTCCGTCTCCAAGGTTGGCAATGTGTTGTGCACCGTGTTGTGCACCGCAGCGCAGCGTGTTGCATCGGTGCGATCCGTGCGTCGAGACGAATTCCAGCACACGCCAAACACGCCCAAAAGCTATGAAATCTCATGGGGGCATGACGCGAATTCATTGCCATGAGATCAGGTAATGCTTCGATGACTTTTCGTTGCTTCGCAACCCCAAATGCTGTCGTTAGACTCTGTTCGCGTTGATTCAAAAAGCACGGCCCGCGCGATGGCGAAGAGGCCCATATATAGCTTCCGTAACGGAGGAGACGACATGAGACGTATCACGCGTACCGGCCTGCATTTCGCCGCCGCGCTCGCGCTAACCAGCGCCGCCACGAGCAGCTTCGCCGCGCCAGGCTGGTGCGAGTCCGGCAAGACCGTGAAGCTTGCGCAGATCACCTGGGAAAGCGGCGCGCTGATGACCGAAATGGTCCGCACCGTGCTCGAAAAGGGCTACGGCTGCAAAACCGAGGTCGTGCCGGGCGCCACGGCCGCCACCGAGACCGCGCTCTCCAAAAACGACCTCCAGGTGTGGGCCGAGCACTGGACCGGGCGCAGCCCGATCGTTGCGCGCGCACTCCAGGACGGCAGCGTGAAGCTCGTGGGCGAACTGATCCCGGGCGGCGACAAGGAAGGCTGGTACGTGCCCGACTACTTGATCAACGGCGACCCCAAGCGCGGCATCAAACCGCTCGCGCCGCAACTGCGCTCCGTCTCGCAACTAGCGCAATACAAGGACCTTTTCACCGACGACGAAGAGCCCGGCAAGGGCCGCTTCTATAACTGCCCCGCCGGCTGGGACTGCGAGCGCTTCAACAACCGCCTGCTCGCCGCCTACAAGCTCGGCGACGACTACACGAACTTCCGCCCCGGCACCGGCGGCGCGCTCGACGCGGCCATCGCCTCGGCCTACGAGCGCGGCAAGCCCATCCTGTTCTACTACTGGCAGCCGGCCGGCCTGATGGCGAAGTACAAGTTCGTGCAATTGCAGGGTGCGCCGTATTCGGACGTCTGCTGGAACACCATCACCGACCCGAAGGGCACGCCGTGCGCCTCGGCGTTCAAGGTCTCGCATCTGAAGATCGCCGTTTCGACGCCCTTCTACGACAGCGCACCCGGCGCCGTGGCATTCTTCGAAAAAGTGAGCCTGCCGCTCGCGCTCGACGAGCAGTTGGTCCAGCAGATGCATGACAAGAAACTCGACGCCTCCGTCGTCGCGCGCACGTTCTTCGAGCAGCACCCCGAAATCTGGAAGCAATGGGTCACGCCGGACGTCGCGGCGCGCGTGCAAGCCGGCTTGCGCAGCTAAGCGCCCTGCCCGAAGCCGTGCCGCGATTCATGCAGCACGGCAGCCCGCATCACCTGTCACACGCAGAATGAGGCTCACCATGGGATCTCCGTTTCTTCACCTCTCCATCGCCGATTGGGTCAACGACCAGGTCACCACGTTCGTGCAGCAGCACGGCGACGCGTTTCACAACTTCAGCGTCCTGATGCTGCGCTACGTGCTCGTGCCGCTCGAAGGCCTGCTGCGCGCGACGCCGCCGTGGGTCATCCTCGCCGCCGTGGGCCTGCTCGCGTGGCACGCGTCGCGCCGCGTCGGCGTGGCGGTCCTGTTCGTTGCGCTGCTCTGGCTGATCGGCTGCTTCGGGCTGTGGGACAAGCTCATGCAGACCTTCGCGCTGATGGTGGTCGCCACGCTCATTTCGGTCGTGCTGGGCGTGCCCATCGGCATTCTCGCGGCGTCGAGCAGCAAGCTTCGCCGCGTGCTGCTGCCGGTGCTCGACGTGATGCAAACCCTGCCGAGCTTCGTCTACCTGATTCCGGTGCTGATGCTGTTCGGCCTCGGCAAGGTGCCCGCGATTCTCGCCACCGTCGTCTACGCACTGCCGCCGCTGATCCGCCTGACCGACCTTGGCATCCGCCACGTGGACGCCGAGATCGTCGAAGCCGCGCGCGCATTCGGCACCACGCGCATGCAACTGCTGTTCGGCGTGCAATTGCCGCTCGCGCGCCCGAGCATCATGGCCGGCATCAACCAGACCACGATGATGGCGCTCTCGATGGTGGTGATCGCCTCCATGATCGGCTCGCGCGGCCTGGGTGAAGATGTGCTCGCGGGCATTCAGACGCTCGACGTCGGCAAGGGCACGCAGGCCGGCATCGCCATCGTGATCCTCGCGATCGTGATCGACCGCATCAGTCAGGGCTACGGCCAGGGACGCCGCACGCGCGGCCTCGCGCGCAAGTCGAAGCAGCCCTCGCGGATTCCGTTTCGCCGCGGCCGCGATCAGGAAAATCGCGACGCGAACGAGGCTGGATCCGGCGACCTGCGCGGCGACATGAGCAGCCAGCCGGCCAAGTGACCGGCGCACAAGCCACCCAACGAACGCGAACGCATTAGCGCTGGCATCATGAAGCAATCACGCAGAAGCCGGCGCACTCCGAATACGCAATGAGGTAACGACCATGAGCGGCATCGAAGTCAAGAACGTGTACAAGATCTTCGGCACGCGCGAAGCGGGCCAGCGTGCGCTGGAAATGCTGCGCGGCGGCGCGAGCAAGGCCGAGGTGCTCGAGAAAACGCGCTGCAACGTCGGCCTGAACGACGTGAGCCTGTCGATCGGCTCGGGCCAGATCTTCGTGATCATGGGGCTCTCGGGTTCGGGCAAGTCCACGCTCGTGCGCCACTTCAACCGGCTGATCGAGCCCACCGTGGGCGAGATCCTGATCGACGGCAACGACGTGCTCAAGCTCTCCGATGGCGGCCTGCGCCACCTGCGCCGCTACGGCGTGAGCATGGTGTTCCAGAGCTTCGGCCTGCTGCCGCACCAGACCGTGCTCAACAACGCCGCCTATGCGCTCGTCACGCGCGGCGAAAAGAAAGCCGACGCCCTTGCGAGCGCGCGCGAATGGCTCGGCAAGGTGGGGCTGGCCGGTTACGCCGACCACTACCCCGACGAGCTTTCGGGCGGCATGCGCCAGCGCGTTGGGCTCGCCCGCGCGCTGGCCGCGAACACCGACGTGATCCTGATGGACGAGGCGTTCTCCGCACTCGATCCGCTGATCCGCACGGAGATGCAGGACCAGTTGCTCGAACTGCAGAAGACGCTCAAGAAGACCATCGTGTTCATCACGCACGATCTCGACGAGGCGCTGCGCATCGGCAACCAGATCGCGATTTTGCGCGACGGCCGTCTGATCCAGTGCGGCACGCCCGACGACATCCTGCACCGCCCCGCCCACGACTACGTGCGCCGCTTCGTGGAGCGCCGTTCTGGCGCAGTGACGCACTAATCGCGGATGCGGGCGCTCCTTGGCCTGCTGAGCGGCTACACGGTTCTCGTTTGCGGCAATAGCCTGCTCACCACGCTGATCTCACTGCGCATGCTGGCCGCGCAGCATACGGCGCTGGACGTCGGCCTCGTACAGTCGTGCTACTACGTGGGTTTCATCGTGGGTGGGCTCGGCCTCGGCCCGCTCGTGACGCGCATCGGGCCGCAGCGCACCTTCATCGGTTTCGGCGCGCTCGCCGCACTCGCGGCACTCGGTTATCTATCGTTCGATTCGCCCAATATCTGGGCCGCGCTGCGGCTCCTGACGGGCTTCAGCATGATGGGCGTGTTCACGTCGATCGAAAGCGGCGTCAACGGCGCGGTGCCCAACGCGCAGCGCGGGCGCGCCTTCGCGCTCTATCTCGTGCTCACCTATCTCGGCGTGAGCATCGGCCAGTTTCTGCTCGGCGTGGGCGCGCCCGGCAGCAACCTCGAACATGGGCTCGTGAACGGCCTGTTCGTGGCCGCGCTGATTCCCGTCGCATTGATCGGCGACTGGCAGCAAACCGCGCCGCCGCCGGTCGCCGCGGTCCGGGCCGCGAACGCTTCGCCGCTCGGCACGCCCAAGCGCCCCACGCTGCTGCTCGACGGCCTGCGCGAACTGCATCGCGCGGCGCCGCGTAGCTTGCCCGCCTGCATCGGCGCGGGGCTGCTCTCCAGCGCGTTCTACGCGCTCACGCCGGTCTATCTCGCGCGCATCGGCTTTCCGGCGAGCGACATTTCGCATGCGATGGGCATCGTGCTGATTGGCGCGCTGCTCTCGCAGTGGCCAGTTGGACGGCTTTCCGATCGCCTCGGGCGGCGCACGACGCTGGGCGCGGTGTCGCTCGTCGCCGGGCTCGCGGCAGCGGCGCTGATCGTCGTGCGCGCGCCGTTGCTGGTGAACGTGCTGCTGTTTCTCTACGTCGCGCTTACCTTCACGCTCTACGGCGTGATCGTCTCCGACGTCAACGATCGCGTCGACCAGGCCCGCCGCGTGCAGACCAGCGCGACACTGCTGCTGGTGTTCTCGCTGGGCGGCGCGGCCGGGCCCACCATCGCCTCGGTCTTCATGCGGCTAATCGGCCCCGGCGGCCTCTACGTGTTCGCGCTGGCCGTCACGCTCGGGCTCGCGGCGCTCGCGCGTTCGCGGCAATGAACGACGGCCCGAGGGTATACCGAGACGCCTGGCGCGCCGGTATACTCCGTCGTTTTGGCGCCCCGTCGTTTCGAGACGACGTGACCCGCGAGGAGACGACCTTGAAGCGAAAAATGCCGGCGCTGAATGCTTTGAAAGCATTCGAGGCGGCAGGCACGAGCGGCAGCTTCACTCGCGCCGCCGAGCAGTTGAACGTGACGCAAAGCGCCGTGAGCCGCCAGGTGCGCCAGCTCGAGGAGCAGCTTGGCGAAACCCTGCTCGAGCGCCATCACCACCGGCTCGAACTCACCGACGCGGGCCGAGCTCTCCTGCGCACGCTGCAACAATCGTTCGACCGCATTGAACTGACCGTGCGCACGATCCAGCAAAAGAGCGACCTGAACCGCCTGCGCGTAAACGCGCCGCCCACCTTCGCGAGCCGCTGGCTCGTGCCGCGCCTCACGCGCCTGCACGCGCGCCATCCCACGCTCGAACTGAGCCTCACGACGCACTTGCAGGACAGCCTTGCCGATTCCACCACGCTCGATTGTGCGATCCGCTTCGGCGACGGCGAATGGCCAGGACTCGAAAGCTCGCTACTGATGCACGAATCGCACATCGCCGTGTGCGCGCCGGCGCTGCTCGCGCAAGGCCCGCTCGATCTCACGCAGCAGACGCTGCTCCATGTGCTCGCCGGCGAGAACCAGCGCTATCTCACGTGGCGGCACTGGCTCGACGCCGCGCACATCGACGATGTCGACACCTCGGGCGGCTATGAATTCGATCTGCTCGATCATGCGATCGGCGCCGCTATCGCAGGGCTCGGCGTGACCATGGCCGACCGCCACATGATCGCGCGCGAACTCGCCGATGGACGGCTCGCGCCGGTGCGCGACATCCACGTGGATGGGCGCCAGTCGTACTGGTTCGTGGTGCGGCCTGTCGCGGCCCGGCCTGGCGAGGCCCGGCCCGAACCGCAGGCGTCCAGGCCGCTACAGCTTTTTCGCGAGTGGCTTCAGGAGGAAATCGCCGCCGCGCGCTGAACGTTGGCCGCCAGGCCGCGTGCGGCAATCTCCTGATCCGCGTCTTCGATAATCATCTGCGCGCCTTTTTCCGCGACCATCATGGTGGGCGCGTTCGTGTTGCCCGAGGTGATGTTCGGGAAGATCGACGCATCCACCACGCGCAAACCTTCGATGCCGTGCACGCGCAGGCGTGCGTCGACCACCGCCGTGCGCGGGTCCGGGCCCATCGCACAGGTGCCGCACAAGTGATAGATCGAGCCGCTCTGCTCGCGGAAGAACTTGAGCATGCTGGCGTCGTCGCTCACCTCGCCGGCGGGCGTCACCTCTTCCACCGTGACTTCCTGGAGCGCGCGCGCCGTCATCAGCTTGCGCACGAGGCGGCTGCCCGCGATTGCCTCGTCGCGATCCTTCTGCGTCGACAGATAGTTACCGCGAATCTTCGGTGCATCCGCAACGTTCTCCGAGGCAATCTCGACCGAACCGCGGCTCGTGGGCCGGCACGGATTGAAGCAGACGAGAAAGCCCGAGTACGGTTCCGGCGTGAGCTGGGCGCGATTCGACTTGGGAATCCGATACGACAGCGGATTGAAATACACCTGCATGTTCGGATGCGCTTCGTCCAGATTAGTGCGGAAAAAGCCACCCGACTGGTTCACGCTCATCGAGAACGGCCCGGTGCGCCTGATCAGATATTGCAGGCCGAACTTGAGCTTGCTGGCCCAACTGCTGAACGTGTCGTTGAGCGTCTTCACGCGCGAGCGATAGTAGAAGCTCACGCACAGATGGTCCTGCAAGTTCTGCCCCACGGCCGGCAACTCGTGCATCACCTCGATGCCGTGCTGCGCGAGCAGCGCGCGCGGGCCCACTCCCGAAAGCTGCAGGAGCTTCGGCGAATCGACCGCGCCCGCCGAAACGATCACTTCACGGTTCGCATGGAACGTGCGCTTCACGCCCTGCTGGACGATCTCCACGCCGCTCGCGCGCCGCTTGCCTGTGCTTGCATCGACGTCGAACAGCACGCGCGACGCCTGTGCATGATGCTCGATCTTGAGATTCGGCCGCTGCCCCGCGCGATGCAGATACGCGAAGCTGCTCGACGCACGCTGCCCGTTGCGCGTGTTGACATCGTAGATGCCCACCCCTTCGAGCCGCGCACCGTTAAAGTCGTCGTTGCGTTCGTAGCCGAGCTGCTCGCAGCCTTTGATAAAGCTCTGGCAGATCGGGTGCGCGCCATCCTTCATCGGCGTGATGCGCACCGGGCCGTTCGCGCCGTGCCAGGTCGTATCGCCCAGCGGATGCGATTCGAGCTTGCGGAAGTACGGCAGCACGTCCTGATACGACCAGCCCGGATTGCCCGCAGCCGCCCAGTCGTCGTAATCGCGCTGCGCGCCGCGCACGTAGATCATCGCGTTGATCGAGCCCGAGCCGCCCTGCACCTTGCCGCGCGGCGCGTAGATCTGGCGTCCGGCAAGCTGCGGTTCCGGCTCGCTGTAATACATCCAGTTGTGCTTATTGTCGTAATACAGCTTGGCGAAGCCGATCGGGATCTTGAACCAGAACGAATTGTCCGAGCCGCCTGCTTCGAGCAGCAGCACCGAATGACGTCCCGAAGCCGAAAGCCGTTCGGCGAGAATGCAGCCCGCCGATCCCGCGCCGACAATAATGTAGTCATAGTTCATTGGCTTGCCCCCACCGGTCAGCCGCGCGCGGGCGCAGTGTCGCGCACGTCGGCGGGCCGGTCCGCCATCTGCAGATGCAGACGCTTGCCCGTGTACGGCGAATGCGCGCGCACGACGTCCATGTCGAGTTCGACGCCCAAACCCGGCGCCTTCGACGGAATGATGTAGCCGTCTTCCCACTGAATCGGCTGCTTGAGAATCTGCGCGTGGAAACCATCCCACGTGCCGATGCTTTCCTGAATCAGAAAGTTCGGCGTGCAAGCTGCAAGCTGGATGCTCGCCGCCGCGCCAATCGGACCGTTGTACAGGTGCGGCGCGATCTGCGCGTAATAGACCTCTGCGAGCGCCGCCACTTTCTTCGCTTCGAGCAAGCCGCCCACGCGCGCGACGTTGAGCTGGATGATCGATGCGGCACCCGCTTCCAGCAGCTTGTGGAACTCGTACTTGGTCGTCAGGCGTTCGCCGGCCGAGATCGGGATGCTCGTGTGCTTCGCCACTTCGGCCATGGCATCGGGCTGGCCCGGCGGCACCGGCTCTTCGAACCACAGCGGATCGTATTTTTCCAGCCGCTTCGCGAGCCGGATGGCCGACGAAGGCACCATCTGCCCATGCGTGCCGAACAGCAGATCGGCCTTGTTGCCGACCGCTTCGCGCACCTTGCGGCAGAACGTTTCGCAGCGATCGAGCACTTCGAGCGAAAGCTGATGCCCCGAGTACGCCGTGTACGGTCCCGCCGGATCGAACTTGACCGCGGTGAAACCGCGCTTCACGTTCTCGAGCGCGCATTCGGCGGCGAGATCGGGGTCGTCGTAATCGTATTCGCCCTTGGCGTTCTTCGGATAAAGATAGGTGTACGAACGCAAGCGCTCGTTCACCATGCCGCCCAGCAACTCGTACACCGGCTTGTTCGCCGCCTTGCCGATGATGTCCCAGCACGCCATTTCGAGGCCGCTCACGATGCCCATCATCGTGAGGTCCGGGCGCTGCGTGAAGCCGCTCGAATACGCCTCGCGGAACAAGCGCTCGACGTGGTGCGGATCGTGATCGAGCAGATAGCGCGTGAAGGCATCTTCGATCGCGGGCACCATCACGTCCGGATGGAACGTGGCGGCGTAGATTTCACCTACGCCCTCGATGCCGCAATCGGTCTGCAGCGTGACGAAGATCCAGTACATGCCGCCGAGGTGCGGGGGAGGCACCGCGACGACATGCGTTTGCATGGCGACGACTTTCATGGTTCGGGCAGATTCAGACAGTGTGGGAATGGGACATGCGCTTGAGCACCAGCGCGGCAATGCCGCCAAGCGCGCCAATGGCCGCCACATAGGCGAAATAGAACTGGTAGCCGAGCAGCCCCGCGTAGTGCTCCGTGAAATAGCCGTTCACGAGCGGCAGGAAAATATCGGACGAGTAGCCGACCAGCGAGACAAGACCGATCGCGAGGCCCGTGATGCGCATGGGCACCGCGCAGTAGTCGAGCAGCGTCCAGTAGAGGCCGCGAATCGCGTAAGTCATGAGGCCGATGAATAGCACCACCGCGCCCAGCAGCGCGACGTTGTGCATCGCAGGCAGCAGGATCAGGCCCACCAGCCCCGCGACGGCGAGGAACATCGCCCAGATCAGCACGCGCAGGTTCGAGAAACGGTCGCCGAGAAAGCCGCCGCCTATGCCGCCGATCGGCCGCATCCAGAGTTTCGCCGTGGTCACCATGCCGGCGGCCACCACGCTCATGTGCAGATCGCCCTGCTGGAGATACGCGGAGAAGCTGTAAGTGGCCCAGAAGATCTGATAGCCGCAGAACACGACGGCCGCCATGAGCCAGAGTTGCGGAATCGAGGCCAGCGTCCTGAGATCGCGCCAGAGCGAAGCGTCCGCATCGGCCGCTTGCTTGCCGGCTTCGTCCTTGGCAGACGCCGGATCCTTGAAAAGCGTCATCACCGCGCCCAGCGCGATACACGTGAACGAGTACATATAGATCACGTGGCGCAGGCCGGCCGCCTCGCCGCGCCCCGATCCGGTAGCGGCGGCGAACAGCGCGAGCGCCGCGGTCGCAAGCAGCGCCTCGACCAGCCCGCGCCCGCCGTCGAGCAGCCCGAAGAAGCGGCCCTGCTCGGTCGGCGAAGCGATCATGCGCACGCGCTTGAGCACCGACGCCCAGAACGTGAGCCCCGTCGTGAGGCCCCAGCAGCAGAAGATCACGAGCAGCGCGTTGAACGCAGGCGCGGTCGAATACCATAGGCCCAGCGCGCCCGTGCCGATCAGCGAGAAGCAGATCAACAAGCGCGGCGCCACGCGGTCGGCAAGCCAGCCGCTCGGCAAATAGGAAAGAAAGAAGACGATGCCGAGCATCGAATAGAGGTAGCCCAGTTGCGCATTGTCGATGTGCAGGACATCGAGCATCGTGGTCTGATAAACCTGACGCAGATACAGCAGCGGATAAATGCCGCCGGCCGCGAGCACGAGCAGCAGTAACTGGACATAGCGCTGCGACGCACCCGAGGCCGCGACGGCTGGGATATCGGTGTGCGGCGAGTTCGCCGCCGCTTCGGGTTTGGTGATGGACTTCTGCACGATGGTCTCCATTTGCAGACTCGCCTGCGTGGGCGCGCGGCCCACGGTGGACGGTCTGCTTCTTATTGGGCGGGCGCTCGTTGCAATAAGCGCCCCATGGCGTTCAATCAGGAAAACGAATCATCAATCAGAACGGCATGACGACGAGGCGCGTCTGCGTGAATTCGAGCATGCCGTGCTTGCCGTCGTCGCCGCCGAGGCCCGAGCGCTTCCAGCCGGCGTGAAAGCCCTGGTACGGGTCGGCGGGCGTGCGGTTCACGTAAAGCTCGCCCGCCTCGATCTCGTTCGCCACGCGCATTGCCGAGCGATAGCGTTCCGTATAAAGCACCGAGGAGAGGCCGAACTGGTGATCGTTGGCCATGCGCAGCGCGTCGTCTAGCGTCTCGTAACCGATCACCGGCAACACCGGTCCGAAGATCTCTTCCTGCACGATCTCCATGTCCTGGCGGCAGTGGCTCAGCAGCGTGGGCGGATAGAAGTGGCCCGCGCCTTCCGGCAGATAGCCGCCCGTCTCGATCACAGCGCCTTCGGCAACGGCGCGCTCGACCATCGCATGAACCGTGGCACGCGCCTGTGCATTGACGAGCGGCCCCATGCACGCCGCGTCGCGCGCACGGTCGCCGAACTTCACGGCGCTCATCTTCTCGCGCAACAGCGCAACGAAGCGCGCATGCACGGACTCCTGCACATAGACGCGCTCGATGGCCGTGCACAACTGGCCGCAATGCGTGGTCTTGGAGCGCACGATGGCCGTGGCGGCGGCTTCGAGATCGGCATCGGCCTCGATGATGGCCGGCGTCTTGCCGCCCAGTTCGAGCGACGGCTTCGCGATGTTTTCCTTGCAGTAGTCGAGCACCTTGCGGCCCGCCGCGACGCTGCCCGTGAGCGTGATCATGCCGACGCCCGGATGCGTGCACAGCGCGGCGGCGGTGTCGTGGTCCATCGCCAGCACGTTGAAGATGCCCGGCGGCAGACCCGCGTCCTGAGCCGCGCGCGCCACCTCGAACGCCGAGCACGGCGTGTTGTTGCTCGGCCGCGCAACCACGGTGTTGCCCGTGATGAGCGCCGGCGCAATCTTGCGCAGCAACGTGTAGATCGGGAAATTGAACGGGATCAGGCACGCGGCCACGCCAATCGGCTCGCGCATCAGGATCAGGTTTTCGTTGGCTCTGTCGCTCGGGATCACCTCGCCCTCGATGCGGCGCGCCCATTGCGCGTGATAGCGCAGGATCTCGGCGGCGTAGTGGGCTTCGGCGGTGGCGTCGGCGACGCTCTTGCCGGATTCGGCGGCGAGCACCGCGCCAATCACCGGGGAGCGCGCGTCGATGGCATCGGCAAACCGCGTCAGGATCGCGCCGCGCTCGGCGGCCGGCAAACGGCGCCAGGCGCGCTGCGCCTCTTTGGCGGCTTCGACCGCGCGGGCCGCGTCGGCGACGCTCGCGGCGCTCACATGGCCGATCAGCTCGGCGTTCGCGGGATTGTAGACGGCGATGCGCTGCGCGTCCGCTTCAAAAAACTGACCGTTAATGAAGTTGTAGTCTGATCGCATGATGGGATGCCGATTCGTCGCCACGTCTGGGAATTGCGGCAGTATCCCTGGGCCTCAAAAGCATCACAAACGATTAATTGTCGAGGGGAGCATGCGGAAAACGCATGGTTCGAAGAAGTCTGTCGAAGAACGGACGGGACGGCAGCCTGAATATTTTCATTTAACTTTCATATTCAAACATTAGCCTTACGGAATTCAAACAACCGCCCCTGAATTCCACATGTCCGCGTTGCCCAATACTGCTCGCCGCCAACTCCTGAAGATGCTCGCCGGCGCGCCCATGCTCCCGCTTTCCGGCGCTGCCCTGCCCGCCCTGCTGACCGCGTGCGGCGGCGGCAACGACAGCCCGGCGGCCACGCCAACCGCCGCCGCCACCTTCGCCGCCGCAACGTTTTCACCCATGGCCGCGCCCACGCTCGACAACGCAGCGGCAATGGCCACCACGACGGTCGGCTCGACGCTTTCGGTGACGTTCTCCGATGGCTCATCGAGTAATTTCAAACTCGCGTACAAGCCGTTCTTCGTAACGGGCGACCAGGTGCCGGACGGCCACGGCGGCACGATCCTCGCGGGCGGCTACTACGACATCGACAACCAGCCGATCATCGACCGCTCGGTCGCTGGCAAGGAGCGCCAGTTTTATTCGGACTGCCCGGACGGCAGCTCGCTGCTGACGCTGAAGAACGCCAGCGTTCCCGGCGTGAAAGGCAACGCCGTGTTCGCGGTCGTGCAATTCGAATACACGACGCGCGACCAGGCGAGCGCGTCGCAATACGGCCAGTTGCCCTCGCCCATCGCAGTGCTGACGCTCGACCAGGACCCGGCGACGGGCGCGCTCAAGCTCGTCAAGTACCACAACGTCGACACCTCGAAGGCGCACGCGCTCTGGATCACGTGCGGCGCGAGCCTCTCGCCGTGGAATACGCACCTCTCGAGCGAGGAATACGAACCGGACGCGACGAAGGCGGCAACCGACGCGCAATTCAAGGCGTTCAGCAAAAACACCTTCGGCGACGAGACAAAGGCGAACCCGTATCACTACGGCCACCTGCCCGAGATCACCGTCAACGCGGACGGCACGGGCACGGTGAAGAAGCACTATTGCCTCGGCCGCATCTCGCACGAACTGGTTCAGGTGATGCCGGACCAGCGCACGGTGATGATGGGTGACGACGCAACCAATGGCGGCTTATTCATGTTCATCGCCGACAAAGCCGCCGATCTCTCGGCGGGGACCTTGTACGTCGCGAAGTGGACGCAGACCTCGTCGGCAGGAGCCGGGTCCGCGACGCTCACGTGGATCCGCATCGGCCACGCGACGAGCGACGAGATCGAAACGCTTGCGAACACGCTGAAGGCAGCCGACATCATGGACGTCGCGGCCGCCGATCCCGCCGACCCGACCTTCACGAAGATCCACTTCGGCGGCAAGTTCAACTGGATCCGCGTGAAGCCGGGCATGGAGAAGGCCGCCGCGTTTCTGGAGACGCACCGCTATGCCGCGCTGCTTGGCGCCAGCATGGCATTCACGAAACTCGAAGGCACGACCATCAACGCGAAAGACAAGATCGTCTACAGCGCGATGTCACGGATCG
Organism: Paraburkholderia caffeinitolerans; assembly: GCF_902859945.1. Taxonomy (GTDB): domain Bacteria; phylum Pseudomonadota; class Gammaproteobacteria; order Burkholderiales; family Burkholderiaceae; genus Paraburkholderia; species Paraburkholderia caffeinitolerans. The sequence goes on along the minus strand of NZ_CADIKL010000019.1, from coordinate 2,067 downwards.
AAACATCGATGGTCAAGGGCAATGCGGTCTCGCGCGACGTCGCGCTCGACAAGAAGATCGCCGCGGGCGCGGTCTATGCGCTGAACCTGAAGGGTGGCCAGCGCGACACGGCCGGCAGCGCCATCGACAGCGACTGGGTGCCGGTCGACATGAGCGCGCCGGAAGCACTGGTTGGCGAGGACCTTGCCGCTGCGGACGCGCTAGGCAATCTCGCGAACGCCGACAAGATCGCGAATCCGGATAATCTCAAGTTCTCCGAAAAATTGCGCACGCTGTTTATCGGTGAGGATTCGGGCATGCACGTGAACAACTTCCTGTGGGCCTACAACGTGGACACCAAATCGCTGGCGCGCGTGCTGTCCTGCCCCGCCGGCGCGGAGTCCACGGGCTTGCATGCGGTCGATGAGATCAACGGCTGGACCTACATCATGAGCAACTTCCAGCATGCGGGCGACTGGGAATCGTCGTTGCACGACAAGGTGGTGGCAACGCTCGATCCGATTGTGCGCGCGAATTACAAGGACCGGTTTGGGGCGAGTGTGGGGTATTTGACGGCTGAGCCCACGAGCATCGCGCTCACGAAGCGATGAGTTGAACGGCGCTTCGCCATCACGCGAAGCGCCTTTTTTCATCACCGAATCCCGCGTTAGTTCCGGTCGACGACGATCTGATCGAACGTGCCGCCATCGGCGAAATGCGCGGCCTGCGCCTTCTGCCAGTTGCCGAATACCTGCTCGACCGTGAAGGTCTTGATCGGCTTGAACTCGCTGGCGTGCTTCGCGAGCACGCTCGCATCGCGCGGACGCAGATGATGCCGGGCGATAATCTCCTGCGCAGCAGGCGTGTACAGATAGTCGAGATACGCCTGCGCCACCTTGCGCGTGTCGCGCTTGTCCACGACCTTGTCGACGATCGACACCGGCGGCTCCGCCAGCAAGCTCACAGACGGATACACGGCTTCGAAGTCCTTCGCACCGACTCCCGAATCGATCAGCGCGACCTCGTTTTCGAAGGTCACGAGCACGTCGCCGATGCCGCGCTGCGTGAACGTTGTGGTGGCCCCGCGGCCGCCCGAGTCGAGCACCGGCACGTTCTTCAGGAGCGCACGCTCGAAGTCGAGCGCCTGCGCGTCGCTCGCGCCCTGCTGCTTGCGATAACCCCACGCCGCGAGGTAAGCGTAGCGCCCATTGCCGGAGGTCTTCGGATTGGCGATCACGACCTGCACTCCGGGCTTCGCGAGATCGTCCCAGTCCTTGATGTGTTTCGGATTGCCCTTGCGCACGAGGAACACCATCGTCGTCGTGTACGGTGCGCTTGCGTCGGGCAAGCGCGCGCGCCAGTCCGCAGGCACGAGATGGCCCTGCTGCGCGAGCAGGTCGATGTCGTTGGGCTGGTTCATCGTCACGACGTCGGCCTGCAAGCCTTGCAGCACCGATAGCGCCTGTGCGCTCGACGCGCCGTGCGACTGCTTGATCGACACGGTTTCGCCGGTTTTTTTCTGGTAATCCGCGATGAAACCCGCGTTGATGTCCTTGTACAGTTCGCGCGTCACGTCGTATGAGACGTTGAGCAGCGAGGTGTCGGCATGCGCTGCCGCACTCAATGCGATGATGCCCGCGCCGAGCCAGTGTGCCGTGCGTCCGAAGCGTGTTGTCATTAGGGTCCCCGTGTGTCGTTGAATGGCATGGCGGCCTGCCTGTACGAAATCGTAAGCAGGACGAAAGCACAATTCTAGCGAGCCGGGGCACAAACCTTATACCGATGCGAGCTTTGCTTTTCTGGATTCGAGGTAAGGTAGCCGGATTGAACTGGCCTCTCACGGCTGAACTTCGGGGACGATGTGCTTGCTCGCCACTGCAACGAAAAAAGCGCCGCACGGCCATTCAAGCCGCACGGCGCTTTTCTCAGGTACCGCACGCACCGCCCCGCCAGCGGTACGTGCAAACAGCTTACTTGCCCAGCATCGGCAGCTTGAGCCCGGCTTCACGCGCCGTCTGCTGCGCAAGCTCGTAGCCCGCATCCGCATGACGCATCACGCCCGTCGCCGGATCGTTCAGCAGCACACGG
>NZ_CADIKL010000018.1 GCF_902859945.1 Paraburkholderia caffeinitolerans | reverse complement strand
GAGCGGCGTGCGCCTGGGCTCGCCGGCCATGACCACGCGCGGCTTTGGCGTGAAGGAAGCCGAGCAGGTGGGCAACCTGATTGCCGACGTGCTGGACAACCCGGAAGACGCCGCAACGATCGAGCGCGTGAAGGTGCAGGTGGCCGAGCTCACGAAGCGCTTCCCGGTCTATCGCTGATATCGGTAGCGCCATCGCAGCCGCCTGGCGATGCCGGGCAACCCGTCAAGGCGGCTCGATTTGCACCAAAACTCTCCTGGCGGGTATGGGACCAAGGTCCAATACCCGCGGGCTCCTGCCTCGCGTACGCTTGAACCGGCACTGCCCGCGGACCGGCAGCGGCGCTCCCCGCGCCGCGCGAGCCTATGTCAGGGAGACCCAGGCATGAGAACCCAGCAACACGGACTTTTCCGGCGAATCCGCATCGGCGTGGCCTGCGCGCTGCTGTTCGGCCTCGGGACGACGAACGCGCTTGCGCGCCAGCATTTCAGCACGCCTGACGCGGCGATGACGGCCTTCGGCCAGGCCGTGCTGAACAACGACGAGCCGGCGATGAAGAACATGCTCGGCGCGGATTTCCGCAACATCATCCCGCCGGTCGACGACGCCGTCCGTGAACAGTTCATCAAGGCCTGGGGCGTGGCTCACACCGTCCAGCAATCGCACGGCCGCGCGCTCATCGCAGTCGGTAACGATGGCTGGACCCTGCCCGTCCCGATCGTCAAGTCGGCCGGCGGCTGGCAGTTCGACACCGTCGCCGGCGCGCGGGAAATGCGCCTGCGACGCATCGGACGAAACGAGCTTGCCGCGATCCAGATCTTGCAGGCGATCCGCGACGCCGAAGACGAATACGCCGAGACCACCCACGACGACGGGAAGATGATGGTCTACGCGAGCAAGCTGTCGAGTTCCCCGGGGAAACACGACGGCCTTTACTGGCCGACTGGCCCGGGAGAATCCCAGAGCCCGCTTGGCCCGGCGTTCGAAGGTGCCGGCGCGCAAAACGGCGGCAAGGACGGCTATTACGGCTATCACTACAAGATTCTCACCGCGCAAGGGCCCGGCGCTCAGGGCGGCGCAGTCAATTATGTTCTCGACGGCAAGCTGTTTGCCGGCTTTGCAGTCATGGCTTGGCCGGCGCGCTACGGCGATACCGGGGTGATGAGTTTCATCGCGAACTATACGGGCCAGGTCTATCAGCGCGACCTCGGGCCCAATACCGCTGCGCACGCAGCGGCCACGCAATCCTTTGATCCCGGCCACGGCTGGAAGAAGGTGTCACCATGACGCGCCGGACCTATGCCGTTTCGTGTTGCGCCCTGCTTGCGCTTGCTGGATGCCAGAGCGCTGTCGCACCGCCAGCAGCCGGTCCGGCCGCCATGGCGCCGGGAACCGCTCTGCCCGCCGCGAGTGGCGCAAGCGGCACGAGCGGCGCGCAAGCCCAGAGCGAACCGGCGCCGTACCGGAGCGAGGAAATCGAGGCGATGGTCGCGCCGGTCGCGCTTTATCCGGACGAACTCCTGTCCCAAGTGCTGATGGCGTCCACCTACCCGATGGAGGTCGCGCTTGCCGCGCGCTGGCTCAAGGCGCATCCCGATCTCAAGGGTGAGGCCGCCATCAAGGCGGTGCAGAACGAGACCTGGGACGTCAGTGTGAAATCGCTGGTCGCGTTCCCACAGATCCTTGAGCCGATGAACGACAAGCTCGACTGGACCCAGAAGCTCGGCGACGCTTTCCTGGCCCAGCCGAAAGACGTGCTCGACGCCGTGCAGCGGCTACGTGCGCGTGCGAAGCAATCCGGACACCTCGAATCGAATGCGCAGCAGACCGTGACCGTGGAGGCCCCGGCCGGCGGAGAGACGATAGTGCGCATCGAGCCCGCTAATCCGACGGTGATCTATGTGCCGGTCTACGATCCCGCCGTCGTCTATGGCAGCTGGCCCTACCCAGGCTATCCGTACTACTACTGGCCGCCCTATCCCGCGTACTATCCCGGCGCCGCCTTCGGATTCGGCGTCGGCCTGATCGCGGCAGCGGCGATTTTCGGCAATTGCGACTGGAATGGCGGCAATGTGTACGTCGACCATCACAAAGCCACCAACATCGACCGCAATTTTGAACGCGGCCAAGCCGATGGCAACCGACGCTGGCAGCACGACGCGAAACACCGCCAGGGCGTGGCCTATCGCGACAATGCCACGCGCGAGAAATACGGCCGCGGCGGCGCCGGTACGGACGGACGCGGCGGCTTTCGGGGCCGGGACGCGACCGCCGGGCGCGACAACGGATTCCAGGGCATGGGCGGTGGCGGCAACGGCGTCCGGCAAGACATCAATCGTGCGAACACGAGCCTGCAAAGGGGCGGGGCTTCGCGCAGCAGCGGATGGGGCGGAGGAGGCTTCGGCGGCGGCAGAGGCGGTGGCAGGCGGCGTTAAGCGCGATCTTCATTCGCGCTTTGCTGCTGCGGGCCTGTTGGCAACCTACTAATTACACAGTGAAATCAAAAAATGTGATTCTCGATCACGCTGGATGACCCCGTCCAACGAGGGCTCAAACAATGGATTTCACCCCCGCAGGCTGATATCCCTGTCAAAGCCTTATCCATATTGGTCTTGGAGGTTCGGTAGATTATTGGCCCACCACAATTTCATGGTTTTAGTCGGTACCAGTTGGACGCTGGCGGTAAGACCCAGTGATGGGTAGGGTTCCGCTTTGTAACGACGCAACCGCCTGACCGACGGCGCAACCGCCCTGCCAGGCACGTTATGCCCCTTCGCTCTGCCGGGTCGGGTTCTCATTGTGGCCGCTCAGGCCCGCCTCATCGGGGATCGACCGATTAGGCGCTACCCGGTTACCCCCAGATCTACCCCCACGCACCGGCGGAACAGAATGACCCTTGAGCCGCGCGGAACATGCCGCTCCTCCCCATCTCGCCTCCTTTAGGAATCCCTACCACCGTCCCGTTTTCGCAACGAATCACTGAAGCGCCAGCGCTTGTAGTGGCTACAGCCATTGCTCAAAACCACATATCCTGCATGTCGAGCGTGGTCCGGTCGAGCGATGCAAGGAGGACCAGTTGCGGACCGACACGCGGCAACTCCCATCGATGGAAATACGCGGCAGCGGCCAGCTTGCCGCGATAGAACGCGCGCGCCTGCTCGTTGCCGGCACCGGCAAGCGCTTCGTGTGCCACGAGTGCCTGCTCGAGCCAGATCCACGCGAGCACCACATGGCCGAACGCCTCCAGATAGACCGACGCATTCGCCAGCGTCAATGCAGGATCCCCGGCCGCCCACAGCACGCGCGTCACATTTGATAGATGCGTCACGGTCTCGTCGAGCGCCCCGCCATGTTCTGCGAGCGCCGTTTCGCCTGTCGCCAACGCCCGCGCTGCGCTCGCCCGCATCCCGTCGACGAGCGCCCTAAACGCCATGCCATCGCTCATCGTCACCTTGCGGCCAAGCAAGTCCAGCGCCTGGATGCCGTGTGTGCCCTCGTGAATCGGATTGAGGCGATTGTCGCGATAGAACTGCTCGACGTTGTATTCGCGCGTGTAGCCGTAGCCGCCATGCACCTGGATCGCGAGGCTGTTGGCCTCCAGACACCATTGCGACGGCCAGCTCTTCGCGACCGGCGTGAGCAGGTCGAGCAGCAGCGAGCATCGCTGCGCTGCCTGCCTGTCGTTCGCGGCTTCGGCGATACGCTCCTCGTCGACGAGCCTCGCGCAATAGAGCGTGAGCGCGAGCGCGCCCTCTGCATAGCTCTTCTGCGCGAGCAGCATGCGGCGGATGTCCGCGTGCTCGACGAGCTTGGCCTGTGGGCTCGCAGGGTCCTTGCCGCGCACTCCCGTTGCGCGTCCCTGGGGGCGGTTGCGCGCATAGTCGAGCGCATGCAGATAGCCGGTGTAGCCGAGCGCCGCCGCGCCAAGTCCCACACCGATACGCGACTCGTTCATCATGTGGAACATGTAGGCGAGCCCCTGGCCGGGCTCGCCTACCAGATAGCCAATCGCGCCTGCCCTGCCGCGTGGCCGGTGCTTGACGCCCTCGCCGAAGTTGAGCAGACAGTTCGTGATGCCGCGATAGCCCATCTTGTGGTTCAGGCCGGCGAGCACTACGTCGTTGCGCTCGCCGCGCGAGCCATCTTCGCGAACGAGATATTTCGGCACGACGAAAAGCGAAATGCCTTTCACGCCCGGCACCAGCTTGCCGTCGGGTCCGGGGATCTTCGCGAGCACGAGGTGCACGATGTTCTCGGACAATTCATGCTCGCCGCCCGAGATCCACATCTTGTTGCCGCGTAGCCGGTACTGTGCACCGAGCGGCGAGTCGCCCTCATAGTCCGCCCGCGTGGTGATGTCCGAGAGCGACGAGCCCGCCTGCGGCTCGGACAGACACATCGTGCCGAAATAGCGGCCTTCCATTTCCGGGCGCACAAACGTATCGATCTGCGCGCGCGTGCCGTGAGCGAGCAGCAGGTTCGCATTGCCGATCGTGAGAAAAGGAAAGGTCGCCGTGCCGATGTTCGCCGCGTTGAACCACGCGAAGCCGGCTTTCTCGACCACCAGCGGCAACTGCATGCCGCCGAGCGCGTAGTCCTGTCCGGCGGCCATCAGGCCGGCCTCGCAGAACGCCGCAAGCGCACGTTTGACCTCGGCAATCACGTGCACGGTCTCGCCGTCGAAGTGCGGCTCGTGCTCGTCGTTCTTCTTGTTGTGGGTGGCGAAAAGGTCGATGGCGATCTTCTCGCAGGTGTCGAGCGCGGCGTCGAATGTCTCGCGCGAATGGTCCGCATAGCGCGCTGTCGCGGTCAGCCTCTCGACCTGCAGCCACTCGTACAGCAGAAAATCCAGATCGCGACGCGAAAGTATCAGTGACATGTCCGGGTCCCTTCAGCGTGCTTCGGTGCGTGCTGCCTTGGGGCGCAGCAAGTCGTCGAAATCGTCCATCGACGGGAACCGCAGCGGCTCAAGCTCGTCGAGTTCGCGCAGCCGGCGCCGATACTGCTCCAGCATGTCCGCGCGCTGTTCGGGCTTGATGTAGGGAACGTGCCATGCAACGAACGGCGGCAGCACGGTCATGCCCGTGTACGCCAGCGTGCCGCGCAGAATCGGCCGGAGCATGTCTTCGAGTTCCCCGTGGATGCCGCCCTCGGACAGCATGTGCTGCTGGCCGCCGATGGTCATCGCCAGCATGGCCTTCTTGCCCTTCAGTCCACCTTGGTCGTAAAAACGCATGCCGCCATAGCAGCGGCCGGAAATGAGCACGCGGTCGAACCAGCCTTTGAGAATGGCCGGCATGGAGAACCAGTAGACCGGGAAATTGAAGATCACCAGATCGGCCCATTCGAGCTTCTCCAGCTCGGCCAGAATATCGGGCGCCAGGGTTTTCTTCTCGTAGCCGTTGCGTTGCTCCAATGCGTAGATCAGGTAGTCGGCATTGGCGCGGCTGCGGAAATCGTCGCGGTCTGCAACGGCTTTCCATTGCATGGCGTAGAGATCCGAAACCACCACTTCGTGCCCCTGCGCTCTGAATTCTTCGGCGGCGAGGTTCTTCATCGATGCATTGAACGATTGAGGCTCGTTATGCGCGAACACGATCAGTACGTTCATCGCGTCGTTCTCCTTAATATCTGGGTGCGGGCAGCCGATGCCGTTACTTGGTCCGGGCCGCGGCAAGGCGGGCCTGCAGCGCGTCGATGCGCTGATGATTCTCGTCCGATCCGATATAAGTCCGGAACAGCCATTCCTGAGTCCGCATGGCGGCGTCGAGGTCGGTATTGAGCAACTGATTGGAGAGGCGCTTCGATTCGCGCAGGCACATGCGATCGTACCCAGCCATTTCGACCGCAATCGCCCGCACCGACGCAAGCAGTTCGCCTTCCGGATACACCCGGCTGACATAGCCCATGCGTTCCGCCTCCACGGCATCATAGATTCTGCCGGTCAGGGCGACTTCTTTCGCACGACCAAGCCCGATGATTCGCCACAACGGATCGAACAATGGCGTCAGCGACAGAACCACTTCGCGCTGGCCGAACCTGGCGCTACTCGAGGCATACCGGATGTCGCACATCATGGTCAGGTCGAATCCGCCTGCGATCGCTGGGCCGCCGACGGCCGCGATAACCGGCTGTGGGCAGAAGAGAATCGCGCGGTAGGCGCGATGAAAAAGCGCGGTGTACGCTTCATTCGAGACTTTTTCGAGCTTGCGGATTTCGTTGAGGTCGAATCCAGCCGAGAAATACCGCTCGCCACCCGTCAGGACGATCACGCCGACGTCTTCGCGCTCGCCGAGACTGGTAAAGAGGGTGATGATCTCTTCGAGTACATCCGGTGCAAGCGCATTGCGCTTCTCGGGGCGATTGATGGTGACTGTCGCTACGTTCTCGGCGATATCGAGCAGTAGATACTGATATTCCATTGCAGGTTCCTCATAGTGGCGCCGTCCACAGCGGTTTTAATGCCACCGTGGCGTACTCCCCTTGACCTCGAGTCCAAGCGGGTTGTGCGGGAGTCTAGGGTAATCGACACCCGGCCGCCCCTCTCTTTTCGGGGGGAAAAGCGCCGCCGCAGCGGCAGGTGATCGAGCTTTCGCCTGCCGTTCGGCAAACCTGCCGCAATTAGCTTTCCACAGCGATGGCTGAGCGTCTGCCAAGACGATGATCCTGGCGTTGCTGCCGTCGCCCGCTGCTCGTCCCATGCAATACCTAAGCGTCACAACGCCCTTGAGCACGAACACCAGCGCCGACGCCATGCCGGCGCCAAGATGGGTCAGGCGCAGCCCTTGCCAGCCGGAATCGGCGGGCTCGCTGGACAGCCATTCGGTGAACTGCCCAAATGCTGCGCTCGGCGATCGAGACCGCCATGCCCTCGTCTCGTTCTCGCAAACGGACGAACCGGAACGCAGACCTGCGCGGCTCAGTATGAAAAATTGGACGGTTCCAGCGATGCAGCTTCTATCGTCGCAATGGCACGTTGCGCGGCGGGCGAGAGGGAGCGCTGCGCCAGCCGGACAATCTCGAATCTTGCGGTCAGCCCAAGCACTTCCGGAATCTTCAGCTGAACTAGCGCACCTGCGCGAAGCTCCTGCGCGAGCGCGCGCACCGGCGCGAGCAGCACCACATCGGTAGAGGTCGCCACGCGAACGAGTGCGTGGAAATCGTTGCTTTCCACCTGAAATTGCAGGCTTTCACCGGGGCGGCAACGCAGCGCCTTGCGCAGATTCTCGTCGGCCGCTTTCGGGAACGGTACGGACGCCAGCGCGGCGCGGCGCAAGCTGGCAACGGTGGCGTCCGGCTTGAGCAATGCGTGACCAGGCCGCACAAAGCAACCGGCCGGTTCGGCCGCCAGCGGCAGGACCTCCAGATCCGTCGCAAGCGCGACGATGCGCTGCTCGACCACGACAAAATCAAGTTGCTCCGCATACAACTCGTTCAACAAGGTACGGCCGCTGTCGACTGCGGCCCTCACCTGCAGTCGGGGCCAGTTCCTCTGCAGCGTGCTCAACACGTCCCCCAGCAAGATGGCTGCCGCGAGCGGCCCCAGCCCGAATTGCACCCGGCCGATTTCATGCTGCTGGATCAGGAGCAGGTCCCGGCGCAACCCACCGGTCTCGAATGTGATGCGCCGTGCGCGCTCGAGCACCATCTGGCCCGCCGGAGTCAGCGTGACCCCGCGCGCGCCACGCTCGCATAACGCAACGCCTGCCTGCTGTTCCAGCGCCTGAATACTGCGCGTAAGCGCCGGCTGGCTCAAATGCACGCGTCTCGCAGCCGCCGCGAGCGACCCTTCTTCAGCGACGGCAATGAGGTGTTCAAGCTGCTTGAGGTTCAAGGTATGCGTCGAATGCAGAGATGCACTGAGAAATATGCACTTGAATTATATTTCGCGCGCCGCTCAAATTGGAAACCTGAAATTGGCGTCGGCGTGGCACAGAAGTCTGTCTTGCCGTGCCCCCGCCCGCAGACCCATCGTTTTGCACACCGAATCAGGATAAACCCTATGTCGAATTCCGCCGTATCGCAGCCGGCCATCATCCCGCAACCCGGCCACTTCGCAACCAAAGCCACACTCGCTGCTCACGAGCGTGCCTTGCGCGAGCTCCCGCCAGCCGACCCCATAGACGAAGCCGAAGCACGCCGCGGTTTTATCGGCACGATCCCGGACGCAGAAGTGCGCGACGCCTATGGGCGTCTCGTATGGAGCCTCGCCGACTATGCCTTTCTAGACGATCCGCAGGCGCCTGCGACGGCCCATCCGGCGCTCTGGCGTCAGGCCCGGCTCAATGCCACGCACGGGCTGTTCGAAGTCACCGAACGCATTTATCAGGTGCGCGGCTTCGACCTCTCCAACATGACCATCATCGAAGGCGACACGGGACTCATCATCATCGATCCGCTTTCCTCCAGGGAAACCGCCCAGGCCGCGCTCGAACTGTATCTGGCCCATCGTCCGAAGCGCGAGGTCGCCGCCGTCATATACAGTCACAGCCATACCGATCACTACGGCGGCGTCAAGGGCGTCATCAGCGAGAGCGACGTGCGCGCGGGCAAGGTGCAGGTGATCGCCCCGGACGGCTTTATGGAAGAAGCCGTCTCGGAAAGCATTCTGGCCGGCACGGCGATGGCCCGCCGCGGTCAGTTTCAGTTTGGCCATACGCTTGCGCGCAATGCGTGCTGCCAGATCGATGCTGGACTGGGAAAGACCGTGCCGCGCGGCGCACTGACGCTGATCGAGCCGACCCTGCTGATTCGTGAGGAAAGCGAAACGCATGTGATCGACGGTATCGAGATTGTCTTTCAGCTGACGCCCGACAGCGAAGCACCGGCCGAGATGCATTTCTTCTTTCCGCAACTGCGCGCGCTCAACCTTGCCGAAAACGGCACGAAAACGCTTCACAACCTGTGTCCGCTGCGCGGCACGAAGGTGCGCAATGCGCAACTGTGGTCACGCTATCTGGGACGCTCGCTCGAACGCTACGCGCCGCACGCCGACGTGGCATTTGCGCAGCACCACTGGCCCACGTGGGGAACCGGGCGCATCACGATGTTTCTCGAGCAGCAGCGCGACCTCTACAAGTTTCTGCACGACCAGACGCTGCGTCTGATGAATCACGGCCTGACCGCTCCCGAGATCGCGGAACGCATGAGGCTGCCGGACAGCCTCGCGGCGCAATGGCACGCGCACGGCTACTACGGTACGGTGTCGCATAACGTCAAGGCGATCTATCAGCACTATCTGAGCTGGTATGACGGCAACCCGAGCAATCTGCATGCGCTTCCCCCCGAAATGTCCGCGCCGCGTTACGTCGAGTACATGGGCGGCGCACAGGCCATGCTCGAACGCGCGCGCCGGGACTTCGAGCGAGGCGAATACCGCTGGGTAGCACAAGTGATGAATCACCTGGTATTTGCGCAACCGACCCTGCACGAGGCGCGTGAACTCGGTGCGGCCGCGCTTGAGCAAATGGGGTTCCAGGCGGAGTCGGCCACCTGGCGCAACGCCTTCCTGCTCGGCGCGCGGGAACTGCGCGAGGGGCTCGGCGACATGCCATCCTACGGCAAGCGCAGCGCCGACATGGTCAGCGCGCTGACCGACGAAATGTTCTTCGATTACCTGGCCATGCGGATCGACGGCTTCAAGGCGCAAGCGCTCGATGTACGCGTTGCGTGGCGCTTCACCGACACGGACCGTCACTACGCGCTCACGATGAAACACGGCGCGCTCACTTGCTCGACGACGGCACACACGCTGTCGCCCCACGTCACCGTGACAATGACCCGCGACGCGCTGAATCGCATTCTCATCGGACAGACCGGCTTCGCTGAAATGATCGGCAGCGAAGAGATCCACCTGGACGGCGATGCATCCGTATTTCTCACGATGCTGGGCATGCTCGATACCTTCGACGGCCGCTTCAACATCGTCGAGCCCTGAAACAGCGGGCACGCAGCACATGAGGAGACGAAATGAATACACACTATGATGCACGGTCTGCATGGCGTACGGCCACGCTGCTGCTTGTCTTCATGATGGCCAACTTCTTCGACAAGATCGTCATTGGACTGCTGGCCGTCCCCATCATGAACGATCTGAAAATCACGCCGATGCAGTTCGGCGTGCTGAGCAGCAGCTTCTTCTGGCTGTTCGCCGTCGGCGGCATTGCCGGCGGCTTCATCGCGAACCGGATCGCGGCCAAATGGGTGCTGCTCGCGATGGCGCTCGCGTGGGCGCTGTGCCAGATCCCGCTGGTGATGTCGACATCGCTGACGGTGTTCATCCTGGCACGCGTCGCGCTGGGATTAACGGAAGGTCCGGCCTATCCGACCGCAATTCACGCCGCGTACAAATGGTTTCCGCCGCACAAGCGCATCGTGCCCGTTGCGCTGTTCGGTACCGGAACCGGGCTCGGATTGCTGTGTGCGGGCGTGCTGGTCCCGCTCATCACGCTGCGGTGGGGCTGGCGCGCGAACTTCCTGTTTCTGATTGTCTTCACGCTCGCGTGGTCGGCGCTGTGGCTCATCTTCGGCAAGGAGGGCAAGCTTGACGACGCGCAGCCAGTCCCGGGCGCGCATGCCGAAATTCCGTACCGTCGACTGCTCGCCGACCCGACAGTCTTCGGCAGCTATCTGATGCAGTTCGTCGGCTACTGGAACATCGCGCTCACCTTCACATGGCTGCCGGCGTACCTGCAGAAGGGCCTCGGCTGCGATGCCGTGACGGCAGGCCGCCTCTATGCATTGACACTGGCCGGCGGCATGCCGCTGACCATCGGCGCGTCGTTTGTCGCGCAACGGCTCATCGCGCGCGGCATCCCGTCCCGGATCGCACGAGGCTGGTTCACGGCCGCGTGTCAGGTGCTCGGCGGCTTGATGCTCGTTTCCCTCTCGATCCCGAACCTTCCGCTGGCCGCGCGAGAAGTTGCCATGATCGTCGCCACGTCGCTTGGCTGCATCAGTTATGCCATTTGTCCGGCAATTCTCGGCGAGGTCACGCCGACTGCCCAGCGGGGCGCAGTTCTTGCACTCGGCACCTCCATCGCGTCGATCGCCGGCATACTCTCGCCCCTCATCATGGGGCGGTTCGTTCAGGCCGATTCGAGTGCGCACGGCTACGAGATCGCCTTCCTGCTCGGCGGCAGCGTGCTGATCGCCGGAAGCCTGATTGGCGCCATGCTTGTCAATCCTGAGCGATCCATGCTCCGCCGCGTCGAGGCATGCCAACGCGCTGACGAAAATCCAGGCATCGCAACGTCCGCAGCGAAATGAAGCCGACCCGCCCCAAGGGGCGGGTCGGCTTTAACTCGATCACGCTCGTCATCAGCACGCTCGCATCCTTCAGCGTCAGATGCGCAGGCTGGTTCTCTTCGTGATTCGTATTGGAAATGAACGCAGATAGAAGGTGGCTGAACGTGAGCTTGCCGTCGGGCTTCGGGTACTCTCGCCTGTCGGGTTATGACTCGCCGCGAGCTGGGCCGCGCGTCAGCCAGCGCCTGTCGCACTTCAGGCGAATGCGTCCGCAACTATTGCATCTGTGTCGACGCGGCCGGTACGCCTCTCGTCCGACCGTTGCGCGGCCCCCATCACCGGGCGCTGGCGAGACGGCGGGAAGACGCACCACGAGCCGTCGTCGTGCCTGAAAAAGAGGATGGAAAACGGGCCGCCGGGTTGCTGCGCTTCGACGCACACGTAGCGCCAACTCCGGCGAGTGCTGTGCCTGAAACGCGTCACGCGTGCCGTCTTTGCGCCCGCCTCGCCCAGCCACTTCTCGGCGAGCACGCGCAACGACCTTTCCCTTCTGCTCATCGACGTCTCCTGCTACACGCCCGTCATGCCGGCACCGCTATGCCGTGCCGTTCGGCTCGGCCTACCCCTGAGCGACGATCTTGCCGGTCTGACCGACTTGATAGTCGTTGGGGACATAGCCTGCGTCGACTGCCGCGCGCGATGCGTCCAGTGCGGCGTTGAGCTTGTCGGCGAGCGGCTCCAGAACCTTCGTGTAGTTCTCGCCGCTGTCCAGGCCCCGGCCGCCCGAGACGATGATCTTCGCGCTCGTGAGTTCCGGACAGTCGAGCTTCGTGACTTCGCGGCCGACGAACTGCGAGAGGCCGCAGTCCGCTGCTGCTTCGAGCTTTTCAACCGCTGCGCTGCCGCCAACGGCCGCCACGGCGATCACTTCCGTCGCCACACCGGCTTCCTTCAGACGAACGGCTTCTTCAACAGCGATCTCATCGAACGGGTTCATCGACATCTTGACGTTAGCAATATCGACGCCCGTGCCATCCGATTTCGCGCCAGCTTTCGCGTTGGCATCCACCACCCGTTTCACCGCGACCAGTATCCTCACGAAGCTCTCCTGTCCGGGCGCGCCGCAGACGCAGGGCGCGCCGATATCCGGTTGTGAGAGCAGAATACGCCGCATCTAAAGCGCTCTCCCCCTCCCCGATGCAGGGGGCGACGGTCCAGGCCCAGCCCCTGTTATGGGGCCTCATCCCCGGCAGGCGGTATTTTTGACCAGGTCCCCGCTGCGGCTCGCCGTTTTGCGCGTCTTTTTCCGCAGCAGGAAGTGGGACAGCGCCGGGATCAGCACGAGCGCACCGATCATGTTCCACACGAACATGAACGTGAGCAGCACACCCATGTCGGCCTGGAACTTGATGGGCGACCACGCCCACGTGAGCACGGAAACCGCGAGCGTCACGCCGATCAACGCAATGACCTTACCCGTAAAGCCCAGTGCTTCGCGGTACGCCGTTTCGAGCGATGCCCCCTGGCGTTGCAGCGTCAATTGAACGCTGACGAGATACAGTGCGTAGTCCACGCCAATCCCCACGCCGAGCGCCGTGACCGGCAACGTGGCCACCTTGACGCCGATGCCGAGCATCACCATCAGCGCCTCGCAGAGAATCGACGTGATGACGAGTGGCACCATCGCGACAACGACGGCGCGCCAGTCGCGGAACGTGAGAAAGCACAGCACGGTCACGGCCGCATAGACGAGCAGCAGCATCGTGCGGTTCGCCTGCTCGACGGCGATGTTGGTGGCGGCCTCGATACCCGCGCTACCCGCTGCGGGCAGGAACTGGCGCATAGGCGTGTCGTGCTGCGCGCCAAAGGCCTCAACGGCCTTGACGACCTGCTCCAGCGTCTTCGCCTTGTGGTCAGAGAGAAACGCGACGACAGGCGCCACCGACCGGGCCCCGTTGACGATCTCCGGGTTCGCGACATAGGCATCGTTGACCGCCGCCGCCGCAATGGCCGGGTCGCGGCTGATCGTCATCCAGCGTGGATCGCCCTCGAAGTCGGCGGCCGTGATGCGGCGGCTCACGCCGCTGACCGACGTGGTGGTCTGCACGCCGGGTACGTTGCGCAGCACCTGCTCGAGGTTATCCATTTCCATCAGCGTCTCGTAGCTGGCGATGCCGCCGGGCGGCGTCTTCACGATCACCGCGAACTGGTCGGTCGAGAGCGCGTAGTGGCGCGTCACATAAGCGTTGTCCAGGTTGTAGCGCGAGTTCGCCCGCAGCTCGGGTGCGCCCGGATCGAGGTCGCCGATCTTCAGATGCTGTGCCACGAGCAGGCCGCCGGCGCAAAGAGCGCCCGCGACGAGCACCGCCGCGCACGCGGGCTTGCGCCGCGTGAACGGCACGAGCAACGCCGCCAGCGCATGCCGCTCGTGCGTGCGAAGACTGCGCGCCGCAGCGCTCGCGCTCACCCCCGTATAGGAGAGCATCACCGGCAGAAAGACCAGATTCGTGAAGATCAGCACCGCAACGCCCACGCTCGCGGCCACCGCGAGCCCGCGAATCACCGGAATATCGATGAGCATGAGCACGGCAAAACCAACGGCATCGGCCAGCAGCGCGGTCAGCCCGGCGAGAAACAAACGCCGGAAGGTGTAGCGCGCCGCCACGTATCGGTGTGTACCGCGCCCGATGTCCTGCGTGATGCCGTTCATCTTCTGCGCGCCGTGCGAAACGCCGATCGCGAAGATCAGGAAGGGCACCAGAATCGAATACGGATCGAGGTCGATGCCTAGCAGACGCACGATGCCGAGCTGCCAGACAACGGCCGCGAGCGAGCAGCTAATCACGAGCGCGGTGCTGCGCGCGCAGCGCGTGTAGCCGTAGATCACCGCTGCCGCAATCGCCGCCGCGGCCGCGAAATAGAGCGCGATCTTCATGAGCCCGTGGATCAGGTCGCCCACGAGCTGCGCGAAGCCAATCACGTGAATGTCGATGCCGTCGTGCGCGTAGTCGTGACGGATCCGCTCGATCGCGTCGTGCACGGCGCGGGCGTCGAGCGGCTTGCCCGTGTCGGCGTAGTGATCGAGCAGCGGCACGAAGATCGTGCTCGAACGCAGATCGTCGCCCACGAGCGACCCCACGATGCCCGCGCGCGACACGTTCTGACGCAACCTCGCAATGCTCGCGCTGGAGCCGTCATAGTTGTCGGGCATGACGGGGCCGCCCTGAAAGCCGCTTTCCGTGACCTCGGTCCAGCGCACGACGGGCATCCACAAGGACTTCACGAAGGCACGGTCCACGCCCGGCAGCAGATAGACGCGGTCGTTCACCTCGCGCAAGATCTTCAGGTAGTGCGGGTCGTAGATCGTGCCTTTGCGGTTTTCGACCACCACTCTTACCGAATTGCCGAGCGAGCGCAACGAATCGACGTTGGCCAGGTAGTTGCGGATGAACGGGCTCGACAACGGCATCATGCGTTCATAGCTTGCGCTGACATTCGACTTGGTGGCCTCGAAGCCGAGGAACAGGGTGACGAACGCGCAAACCGCCACGATCCACAGCCGATGATTGAAAATCAGCCGTTCCAGCCGGGATCCCGAGGTCGACTCGAAATCCTCTCTTTTCTGCACGACCGGGTTCGGGTCGACACGCTCCGAATGGGGATTCATACCGATGCTCTCTTTAGGTGTGCAGTCAGGGTTAATGCGTGGAGGTGGAGGCCACGGACGGGCCAGCCAGCGAGGTGACGGCAAGCGCGCCGTCGCTCAGCGAAAGCACGCCCGTCAGCACGGACGGGCGCCCGACATCGAGCAGCTTGTAGCGGTTCTCGCCTGCGTCGTACAGCGCCGCTTCACCGGCCGCCGTGACAAACACGAATGCGTGGTTCGACGCGTGCAGCGGCGCAACAGGCGATGCGCCCGTCACCGCGCCGTGCAGCGGGCTGGGGGTACGCGTCCACGTCGAACCTTGATCCGTACTCCTGTAGATCGTGCCGCGCAGCCCGAAGGCGAGCAGCGTGTGCTCGTCGGCCGTCACCCCAAAGAAACTACCCGCATAGCCGGTCTTGATCGCGAGGAACCTTCCGCTCGCAAGGTCGAGCCGGAACACGGTACCCTGCTCGGCCGCGACATAAACTTCGCCGCCGAACCCGAATACGGCATTCAGATGCAGGAACTGCGGATTGTCGAAGCGTTCGAGCATTGGCCGCCATGTCCTGCCGCCATCGTCCGTTGCGATTGCCATGCCGAACGGTCCAACGGCCATGCCATGACTGGCGTCGCTAAACGCTACGCTCAAGAGCGGCAGCGAAGGTCCCTCCCGGTAGTTGAGCATCAACTGGTCGAGAAACGGTTGCAGCGCCGTGTCGCCGGCGGCGATTTTCTGCTTGTAGTACGCCGCGAGCGTCGTGGCCGCCATGCGGCCATCGAGTTGGCGCGTCCACGTGCGGCCGCCGTCCGCTGTGTGCAGGACCACACCGTCGTGGCCGACGATCCAGCCGTCCGTTGCGTTCGGGAAAGCGAGTGCCAGCAGGTCGCTGCGTACAGGCGCGCCCACTTGAGTCCACGTCTTGCCCTCGTCGTCGGAAACGGCGATCAGACCGCGCATGCCCACGGCAACAAGGCGCGTCCCGGCGCGCGCGACGGCCATCACGGGCCGCCCCGCGACGCGCGGGTACTTCAGCGCCGATGCGTCGAGTGGATCGACGAACGGGTCTTTCAGCGCAGAAGAAGCGGCAGGCGCATGGGGCTCCGCGCCGCTCCCCTGTCCCGCCTGTGCAAACGCCGCGGCGCCCGCACTCGCCAGCGCGATCCAGACGAAGGCAGCGCGTGCCGCCCTTCCGGCGTATCTGTCATGAAGCATCGTGTACCTCGATCGGGGCTATCCAAAGGGGACCGCACGATGCCTGCCGGCAGGATGCCGGCAAGGCCGCGGCCCCACGCTGAAGTGACGCGCCGCGCGTCAACGCAAGCCCGTGCCGGCCATGCCCGCGGGCGTGAACAGATTCGGCTTGCTCAGATGGTCGGCGACGCGCAACAGGGGCGCGCCGTTCTGCCCCGTCATCCAGGTGAGGAAGTAGTTGCCTTTCTCGAGGTCGTAGAAACCGTAGGTGAATGCGTAAACGCCGCCACCGTCGTAGAGCGGGAAATGGTAGTTCAGACCCACGCGCCACAGCTTGCCGTCATGCCCGTAGCCGTCCGCCTCCACGAAGGTCCAGCCGTCCTCGTCGACGTACAGGGTGCGCTTCTCATAGGCATGCCGCGCATCGGGCTTCAAGGTGGCCTCGACAACCCAGACACGATGGCGCTCCCAGCGCACCACGTCCGGCTTGATGTGCTTCGGCCCGAGCACGTCATCCACCGGGAGCTGCGACAGACGATAGTTGTTGTACGGAACGATCATCTCCTTCACCCCGATCAGCTTGAAGTCGAAGCGGTCCATGCGTCCCTGGAACATGTTGCCTTCGTCCCAGAAGAGCACGCCGCCATAGCTCGACGCCGGGGTGTCGTACTCGTAGTCGGGCGCCATGCGCGTGCGCCGCTGTGCCGGGAAGTAGGCCCATGTGCTCTGATCGGCAACCGAGTAGTTGACGGGGTAGTCGACGAGCACGGTCTGGCCTGCGAGCGTCGGCGGCGTGAGGATCTGGATCCATGCACGGTCATAGGAACCCTTGAACGTGTCGCGCGTGTACTTCTGATCGTAGTAGGGGCGATACTCCGTCACGTTGAGCACGGGAAGCGCCGTGCGCCCACCCGAGGAATCGACGAGGTTGCCGCCCATATTGATGGCCGAGAATTCGGTGCGCCGGTAGTTGAGCAGCGCATTCCACACGACTTCATAGCCGTTTTTCGGCATCGGAAACGGAATGCCGCCAAAAGCGCCCTCTACGCCATCGCCTTCGATCTTGCCGGCGAGGTGTGCGCTCGTAGCGTTCTTCAGCGTGTTGTCGATCACCCATTTCGGGTAGTACACCGAACGATGAGTCGGATAGACGTCGAGGCGGAAGTCGGGGAAGCGCTTGAGCAGCGCCTGCACGCCTGGCGTCAGCTGGTCTGCGTATTGCCCCATGTTGCCCGGGTTCACCGCCAGGAGCGGCTTTTCGTCCTTGTACGGGTCGGGCCACTTGCCGCTGTTCGGTACGTAGTCCGCGGGCGGCGTCGTGAGGCCGCCGGTATACGCGGGAATCGCACCATCTGCGCTGCCCGCCTTTTGGGCGCCGAATTCCGTGAGCGTGGTGCCCAGCTGTTTGGCCTCGTCGGCCGAAACCGCGGCCAGCGCACCGGCGGCATGCCACGTCACGAGGCCTGCCGCGGCCAGTTGAAGCAGAAGTTTCATGAGCTTGTCTCCTGTGTGTTTTGTGTCTCAGAACGAGGACTGGAATGCGAGCGACACCCACGGGCGGTCGTTCAGGTCAATCAGACCGTTGCCCGTGCTGGCGTACGGCAGGCCTGAGGGCGTCACCGCCGTGGTGTTCACGTGCGAGTGGTAGCCGATGTACGAAAGCGTGAGCGTCGCCCGCTGGCGAATGAGCGCCTGCACGCCGATCGAGTACTGGAAGAAGCCCTGGGCGCCGCCCGCCGGACCGGGGTTGATCGGATTGGTGCCCCAAATGCCGCCCGTGAGCGAGGTAGGCATGCTCAGGTCGATACCCGGAAAGACCTGCAGCCATTGCGGCTGGAACACGACGCCAAAGCCCACGTAATCCTTCGTCGAGCAGCCGTTCCACTTGTCGTTGCTCGGGCATCCCGCGTAGCCGACGCCGTTGTAGAGCTGCGCGTTCTGCGTGACGGAGAGCAGATGCGTATAGCCAATTTCCGCGGTGAGCGTACCGGTTTGCCAGAGCGGCGATTTCGAAAGCGGAATGATCGCGTTCGTCACGATGTTGAGGACGTCGCCCTTCGCACCTTCGGTCTGGTTCAAGATGGCCGGGCTCAGCGCGGTATTGAGTGCGGTGTTGTGCCGATACGAAGCTTCGAAGCCGACGCTCACGTCGCCAAGCGTCGTATCGAGGCTGTAGCCGAACAGCTGGACGCCGCGGTTGTAGGCAAGGTGATAGTCGGTCGGCAGGGCCGTGTGCAGCGCGGGAATCGCCCGCCAGTTCGCGAGAACCCACGGCTGGGTTTCGTCCAGTCGCCGGAAGTAGAAGTTCATGGCGCCTTGCATGAACTGCGGTGTCCAGCCGAGCTTGAGGCCGAAGTTGTTGTCGACCTGCGGCGGCGTGATGGCATTGCCCTGCGGCACGACATAGCCGAACGCACCGCCGGGCGGCATCCCGAGCAACGGCCGCAGCGCACCCGGCAAGGTCGTGATGAAGAGCCCCGAAGGCCCCTGGGCGACGGCGTCATTGGCCTCGATATAGGTGCCGCCCGTCGGTAGCCGGTTGTACATCCAGCCCAGCTCATACTGGCCCGAAACCGAGACTTGCGGCGTGACCTGCGCGGTCATGCTGATCTGCGGGCGCGGCAGCAGTAATTCCTTCGTTGTCGTGCCCGGCGAATTGAATGCCTTGATGCCGTCCGTCGCGCTCTGCGCGTAGGAGATGCCCTGGGTCGGCGAGAGCAGCGAGTTGCCCCAGTATTCGGTGAACTGACCGGCCTTCAGGTAGATCGCGTGGCCGGCGAGGCTCGTGTTGTAGAACGCGAAGCCGTCGAGCAGCTGCGCGCCCTGCACGTAGTAGCGGTTCGTGAACGACCCGTAAGTGCCGTTCGGATAGGCCCGCAGCGACTGATAGCTGATGCCCGGCGCGTAGACGCCCGGGTTGGTCGCGTCGCCGCTGCCGTACGCGAAGTCCTTCCACGCCGAGGCCGACAGCCGAAAGCCCACGTAGTCGTTGTAGGAGGCCGTGAACTCGGTGAGGATCGAGAGCCGGTTCGTGACGATGTCGCCCGCGTGGCTGAACTTGTAGTCGCCGTCGTCGAAATTCGGGTTATTGCCGATCATGGGATCGACGCCCTCGGCACGCATGCCGAGGTTGTAGCTGACCGTGTTGTCCCAGTTGACGTCCCAGCCGGACATGCCGGTGTCGAACTTGAACGCGTGGGCCTGGAGCGGCATCATGGCCGCCAGCAAACTGGCGAGCGCCGTGAGGCGCGGCAGGGTTACGGGCCTGCGGTCTTTCCGGTTCTTGCGCAACATCTCCTCGTCTCCTTGTTTTTTATTTGAAGCTGAATCGGCTACGAGCGCCTACGGGATGAGGAGTAACGCCTCGACGATGAGTAGAACGTGTTGCACATCCCGATGACACCGCTAAGCCAGGGCCAAGGTAGCACCGGTGATTGCGTCTTTTCCCCCATAAAAAGGAGGGGGTATGGAGGGGATGGGGACTATCCCTGTGTATCTGCGCGCAATCACGCGCATGCCCGCGCGCATCGTCGCGGCCCAGGAAAGGCGGTACTCCGAACGACAAAGCCCGCGTCAACCGCCGCCTTTCGAGCGACGGTTGACGCGGGCCTGAGGTGCTCCGCCGGCGTGCCTGCGATGCGTTACCCGATGTTGCGGTCCTTGCCTTGCCAGTACTTCTCCCGCACCTGGCGGCGCAGGACCTTGCCGACCACGCTGATCGGCAGCGCATCGACGAACACGATCGACTTGGGCGCCTTGAATCGGCCAAGCTTTGCCTTGACGAATTCGATCAGCGCTTCGGCGCTGACCTGCTCGCCCTCCTTGAGCCTGACTTCGGCGTGCACGGCCTCGCCCCACTCCTCATGCGGAATGCCTATGGCAGCGGCCATCGACACGGCCGGATGCGCACTGAGCGCCGCCTCCACTTCGACCGCATAGACGTTGAATCCGCCCGTGATGATCATGTCCTTCTTGCGGTCTACGAGATAGACGAACCCCTGTTCGTCGACATAGCCGAGATCGCCCGATTTCCAGAAGCCATCCTCGAATTCGGCCGCCGTAGCCTCCGGGTTCCGGTAGTACCCCGAAATAACGCCGCGGCTGCGCACCCAGATTTCGCCGATCGAGCCGGGCGGCTGATCCGTGCCGTCCTCGCCGACGAACCTCACTTCCACGCCGGGCTGCAGGCGGCCCGCGGAGCCGAGTTGCTTGTCCGTCGCGCTCAAATGGTCGGCTTTGCCGAGAATGCCCACCGACTGCAGACTTTCGGTCGCGCCGTAGAACTGCATGAAGATATTGCCGAAGCGCTGCTGCGCGAGCCTCAGCTTCGCCGGGCTCATCGGCGCGCCACCATAGGCGACGGTGCGCAGCGAGGACAGGTCGAAGCGCGCTGCCTCGGGCAGTTCCAGCAGACGGTAGATCAGCGTCGGCAGCAGCAGGGTCATCGTGATCTTCTCGGCCTCGATGTTCCTGCACATCAGCGCGAGGTCGGGCAAATTCTGCGTGACGGTGCAGCCGCCCCGGAACAGCGTGGCGAGCACACCGAAGCCCGATCCATGGCTGATGGGCGCCATGTGCAGCATGCGCGTGTCAGGCAACTGGAACTGGTCGGGCTCCATGAACATGGTGTCGCGGCACGCGAGCCAGTTGTCCATCGAATACTGCGCGCACTTGCCGGCGCCGGTCGTGCCGCCCGTGAAGCGGTAGACGAGAATGTCGTGCTGGGCGTCGCTTTCCACACCGGGATCATGGTCCGGCACGCCTTCGAGCAGGTCCCAGAAATAGAGCAGCCCCTCGCGCTGCACCGGCGGCGGGTCCATGCACACGACGGTGGCGCCGAGCGCGCGCAGCGGCTCGAAGTAGCGCTCCAGCAGTGCGGTCTCGACAAAGACCACCTTCGGCCGGATGTACTCGGCCTGGCGGCAATGCTCCTCGAACGAATCGCGGAAGTTGGTGTATGCGCCTGCGGCCTCGCCCTTCAATGCGGTCCAGAAGTGCAGCAGGGCCATATTGTCGTTTTCAAGCAGGCACAGCCAGATGTCGCCTCGCGCAAGCGCCAGGCGATCGCGCATCATGTTCACGATGCGGTTGGTCAGCGAGTGGAACTCACGGTAGGTATAACGGCGATTGCGCTCGATGTTGACGAGCGCCTCCCGGTCCCCGAAGCGCAGGACGAGATTGCCGAACAGACGGGCGAAGCTGGTTTTCAAGGTTGTCTCCTGGGGCGATGCCGGTCGGGCAAGGCATCGCGGTATGGCGCCTGCGGGCGCCCTTTATATTGTGGCAGACCTGAGAAACGGCATTGCCGGCACTCGCCATGCCGGCAGCCGCGTCACTTCCCTCGATACGCCTGCGCCAGGACGAAAGCGTCGAGGCCTCCTCCGGTCCTGCTGATGCGAACCGCCGGCTTACGCGGCGGCGCGCTGCATCGCGGTGACGAAGGCA
Organism: Paraburkholderia caffeinitolerans; assembly: GCF_902859945.1. GTDB lineage: Bacteria > Pseudomonadota > Gammaproteobacteria > Burkholderiales > Burkholderiaceae > Paraburkholderia > Paraburkholderia caffeinitolerans. The sequence continues at coordinate 105,358 of NZ_CADIKL010000018.1, read as the reverse complement.
TGCACCTGCTGATTCGCGTCGTCGCGATATGCCGACGTGCTCCAGTCCTCGATCTGCCCGAAATGCGCCTCCACCGCCTCGGCCGAAACCGCGCCGGCCTGAATGACGACAGGCGCGGTCTCCACGATGCGCACGGCGGAGAACGCACCGCCGCTCGCGCCCAGCACCACCTTGTTCGGCGCGTTTTCGCTCACGAGAAAGAGCGCGCCCGGCGTCACCTGCTCCGGGCCCGTGGCCTTGAGGATGGCTTCGGGCAGGATGTCTTCGGTCATGCGCGTAGCGGCCATGGGCGCCAGGGTATTCACGCGGATGTCGTTCTTCTTGCCTTCGATGGCCAGCATGTTCATGAGGCCCACCACGGCCATCTTCGCCGCGCCGTAATTGGCCTGGCCGAAGTTGCCAAAGAGGCCCGCCGCCGAGGTCGTCATCAGCACGCGGCCGTAGTTCTGCTCGCGCATGATGTCCCACACGGCCTTCGTGCAGTAGGCCGAGCCCATCAGGTGAACGTCCACCACCGCGCGGAAGTCAGCCATGTCCATCTTGCTGAAGCTCTTGTCGCGCAGGATGCCCGCGTTGTTGATGAGAATGTCGATGCGGCCGAACTTCGCCTTGGCCTCTTCCGCCATCGCCGTGACCTGCTCGAAATCGGCGACGTTGGCGCCGTTGGCGATGGCCTCGCCACCGATCTTGCGGATTTCCTCGACGACGGCGAGCGCCGCGTCGGACGAACCTCCCCGGCCGTCACGGCTGCCGCCGAAGTCGTTGATCACCACTTTGGCGCCGCGCTTTGCCAGCTCCAGCGCATGGATTCGGCCAAGGCCGTTGCCTGCGCCCGTCACAATGGCCACCCGGCCGTCAAATCGAATCGTCATGGTATTGCCTCGAAGTCCTGAATGATGATGAAAGGCGGTGCGAGCTCGGCCTACCCCGCACGCCCGTTGCTGAATAACGCCAGAAGACCTGGCAGAACGCGCCAGCGCCAGCCGATGCAGGCGCTCCCGGCCGCCTGCGTGACACGATACGGCGTCGCCGCGCAGCGCTTCCCCTCCCCTTGTGGATGGCCGGCCGCTCAGAAGAGCCGCTGCGCGCCCGGATAAAGCGGCGCCTCTTTCGCAAAAAAGCGCCGCACTGCTTCGGCGTTGTAGCGGCTCGCCGCGCACAGGCCCTGCACCGCCGTTTCGAGCTGCACCATGGCGTGCCGTGGTGTCTCGAACGTGCGGTTCATGATGCCCTTGGCCATGCCGAGCACGTGCGTCGGCGCGTTGTCGAAGCGCCGCGCAAAGTCGATGGCGCTCTCGCGCAAGCGCTCGGCCGGCACGACGGCGTGAACGAGGCCGATCGCCAGCGCCTCGTCGGCCAGCACATCGCGCGCGGAGAACACAATTTCTTTGGCCCGTGCGAGGCCGACGAGGCGCGGCAGGATATACATGAGCCCCAGGTCGGGTGCGAAGCCGATGCGCGGGAAGTTCGACACGAGCCGCGCCCGATCGCTCGCGACGATGAAATCCGCCGCCAGCGCGAGCGATAGCCCCGCGCCAACGGCGTAGCCGTCGATGGCGGAGATCACCGGCTTTTCCAGATCCATCAGCTCCGCATGCCAGCGGTGGGCGCCCAGCAGCGCATCGCGCACGATAAACGGCATCTCGCCCTCTTCGTCGCCGCCGCCACCGCCGAGATCCGCTCCCGAGCAGAAGTGGCCGCCCGCTCCCGTCAGCACCACGGACGCAATCGAACGATCCTCGCGCGCGGTTCCGATGGCAGCGGCCAGCATGGCCTTGGCCTCCTCGTCAAGCGCATTGCGCCGCTGCGGGCGATTGAGCGTGATGACGGCCGTCTTTCCGACCTTCTCGAATAGCACCTTGTTTTCACTCATGTCTCTCTCCTTGGAACGGCGGAAACGGCAGCGATAATGGCTATTGGACCTCGGCGCTACGATGCGCCGCCGTACCGTTGCCCGAGCCACACCAGTCACTCAGTATCGATTCGGCATCCTCACCACGCGAGGCCACCGCACGCGGCCGCCCTGCCGGCGTGCCGGAAAAGCGCGGCGCCGGATTCGCCTGCAGGACCCCGTCGATCACGCTGTACACGCCGCGCGCCGCCATGTGCGGATGCGCCGCCGCTTCGTCCGGATTGAGCACCGGCGCGAAGCAGGCGTCAGTGCCTTCGAGCAGCGCGCACCATTCGTCGCGCGTCCGGGTGGCGAACAGGGCCGCGAAGCGTTCGTGCAGTTGCGCCCACGCCTGCGGATCGTAGGCCGCGGCGTGCGCGGGATCGTCGGCGAGTCCGAGTTTTTGCAGCAGCAGCTTGTTAAAGCGCGGCTCGGCCGCGGCGATCGAAACGAAATTGCCGTCGGCGCAACGATAGGTGCGATACCAGTGCGGTCCATCGAGCAGGCTGCGCCCGCGTTCGTTCACGAACTGGCCGGCCGATTTGAGCCCGAGCAGCAGATTGAGCATGTGCGCGCTGCCATCGACGATCGCCGCATCGACCACCTGGCCCTGGCCTTTCTCGCGCGCGCTCATGATGCCCGCGAGCAGGCCGACCACGAGATACAGGGCGCCGCCGCCGATGTCGCCGACGAGGCTCGGCGGCGACATCGGCGCTTCGCCAGGCTGGCCGGACCACCACAAGGCGCCGGATAGCGCGACATAGTTCAGGTCATGGCCCGCCGCCTGCGCGAGCGGCCCGTCCTGCCCCCAGCCGGTCATGCGGCCATACACGAGCTTCGGATTGCGCGCGAGGCAGACATCGGGGCCGAGGCCAAGCCGCTCCATCACGCCGGGACGCATGCCTTCGATCATGGCGTCGCAGTGCTGCACCAGTTCGAGCACCGTCTGCACGCCCTCCTGCGTCTTGAGATCGACGGCAATCGAGCGCTTGCCGCGATTCTGGATGGCGTGCCGGCCAATATCGAGGTCTTCGGCGCCAGGGGTCTTGCGGTCGACCAGCACGACGTCGGCGCCAAGATCGGCCAGCAGCATCGCAGCGACGGGCGCGGGTCCCAACCCGGCGATCTCCAGAATGCACAGTCCCTGTAAAGGTCCACTTCCATTCGAAACCACGGTGTCCTCCCTTCGGATTCAGAGCTGGAATTGCAGCTTCGCGATGATGCCGCGCTGCACTTCGCTAGTGCCGCCGTAGATGGTGGCAGCGCGGCGCAGGAACATGTCGTTGGCGACGCCGCGCGCCATGTCCTGCAGCGGGTACGGCGGCACAGGCGACGCCTCGTGCGGATGCGCATAGGCCAGCGCGCCATAGTCGCCCAGCGCCTCGACCTGGGCTTCAGTGATGCGTTGCTGCAATTCCGTGGCCCGCACCTTGAGCATCGAGCCGAGCACGTGCGACGCGGGGTCGTGCCGCATCTCCAGGTTCGCCACGCGCTGCACCAACATGCCGATCGCCTCCTGCTCGGCCGTCAAGCGCGCGAGCTTCAGCGCGAACGCCGGCTGATCGATCAGGCGGCCCTCGCCGGCCCGCAAAGTCGTCGCCATACGGTTCAGCTCGCGCATGTAGCGCTTGATGTCGGGCAGGTCCGCCGTGGTCGCGTGCTCGTTGTTGAGCAGGAACTTGGTGATGCTCCAGCCCGCGCCCTCCGCGCCGATCAGGTTCTTCGCGGGCACCCGCACGTTCTCGAAGAAGGTCTCGTTCAGGTGGTGGGCGTCGTCGATGCTGCGAATCGGCCGCACGGTGATGCCCGGCGTCTTCATGTCCACCAGCAAAAAGCTGATGCCGGCCTGCTTCTTGACGCTCGTGTCGGTGCGCACGAGCATGAAGATCCAGTCCGCGTGGTGCGCATAGCTCGTCCAGATCTTCTGGCCGTTGACGACGTAGTGATCGCCGTCGCTGCTTTTGACAAGGACGGCGCGCGTGCGCAGCGAAGCGAGGTCCGAACCGGCGCCGGGCTCGGAGAATCCCTGGCACCAGAGGCGCTCGCCGTCGAGCGTGGCCGGCAGATGCTCGGCTTTCTGTTCAGGCGTGGCAAACGCGTTCAGCACGGGACCGAGCATCTTCTGCACGAAGCCGTCCTGGGTGGGTGTGCCGGCCGCCGTGCATTCGTCGTCGAAGATCAGCATCTGTGCCACCGACCAGCCCGTGCCGCCATGCTCCCTCGGCCAGTACGGCGCGCCCCAGCCGTGCGCGTTGAGGAGTTTCTGCCAGCGCATGATCTGCTCGCGCGGCGAGCGCGTGCAGCGCGGCAGCCCGAGAAGGTCTGCCGGCACCTTCTCGCGAAGGAACTGGCGCACCGTCTCGCGAAACGCCTCCAGCCCCGGATCAGCCCGAAAGTCCATGCCCGCCCCCTGTCAGTCCTTGCGGTACATCGTGACAACCGCCGCGCCGCCAATGCCCACGTTGTGCTGCAACGCGATGCGTGCGCCTTCCACCTGGCGCTGCTCGGCGCGGCCGCGCAATTGCTGGACGAGCTCGGTGCACTGCGCGAGACCCGTGGCGCCGATCGGATGCCCCTTCGAAAGCAGACCGCCCGACGGATTGACGACGTACCGGCCGCCATAGGTGTTGTCGCCCGCGTCGACGAATTTTTCGGCACCGCCTTCCGGGCACAGTCCGAGCGCCTCGTAGGTCAACAGCTCGTTCTGCGCGAAGCAGTCGTGCAGTTCCACCACATCGACGTCTTCCGCGCCGATGCCGGCCATCTCGTACACCTTGCCCGCCGCCGCGCGCGACATGCCGAAGCCCGCGAGGTGGCGCATGTCGCCGGAATTGAAGGTCTCCGGGCCATCGGTGGTGAGCGCCTGGCCGGCGATCCAGACGCGGGAGTCGAGACCGTGCTTGTTCGCATAGGCTTCGCTGCACAGCACGGCGGCCGCCGCGCCGCAGGTCGGCGGGCAGGCCATCAGGCGCGTCATGATGCCTGGCCACATCACCTGGTCGGCCATCACGTCCTCGGGCGTGATGACCTTGCGGAACACCGCGAGGGGATTGTTCGCGGCGTGGCGGCTCGCCTTCGCGCGGATCTTCGCGAACGTCTCGAGTGGCGTGCCGAAACGCTTCATGTGCTCCTGGCCGGCGGCGCCGAACAGGCGCAGCGCGGTCGGCACCTCGGCGGGGACGATGTCGGCGCACTGCGCCTGGAACGGATCGAGCGGCGCCGGGCGGTCGTTCCAGGGCGTCGTGATCGCGCCCGGGTTCATCTGCTCGAAGCCGAAGGCCAGCACGATATCGGCCATGCCGCTCGCGATGGCCTGATTGGCGAGGAACAGCGCCGTGGAGCCGCTCGCGCAGTTGTTGTTGACGTTGATGACGGGAATGCCGGTCATGCCGACGTCGTACAGCACGCGCTGGCCGCTCGTGGAGTCGCCGAACACATAGCTCGCATACGCCTGCTGGATCGACTCGTAGCCGACGCCCGCGTCGGCTAGGGCAAGGCGCACGGCCTGTGCGCCCATGACCGTATAGGGGTCGCTCTGGCCAGGCTTCTTGAACGGGATCATGCCCACGCCGGCAACGACGACTTTGTGCGTCATGTCTTTCTCCTTGAATGATGAATGCTGCAAATCGCTTGATTCGGTTTGATTCGGTTTGCTGCGCACGGGAACGCGTGCGGACCGCTCAGAACAGACGCTGTGTTCCCGCGTAGAGCGGCGCTTCCTTGGCGAAGAAGCGCCGCATGGCTTCGGCGTTGAAGCGGCCTGCCGCGCACAGGCCCTGCACGGTGGCTTCGCGTTGCGCGAGCGCATGACGGTCGGTTTCGAAGGTGCGGTTCATGATGCGTTTGGCCATGCCGAGCACCTGAGTGGGCGCGTCGGCGAAACGCTGCGCGAATTCGACGGCGGCTTCGCGCAGGCGCGCGGCCGGCGCCACGGTGTCGGCGAGTCCGAGCGCGAGCGCCTCGTCGGGCAGGATTTCGCGCGCGGAAAATACGATCTCCTTCGCACGCGCGAGGCCCACGCGGCGCGGCAGCGTGTAGAGCAGCGACAGATCGGGAATGAAGCCCACGCGCGCGAAGCTGGACACGAAGCGCGCACAATCGCTCGCGATGATGAAGTCCGCGGCCAGCGCGACCGAAAGCCCCGCGCCCGTTGCGAAACCATCAACGGCGGCAATGACCGGCTTCTCCAGATCGATCAGGTCGGTGAACCAGCGGTCGTGGTCGAGCAGCAGCTCGCGCACGAAGGCGCCGCGCTCGCCCTCGCCCTCGCCGTTGCCGAGATCCGCCCCCGCGCAGAAGTGGCCGCCCGCCCCTGTGAGCACGACGGCATGCACGCCGGCGTCGCGACGGACGGCATCGAGGGCCGCGCTCATGCCGGTCCTGATGGAGTCGTCGAGCGCGTTGCGCCGGTGCGGCCGGTTCAGCGTGATGACGGCCGTGCCGCCCACGCGCTCCAGTACCACAGTGTTCTCAGACATCCCGTTTTTCCCTCCAGCAAAGTGTTCCGATGCGTACTTGCTGAAGCATGGTAGGGAGGACGGCGGCGCGTTCGCCCCTCCCTTTTTTGCGGTCGGCGGTTGGCTGGGGCCGGGATGCAACCACCCCGCCGCGTGACACTGCGCACGTCCCAGGTTGTCGATGCAGCCCGCGCTGCACAGCGGCGTGCCCGCGCCCGCACGGCCGCCCCTGCCATCGGGAGGGGGGACGCCCGGAAAACGCGCTGGCTATCGTCCGTACCAGAGGTTCCAACCCGAGGTTCGCAACCGGACGTTCGCATCGACCACAACGTGGAGACACCATGGACTTCAACGCCTACCGGCACATCCGATTCGCACGGCGCGGCCGTGTGCTCGAAATCACCCTCAATCGCCCCGAACAGCTCAATGCGTTCAACGCCGGGCTGCACGCGGAGATGGCGCAGGTTTTCATCGACGCGAACAACGACCCCGACTCCGAGGTCATCGTTCTGACCGGCGCGGGCCGCGCGTTTTCGGCGGGCGGCGACCTCGAAGCCGTGAAGGCTTCGTTTGACGACCCCGCCGCCTTCCGCGTGACGGCGCGCGAAGCGAAGCAGATCATCTTTGCCCAGCTCGACTGCGAAAAGCCGATCATCGCCAAGGTGAACGGGCCGGCCATCGGGCTTGGCGCGAGCATCGCTCTCTTCTGCGACGTGATCTTCGCGGCCGACACGGCGAAGATCGCCGACCCGCACGTGAACGTGGGGCTCGTGGCGGGCGACGGCGGCGCCGTGATCTGGCCGCAACTGATCGGCTATGCGCGCGCCAAGGAATATCTGCTGACGGGCGAGCCGATCAGCGCCGGCGAGGCCGCACGCATCGGCCTCATCAACCATGCCGTGCCCGCCGAAGCACTCGATGAGTGCGTCAACCAGTTCGCCGACCGTCTCGCCGCAGGCGCTTCGCAGGCCATCCGCTGGACCAAGGTGTCCGCCAATATCGGCCTCAAGCAGCTCGCGCATTCGATCATGGATACCTGCATCTCGTACGAATGGCTCGCGAGCAAGTCGGACGACCACCGCGAAGCGGTCAACGCCATGCTCGAAAAGCGCAAGCCCGTGTTCACGGGCAAGTGAATCCAGCGTGCGGATGGAGGCAATCATCGTGAATCTTCCTGGCAGTAATTCGAACCCCGAATCGAACCCCGCCTTGCGCAGCGGCCCGCGCCTCGACGTCAGCGGCAAACGGGTCCTCGTCACGGGCGGCGCAAGCGGAATCGGCGCGGCGGTGGCCGCGTTCTTTGCGGAGGCCGGCGCCGTGGTCTGCGCGTCGGACCTCAATGCCCCTGCGGACGCCCCCGCATGGACGATGTTGCGCGGCGACGTGTCTTCGGAGGCGGACGTCGAGCGCATGAGCGCTGAAGCGGTCGAGTGCATGGGCGGCATCGACGTGCTGGTGAACAACGCCGGCGTGCTCGAACCGGGAGCGCGCACGGACCGGCAGGCGCTCGCGGTGTGGCAACGCACGCTCGACATCAACCTCACCGGCACATGGCTCATGTCGCGGGCGGTGGGCGCGCATATGCTCGCTCGCGGCGGCGGCGCCATCGTCAACATCGCGTCGATCTACGGGCTCGGCGGCGGGCCGGGCATAGGCGCCTATACCGCTTCGAAGGCGGGCGTCGTGATGCTGACGCGCTCGCTGGCCTGCGAATGGGCGCAAAAGGGCATCCGCGTGAATGGCGTGGCACCAGCCATCATTCGCACGCCGCCACTCGACGCCATGACGCGCGAGGGACGGCTCGACACGACTTCGCTCGAGCGCCGCACGCCGATGGGGCGGCTCGGCTATCCGGTCGAAGTCGCGCAGGCGGTGGCGTTTCTTGCCTCCGACTGGGCGTCGTACGTGACCGGCGTCACGTTGCCGGTCGATGGCGGGTGGACCGCCTTCGGCGCCGACGGCCACGCGTCGCGCGGCTAGGCGGCGCGCCCGCCGGGCGGGATGCGGCTACGCGCTCAACCCGGCGTAGTCAGAAGCGCATGCAGCATGCGCGCCATCAGCACCTGGGTATGCGTGTCGGCCAGATAGGCCGGCTGCATAAGCGCCATGGCGCGCGGCAGCGCGAGGATGGCGTGAAACGCCATGAAGCGCGCCTTTACCCGGTCGCGCACCGCTATTTCGTCGGGAAAGCGCTCCATCAGGGCGTCCGTTGCCATCGAGGTCCAATACTGCGTCGGCTTCACGAGATCGAGCCGGACGAGTTCGTCGTACTGCGAAGCTTTCACGAATCCCTCGCGGTCGAGTTGCACCCACTCGTGCAGCATCGGAATGCCGACCCGCAGCAGCAATGCAATGCCCTCGTACAACGTGCTGGACGGCGGCAACGCGCGCAGCTCGCTGACGAGGCGCTGACGCGCCTGTGCGCGAAAGTCCTCGAAAATGACGAAGACAAGTGACTCGATCGTCGGAAAATATTCGTAGATCGAACTGACGGCCACGCCGGAGCGCATCGACAGCCGCTCGAGCGAAAGCGCGTTGCGCCCCTCCTTCCTGAGGATTTCCCACGCGGCTCTCTTGAGCGCATCGACGAGCACAACCGAACGCTCCTGCTTCGGACGCTTGCGCGGCTGCGCGGGAACTTCGATCTGCAGGGTTTCGGGCGCTTGAGGCATCCTGCGCGAAGACATGTCGGCTATTCCGGAGGTGAAACGGAGAAATCGTGGACGTGCACGACATCAACACGGCGTTCAGGAGGATGCAGGCCAACGATGTGAAGTCCCGTTTCGTGATCGACATGGCGTCGCTACGCGACGTCAAGGTGGACTGAACGGGAAAAGGGGCCTCGCGGCCCCTTTCCTGATTCCTTCGGCCTTCACATGGGCCGCTCAGGCGAGCCCGAAAATGCCCACATGCTCGGTCGACTCCTCCACGCGCCAGAGGCCGCCGCCGTTGCCCTGGAGCGCGATGCGCGCGCCCTCGACCTGGCGCTTGCCGCAATCGCCACGCAACTGCTCCACGAGCTCGAAAATCTGCCCGATGCCGGTCGCGCCAATCGGGTGCCCCTTCGACTCCAGGCCGCCCGACGGGTTGATCGGGAGCCTGCCGCCCAACGTGGTTTCGCCACGCTCGGCAAGCTCGCCGCTCGCGCCCGCCTCGCACAGGCCCAGCGATTCCATCGAAAGCAGCTCGCCGATGGCCGTGGCGTCGTGAATCTCGGCCACGTCGACTTCGTTCGGTGCGATGCCGGCCTGCTCGAAGGCCGCCTTGCCGGCCAGATGCGTGCAGCCCTGGTCGAACGCGTCCGCTGCACGCGCCGAGGCCGAGCGCACGACGCTCGCCAACACGCGCACCGCGCGCTTGCGCTCGAACCCGTACTTCTTCAGCGCGGCGCCCGTGCAGACGATGACGGCGGCGGCACCGTCCGAAATGGGCGAGCACATGGGCAGCGTGATCGGATAAGTAATGGGCGGTGCGGCGAGGATCTCGTCGATCGTCATCGCATTGCGGTATTGCGCGCGCTCGTTGTGCACCGAATGCCCGTGATTCTTGGACGCCACGGCCGCGAGCTGACGCTGCGTAATGCCGTAACGCTCCATGAGCCCGCCGCGCCCGAGCGCCGCATAGACGTCCATGAACGGGCTGTACGGCTTCTCCGATTGCGAGCCGGGCGGCGGCACGATGGCCTTGCCCATCTGCGCGAGGTGCTGCTTGTTCTCCTCGAATGTTTCGATATCCCAGGCAGATTCGAAGGCTGAAAACATCTTCGCCTTGTCGCTATAGAACATCTTTTCGGCGCCCACCGCGAGGACCACGTCGGCAGCCCCGGCGCGCAACTGCGTGACGGCGAGGTTGAACGCGTGACTGGACGAAGCACACGCGCCTTCCAGGTTGAAGATGGGAATGCCGTCGAAGCCGAGCGGCAGCAGCGCCACCTGCCCGCGAATCATGTGCTGGCCATCGAAATGGCCTTGCGTGCAATTGCCGAAGAATGCAGCCTGAACCCACTGGCGATCGCAGCCTGCGTCCTTGAGCGCATCTTCCACGGCCCACGCCGTAAGCTGCTTGACTGATTTGTCCGCGTGGCGGCCGAACGGCGTCATGCCGACGCCAACGATGTAGATATCTTCCATAGTCATTTTCCGATGCGATGTCCTGGCGGGCACGAGCGGCGCGACTGTGCGGCAGCGCTCGACGCCCGGCCCGATCAATCAGTAGCCCTTGAATTCCGGCGCGCGCTTCTCCGCGAATGCACGCAGCCCTTCTGCGATATCGTACGAGCGCTGATGGTTGCGCAACTCCAGCAGCTCGTGGCGCAGGGCGTCGGCCACCGACTTGTCGGGCGCCTCGTCGGCCACCTGTTTCATGCGGCGCAGCACGAGCGGGCTTTTCTTCGCGAGCTTCTCGCCGATGGCCTGGACGCGCGCCACGAGCTCGGCATCGGCCACCACCTCGCTCACGAGGCCGTGGGTCTTCATCTCGTCCGCCGGCAGCGAATCGCCGGTGAAAAGCAGATACTTCGCCACGTTGTGCGGCACCTTGCGAGGCAGCACGGCTGCGCCCCCGCCCCCCGGGAAGACCCCGAAGTTCGAGTGCGCGTCGCCAAAGCGGGCACTCTGCGCCGCGATCACGAAGTCGCAGGCGAGCACCGTTTCGAGCCCGCCCGCCACGGCGAGACCGTTGACCGCGGCGATCACCGGCTTCGGGAATGCGCGCAGGAGGTCGAAGAAAACGACGAGCGTGTCGAGAAAATCCGCTTCTCCTGGCTGCGCCGGGCTACCCGCCGTCTTGAGGTCGGCGCCTGCACAAAAGGCCGGGCCCGTGCCGGTCAGCGCCACCACGCGCACGCCAGCGTCCTCGCGCCATGCGCGCAGTTGCGTCGTCATGGCGAGCACCATCTCGCGGCTCAGCGCATTGCGCGCTTCGGGCCGCGTCAGCGTAATCCAGCCGACCTGGCCCCTCACTTCGAAAGACACGGATTCGTTCATCTCCTCTCCTTGTTCCAGAATCCAGATGCAGACAATATTGCTTGCCGGATGCCAAGGTACGCGAGTCGAGGATGCCCCTGCCCCTCCCCTTGCGGACGTGAGCGGCACGCGCGGCGGACAACGGCACCCCTGCCCGCCAGCGACTTTCCAAACGGGCGTTCGAAACGTCATAATGTGCCGGCGAGTTCGTTCTGAAGGGCGACCACGCAGCCGCATCGCCTCGCGGCTGACGCAACCGATCAAACAGGCCAGAGCCATGCATTCCGACACCCTCCTCGTGGCAACCAAGTTCTCGCCGCCGCGCATCGGCCCGCGCCACATTGCGCGCGAACCCCTGCTCGCGCGCCTCGCCGAAACGAAGTACTGCTGCGCCACGCTGGTCACGGGCGGCGCCGGCTTCGGCAAGACGGTTCTGCTCGCGCAGTGGCGCCAGATGCTGATCAAGGCCGGCATCGACGTTGCCTGGCTCTCGCTTGGCCACAGCGATCGCGAGTTCTCGCAGTTCTGCACCTACCTGCTTGGCGCGCTGCAACGCCTCGGCATGCCCTCCGATAGCGTGATGCCGCATGCCACGGGCAGCGAGCCATCCATCGACGCGCTCGCGGCCGTGCTCACGAGCGCCATGGAAGAAGTCGACCGCGAGCTCTACCTGATGATCGACGACTACCATCACGTCGAGGCGCCCGCGGCTCACCGGCTCATGCAGAAGCTGCTCGACCACTGCCCGGCGAATCTGCATATCGTCATCGCCTCGCGCACCATGCCGCCGCTCAGCCTCGGCCGTCTGCGCATGCAGGGCCAGGTCCATGAAATCGACTTCGCGGCGCTGCCTTTCGATCTGGAGGAAACGCGCGCCTTCTTCGAACAGAATCTGAGCACCGTGAAACTGAGCGCCGACGAAGTGCGCCTGATCCACGATCTCACGAGCGGTTGGCCGGCGAGCCTCCAGCCGATCGCGACGATGCTGCGCATCCGGCCCGCCAAACGCGCGAACCTGCGCGCGCTGCTCTGGAAATCGACGGACCTCCAGTCGTATCTGGCCGAGGACGTCGTGGCCTGGCTGCCGCCCGAGCTCACGGCGTTCATGGAAAAGATGTCGATCTTCCGGCGTTTCAACGCGGAGTTGGCCGCTTGGGCGACCGAAGACCCCAATGCCGCCGAACTGATCAAGCGCGCCGAAGACGAAAACCTGCTCATCTACCGTGTAGACTCCGACGACGCTTCGCCCTGGTATCGCTTCCATCCGCTGTTCGGCGAATTCCTCGCGCGGCGGCTCGCGCAGCAGGGCGAGGCAAGCGTCGAGGCGCTGCATCGGCGCGCGAGCGGCTGGTTCGCCGACCACGGGCTGCTGGTCGAGGCCGTGCGGCACGCAAGCCAGGGCGGCGACCTCGACTTTGCCGCGGACGCCATGGAAAAAGCGGCCGCACGATCGACATGGAACATGGCTTATGTCAGCCCCATGCTGCATCTGCTCGACCGGCTGCCGCAGGACACGCTTTTCTCACATCCGCGCCTGTTCTTTCTCGGCTGCCTGACCTGCGCGTTCACGGGCCGGCACGACAAGGCCGAACGCTGGATTGAGCAGATCCGCCGCACGGAAGCGGCGAAGATTCCCGCGATATCCTCGAAGTTCTTCATCACGGATTCGGCCATCGCCGTGCAGCGCGACGACATGCAGCGCGTGGTGGATCTGCTCGAGCCGACCTTGAACGTGCCGATGGACAACCCGACGTTGCGCTACATCTGCCTCGCCGGGCTCGCGGCGGCCTACCTCGCGCTCGGCCGCATCGCCGATGCGCACCGCCTGCTCGACGAAAAGCCCGTTGCGCCGGCAGACCGCGACAACGACATGGCAATGGTGTACGAAAGCTTTCGCGCGCAAAGCTGTCTAGTCGCGGGCGAAGTCAGGGAGGCCGAGCGCCTTGGCGTCGGCATTCTGCAGCGCGCCGAAGCCGCGTTCGGACGCGGCTCCGTCGCGGCGAACCTGTGCGCCGCCACGCTCGCCGACGCCTGGTACGAACTGGATCGCGTCGACGACGCTCGCGAAGTGCTGGCCAATCGCACAGGTCTTGTGCAGACCTCATGGCCCGACGTGATGACGCGCGCCTCGCTGTGCCGCGCGCGGCTCGACTTCCTGCTGGACGCGCCGGAAACGGCGCTCGCTTTCCTCGAAGCGCAGGCATCGCACTTCCATCTCGTGGGGCTGGACCGCGCCCTTGCACACATGCTCGGTGAACAGGTCGATATTCTGCTTGCCGTCGGCGAGCAGCCGCGCGCACTTGAACTCGTCAAGCGCCTCGAAGGCCTTCGCAAGCTCCATGCGGGCGCAACGGGCGCTTGCGCCGAAATTCCAGCCATTGCAGCCGTCGCGCGTGCGCGCGTCGCCATGGCCGATCACGATCCGGCGGCGGCGCTCGACGCACTGGTCGAAGTCCAACGCTTCGGGCAAGCGTATGGACGCGGGCGCCTCGTGGTCCGGGCCGGCCTGCTGGCCGCCGCCGCGCACCACACACTTCAGCAGGATACCGAAGCAATGCGCCGCCTCGCGGAGGCGCTCACGCTTGGTGCGAAGCTCGGGCTCATGCGTACGCTTCTTGATTTGAAGGACCAGATCGGCCATCTGCTGTCGCTTCTGCACGACGAAGGCAGCCTGCCGCCCGCTGTCGCGCACTACCTCGACGACCTGCTCGCACGCATGACACTGGGCGCGCTTGCGCCTGAGGCTGCCGAGACGAGCGGCGCGGCGGCGACGGCCAGCCGGAACAATCCAGAAGGCCAGCGAGGTACGCTGACGCCGCGCGAACTCGAGATCCTCACACTGATCGCCGAGGCCATGTCGAACAAGCGCATCGCGCTGACGCTAAACATCACCTTCGGCACAGTGAAGTGGAACGTGAAGAACATCCTCGCGAAGCTCGGCGTCTCGAGCCGCTATGACGCCATCGCGCTCGCCCGCCAGCGCGGGCTCCTGAAGTAGCCTGCGGCAGCGGGCCTCCAAACGCACTCACACAACGCAAAGGGGAGCCCATGGCTCCCCTGCGGGTTCATCACGCTGCGCCGGGAAAGCCCGGCTCGTGCGTGCGCTCAGCGCCCTGCGAGACTGCGCGAGATAATGACTTTCTGAATGTGACTCGTGCCCTCGTAGATCTTCGTCACGCGCGCGTCGCGATAGTAGCGCTCGACCGGGAAGTCGGTGAGGTAGCCATAGCCGCCGTGAATCTGGATCGCGTCCGAGCACACCTTCTCCGCGATTTCGCTCGCATACAGCTTGGCGATCGAGGCCTCCTTCGCGCAATGCACGCCGGCCGCCTGAAGGCGCGCCGCGTGCAGCATGTACTGGTACGCGACGTCCACCTGCATGGCCATGTCGGCAAGATCGAACGCCACGCCCTGCAAGTTGATGATCGGCTTGCCGTACGCTTCGCGTTCCTTGGCGTACTGCACCGCGGCTTCGAGCGCGGCGCGCGCGACACCGCACGCCACGGCGGCGATGCCGATACGCCCTTCGGAGAGCATGCCCATCACGCGCTTGTAGCCTGAGCCCTCCTCGCCGATGAGGTTTTCCAGCGGCACGCGGTGGTCCTCGAGCTGGATCGCGGCAACATGCGCCGAACGCTGGCCCAGCTTTTCTTCGATGCGTGTGACGTTGTAGCCCGGTGCACGCGGATCGACGATAAATAGGCTCGGCCCCTTCTTGCCGTCCGGCGTTTCGGTCACCGCCGCGATGGCCAGCCCCACGCCGGCCTCGTTGCCGTTCGAGATGAACTGTTTGCTGCCGTTCAGGACGTAGTGCTCACCCTCGCGGCGCGCCGTGGTGCGAAACGCGGCGGTGTCGGAGCCGGCCTGCGGTTCGGTCAGGAGACCCGCCACGATCGTCTTGCCCGAAGCGATGTCCGGCAAGTATTTGCGCTTCTGCGCTTCAGTGCCGGCGTGGGCCACGCAGCCCGCGAGGCCGTTGTGGACATGAATGATGGTCGCGAATCCGGCATCGGCCGCGGCAAACGCCTCGATGGCAAGGCAGTATTCCGGGAACGTCGCCGCCGAACCGCCGAATTCCTCGGGAATATGCATGCCGAGAAATCCGAGTTCGCCCACGGCCGCCAGTTCGCTGCGCGGCCACGCGCCCGTGCGGTCGCGCTCAGCGGCCGTAGCGGCAACGACTTCCTGCGCCACCTTGCGGGCAGCATCGCGGATCATGACTTCCTGCTCGTTCAGGAGTACGGTAGATGTTTCGCTCATTGTCTTCCTCTATTCAATCTTCTGGGTGGCTCACTGCATTCAGTCGAACACGCGCACGATGGACTCGGCGACGCATACCGGCTTGTCCCCGCCTTCCATCTCCACCGTCATCTCGTAGGTGAGCTGGGCGCCCTTGTTCTCGAGCGGCTCGTAGCGCTGCAACCTGAACTGGGCGCGAAGTCGGCTGTTCACGGGTACGGGCTTCAGAAAGCGCACCTTGTTCAGGCCATAGTTCACGCCCAGCTTGAACTGGCGAATCGTGAACGCGTTCTGGGAAAAGACCGGCAGCAGGCTCAGGGTCAGAAAGCCATGAGCAATCGGGGTGCCGAACGGACCGGCCGCCGCGCGCTCCGGGTCGATGTGAATCCACTGGTGGTCGCCGGTTGCGTCCGCGAACGTGTTGATGCGTGGCTGATCGATGAGAATCCAGTCGCTGGTGCCCACGACCTCCCCCACGAGGGGTTGCAGTTCGGCCACGGTTTCATAGGTGTTCATGCTTTGTCTCGCTTTTTGCTGAATGGTTTGAGTCGGGCGGCCTCGTATGCTCGGGGTGTCACTGAGCCGCCGCCCGCAGCGCCTCGGCGCAGACGGCTTCGCAGCTATCCGCGCTGCCGAGCAGCAGATCCGCCACCACGGCGCGCTTGTAGTAGTGGCCAACGGCGTATTCCTCGGTCATGCCGATGCCGCCGTGCAACTGAATGCCCTGGCCGCAAACGAACTTCGCCGCCCGGCCGATCAACATCTTCGCGGCCGCGAGGCGCCTGAGCTGCGTCTGCGCGTCGTCGTTGGCAAGCGACGCCAACGCCACGTGCAACATCGAACGCGCCACCTCGAGTTCGGCCACCATGTCCGCCATGCGATGCTGCAAGGCCTGTAACGAGCCGATCTGGACTCCGAATTGCTCGCGCATCTTCAGATAGCCGGCCGTCATTTCGAGGGTCTTCTCCATCATACCGATCAGCTCCGCGCAGAGCGCCACGGTGCCGTGCGCGAGGCCCGCGCGCAGCGCCGGCAGGCCCGCGCCGGGCGCGCCCAGCACCGCGTCCGCGGCCATCCACACGCCATCGAAGCTCAGCTCCTCGACCCACGTGCCGTCATGCAGCGGCAGCGCCTGACGGTTCAGCCCCGGTGCGCCGCCATCGACGAGCAGCAGGGTGAGGCCGGACACGCCCGGCACCTGGGCAGAAACGATGAAGGCATCCGCGCCGGGGGCGCCCAGCACGAGCGATTTGCGGCCATCGAGCACGTAGCCATTGCCTTCGCGCCGCGCACACAGCGACACCGGCTCGGGCAAGCCGCGCGAGGCCGGCTCGCTGTACGCGAGCGCGAGGCGCACGGACCCGGAGGCCATCTGCGGCAGCAGGCGTTGCCGCTGCGCGGCCGTTCCCCCGGCCACGAGCGTCTGGGCGGCGAGCACGGCGCAGCCGAGCCAGGGCTCGAGCACCAACGCGCCTCCAAGCGCCTGCGCGATGATCGCCGTTTCGATGACCGTGCCGCCCAGACCGCCGTCCTCCTCGGGAATGGCCGCCATCAGCCAGCCGTTGTCCGCGAAGGTCCGCCAGTTCGCCTCGCTGCCGTTGCCGCCGTCCTTAAGCAATGCGGCGCGCGCCTCGAAGCTGTAGGCCCTCTCGATGAAGCGGCGCACGCTGTCCTGCAACATCTGCTGTTCGGAGTTCAGATCGAAATCCATGCGTTTTCTACTCTCAGGAGTGGTGCATCGCCCTCGTGGCGAGCGCGTGCGGTCCATGCAGGGTTTATTGACGTGAGCCCATCTTAGAGAGGCGCCGTGCGTTGTTCCCCTCCCTTTCTTGCAGGGGCGGCGCATCCGCCTGGGCGGCGCCTGTGTCCGGGCCGCCACGCTTCCCGTGGCCCGTGACCTCGCTGCCCCTCCCCTCCGGGGAGGGGCAGCGCATCGGCTCACGGTCCTAGACTGCCTGCGGCAGACACAGGAACACTCCCGCGGAGACAGCAATGAAAATGAATTTCGCCCGGATCATGGGGCAGCTCGCCATGCAGTTCGCCGACCAGGAGGCCCTCGTCAACATCGAGCGCGAGCGCCGCTACACGTTCCGTGAGTTGCACAGGCTGACCAACCGCATCGCGAACATGATGAGGAGCCGCCTTGGCCTGCGGCGCGGCGACGTAGCGTTCTGCATCCTCGAAAACGATAACCTCTCGCTGCTGCACGCCTGGACGGCCTTCAAGGGCGAAGCGGCTTTCGCACATACCAACATCCGCGACGCACTGGACGAGCATCGCTGGCAGATGGCGTTCATCAGACCGAAGGCCGTCTTCATCGAAACGGCCCTGCTCCCGCGCTACGCCGACATGCTGCGCGAGCAAGGCGCGAGCATCGTGTGCATGGACGCGCCCGCGACGCCGTACGAAGGCGTGCAGTGCTTTTGGGATCTGATCGAAGGCATGCCCGACACCGATCCCGGCATCCAGTCCGACACACACGCGGACATCCTCATCTACCGCTTCACGGGCGGCACCACGGGCAGGAGCAAGTGCGCCCAGTACACGATCGACAACTGGCTCGCCGCACGCGACACCATGTATGCCGATGAGCAGCAGAGCATCGCGCTCAACAGCCACACGCGCTACCTGCATATCGCGCCCGTGAGCCACGGCTCGGGCCTCTCGTTTCTGCCCACGCTCTTTCGCGGCGGCTGCACGCTCACGCAGAATGCAGCCGATCTCAAAGCCTGGTGCCGCAACGTCGAGACCGAAAAGGTCACGACCACGCTGATGGTGCCGACCCTCGTGAACTGGCTGCTCGATCAGCCCGAAGCTATGCGCCACGACCTCTCCAGCCTGCGCACGCTCTACTACGGCGCGGCGCCGATGAGCCCCGCCAAGCTCGCGCAGGCGCAGGCACGCTTTGGCAACATCTTTTTCCAGCTCTACGGCGCGACCGAATGCGCGCAGGCCGTCTGTACGCTCACCCCGGCCGATCATCTCGGCGCGCTCGAAACGGGGCGGCTTGCTTCGGCAGGCCGGCCCACCATCGGCATCGAAATCCGCATCGTCGATGACGCCGGCAACGACGTCGCGCCTGGCACGACCGGCGAGCTCTGGCTGCGCGGACGCGGCACGATCGGCGGCTACTACGGCAATCCCGAGGGCACGGCAGCCGAGTTCGCCGATGGCTTCTGGAAGTCCGGCGACCTTGGCTATATCGACGACGCGGGCTACGTGTTCATCGTCGATCGCAAGAAGGACGTGATCATCACGGGCGGCTTCAACGTCTATGCGGCCGAGGTGGAAGCGTCGCTGAACGCGCATCCGGCTGTGCAGATGTCGGCCGTCGTGGGCGTGCCGCATGACAAGTGGGGCGAGGCCGTGCACGCCGAAGTCGTGCTCAAGCCGGGCGCGGCGGTCGAGCCTGCGACGTTGATCGAGCACGTGAAGGAAACGCTCGGACGCTTCAAGGCGCCCAAGACGTTGACGTTGGTCCAGACGCTGCCGCTGAGCGCAGTCGGTAAAGTGCTGCGCCGGCGCGTGCGCGAGAAGTACTGGACGAACGAGCCGCGGCGCGTGTCGTGACGATGGAGCCCGAGATCAGCTCGCCGAAGCAGAACACCGCCCCGCAAAAGGCGAGACGCACAAACCCACGGAACCGGCGCCGGGCAGCCTCGTCAAGGTTCCGCTCGCCTCGCCAGTCCGAAGCCGCAGCGCGGCACAGCGCTCACCCCCTCCAAACGAAAGGGGACAGCGCGGGAAAAGCGCTATACAAGTGGAAGCTGCACAACTGCGCGGCAGCCGTGTTGCACCGGTGATGTATGGCCTCGCCACCGGCGAAAGCATCGCATACCTAAACTATCTGGTGAACCGGGGGATGGCGCGCGCTCACGAAGACGACGACGGCGTCGCCTGGTACCGGGTGGTCTGAACGGCCAGCGCTGCCCTCGGCCCCAAGCCGGAGGCAGCGGCCCATACCGCATCAGAAGCGGTGCAGCAGGCCCAGCGCAACGAGGCGCTGCGACGAATCCGGCTCCGTCACGGTCACGGCCGGCCAGCTCATCATCGAGGTGCCGTGGTTCTTGATGTAGCCCGCGCGCGCATAGATCTGGGTACGCTTGGAGATATTGTGATCGATGCCGAGCTCGACACCCCATGCGTTGTCGTGTACGCCGCGCGCGTTGCGCTCGACGGCAGCGATTTCGATGGCATCGGCCGACGTCGCCTGAACGGTCGCGCCCACCTCGGCGAAACTGTACGAGTGCGCCGCGTTCAGCATGGCGGCCATCGAGCCGGCAGGCGCGTCATTCGAGCGGTTGTACGTGTAGTTCGCCTGCAGGTTCACGATGCCGATGCGGTAGGCAAGCGAGCCGGTAAACCGTTCGGTGCCAAGCAGGTTCAGTGCAGCGGGCAAACCCGGCACCATCTCCGATCCCGCGTGCTGGTTCTGATAGGCCAGCCCTGCATACAGCCCGTAACCGCTCCACGAGACGGCGACATCGAACAGATTGCCGATGCTCTGGACAACCGGCTGCGTCGCGCTCGAAGAGAACGCGTACATCGTATAGAGCTTGAACCCGCCCACCACCGGCGACTGATATTCGATCGAATTGCTCGTGCGCCCGGAAGCAGCCTGCGTGGCGAGCGTATTGCGATCGACGTCGACCGCGACCGCTGCGATTGGCGACAGCACTTCGTCGCCGCGAAACGGGTCGGTATAGTAGATGGCCCAGAACGTGGGTTGATATTGCCGCCCGAACGTTAGTGATCCATATTTTTCGTGAGACAGCCCGACCCAGGCTTGACGATAGAACAGCGACGAACTGTCGACGAAGAACGTGCCGTTGTTCGTGTTGTAGCCGCTCTCCAGCACAAACTTCGCCTTCAGGCCGCCTCCCAGATCTTCCTCGCCCCTGATGCCGAGGCTCGAACCGCTGTTTCCGCCGCTACGCTCGGAAAACGAATGCGTCGACCCATTGCCCAGGTACTGCACGAAGTTGTCGACCGTACCGTAGAGCGTCACCGACGATTGCGCCCACGCACCCTGCACGGCCAGCATCATGACCGCCGCGCCAATACCCTGTCTGTTGAAACCCATGCAACTCCTCCAGATACGTCTCGTCTCGGCCACGATCTCCCCTGGACGCATTTGAAAGTACGTTTCGGCACAAGGGATTCGATGATCTTTTTTGGTAGCTTCAACAACGGCGATTCAACGGCTGGCCACACGACTCCATCGCGGACCCATGCGACGGAGCGTGCTGCTTCATTCACGATCTTTATCCGCCGCCGCGAACAGGCAGTGCCACGACATCGGGCAGCGTCCACGATTTGTCGAACACCGCCGGCTCGGGTCCATAGAAGCGAAACGCGACGAACCACGCCTTGCCCGGCGCCGTGTAGATCCAGTTAGCGGTATTGTCCGACGGCGGTTGCGGCCCGAAGTCGAGATCGACCGATCCGTCCGCATTGCGGCGTAGCGCCGTGTCGTACGAATCCGCGCCGATACGCGGCGCCTTGCGTATGAAGCCGCATGTCTCGTTGTCGTACACATTGACGGCCCAGAATTCGCGCGCTGGCACATTCGGCGGCACGTGCAAACGGTAGTGGCGCGAACCGTCGAACAACTGGCCGTGGTCGTCACGCCAGCTCGTCAGGTAGAAAGTCGCCTTGCCAAGCTTGAGCGGCGGAGCATACCCAAGGAAGTAGACCGCGCCACGCATGTCCGCGTCGAGATGCTGCCCTTCGTCGAAGGTGAAGTGGGTCTTGACGCCCATCCTGACCGACGCGCTGGTGCCCCACTGCGAACCCGGCCACCATGGCTGCTGCCCGGAAAGCAGGGTTTGCTGGAAGGTTGCGTGCGCATCCTGTGCAGCGGTGCGCAGCAACGCGCGCGTGGAAGCGTCCGGCGTGAAGGGCCTACCCTGCTCGATGCCGAGCGCACGCAGACGCGCGTAGGCATCTGCATCGCCCGGCGCGGGCGGCTCCTCGCTCACCATGCGCGCGAGACGGGCAAAGTAGCTATCGTCGAAGCGGACAATCCCATCAAACAGCTTGCCGTCCATTTTGACGAAGCGTTGCCGCGCGCCATTGGATGCCTCGCGCAGCGGCGCTACATGAAGCGTGCGGATCCATGCGCCTGCCTTGTCGAGATCGTCCCGCGACAGCGTCCTCGGCGTGACGCGGATCAGCGCGTAACCGTTGTCGGTCTTCGACTGTACAGGTATGAAGCCGGCCGGCGCTTTACCCTTGAACCCCGGTGGCAGCAACAGGTATCGGCCACCCTTGCCCTCGTCCGAACCTTCGTGTCCCACATCCGCGAGCGGCACTTGCCATGCGTCCAGCAGGCTGCCGAATACGACCACATCGTTCTCTGCGGGAATATCCACGACAACCGGACCGTCCTTCAGGTTGTAGTTGAAGTAGACGTAAAGCGCAGAGGAGTTGGGCGTGGTGGTCTGGTTCTTCCAGTCCGCTGGGCGGCTCCAATAGACGATGTCGTCATAGCGTGCGCCCGCATCGCGGAAGAAGGCCTCGCGCATGGCGTCGAAGCTGACGATCGGCATGCCCCAGACAGCGGCATCGAAGGCAGCGCTGCGCAAGGTGTGCGTCGATGCCGGAACGGCGGCAGCGGTGGATCCCGGTGCTGCCGCCTCCTGAGCGACGACGGTCTGAAAACACAATGCGGCGGCCACTCCGAGCAGACTGGAAAGCCGCCAACGCCTGGGTCCGGACATGGAATACATGAAGCCCTCGTTATTGATTCGCGAAGTCACGTGAAGAAGCTGGATTCGGGTCGAGCGCCGGTTCACCTGGCCGCGGCGCTAACTACCTGGGCCTTGGGAAACGTCCAGTGAGCGTCGAGTACCTCGGTACGCGGACGGTACATGCGAACCATGTAGTTCCAGTTGGACGTAATCGGCAGGCAGTTCGGGACCGAGCCATCGCAGCCGCCGAACTGGACGGACACTGCGCCATCGGCATCCTTCCTGGCGACGACATTGTTGACGGTGTACGCCCCGATTGCGTTGGGCTCGAAATAGCCCTTTTCGTTGTAGACGCTGATGGACCAGAACCCGTCCACAGGAACGTTCGCCACCCTCAGGCGATACACCGTGTGACCGTCGTTGTGGCGCGGCGTGACGTTCAGGTAGAGCGCATCCTTTTCCGGATTGCCGCCCATCGCGATGGCCGCGCCGATCAGGTGGTGTATCGGCGAAACCGTGTCCGGCATGCCGAACGCGCCGCTCAGGTCGGGAAGGGTTTTGCCCAGTTCGATCAGCGCATCGCGCACGTGCTTCTGGCTGGCCTTGTCCCAATCCGGCACCTCGAAGCGCCCGGGCGCGGCCTGGTGCCAGGCAATGCCGTCCTGCAGAACGTGCGCCGCCTGCATGTCGGCGGGATCCTCCACATTGGCCAGCGTGCGCACGCCGATCATGACGTAGCGCGTGCCGACCTGCTTGCGCGTGAACGTATAGGGGCCGTCGCCATAGGCGACGAACGGCACGTATTCGTCCTCGCTGATGGCGGCGATCGAGCGGAAGCGTTTGCCCGCATTCGGCAGCGAGACCGTCACCGGGCCAGCGTCGAGATCGAAGATCCCCACCGAATACAAGGTATCGCGGTTGGCGCGCACGACAGCCTGCTTGTCAATCGGCATGAGTTCGCGGTAGTGGACGAGTTTGCCGAATCCACCCTGGTGCGCGACCGCGGAGAAGTACATATCGGATTCCGCCCGCACAAAATTATCGACCGTCACGGGAATGGGGTCGTGTGTGAGCGGCTTCGTCTGCGCTGCGCACGGATGCGACGTGGCGGTCACGGCCGCCATGAGCGCCGTGAGCGCCATGTTCGCGATGAATGGCCGACGAGAATTCGGCTTCACGTTTCCTCCTGGGATTTCCCCCGATGTGCCCGCCCGTACCGGGCGATCCACTGGAAAGTCTAGCCGCCGCGCATGCCCGCTTCCCCCTCCCTTTTGGACGGACCCGGCTGCGCTGGCTCTGGTGCAAATAAGGTCGGCGAATCGGCTAGAGTTGTCGGAGCAAAACGAACTGATGACCCGCGATGAGCAAGCTGAAGAGTCTGGAAGAATGGCGTGAACGTCAAGGGGCTCTGGGCATCCACCGTCGGGCCACGCTTCACTGCGGCAATTGCGGTGGATACTTTCGAGGACCCAGGGCGTGCCCCGCATGCTCCGAGCCAGATCCATCGGCAACCATCAAGCCCACGTAGTAGTTCCCATCGCTACGCACTACGCCCGGCTTCAGCGATGCCTCTTTGGACCATCGCCACGGTTACGCACGATCGCGACAGGACATGGCGCATAAGCGACCACCTGTGAGTGCGGGAATGAAGATATTAAATGGGGGGCTCTCGGAAGCAGCGTCCTTCGGGGAGGGCCAACGCCTTGATGCTCTATCGAGCCATGCTAGAATGGCCTGAGGAGATGGCATTCTCCTTTAACCGCTCATGACGAGCCGATGATGCCTATAACCCGCCAGACGAATGTCATATGTTGGCCTTCGTCGAGGTCAATTCAAAGACTGGGGCATCGTATATGTTTCAATCGGCTCTGGCAGTTGCCATCGGCGGAGCACTCGGCTCCCTGTTCCGCTGGTTCCTTGGGATACGTCTGAACGGACTGTATCCCGACCTCCCGCTCGGCACGCTTGCAGCAAACGTCATTGCTGGCTACAGCATCGGAGTAGCCATTGCGTTTTTTGCGCGCTTACCCCAGATACCACCAGAATGGCGCCTGTTCGTCACGACAGGACTGATGGGTGGCCTCTCTACCTTTTCGACGTTTTCCGCTGAAGTCGTGGGCGATCTCCAGCAAGGCCGGTTTGCCTGGGCCGCCGGGGAGATTGCCATCCATCTTTCGGCGTCGATCATCATGACATTACTGGGCTTTGCGACCGTCGGCGTATTCTCGCGGATAGCGCTCGCATGATCGCGCAGCCCGGGCTAATATCTGCGGTGATCCAGCCCGATATCAGCACCGTGATCAATGCACCGAAGACGCCGTAAATGACAGCCGACGTCGGGTAAAAGAGAAGATGCATGATCGCCATAATCTCAGTTGTGCATAATGAAATTCAAAAGGCTGCCGAACAACCGATGAGACGCATGCGGACAGCCGATTTCATTGTGCCCCTTACGTGATCACGCAAATCGCGGGTGTCGTCGAATTCGCACATCGTGTTATGCCGCCCCTGCTCACTCGTCGGTCCACGGCACGTGCACATTGACCAGCCCCGCGATCAACTTGAGTGTTCTTTCCGCAGCTTCTGTCTCTTCGGCACTGGCAAGCTGCCTGCGTATCGCGTCATGCTTCGCCGCATAACGTCTCAGATCGTCTGCCAGCCTGGACAGGATTGCCGCTTCGCGCGCGAGCACTCGCTCCGTTAGCACAGCGGCACTCAGCCCTGCTATCAAGGCTGGGAGGTGCACCATGCAGATGCCGGACAATGAATCAACGCCATGCGTGGTGTCCTGCGCCAGACGGCCCGCGATCTCCTTGATCGTCGTCTGCAACGTCGCCATGCACAGTCGGCACAGCGCGCATTCGCGCGTATCGGGCAGAACGTCCTTGCGATCGAGCACGTCCTGCAGCCCACCCGACGACGCCCGCGCCGCACGCTCCAACGTTGAGGACAGTGCCCCGAGCAGCGCGGGGTAACCAATCGCGACGCCACGTGGTGACGCAAGCGCCGCGAGCTGTCGTGTGTGCGTGACGCAGAGGCCCTTCGTCTGCGCATGTCGCGCCTGCGACTGCGCGCTGACGCTCAATTCATACTGGTACCGGCACAAGAAGTCGAAGCTGACGGACTGGATGCGCTCACAGATTTCGCAGGGCCGGAGCGTGTGCAACGAGCCAAGGTCAATGTTGGAATCGGGAGCTCGTGGACGTGGGCGGCGCACAATACCGCTGTCAGCTTCTAGCCGATGGTGGTACTCCTGAATCTGCAGCGCTATTGCGGCAAATTCCGCGTCCGATGGGTCCATTCGTGTGACATCCAGGATCCGTTCGCAAAAGCTCGCCAGAAAGGCACGCCGCTTGCCCTCCACCAGAAAGCCGACCAGGGCGCCCTCGAGTTCAGCCATACCGCTTTCCCGCAGTGCCTCGAGATCGCCCCGGAGCCTGGCGGAAAGGCCATCACGCGCGGAAACGGAAAAAGGCGGCGAGGTATGTGGTCCAAGGACCCGTTTCAACTGTTCGTTCACATAGGCGAGCCCTTCTTCGCGCTGCGCCTGCGTCACGGTGTCCTGCTTGTTTAGCACCATGAATACGTGGCGGTCGTACCGGGCGGCCAGGCGCAAGACTGCAAATTCCTCTTCCGACAGCGGACTGTCGTAGCTGGTCACTACCAGCATCGCGTCGGCTTCCGGGAGGAAGGACTCGGTCGTGCGCGTATTCTCGGTGATGGCTGACCCCAAACCGGGTGTATCGACGAAATGGAACCCTCGCCGCAGGAGTTCAGCCGGCAACTGCACCTCCGCAATCCTGACGCCGCGTACATTGCCCGGATTGGTGCGTTGAGTAATGACCTGCGGAAGCTCGTCGAGCTCAATAGTCGTCGCCAGATGCCGTCCTTCGTAGTGGATGATGACTTTCTCAGTACTGCCATAGACAACGGAGGTGATGACCGATGTGAGCGGCAGGATACCTGTTGGCAAGCGTTCCATGCCGATCAGGGCATTCATCAGTGAACTCTTGCCGCGCCCAAAGCGACCGACCACGGCGAGGTTGAACCGATCTTCCGCGATGCGGACGAACAGATCCCGAATCCTCTCACCGGTTGGCTCACCCTTGTCCTTTGCTGCCTCCGACAAGGCGCGCAGCATTCCGGCGAGCTCAAACTTTGCGTTCTCGTACTCACGCAGGTTCATCGGGTTTCCCTCCGATTCGCGAAGACAAGGGCATCCCAGCCACGCCAGGGCTCCCCGAAAACGTTGGTGACAAGACGGACTCCCTACTCTCTGTCTGTTCCTGAATGCTGAAGTGAGGCACGCCGACGGCTCACCCACCCGAATACCGGAAGCGCCAATAGCTGCGAAACGACACAAAAGACAACTGCACCCATGATTGAACTGTCATAGATCCAGCCGATCAACGCGCTACCGGCAAACCAGCACACACCATAGACTGCCGTGAACATGCCAAACGCGGACGCCCGTCGCGCCCGGCTGACCATCGGCGCCACGGCAGCGGGAATGATGGACTCGTGAACGCCCATGCCCATACCCCAGAGCGCAGCACCGAGGACCGCGTATTCAATGTGGCCGGAAAGAAACACGAGTGGCGCGAAGGCCGCTGCAACGACAGTCAGCGCGATCAGGATGCGAAAGCCGTACCGGTCAAAGAGACGTCCGAGAAAAAGGGAGGCGCCTCCACTGACTGCCATGGCGACTGCGTAGAGCAAAGGCACCCAGTCAACCGCGATCGCGCGATGAATCGACCAGTGATACGCAATCAGCGGGTAGTCCGCAAATCCTGCGGCGACGAGGCCCGCCCCCGCAAGATACACCCAGTAGTCGACGGGAAAACGATCGACGAGCACTTCGTCTGCCTCGCGCTCTTCCAGGTACTGGGGTCGGGGAAACGCGATGCGCGCCAGCCCTACGAAGCACAGGTTGATGAAGGCGGGAATGGCCAGCACGGCAAACGCGAGACGATAGTCTCCGTGTGCGGCAATGATGCCAGCGACAACGAGCGGCCCCACCATCGCACCAAACTGGTCGAATGCCTCGTGAATCCCGAAGGCCCAGCCAAATCCGCCGATGCGCTTTGCGGCGCTTGCAAGCATCACGTCCCGCGGCGGATTGCGAATGGCCTTGCCCATGCGCTCCAGCACGATCAGGACTGCGGCGAGTTGCCAGCTATGAACCAGGGCAAGGAGCGGGACCGCGCTCATCTGTACGACGTAGCCGATGATCGTTATCGGCCAGAACTGGCGCGAGGCATCGGCCAACCTCCCCGATACCACCCGCAAACCATAACCCAGCAGTTCGCCAAAGCCGACGACAATCCCGATGATCGTGGCCGACGCCCCCATTGTGCCGAGCCACGGGCCAAGGACACTGCGTGCACCCTCGTAGGTGAAGTCCGCGAAAAAGCTCAGGACACCGACGAGAAGGACGAAGCGCATGGCGCGCCTCGCCGCCAGACCTCCAGGGGTGTCCTTCACATCTGCCTCCACAAATCGCGGGTGAATACCGTGCCAGTCCTTCGCAACGGCGCCGCTTCGGGTGTAACTGGATGTGCAACAGCACGAGCCAGTGGCCCCGGACAACGGTTCAACTCTCGACCATCGCTTTTTCACAGGGAAGAAACACGGCGCGCACGTTCTGCAGGCCTTGGCCATGCGTGCTCCAGAACGCCCTCACCTTGCTCTCCAGGTCGATCAGCTCGATGCAATGCGGAAAGCGGTGATGCGCTGCCTCAACATGCTCATGATGGAGCCAGTCTCCGTTCAGATAACCCGCATGGACACGATGCAGCACGGCCTGCTCGATACCCGCGCGCTTCGCGTGATTCAGCAGATGGCGTGCGAGACTTGGGCGCGTGAGGCGCTGCCAGAAGCGTTTCGGATGTTGCGCATTCGCGCGCTCGGAATGATGAAAATACAGGCGAAGCGAAATGAGTCCGGACATGATATTCAGCAAATAGTGTTGGGGTCACGGCTGCGTCGGCGAAGCAGGCTCAACCACTGCACGACGTGCGCGCCGAAGCGCAGGAATGTCGGAAAGACGCATTCCCGCCGGCAGCAGCGGGTGTTTTGCGTGGCCGACACGCTGGGCGCGATAGATGCCCGTATGCCCGGAGAAGAGATAGGCCACGACACAGGCAAGCGCCGCGTAGACCGCGATGTCCGAGCCGAACAACTCGATGGCCATGATGGTTGACGCGATCGGCGTATTCGCAGCACCGGCGAACACGGCAACGAAACCCAGACCCGCGAGCACCGGAATCGGTAATGCGAGCACATGACCCAGGGCGTTGCCAAACGTCGCGCCGATATAGAAGAGCGGCGTCACTTCGCCGCCCTTGAAGCCGGACGCGAGTGTCACAGCCGTAAAGGCGAACTTGCCAGCGAAGTCGTAGACCGGCAGCGGTCCGTTGAACGCCTGGACGATCGTGGGGATACCCAGACCCAGATACTGCGGGACGTTCAGGACGACGCCCGCCACGGCAACCATTGCCCCACCCACGAGCGGTCGCGCCGGGGCATAGGCAATCTTGCGCTTGATGAGGGCGGACAAGGCATGCGTCGAGTCTGCGAACAGCATGCCCACCACACCAAAGGCTATGCCCGCAACGATGACTGAACCCGCGCCCAGCGCTGTCACTGGAGGAATGACCGGAATGCTGTACACGGTGTGATGGATGCCCCAGGCACGGCACACCTGATCTGCCACGAGCGACGATGCAATACAGGCAAGCAGCGCGTCGTAACGCAAGCGGCCGATGGCCAGCACCTCGAGTCCAAAGATCGCGCCGGCCAGCGGGGTGCCGAATACGGAGGAGAAGCCCGCCGCGATGCCGCCCATCAGGAGAATCCGGCGTTCCTCGCGATCGAGTCCGAAGAGGGCCGTGACCTGATCGGCGAGCGCCCCGCCCATCTGGACAGCCGTTCCTTCACGGCCCGCGGATCCACCAAAGAGGTGAGTGACCACCGTAGCGATCAACACAAGCGGAGCCATGCGCTTCGGAACGATCTTTTGCGGATCGTGAATTTCGTCGATCAGCAGGTTGTTACCACCTTCGACCGACTTGCCCACACGATGATAGACCCAGCCCATGGCGAAGCCCGCCAACGGCAAAAGCCATAGCAGCCACGGATTGTCGAGGCGGATATCGGTTGCGTGATCAAGCGCGTAGAGGAAAACGGCGGATGCGGTGCCGGCAAGTGCACCGAGTATGCAGGACAGGAGCAGCCAGCGCGCCATGTACGGCAGCATCGCGACCTGCTCGAGAGACTTCAGGTTTTTCATGTTTTCCAGGTTTGAAACGTCATCAAACCTGGGCGACGGGGGCACCGCACGGACGACCTACGACCTCCTTCACCCAGGAACTCGTAGGCATCATCAGCCGCTAAAAGGACGCGGCGGTTAAGGGAGGCATGCCATCTCCGAAAGCCGGGCGATTGTAGATGACGATGTACCCTCCTGCAACCCGGCTGTCGCAAAAAGGACGCGGTAGCCTCCCCGCCGCGCGCCGATTGCGCACGGTTAAAGGGCCCCCAGAGCAGAATGGCGAGCCCACCCTATCGGGCTGGGCGGCGGGGCCTGGGGCGGACGACGCTACAGGAGCGTGAGAAACAGGATCGCGATCAGCAATCCTCCTATCAATGCGAGATAAAAATTCAGGTTGCCCGACTGCAAGGCGCGCAGCTTCTCCGCGCATCGGTTCACAATCCGTACCGCGGGGTCGAACAGGTGTCGTTCGAACAGATCCGTCACGCCTGCGGCAAACACCAGGCGCTTGATGAAGTACTCGCGCTGCTCATGCTCGCGCGTCGTACTGATGGTGGGCTGATACACGAAGCTGTAGAACGTGCGCATGGCATTCGAGAACGTCAGTGCGGTGGTCATGGCGTCGCGCGGATTCGTCGTCATGCCACCGAACCACACTGGAACACGCCTGACTGCGCGGCGCCTCGTCAGCCATAGCAGTGCGACAGGCAGAATGGCGAGCAGCGGCATCACGATGATGAGCTTCGACGGCGAGATGAAGGCGAACTTGTCAGTCAGGGGAACCAGCAACCACCCGGCGACCATCGCCTGTGGGCTGTTGGCGTTGAACAGCGCCTGGGCGTCCGCTGCGAGCGCATTCAGCCAGAGGGGTGCGCCGACGGCCACCGCAAGCACGCAAAGGCCCAAAATGCCGACCGAGATCGCGTTTGTCCGAGGCACCAGCGGCGTGACGTCGACATCCGGCAATCCCAGCAGTCCCAGCCCGAACAGCTTGACGAAGGTTGCCAGCGCGACGGCCGCAGCGAGCGCGAGCCCGGCGCCGGCGAGCACCAGCACCAGCCGTCCGACAAACGACGAAAGGTGGAAGCCCTGAAACACGGACTGGAACACATACCATTCACTGACGAAGCCGGCCTGGGGCGGAATCGACGCGAGACTCATCACCGAAAACACGGCACCGAGCCCGAGGAGAAAACCGCTACGCTTGAGCCATCCGTGCTGGACGATGTCGTAGTTGCCCGATGCGAGGAAAACACCGTCCGCGGTCAGGAAGAGTGCGCCCTTGGCCAGCGCGTGACCCGCAAGATGAAGTAGCGCCACCGTCCACGCGAGCCCTGCCAGATCCGGCAGATGGTCGGCACGAAAAAGCTGCGTGACGCCAAGCATGACGATGGCAATCGAGGCGTTCTCCGCCGACGAGTAGCTCAGCAACGCGCGCCAGTCATCCTGCTGGAACGCAAAGAGCACCGCAAGGATCGCACTGATGACGCCCGCTGCAATGGCGATCACGCCCAGGCCGAACGCCGTATCAGGGTGAACGGCCACATTGAGCCAGATGTTCCAGCCGCGGCTCAAGGCGAAGTACGCAGCATTGAGCACAACGCCCGAGAACAGTGCGCCCGTTGCACCGCTGCCGCTTGAATAGGCCCGCGGAAACCATTCGTAGAAGGGCATCAAGCCGAGCTTCGCGCCGAAACCGACCAGAAGCGCAATGCCCGCAAACCAGGACACCACATCGCTGGATGTCGTCGCGCCGCCGGCGAAACTCCCAAACCCGATGCCACCTGCCGCATGGTCGAGCAGGATGATCGCAAAGACCAGCGCGACTGCCCCCACCTCCAGAAGCGCGAGCATCAGCAGGATCGGCTTCGCTTCGTTCTCCTCTGCTCGTTCTCCCGCAAGCATCAGTGCGCCGCCGAGACTCATGACCTCCCAGGCCACCAGCAGCGAAGTGCCGTCCTGCAGGCCAACCACGCCGAGTGCGCCGAGCAGGCTGAATGCCGCGCCGGCATACCACCGCCCTGAGCGACCCGCGAGCGGAGAGCCCAGCCAGCAGGCGAAGATCGCCGGGACAAGACCGAAGCCCAGCAGCCATAAACCAGACGGTTCGACTGCGAATGAGACGGGATGAGACGCCAGCGAAATGCCCAGCACTGCGGGCGACGTGCCCAGCGGCAAGGCGACAATGCAGGCGAGCATGCCGAGCAGGCAGCCCGCGCCAAGCAGTGCACGCACCGTGCGGTGCATGACCCGTACCGGAGACAGAATGGCGGCCAGCGCCCACACCGCGACAGCCAGGCCAAGCAACGAGTTAGCATTCAATCCGGCCTCCCCTCATTCGCTGTTGCGCTCGCCCGACGATCATCAATAGTGCGTGAATCAACGCTGCCGGATTGGGTGGGCAACCTGGAAGATAGATATCGACAGGCACGACACCGTCAAGTCCGTTGCCCGAAGCGTAATTTCCGCCTGAAACGCCCCCCGAAACCGCGCAGGTACCCGTTGCGATGACCCAACAGGGCTGCGGCATCGCTTCCCATGTCTCGAGAAGGGGTCCGTGCATCGCTTTCGTGACCGGTCCCGTGACCAGCAACACATCCGCAAAACGGGGAGACGGTGTGAAGAAAATGCCCAGCC
This sequence comes from Paraburkholderia caffeinitolerans, assembly GCF_902859945.1. Lineage (GTDB taxonomy): Bacteria > Pseudomonadota > Gammaproteobacteria > Burkholderiales > Burkholderiaceae > Paraburkholderia > Paraburkholderia caffeinitolerans. Next base: position 73,205 of record NZ_CADIKL010000018.1, on the reverse strand, counting down.
GGTGCAGGTTGTAGAAGGGATTGTTCAACGCCTGAAGCTCGGACTCGCAGCCGTTGCACGACCCCGCGTCCACGTGCCGGACATGCAAACTGCGACCGAAGGCGCGACGCCCGTGCTCCACGACCTCGCGGGGGATCCGTTCGCTCATTGCCTCGTCCCATTCAAGGTCGAGCCGTTCGCTGACGCCCAAGGCCCAGTCCGCCGATTCCGTAAAGGCTCCTGTCGGGCACACTTCCGTGCAGCGCTGGCACACGATGCAGCGTCCCCAGTCGACTTCCGGAGTCGCTGTCGAGTTCTCCGCTGGCTTGAGGCTGATGGCGTGAGTCACGCAGGCCAGCGCGCACGCGTCGCAGTGCGGCCTGCATTTCGACGGGTCATAGCGTGGCATGCCCAGCACGCCCTGCTGCCCGTCCTCGCTGCCCTTTAACGGCCAGTCCGTGCTCGCGCTGCCTTCCTTGAGTCCAAACCAGGTCCAGAGTGACATGGTGCACGTTCCTCGAAATGCCAGTACCGGCTAGCGGGCGCAACCCGAAATCGTCAGGCCAAAACTTGCTTCATTGATGGCGTAGTCCATCATGTTGCTGTCGTGCACGGTCGACGGAAAAACACGCCAGTTCGCGAACGATGGTGACTTGATCTTCACGCGCAGCAGCCGCCCCTGCGCGTCGAGATGCACGGCATACAGGACCGTACCGCGCGGGGATTCCGACCACCCCATTCCCTCTGCGCCCGTCGGGGGTACGCATGCGGCAGACAACGGGCCCTCTGGCAGGCCCTCGACAATGGCCTTGTCGACGAGCGCAATACTCGCGCGCAGCTCGGCGATGCGAACCCTCATGCGCGCAGCAGCATCGCCCTCCTGCGCCACCGCAACCTCGGGCTGCAGCGTACGATACGCCGCATACGGATGGTCCCGCCGCAAGTCGCGATCCACGCCTGAGGCGCGCTCGATGGGCCCGGTCGCACCCTGGTCGAATGCGAGCTTCTGGCTCAATGGCGCCGTGGAGATCAGGCGATCCAGGTGACTGGTGGTTCTTTCAATCAGCCCGATGTACTGATTGATCTGCGGCTTCAATGCCTCCAGTCCTTCATTGACTGTCTGGAGATCCAGGTCATGCCGCACACCACCTGGCCACACGAGGCTGCGCAGAAAACGGCTACCGCTGGCGCGAGCGTTGATCTGCTTGACCCGCTCCTCAAGCAGTTTGCCCTGTGCTTCGCCAACCTTCAGTGTGGTCGTATGGCACAGGTGGCCCAGATAGTGGAGGTGGTTGTAGATGCGCTCGAGTTCCGCCACGATCAGCCGGATCCATCGGGCCCGGTGTGGCACTTCGCACTCCGCAGCATCCTCGATGGCCTGGACGTAGGCGATCGTGTGCGCCACACTGTCGATACCCGTCACCCGTTCCGCAAGCAAGGTGGCCGAGCCAACGTCCATGCCCTCAAACTGCTTTTCCATGCCCCGATGCTTGAGAAACAGGTTCGGGTGATAGTGCAGGATCCCTTCGCCCAGATAGTAGAAAATGAACTGCGCGGACTCCAGCACGTCGGCCCGCACCGGCCCGAAGGGCAGCAGTTGCACATGCTTGCCCGATACCGCCGGCAGGGACGGTGCGGGCAGCTTTGCCGCAATGCTGTCGCCTTGTGCGGCGGCGGGCTCGAGGGGGCCGCGGTCCGTGCGTGGCAGGAACGCCGTAAGCAGCCGTTCCGGCTCAGGGTGGCCCGAAAACGCGACGCCGCTCATTTCCATAACTTCGCGCTCGTGCCAGCCCAACAGCGGACTGATCGCGGCCAGGCTTGGCGCCGGACGCCCGTTCACCTGCACGCGCCAGCCATGGAACGTCTCCTGGCCAGGCAAGGTGGCGACGTAGCGGAGTTCTGCGTCCGATGCAGGCGGGAACCACGCATAAACGCCCTGAAATCGCCCGCCGGCAGCGACCAGAGCCCGCGCACGCGCAGCGAGCTCATCTACCGGCAGCGTGACGTACGCACAGTTCTTCATCGCGTGCCCCCACCCAGGTTCGCTGCGACGACCTCGAAATAGCGCCACAATGCCTGTGGCCACCAGACGCCGAGCACGAATACGGGCAGCAACGCCATCCACATGGGCAAGGTCATCCAGGTGCTCACCTCGACACCGTTGGTGACGGGCGCGGGAGCGGCAAGCGGCGTCCGGGTGTCAAAGTACATGGTCCGAAAGTGATTCAGGAACCCGATAAAGATCACGATCAGGAGCAGCAACAGCACGATAACGGCCCAGGCGTTGGGCGTGGCGAACCCCGCGCGCATCAGCGCCAGTTCGCTCAGGAAGAGACCAAAGGGTGGCGCGCCTGTGATCGCGACCGCCCCCGCGATCCACAAGGCCCCCGTCACCGGAAAGCGGGACCAGACGCCCCGGATAGCATCGATGTCCTTGGTTCCATAAACCCGCATCACGTTGCCAGCGCCGAAGAACATGAGTGACTTGTTCAGCGAATGGTTGAGCATGTGATACAGCACTGCGGCGATGGCGAGCGGGCCACCGAACCCGAATCCGAGTGCCAGCACCCCCATATGCTCGACGCTCGAATACGCCATGAGCCGCTTGATCCCCTCCTGCCGCACAATGAACAGCGCGGCGACGAGCAGCGAGAAGGCGCCGAACGCGACGAGAACAGTCCGCGGGAGCATGGATCCGCTCGCTGCATCCGTAATCGTCAGGAAGCGTGCGACGCCGAGCATCGCCGTGTTCAAAAGCGCTCCGGAGAGCATGGCCGAGACCGGCGCCGGCCCTTCGCTATGGGCGTCAGGCAACCAGGTGTGCATGGGCGCCAGCCCGGCCTTGGTCCCATATCCGACCAGCACGAGCAGAAAGGCCATCTGCGTGAGCGCGGGACTCATGCGGGGCGCTGCGTGACGCAGGGTGTCCCAGGTCATATCGTAGGTGGGACCGAGCACGAGACTGCCCGACCAGTAAAAGAGCACCGTGCCCAGCAGTGCCAGGCTGATGCCAGCCGACACGACGATAATGTATTTCCAGGCCGCCTCGATCGCTTCCTGCCCCCGCTCGAAACCGACCAGGAATGTGCTCACCAGGGTCGTCAGCTCGATGGCGATCCAGTAGACGCCGATATTGTTCATCAGCGGCCCGCAGATCATCGTTGCGGCAAATAGCGCAAACAGGGCGTAAAAGCCGGGCAAGCGCGCTGCCTCCTCCCGGAGCAGGCGCATGTAACCGACGGCGTAGATCGAGGCAAGACAATAGACCACGCACGTACACACGAGAGTCCAGGCACCGAGCGCATCGAACAGCACGTAACCGTTGATAAAGGTCCTGACACCGTCCACATGGGTCACCAACCAAAGGGACGCAATGAGGCACACGATGGCCGCCGCGAGGTTGGCATGCTCGGCGACGCGCCCATGCTGGCTCGCGCCGGCAATCACGGCGGACAGCACGGGTGCGAGCACAACGATAACGAGCCACGCTTCGACCATGATCACCCCACAAGGCGCCGGAGCTCACGGCTGCTCGTGCTACCCACGTGGGCAACAAGATAACGAACGAGCACACCAAAGCTCACCACAATGACGAGCAGATCGAACAGCAGAACGAGTTCGATCAGGAGCGGCATTCCAGGAACCAGAATCTGCGAGCCGAGGAAAATCCCGTTTTCAAGGACCAGCAGGCCCAGCACCTGGCTGATCGCCTCCTGTCGTACTGCAAGCATCAGAAAGCCAATGAGCTTCATCGACAGCATGACCGTCAGCGCAAGCACGACGACGGTTCCACCCAGACCCAGTGCGTTGCCCAGATGATTCGAGACGACAAAGGCGAAGAGCACCAGCAGCGCGCCGAGCACAAGGCACGAACTCGGTTGCAGGGTGAGGTGCAGTTCCCGTTCAACGGACAGGCGCGCGATGATCCGCCAGACCAGGTACGGCAGGACAAGCCCACGAAAGAGCGCAGTGAGCACGGCTACGAGGTAGAGTTCGTGGTAGTTGCCGTAGTAGCCGACCGTGCCGGACAAAATCGCGATCAGCCACGATTGCGCCGTGAAGGCCAGCAGGTAATCCTTGAGCCAGCGGGAGCCGAGCATGACGAACGCGAGCAACAGACTGCCGATTGCCAGAAGGCTGAACAGGGAAGCCGCCAGAGGACTCAGGTGGGCAAGGAGCATCGGGTCACCGTAGCTGGTTTGCAGCAATCGCCAGCACCGCGAGCATGAACGATGCGGCGAGCGGCTCCTGGTAGCGGAAAAAGCGCAGACGCGACTGCGCCGTCTCAACGAGCACGATCGCCAGCACCACGACGAGCATCCGGGCGAACAACCCCGCTGCGGCGCCAAGCGCCCCGATCGCCGTACCGTGCTGCGAAAGTCCCCATGGCAAGGTGAGTACGTTGCAGAAGATCGTGAACAGGATGAACTGCTTCATCATCGACGCCCACTTCAGCAGTGCCAGGAGTGGACCCGAATATTCGAGGATGCGCGCCTCCTCGATCATGTACACCTCGATATGCGTGCTCGAATGGATGGGCAGACGGTCGGTTTCGACAAGCAGGAGCACGAAGAAAGCGAAAACGAGAAAGAGATGCGCCGGACTCCAGTACACCGAGGGCTGCTGAACGAGCAGGTGATTGACCACGAACGGCAGCATCGACTTGGCGAGCAACGTGATGCCCACGAGCACGAGGATCAACGTCGGCTCGGCCAGGATGCCGAGCATCACTGAACGGCTCGACCCGATGCCGCCATAGGCGCTTCCCGAGTCGAGGCCCGCCAGAACGATTGCAAAGGAACCCAGTGTGAGAATGAGCCCGCCGCCCAGAATGTCGCCCATATCGGACAGCGGCAGCGGGAAATCGGTGAGGACTGGAATCAGGATGGGCACGGTCATCATGCAGGTGAACGCCACAATTGGCGCGCACCAGAAGATCCACGACGCGGTGTCGGGCACAACCATCTGCTTATGGAAAAATTTGCGCAGATCCCGGTAGGGCTGGAATATCCCCGGCCCGCGCCCGCGCTGGATGCGCTCCTCCCATTGCAGGATCACCCCCTGCAGCAACGGCGACAGGACGAGCACGGCGACCACCTGTGCGATCTGCAGAAGGACGTCGCGCGCACTCATGGCCGCGCTCCCGCCCAGCCAGGGTCATATACGTCGATCTTCAGCATGCCACGCCCATACGCCAACAACGGATGCCTGGCACGCAGGGAGTTGCAAAGATCAACGCCGAAGGGAATTCGCCATGAAAACTCGCCGGTGCATCCCATGTTCTTCGCTTTTTTCTGGCATTGATATGCCCGGGATGCTCGTGAATGCGAGCCGGCCAAACATGCCTGCCGGCCCCGGCTACCGGGGACTGGCAGGCATCATTAGCCGCGAGGAGGAGGACGCGGCGGTTAAGGGAGGATGCCATCTCCGCAAACAACAGTATCGAGTATAGGAGACACCCCGGTACATGCAAGCCCGCAAACTTCTGCTAGTGCGCCCGCCGGTGAAAGAGAGAAAAATGCTTCGTGGCGCTTTCGTGGCCATCGTCGCCAAGCACTCCAAACTCCACCGGCGAACGGGTATAGAAAACGTGCACGTGCCCGGCTTTCACCGCGTCAAGCATCCGGTCAGCCTCGTCTTCCGTAACCGCCAGGATAATCTGGACCGGTTGATCGGTGAGCATAAGCATATGCGCGACGTGATGCGCGCCTGCATGCCCCGTTCCCTCTGCGCAATTGATGACCGTGGCGCCGTGAATGCCGAGTTGCTTCGCCTCATGAAGCAACCATTCGGTGACCGTATGATGACCGTGGCGCCGATTCTGTTCGGTATAGAAAGTGAGCTGGTAGCCGTTCATGTCCGCCTCCGTCAAACGACACCAGGATGCCGTCACGAGGATGACTGCTCCAGGGACCGGCGGCCCCTCAAAGCCATTCTAGTGCATGACGACAGGCCCGACGCATGCTGCGGCGCGGCGAAACATGCGGGCACAGACTAACGGACGCCAGACCTCGTCAGGCACTACCTTCAAGCGCCCTCACAAAGCGAATCGCTTCGCCCAGCACGGGTGTGATTTCCTGCAGCCGGTCGCGGGCAACACGCATCTCCACCCATTCACGCATGACCGTCTGTTCATATGGCAGAAAGTAAACGGCTTCTCCACGCTCGACGAGGAGCTACGCGTCGTTCGCTGGCAGCCTGATCCCTATACCACTCCCGTACACACAGAAAACGACCCGACGGTCAATGAAAAACCACCGGGTAGACTGCCCCTTCGCAGCTCGCATCGTCGAGCGCCCTGACGCGCAGCAGTAGCGCCTCGAAAAGATCCCTTTCAAGGAGTAGCCTGGGCCTGCTGTCCACGCCCTTCTCCGTTGTCCAAACACGGCGCGCCGCCGGTTAGCGTTTGCGCTGGAATGCCGCGCGCCCGGCAAAGTGTGCGCCTTCGCCAAGACTGCCCTCGATCGTCAACAGGCGGTTGTATTTGGCAACGCGCTCACCTCTGGCGGGTGCCCCGGCCTTGATCTGGCCACAGTTCAGCGCGACGGCCAGATCCGCAATGCTGGTGTCCTCCGTCTCACCGGAGCGGTGTGCCACCATGCACGAATAGCCTGCGGCGAGTGCCATGCGCGCGGTGTTCAGGGTTTCCGTGACGGTGCCGACCTGATTGGGTTTGATGACGACGCAGTTGCAGCACCGCTGCGCGATGCCCTTCACAAGAAAGGACCGGTTGCTGACGAACAGGTCATCGCCCGCTATCTGCATCCGGTCACCGAGCTCACGCGTAAGCTCGGCGTAGCCATCCCAGTCGTTGTCCATCAGGGGGTCTTCGACAGAAACAAGCGGATACCGCTCGCCCCACTCGCGACACAATCCGGTCATTTCCTGCGCAGACAGGCTGCGCCCTTCCCGCTCCAGCCGGTAACGGCCGTCATGCCACAGGCTTGTCGCCGCAAAGTCGAGGGCCAGCGAGATGTCCTCCCCGGGCCGGTATCCGGCACGCTCGATGGCCTGCATCATCAGATCGAGCGCGGCTCCGTTAGATGAGAGCACGGGCACGAAGCCCCCCTCGTCGCCCACATTGGTCACAGTGCGGCGCTCGACCAGCAGCTCACGCAGTGCATGGTAAGTTTCCACACCATATCTGAGCGCCTCCCGAAACGTCGGTGCGCCAAGCGGCACCAGCATGAATTCCTGCAGATCGGGACCACCGTTCCCGTGGATGCCGCCGTCCAGTACGTTGAGCATCGGCGTGGGCAGAATATGCGCTGCATCGCCGCCGAGATAACGGCAAAGCGGGAGGTGACAGGCTTGCGCGGCAACGCGCGCGCACGCCAGGGACGCTCCAAGTGTGGCGTTGGCGCCCAATCGACTCTTGGAATCCGTTCCGTCGAGCTCGATCAGCACGGCGTCGATACGCCACTGGTCATCGGCAAGCAGCCCCGTGAGCGCGGGGCCAATCAACTCGTTGACGTGCCTGACCGCGTTCAGGACGCCCTTGCCCCCATAGCGCCGCCGGTCGCCATCGCGCAACTCAACGGCCTCGGCGTCTCCCGTCGAGGCGCCCGAAGGCACCGTTGCACTGGCGAGTGATCCGTCGTCGAGCACGACGGTCACCTGCACGGTCGGATTGCCCCGCGAATCCAGGACCTCCGCCCCCATTACGCGGGCGATCGAGGCGGACGCACCCATCTCTTCGTTCTCCTGCTGATAGCGGCTATCGTTTCAGATCTGGCCATGCCGGGACTGACGAAACGCGGCACGACCCGCGAAACGGGCGTCATCGCCGAGCATTCTCTCGATGGCCAGCAGCCGGTTGTACTTCGCCACCCGCTCTCCGCGCGCCGGAGCGCCTGACTTGATCTGGCCACAGCCCAGCGCGACCGAGAGGTCAGCAATGCTCGTATCCTCCGTTTCCCCGGAACGGTGGGAGACGAGACAGGTGTATCCCGCTGAGAATGCGAGCTGCGCCGTGTCCAGCGTTTCCGTCACCGTGCCGATCTGGTTGAGCTTGATCAGAATGCTGTTACAGCAGTGCTCGTCGATGCCTCGCTGCAGGAATTTACGGTTTGTCACGAACAGGTCATCGCCCACGATCTGCACTCGGCTACCCAGCTCATGCGTCAACGCGGCGAACCCGTCCCAGTCATTGTCCGCAAGCGGATCCTCGAGCGACACCAGCGGGTAGCGGTTCACCCAGTCTGCCCAGTACGCGATCATTTCCGCTGAAGTCAGCACGCGGCTATCCCGGATCAGGTGATAGCGGCCGTCCTCACAAAACGAACTCGCCGCCGCGTCGATACCGATCGCGATGTCCTCCCCTGGCCGGTATCCGGCGCGCTCTATCGCCCGCAGGATGAGTTCCATCGCCTCTGCATTCGAAGCCAGTTGCGGGACGTAGCCGCCTTCGTCACCCACATTCGTCGACGCGCCGGCATCGGCAAGCACGGCCCCGAGCGCGTGATACGTCTCCGCGCCGTAGCGCAGCGCCTCGCGAAACGTCGGCGCGCCAAGCGGCACAAGCTTGAACTCCTGGACGTCCGGGCCCTGATGCCCGTGCTTGCCGCCATTGAGCACGTTAAACATGGGAACCGGCAGCAGATGAGCATTCGTCCCGCCGAGATAGCGGAACAGCGGCAAACCGCTTGCAATCGCCCCTGCCTTCGCACAGGCGAGTGAGGCGCCCAGGATCGCGTTCGCACCCAGTACGGATTTCGTCTCGGAGCCGTCGACCTCGATCAGCTTCTCGTCGATACGTCGCTGGTCGTCCGCTCTCATACCGGTCAGCGCCCATGCGATCTCTTCGTTCACGTGCCGGACTGCGCTGAGCACGCCCTTGCCGCCGTAGCGCCCGGGATCCCCATCCCGCAGTTCAACGGCTTCAAACTCGCCCGTCGACGCCCCTGAAGGCACCGCGGCACTCGCGGTGACCCCGTTGCCGAGCGTGACGGTGACCTCGACCGTCGGGTTGCCTCGCGAATCGAGAATTTCATCGGCCAGTATCGTGTCAATCACTGCATGGTTGCTCATCGCGACTCCCGTTGCCTCTGCGCTCGCAGACGGTGGCCGGGTGTTTGCAGCACGCGGCCCCCTTGATGCCGGAAATAGACGGATTCAGGGATGCGCGTCGTGAAATGCGGCGACCGCACTGCGGATTGCCTGATACGCGGCGTCGATATTCGCCCAGCCCTCGAACTGCACCCACTTTCCCGGTTCGAGCTTTTTGTAGTGCTCAAAGAAAAACTGGATCTGGTTCAGGGTGTATTCGCCCAGATGATCCAGCTCCGTGATGGCCCGGGTCGAAGGACAGACGCCATCAGTCGGCACGGCAATCACCTTTTCGTCGGGGCCGGCCTGGTCCGTCATGTTCATCAGGCCGACGGGGCGACAGGTGATCAGGGACAGTCGCTCAAGGGGAAATGGCGCGATGACGATGATGTCGAGCGGGTCGCCATCCCTCGCGAGCGTTCTCGGGATAAATCCATAATTCGCTGGATAGCGCATACCGGCGCTCATGATCCGGTCGACCCTCAGGAGTCCGAGGCGTTTATCCGCTTCGTATTTCACCGGCTCGCTCTGCGCGGGGATTTCGATGATGGCATTCACTTCTACAGGCACGTTGTCGCCCGGGGGAATTGCATTGAAATCCATCACTGGTCCCCCTCTGTGCCCACGGTATCGAATTCGATCGGCGCGCGCGTGTAGAACAGGCGAATGCCTCCCTCGCGGACCCGGGCGAGCATCGCGTCAATCTGTTCGTCCGCAGCGATCAGCGTGACCGCGACCGGCTGATCCACGAGTTCGAAGAAGCGCGCGGCATGGTATTTGCCCCTGGCATCCACTCCCTCCGCGATTTCAACGACCGTAGCGCCGATGATGCCGGCCTGTCTGGCTTCGTCGAGCAACCAGTCGACCACCGTCATGTGCTTGACACGGTGGCTCTGGTTCGCGGCGTACAGGGTAAGCTGGCTTCCCTTCATGGGCGCCTCCGCAAGGACAACCGGACTGCCATATCGAGCGAAATTGAGCGCATGCACTCACCGCGCCCGGTACGGCGTGGAAAAGGATCTGATCGCATGAAAAACCAGATTCGTAGAGTGAACCAATCTGGGCAGCAGGACGCCTTGGCAATGCCTACGACCTCCTGACCCAGGGACCGTAGGCATCATTAGCCGGGCAAAGCCGGCGGTTTGGTTAAGGAGGAATGCCATCTCCTTTTCGGGCAGTGTAGCACGCACAATCCGCACCTGTCACTGCGCGCACCGCCGGCCATTCCGGGCTCCCCCCGCATACCCGATCCGGATGAAACATCCATCTGTCGCACCTCAAAACCCGATTGCGCAGCTTCCTGGCATTGTCTAGAGTGAGAACACAGATCGATGGAGATGGCATTCTCCTCCAACCGCCGGTGCCGTCCGGCTAATGATGCCTGCAGCCGTCCGGACATCGGGTCGCGCTGTTGCGCATGTCGTCTGTCTTCCCATGCTCCGATGGCTCGTGCAATCGCAGATTGCAATGTGGCGGGCCCGATTTCCCGCAGCGGCACGCAAGGAGAGACAGATGATCATCATAGACATTCCAGGGTTTCGCACCCTGAACCTCGAGCATCTTGTTCTCGACTTCAATGGAACACTCGCCGTTGATGGGCGACTTCTCGACGGCGTCGAGTCACGTCTGGCGCCGCTCGCCAATGAACTGGACCTTCATGTTGTCACGGGCAACACCTATGGCGATGCGCGCAACCATCTGCGCAATTGCCCCGTGGAAATCCTCTGCCTGCCAGCCACGGGACAGGCGCTTGCGAAAGGAGATTACGTACGACGCCTCGGCCCGGACCGGGTCGCAGCAATGGGCAATGGACGCAATGACGCGTTCATGCTCGAACAGGCAGCGCTGGGCATCGCCGTGCTCGGGTCTGAAGGGCTTGCCACCGACGCGCTGGAGGTCGCCGATGTCGTCGTTCGCCACGCGGTCGACGGCCTGGGACTTCTGCTGCGCCCGAAACGGCTGATCGCAACGCTACGGTGCTAACGGGGGAAACCACGATGGACTACAACGGCATCGGCGCATGCAGCAAGGTTCCGGCATGCGAGGAGGCGAGCCGCTCAGGCTGATGGATGATCAGGCATGCTTGACATGAGTGCACGCTGAAGCGTGCCGAGGAGGCCACGGAGTCTCTGGAGAAACGCTTCATAGTCCTTCTCAAACGCGGGATCAATCACCCCAAAGCCTGAAAGACGCGACGGCGACATCTCCTCAAGCGCGATGCCGACGAACTGCAGTGAGACTGAGAGCGCATGGATCGCTTCAATCTGTTCCCTGTCGATATCGATTCCCCACCGGATTGCCGCCCGATTGACCTCATCGTTGAAACTCTCAAGGAAGCGCTCGACATCATGCAGCCTTTCGCCATCCGGCCGGTGCAGATAATTGAGGCGTACGTTGCTATTTTCCTGCGGCCCACCTATTTCGCGCACCTTTTCAAGGAGTTCAAGGAGATGCCAAAGATGTCCTCGCAGCGCCCGTCTCGTGTTCTCCGATGGTTCCGCCATTTCTTACGCCTCCCATGTCTCTAGCCACAGTGTAGGACAACTCAGATATCAATTCGGCGGAACCGTTGCCAATCTGAAATGCCGTCATTAAAATGAATCTGTGCTTGAGGGAGATGGCATACCTCCTCAAACCGCCGGCGTTGTCCGGCTAATGATGCCTACGGTTCCTGGTCGGGAGCTGCTGGGTCATCTCAATGCCCCTGTCCAGGTTTTGCGCCCCGTTTGGCTTACCGGACAGTGCACCGTGCCCGCCCCTTCTGGTCTTGCTCCTCCTTCCGCGTTGACACTATCCGACGGCGAGGTTGATTTTCTGTGGTGGTTTATCCAGGGCAGCATCATGGACGCGGACGTCCGGGCCCGTCTCAATGCGCATTGGGGGATGTGCGCGCGACATGCGCTTGCCTTCTTCTGCGTCGAAGCGGCCTTTCGCCCGCATCTGATCCACGGCAGCACCATTCTGTATAACGAACTGATGCACCACGCCGATCACCTGCTGGGCGGTCATGGTCTTTACAGCGTGGCGCCGGCAGGGGTGGCGCGACACCGGCTGCGTCCTTCCGGCCCATGCCATATGTGCAGCCTGGGCTACGGCCCTGAATCGTCAGGAAACGCTCCACCGGAGCGGCTTGCCTACGGCCGGGATCTTGCGAACGCGCGGGCGTTCGCAAGCGAAAATCGCGACGGATGGCTGCCTTATATCTGCGGTCAATGCGCCGGAAATGGCAGCGGCGTCCTTTGCCGCGCGCACCTGATTGCAGCCATGGAGCACGATGGTGCGACAGTCCTGCGCCACCATGGCGCGACCGTTTCCCGTATCTCCGTGCATCTCGGGCGCTTCGAGCATTCATTTCGCTGGGACAGCCGCGGAACGGACTCTGCGGAGGATCGCGGCGCACTCATCGCAGCCATTGGCTGGTGCGGTGGCTGGTGCGAAATCCTGCAAACGCTGGGCACCCACTGAACGAAGAGATCGCCATGTTGCGAAATGATAAAGATGACACATTCCCTCCCGCCTACTCACGACGCGCAGGAGAGGTTTTCGTTCGGATCGATGCCTGCCTCACCGATGCCTTGCATTACCTCAATCCGGTTGTGCAGCAGTCACCGTTTCCCATACGCCTCGCTGACGCCGAGCCGGTCCAGCATCAACTCATGCTGAATGAGCTGGAACTGGTTCGTACGGCCATGCAGACCATTACCGCGCGTCACCATATTTCTTTGCCCGCGCCCACGACCAGCGCCATTGAATCCTGCAGACTCCGTATCAGCGAAGCCATGCTCGCGCTATCGGAACTGGATCCGCGCACCGCGAGCGCGACGAGCATGGCAGCCGATCAGCACCTGAGCGAGGACATCGAGGAAGATGCCAGTCGACTCGTCGGTCATCTGATGGGACTGCTCGACGCGCTTCAGGACTCTCTCTCCAGGGACATCGGTATTGGCACCCCGTCAGAAAGGCTGGCAGCCCTGCCCCCTTCCGCCGGCTCGCAACGGGCCGCAACCGGCGCCCCTGCGCATCCGCTGGTAGCGGAACTCGAACGCATTACCTTGTCGCACGGACTTGGCGATCTTCACCGCCGTAGCATGGACTTCGCGCGTCATTACGGCTCGACCGATATCGTCGTCGGTCTGTTCGGGGCCGTCAGTGCCGGAAAGTCCTCTCTGCTTAACAGCCTGCTGGGCAGCGCGCTGCTTCCTGTTACAGCGCTGCCAACCACTGCCATACCCGTCGAGATTCATCACGGAAGAGTGGAGCGGGGTACCGTCGAATTCGTCACCACGAAGATCGAATTCATCGACCGCGCACGCATCGCCGAATTTGTCGACGAGCATTCCAATCCCGAGAACACCAAGGCTGTCACAAGGATCACGTTCGAGAGCCCGGCTCCTCTGCTTTCCGGTGGCATCACCCTCATCGACACTCCGGGCGTCGACTGGGAAGAATGGGACATTGTGAAGGGGAGCCCACCGACAGCGCCGTGGTGCGATATCGCAGTTGTGCTTATTTCTGCGACAGCGCCGCTCACGTTGCATGAGGCGGCGCTCGTGCGTCAGCTCTGCAGCCGCGGCGCACGCGTTGCGGTGCTTGTCACGAAGATTGATCTTGTGGCCGCAGACGACCGGTGGCGAATCTACGAACATGTCGTGCGCGGCCTCTGGAAAAGCACCCACCTGGACATTCCCGTCTATCTGGTCAGCACACGGGAGGAAGACCCGCCGTGGCGACGTGCCTGGATCGATGGCCCCTTTGCCGATGCGCTCGCGCAGTGCCGCGAACAACAAACTGAAATACGGCAGCGCCAGCTTGCAACGTTACGTCGCGACGTACTAGATGCACTCGAGGTTCACCTGATGTGGCATGCGCCGGCAACCCATGCGAGCGGGCAGATCGACGACGCGCTGCGAGCCCTGCTGGCAAGCCGCGATGCGGTTGACGCGACCATTCGTTCGCAAACAGACCCTGCAAAAGCGATCGAACGGACCATGATCAGTCTCATGAGTGAAATTGCCCACAACGCTGCCGCCCTATGGTCGGAAACCCACGATATGTCCTTCGACGCCACGCGGCTCGTTGAACTCGCCGCGAACGCACGCGCCCTTTCTTTTTCCGGCGCGGCAACGCGAACGGTCGAAACACTCCATGCAAGAGCGAGCGTCGCCCTTCATCATCTGGCTGACACGCTGGGAACGCTTCGACTCACCATCCCGCTTCCGGCTTCCTTCGTCGCACCCGCTTTCATCCTTCACGAAACCTTGCCGACAATGGTGCTGCCGCGATCATTGGGTCGGATATTCGGGCGCTGGGGATTCTACTTCAGTGCACGCAGTGCCCTGGAGGACAGCGCTTCCATGTATGTCGTTGAACGGTCGCTCAACAGCTATCTGGAACTGCTGGAGGCGTGGAAGCAGCGTACGCTCGTCGCGCTGGTTCAAACACTCACGGACCATATCGAGCGGCTTCACAGGGAACATGGCCCTGGTGAAGCCGAGATGGAACACACCGTACAATGTCTGCGGGATGATATCGCGCGTCTTCGCTCCGCGGAACTCAGTGACTCGTCCGGGAAATAAAGCCGCCTGGCGATGCCGGAGAACATGGTGGCGCATCGATATGTCTACCTAGGTATCAAGTTTCGTCCGCCCTGGACAGGGATCCCGAAGACAGCACGTCTTCATCCGTTTCGCTATGCGGCTCACCGAAGATCTGCTGATAGAGGTCCTGACCAAAGCTTGTCTGCAGTGGCTCCGCCTCCACCAGCCTGAACGTACGGACACCGTCATTCCGGCGTTCAGCACGCAGGAACATCCTCGGGTATGAATCCTCGTCATGGAGGCCCTTCGCTAGCGAGTAAAGGTGAGTCACGAGAAAGACCTTTACATGATGCTCAAGCAACGCATCAACGATCTGTCGGCCGATTTCCGAGCCTTCCCGCTCGTTGGTCGAAGCAAACGATTCGTTCGAAAGGAACAGGCCGTTTTCGACCAGATGATCTACCAACTCACTCATTCGCTTCAGTTCCTCGTCGAACTTGCCGCCATGCATGGTCGCGTCTTCCTCGCGCTTGTAATGCGTGAAGATAGCCTGCGCGACATTGGCCTCGAATTCCCCGGCGCCGACAAACATCCCTGCCTGTAACAGGATCTGGGCGATCCCGATGCTTCGCAGGAAGGTCGACTTCCCGCCCTGGTTCGCGCCGGTGACCACCACGAGGTCCTTGCCGTTTGCATCCGCGTCGTTTGCCACGGGTGCCTGCTCCATGCGTAGGGCGAGGCTGACGTCATACAGCTTTTGGTACCGATGACGCCGCTCACCAGTTGCGTGCGGCACAGGAAAGCAGATGGGCATCTCCCGGCGCAGGAGCTCATTGCGCAAGTTCAGGCATCCAAGGTAGAAACCCAGTTCCGCCCGAAGCATGAAGAAGAAGCTCTTGATGTGGTCGGCCGACTGCGCCAGCGCGTTCGCCACATGGTTGATGCCCCGTGACTCGAGCTCGCTGAGCGCCCGCGCGCCATTTTCGTCCCTGTCTGCAATACGGAAGGTACGGGATGGGGCTCCCCTCGCAAGCAGGCGTCTCAGAAGGTTGGGATCTTTTTCATGGGGTTTCCTGAGCACATAGTGTTCACCCTTGTTCCCCTTTCCTGGACGCGCGCTGATCAGCACGCCATGATTGAATTTCAGCTCCTTCAGACACCGCGTGATCGTCGCGAAATACTCGTCTGTCAGCTCCTCGTTGACCATTGCGTAGAAGCGACAAAAGCCTGCCGACTGGAACTGCCCGACGTTATCGTCCGCCACGCGGCGTAGCTTTCCCAGCACCCCCAGCATTGCCTGAACCAGATCCCGCGCGCTGTGCAGGACGCTGCTTGCCGAAGCACTCATTGCCCAGTAGAAGCTTTTCCGTTCGACCTCCAGCGCCTCGACTGCAATCGCGTAAAGCTGCCTGACAACCGGCTCATGCTCGATACAGTCCTTGAGCACCGTCTGGCGGTACAGGATCTCGTCGACGTCGCTCAGGCCAACGGGAACGACTTTCCTGACCGTGTCATAGAGATATTCGTCTCCGGACGCCATGGCCCGATAAAGGGTGTTCAGCTCCAGGTCCTGGTTGAGTGTCCGTTCGTTCCAGTATTCGTCGCGACGCCAGGGAAAATCACTCGCGTCATGGAGCAGGTAGGCTTTCATGATGCGAGACGCTCCTTGATGCGTTCATAGGTAAGGCCATATTGTTCGGCGACGGAAAGCGCATAGGCCCGTCCATCGGCCGGGCGCCTGCGAACACGGAAGGTACGAACCGAGGGACTGTCGGGTTTGATCTCGCTTACCATGCTCACGGTCTGGGGCCCCAGCCGCGCGAGTTCCTCGATGAACGTCACGCAGACGCACAGCGCGTCGCGCTCCATGATTTCACCGATGATCCTGCGGCAGAGAAACAGCGCATCGGCGAGCGTCGTCGAGCTGAAGATCTCGTTCATCAGGATGATGCTGTTCGGAGTGGAGGCTTGCAGGATGGCGTGCATCCGCATCAGGTCGTCCTGAAGCTTGCCGCGCAGGTCGAGGGTGTTCTCCTCGCGCTCAAAGTGCGCAAAGAGCCGATCGTAAAGAAAGAGATGCGAGTTGCGGCCCGGGACAGGACATCCCAGTTTTGCGAGAAAGTGCAGTTGGCCGAACGTTCGGGCAAACGTGGTCTTGCCACCATTATTGGGCCCTGAAACCACAAAGATCCGCTCTGGGCCCTCAAGAAAAAGGTCGTTGCAAACAAGGGCGACCTTGTCTGCGCAAAGTTTATGGGCGAGCACGAGATCAAAAGTCTCTTCGCAGCGGATCGACTTCGTGGCTCCAGATACTACGGGATAGCTGAACTTCAGACCTGCGTCCCGACACAACTGGATGTAACTACGGTAGGCGATATAAAACTGAATCTCACGATCAAAGGCCGCAATTGTTGCGTCAAGAAAGTCCGCTTGGTCGGAGCAGAATGCATCCAGCAGCTGGAAAGGCAGCGGATTGAGTTCAGCAACAAAGTCGAGTATGTGTGCCTCGACGTGGTTCATCTCTGGCCAGTCTTTCTGCTCGACGCTGTGATCCTTGACCTCGCCCTGCTTGAACCGTTCGAAGATTCCCAGAACGAATGTTCCGTAGTCATCCTCATCATCGTAGTTCAAGACGGTGACCGCACTTCCGTTGAGGTGAATGCAGTAGCGCACCCCTGCCAGGGTGCCGCGGACTTCCTCGACGTCGTGGCAGAGCTTCATGAAACGCCCAGAACCCACGTGGCCGGTGAGCCACGCGCCGAACCTCTTCAAGCCCCTGGACCGCGGGCCAGCGCCACTTAGCCCGTCACAGATCGCTAGCACGCACTGGCAGTAATGCGTAGCAGCTGCGAGAAACCACCACTGCTTCTGCCGCCGGTAGTAGAGGCGCTGTGCCTCTCCCAGACACGTCCGGGTTTTGCGCATGGCGAGTGCGAACGCCTGAATGACAAGCAGCAGTTCCGGACCGTCGAGGTCTCGCATGACCTCGTGCCGATAGGTGATGGCGCTTTCCCGGTTCAGCACCGTGCGAAAAAACGGCGTGAGGTTGTATTCGTCAAATCCCCGTGTCGCCTCGCCCACGAACTGGTCGAGATTGAGATCACCGAAGAAATCTGGTTCGGCAACGTCCCCGGACGGTGCGCCGTCCTCGGGCGTCTCAAAGAGGATGCTATGGAAATCCATTTCTACCCCTTGCCTACCGCTCGCAGGCGCGGTCAACGCGCGCAAGACTACCTCCAGCTAGCTGAAAAAGCCGGAGCAGGTATTGGAGATCTGGGAAACACCGCCATCGCGGCGCGGACACGGAGA
The DNA here is from genome assembly GCF_902859945.1 of Paraburkholderia caffeinitolerans. Taxonomy (GTDB): domain Bacteria; phylum Pseudomonadota; class Gammaproteobacteria; order Burkholderiales; family Burkholderiaceae; genus Paraburkholderia; species Paraburkholderia caffeinitolerans. Next base: position 55,332 of record NZ_CADIKL010000018.1, on the reverse strand, counting down.
GGGGTGACGCGGTTAGTGCGCGCACGCCTACAGTGCCTGTTCCCAGGCCCGTAGGCATCATTAGCCCCGCAGGGCGGTTTTAGGGAGGAATGCCATCTCCCGCTTGCAGTCTACGCTGACGCATTCAGGCTTACAAGTGCCGCCTGCAGCCCGCACATTGGGCAGGGCAGATGAGGCCGCGCTGGGTGCCCGATGTATGCCGCAACTTCCGCGCCTGCGTTTCCACAGGCGCTTCCGCAACTGACCGACCGGGCGTTGTCAACTTGACGGCAGCTGACGGGGTAAGATGGGAACGAATTTGAATCGTTGTCAATGTGTGCACTTGGCAGCATCGATCGCGGTCCAACGATTCCACGCTGCAAGGCGTGCCTTGAGTTTGGTGCGATGGGACTGCGCCGTCATGCGGTGGCGGGATAATGCAACGTGTTGACGGATCGGGCCGAAGCCGGATAGAAACATCTGCGTGCGAAGCGGATCGCGAAATCCGTTCATGGCACGCTCGCGACGACGCGCAGGTTGGTGACTGTTCTCGGCACGGTTATTGTTCACTCGTGCGACCGCCTTCACGAACACGTGCTTGATGCTCGCGAGTTCTGCGATGTCTGCCTTCGCCGCAGGGTAACTGCGCAGTTGGTCGGTTACGATTTTCCGGGGCATGGGATTCGATCGCAGCAAATGCTTGAGGAAGCGTTTGGCTGCTGCCTTGTCCAGGCGCTTCTGCAGAAGCACATCCAGCTCGCTGCCGCATTCGTTCACCCGTTGTAGAAGGTAGCGTCGCTGATACCCATATTGCGGCGTACCTCGGCGACCGGTGTGCCCAGCTCGGCCTGTTTCAATGCGTACGCAATCTGCTCGTCGGTGAACTTGCTCTTCTTCACGGCACGACCTCCTGGTCAAGATGTCAACATCATGCCGGAATTTTCCAGTTTCAAATGGAGCGGTTTTCTGGGCCAGGGTCAGGCAGGCTCATGGTAGGCGTCACGCCGTGGATTACGCTGACCTTCCTGGCCGAGGCCGTTCAGCGCTTTCGCAAGCGCTTGCCGGATATCCGTCTCGAACTGTTCGAAGGATTGATGGCGGTTGCCCAGCCGCTGTTGCGCGAAGGCTCCATGGATTTTGCCGTTGGCCAGTTGCAGCCCGGCGCGAGCATGCAGGAATTCGCATGCGAACCCATACTCACTTATGAATCGTCGGTGATGGTCCGCGAGGGGCATCGGAAAGCGCAGGCACGCTCTATCCACGAGCTATTCGACGAGGACTGGGTGTTGAACTTCGCGCCGGACTCAGAGAGCAACCTGCTGGACTATCTGTTCACGCGCCATGGAGCGCAGATAGACGAACGCCGCATCGTGCGCGCCCAATCGGTGGCGATGCTGCAGACGATGGTCGAGCACGCCGACATGTGCACGTGGAGCCCGACGATCCTGAGCCACGTGCCGCCGTTCGGTGGTCGCCTGAGGCCGCTCACGTTGCGCGAGGTGTTCGAGCCCCGACAACTGGGGATCGTCACACGTCGCAGCAGCACGCTGAGCAATGCGGCAGTCGCTTTCGTCGAGTGCCTCCTTGACGTAATCCGGCGGCATGCGAGGTCCGCAAAAAAGGAAGACCTTGTCTTGTTCGAGACGTTGAAACTATTGATCTAGCGCGCTGGAGATCGAACGCAATCGAGCGAGCGGTCAACTCTGTCAACGGACCTTCTCCTATTCGAACCCTCTCAAACTGGGTCGAACAACCAGATTGGGCAATCCTCAGCGTTGCGGCACACCTGCGAAAAATCCTGAACGAAAAGCACGCGCACTATTTCAAGTTCCACGCGGAGAGCGGGTCCGGCACATTCCACCACCCTCATGCCAACCGCTCCCGTAACACCGCAATCAGTCGCTGCGCAAGCGGTGACAGATACGGGTTCTGATGTGATGGACGGCTGCCAGATTCAGGCCGTAGTTCGACTACTTGAGGGCGGCCGACTCGCGCGTTCCGCCCTGGAAATGGCCCGCCACACCACCTGGCGCATACTCCCGCGCGACCGACACGCCATAGAGAGAAGGCGAGTTGTACACCGGCGCGTTACTGTCATATAGCGCGCCGATGATGCCGTTTGTGCTGTTGCCAAGCCAGCCCGCCTGCTGGTTCATCGTGAGCCACGCGATGCGCACACTGCCGAAAATTGAAGCGTTACGCACGTCCGTGTCGCCGTCACGCGACAGCGCGCTCATCGGTGGCACGCTGCTCCGCCATCGCGGCCAGTTCTTCGAGCAGAATCGGCGCGCCAAGGCTGCTCGCGTGAATGCCGAGCACGCTGACGGCTTGCAGCACTGCGGTAATTTCCTCCTTCGTCGCACCAAGCTCAAGCGCCTTGCGGATGTGCCGGCGTGTGCCCGGCGCGTACATATGCGTGCAGGACGCGTCGACCGCGATAGCAATGAACTCGACGACCTTTGGCTCAAGGACGCCGGACGCGATCGGATGCATCGCCATGCTCATGAACTTCTCGGTCCACGCCGGATCGAGCTCGTAAAACGGCTGCCAGGCCGCATTCCAGTTACCACTTTCGCGAAGCCGATCACAGGTCGGCGTCTTGCCAGAGGTTGTCTCGCTCATCTTGTTTGTCCATCGGTTGGATTGCCGGATTTGACTGTCGCGGTATGGCCGCGACAGTTCCAGTATCGGTTCTTGGAATACGTTGATTTGACATTTGACGGCACTGGTTTTACATTTCACGACAGATCGGGAAAACGCCATGTCCTACCTGCTTCGAGGCGCGAGCCTCACCGACTACGTCGACGTAGCGCGCTCGCTTGGCCTGGATCCCTACCGCTTCCTGCGCGCGGCCGGGATCAATCTGACCGCGCTGGTGGATCCCGACATTCGAATTCCCGCTGCCGCAGTCAGCAATCTGCTCGAGGCATCGGCGCACGCTGCCGGCGTCGAGGATTTCGGTCTCAGAATGGCGCAGACGCGGCAACTCTCGAATCTCGGCCCGCTCGCTTTCGTCATGCGCGAGGAGCCGACGCTGCGACGTGCACTCAACTCAATGTCCCGTTATCTGCGTCTGCATAACGAAGCGCTTGCGATGTGTATAGAAGAAGACGACGGCGTCGTGATCCTCCGGCAGGAAGCCTTGAACGGGTTGCCCGGTTCGCAACGTCAGTCCGCCGAATTGGTCGTGGCTGTGCTGTATCGGGTGGTCGTGCTCTTTCTCGGCGGCGGCTGGAAGCCGCGCAGAGTCTGTTTCACCCATTCGGCACCGGCTAGCACCGCGACACATCTAAGGGTATTTGGGATGCCGGTGGCGTTCGGCCAGGAGTTCGACGGGCTCATCTGCGATGCGGCCGATCTGGAGTCGTCCCTTCCGTCCTACGATCCTGCAATGGCCAGACAAGTCCGGCAGTATCTCGACTCGCTGCTTGCTCGCTCTGACGACACCATGGCCGACAAGGTGCGGCGACTCATCGTCGTGCTGCTGCCGTCCGGAGCATGCTCGATCGAAAGGATCGCGGAACACCTCGGCGTGGATGCGAGAACAGTGCAGCGCCGCCTCACCCGTCAAGGCGAGAGCTACGCGGGAATTCTTGCATCGCTGCGGGCGGAGCTCGTCGTCCGCTATATCGGGAATCGCGAGCGCCAGCTGTCCGAGGTTGCGGTGCTGCTTGGATTCGGTTCGCTGAGTGCGTTTTCGCGATGGTTCAGCCATCAGTTCGGCTGCAGCGTTTCGAAGTGGCGAGCGCAACGTGACGTCGCACCTGCTGGCGCTTCTGCAAATCAAGAATACTTCGGGAGCTGATCGAGGATTGGCACACAGGGTGCGTATCAGCGCATTACGGAGCGATGGTCGTCATCCTGTGACGGCGGAGCGCCCGCCCTGCAAACAAAAACGCTCTATGACCGCGGTCGCCCCAAAAATCTCGCGTGGCGAGATTCAATCGGCTTTCCCGAATCCGCGAATAACAGTTTTCGCCACGGCGGGAAAATCTATACGACTCCCGTCGCAACGTGCCCGCCATTGCGATTGGCCATACACAAACTTCGGATTACTTTTTAATTTTTGCGTGCTACCGCATGACAGGCTTCAGAACCTTGGCGATGCCAGTCGGCAATGTCTCACGCGGTGTCTTTATCGTCCCGGCCATCTTGAGCGTCTGTAATTTTCGTTCGCCGAATTTTACGCGAGCACGTTAGCGCGACAGAACCCTCTTCAGAACCCTTGTGCGGTTCCCGTGGAATGTGCGACCAGTAGCACGACGCCAAGTATGCAGGCAGCGATTAGCGCCGCCAGGCCAACAGCCACGAGCGGCAGCCAGCTAAAGTTCACATTGGCAAAGTCATCTTCGTGGGCTGCACTCTTTCGTACACCGAAGAAGCTCCACAGAACAATACGTACCATGCGGATGAGTTCCATCATTTTCTCCATTTCGCTCGATCACATGACTCGATGTTCAAACTTATCGAAGAACAGATAAAGCAGCAGTTGCCAACGATTTGAGCGACGCAGCCGGAGCGTGTTTGTCGCGGCGACGAGAAATGCCCCGGCACTCACGTGCCAGGGCGAAAGGCTTGCCACGCTACAGGCAATAAGAGCCGCAAGCTCTGCGGGTTTAGGTGATGATCCAGGCACTCGCGCAGTAATCCCGGCGCATCCCGGGAGAACAGCCCCGGAGTCCGATGCGCGCTAGCGACGATGATCCGCCCCTGCGGAACTCCCGTACAGAAGCAGACGACGATAAAATGAGCGCAGCAGTTTGCCGCCCAATCCCAAGGCTACCCAGACAGACGAGAATCGAACCAATTTGCGGCGTACCTCGCCCAAAAGCATCGTCATTTAAAGAGCGAGAGCGCATGACACGTTACGAACTCCTGGCGCAAAGCATGGCCGCTGAGATTCGCTCCGGCAACCTGGCACCGGGCTCACGCATGCCATCGCTGCGGCAGATCATCGCGCAGCACGGCGTGAGCCAGTCCACGGCGGCGCGCGCTTACTATCTGCTTGAACAGTGGGGACTGGTGCTCGCGGAGGAGCGTTCCGGCTACTACGTCGCCGAGCTTTCGAAACCAGTCAAGGCTGCTGGTGCGACAACGGGGGAAACCGCCAGCGTCGATATCAGCGAACTCGTCTTTTCGGTGCTCGATGCCGCCAAGCGTCCCGGTATCGTGCCGCTCGGCTCCGCGTTCCCTTCCCCGCTGCTTTTTCCGCTGTCGCGATTGGCGAAATCGCTCGGCCAGGGCGCGCGCAGCGTGAGCCCGTGGAGCACGGTGGTCGATCTTCCGCCGGGCAACGAGAACCTGCGGCGGCAGATTGCGCTGCGCTACATGCGCATTGGCATCTCGCAGCCCGCCGAGAACATCATCGTCACCAATGGCGCGCTCGAAGCGCTCAATCTTTGCCTGATGGCGGTCACGCAGCCGGGCGATATTGTCGCAGTGGAGTCGCCAGGCTTTTATGCGGCGCTCCAGGCAATCGAGCGACTAGGCCTGCGCGCATTGGAGATTCCCGTCGATACCGACACGGGACTCGACCTCGACGCGCTGGCCGCTGCGCTAGAAAAGCACCCCATCCGCGCCTGCTGGTTCATGACGAATTTCCAGAACCCCACTGGCGTGACGTTGTCGGCGGCAAAGAAAGAGGCACTCGTTGAACTGCTCGCGAAACACGATGTCCCGCTCATCGAAGACGACGTTTACGGCGAGTTGCACTACGCGCCGAACTATCCTCCGCCGGCCATGGCCTTTGACCGGCGCGGACTCGTCATGCACTGCGGCTCGTTTTCGAAGAACCTCGCGCCTGGCTATCGCGTGGGCTGGGCGAGCGCGGGGCGCTTTGGCGAGCGCGTGCAGCGGCTCAAGCTCATGACCACGATTTCGGCAAGCATCCCCGTCCAGGCCGGGATAGCCGACTACCTGGAGCACGGCGGCTACGAGCGTCATCTGAAGAAGATCCGCCTCGCCATGCACGGCCAGCGTGACTCGATGATCGAGGCGATCCGCCGCTGGCTGCCCGAAGGCACGCAGCACACGCGGCCAGAGGGTGGCTACTTTCTGTGGCTCACCTTCCGCGAGCCCATCGACGCCATGGCGCTGCATCGTCTCGCCATCGAGCGTGGTATCAGCGTGGCGCCCGGCCCGATCTTTTCTGCGTCCCACGCATTTGAGAATTGCATCCGGCTGAATTATGGCCATCCGTGGTCGCCCCGCATCGACGCGGCGATCCGCACGCTCGCCGAGCTGCTCGCTCATCCCGACGTGCGTGCGCGAAGCTGATCGATCCATGCACGCGGCTTCTGCTGCGCTCTTTTTAGCGTCATCTGCTGCTTGAGGTGCCGGATGCGGCGCGATAAGGTCTTTGCTCCGTGTTCAACATCTGCCCGGTATTTTCGTAGCTAAAATGTATCGCTATAACGAATTCGACAGAGCCTTCGTGGCAAACCGTGCGGCCCAGTTCCGCGATCAGATCGAGCGCTGGCAAGACGGCACGCTGAGCGAGGACGCGTTCCGCCCGCTTCGCCTGCAAAACGGCTGGTACGTGCAACGGCACGCGCCAATGTTGCGCGTTGCGGTTCCCTATGGAGAGCTGTCGAGCGCGCAGCTTCGCGTGCTCGCCCGCATTGCCCGAGAGTATGACGAGCCTGAGGCAGAGGTCTACCGGAGTGCGCTGGAGGCGCAGCGCAAGCTCGGTACCGTGCGCCTGCCGGCACATCATGCGCACTTCACGACGCGTACCAATGTCCAATTCAATTGGATTCCGCTGTCGAAAGCCGCCGATGTGATGGACCTCCTCGCCACGGTCGACATGCACGGCATCCAGACGAGCGGCAATTGCATCCGCAACATCTCCTGCGATGAGCGCGCAGGCGTTGCGCCGGACGAGATCGCCGACCCGCGGCCCTTTGCCGAAATCATGCGCCAGTGGACAACACTGCATCCCGAGTTCGCGTTCCTCCCACGCAAGTTCAAGATCGCAATTACAGGCGCAACGGAAGATCGTGCCGCAACGGGGTGGCACGACGTGGGTCTGCGGCTCGTCCAGGACGCAAGCGGCCAGTTGGGCTTTCGCGTAGCGGTAGGCGGGGGCATGGGCCGTACGCCTGTTATCGGTGTGGTCCTGCGTGAGTTCCTGCCGTGGCGGCAGATCATGAACTACATTGAGGCAGTCGTACGCGTGTACAACCAGTTTGGCCGGCGCGACAACAAGTACAAGGCGCGCATCAAGATACTGGCGAAGGCTGAAGGGCAGCGCTTCATCGACGAAGTCGAAGAAGAGTTTCGCCAGATCGTGGAGTGCGACGGTGGCCCGCACACCATTGCGCAGGCCGAGTTCGACCGCATGAGCAAGTATTTCGCTGTGCCGCCGCAAGCAGCCGCAGGCCGCCCCGTAGATCCTGCCGCTGCCGCTGCGCTGCAAATTGCTGCCCGGCAAACGCCGAAACTGCAGCGCTGGCTGGAGCGCAACGTCGCGCCGCACAAGGACCCGTCGATGCGCATCGTCACCCTCTCCTTCAAGCGCCTGTTGCAGGCGCCCGGCGACGCGTCGGCAGAGCAGCTCGAACGCGTGGCGGATCTCGTGGACCGCTTCTCTGCGGGAGAAGCGCGCGTCACGCACACGCAGAACATCGTGCTGCCGTGGGTCCATGCCGGCGACCTGCTGTCGCTCTGGCAAGCCGCCGTCGACGCTCAGCTCGCGAGCGCCAACGTGCATCTGCTCACCGATATGATCTCCTGCCCCGGCGGTGACTTTTGCGCACTCGCCAACGCACGCTCGCTGCCCATTGCGCAGAGCATCATGGAGCGCTACCAGGACATCGACGAACTCAATGATATCGGCGAGATCGACCTGCATATCAGCGGCTGCATCAATTCGTGCGGCCATCATCACAGCGGGCATATCGGCATACTCGGCGTCGATAAGGACGGCGCTGAGTGGTACCAGATCACGCTTGGCGGCGCAGACGGCTCGGCGCGCAGCGGCGACGCACGACCCGGCAAGGTCATCGGCCCGTCGTTTGCAGCGCACGAAGTGACCGATGCCGTCGACGCGGTAATCGGCTGCTATCTGGCGCTGCGCGAGCAGAAAAGCGAACGCCGCGAGACGTTCATCGAAACCGTGCGCCGCGTGGGGCTCGAACCCTTCAAGGCCGCCGCGGACGCGGTGCGCGCAACGACGGAGTACACGGTATGACGAATGCTTCGCGTATCCGGCTTCTAAGCGCCCAGGAACACGCCGACGATCAAGCGGCAGCCGTACTGACCATGCCTAACGACGCGGACCTGCTCGCGCATGCCGCCGAAATCTCAGGAGCCACGCGCATCGAGCTGCAGTTCCCGACCTTCACTGACGGGCGCGCCTTCACCCAGGCCTATCTCGTCAGACGTCGGTTAGGTTTTCGCGGCGATTTGCGCGCGACGGGTGAGGTGCTCGTCGATCAACTGCTTCAGATGGAGCGCATGGGCTTTTCCAGCGCCGTGTTGAGCGAAGGCGTTTCCGTCGAGGATGCGCTTCGGCAACTCGAACGCTTTCCGGCGTTCTATCAGGGCGATGTGCTGCGTGAAGCGCCCTGGCGCGGACCGGCGTCACGTTGACGGTGTCATCGTAAGTGCGCGCCCGCAAGTGTTGAAACGCCGACGATATCGGGCGAACGGGCAGCGGCCACATCTGGCGTCACGAAGTGCTGGCCGATCTCGACTTCGAAGCCCACATCCGCGAGTGCAACGGCCACGACGCACGCCCCGCGGTCGTGGCCGTCCTGGCCGAGCTGCGTGATGCCAACTCAGACGATCACCTGCGCGTGCATCGAGCGATCGCGGGCGAGCAGCGTGGAAAGCCGCCGCAGCGCGGCCTGCAGTTGCACGCGATCGGCGGTCGCGCCAAGCGAGATGCGGATCGCGTTCGCTATGCCCGCCCCCTGTTCGAATGCGGTGGATGGCGCCAGGGCAAGACCTTCGGTGCTCGCGGCCGCTGCGAGTTCGCGCGCCTGCCAGTAGCTCGGCAGCGTGTACCAGAGATGAATTCCCTCGCTCTGGAGCGAGCCGAGCATCTGTGCGGCCATGCTCTGGCGCGCGCGCGCCTCCGCGCTTACACCTTCGAAGATCTGCGCGGCCACGCCGTCTTCGATCCATTGCATGGCGAGCGCGTTAGCGAGCGGCGCCGCCATCAGCGAAAAGGTGCGCAGGGCGCTCAGGACGCGCGCGCGCGACGCGCTGTCGGGCATCACCAGAAAGGCCGTGCGCAAACCGGGCGAGAGTACTTTCGAGAGCGTCGAGACATAGCAGACTTGCGACGGCGCAAGGCGCGCGAGCGGGGGCGGCGCGTCGGTTGCGAAGCGCCAGTACGGATCGTCCTCGACGATGCGCAGACTGTAGCGCGCAGCCACTCGCAGGATGTCGAGGCGCCGCGCCTCGGACATGGTCGCGCCGGTGGGGTTCTGCAGCGTTGGATTGAGGTACAGCAGCCGCGCACCGTGCAGGCCGTCCATGTCGTTCAGACGACACGCGGCTTCGAGCGCGTCGGGCCGCATGCCTTCGGCGTCCGTAGCTACGGTTTCGATGCGACGCCCCAACTGCTCGACCGCGTGCGGCAGCCCCGGATAGATGAGCGGCTCGCTCAGGACCGCGTCGCCTGGCCCAGTCAGCGCGAGGATGAGCGCTGCCAGCGCCGCCTGGGCGCCGGGGCACACCGTCAGTCGCGCCGGATCGACCGCGCCAAGCAGCGGCCCGAGCCACTTCGCGCCTGCCGCGCAATCGGCCGAGCTGCCGCCGCCGATGTGATAGGTCATCAACAGATCGGCGTCGCTGCGCAGCAGCAGGCGCGAAAGGCCTTCGCGCAGCAGCGCGTCGGTGTCGATGCCCGCAGGCTGCGGTGGAATGTTCATGCTCAGGTCCACGCGCTGGGCGAGTTCCGCGCGCGGCGCCGAGATGAACGTGCCGAGCGGCCCGCGCGCCTCGATCAGGCCGCGCCGCCGCGCTTCGTTGAAGCCGCGCGTCACGGTGGTCAGGTCCACGCCGAGCAGGGCTGCAAGCGAGCGCTGCGCTGGCACGCGCTCGCCGGGTGCCAGCGTGCCTTCGGCCACCGCGAGCTCAATGAAATCGACGAGCCGTAGGTAGCGCGGCCCGCTGCCGACCTGTAGCGCCGCGACCCATGCCGACGCGTCCTTGTCCGGATCGATCCTATCTTTTGGTGTCATTTTGTCGCAGATGTAGGTGCCATGTCTTACTCTAGCATGCAGACACGAAGCGCGTAAATCCATACATAAAAGCTATGTATGGCTCTTCGGACGGCAGTGTCTGGTTGTCGCCGTGACGGTGATATGAGCACGTATGGATGGGTTTGCGCGATCGTCAACCATGGAACCCAACATGCGCTACGCCATTGCTCGCAACGCTCAGGAAGGGCCGGACATTGAAGCCGGCCCGCAGCATTCCCAATCCACCCGCATACGTTCATTCGTCCAGCGTCCGATCCGCAGTGCAGTGGTGCTCGCGGCAGCCGGCGCGCTAGCGCTGCTCGGCGGCTGCAGTTCCGTGCTGCTCGACCCGAAAGGCGACATCGGCGTGCAGGAGAAGAACCTCATCCTTATCGCGCTCGGCCTGATGCTGCTCGTGGTGATCCCCGTGATCGCGCTCACGCTTTGGTTCGCGTGGCGCTATCGCGCGTCCAATACTGGCGCGACCTATGCGCCGAAGTGGGCTCATTCGACCGCCATCGAAGTCGTGGTGTGGTCGATTCCCTGCGTGATCGTGCTCACGCTCGGTGTGCTGATCTGGCGCACGACGCACTCGCTCGATCCGTACAAGCCGATCGAGTCGCAGCAAAAACCAATCCGCGTGGATGTAGTCGCGCTGAACTGGAAGTGGCTCTTCATCTATCCGGATTACGGCGTCGCCTCGGTGAATCAGTTGGTGATTCCGGTGGACACACCCGTGTCGTTCCGCCTGACCGCCGACTCGCTCATGAACTCGTTCTTCATTCCGCAGCTCGGCAGCCAGGTCTATGCGATGTCGGGCATGCAAACGCAACTGCATCTGATCGCCAACCTGCCCGGCACCTATGCGGGCCGCTCGGCGGCGTTCAGTGGACCGGGGTTCTCGGACATGCATTTCGACACGCTGGCCACGAGCCGCACCGACTTCGAAGCATGGATCGCACACGCGAAAGCCTCGCCCGCAGTGCTGAGCCGTGGTGCCTACGCGCAACTCGCGCAGCCGGGCGAAAAGACGCCCGTCACCCTCTATTCCAACGTCGCTCCTGGCCTCTTCGACGGCGTAGTCGGCCAGTACATGCGCGACGTACATGGCAATCCGATTTGCGGCACGGGCGCGAACGTTCCCGCACTCACCCTTGAACGCAGTGGGGCACGCGCGCCCGCCATCCTCGCAGCGGAGTAATCAGATCATGTTCGGAAAACTCACGCTCGGTGCCGTTCCTTGGCACGAGCCGATCATCATGGGCACGGGCGCCGCAGTGGCGCTCGGCGGCCTTGCCTTGCTCGCCGCGATCACGATCGCAGGGAAGTGGGGCTATCTGTGGCGCGAGTGGATCACCTCGGTGGACCACAAGCGCATTGGCATCATGTACATCGTGCTCGCGGTCGTCATGTTGCTGCGCGGTTTCGCCGACGCAATCATGATGCGCGTGCAGCAGGCAATCGCCTTTAACGACGCGGCGGGCTATCTACCGCCACATCACTACGATCAGATCTTTACGGCGCACGGCGTCATCATGATCTTCTTCGTAGCCACTCCGCTCATTCTCGGGCTGATGAACGTGGTCGTGCCGCTTCAGATCGGCGCGCGCGACGTGGCATATCCGTTCGTGAACTCGCTCTCCTACTGGCTCTCGGTGGTGGGCGCGGTGCTGGTGATGGTCTCGATGTTCGTTGGCGACTTCGCCGCGACAGGCTGGGTCGCGTATCCGCCACTCTCGGAGCTTGGCTACAGCCCGACAGTCGGTGTGGACTACTACATATGGTCTTTGCAGCTATCAGGCCTTGGCACAACGCTCTCGGGCATCAACTTCATCGTGACAATCCTGCGCATGCGCGCGCCCGGCATGAACCTCATGAAGATGCCTGTATTTGTGTGGACGGCATTCATTACCAACATCCTGATCGTCGCGGTGTTCCCGGTACTCACCGGCACGCTCGCGCTGCTCACGATGGACCGCTATCTCGACATGCATTTCTTCACGAACGAGCTCGGCGGAAATGCAATGATGTACATCAACCTGATCTGGGTATGGGGCCACCCCGAGGTATATATCCTGATCCTGCCTGCATTCGGTGCCTTTTCAGAGATCATCGCTACATTCTCGGGCAAGCCGCTGTTCGGCTATAAATCGATGGTGTACGCGACGGCCTCGATCGGCATCCTTTCGTTCTTCGTGTGGCTCCATCACTTCTTCACGATGGGCTCAGGTGCGAATGTCAATGCGTTCTTCGGCATTATGACCACGATCATCTCGATCCCGACCGGCGTGAAGCTGTTCAACTGGCTCTTCACGATGTATCGCGGTCGCATCCGCTATCACAGCGCCACGCTCTGGACCATCGGCTTCATGGTGACCTTCGCCGTGGGCGGCATGACGGGCGTGCTCCTTGCCGTACCGGGCGCGGACTTCGTGCTGCACAACTCATTATTTCTCGTCGCGCACTTCCATAACGTGATCATCGGCGGCGTGGTGTTCGGTTGTCTTGCTGGCATCAGCTTCTGGTTCCCGAAGGTGTTCGGTTTCACGCTCGACGAATTCTGGGGCAAGGTGTCGTTCTGGTGTTGGCTGATCGGTTACTGGCTCGCGTTCACGCCGCTCTACATCCTTGGCTTCGAGGGCATGACGCGCCGCATGAATCACTACGCGGTGCCCGGATGGCACCCGTGGCTCGTGGTGGCGCTTGTGGGCGCGGTGTTCGTGGGCCTCGGCATCCTCTCATTCATCGTGCAGCTTTACGTGAGCATTCGCAACCGCGATGCGCTCCGCGACGTCACCGGCGACCCATGGGACGGCCGCAGCCTCGAATGGTCGACGGCCTCGCCCGCTCCGTTCTACAACTTCGCCGTGTTGCCGGACATCACCTCGATGGAGCAGCACTGGGACAATAAGGAAGCGGGCCGAGCATATGTACAGCCGCTCACCTATGAAGACATTCACATGCCGCGCAACACGGGTGCGGGCTTCATCATCGCCGCGTTCAGCCTGCTGTTCGGTTTCGCCGCTGTATGGCACATGTGGCCGTTCGCAGCGTTGGGGCTCGCCGGCATGATCGCCACCTTCATCGTGCGCAGCTACGACCAGGACGTCGATTATTGGGTGCCGGCTGCGGAGGTAGCGCGCATCGAAAATGCGCGCTTCAGCCAGCTCGACATCGCTATGCGTTCCGAACAACCCGAGCAAATCGAGGAGATGGCCTAACCATGGCACACGCTGCTACCACTCATGCCCATGGGCACGGCCACGATCACAGTCACGACGATGGCACCAAAACCACGCTGGGGTTCTGGATCTACCTGATGAGCGACTGCCTCATCTTCGCGACGCTCTTCGCCACCTTCGGCGTGCTCGCGAATGCGACGGCAGGCGGTCCCAGCGGCAGGCAGCTCTTTGAACTGCCCTACGTGCTCGGCGAAACGCTGCTGCTGCTCGCGAGCAGCGTAACGTTCGGCATGGCGATGCTGGGCCTGCATGCGCAGCGCCGCGCGCAGGTCATTCTCTGGCTCGCGATCACGTTTGCGTTTGGCACAGGCTTCGTTGGCATGGAGGTGAACGAGTTCGCGAAGCTCATTGCCGATGGCGCGGGCCCGCATACGAGCGCATATCTTTCAGCTTACTTCACATTGGTTGGCACACACGGTCTACACGTCACGGCCGGCCTGCTGTGGATTGTGATCATGATGCATCAGACCTGGAAGTTCGGGCTCACTGATGCGACCCGCCGCCGTCTCGCGTGCCTGAGCCTGTTCTGGCACTTCCTGGATCTCGTGTGGATCTGCGTTTTCACCTTCGTCTATCTGCGAGGCATGCTGTGACCCAAGCTCACGCCACACACCCAATCGACCATGACGACGCGCACGGCAGCCTCAAGGGCTACATGGTCGGCACAATCCTGTCGCTCGTGCTCACGCTCGCGTCCTTTGGCGTGGTCATATTTCATCTCGTATCGCCCGGGGTAGGGCTCGCGGCCATCGTCGTGCTGTGCATCGCGCAACTCGTCGTGCAGCTAGTGTATTTCCTGCATATCGGCGCCTCGCGCAGCCAGCGAGCGAACACCGGCATCTTCGTGTGCACGGCGCTCCTGATCGCGGTGATCGTCGGGCTTTCGCTGTGGGTCATGCATAACGCAAACGTCAACATGATGCCCACGCAAATGAGCGTCGATCGCGCGATGGCGCACGACTGACACAACGCTGGCAACGCACTGGCGCGCCGCGCCTTGCCTCAAGTGGCGCCCAGTACGCTTGCCTGCCTGTGCACGCCCGCGAAGACGATATAGCGTTTCAGGCAGCGGTGGATTTCCTTGTTCGACAGGCCTTCCTTCGTCCCTCGATCGACGTAGGCCCGGCGCATCCGAACTGAGGCTAGCCCAAATTCCGTCCCGGTTTCAGCTGGAAATTTCCGGCTCATATCCCGCGCTACATGACAGCATCAACTTTCAGAACATGCGGTACTCGAGAGGGGCTTCGCAGTAACGTACTAGATGAGCCGATATATGCGCTGCGCGGTGTGACCAAACCGATTGGCGTGGCCGGGTGACAGAAAATGCGCGCAGCGCCACCATCGCTGGAGATCATCCTGCCAACCATCGATCAGATTGAGGCTGGGCTGCGCCCCGAGCTGCCGGAGGGAATGCGAGGGCAACAGCCCGGACGGAGGACGTTTGAGCTGCGTTAGAGCAGAACGTGTGAATGCAGGCATTATCCCCTTGAATATAGCTTTCAAGTCGTCATGCGGCTCCAGGCATTCAGATGATGCGCCCTGAGCGTCAACCCGTCTCTCAAGCAGGCTTGCCAGATTGCGGTGAGTATCCGCGTACGACGGGTCAAGCTCAAGGCAGCGCTCATAGCTTTCAGCGCCGTCAAGCCGCCCTGGTTCCCCAAGGGCAACGGCCCGCTCTCCAAGGTTGAAATGCTCCAGAGATATCAGGCCGGTCGCAATTACGCCCACTGTTAGAATGGCTGCCTTTTTTCAGGAGACGCAAATGTCCTGGTTCATCTATGAAGTGCCGGAATACAACGAAGACGGGGCGCGCATCGAACCCTTCAGCGACCTGCGTAGCCGCGTCGTGAAACTAAGTGGGCAGGCAATGGCTGACGAACTGGAAAGCGTCCGGGAGAACGCCGCAACGACGGCGGACACGCCCACGCACCCGCTGCGCACGGCGGAAAACCCTCACGTATTTCCAATCCCCTATGCCGACTCCATGATCCTGGTTGGGTTTATCTTCGAACTGAAGCGCGAGTTCCGGCAGCTGGTGGTGTCACCCGTGGAAATGCCCTGGCTCAAGGACGCGTAGAAAACGAGACAATCGAAGCAACCCCAAACCTGAGAGGCGAGCTACACGGCGGCGGCACCATGTCGCGAAGCCGCTCCACGGACTATGGACGGCTGATTCCGGTTCTTCAATTCTGCAACCGCTCCGCGATGCAGATCGTTGACGATCCGTACGGCAGTAACGAACGGCCGAATTTGGTCGATTGATCCAGCCAGCAAATTGAACTTGTCCGTGCTTCGCTCGTAGACTGGTCATCGCTCAAACGCCTATACGGGTGGAAGTTCCCCGACATGCAATGGACCCATACGAGCGAAGCAGGCCTTCGTACCGCCCCGGTGGTTCGATCCAGCAGTGGGACTTGCCAGCGCAGCCGGGAAGCCGGGAAGCCGGGAAGCCGGGAAGCCGGGAAGCCGGGAAGCGTTACTTTGCCTCGGGAACCGAGCGCCCAAAAATCGAAAGACCGCTTAGCTCTGGATATTTTCCTCGCAATCCTTCCAGTACCGCAGCGGATCCAGATGTCGCGGGTAGTGTGAGTTGAGCCACACTGTCAGCCTGCTCCAATCCGGATGATTGGTACCAGATTTAGCAGACCAGATTGATGATCTCTCGAGAATCTGGCTGTTTGCACGATCACGGACTACCAGGCTACCCAGTCCAGTTGAACTGTTCGCCTGCGACTCAACCAGATAGCGCGGCAGAATCCTGAGTTCAGCGTCCTCGGCCCACCCGTACAAGGCACGGACCACGCCCGAGGAATCTCGCAACTCTATGGGCCCACTTTTCGGGCGAACGGCTGTCCATCCTTCAGGAAATTCGGCGACAACCTCGTTTTCCCCCTCACGCACCCACTTCATGCGCCATGCCCGCGCCATCGCCTCGCGCATGCGGGAGACCGACTCGTAGCCAGCAGGCAACTCGATCGCTACCGGGAGAGTGATGAGATTGTCTTTCCAGAGTTTGGCTTCGTCGTCGACGCGCTCGACCTCGGCGAACGCCCCTGATTCGAATGGGTTCTCGGGCCGGCTCGACACCCTCACGTTCCCGCTGGGTAGTCCTTCGAAGAGTCGTTCAGCATCATGACGCGTAAGTTTCGCCTTTCCTTTCTTCATTTGTCCCTCTTCAGCATGATTGTCTTGCCAATGCACCGCGCTGAAAAACCAGCTCAGGCGCGTTTCAACGAGCCACATTTTGCGCTATTCGCTTGATCGCATTACCCCGAGGTACTGGCGCGGCTTGTGGCGCCATCCCTGCCCCCGGATATCGGATGAATCATCCACAAAGAGCCCTGAACGACGCCGGGCAACTCCATCTCGTGAGATGACCTTCGTGAATTGACGATAGCTGGCTGTTGCTGCCCATGCGCGGTCTATTGAGCCTCTCGGCCGCCGCCCACTGATAAATTAGCCCCCGGCCCGCTTCGCACTATGGCCGGACTTTTTGAGTTCTTCGAGGACGCGGTCGCAATGGTCGCCCTGCACTTCAATCACGCCATCCTTGACCGTTCCACCCGAGCCGCAGGCCGCACGCAACTGCTTCCCCAGCAAGGCCAGGCCAGCGGGGTCAAGCGCCAACCCCTTAACGATCGTCACGCTCTTCCCGCCCCGACCTTTGGTCTCGCGAACCACCCGTGCAACGCCGTCGCCTACCTGTCGTGTACTGGCGATCGTCCTGCAAACGCATTGCGCGAGAACCCGCCTGCAATCGGGACACATCCGCCCGCCGTCAGTGGAATAAACGAGGCCCCCTTTCGCACTGCTCTTCATGATTGGCTTACTAAAAGACATCCAGGTCGATAATCAATGAGTTTAGCAGGTGGCGTCTGCCCCTTCCTGCTACGTCTAATCTCTTTCCGAACTTCTGGGTCCGCCGGCAGATTCAACCGGTCGATGCAACAGCTTGATGAACATTCATTCGTGTTGGTGCGGCGGCACTATTCCCAACCAGGGTCCAACAATTCCTTACGGCCGCCCGCAAATTCGCCCACGACTACTGTCGGCGTCCAATAGAGGCTCACATTGATAATCCAGCCAATACGCAGTTGACCTCCGCGGATATTTTCTCCAGTTAGGCAACCCCCTCGGCGTTGAGGATCTCAGGTTTTCACGCACAGTTTTACAAGAAGGAACAAAAGCCCGAAGCGCATTATCACCTTAACGTCAACGGCTAATTAGATTCGTAGAATGCATTGGCATCCTGATCAATTGACAATATTGGCTGCGGCAACAACGGTCCATTGATGCGCCGTTCTCCCGCGCCATTACTCTCGCGACCATGCTTACCGGGCGGATGCCGGTTGGAACCGCCACAAGCGAAACACCGCGCCGGCTCAGCGCGGTGAGACGACAATTGCGACCCGGCGGTTTTGTGCGCGGCCGGCTTCCGTGCGGTTGTCGCCAACCGGGTCGCGCTTGCCTTTCCCAGCGATTTCGACGTGTTCGGCAGGAAGGCCGGTGTCGACGAGTTCGAGCGCCACGATCTCGGCGCGGCGTCTGGACAACTCGAGGTCATAGGCGTTTGAGCCCTCCGCATCGCTGTAGCCATAGACGCGCACGCTGTTGAGCCCCGCCGACGTAAGCGTGCGGCCAATCCGCTCGACAGTCCGGCGGACGTCAGGCTTGAGGTTATAGCGATCGAAGTCGAACAGGATGGGGCCGGTCAAGCCGAACTCGAAGCCCTGCTCGGTCTCCTCGAATCCCGCAGACGTGAGTACCTGGACCTGCTTGTGCGTCAGACCGCGGTAAAGCGGCGGCGTCTTGCAGCCCCCAAGCAGCAAACACAGGAGCAGTGCGCTCACAATACCTGATCGCCAGATCCTTGCAGGAAACGAGTGCTTGTTCATCGCATTCTCCTCGAGCGCGCCGGCTTCGCGCGCGCTGTTGCTAATCCTTGCGACGCTCCGGCTGCTGCGCCATGCCATCGCGTCAAGCCGGTCCAGCAATACCTTCGGCGAACTGCCACGAACCCGGTCGCGCGCGCTTGGCCCGATACATCGCCGCATCTGCAGCGCGCAGCAGGCCGTTCGCGTCGCACGCGTGATCGGGATACAGTGCAATCCCGATGCTCATCATGGCGGCGACCGTGCGGCCATCGGACAACGTGATCGACAGCGTCATGCCGGACAGGATGTCCTCGGCAATACGGGCGGCGCTGGCCAGTTCGCGCATCGGCGCCAGCATCACGGCGAATTCGTCGCCGCCGAGCCGTGCCACCAGATCGACCTCGCACAATTGCGTACGCAGCCGTGCCGCGATGCCGATCAGCACCGCGTCGCCCGCGTCATGGCCGAAGCAGTCGTTGATCTCTTTGAAACGGTCACAGTCGAGATAGAGAACGGCGACTCGCTGGTCCGTCACCGTGGCTTCGCTGAGAGCGCACTTGAGGCGAGCTTCGAACTGCAAGCGGTTGGGCAGGCCAGTGAGCGCATCGTGGGTTGCCTTGTGTTCGAGCGACGCGTTTTCGTCGCGCAGGTGGTTTTGCCAGTCTTCGAATTCATCGAGCAAGGCGTTGAAGTCGTCGCCGAGCTGATTCAGTTCAGCAATCGCAGCGGGCTTGACGCGCCGCTCGAACGCGCGTTCGCGCCGCACTGCGTGGGCGACACCGGCCAGCGCGCCCAGCGGGGCGACAATATTGCGCACCACGCGCTTCGAACTGACATAGGCGCCAAGTACGCTAACGGCGAGGCAGGCCAGGATACCGCCGACGCCTCCGAGCAGGAAGCCGAAGAACTGATGCCCCTGGCCGCGCACTTCGACGTAACCGACGACGATGCCGTCGTGCAGCACCGGTACGGTCACGGGTCCGGGCAGCGCAACGTCGGCGACTGCCCGCTCGAGCCGGGCGATCGCACTGGCGGCTGGCGTCTGCCATGCCGCGAACGGCCGGCTCCTGCTATCCGTGACAACGATCTCAGCCACGTCCTCTTCTTTGGCGATCAGCTCGATCGCCTGGGCCGCTGCGACACGGTCGCCGAACACCAACGCCGCCTCAACCGTATAGCCGAGGGAGCGTGCCAGCAGGTTCAGGTTGTTGCCGGAATAGGCCCGCAATGCGATCACAGCGACCATGATCAATGACACCGTGGCCATTGTGACGGCGACGAACGCCAGACGCAGGTGCGCGCGGCGCAATACGGCTTGCAGCGTCGGGCGCGGCGTCGGCGGAGGGGAAACGGGGGGTGCGGGCTGTGTCATGGCATCACCGGCCGCCGCGCCAGGTTGAGTACATTCGGGTGGACTCGTACGCCGCTGCGCGCCACGGCATCGAGATTGATATCGAACGTGACGCGTTCGCCGTCGATAGTGAGACAGAACATGCTGCCTGCGGTACAAGACGGATCGTGCTCCGCAATCGTCAGGACAGGATGGCCTGCCACGGCAGCGCTTACCTGCTGTCGCTCGGTGTTGCTCAGTTCGCCAAGATAGACGACCTGGCAGGTTGCGCCGAGGGTGGAATCATTAAACTCGACGTGCTGTACGTCGAGCGGCGTCGAGCCGGCCTGCAGCGTGTCGACGAAGCCCTGCGCGTAGTTGGGCCGGCCCGTCACGCACAGGTGCAGGCGCGCGGGCGGCGTCGGCCAGCGTGTAAAGCTGATGATGCCCAGCACGACCTGGCGCACGGCTGCGTCGCGTGGCGGAATGGGGAGATCGGTACGGCTCGCGCCAGTAACGGCGTGCGTCGTGCTGGCTGGGTCGACTGTATTGGCGGGTATCACGGCGGGCACGGCCGGCGCCGCGCCCAGCGCGCAAGCCAGTGCAAGCAAGACATGGCGAAGCAAGGCCGACCGGCCAGGCCGGCCAGACGTCCCCAGCGCGGCGTTCTCCGTCGCGCACCTTGGTGTTATTGCAGACGCACGACAGGCACCCGCCGCGCGCACGCTCGCATTCATGATGAAAACACTTGTTGGCGTCGATCCGCGCGCGGCCTTCTGGCTCCCGCCGTTTGCGGGCCTGCAACAGCTTGCGCGCATAGAAATTCATCTTAGGCGCAAAATCAAACAATCAACCAGTTGCCAACACCTGTCTGCGTTGTGGACATCGACGATTGCCGCTTTGCAGCGAATTGATCTGCACATTGGCGGGTCAAACCCGTCGGTGCGGGGCGTCGTGAAGCGCGCCTGAGGCGCAGCGTAGCTAGCGCATACCAGCGCAAGAAGTGAGGAGATGACCATGGACCTTGCCGGCAAGACAATTTTCATGTCCGGTGGCAGCCGGGGTATCGGACTTGCCATTGCACTACGCGCAGCACGCGACGGAGCCAACGTCGTGATTGCAGCGAAAACGGCAGACCCGGACCCGCGGCTCGACGGCACGATCCATACGGCCGCCGCTGCAGTGGAAGCGGCTGGCGGAAATGCGCTTCCACTCGTCGTCGACATTCGCGATGAGGAGCGCGTAAAGGACGCCGTTGCCAGGACCATTGAGGTATTCGGCGGTATCGACATACTCGTGAACAATGCGAGTGCGATCCGCCTGACTGGAACGCTGAATACACCCGTCAAGCGGTACGACCTGATGCACGGGGTGAACGGCAGGGGCACATTTGTCTGTGCGCAGGCCTGTCTGCCTCACCTGCTCAATGCACCTAATCCGCACATCCTGACGCTGTCACCCCCGCTGGTCACAGACGCAAAGTGGTTCAAGGATTTCCCGGCATACGCCATTGCAAAATACACGATGAGCCTGTTCACGCTGGCGCTCGCTGGCGAGTTCAAGGACCGTGGCGTCGCCGTGAATTCACTGTGGCCACGAACCGCGATTGCGACTGCCGCCGTGCGAAACGAGATCGGCGGCGCGAAGATGATTGCTGCGTGCCGCAAACCGGAGATCGTTGCTGACGCAGCCCACTATATTTTGACGCGCCCATCGAGAGAGTCCTCCGGAAAGTTCTTTCTGGACGACGAAGTTCTATTGGCGGCTGGTGTCCGCGACTTCTCGCAATACGACATCGAGGCTGGCGCGGCATTGCAGACAGATCTGTTCGTTGAGGCCTTGCCGGGCATGCTACAGGCGGACAATCTGATAAAGACTGCGAAGCCTTCGTGAGATTCGTTGACCACACGAGAGCCACCGGTCAATCTTATGGGTTGTCGCGTTAAGGGCGAATGGGCGATTAGGCGCCCGAAAGGAGATGTGCAAATGGAGGCAATCGCGCCGGCGCGAACCGCGCTTGTCGTCATGCATTATCAGACCGACATTCTCGGGCTCTTTCCATCGGTGGCGCCGGACTTGCTGGCCAATACGCGTAAACTCTGCGACGCGGCACGGGCCAAAGGCATCGGCGTTTATTTCGCCAATCTGCGGTTCAGCCCGGGCTATCCGGAAGTCAGCCCGTTGAACAAGAATGGACAGGGCATCAAGCAACTGGGCCGCTTTGTCGACGACCGGATCGCGCCGGAGTTGGGCCAGCAGGCCAATGAACCGCTCATCGTCGCGCACCGCGCCAGCGTGTTCTTCGGCACCGATCTGGAGGTGCGACTTTCGGCACAAGGCGTCGATTCGCTGATCATGGTCGGCATCGCGTCGACCGGTGTGGTGTTGTCTTCGGTCGCGTATGCAAGCGATGCGGACTTCCGTCTGTACACGGTCAAGGAATGTTGTTACGACCCGGATCAGGTCGTGCATGAACACCTGTTCGCCACCGCATTCGATTCGCGCACAACCGTGCTGTCGCTCGGGGAAGTCTTGCGGCTGCTCGCCTAGACGTTCGATGCGGCCGGCTTATAGGCGCGCGCACACCTGCGTGCGCGCTTGGGCGTGTGGATATTCATCTGATTCTGCCAAACGCCTCGCCGATCTGATGCGCGCGCTTGACCTCGTCGCTGTGCAGATAGATCGAGGGGGATTGTCAACTCTGGCCGGTAGCGACTCAATGAGACGAGTTCGAAGCCGTGCTTCGTCCATTGTCGACGTCGCGTGAGCCCGATAGCATGGCCCGATCGCATGGCCCGATGAAATAATCGCTCTACCACGGCCAGCGTTTCCCCGCGAGCGTCATCAGTTGCGCTGTTCGCTGGTACATTCGCTTCAACCTGAGCCTGCGCGACATCGCGGAACTGCTGCTCGACAACGCCATCGCCTACAACTGCGGGCGAGTCTCGCGGCGTGGCATCAATGGCCCGTTGTTGACGCGGCCAATATTGTCAATTGATCAGGATACCAATGCATTCTCCGAATCCAATCAGCTGTCGACGTTAAGTTGACAATTCCGTTCGATTGTCGCGACCGCCGGGATCCAGCACTGGTCGCTTGCACAACTCGCGCGGAGTGTCGCTGTTGATCGCGTGTAGCCCGGCCATGTATATCAGCCGTTCATCCTGATCACCCAGGTCGCCACGCTCGCGGTCATCAGTCTCATGCGGCACTCCCGCGGCAAGACCGGATTCGCCCCGGCCATCCTGCTGTGCATCCCCGGGGCGCTGCTCGGCACCGCGATCGGCATGACGCTCTATCAGCGGCTCTCGGACAATCACTTCGCGCGGGTGGTGAACCTGCTCATGATTGTCTCGGGGATCAGCTATTTCGGATGAGGGTCCGCGCCGACGCCTGGCGCTTACGCGCGCCGCGCGAGCCACTCGCCGATGCGTGGGAAGCCGGCGACGCCCGAGGCTTCTGCGCTTGTCCTCACGATCTCATCGAGTTGTGCGGACACGGCAATTTCACGCCAACCTTTACCTTCCCGTCGTCAAGATTCCGCCGCCATCCGACTCCGCCTGCGTGTTCGCCGTGTTCTCCACACGTTCGATCTGAACTCGCATCGACCGTGCGTTTGTCAAACCCAACGTCCTCGCCGCAGCATAGGAGAGATCGATAATTCGATTTTTGATGTATGGTCCGCGATCGTTGATGCGCACGACAACCGACTTTCCGGTTGCCAACGACCTGACGCGCACATAGCTGCCGAGCGGCAATGTCCGATGGGCAGCCGTTAGTGCGCCGGCATCAAAGCGCTCTCCACTCGCGGTCAGATGTCCCTGGAATTTTTCCGAATACCATGAGGCATCGCCGGATTGCACTATCTCGTGTCGCATCCGACAGGAATCAACCCTGCACGCAGTATGTTCGGACCCAAACTGTCCGCAAGCGGCGAATAAAACGCAGATTCCCAAAACTGCCAAATAGCGGAGGGATAGCACCATAGACCACATGACAGTCAATACGACGGTTTTTTAACGTTCTCAAAAAGCTCGCGCATACCGCGTGCCCGGCCGACATGAAATCTTGATAATTTTTTTACTATCGTGCGATGGGCACTGTGGCCTTCCCCCGCTTTCCCGGACAGGTAAATTAGCCCACCAGCGAGCCGAGACAACCATGCTCGATGATTCTGATCGCCAGCATCGGAAGGTCCGATGTCTGACGCGGGACGGCCATTTGAATGTGCGGTTGGCCGCAAGGGCGAACGGCTCAACTGGCCGATTGGGTGAGGTCGCCAACGGCCCCTTCGTGGCACTCCACTTTGCAAAATCTGGACCTGGCTGACTGACCGTTTTGGAGAAAGTTGTCTGACCAGAGTGAGTTGGGTACCGGCGTTCAGCACATCTCACAGTTGACCACGTGCTCCAAGGCCGCGGCACCTCGGTCGCGACCTTCCATCGCGTACCAGGTGTGTGCTATTCGAATGTAACGAGAGCTTCCGGTGAAGGTGGCAGGGGCGTCACACTGACGTTGGAAAAGCCAGCTTCGCGGCCCATCTGCTCAAGCTCGCGCGCGGTATACGCGTCGCCTTGCGGCGTGGATGCAAGCATCACAAATGAGAACGCGGCGGCGAAGGGCGGCGACACGCGATTCTCGTCTGGGACAAACTCCACCGCCAGCGCTCGCCCTGCGGGACCGAGGCTCTTGCGGACTTTCGAGAGTATTTCGACGCAGGTTGGCGGATCGAAGTGGTGCAGGAAGTTCGTAACCAGAGCCAGATCGAAATTCGTACCCCAATCGACTTCGAACGCACTGCCGGCGACCGTGCGGTAACGCGAATTGACTCCGGCAGCTACGGCGTGCTCCATCGCGACCTCAAGAACCGGCTGCCAGTCGGTCGCCACGACTTCCGCGCCGGGGATCGCCTTGGCGATCGCGATTCCGAACAGCCCATGCCCTGCCGCCACATCCAGCACGCGCGTCGGTGCCTGAGGCCACACGCTCACCTGTTGCGCGATGCTCTGCGCGGTTTGGGCCACGAAGGGTGCCATCGACCGTGCAAACTTCACCCAGACGGGATGGTCGGGGGCGATGTTGCCCAGTCCCAAGGCACCGCCGTTGCGAACGAACGCGACCGGGTCCTCGAGCCACAGTGCCGTCATTTCGGGGGCCGCGAGGAAATCCACGATGCTTCCTATCCAGGCGGGAGAGGAAGTCGTCAGGAATGCCGAAGTCGACGGCGTCAATCGATACTGTCCCGTTTCCTTCTGCAGAAATCCGTGCACGGCCAGGAAGTCGCAGAGTATGCGCACACCGCGCTTGGCGGCCTTTACCCGCTCGGCTATACGCTCCAAGTCGCCGTCTTCGTCGGCGATCGCGGTGAACAGATCGAGCGCCACTGCGGCTTTCACCGCGGCCGTCTTCTGGTAGGCCATCGTGGCATCGATAAAGGCCTGCGGAGAGATGTCATCCATGGTCGGTAGCCTTTCGCAAGATACCGCGCAAACAGGTGTTTGAATCGAGTCTTTCTTCACAGGATTTCAGCGCGCGCGTGAAGGACGGAACTCTTGAAAAGCCTACGCGAACAATGGCTCCGCGTCGAGCCTCATCCGTGCCTGAGCGTGTAACGCCCCCCTAGCTCGGGGTCTCGCCATGATCCTGTGTCACACCACTCCCGATTGGCCGGTCATCGAGATATCCGTCGAAGGCAAAATCACCGACCACAACAAGTTCTGCAATTTCGCGTTCACGTCTCGTGAGGCTGTCGATTGGCTCGCGCAGACGTGCCCGCAGAAAAATCAGAGTCTTCGTTAGAAAAGGGGCAACAACGATGGCATGGCCGTAAATTGCCAGGCGAGGTGTCCGCTGTAGAGAATTGAATAGTTCAATTGGGAGAGCATGGGGCGAGGCGCCCGGCCACTCAGATTTCATCAGCGTGACGAACTTTTCTTCCGCAAAGCAAAAAGCTCCGCCAAGGTCCGCCATGGCAATACTCCAGCCGCAGCCGGCGTCAACCTGTCTGATGCGCTCCGCTTCAAGTCGCTAGCATATCCTCAGGGCTTCGAGCAAATGCGGAAAGAGAGACTGCATTTGCAGACGTTCTGGTTCAGTAAATGCGCAGCGCTCGTAAGCCCGATATAGTGAGACAGAGGCTATAACTCCGCTCGCAGCGTTTACAGCGCCAGTGATCAATCCCTGCTCATGCCGATAGCGTCGTGCGTATGCAAGAAGGGCTGGCGAATGCCGGCTCGCCGGCAGAAGCGCACCCGGTTCATGCGTGAGTTCTGGAATCCCTTACGGAGACCTCACCATGAACGGCGTGCGCGGTACTTGGACGAAGCCTACCTGGCGATAATAGCTTCGTAACTTGGAGGAAGCTTTGGGCATCGGTACATCAAACTGGTCATAACCAAGCTTTATTTCATCACTTCCCTCGGGCTTTTCTCGGTGATTCCCCTCGAATTGCAGCGGAAACGCCTTCAGTGCGATCAGGCCAGCTCCCGTGCGAAACCTGTGTATCAGACCACGAAGCGCAACCAGTCCGAGGCCACTTCCCCGGTACTCGCGGTGAACGACTAACCGGTCCAGGATAAGCAGACTAGGATTCCACAAACAGCTGTCGCCATGTGCAAGACGAGCGACCCGGGGCTTTATGTCCTCGTCCGTGCCATACAACGCCTCAAAATACTGGATGCACGTGCTGTCGCTGTCGAAAACATCAAAGATGGATTCTCCCTCCGTTATCGCGCCTGTGACATCGACGTATTTCACACTGAAAGATCCTATTTCAACCTCCTCGTCATCTTCGTGCGTCAGCAATAATTTCCCAGAATTTTCGAATATGAACCGCGAAGGCTCTTCGTCTTCAGCGAGGAATTCGTTTTCCAAGCAGCGAAGCGTCAACATATACGGATCTCAAGAAGGATGGAGAAAATTAGGGGCAGTCAAGGCCGGAACCACGAGTTGGAACACACTGCTGACATGGATAAATCATTCGAAGGACGATCCGACCTCGTTGGCCATCCAGAAGGCTTGGCCCTGTGACTTCGACAATTTTATGAAGAACCTATTTACCAAGTCATATCGGACCACGTCCGAAGCCGAGTTCCCCAGTGCTCTGCTGGAGGCAGTGGAACATCGAAGTCCTCGACTACGTCAAGAGTCATACCGGGCGACGGGAGAACTGATGTCCAACTTTTGGCATGTTGTCCACAAGACCGGGGGCTTTTATGCCGCTGCGCTCACGTTAAGCGGGATCGCGTTGTCACCTGCCGCTGCCCGCCCGTACAGGTAATTCGTCCATGCTCCCATGAGTATCGCCCGGCGCTCAAACATCGTATCTCGTTGATATGCCACCGCGGTCTCTCCACGTAGCCGGTGCGCAAGCTGGCGCTCGCCAAGTCTGGGATCATAGCCTTTGGCATCCACCCAACCGCGAAAGCACGCACGACATCCATGAGGAACAGGAGTTCGGCCGGGGGTATCCGACACAATGCCCGTTTTCCGAAAGAACGTCTGCAAGTCCACGTCAGAAAGCGGCCCGGTGTTGGTCACGTTCGGGAAAACGTACCGATCGTGCACTTGTATTTCGCGCATCGCGCGCAGCAGGCTCACTACCTCGGGGACAAGCGGCACATCGTGTTCGACGCCACCTTTCATCCGCTCCGCGGGGATCAGCCACCGCGCACGATCAAGATCAAGTTCACCCCACTCCATGCCGCGCACCTCGGCTGGGCGAACCGCCGTGTGCAGCAGCACGAACGTGCACGCGCGCGTCACGTCGTGCGGCCCGATGCCCGCAAGGTGCGCGCGTACGAATGCGGGTGCATCGGTGTGCGGGATCGCAGGGTGATGTTTGGGCTTCGACTGCCGCGCGCTTCGACTCGGCAGCAAGGCGCGCGCGCTCGGCACCGGATTACACATCACGTACTCTGGGTACGCCGCGAAAGCCCATTCCATGATCGCGCTAGCGCGCTGAAAGACGTTATCCGCGACACGTGGACACTCAATCCACGCAGACGCGAGCGCATCGGAAAAGTCGCGCGGCTTGAGGGTATCGACGCGACACTCCAGCAGCGGCGCGAGGTGCATTTTTACGCTACTGAGCCACCGCCGCGCGTTTCTACCGTCCGCATGCTTCCAGCCGCTCTTAGCCTTCTCGTGTGTTTTCTCGGCGGCCTGCAGGAACGTGGGCACATTTACCTCCCGCTCGGCGATCACCTGCTCAAGTCCGCGCTCCTGGATTGGGTCGTGACCGCTGTCGATCTGGCTGCGCATCGCCAGCGCGCGCACTCGGGCGTCGCGCAGCGACGTGGACGGGTACACGCCCAATCCCATTTCACGGCGCTTGCGCGTCGTAGGGCTCACGTAGCGTAGCGCCCACTTGCCGCCGTTGGCATTGGGGCGGATCATCAGTCCGGGCACCTGACTATCGGTGAGCGGCCCATCGTCAGGTTTCAGGCTGCGTAGCGCGCGGTCGGTAAGCATGGGCATAGGGCATTCCCCAATATTTTGACCCACCATCCAGCCCACCATCCGATACTGGGTAGCAGTCGGATCAAAATGGATCAAATCAGGCTAATAATGGTGACAACGTATTGATTATGCAGTGGATTTACAGAAAAATTGTAGGCCACCCTGGATGAACCTGCACAACAAGGGATCGACAAATGGATTTCACCCCCGAAGCCATCCGTACTGTCGCGCTCGTCGGGCACGCCGGTTGCGGCAAGACCTCGCTCGCTGAAGCGCTGCTCCATCAGGGCGGCGCGCTCCACGCACCGGGCAGCGTGAATCGCGGCACCGCCCTGTGCGATTTCGATCCACTCGAGCGCAAATACCATCACTCGCTTAATTCCGCGCTCGCGCACCTGGACTACCAGGACACGCGCATTTTCCTGCTCGATACACCGGGCTACCCCGACTTCGCGGGCCTGTCCATCAGCGCGCTCGAAGCGGTGGAAACCGCGGCCGTCGTGATCGACGCACGCACCGGCATTGAAATGACCACCAGCCGCATGATGAGCTGGGCGCAGCAGCGCAAGCTGTGCCGGATGATCGTCGTGAACGGCATCGACGGCGAAAAAGTCGATCTTCCCGGCCTGCTCGAGCAAATTCAGGAGCTGTTCGGCAAGCAGTGCCTGCCCATCAATCTGCCTGCGCAAAACGCCAGCGACGTGGTGGACTGTTTTTTCAATCCCTCGGGTGCGGCCGATTTTCATTCGGTGGAAGCCGCGCACAATGCGCTCGTGGACCAGGTCATCGAACTGGACCCCGAATTAATGGAGCTGTATCTGGAGCAGGGCGAAGCCATTCGCCCCGAGCAATTGCACGAGCCATTCGAGCGCGCGCTGCGCGAAGGGCATCTGGTGCCCGTGTGCTTCACTTCGGCGGCAACGGGCGCGGGCATTGCACAATTGCTCGACGTGTTCGTGCGTCTCCTGCCCAACGTCACCGAGGGCAACCCGCCGATGTTCTATCGCGAGGCCGAGGGCAAGCGCACACCCGTGCAAGCGGAGCCGGACCCGGACAAGCACGTGCTCGCGCATGTGTTCAAGATCGTGGTGGACCCGTACATCGGCAAGGTGGCCGTGTTCCGCATTCATCAGGGCACGGTCACGCGCGACAGCCAGCTGTATATCGGCAACGGCCGCCAGCCCTTCAAGGTCGCGCATCTGCTGATGCTGCAAGGCAAGGATCACACGGAGATCCAGCGCGCCGGCCCCGGCAATATCTGCGCGGTGGCCAAGGCCGACGACATCAGCTTCGACGACGTGCTGCACGACGCCCCCGAGGACGGCGACATCCACCTCACGCCATGCGAGTTTCCCAATCCGATCTACGGTCTCGCGATCGAGCCGGCGCGGCGCGGCCACGAGCAGCGGCTCTGGGAGGTCCTGCAAAAGCTCGCCGCCGAAGATCCCTGTTTGCTGATCGAGCATCCCGAGGGCACCAACGAGACCGTCGTGCACGGCCTGGGCGAGCTGCATCTGCGCTACATGCTTGAACGGCTCACGGAACAGCACAAGCTCGAAGTGATCACGCGGCCGCCCACCATCGCGTGGCGCGAGACCATCGGCGGCAAGGCGGAAGGCCATTGCCGCCACAAGAAGCAGACCGGCGGCGCGGGCCAGTTCGGCGAGGTCATGCTGCGCGTGGAGCCGCTGCCGCGCGGCGCGGGGTTCGAATTCGTCGATGCGGTCAAGGGCGGCGCGATTCCCTCGCAGTTCATTCCCGCCGTCGAGAAAGGCATTCAGCAGGTGATTGAAAACGGGCCGCTCGCGGGCTTCCCGATGCAGGACGTGCGCGTGACCGTATACGACGGCAAGAGCCATCCGGTCGACTCGAAGGAAGTGGCGTTCGTTACGGCTGGGCGCAAGGCGTTTATCGATGCGGTGCTCAAGGCGCAGCCCATCGTGCTCGAACCCATCGTCGACATCGAGGTGATGACGCCCGAAGCAGCCATGGGCGACATCATCGGCGACCTCTCCTCGCGGCGCGGCCAGGTGCACGGCACGCGCACGGCGGGCGGCCATGCCATGGTGATTGCGGGCAAGGTGCCGCTCGCCGAGCTCAACGACTACCAGTCGCGCCTGAACTCGCTGGCGGGCGGCCACGGCAACTACAGCATCCAGCTAAGCCACTACGACCCCGTGCCGCCCGCACAGCAGGACAAGCTCGCGGCGCAGCACAAGGCGCGCGGCGAAAGCGTGGAGTAATTGCGGGTAAATTGCGTGCAACGCGGGCCGCGCGCCTGGCCGGCCCGCGCCGCGATCAGAACGCAATCGTGGCGCTCGCCTGCCAGGTCGACGTGCTCTTCAGGCGGTTGGTGCTGGCGATGCTCGGCACCCAGCGCAGGCTCGCGGAAAGCGGATGCTTGCCGCCGATCTTCGTGTCATAGGTAATGATCGGGCCCATGGCGAAGTCGTGCCCGACGAAGCCGTCGAGCCGGTCCGCGATCGGGCCGGTATCCTTGCCGAGCTGCTGCACCGTGCCCATCACCACACCCACGCCAATGCCATTGGCGAACCTCTTCAGGCCCATGACATCGAGCGTCAGCAACGGCGCGTTCTGATATTGGGTCGCGGGGTTGCGCGTGTAGAACTGCAGCCCGAGCACGCCGTCGAATTCGAGTCCGTACTGTGGCACGAGCTTCGTATAGGCCACCTGCGGCACGAAGGTCCAGTTGTTCAGGCTCGGGTTGGCCAGCGCATGAACGTCGTATTGGCCCGTGGGCGCCCAGAAGTTGAAGCTCAGCGCGAGATGGTCGTTCTGGCTGAAGCTGTAGCCGGCGATGATCGGCGTGAAGTACATGTCGTACAGGTTCGACGCGCGATCGGTCGACGTCCGCCCCGCCCGACCGATGGCGGACGTGGCCGTAACCTCTTCCCACACATAGGGCAGCGTGAAGGCCGATGCAAAATCCCAGCCTCCGAACTTGCCCCAGCCACGCTCGATCGTCGCGAGCGTGAAGGCGACCTTGCCGTCGAGGCCGAGCGACGCTTTCCCGGCGATCGGCACACTGTGGCTGCCGCTGATCGAGCCGTTGAGATACAGCTCCTGCACGTTCACGACCCACACATCCTCCGGCGGAACCGTGCCGACGCCCGACAGGACGCTCGTGCCGGCCACGGGACGCCCGAGCGCGCCCTCCGTTGCCCTGGCCCCGCCAGACCCGCACGCGAGGGCCGTGGCCAGGCTGCCGGCGGCATACAGCTTGAGTCGTTTTTGTACTTTCTTCTTTTGGCAGGTCATAAGCGCATCGTGGATGGGTAAGGATTGGCGTGCTTATCGAAGGCCCTTTCCTGCCCGACCGATTCAGCGCGAATTATTAGACAACGAACGTCCGTATTTTTCAAATTCATCAGACGTTTGGCGTGGTTTAGAGATAACAGCTAACGAGGTTCTCGCGCCTCACCCACACCGTAATATCCGTGCGATCATAACGGTCCCTTGCTCACCAATCCGCCTGCTGGCCGGCTCCCGGCCCGGAGACCCGACGATGGACCTCGCACTCGCCACCGCCCTCCCCGCCATCCCTGACGACAACGCGCCTGTCCCCGGCACCCTGCAGATCACCGGCAGCGTGCTGCGCCCGATGGCGCTCTCGCTCGACGCCCTGCGCGCCTATCCGGCCACGACCAGCACGCCGTTCGATCTGCGCTGCTACACCACGCAGCGCTTCATTCGCGCCGTCGAGCCTTACCGTGGCGTCCTGCTCACTGATCTGCTCAACGCGGCGGGCCTGCGCTGCGAGGCGCACGGCGACTTCAAGCGCATGGTCTTCCTCGCCATCGGCCACGACGGCTATGCCGTCCCCTTCACGTGGCACGAGTTGTTCAACACGCCGGTGGGCCTGCAAGCGATGGTCGCCTACGAATGCGGCGGCGCGCCGCTCGCCGAAGCAGACGGCGCACCGCTGCTGTTCTCGGGCGCGGACCTCGTGCCCGCGCCACGCCACCTCAAGCGCCTCGCGCGCATCGACGCGCGCGTGCTCGCGCCATGAAGCGCGGCGCGGTGGCGTGCTAACCACGCCTGGCGTTTCCATACCCGCAACATAGCGGGTGCGTTCTATGTGCCAGCGGGCAAAAAATGGCTTACTCCTCGCATCACTACGATACCTGGAGACCCTCACATGTCCATCGACGTTCGCTCACACCAGTACGTCCTGACCCTGTCCTGCCCGAGCGCCGCCGGACAAGTGGCCGCCGTCGCCGGCTTTCTGGACGGCCACCATTGCTACATCGACGAACTGACCGTCTTCGACGACGACATCAGCTCGCGCTTTTTCCTGCGTTGCGTCTTTCACGAAGTGATTCGGGGCGGCAACGGCGAGCTCGATCTCGCGAGCCTGCGCAGCGAATTCGAGCCCACGGCGCGCAAGCATGAAATGACGTGGGCGATCCACGACCTGCAGGTCCGGCCCAAGGTGCTGATCCTGGTGTCGAAGCTCGAGCACTGTCTCGCCGACCTGCTGTTCCGCTGGCGCATGGGCGAACTGCCGATGGACATTGCGGCCATCGCCTCGAACCATGCCGATTTCGAGCCGCTCGCGCGCCAACACGGGCTGCCGTTCCGGCATCTGCCGGTCACGCCGGAAACGCGTCAGCAGCAAGAAGCCGCGATCCTCGACCTGTTCGAATCGACGGGGTCTGAGTTGCTCGTGCTCGCGCGCTACATGCAGATTTTGTCCGACGAAACGAGCAAGCGCCTCGCGGGCCGCGCGATCAACATCCACCATTCGTTCTTGCCCGGCTTCAAGGGCGCGCGCCCCTATCATCAGGCGCACGTGCGCGGCGTGAAGCTGATTGGCGCAACCGCCCACTTCGTTACCGACGATCTGGACGAAGGCCCGATCATCGAGCAGGAAGTGCAGCGCGTGGATCACACCTGCGACCCCGAGCGGCTGCTCGCCGTGGGCCGCGACGTCGAGTGCGTGACGCTCGGGCGCGCCGTGAAGGCATTCCTCGAGCGCCGCGTGTTCATCAACGACGGGCGCACGGTGGTGCTCTAACGTGCGCTAACCCTGATGACGGCGCTGCGCCTCCTGTGCGAGGCAGGCCAGCGCCGTTTCGCTGAGCCGGGCTGTCACGCGCTGCGCATAGTCGTGATGCCGGACCTCCAGCATCGCGCCGAGGCACCGCGCGCGCAGATAGCGCAGCAAGCCGATGCGCTGATGCCCGCGCGCCATGCTCTGTTCAAGCAGCGCGAGCGCGGCGGCGGCGTCGCCATGGCTGGCACGCTGGTTGAGATCGACGGTTTTGGCGCGCGGCTGGTGCGGCACGGTGGAGAGCCCTGGCGATGGAATCGGGTTGAATCAGGTTGTATCGGCTGCGCCGAGTGTCGCCAACGCGGCCAAGCGCCGATAGAACAAATGCGCCGTGGTCGCGGAACACCGTCGCCACGGGCCGTGCCATGGCGGCGGAATTTCGTTTTGACACAGATACCTGACGCATAACCACAAGTGCCGGCGCACCGGATAAGCGACGCTTGAGCGGACTGCAGCGCCGCGGGTTTTATGCGTTTTTTGGTATTCCCGGGCCGCAGACGTTCATTCGCATGCGTTTTCCCGAGCCGCCCGCCGCCATGTCCGACCCGCTTCCGATCGTTCCCTCGCCCGACGTACAAACCAAGGAGCGCATCCGCTTCGGCATCGTGCTGCTGCCCAATTTCACGCTCACGGCTTTTTCCGGCTTCGTAGATATGCTGCGCCTTTCGGCCGACGACGGCGATTCCAGCAAGCCCGTACGCTGCTCGTGGCGCGTGATTGGCGAGACGCTGGCGCCGGTGCGCGCGAGTTGTGGCATCCAGGTCACGCCGTGGGAGACCT
The DNA here is from genome assembly GCF_902859945.1 of Paraburkholderia caffeinitolerans. Classification (GTDB taxonomy): domain Bacteria; phylum Pseudomonadota; class Gammaproteobacteria; order Burkholderiales; family Burkholderiaceae; genus Paraburkholderia; species Paraburkholderia caffeinitolerans. Next base: position 21,400 of record NZ_CADIKL010000018.1, on the reverse strand, counting down.
TCGAAGACGCCGAACCGGTGGACTATCTCGTCGTCGTGGGCGGCCTGCTGCATTCGGGCCCGCAGGCGAGCGAGGAAACGCTGCGCCATATCCACCGCGCGGCGGCCAACGGCACCACGGTGGTGGGCATCTGCACCGGCGTGTTCGCCATGATGCGCGCGGGCGTGCTGGAGAATCACCGCATCTGCGTAAGCTGGTTCCACTACTGGGACTTCATCGAACGCTTCCCCAACGTGAACGCGGATGCACTGGTTGCCGACCGGCTCTTCGTGATCGATCGCCGCCGCATTACGTGTTCGGGCGGGCGCGCGTCGATCGACGTGGCCGCCGCGATTCTGCTGCGCCACTTCGATCACGCGACCGTCCAGAAGGCGCTGCGCATTCTGCTGGTAGGCGAGATGCAGAAGGGCAACGCGCCCCAACCGCATCCGCCTGGCCTCGAGCCCGCTACGCATCCGAAGGTCAAGCGCGCGATCCTGCTGATGGAGCAGCAAGTCGGGCGCAACATCCCACTGGAAGAATTGGCCTGCAAGCTCAATCTCTCGCCGCGCCAGCTCGAACGGCTCTTCAAGGCCGAGACGGGCAAGAGCCCGCGCGCATTCGCCAATGTGCTGCGCCTGCGCACCGCCGCGTGGCTGCTCACGAGTTCGGACCGCACCGTGGCCGATATTGCATCGAGTTGCGGTTTCGCCGACGCGTCGCATCTCGGGCGCGAGTTCCGCAAGCAGTTCGGCGTGCCGCCGATCATGTACCGCGAGCAGCGCAGCGGCGAGCGCGGTAGTCAAGACAGCTCGCAGATGCCTGACCTTGACGCCTTCCTTCGCACCGACCACCGGCTCGCGGCGCCTGAAGCAAGCGTGCCCGCGTCTTCCGCCCTGCACTGATCGTCGAATCGCGCGCGCCGCGGCGTGTCAGCACGCGCGGCGCAGCGTCTGCCCGCAGTGTCTGCCTTTTCACTCCCCGCCGCGCCGCTCGTGACTCGGCGCATGGCCGAACTGCACGCGATACGCCTTGCTGAAATGGCACGGCGAATTGAACCCGCAAATCGCGGTCACGCGCGAGATCGACGCATCCGTCGTGCGCAACAGTTCACGTGCGCGCTTCAAGCGCAGCGTGAGGTAATAGTGCGTGGGCGACACGTTCAAATAGGCTTTGAACATGCGCTGCAAATGCCGCTGCGAAAGCCGCACGAGCCGCGCGAGTTCCTCCAGCGAAAGCGGCTCGCGAATATTCGCTTCCATCAGCCGCACGACCTCGACCAGTTCCGCGCGCGAGAAACCCACGCGCGCGTCCACGGGAATCGGCTGCAAGTCGGTCGCGCCGCGAATGCGCTCCAGAATGAATTGCTCCGAGACCTTCGCGGCAAGCTGCTGGCCCAAGCGCGCGCCCACGAGATCGAGCATCAGGTCCAGCGGCGCCGTGCCGCCCGTACAGGTCAGCCGGTCGCGGTCGACCACGAAGAGTTCGTCGGCGAATTGCACATGAGGAAAGCGCTCGTGCAGTGACGAAAGGTTTTCCCAATGCACCACGCAGCGGTAGCCGTCGAGCAGCCCGCTCGCCATGAGCGCGTAAGCACCCGTGCAAATGCCGCCAAGCGGTAGGCCCTGCTCCGCGAAGCCGCGCAGCGCGTCGCGCACGTTGTCGTCCACGGCATCCTGAATGTGAATGCCGCCGCAGACGATCATCACGTCGGGGAGATCGTCCGGGTCCGGCGCCTGGGCGGGGCGCACCGAAATCCCGTTGCTCGCACGGGCAGGCGCGCCGTCGAGCGTGTAGACCGACCAGCGATAAAGATCGCCGCGACCCACATAGTTGGCCATGCGCAGAACTTCGACGGCGTTCGAAAACGCGATCATCGAAAAGTTCGGCAAGGTAAGGAACCCAAAATGTTTCAATGAAGAAACCGGCTTCGTGAGTTCGGTGGTTTCTACAGCTTCGGCGGTGCCGGATGTCACGTTGCGCCCCTATGGAGACAAACCTGCACGGACTGAGAATAAAGAACCGGCCCGCAAGCGCGAGCCGGTTCACCTGATAAAGAATGCGGCAACTAGTCCCAGCGTTTATCCACTCAAGCCTGCGCGACTACGGCGCGCGGACGAAAAAGCTGCTTCACGCCGGAGAACAGCGGCGCCTTTACGGCACCCGGCGCGCGGCCGAAGCTCTCCGTGATGCGGTCCAGAATGATCGCCAGCAGCACCACCGCCAGCCCGCTCTCGAAGCCCAATCCGATATCGAGTCGCTGGATACTTGCGAGCACGTCGTTGCCGAGGCCGCCGGCGCCCACCATCGAGGCAATAATCACCATCGAAAGCGCCATCATGATGGTCTGGTTCACGCCCTGCATGATCGACGGCAGCGCATTGGGAAACTGCACCTTGTAGAGCAGTTGCCACGGCGTGCAGCCGAAGGCATGGCCCGCTTCCACGATTTCGCGGTTCACGTGCTTGATGCCGAGGCTCGTGAGACGCACGGCGGGCGGCATCGCGAAGATCACGGTTGAGAGAATGCCGGGCACGCGGCCAAGACCGAACAGCATCGCCGCCGGAATCAGGTAGACGAAGGCCGGCATGGTCTGCATCAGGTCGAGAATCGGCCGCACAATGGTCTGCACGAGCTTGTTCTTCGCGGTCCAGATGCCGAGCGGAATGCCCAGCACGAGGCTAATGAGCGTCGACGAAAGCGTGAGCCCCAGGGTGACGATCATCTGATCCCAGAAGCCGGTCGCGTAGATGAGCAGCAGCGAACCAGCGGCGAAGGCCGCGAAGCGCCAGCCCACGCGCCACAACCCAAGCGCGATGAAGAACGCCATCATCGCCCACATGGGCACGGCCTGAAGGCCATGTTCGATGAGCTTTGCGAAGCCTTCGATCGCCCTGCCGACGGCGTCGAACGTGTTGGCATCGTGGTCGAGCAGATAATGAACCGACTGATCGACCCATTGGCCGAGTGGAATGATCTCAGACATGGGCACCCCTGTTGCGCGTAATAACCTTGAGAACCGCGGCCTGATCGATGGAACCGCAATAGCGGCCTTCATCGTCGACCACGGGCAATGCGGTGTTGGTTGCGCACACGCGCGAAACGACCTGATCGAGCGGCGCGCCGATCGAAATGCTCTCGACCTTGCGCAACGACGGATTGTCCGCGCCAATCGCGTCGCGCGTGACGAAGCCGCTGATGCGGCGCTGCGCGTCGAGCACGAACGCATATTCGTTGCTGCCGTTGAGCGATGCGGCCACGCTCTTCTTGTCGAGCGTGCGGATGAGCGGCACCGCTTCGCGCTGCATCAGATCGCCAGCGGTGAGATAGCGGCTCGTGTCCACGCCGTCGAAAAACGCGCGCACATAGTCATCGGCAGGGTTACTGATGATTTCCTGCGGCGTGCCGATCTGCACGATGCGGCCGCCTTCCATGATGGCAATGCGGGTGCCAATGCGCAGCGCCTCTTCCAGGTCGTGCGAAACGAACATGATCGTGCGGCGCTGCTCCTTTTGCAGTTGCAGCAGCACGTTCTGCATTTCCTTGCGCTTGAGCGGGTCGAGCGCCGAAAACGCTTCGTCCATGATCATGAGCGAGGGATTGACGGACAGCGCGCGCGCGAGGCCCACACGCTGCTGCATGCCGCCGGAGAGCTCGGCGGGCAGCTTGTGTGCGAACTGCGCGAGGCCGACCTGCTCGAGCACCGTGAGCGCGCGTTGCTCGCGCTCCTTGCGCCCGACGCCCGCGACTTCCAGGCCGAAGGCCGCGTTCGAGAGCACCGTGCGCTGCGGCATGAGTGCGAACGACTGGAACACCATGCTCATGTCGGTGCGGCGCAGCGCAACCAGCTCGCTTTTCTTCACGGCGGCGATATCGCGGCCATCGATCACGACCTTGCCCGCGGTGGGCTCGACGAGACGATTGATGAGACGAATCAGCGTGGATTTGCCGGAGCCCGAGAGCCCCATCAGCACGAAAATCTCACCTTCGTTCACCGAAAACGAGGCATTGTTCACGCCCAGCACATAGCCGGTTTTCGCGAACATCTCGTCCTTGGTGGCGCCGCTCGAAAGCAGCTCGCGCGCCACTTTCGGGTTGGGCCCGAAAACCTTGCATAGTCCATCGACTACGATCTTTGGGGATTCCATCGACTCCATCTCCTCGTCATGCAGGCGCCGGCCCGCTTCGTGTATCTACATGTTTGCCAGAAAAAACCCCGCCGGGATGGCTATTTGCGACAGGAGCTTATGTAAAAGCGACACGCCAGGAATTGAGATTTTTTGGGTGCTTTTTCGCGGGTATACGCGTATTCGCACGCAAAGAAAAATTGGTTCGGAAAAGCGGAAACACCGCGCACGAATTCGCACGGAAAACCAGGTGAGTACTACCGGAAAAGACGAGGAGGAAGGCGCAAGCGCGTGCGCCCCCTCGGCTTTGGGTTATGCCCGACGGCGCGTGCAGCGCCGCCGGCAGGATGAGCCTTTTATCGCTCCGGGATGAAGCGAGTGGTGGCAGACGCTCCGGACCCACCCCGATTAAAGGCAAGTGGCGGACAGCATCACATTAGCGAACACAAGGAAACGCGAAACCGCAATCAGCGCGCTATTACTGGGTAGCCTGCACCCAATCATTCACACGATCGCCGTGCGCGGCAATCCAGGTGTCGGCTGCAGCCTCGGGCTTGGCTCCGTTCTGAATGGCGAGCATCACGCTATCGATCTCACCGGGTTTCCACTGAAACTTCTTGAGAAACGACACCACCGGCGGCGCTTTCTTCTCGAGATCCGGATTCGCTACGCTATCGACATGCTCGGCTGCGCCAAAGACATCCTTGGGGTCCTCAAGAAAGCGCAGCTTGTACTTGGCGAACATCCAGTGCGGCGTCCAGCCAGTCACAATAACGGGCTTCTTCGCATTGACATCGCGCGCGAGTTCGGCCGTCATGGCGCTTCCGGAACTCGGCATGACCGAGTAATCGAGCCCATATTTCTTCACGGCCTCGTCGGTCTTTCTCATCACGCCCGCACCGGCGTCGATCCCGACAATGCGCCCGCCAAACGCGCTCTTCTGCGCGTTGAGGTCATCGATGCTCTTCGCATTCACGTAGTCGGGCACCACGAGACCGATTTTGGCGCCCGTGAAATTCGTGCCGAGATCGACCACCTTATCCTTGAACTGCGCCCAGTACGCGCCCTGCGTGACCGGCAGCCACGCGGAAAGCGTCGCATCGAGATCGCCTCGCGCCACGCCCTGCCACATGATGCCCGCCGCCACCGGCACGAGCTGCACCTGGTAGCCGAAGCGCTTTTCGATGATGCGCGCCGCCACGTTCGACGTGGCCACGCTGTCGTCCCAACCTTCCACATAGCCGATCTTCAACGTCGGCTTCTCGTCGGCCAGGGCCGATCCACTCAACACCACCATCGCCGACACCATGCCGGTCCACAACAGTTTTTGAAGCAGCTTCACGGTCGTCTCCTCTAGTATGGGCAAGCCTGCCCTGTGCGCTTCCAGATTCCCCTGCCACAATGTGTTGTTATCGTCGTTTTACGACACGATCTTGTTTTTGCGCGACATGCCCAGGCGGCATGCGCGCGATCCTTTGCCTTGCGTTATTTATCGATGACGAGATCGGACAGCGGCTTCGAGCAGCACATCAGCGCCATGCCCTGATCGATTTCGCGCTGGCGAATGCCGCCCTTATGATTCATCTGCACCTGGCCCGAGACGAGCTTGACCTTGCAGGTGCCGCACATGCCCTGCGCGCACGATGACGGCAGGCGCACGCCGGCCTGGCGCGCGGCTTCCAGCACGTGCTGGTCCGTGCCGCACTGAATCTCGCGGTTGCTCTTCGCGAACGTGACCTTGAACGTGGCAGCTTCCGTTTCCGCGCCCACGGCAGTTTCCGCAGGCGCTTCGACCAGCGCTTCGGGCTCGTCCGCATTCAGCGTCTCGAACGAGAAGCTCTCTTCGTGATACTGCTTGCGCGGGAACCCCGCTTCGTCGAGCAGATCGCGCACGGCCTTCATATACGGCGCGGGCCCGCACGTGAAAATCTCGCGGTCCATGAAGTCCGGCGCAATCAGCTTCAGCAGCGGCAGCGTGAGAAAGCCGGTCACGCCGGGCCACGCCGTACGCGCGCCCAGCCGTTCGCAAACGAACGAGGTGCGGAAGTTCGAGTGGCTCGCGGCAATCAGTTCGAGCTCGCGCGCGAAAATGATGTCGTCGGGCGTGCGCGCGCTATGCACGAACACGATGTCGCGATCCTCGGCGAGATCGTGGTGCGCGCGGCTCATCGACATCAGCGGCGTGATGCCCGAGCCCGCCGAAAGAAACAGATACTTGTTGGCCGGATGGCGCGCGCAGGTGAATTCGCCGCCCGGGCCGAGCACGCGAATCGACGCGCCCGGCAGCAGGTTGTCGTGCAGCCAGTTCGACACCTTGCCGCCCGGCACGCGCTTGACGGTGATGGAGATCGTGTGCGGCCGCGCCGGCGACGACGAAATCGTATAACAGCGATTCACCGCTTCGCCGTCGATCTCCAGTTCGAGCGTAACGAACTGCCCCGGCTCGAACGAAAACGTGCGCCCTTGCGGCGATCGAAAGAAAAAGCTCTTTACGTCGTGCGTTTCCTGCCGCACATGGCAGCACACCAGCGTTTCTTCCGCATCGCTCGTCCAGCGCTCAGGCAGCGCGCCCCAGAAGGCCGGGCGCGTTACCCGGCTGTCGGTGGGATCGAATTGGGCCGCATCTCGCATCATGTCAAACTCCGCTCTACTCGCGCACCAGCTTATGCGCCGATCTTTTCGGCAAGACGGCCCACATACCAAGCCGTGAATTTTTCGACCAGCCCCTCGGTGAACGGCGAGTACGGGCCGGGTTCATAGGCGCTGCTTCCCGCGCCGCGCTGCGAATACTCCACCAGCGTGCGGTCCTGGTCGTTGGTGGCGTTCCACACCGCCGTGAGATTCGCCACGTCGTAATCGACGCCTTCCACCGCGTCCTGATGCACGAGCCAGCGCGTGCGCACGAGCGTTTCGCCGGCCGACAGCGGAATCACCGAGAACGACACAATGTGGTCGCTCATGAAGTGATGCCACGAGTTCGGCTGGGTCCAGAACGACAGGCCGCCGAGGTCGGCCGTGCGGAACTCGCCCAGCAGCTTCTTCGAAGCCACCTTGGCGTCGAGCGTCTGCGACTCGCCGCTGCGGTCGAGCGGCAGGCGCTGGGTACGGAAGCCCGTGACGTCCGAGAGTTTTTCGATCTCGACCGAAGGCAGGTTCATCTCGTCCCATTGCTTCGCGCGCTCCTCGCAGGTGCGCACGAAGGCATCCATGCCTTCCGCGTTCGCGTCCGAGCGCTGGTAGCCGAAGCCGTATTCGTAGAGCGAAATCGTGAGTTCCGGATGGTTCGCGACGCAGTGATAGCACTCGCGGTTGTTCTCCATCACGAGCTTCCAGTTGCCCTTTTCGATGATGTCGACCTGAGCCGCAACCTTGCAGCTGGGCAGATCGTGCGGCAGCAGATACGGCTCCATGGCTGCGCGCAGGTTCGCGAAATCGGTGGGCGGATTCTCGGCGAGGCAAATGAAGATCAGGCCTGCCAGGTTTTCCACGTGGACCGTCTTGAGGCTGTGCTTGCAACGGTCGAACTGCTCGCCCATGTGCTCGGCGAACATCAGCTCGCCGGTCAGGTTATAGGTCCAGCTGTGATACGGGCAGACGATGTTGCCCACCGTCCCCTTGTGCTCGTTGCACAGGCGCGCGCCGCGATGGCGGCACACGTTATGAAACGCGCGCACTTGCATGTCGTCGTCGCGCACGATCAGGATCGACTCGCCGGCCAGCTCGACCGTCACGTAGTCACCCGGCTCCGGAAGCTCCGGCTCCGTGGCCACCTGAATCCAGTGTTGACGGAAAATCGCCTCCATGTCGAGCTTGAAAACTTCCTCGCTGCGATAGAAGGGTGCTTCAAGGCTGTAGCCTTCCTGACGGCGCTCCACCAGCGCGCGAATATCTGCCGATACGTTCATCGTTTGCTCCGGATTTTTTTATCACCGGATCTTGCCGACAGCTCGGCAAAGATCAGTAATCGATGAGTTGATGCTCGCGCAAATACGCAAGTATCACTTGTGCTTTTTCGACCGAACTCCCCTCAATTACGACGCTCCCGCCACGGCTCTCGGTCGTGACCGCAGCAAGCATCCGGGAATGCCCTGAGCGCTTCTCGGGGGCGGCGAATTTGACGGGCTTGCGCTCGATGGGACCGACCTTCCAGGAGGCCGCTTCGTCGCTCGCGACACGCGTCACGCGCTGGGGCCGGATCGTGCCCGAACGCAGCCGCGCATAGGCGTACTGCGGCTGGCCGCTCGCCAGCGGATGCACGGCGATCACCGCCGGCAACGCCGTTTCCACGCGGCGGCGCAGCCCCTTGGGCAGGAACTGGCGCACCGTTGCCCGGCCCCCTTTTACGTCTATGTCCACCGCGCTGCCCACTAGCGGACAGTGCAATGCCGCCGCCACGCTGTACGGCAGCATGCCGCTGTCGTGCGCGCCCTCGGCGCGCGTGCCGGTCAGCACGAGGTCGTAGCCGCGCACGCGCTCGGCGAGCGCACGCGCCGCGTCGTCGCCGGGCCCGCACGCGAGCACTTCGACTTCGCGTGCGCCTAGCGCGAGGTATTCGGCCAGCGCAGGATCGTTCGCATCGCCCGCGTGAATCACGTCGAGTTGCGCGCGGTGCTGATCGGCGAGCTTGCGGCCGATTTCCAGCGCCTGGGCATCATTGCGGCTGTAGCGCGGTACTCCGCTCATGGGATGACGGCCCGCCGAGACCAGCACCGCGATGCGTGCAATCTGTTGTTGAGCGTTCATGCAGCCACTCCTGCGGGTTGACGTTGTTCGGCGGAAGCCGGCGCTTGCCCACGCGTCGCGCGTGCACTCTGCACCTGCTGGATCAGCGCGGCAATGGTCTGCTGCGCGTCGCCCACCACGGTCAGGTTCGCGCGCTTCGCGATCGGCGCACTGCCGTCCATGTTCACGGCAATCACGTGGCGGCAATCCTTGATGCCCTGCAGATGCTGCACGGCTCCGGAAATACCGAACGCGATATACACACTCGCCTCGACCGTCTTGCCGGTCGCGCCCACCTGCTTGTCGCGCGTGAAATGGCCGTTGTCCACGGCCACGCGGCTCGCGCCGATAGCCGCGCCGAACACGCCCGCGAGACGCTCGAACGACGCAATATCGGTCACGCCATTGCCCGCCGAGACGATGAAGTCGGCCTCTTCGAGCGCCACCTGGGCCGCGTCGATTTCCTCCAGACCCAGATCGCGATAAGGCTGTGCGATATCGTCCGAGGGGCGAATGAAATCGCCCGCGAGACGCTCGCCCGCGCCCACGAAGGGCAGTTTCGCATCCACGGCGTTGGGCTCTAGCAGAATCACATCGGGCAGCGCGCGCGTAGCGAACGCGCGCTTCGCCTGCTCGTAAGCGCCCACGTGTTGCGCGTCGATCTCGACCACGTGCGCCGCCACGCTTGCGCTAGCGGAAGCTGCATAGCGGCGGCCCAGATCGCCGTCACCGGTTGCGTTATCGGGCACGAATACGTGCTTCGGCGCAAGCGCTGCCGCACACGCCTGCAACGCGCGCAGTTCGCTTTCGGGTGCGAACACGCGGCGCTCGAAGCCCGGCAGCTCGATCAGCTTGTCCACGCCGAGTGCCGCCGCGTCGTCTTTCAATTCGCCGAACACGAGCAGCGCCACTTCGGTTTTCGCATCGGCCAGCAAGGCCGCCGCCGCGATGGTCTGGCACGTGTGGTCGTCGAGCGCGCCGCGCTCGGCATGAGCCACCACCAGCATGACTTGATTCGGATCGCTAACTTGCCGGCGAGGTTTGGCCGCCGCTGCGCCGTGCGCATGGCCGCCCCAGTGCGCCGCGTTGGCGTCCGCGCTGCCGCTCTCGCCGAGCGTGATGCGCCTGAGTCCCGCCGCCGTAATGATGAAGGGGCGGCGCGGATCGATTCGTTTGATCGCGTTCATCGGTTCACTCCAGCGAAGCAGCAACGAGTTCGGCGACGTCGAGCACCTCGGGGCGCGGACCCACGACGCCCTCGAGCATCGCCGTGCAGTTCGGGCACGCCACCGCCACCACTTCAGCGCCCACCGCCTTCGCGTCGGCGATGCGGATATCGGGAATACGCTGCTTGCCGGGGATATCGGTCAGCGGCGCGCCGCCGCCACCGCCGCAGCAGCGTCCGCGCATGCCATTGCGCTCCATCTCCACGACCTTGATGCCGATGGTCTTGAGCAGCTTGCGCGGCGCTTCGGTCTCGCCGTTATAGCGGCCCAGATAGCAGGGATCGTGATACGTGGTGCGCTTGTCGCGCAGCGCTTCGACAGCCTTCGGCGCAATCTTGCCGCTCGCGGCGAGTTCGGCGAGGAAGGTCGTGTGATGCAGCACCTCGTAGCGCGTGCCGAGCGCGCGATATTCGTTGCGCAGGCTGTGCATCACGTGCGGGTCGGCGCTCACGATGCGCCTGAAACTCAGCCCGGAAAGGGTGCCCATCATCTGCTTGGCCATGCGCTGGAACGTTGCCTCGTCGCCAAGACGGCGCGCCACATCGCCCGTATCCGTTTCCTGCCCGCCCAGCACCGCGTAGCTTACGCCCGCCTTGTTGAGCACCTTCACGAGCGCACGCAGCGTGCGTTGATAGCGCATGTCGAATGCGCCTTCACCGGCCACCAGCAGCACGTCCACTGGCTTGCCCGGTTGTGCGATGGGCGCGTTCAGGTCAACCGACCAGTCGTAGCGCGCAGCCTTGTCGTAGCCGCCCATCGTGCCGGTTTCGCGCAGATTCGCGAGCACCTCGGGGCCCTTGCCCGGCACCGTGCCGTGCACGAGCGTCTGGTTGCGGCGCATGTCGACGATGGCGTCCACGTGCTCGATCAGCATCGGGCACTCCTGCACGCAGGCGCGGCAGGTGGTGCACGACCACAGCGTTTGCGCTTCGATCAGGCCCGAGACGATCGGGCCGTTGGGCGTGCCGCTATGCTGGCCAACCGTAATGCCCGGCGTGGGGCTGCCCGCGTAGGCCGCGTCGGTGCCGCCCGCCATGCCCACCACGAGGTCCTGAATCAGCTTCTTCGGATTGAGCGGCTGACCCGAGGCGAACGCGGGGCAAGCAGCCTCGCACTTGCCGCACTGCACGCAGGCGTCGAAGCTCAGCAGCTGGTTCCAGCGGAATTCCACCGGCTTGGCGACGCCATATTCCTGCTGCTCGATATCCGGCAGCTTGAGCGCCGTGGGCGGCGTAGCCGTGCCGTTGCCGGTCCAGCCTTCACGCGTGGCGGCAAAGCGCTCCTGGCGCGGGTGAAACGCGAGGTGCAGCAGGCCTGCGATGGCGTGCTTCATCGGGCCGCCCTTGGCCGCGCCGAACGTCATCGCGAATGCGCCCACGCCGATCAGCAGCGCGCAGAGCACAGCGAATCCGCCCGACATCGCGCCGGTCGGCACGAGCATGAACAGCACGAGGCCGAGCGCGAACGAACCGAGCACCCAGGGCAGCGTGTTCCACGGGCCTTTGGACAGACGCGCGGGCACGTTCTTCGCATGACGGCGACGCCACACGAACACCACGCCAACCAGCATCGCGAGCGCCGCGAGGAAGATCAGCTTGTCGAGCCACGGCGAGTAGATCGCGAGCCCATAGTTGATGAACACAAGCGCGAGCGCCCCAATCGCGCCGCCGGCAGTCGCGACGTGAGTCTTCGCGATATACGGGTCACGTGCGACTACGTGGTGAAGGTCAACGAAATAGCGCTTCGGAATGCTGAACAGCTTCGTGAAACCGAAAGCGCCGAACGAACCGGGCGCCGCTGCACGCCCGACGCGCCAGTAAGCGGCCCGCTTCGCGACGGCGAACACGAGCCCCGCCATCGACAGCCACAGCAGCGCGGTAATCAGCCAAGTCGGGTTCATGGGTCAGAAGTCCTTCACGAGCCGCAGCGCGTCGTAAATTGCGCCGTGGATGTTGTGCATCGAGATGCAGTCGCCAACGCGGAACAACAGGAAGCGGCCATTGCCGAGTTCTTCGGTCAAGCACGGCTGCGCTTCGGAAGCAAACAGCTTGTTCACGTCGATCTGGCCGCGGTTCACCGATTCGTTCTTGAGCTTCCAGTAGAGCTCGTCGTTCGGCCGCGTGCCGTTCTCGATCACCACCTGATCGACCGCGCGCTCCTCGAGTTCTTCCGTGTACTCGTTGCGCAACACGGCGATCTTCTTGCCGTCTTCTTCGTAGACACGGTCGAGCCAGTAATTCGGCGTCAGCACCGCGCCTTGCGCATACAGCCGGCGATAGAAGATCGGGAACGTCGTGCCGCCCACGTCGTCGGCCACCTTGACGTCCGGCGTCACGATTTCGACCTTCGAGCCGCGGCTCGCGACAAAGTCGGCCACGCCCGAGCCCGCATGCGTGCTGATGCCGTCATAGATCAGCACGTTCTGCTTCGGCTCCACCTTGCCCGTGAGGATGTCCCACGCGCTGACCGCCAGGCCTTCAGCCACGCCCCAGCCCGGCACTTCTTCCGTATAGCTGTGGCCGCCCGTTGCCAGCACAACGATGTCCGGCTTTTCGGCCATGATCATCTTCTCGTCCGCCGCGACGCCCAACCGGCGATCCACGCCCAGGCGCTTCGTTTCCATGTCGAACCAGCGCACGATGCCGGCCATCTGCTCGCGCTGCGGCGCCTTCGCCGCGATCATGATCTGGCCGCCGACTTCGGTGTTCTTCTCGAACAGCACGACGTCATGGCCACGCGAGCGCGCGACACGCGCTGCTTCCAGACCTGCGGGGCCCGCGCCCACCACCACCACCTTGCGCTTCGGGCCACGCGACTTTTCGATCACGTGCGGCATGGTCTCTTCGCGCGAGGTTGCGGCGTTCTGCACGCACAGCACGTCGAGGCCGTTGTACTGGCGGTCGATACAGTAGTTCGCGCCCACGCACTGCTTGATTTCGTCTTCGCGCCCGTCGCGGATCTTGATCACCATATGCGGATCGGCGATCTGCGCGCGCGTCATGCCAACCAGGTCGATCATGCCGTTCGCGAGCAGACGCTCGGCCTGGCCCGCGTCGCGGATGCTCTGCGCGTGCATCACCGGCAGCTTCACCACCGACTTGATGCCCCCCGCAAGGTGCACGAACGGTTCCGGCGGCAGCGCCATCGGCGGCATGCAGTTCACGAGCGTGTTGTGCGTGTCCGCGCCCGAACCCACCACGCTGATGTAGTCGATCAGGCCCGTCGCTTCCATCGCCTGGGCGATTTCCTTCGCGTGCTCGTGGTCGATGCCGTTCTCGTGGAATTCGTCGCCGCACATGCGCAGGCCAACGCAGAAGTCGCGGCCCACGGCTTCGCGCACCGACTTCAGCACTTCGATGCCGAAGCGCAGACGGTTCTCGAAGCTGCCGCCCCATTCGTCGGTGCGGAAGTTCGTGCGCGGGCTCCAGAACTGATCGACCAGTTGCTGGTGCGCAGCCGAGATTTCGATGCCGTCCATGCCCGCGCTCTTCACGCGAATCGCGGCGGCCGCGAAATCCTTGATGATGCGCTTGATGTCCTCGACTTCGATGATCTTCGCGTTGCCGCGGTGCACCGGCTCACGCACGCCCGACGGCGTCACCAGGTGCGGCCAGTGCTCGCCGTGGTAGGCATTGCGGCGCCCCATGTGGGTCGCCTGGATCATGATCTTCGCGCCGTGACGGTGCATCGCTTCAGCGAGACGCGACAGCGGATCGATGACCTTGTCGGTCGTGAGGTTCACCGACTTCCACCAGCCCTGCGGGCTATCCATCGACACCGGGCTCGACCCGCCGCAAATCGCGAGGCCGACGCCACCCTTCGCCTTTTCCTCGTAATAGCGGATGTAGCGTTCGCCCGGCAGACCGCCCGGCTCCGCATAGACCTCGGCGTGCGCCGTGCTGACAATGCGGTTACGCAGCGTCAGCTGATTGAGCTGGAGGGGTTTGAACAGGTTGGGATAGCGCATCGCAAGCGACCTCTGGCGTTCGTATGTCTCGTGTTACTTGATGTAGTTCTTTGTGTGTCTCAGTGCGCGATCGGCGACACTTCGAAGACGCAGTGATCGTGGTTCTCGGCCGCGCACTGCACTTCCTTCGATTGCGAGCGCGGTGCGCCCTTGCCTTCCGGCGTCGTGTCGTTGACCCAGTCCATCGCGCCGGCGAACCAGCCCGCGAACATGTAGCAAAGCTTGCCTTCCTTGCCCGGCTGCTGGAGCACGAACGACGAATGGCGCAGCTCGATCTTTGCGCGCGCGGTCGACGGATCGGCTTCGATGATCGAGAACAGACCCCAGCCGCGCTGCGAAAGGCGCTTCAGGTAATGCTCGAACACCGCCATGCCGGTCAGGCCGTGCAGCTTCGCTTCCTTGTCGCACCAGTGATAAGCGGACTTGTAGCCGGCCTTGTAGAGGATTTCCGCATAGGCTTCGACGCCGAGCGCTTCTTCAACGGCGACGTGATTGTTCGTGAAGAAGTGGCGCGGCACGTACAGCATCGGCAGCGCGTCGGTGGTCCAGACGCCAGTTTCGGGATCGACGTTGATCGGCAGTTGCGGTTGCATCGTGGTGACTCCGTGAGGGAAAAAAGCCGTTTGCGTCGTTGCGCAGGCGCGGCATCGCCCGCGTGCCCACGCGTCTTGCGCAGGGCACGTCCCGTTGTTTCGTGTTTTGTGTGCTGGCTAGACTGTGGTGCGGCTTATGCGCCCCAGACGTCCTTGTACACGCGCACCCAGTTCTCGCCCATGATCTTGCGGATGCGCGACTCCTTCCAGCCGGCGCGTTCCATCGCCGCGGTCAGGTTCGGGAATTCGCCGATCGTGCGGATGCCTTCCGGATTGACGATCTTGCCGAAATTGGTGAGCTGGCGATAACGGCCCTTGTCGTGCGTGAGCATGTCGAAGAACTCTTTCGCGTAATCCTGCGTGAAGTCCGTGCCGATGCCGACCGTGTCTTCGCCCGCGATGTTCACGACATAATCGATCGCTTCGATATAGTCTTCGATCGTCGATTCGATCCCGCGCTTGAGGAACGGCGCGAACATCGTCACGCCGACGAAGCCGCCCGCATCGGCGATCTCCTTGATCTGCGCATCGCTCTTGTTGCGCGGATGATCCTTCAGGCCCAGCGGCAGGATGTGCGAATAGCACACCGGCTTCTTCGAAAACGCGATCGCTTCCGACGACGTGTTGCCGCCGACGTGCGAGAGGTCGACCATGATGCCCACGCGGTTCATCTCGGTGATCACTTCGCGGCCGAAGTCCGAGAGGCCGCCGTCACGCTCGTAGCAGCCGGTGCCGACCAGGTTCTGCGTGTTGTAGCAAAGCTGCACGACGCGCACCCCCATATCGGCGAACGCTTCGATGTAGCCAAGGTTGTCTTCGAACGCGTGCGCATTCTGGAAGCCCAGGATGACCCCGGTCTTGCCTTCCTTCTTCGCACGGAAAATGTCTTCGGTCGTGCGCACCAGCGTCAGCAGTTCGCTGTTGTCGCGAATCTGCTTCTTCATCACGCCGATGTTGTCGACCGTCTTCGTGAAGTTTTCCCACACCGACACGGTGCAGTTCGCAGCCGTGATGCCGCCCTTGTGCATGTCTTCGAATACCGGCCGCGCGAACTTCGAAATGTTCAGGCCGTCGATGATGATGCTGTCCTGATGCAGCGTGCTCATGTGTCTCTACTCCAGTATTGTCAGACGTCGGTGGGGGGCGACTTTGTTCGGGAACGGACCCGGCGTGCCGGGCCCTTGAATAATCAATAGATCGGGAAACGTTCGCACAGCGCGAAAATCTCGCGGCGCACGCGCTGCTCGGTGGCGGCGTCGCCTTCCGGATGCGCGCGCAACGAATCGAACACTTCCAGAATCAGGCGGCCGATCTCGCGGAACTCCGCCACGCCGAAACCGCGCGTCGTGCCGGCCGGCGTGCCCAGGCGAATGCCCGAGGTAACCGTGGGCTTTTCCGTGTCGAACGGAATGCCGTTCTTGTTGCAGGTGATGCCGGCGCGCTCGAGCGCCTGCTCCACTTGTGCACCCTTGAGGCCCTTGGGACGCAGGTCCACCAGCAACAGATGGTTGTCGGTGCCGCCCGTGACCAGATCGACGCCGCCGGCCTTCAGCACTTCGCCCAGCGCCTGTGCGTTCGCCAGCACGTTGTCGATGTAGGTCTTGAAGCTCGGATCGAGCGCCTCGCCGAACGCCACCGCCTTGCCGGCGATCACGTGCATGAGCGGGCCACCCTGCAGGCCCGGGAACACGGCCGAGTTGATCTTCTTGGCGATGTCTTCGTCGTTGGTGAGGATGAAGCCGCCGCGCGGACCGCGCAGGGTCTTGTGCGTAGTGGACGTAACCACGTGCGCGTGCTCGACCGGGTTCGCATGGC
This sequence comes from Paraburkholderia caffeinitolerans, assembly GCF_902859945.1. Taxonomy (GTDB): domain Bacteria; phylum Pseudomonadota; class Gammaproteobacteria; order Burkholderiales; family Burkholderiaceae; genus Paraburkholderia; species Paraburkholderia caffeinitolerans. The sequence continues at coordinate 4,971 of NZ_CADIKL010000018.1, read as the reverse complement.
GGCCGGCGGCGATCACACCCGCAATATGCGCCATGTCGACCATCAGCTTCGCGCCGACGCTATCGGCAATCGCGCGGAAGCGCGCGAAGTCCAGTTGGCGCGGATAAGCAGAAAAGCCGGCGATGATCAGACCCGGTTTGTGCTGATGCGCGAGCGCTTCGACCTGGTCGTAATCGATACGCATGGTTTCGCGGTTCACGCCGTACTGCACCGCGTTGAACCACTTGCCCGAGAGCGCGGGCTTCGCGCCGTGGGTAAGGTGACCGCCAGCGTCGAGCGACATGCCGAGCACGGTCTCGCCCGGCTTGGCCAGCGCGAGCATGACCGCGCCGTTGGCTTGCGCGCCCGAGTGCGGCTGGACATTGGCGAAGCCGGCGTTAAAGAGCTTCTTGATGCGCTCGATAGCCAGCGACTCGATATCGTCCATGAATTCGCAACCGCCGTAATAGCGCTTGCCGGGATAGCCTTCCGCATACTTGTTGGTAAGCACCGAACCTTGCGCTTCCAGCACCGCGCGCGACACGATGTTTTCCGACGCGATCATTTCGACCTGCGACTGCTGCCGCTCGATTTCTTTCAAAATGCTTGTGCGCACCGCGGAGTCGCGTTCGGCGAGCGGCTGCGAAAAGAAAGCTTGAGTGTTCGACATAGAGCATCCGTGACGATGTGAGATGAATGGCCCGGCCCGTACCGCGTGAGGGCCCGCCCCGCCTGGGTTTCCCGCCGGTGGGGACGGTGGCGGTTGACGGCTCTATTCTTGTCTTTCGTATTTCCCGCCGATGTATGAATTCAGACGCGTTCTTTTCCTTTTCCGCCATCGGCGTCCGTTTTTCACAAGTGACAGGGACGTTCGCTAACCATTGGCGAAACAACCTGCGGAATGGTTTCCGGTCCGAACAATGATCAGACGTTATTCGCGGCGAATTAAAGCGCCATGGCCGTTGCATGGCGAATTCCTCTGGAACCCGCTTTAAATTTGGGCGCCCATCTTTTTGTCGGGTTTGAATTAGGGTTTAGCCGCATGGCACACCTGGCACGCCAGATTCGAAAATTGCGTTAGCCTGGCGCGGGACTCCGCCCCAGGGCTGAAGAATTAAAGGAATCGTCCCCTCATGGTCCCCGCCCGTTCAGCGACGTTGGCGCATTTTGCGTTCATGCCGCTGCCCAATTTCACGATGATCGCGTTTACGAACGCCATCGAAGTTCTTCGCATGGCGAACTACCTGAGCGGCCAGCCGCTCTACCGGTGGTCGATCATCAGTCCGCAGGGCGGCCAGGTCATGGCAAGCAACGGACTGTCCATCGATACCGGCCCCGCGGAATGCGTGGGCCAACCGGATATCGTGTTCGTATGCGGCGGCGTGGACGTGCAGCACGTCACCACCGCTGACCATCTCTCCACGCTGCGCCGCTTCGCGCGCATGGGCGTGGCGCTCGGCAGCCTGTGCACGGGCACCTATGCACTCGCCAAGGCGGGGCTGCTGGCCGGGTATGCGTGCGCGATCCACTGGGAGAACATGTCGGCGCTGAAGGAGGAGTTTCCTTCCACGCGCTTTCTTAAAGAGCTTTTTGTGATCGACCGGGACCGGGTGACCTGCACCGGCGGCGTGGCTCCGCTCGACATGATGCTGAACCTGATTACGGCGCGGGTGGGTACTGCGCGCGTCACGCAGATTGCCGAGCAGTTCGTGGTCGAGCATGTGCGCGATACCAGTGCGCAGCAGCGCATGCCGCTGGTGGCGCGGCTTGGGTCGGCGAACAAGTCGCTGTTCGAAGTGATCGCGCTGATGGAAAACAATATCGAGGAGCCGCTTTCCCGGGAAGAACTCGCGCGGCTCGCGAATATGTCGCAACGGCAGTTGCAGCGGTTATTCCATGAACATCTGGGGATGACGCCGACGCATTACTATCTGACCCTGCGGTTGCGGCGGGCGCGTGAGCTGTTGTTGCAAACCGACATGTCGATTATGCAAATCACGATGGCTTGCGGGTTTCAGTCGGCTTGCCATTTCAGCAAGAGCTATCGGGATGCGTTTGGGAATGCGCCTACTGGGGAACGGCGTAAGCGGATTGCGCCGCTTTCGGGGGTGGATACGCCGGTTGTTGTTGCGGTTGCGCCTTCGTTATCGGCGCATTGATTTTTTGTGGTTGTTGGGGGTGCGGGCACACCGTGTCCGCCGGATATTGGCGAAATTTTTGTCGAATATTAAGCCACGCACCCAAATTCATTGCGATTCCATTGCAATCGAAAATCTCCTCGGGTAAAACCGGCAACTCATCGTTCTAGTCCGGCGTGACCGATGCCATCGATCGGCATTGGTCCGTAGAACGCCCTGCCGCTCGCCTCGACTCCGGGCTTCGATCGGACAAGAGATCCGTGGAATGCCATATGGCAACACTTGTCCGTTGGTTATTCAAAACAATCCTGTTCATCGGATTGTTTTTGCTTTCCGTTCGCTATGTCCACACCTATCCACTGCCGATGCCGGAAAATCAGCTTTCCGCATGGCTATCCACCGCGAATCGAATTGGCATCCGCGATCCGGATGACCTTTATATTCCAGTGATGCTGGTTATTGAGTTTATCGTTGCGCTTCTCGCGTATACGGCAATCATTAAACTCTGGCGGCGCTACAACGCAGCCAAGTAGCTGAGCAAACCCACCATACCGCTTTCCAGAAAGCAGAAAGGGCAGCCCCACCAGCGGCTGCCCTTTCTACTTACACGCTACCGCCCATCAAGCCGCCAACAACCCATGCGGATCGATCACGAACTTGCGCGGCGCACCGCCATCAAACTTCTTATACCCTTCAGGCGCATCATCCAGCGAAATAACCGAGACATTGACGATCTTGGCGATCGGCAGCCGGTCAAACAAAATCGCCTGCATCAGATTACGGTTGTACTTGAGCACCGGCGTCTGGCCCGTATGGAACGTATGCGACTTAGCCCAACCCAGGCCAAATCGAATACTCAGGCTACCAATCTGAGCGGCAACGTCCTTGGCACCCGGATCGTCGGTCACATAAAGCCCCGGAATCCCGATCATGCCCGCAGGCCGCGTAATTTCCATCAGTGAATTAAGCACCGTGGCCGGCGCCTCTTCCGAGTGCCCCGAAGCGCCGTGGCCGTGCGCCTCGAAGCCCACGCAGTCGACCGCGCAGTCGATCTCCGGCTTGCCCAGAATCTGCGCGATCTGATCGCCCAGCGAAGCATCCTTCGAGAGATCCACGACTTCGAAGCCCATCGCCTTCGCATGCGCGAGACGTTCCGCATTCATGTCGCCGACGATCGTGCAGGCCGCGCCAAGCAGGCGCGCCGAAGCGGCAGCAGCCATACCAACAGGGCCAGCACCCGCGATATAAACCGTCGAACCCGGCTTCACGCCCGCCGTCACCGCACCGTGATAGCCGGTGGGCAGAATGTCCGAAAGGCAGGTGAGGTCGCGAATCTTCGACATCGCCTGGTCCTTGTCCGGGAACTTCAGCAGATTGAAATCGGCATACGGCACAAGCACATACTCGGCCTGGCCGCCAATCCAGCCGCCCATGTCGACGTAGCCATACGCGCCGCCTGCGCGCGACGGGTTCACGGTCAGACACACGCCCGTGTTCTGCTCGCGACACATAGCGCAACGGCCGCAAGCGACGTTGAACGGCACCGACACCAGATCGCCGAGCTTCAGCGTTTCGACATCCTTACCAATCTCGACCACTTCGCCCGTGATCTCGTGACCGAGCACGAGGCCGACCGGCGCGGTGGTGCGGCCGCGCACCATGTGCTGGTCCGAGCCGCAGATGTTCGTGCTGACGACCTTGAGAATCACGCCATGGCCGATCGCGCGGCCAGTCGGATCGACCATCTTCGGATAGTCGATCTTCTGCACTTCGACCTTGCCCGGACCTTGATACACGACGCCTCGATTGCTCATCACCTTGTCTCCTTGAGAGTTGGCACTGCGCCGCGCCCATCAAACCGCGCCCGCAGCGATATGTTGAGCGTAGCCCGCCGCACGTACCCCGCGATGTGCAAAAGCCGACGCATGCTTGTCGTGCTCCGACATCGACCAGGCAAAATCAGGCACGGCGGCGCGCCACGCTACCAACGTCCTGTGGTGCTCCACTGCAGATAATCGGCACGCGTCCATTCGAGCGACACGCCAATGCGCCGCGTGCCGGGCCGGATCTTCGGCTTGTGCACTTCGATCGTGAGCGTATCGAGCGCGGGCCACTCGCGAAACGAGAGCGCCGCGATATCGGCCACCAGCGTTTCGAGCAGCCGCGTATGCGGCTTCTTCGCGAGAAACTCGGCGATGCGTGCGCAATAGCTCTCGTAGTCGATCCAGTCGCTCTCTTCTTTCGGCATCGAGCGATAGCCGAGCTGCGCATCGATCACGAGCGGCTGAGGCTGGCCATGCTCGTGCGGATGAATGCCGATGCGCGCCGGCACGCTCAGGCCCTCGACGAACACGCTCCAGCCGCGCCCGCGCGAGGGCGGCGCATCGAGCGCCGCCGGAACGTCGAGCGCGGGATCGAAGGTTCCGTCGACGATCTTCATGATGCAAGCGACGCGGTGGCGTCGAGCATGATGCGGCAGAAGTAGTCGGCGAAGCTGCGGCGCACGACGATCTCGAAGCGGTCGCCGCCCACAGGAATCAGCACGATCGAGGCCTTGAAAAAGACGCTCTGCGCGCATTGCCCTTCCTTGAGCAGGTTCGGATGCAGATCGAGCGGGCAGCCGCGCGAGAGCAGTTCGCGCGTGCGCGCGCCGTCGATCTCCACCACGGTGTAGCCGCTGCCCACGTCCACTGCGGCCGCGTAGGCTTCGCCGAATGCAGGCGCGAGCTTCGCTTCGAGCACACCGGCCTGCACGGCTGCGTCCGAGCGCACGAGCCATTCGTCGGGGCCGAGCCACAGCACGTCGTAGCCGTTGCCCTTCGCCACCGTGTTGGGCGTCGCGGGCGGCTGGCAG
>NZ_CADIKL010000017.1 GCF_902859945.1 Paraburkholderia caffeinitolerans | reverse complement strand
CCTTCCTTCAGCACGCCAATAATCTGTTCTTCGGTGAATCGCTTCTTCATGACCGCTCCTTGTCGGAACGGACTCTACACCGTCAGCGTACTAATCGCGGGGAGCAGGTCAATCGGACAATGGCGGTAGCAGATCCTTCCGAAGTTCAAAATAGATCGATTCGGCCAACGTTGCCATGGCCAAACGCTCCTGTTGATCGGAAGTAAGGACAATTCGCTCTGAAATAGGGGTGGGGAGCTCAGCATAGGCTCCCCCATTGATGGTCTTCCAGTCGTCATGCCAGTACCGCAACTCGTGGAACGGCGCCAGAAAGTGATCGCGCTGTTCAGCGGTAAATGCTGCTAACAGTGTTTCGAGAATCATTGGATCGTAGTAACGTAGCAGCGCCTCTCGGCGATCGGGCAACTCGACTTCTGCGTACTGGTGAAAGTATGCACAAAGCCTTGCGAGCGGCACTGTCGACGCAACCCAGAGTACAAGATCGGCGTGTTCACTATGGCGCAGCAATGCTCTCATAAGCGCCGCGTGCGAGGCATCCTCGGGCGTCAACTCAATCAGATACGGTCCAACAGCTGGAGAGGCGGCCTCAAGCATTGCCTCCGAGTAAAGGCAACCCCAATCAGCCCCCCGAGCCTCCACGAGATGCAGCATATCCTCGCAAAGTGCGCCGTCGACGAGGGCGTATAGCCGGGGGGGAACGTCGCGTTGGGCGCGCAGCCCCCCGTACCAGTGAATCAATTCGGCAAACCGTTGCACCTGAAAAGGTAAATTTGTCATTTCGAGATTCCTAGGCACGTGGTGTCAGGGCATTTCGACTCTGCGCGGCGTTAGCCCTGCACTCTTTGCAAACTCCTTGGGGCAACTCGAGCATCGGGGGGCTGTCGCTAGCCGGTCCCGGCTTGTCCCACGATGCGCATTTTTCCGTGATGTCTCCCGGCGTACCATTTTCGATCCCGTTTGGCGTGATCTTGATGTACGATCCACCTGCACCAATCCACACCTCGGTTTTAGCCGCGAGAACAAGTTTTCCGTCTACGCTGGTAATCGTAAGATCCTTCAGTGCGGCAAGCGCCATCTCGTCTGTCTGCGCTTGGATTTCGACTTTACCCTTGGCAGCGAACAGTTTAATTCCGAGCTTCTGCGCAAAGAGTGATATCGCTTCGCCGGCTGCCACCGTCAGCTTCTTCAGCACGCCGATATCGACGGAGCCGCCGGCATTTACCATTACGTTGCTCTGCGCTGCAAGCTGAAGGTGCTGGCCGCTTGTCAGTGCTATCCCATCAGGAGCGGACGCTAGGATTACGGACTTCTGTAGACCATCAAGCCGTTGTTCAAGGAATTGGCGTTGCTGCTCGATTTGGGCCACATAGGCGCGTGCGGCTTGCGCGCTATCGGTGAGATCCTGCATCAGCGAAAGAGCCTCGTCGAGCTGCGCCTTCGCATCAGTGACATCGAGCTGTTTGCCGGCCGCGCCGGGTTGTGCTTTAGCTGAAATGAGCACACCCTTCGCACCCCGAACCGACAGGTGCTCGTCTGTCCGCAACTCTGCACCCTGCCCCCGTTCCTTGCGATCAGCATCGACCATATGCCCAAGGTTGAGCTCGCTGGTCTGGAAAGGCGTCGTGAGGTGAATGTGCTCGACACCTTCCTTGTCCTCCATCCGCAACTCATTTTGCGCCGCCGTGCGGATGAGATTTCGCGTATTGTTGAGGTTGTTGACAAGGTCCGGATGCAGGCTGTCATGCATGGCACCTATGATGACAGGCCGATTCGGATCTGATGCAGTAAATACGAGCGCAACTTCCGCGGAATCAATCAGCGGGAAATGATGGCCATAGTTGTCACCGCTATATGGCTTGGCGAACCGCACCGGCCGGCTCGTCCCACCCGGGCTCCATTCATCCAGATCGAAGGGCAGCTTGATTACATACCAACCCTCTTCTGTCAGGTAGGAATATTTGTAATTTCCGGGCGATGTAATGCGTGCCGGCAGGATGCCGGCAATAGCGGGTCGCGGGATCGTATCCATAGGGGTCCGCCAGACCCGGTCGGACGGAATCCCCTCGAACGTCACCCGGTATGACTTGCTGCGCGCACCATGCGAGCGGACCGACGTGATGAAGACCCCGTGCTTCGCATCGACCTGTACCGGATCGACCTGCATAACCTCGCCGGCTTCCAGCCAGAACGGATTACCGGTACCGACGAAGGTGATCTGGCCAGCCAGATGCGCTTCGTGCCGCAGGCGTGCAATGTTGCGCCCTTCTTCCGGCGTTTCGTAGTGCTCACCCCAGTGGTAGTCGACCGCATCAGTGCTCTTGTCGCCCTTTGCTGTATTCTCCTCGACGAGCAGCGACACATCGGCTTGCCGGTGGTTGTAGTCGTTCAGCTTCACTGACTCAGGTACACGTTTGGTCCGCCGCCGCAGCGACTTGATCGAGTCAGCGCCGACACTCTCGAGCCCGGAATCACGGCGATACGGTACGACGCGCTGCTTGCGCGCATACGCATCCAGATCGTCGCCGAATACCATGACGGCGTAGTCCTTCTTCTGCTCCCAGCGGAACCAGATGCCTTCTTCCGCACAGATACGCTGGATAAAGGCGAACGTGGTTTCGTGATATTGCGTAACGTACTCGTGGCGCTTGTATTTGCCGCGCAACTTGAAGACGAAGTCGACGCCGGCCCGGTAGCCGTAATGTCGCAATGTATCGGTGATGATCTCTTCTACTGACTGTTTCTGGAACAGTCGGCTCATCACCCCTCGATTGAGATCCGCCAGATTCGGTTCGAGGATCACGCGGTAGCGTGTTTCATCGGCGGAAGTACCGCACTCGTCGAACTTCGTGATGATGCCGTGAATGGTGTACGCAGGTGGCTTCTTGCTGAACTTCTCCGCGTTCTCGCCATACATTCTGAGCAGATTGCCCATGTTCGGATCGATCGGATCGATGGTAAACCGGGCGGGGCGCCCGATCACCTGGTCCATCGGGATTCCAGCCACGGGGCTTGTGAATTCAATCTCGTACCAGTACAGCTGGCTGATCCTGTCGATACCAGCGAATTTCAGGATCGAGAACGGCGCCGGATGTGGCGCCAGCTTCAATTCATAAGCCTGCAACGGCATGACCATGGACATCGGAAACCTCCTCAACACGCGGACACAACGGCATAGCCGGGGCACCGAAAGGTGCCCCGGCGGGTACATGCGGGAATCGTCAGATCAGCCCGGTCAGCTCTTGGCCTTCGGCATCTGCGACACGAGCGACAGCCCGATATCCATGCCCTCGACCTGGAAGTGCGGGATGATGAAAAGCTTGATGCGGAAGAAGCCGGGGTTGTCCTCAATGTCCTCCACCGTCACCTTGGCATCACGCAACGGATGCGAGGCCTGCAGGTCGTCGCCCGGGTCCTTCATCTCGGTGACGAGACCCTTGATCCAGTTGTTGAGTTCGAGCTCGAGCAGTCGGCGGTCCTTGGTCGTGCCGATGTTTTCGCGCTGGATCAGCTTCAGGTAGTGCGCGATGCGCGAGAGCAGGAAGATGTACGGCAGACGCGCGTTGATGCGGCTGTTGGCCGTGGCCTCCTTGGTCTCGTATAGCGCCGGCTTCTGCGTCGAGTTGGCCGAGAAGAAGCAGGCGAAATCGTGGTTCTTGTAGAACGAGAGCGGAATAAAGCCCAAGTTCGCGAACTCGAATTCACGCGTTTCCGGGATCAGTACTTCAGTCGGGATCTTCGGTTGGACACCAGTTCCGAGGTCGTACAGGTGAAGAGGCAGGTCCTCGATCTTGCCGCCCGCCTGCGGGCCGCGGATCTGAACACACCAGCCATTTTTCACGAAGCTGCGCGTCATGTTGGCCGCAAACGCGAACGACGCGTTGACCCACAGGTACCGGTTGTGGTCGGGGCCCTTCACCGCTTCTTCATAGTTAAAGGCACGCACCGGAACGGTGTCCTTGCCGTACGGCAGACGGCCCAGCACGCGCGGCATCGTCAGACCCACGTAACGGGCGTCGTCCGTGTCGCGGAAACTCTTCCACTTGATGTACTCGGCGCGGTCGAAGTAGTTGCCGATATCCTGGATGGCTGCTACTTCTTCCATCGACTGCTTGCCGAAGAATGCGGCACCCACTGAGCCGATAAACGGCATATGCGCGGCGGCCGCCACCTTCGAGATATTGCGCAGCAAGGCGATGTCCATCGGCGAATTCGAGAATTCGAAGTCGCTGATCATGGCACTAATCGGTTGGCCACCCGGCGTATCGTATTCCTCGATGTACGTGAGGCGATAGAGGCCACTCTGGATCAGTTCCGGCGTGTCCTCAAAATCGCGTTGCAGCGCATCCTTCGAGATGTCGAGCACTTCAATGCGCGCGTTGCGGCGGAAGTCGGTGCGCGAAACAAGCATCTTGAGCCCACGCCAGCGTCCTTCGAGCGCCTGGAATTCAGGCGTATGCATGACTGCGTCGAGCTGCTTGCTGATCTGGCGATCGAGCTGGCCGATGTGGAAATCAAGCAGCGACTTGTCGAGGCGGTCGACCGGCTGGCTCGATTTCGCCACGAGGTCAAGGAATGCGCCCATGCCGCGTGCGATGCGCTCGTCGGCCGATGCCTCGGAGAGCATGTCGCTGTCGCGAAACGCCTCGAGCGGTCGCGCCTGGGCGACGGGCTTCAGGTTAATCTTGTCGCACAGCGAGGCATATACGCTGTCGTGTTCAAGCACAACCGTTTCTGTTGTGCCCTGGCTGGATTCATTCTGGTTCATTGTTCGTCCTGTCTGCGCGTTTAGCGCAACCTGATTGCGAAAGGCGGTGAAGGCCTGTTTGGGCCGTCGGCGCCCAGGCATGGTCACGCATGCCCTTCCGGTTGCGTCGCGGCTGCGGCGATCTGCGCCAGTTCGCCGCGCAGCTTTTCAGAGAGCCGTTTATCCTTCAGAATCTTCTCGAACTCACGACGAAAGGCACCGTTATCGAGCAGGTTCGATTTCAGGTCACGCAGCAGGTTACGCATTGCGAGCTGTGCCTGAAGTTCCGGAATCTGGCGTGCCACCTGCTCCGGCTCGAAATCCTTCATCGAACGGAACGACAGGTTCACCGGCAGTTCGGTGCCGTCGCCAGCGAGCGTGTTTTCCGCTGCGAGCTTGAGGTCCGGCGCATAGTCGGCCAGCACAGCGTCAAAGTTGTTCTTGTCGATATTGACTTTCTTGCGCTCGGCCAGTGACGCCTGCTCGCGGCCCGCGCTAAAATCGCCGGCAACAAGCAACTTGAGCGGCAACTCTACCTTCTTCTGTGCCCCTCCCGTATGAAGGTCAAGCGTAATTGATACGCGACTTTTTGGGATTTCTCGCTGGAAGCTGTCCATAGGACTCCTAATGAAGTGACGTTGGCGATCCCCGCTGAATTCGCCCGCAGCGATAGGGAAGCTAGCGTCATGCTCCTGCGATCATCAGTTGCGACTGCAACTACATAACCATGCTGACTACATCCCATTTTGTGGTCTCCATTCATGCGGCTTGGCTTACTGTGGCGTATTAGAACGGATTATCGCCGGATCGTCAAAGAGAATTCGTTGATGAGTGAGTCCATGACTTGTTTTAATGAGATAGCAGAAAGTAATCAACCGGTATTTGAACATTTCTGAACATGACTCAACGCTCTCACTAAAGCTCCCGACAGGATAAAATCCCTCTTGTTTCAAGATGTATTCTTGATAATCTTCAAAAATACTTTAGGTTTACTAATTTAGTATAAGTGCTGATACAACGCGGATAGATACCGAATAAATGTTAATTTAATTTAACGAATTTTCCGATGGATATAGATATGCACGGGGTATACAGATATCCAATATCGCGTTTAGAATTCGCCGACTGAAAGCAGTTAAAAATGCGCAGGCGACCAATACATGCGAATCGACAAACCACTGTGGCACGACGGCCTCATCCTCTCGCAGCAGCACTTCCAGCAGCAGGACCGGTGGACGGAATTTGCCCTGCAGCAGTTCGTTGCCGCGGCTTTTGCCGATCCATGGGGAACACTCCGCGTCGAGGTCGACGAGGAAGCCCTCGCAACGGGTCGGCTGAAATTTACCCACCTCAAGGGGCGATTTCCCGACGGCACACCGTTCGACACGACGGTAGCGGATGCGCTCCCTGGAGCCCGCGATCTGACCCAGGGCATCCCGGCTGACCGTCAGAGCGTTGTCGTGTACGCCGCACTTGCACTGCTGGACGCCAACGGTAACAACTGCCGCTTTGATGAGACCTCGCTCGCACGTCCGCGCCGTTCATATCGCGAATTTACGAAGGTTACGGACCTGAACGGAACGAATGAAGTTGAAATCGCGGCGGAGCGCCACGCGATCCGGCTGCTCTTTGATTTCGAGCCGCATGCTGATGACACGGTATGCGCCATCGCACGCCTTACACGCGCGACCAACGGCCAGTTCCAGGTCGATCACCGCTTCGTGCCGCCCTGCCTCACGCTAGGCAGCCATCCTCTCCATATCGAACGGATCAACCGTCTTTCCGATATCCTGACGGCAAAGAGCCTGGCACTCGGTTCGCGTCGCAGCGAGCGGCTCGAAGCGGTCGTCGAGTATGGCGTCGGGGACGTTCAGCTTTACTGGCTGCTTCAGTGCGTCCACGCTGCGTGGCCGCATCTGCGACTTTACGCTTCGCACCCGGCCCGCCCGCCTGAGCAGCTGTATATCACGCTCGCCCAGCTCGCCAGTGCGCTCATGACGTTTTCCACCGGCACACATCTGACGGATATCCCGGTGTATGACCACGCACGGGCTGACGAGGTGTTCGGGAAGCTCGAATCGATGATCCGCGAACTGCTGGATGCGATCATTCCGTCGCGGGTGGTGTCGATCGGTCTCACGCGCAAAAGCCCGACGACCTGGACGGGCCAGTTCCTTGACGAGCGCCTGGTCGACGGGACTGCGGACTGGTACCTCTCGATCAATGCGCCTATGCCGGCGTTTGAACTCGTCGAACAGTTTCCGCGGCTGTGCAAGATCGGCTCACCTGACGATGTCGAGCACATCATCAATTCGGCGTTGCTGGGTATTCCGCTCAAGGCCGTACAACGGGTGCCCGCTGCCATTCCGGTGCGACTGGACAACCAGTACTTCGCACTTGACTCGTCAAGTACCGTACACGCGACGATGCTCGCCGCGCGGGCCTGTCAGGTCTACCTCCCGACTTCCGTACCGGACGCGACCCTCGAACTCTATGCGGTGCTGCGCTCATGACGATCCTCACTTCCGGCCGCAATGAGCCTGCCCTGATGGGATTCGCGCCGGCCGCCGACCACGTCAGCAGTGGTGGAATATGCGATCTGCTGCGGGATACGGCGTTGCAGGTCACTTCACTCGCGCCGGATGGAACGGTGGCGGACGCTACGGCGTTTCGCAACCGGTGCCGGCAGCTCATGGGAAATTTCTCTGACTCGCTCACGCGCCGGGGGTACCCCGAAGACGTGCGGCGCGAGGCGATGCTTGCCCAGTGTGGACTGCTTGATGAAACCGCGCTGCGGGAACTGGGCGAAGAAGCCCGTTCCGGATGGGGGCTAAAGCCTCTACAGGTCGAGCAATTCAAGCTGCACGATGCAGGCGAGCGCGTCATCGACTGCATTGAGGCGCGTCTGCGCGAAGCGTCGCCTGATGTCGACCTTCTCGAGTGCTATTCGGCCATCCTCGGCATGGGGTTCATGGGCCGCTACGCCCGTGATGGCGATGCCAAGCGCGCCGAGCTGGTTGCTGCGCTCAATGCCCGTCTGCGGAAGCTTCGCCCTGCCGTTGACCAGCCATTTATCGCAGACCACGCGGGCCGGCGACTGTCCGACTGGTTCTACCGGCTTTCGCCGTGGGCTATTGCAGGTCTCGCCTGTATTGCTGCCGTGGCAGTGTGGGGAGTGTGGAACGTGGCGCTCGATGCGCAGCTCGCGCAGATTATGCACGTCGCGCCCGCCAGGGTCAGCCGTCCGTGAAATCCGATCTGCCCATGCTGAACGCAGCACCAACGCAGTCGACGGCTTCCGGCCGGTCATCGGACCATGTTCTCGGCTATCCGTTTCGCCTGATGGTTGTGCTGGCGTGTGCGTTGGCTCTCGCGGTGATCTGGCTCGTGGCACAGCCTGGACGGGGTATGGCGTGGATGCTCACGGGTGTGATTGCGCTAGCAGCCGTGCTGCTCATCTACATGCGCACCCGGATGCTCTGGCGTGCGCGCATCCAGGGCGCCCACGTGCTAGCCGCGCTTGGCGAAGCCACCGCGGATATTCCGGTCAGGCTACGCACACGCATGCCACTCGTGCTGGTCACGGGCGACGATCTGTCCGCACTCTTCAACCGTCACGACGGTGAACGCTTTGTGCATGTTGGCGACGGCGCAATCTGGCTGCGGGTTGACCGGCCGCAGGACTTGCCGCAGCTTGCTGTCGCCGTCAGGCAGTGGCGCGATGGCCGTGCCCCGGACGGGGTCCTGCTGTCGGTGGCACCAGCCAGGTACGCGGATGCCGACATGCTGACGCAGTCGCTGCGTGTCGTACGCCAGGCTGTCGCGGATGCCGCGCGGATACTCGGCTCAGGTGCACTCCCAGGCTATGTCGCGGTCTACCAGCGGCTGACGACTGCGCCCACGGACCTCGCAACGCCGCGGTGGTATGGCGTCTCGTCGGTCAGACGCATGGTCGATGCGCAGCGTTTCGAGCCCATGATCCGCGCGGCAGAGAGCGAGGTACAGCAAGCGGCGGACAGCCGCGTGGCCCGCGTTGCAGCGGCGCGCGCGGCCGCCTTGGCATCGGTTGCTGGCTGGACGCAGCGGGTGGTGATCCATGCGCTTACGGACCGGCAGCAGCCCGCCACACCGTGGGCACTGTTTGGTGCCGGCTGGATCGACTGCGGGCCCGGAAGCGGCCCCGGCAATCCGTGGGCGCGCGATGCGGAAATGCAGACGCACGTTCTGCGCGCTGCGGCCCAGGCATCACCCACGCCCTGGCCGCTGCCGCAGCCACTCATCGCGGCCATGCCGCAGCGGCGCTGGATGTCGCCCCGTCTGACTGCCGTTGCCCACGCCATTGCGTTGCTTGCCTGCGCGGCCGCGTTCGCGTGTTTCTATTCCGGCAGGAACAACCAGACACTGCTCACGCGTGTTGGCGCAGATCTCGGCCGCTATTCGATGATCCCGGCCACGCATGACGCGGCGCGACGTGATGCGCTGCAAGCGTTGGTCGCTGACCGGGATGAACTTGAGCGTTACGGACTGGTTGGTATTCCACTGCGTCTGTCGTTCGGAATGTACCGCGGTGCAGGAGCCATCCCGGCACTCAACAATGCGATCGCTTCGTATGTGGCCCCTCCCCCGCCTCCGGCCGTGGTCACCCTCAGCAGCATGTCGCTGTTCGACAGTGGCCGCGCACAACTGAGGGATGGCTCGACACGCGTGATGGTCGACGCACTCGAGATGATCAAGGCACATCCGGACAAACGCATTCTGGTCGCCGGCTACACCGACAACGTGGGCAATCCGGACAGCAACCTGAAGCTTTCGACGGCGCGTGCAGAGGCTGTGCGCGACTGGCTGATCGAGGCCTCTGGCATTCCGGCCACACAGTTCGCCATCCAGGGTTACGGCGACACACGTCCCCTTACGGAGAACGACACCGAAGCGGGTCGCGCGAAAAACCGGCGTGTGGAGATCACGCTGGTGCCCGATGCTCCGCATGGTTGATGAAACGAAGTTTTAGCCCCCGGAGCACGCGCTTCGGGAATTCAAGGCTCGGGCGCTGGCTCCGGGCGATTGTCGCAGTAAGTAAAAGGGAGTAAAGCAATGGCAATTCCGGCATACATGTGGCTCAAGGACGACGGCGGCGCCGACATCAAGGGCTCGGTGACGGTTCAGGGCCGCGAAGGCAGCGTTGAAATCACCGCGTTCGACCACGGTGTGCATATTCCGACCGATGGCAACACGGGCAAGCTCACGGGCACCCGTGTGCACAAGTCGATCACGCTGGTCAAGGAGACGGACGCCTCGACGCCGTATCTCTACAAGGCAGTGACGAGCGGCCAGACGCTGAAGTCGGCAGAGATCAAGTGGTACAAGATCGACGACGCCGGCAAGGAAAAGGAATATTTCAACACGAAGCTCGACAACGTGAAGATCGTGGCTGTGCGTCCGAAGATGCTCGACATCAAGGACCCCGCCTACGAGAAGCACAACCACCTCGAGGAAGTCGAACTGCGTTACGAGACGGTCACCTGGTCGTACAAGGACGGCAACATCATCCACAAGGACACCTGGAACGAGCGTTCCTGATTACCCGTGGTCTGAAGGCCGGCCCACCTCCCCCGGTGTGGTTTATCTCTCGGAATCCCCGGCCTTCCTTTGCCAGTCCGTTCAGGTCACTGAGGCGGGCTGGCCTCTTTTCTTTCGAGGGGAGGTCGTTCCCAGCGCATCTGCCCCCTCATTTCTGTTTCCAGACGTGCGAACAGCCCGACCATGACCGTGCCCAACGACCGCCCTCTCTCTTCTCGCGACGCCAGCCAGCTTCTGCAGCGGCTCAATCCACACTGCGCGAACGCGCTTGAGGCCGCCGCAAGCCTGTGCCAGGGACGACTCTCGGACGAGATTACGGTCGAGCACTGGCTGCTCAAGCTGATCGAGGCCGGGGACGGCGATATCCCGGCCATCATGAACCACTACGACCTGAACATCGATGCCGTATGGGATGCGCTGCTCAAGGCGATCGAGCACACGCCCCGTAACCTGCGCGGGCGCCCCAGCCTCTCGCCGCAACTCGCCGTCGTTCTCCAGGATGCGTGGTTTCATGCGTCGACCCGCGACGTTTCTGAGACACCGGTCATCCGGTCGGGCAACGTCCTGCAGGCCATCGTTGAGGCGCCGCACGTCCTGCGTGCGACCAACGCCTGGCAACTGCTGTCGGTCAGCACGGCGCAGATCGAACGTCTCCTGCCGCGCCTCGGGCAGCGAACGTGCGAAAACCAGCAGGCAGAACCGGAAGCCCAGCCAGAGCGAATGGCCGCCGCGACGGGAACCGCTGCCGCTGAACGCACGCCGGAAGGGAAAACGACTCAGGCAGTCAAGCGGAATGTGGAAGGCGAAGCGCTCGCCCGTTTCGCGATCGACATCACGGCCAAGGCACGTGAAGGCAAGATCGACCCCGTGTTCGGACGCGATCGCGAAATCCAGCAGATGGTCGACGTGCTTGCACGCCGGCGCAAGAACAACCCGATTCTCGTGGGCGAGCCGGGTGTCGGCAAGACCGCGCTCGTCGAAGGCCTCGCACTGCGCGTGGCCGAAGGCACGGTGCCGAACGTCATCCGCGACGTGCGCATCCTCACGCTCGACCTGGGCCTCCTGCAGGCGGGTGCCGGCGTGAAGGGCGAGTTCGAACAGCGCCTCAAGAATGTGATCGATGAAGTCCAAGCATCACCTGAGCCGGTCCTGCTCTTTATCGACGAGGCGCACACCCTGATTGGCGCGGGCAACGCCGCCGGCGGCGCCGATGCGGCCAACCTGCTCAAACCCGCACTCGCGCGCGGCGAACTGCGCACGATTGCGGCCACCACGTGGTCGGAATACAAGGAATACTTCGAGCGGGATGCGGCGCTCGAGCGCCGTTTCCAGATGATCAAGGTTGACGAGCCCGATGACGAGGCTGCGTGCCTGATGCTGCGCGGGCTGAAGGACCACTACGCGAAATATCACAATGTTCACATCCGGGACGAGGCACTGGTCGCGGCGGTGAAGCTCTCGCGCCGCTACATCCCCGCGCGCCAGTTGCCCGACAAGGCCGTCGACCTGATCGACACGGCAGCCGCGCGCGTGCGCATGGGACTCGAATCCCCTCCAGCCGAACTGCAGCGCGCACGCGCCGCGGTCGCAGCGATTGAACTGGAACTCACGACGGTTGAAGACGATGCCCGTGCCGGCATCGAAGGCGTGCAGGAGCGTCGTGCCGAGCTCGAAACCGCGCTCACCGATGCGCAGGCGAAAATGGAAACGCTGCAGCAACGATATCGCCAGGAACTTGGCCTCGTGCACGCCCTGCTTGAGCAACGTAATGCCCCAACCAGGAGCAACACGGTCGACGAAGACACCACACTGGCGCGGACACGTGAAACGCTCGCGCACGCACAGGGCAAGACGCCCCTGATCTTCGCGGATGTGGACGCCCCAGCGATCGCGCGCGTGGTGGCCGAATGGACTGGCGTGCCGGTGGGCAACCTCCTCGAAGACGAACTGCAGGGCCTGCTCGCCCTCGAAGCACAGCTCGCGAAACGCGTGGTCGCGCAGGACGACGCGCTCGCCGCGCTCGCGGAAAGCCTGCGCACCGCGAAAGCAGGGCTGAAGAACGAGCACGCGCCGCTCGGCGTATTCCTGCTCGCGGGCCCTTCAGGCGTCGGGAAAACAGAGACCGCGCTGGCGCTGGCCGACCAGCTCTTCGGAGGCGAGGCAGCACTCACCACGATCAACATGTCGGAGTATCAGGAATCGCACACGGTTTCACAGCTCAAGGGTTCTCCGCCAGGCTACGTTGGCTACGGTCGCGGCGGTATCCTGACCGAAGCGGTACGTCAGCGCCCGTACAGCGTCATCCTGCTCGATGAGATCGAAAAGGCCCATCGCGACGTGCTCGACATCTTCTATCAGGTGTTCGACCGCGGCGCGATGCGCGATGGCGAAGGTCGCGAGATCGACTTCCGCAACTGCGTGATCCTGATGACGTCCAATCTCGGCAGTGCCCAGATCGACGACGCCACGACGGACAACCCGGCGATCGCGCAGGCAGCACTTCTCGAGGCGATCCATCCGCAGCTTGTGGCGCATTTCCAGCCCGCCCTCCTCGCCCGCCTTCAGACGCTGGTGTACCGGCCGCTCGACGTGGCTGCCCTCGCTGACATCGTGCGCCTGAAGCTTGGAAAGGTCGCCGAACGCCTGCGCCGGCAGCACGATGTTGAGCTGGTCTGCGAAGACTCACTCATCAGTGCGATGGCCGGGCTGTGCCTCGCGCGCGAATCTGGCGCACGCAATGTGGACGCGTTCCTCAACCAGCGCATCCTGCCCACGATCTCGCGTGAACTGCTCACACGCATGGCAAGCGGCGCGGCGCCCGCAAGGATCACCTTATCCAGCTCGCCTGACGACAATCTCACGATCGACTTTATCGACCGCGGTGACACGGGTGCAGAAGTGCTGGTTCCCGAGTTGTCGGTTGACTGAACGGCGGATCGACATGCCAGCAGGCCCCTCCCTCTACGACATGCTGCTCGGCCAGATTGACGGTCAGCCGCTCGGCAACTACGACGACAATACACTGGAAATCCTGAGCGTTCAGGCCAACATCCGGCGCATCCTCAACACGCGTGCAGGCGCGCTCAAGCACGTGCCGGACTATGGGCTGCCCGACCTCACCGAGATATACCGGAATCTGCCCGCATCGGTTCACGATCTGCGTAACCAGATGGAGAGCACCCTGCTCAAGTTCGAGCCGCGCCTGCGCGCGGTCGAAATCGAGATTGACGAGAAGCCGGATCCGGGACTCCTGGTGAGCTTCATCATGATCTGTCACCTCCGTAGAGCCGGACTGGTCCGCTTCGGAACGCATTTTGAACCGCCGGGCCGCATGCACGTCAGGCGACTGGTGAACGCCGAACAAACCCGCTAACGAATCGTCGTTGCCGAACAGGACGCGGCCGCATCGCACATTTCGATAGTTCGCACGCGAAGGACGAGCCGTAACGTATTAGCAACACCGGATAGTATGAAAAAAAATCGACTTTGGGGAAGCGTGGTACTCATCGCCCTGGCGGGTACCGCAGTGGAGGCAAGCGCGTCGTATAGCGAGCAATGGCTGAGCCCCCAGCAGTTAAAACAGGAAGAGTCCCGAGCGCCTCACACCAAGACGGCTTACACATACGCGAGCCACGCTGCGCACTGCCAGCCCGCCAAACCGGCGCCTCAACTGGCAGTCAAGCACGTCGCACCACGCCCACATCAGTCCGTGAAGGATGACCCGATCGGCGCATTCGCCGCGAACGATCGAGCCCCTACCCGAACGGTTCACCATTGAGCTGACAGACGCGAGCCGGCGTGGATTGCTGGCGCAGACGGGGCCCTGAGGAGATCGGCCCGAGGAATCATGAACAGGAAGCGAAAAAGGTTGTGGTGCAAATCCGATGCGTCGGTCTGTTACCCTTGAATTTTTGGACGACCGCGAGCCAATGAGCAAGCTGAAAGATCTCGAATGGTTGTTCAACGGGCGTCATTTCGACCGCGAAGTCATCGTGCTTTGCGTGCGTTGGTATCTGCGCTACAAGCTCAGTCTGCGCGATCTTGTCGAGATGATGGCTGAGCGCGGCCTGTCCCTCGCCCACACCACGATCCTGCGTTGGGTGAAGCGCTACACGCCGGAGTTCGTAAAGCGCTGGAATCGGTTGGCCACGGTAGCCGGCGCGTCGTGGCGAGTCGACGAGACCTACGTGAAGATTCGCGGCAAATGGGCCTATCTATACCGTGCCGTTGACCGAGCGGGAAAGACGATCGATTTTCGCCTCAGCGCCAGGCACGATGTGGCAACAGCAAAGGCGTTCTTCGTGAAAGCGATCAGGTTTCAGGGGCGCGCTCCTGAAACGATCACCCTGGACGGTTACGCGGCATCTCATCGGGCGGTCCGCGAGATGAAGGCCGACAAGTCACTACCCGCACGGACGAAACTGCGATCCTCGAAGTACCTGAATAACCTGATCGAGCAGGATCATCGTCACATCAAATCGAGGGTGAACGTGATGCTCGGATTCAAGCGGCTCCGGAACGCCACCGTTACTCTCTCCGGAATTGAACTGATGCATCGAATTCGCAAAGGCCAGTTCGATCTCACCAGCGTGCACCTCAAAGATACCACTTCGCCCTCGATCTGGATGGCGGTTCTTTCAGCTCGTTGAGGTCACAAACATTTTGGCGATTCCTTGCCCGACCACCGAATTTGCACCACAACCTCGGCGCGCGCAAAGCAGTACAACCAGTAGCGCCCCGGATCGATGGAGATCAGATAGCGACTGATGCCGTCGCATGCTGCCGGGCGCGCCGGAATGAGGCAGCGTCCCCTTTAAGGGAATCCTGCTGTTGGAACGGACTCATCGTTTTTTAATTCTCAATCGAAAAGACCATCAGCGTGACGCCAACGGCAACGTTTTAAGGCGATCAAGGATGACCTCCTTCATGCCTTGCGGCGTCGGAAGCTCGTCGAGCATCTTCGGCCACGTGTCCTGAGCGGCGGATACCGCTGCTTTCACCGCGGCGGTCGCGATACGCTGAGCAATGCCTGCGGCTTTAGCCAGTTCCGTGTAGGTATCGAGCGTTTGAGCGCGCTGCATGCGATCGATGGCGACGTTCGTCCCGTATGTGGAGAACCCCGGCAACGCGGCGACGCAAACAATGTCATATGCGGGGGTCAGCTCCGGGTGAACCTTGTCCGGGTAGAGGACGGAAAAATTCTTGAGGTGCGCATCGCTGTTGCCGATGAGCGTGTTGACCGCTTGCCGCACAAAGAATTCACGGACATCCCTCACGCCGCGCGGACTCAGGGCGTTGAGCAAACTCAGCAGCAGACGGAACTGCTCCTCTTTCCCATATTTAGCAGCCGGCATGCGCCCCAGCATCTGGCAAGCATCCTCTGCGTGGATGCGCTCGTTGCCCTGTCGATCGTAGCGCTCGACCGCGAGAAACGACGTCGCTGTGCCTGCGATGGCCTGAAGTCCGTCGATTGCGATGGCTGAGAGATTCATTGGCTCGCACGACGCGACGTTGACACCGGCCGCTTTGGCAAGTTGCATGGCGACGTACTCGTTGAAGATCTGCGAGTCGTCGTTTTTGGCAGGAAGCTTTGCGATGACATCGGAAAGCTTGCCGTGTCCCGGCATCGTGTACCGCTTGCCTTTGTTCACGGTCGAAAGCGCGAGCTTGTTCTGCACGCCGGAAATGGAGGCGGCGCCCTCTGTGGCCCCCTCTGTTACGCTCATTTCGAGATTGTCGGCGCCGCCGGTGGCACCGAACGTTCGCGCATACTCTGGAATGCTGTGCGCGTCGGCGGGCGGCTGAACGACAACCGCGCCGGGCAGGTCTTCACCGGCGGCAGCCAGTACGCCAAAGTCATCACGATCTTCCGGATTGTGGCGAGTCGCTTCTAGCCGCTTGCGCAGATCGCTTTCTGGGAGGAGCCCCGCAAAGAATGGCGGAAGCTTGCCGCCCGTGTTGTAGAGCGCGGGGTGGAATGCGTTTGAAAAGATGTCGGCCGCGATCGCGGGAGTGCCTGGGATCGCCATCGACAAGGTAAGCGTCGGCGCGCCATTGGCAGCCTTGAACGATTCGGACGGCACGAAGCGGCAGTTTCCGGCAAGTTCGCAGAGGTAGCCACAGACCTCACCGTAAAGCCGCACCTCCAGGTAGCGCGGATGGATTGCGTCGGTCATTGGCGCCCCTTCAGAAACATCTCCGCCGCACTCGGCGCCTGGAGGTCAGGCCCGGTACCCTTCCCAGCCAGGACCTGGCGCACCGCTGCGAGGTGCTCCTTTGGCACGAGCACCCATTGCGCGTCCAGTCCTGCTGCGAGCGCGTCCAGCGTGTTGCCCCGGGCATCGTGCCTGCCTGCCAAGGTCGCGGACACATTGGGGCGAGCGATGCCCGTCAGGTCCCCCAATTCGGTGACGGACATACCGCGGTGCGAAAGCAGCGCCTTGACTTGATCGACGAATGACATTTCATACCTGAGGCATTTGAGTTATGAAAAATTATACGTCGATCAGCGGCGATCCTCAATCTTTGTATTACATATCATACTTTACGGCAATTTTGTATGATATTCGATACGGGCGAGTTGCATTCGAGTCAGTATCCGGCGCCGCCCTTGGGCTTGCACGCGGTCCCCTGCGTGCTCAGCCGCCGACGCGCTGCTGCGGTTCCTCTCGGCGACAGACGGCGCACATCGTCAGGCTTGAAGTCAGAATGTCGACCGGCGACATGAGAGTGGCGCCCAAGGTAATTGCATCGCTCGGGCGTGGGGCGCTTGCCGGCCATGCTTCGTGGCCGGTGGGCGCCGCAAAGCGCAATCGGCTCAGAAAAGAGGCAGCCCAGTGCTTCCGGTCGGTTATCATGCCAATCCTCTCTGAAGTAGCTCCTTATGATTTCCGTCCGTAATGTCACACTGCGCCGCGGCGTTAATGTCGTGCTCGACCGCGCGTCCGTCACCTTCACCCCCGGCGAAAAGATTGGCCTTGTCGGCCGCAATGGTGCCGGAAAATCGTCCTTCTTCGGCCTACTCAACGGCAAGCTGCACGAAGATAGCGGCGAATTCTCGATTCCCCCTGCATGGAAGATGGGGCAGGTTGCGCAGGAGATGCCGGAGACCGAGCAAGGCGCGACCGACTTCGTAGTCGAGGGTGACACCGTGCTGCTCGCCGCGCAGGCCGAAGTAGCCGCCGCCGAGGCCAGCGACGACGGCATGCGCATGGCGCACGCCTACATGGCCCTGCACGACGCTGGTGCACACGATGCCCCCGCACGTGCCCAAGCGCTGATTCTGGGACTTGGCTTTACGGCCGCGCAGCTTGAACAGCCGGTCAACAGTTTCTCCGGCGGCTGGCGCATGCGACTGCAATTGGCGCGCGCGCTGATGTGCCCGTCCGACCTGTTGCTGCTCGACGAGCCGACCAACCACCTCGACCTCGACGCGCTGGTCTGGCTGGAAGCCTGGCTCAAGCGCTATCAAGGAACCCTGGTAGTGATCAGCCACGATCGCGAATTCCTCGACGCGGTGACGCAGGTGACGGTGCACGTCGACAACGCCAAGCTCGTACGTTATGGCGGCAACTACAGCAAGTTCGAAGACATGCGCGCTGAGCAGCTCGTGTTGCAGCAGGCTGCGATGGCCAGGCAGGCGGACAAGATCGCCCACCTGCAGAAGTTCATCGACCGTTTCAAGGCCAAGGCTTCGAAGGCAAAACAGGCGCAGAGCCGGGTCAAGGCGCTCGAACGCATGGAGAAGATCGCACCGGTGCTTGCGGATGCCGAGTTCAACTTCGAGTTCAGGGAGCCCCTCAACGTCCCGAACCCGCTGTTGTCGATGCTGGACGCGAGCTTCGGCTACCCCGCGCCGACCGACGCACTGCCGGGCACGCCGCCCACGGTCATCGTGCGGGGCATCAACCGTTCCGTGCTGGCCGGGCAGCGCATCGGCATTCTAGGTGCCAACGGCCAGGGCAAGTCCACGCTGGTGAAGACGGTGGCGCACGCACTGGCTCCGATTGCTGGCGAAATCAGCGAAGGCAAGGGCCTGAACATCGGCTACTTCGCCCAGCAGGAACTCGACGTGCTGCGTCCGGCCGACACGCCGATGGAACACATGATCCGCCTTGCCAAGGACACGCCAGCGCACATGCGCGCGCCTGGCCAGAGTGGCACCGAACAATCGCTTCGCACCTTCCTTGGCAGTTTCAACTTCAGTGGCGACATGGTTCATCAGGCGGTTAGCACGATGAGCGGCGGCGAAAAGGCGCGGCTCGTGTTGTGCATGATCGTGTGGCAGCGCCCCAACCTGCTGC
The DNA here is from genome assembly GCF_902859945.1 of Paraburkholderia caffeinitolerans. Lineage (GTDB taxonomy): Bacteria > Pseudomonadota > Gammaproteobacteria > Burkholderiales > Burkholderiaceae > Paraburkholderia > Paraburkholderia caffeinitolerans. The sequence continues at coordinate 130,480 of NZ_CADIKL010000017.1, read as the reverse complement.
TGCTCGACGAGCCTACCAACCACCTCGACCTGGCTACACGCGAGGCGCTGGCCATGGCGCTCAACGAATTCGAAGGCACGGTGATGCTGGTCAGTCACGACCGGGCCCTGCTGCGCGCCGTATGCGACGAGTTCTGGCTGGTCACCAAAGGCGGCGTCGAGCCCTTCGACGGCGATCTGGACGATTACCAGGAGTTCCTTCGCGACGAAGCCCGTCGCATGCGCGAGCAGGCTGCCGCAGAGCAGAAGGTCATCGCCTGAGATACCCCCAGGCGGGCGGCGGGTGTTGCCTGGGGGGCGAAGCGCGGACGTTCGCCAAGGACTTCAGCAATCGTGCGAACAAGCGCGCTCCACCGCAAGGCTAGCAGCGCCGCGCCGATTCTCAAGGCCTGCGCGATATCATCGTTGCCCGGACACTCAGAGGTCGGCTCCGCCCAGTAATCGGTGCCGCGTTGAAATTAAGGAGAAGACCCGGTGGCAATCGTTGGAGTGATGGGTTCTGGCAAAGTCGAATGGGAGGCGCTGTCGACGCCGCTTGGCAAATGGATCGCCGAACACGGGTTCGATTTGCTGACGGGCGCAGGCCTTGGCGTGATGCTCTCGACGGCGCGAGCGTTTTCGACAACAGAAGGACGCACGGGACGGTCCATTGGCATCGTGCCCAGCGAGCCGCATCCTGTCTCTGGTTTTGCCGCGATCGCCGGCTATCCCAATCCTTATATCGACTTGCCGATCCTCACTCCACTTCCGCGAAAGCAGGCCGAGGCGCCAGACGACGCATTGAACCGCAACTACGTGAACGTGCTCACCAGCGACGTGGTGGTAGCGCTTCCCGGGAGCCAGGGAACCCTCGACGAAATCCGGCTGGCCAGGCGCTTTGCGAAGCCGCTGATTTGCATCGGCCCAGCCGGTTTTTTTGGTGACGTGCCGCCGGGAACGCGGATCGTTACCGAACTTGCCGACGTATATGAATTCGTGCTCGCAACGACCAGGCAAGTCGACCTGGCATCGACGCTCAAATCCTGAGATGCATGACGTTTCTGGAGATTTCACGATGGTCGAGAATCCGCATGTCGCAGTTGCCGAAGGGCGCCTCGAAGGCATCACCGAAAATTCCGTCCACAAGTTCCTCGGTATTCCCTATGCGGCGCCTCCTGTCGGCGACCGGCGCTGGCGCGTGCCAGCGCCCCCGCTCGTGTGGTCAGGAACTCGCGCTGCGACGCAGTTCGGGCCGTGTGCGATGCAAGTTCATGGCGCTGTTTTTGATCTGCGCGTGACCCAACGAAGCGAAGACTGCCTGTACCTGAACGTTTGGACCCGTTCACTCGACGCGAGCGACCGAAGGCCCGTCATGGTCTGGATTCACGGCGGCGGAAATCTGGGGGGCGCGGGTTCGGAAGACGCCTATGACGGCACCCGGTTCGCGGAGCAAGGCGTCGTTCTGGTGACCATCAACTATCGGCTGGGAGCCTTCGGGTTCCTGAGCCATCCGTCTCTGGGCGCCAACTTTGCCGTGCTCGACTGGATCGCCGCGCTGCAGTGGGTGCGCGAGAACATCGCACAGTTTGGCGGCGATCCTTCGAACGTGACCATCTTTGGCGAATCGGCCGGCGCGGTTGCGGTGAGAATGCTGCTTTCGTCGCCTCGCGCAGATGGACTGTTTCAGAAGGCCATCATGGAGAGCGGCGGTGGCGAACGCGCAGCGTTTGCCCCGGAGCTGTCATGGGCCGACGCAAGGCAAGCCGCCGAACGGTTGTTCGAACGCGTGGGGACCTCGAATCCCGAAGCGCTGCGGCAACTTCCGTCTGCAGTGATTGGGCAGGCGTCGCACGACCTCTGCGGGATTCCTCCCCCGCCCGGCCGTATTCATACGCCCGCGCACCTGGTGTGGGGGCCATTTGCCGACGGCGACGTCGTGCTGCCCGGTGCAGACCCGCTTCGGCGCGAGGACATTCCCGTGCTGATGGGCTGCAACGAGAACGAGGCGCGCTATTTCCTGAAACCGGGCGGCATCTATCCGCCGCCGATGCTCGCCGGCATTACCGCGTTGCTGGCCGGCATACGCCGGGACGACGTGGCGGCAGCGCTCGCCAGCACGCCCGCGACGGTCTACGAATCGATCGATCGGCTTTTCACAGCGGCGATATTTGCCGAACCTGCATATGAAACCGCGCGCCGTCTGAGCCAATCGGGCAGGCGACTTTTCTACTATCACTTCGGCCGGGTCGCGCCCGGCGCCGCCGCGTCGCAGGAATTGGCGAAGCACTCGGGCGAGATCCGCTACGTCTTCAACAATCTGACTGCCGGCGGCTACTACGACGAACGCGATGCGCAACTCGCTGCCCACATGCAAGCGGCGTGGGTCGCATTTGCGACCACGGGCATTCCCGCCTCGGCGGCAGATCAACCGTGGCCAGCGTTTCAATCGGACAATCCGCAGATGACGTTTATCGGCAACGCGATCGAAACGCGGCCTTTCGCGGTATCGAAACTAATCGAACTGCTCAATTCGATGCGCGCACCTTCCGGCGTTCGCAATCCTGAATAAGCCACGACAAAGCCGCGCAGGACAATCGTCGGACTACCTGACGATTCACCTGCGCCGACTTTCATAGCTCCTACATTTGCCCATTTTGCCTGGCGATCTGTTCGGTACGTTACATATCGACATAATGCGCGCCTGGTTATCAGGTGAATTCGCATCCACATTGCGCCCGCCGCTTGCATCTGGCCAACCGTTGCGCCGTGAGCGAAGCCTTGTCGGCCAAACGTTTGACGACATGGGAGGGAATGGTGAATTTCCGACCAAACCGCTTGTCGTCCGTGTAACCTGGCCATCGTACTGGAACAAATCGAAGCTGGACGTTTTCAGCTATTTCGACGCGGGCTGACGACGCCGACGAATTGGGGCTCACCTGACTCAATGTTCTATTGAACCGGACCATCTCTATCGTTCTGGCGCAACCGCAAAAGGACAAATCGGGTAAGCCAACGTCCACACATCCACTGCGTGTTGTATCGATCGGTCACAGTTTTTGATAGCATCGGGATATTAATCAAGAACCTTTAAGCACCGCTCCCGATTAAATGATCGACGCTCGCCAGCTCAGATACTTCACCGCCGTGGTCGAGGAATTGCATTTCGCGCGCGCGGCGGATCGCCTCGATATCGCGCAATCGGCCCTGAGCACCCAGATTCAGCGCCTCGAGCAAGACCTCGGCGTGCGTCTGCTGAACCGTAACAAGCGCCAGCCGGTCACGCTCACCGATGCCGGGCGGCTCTTCCATGCCGAAGCTGTCGCGGCATTACGGCATATCGAACGCGCGGACCAGATCGGACGACTGGCGGCCCGGGGCCTGGCGGGCATTGTCCGGATCGGCTACGTGGCGTCGGGCGTGTCTAGCGGTGCGCTTTCTGGGATGTTGCGCGACTTTCGTCTATCGCATCCGAATGTGCGCATCGACGTCGTCCCCATGGAAACGCCGCGCCAGTTCGACGCGCTGGACGGCGGCGAAATCGATATCGGCATCGCGCGGCCGAGGCGTCAGTATCCGCCCGGTATCGTGGCGACCATCGTCCATACCGAGCGCCTCATGGTTGCGATGGCCGACACGCATCCGCTCGCGACTCGCCGCAAGCTGATGGCGCGCGACCTGAAGGACCAGAGCTTCATTTCGCCTCAATTCGACGAGGACGAAGGCTTCGGCGAGGTGTTGTCCGCGTTGGGCGCCGCGGGCGGTTTCTCGGCCTTTCTCGACTATCGCGTGCGCGACTTCATCTCCGGGCTCAGTCTGGCGTCCGCCGGCTATGGCGTCGCCGTGGTGCCCGAATCGATGTCCCATTTCACGCAGCCCGGCCTTTGCTACCAGCCCATCGCGGATTTCGAGTATCCCGTCCACCTCGCGCTGGCCAGCAGGCGGCGCGAGCTCTCCCCCGCCGTGCGCGCGTTCGTCGGCGCATCGCTCGCGCGCTCAGGCGAGGCTCCGACTTGAGCGCGCGCCGCGTGAGTTGAGCGCGTGCCGCTTCAGGGCACCAGCACCGTCGAACCGATGGTCTTGCGCGATTCGAGCGCGCGATGCGCGTCGGCGGCCTCGTCTAGCGCGAAGGTCTGGCCGGGCTCGCTCTTGATCTTGCCCGCCAGCACGAGATCGAACAGTTCGCGGGCCATCTCCAGCATGTGAGCGCGCGGCGTCGCGTAGTGCACCATTGCGGGACGCGTCACCCAGATCGATCCCTTGCGCGCCAGCACGCGCGTGTCGATTTGCACGGGACCCGAGCTCGTGCCGTTGCTCACCAGCGCACCGCGAACCTGCAGGCTGTCGAGCGACGCTTCCAGCGTGTCCTTGCCCACCGAATCGAACACCACCGGCACGCCCTTGCCGCCGGTGAGCTCGCCCACGCGCTCGGCAATGTTCTCGCGCGAGGTCACGATGGTGTGCGTGCAGCCATTCGCCTTCGCAACTTCGGCCTTCTCGTCGGTGCTGACCGTGCCGATCATCGTGACACCGAGGGCGCGCGCCCACTGGCAGGCGATCAGCCCCACGCCGCCCGCGGCCGCGTGGTACAGGATGGTCTCGCCGCCATTGAGCGGATAGACCTGGCGAAACAGGTACTGCGCGGTCATGCCCTTCATGATCAGCGTGGATGCGGTCTTGTCGCTCACGCCGTCGGGCAGCGGGATCAGCACGTCGGCCGGCATCACGCGCACGTCCGAATAAGCGCCCTGCGGCCCCAGCAGGTAGCCGACCCGGTCGCCGGCCTTGATGTCGGTTACGCCCTCGCCGACGGCTTCGACCACGCCCACGGCATCGGAGCCGAGTCCATTGGGCAACGCGAGCGGATATTGGCCGGTGCGAAAGTAGATGTCGATGAAGTTCACCGCCACGTACGTGTGCCGCACGCGGGCCTGGCCAGGGCCGGGCTCGCCCACGTCGACCATTTCCAGCCGAAGCACTTCCGGCCCGCCCACTTCATGAAAACGAATAGCCTTTGCCATCTTGAGGATTCCTCGATGAGAGTTCAAATGCACTGCGCAACCATCACTGCGCCTCGATACGCGCGAGATCGCGCGCATAGCTGCGCTTGCCAATGAAGAACACGCTAGCCGAAATAGCGCTGACGAACGGCATGTACTGCAACGCGCCATGCAAGCCGATGCGGTCCGCGAGGAAGCCGGTGAAGTACGGCCCCGGTGCAGTGCCAAGCAGGTTATAGGTAATCGCCAGCAGCGCGAACGCCGATGCATGGATGGCGCGCGGCGTGAGATTCGCCACCATGGCGCCGCCGGGGCCATTGGTCCCCGACGTGATGAACATCGCCACGCCAATCAGCCCGAGTTGCAGCGCGCCCGGCGCGAGACGGAATGCTATCGCCAGCAGCACGAACACCGTCAGGCAATAGAGGAACGCCGCATCCCATTTCCTCGCCGGCCGCGTTTTGCTGATGCGGTCGGCAATCAGGCCGCACGTGATCATGCCGATTCCCGACAGCATCACGAATGCCGCCGCCATGATCGCCGCCCGGCCGGGCGCCATCCCGTAGTAACGGTTCAGATAGCTCGGCATCCAGGCCCACAGCGACGCCGTGCAGAACAGTTGCAATCCGCTGCCGAGATACGCGCAAACCAGCGACCTGGAGGTAGCGAGACCGTTGATCAGGCTGCGCAAGGTCGCCCGCGCGCCAGGCGCAGCCGTCGCGCCCCCTGCTGTGTCCGACTGGTAACGCGACACCCGCGCTTCGGTCACAACGACGCGAAACACGATCACCAGCACCATGCCGAAGATCCCCATCGTCGCAAACGACCACGGCCATCCCAGATGGGCCGCGATCGCGCCGCCGAACGCCAGGCCGAGCACCGAGCCAAACGACGCGCCTGCCGTAAAGGCCGCGAAGAGAACGGCGCGCATGGAGACGGGAAAGACGCTCAGCAGGAGCGCGGGCGCCACCGCGCCGTAGGCGGCCTCGCCGATGCCGACCAGTGCGCGCGCGGCGAGCATTTCGCCATAGTTGGTGGAGACGGCGCAGCCCAGCGTGGCGAGACTCCACAAGGCCGCCATGATGAAGATGCTTTTGACGTGCCCCCAGCGCGCGGCCAGCAGCGAAAGAGGCAGCGTGAGCGTGCCGACCAGCAGCGCCACCACGCTGTTGAGCGAACCGAGCTGCGTGTCCGACAAATGCCACGCCGCCTTGATCAGCGGGAACACGGCCGTGAGCACCTGCCGCGACATGTAGTCGGACATCACCAGGCCCAGGGTCAGCGCAAATACGACCCACGGATACACTCGCAGCTTCTCTCGCTGGGCCGCGGCTACCGCCTGCCCGGCTTCCATGTCGTGCATCCTCATTCGCGTCTCCTTCGTCTCTTCGTTTCTTCGTCTTTTGGCCGCTTCGTCAAACGACACCGGCGGCCTTCAGTTGCGCGATCCGCTCATCGGACAGTCCGAGCAGCGTATTCAGCACGTCCGCCGTGCCTTCGCCGAGCTGCGGCGGGGCGCGACGCACGGGAGGGCGCACGCCGTCGAGGCGGTACGGCGGCGCCAGCACGCTCGCGCTGCCGCATTCCGGGTGATCGTGGGTCGACACGAGCCCGGCGTCGGTCGCCCGCTTCGAGGTGAGCGCCTCATGAACGCCAAGCACTTCGCCACATGGAATGCCGGCCCCTCTCAGGCGTTCCAGCAAATCCTGGCGCTTGCGCCGGCCCAGCTCGCGGTCGATTTCCGGCAGCAGCGTCGCGCGGTTTTCCGCCCGGCCGATGTTGGTCCTGAAGCGCTCGTCGTCGACGAGATCGGGGCGCTCGATCACCTCGCGGCAGAAGCGCTCGTACTGCCCGTTGTTGCCGACCGTGATGACGAGCGGCCCGTCTTCCGCGTTGAATACGCCATACGGCACGATAGACGGATGGGCGTTGCCAAAGCGCAGCGGGTCTTCGCCCTTCATCAGCGCTTCGAGGCCGTAGTACGACGTGATCATCAGGCCGCAATCGAACAGCGCCATCTCGATGTGGCGCCCCTTGCGGGTGCGCTGGCGCTCGAACAGCGCCGCGAGAATGGCCTGGGCCGAATACATGCCCGTGAAGAGATCGACGGCGGCCACGCCAAACTTCAGTGGCGGCTGGCTGGCCTCGCCGTTCAGCGCCATCAGCCCGGCCTCGCCCTGCACCACGAGGTCGTAGCCGGGCCGCGTGGCTTCCGGTCCCGTGCGGTCGTAGCCGGAGATCGAGCAGTAGATCAGGTCCTCGCGAACCTGTTTCAGTTGCTCGTAGCCGAGCCCCATCTTTTCCACGCCGCCGAACTTGAAGTTCTGGATCACGACGTCGCTTTGCTTCGCGAGATCGCGCACGATCTGCTGGCCCTCGGCGGTCTGCAAGTCGACCGTTACCGAGCGCTTGTTGCGGTTAGCGCTGTTGAAATAGGAGGTCTGGGTCGAGCCGACCCGCAGCCCCCAGTCGCGCGTGTCGTCGCCGCGCTGCGGGTGTTCGATCTTGATGACCTCCGCACCGAGATCGCCGAGCACCGTCGCGCACCAGGGGCCCGCCAGCACGCGGGAGAGATCGAGAACGCGCACGCCCGCAAGCGGCAGCGAGGAATTCAGATTCGACATGACAATTCCGGAGAGTCAGAGTTCAGAGCAGCAATGGCGTGCCGTACGCTCAGGCGAGCGCGCGGCCGAGCGCGATATAGCGGGCGAGATGATGGTCTTCGTCGCCGAGTTGATGGTCGATCATCACGAGACGCTTGGCATAGTGCGCGAGCGGCAGCTCCCACGTCATGCCGATGCCACCGTGTAACTGGATGCACTCCTCGGCCACCCGCGCGCCGATGCGGCCCATGCTGTACTTCGCCGCCGAGATGGCGCGCTCGCGCGCCATCCGTTCACCCTGCAGCGCGGCCGCCGCGTTGATGAGCGCCGAACGCGCCTGCTCGATTTCGAGCAGCAGGTCCGCCATGCGGTGCTGAAGCGCCTGGAAGCTGCCGATCGGCACGCCGAACTGCTTGCGCGTGCGCAGGTACTCGAGCGTGTGGTCCTTCGCCACCTCCATCGCGCCGAGCGCCTCCCCGCACAGCGCGAGCACGCCGCAGGCGATCCCGTACTCGAGCGCCGCATACCCGTCGCCTTCGTGGCCGACCAGCGCCGCCGCGTCGAGCCGCACGTCGTCGAGCGAGACTTCGGCTGCGCGTCCGCCGTCGATCTTGCCGTAGCCGCGCACGTGAACGCCGGGTGCGTCGCGCGGCACGAGAAAGAGTGAAATGCCATCCTCGGCATCGTCGGCGCCGGCCGTGCGCGCGGACACCAGCAGCACCTGCGCATGTTCGCCTTGCTGCACGACAGCCTTGGCGCCGTTCAGGCGCCAGCCTTCCGCGTCGCGCACCGCGCGCGCCGTGACCCGGGACGCTTCGTAGCGGCTGTGCGGCTCGCCATGCGCCAGCGCCACAATCTTCGCGCCGCTCATGACCTCGGCGAGCAACGCCTGTTGCGCCTCATTGCCTGCGCGCGCAACGATCTGCCCGACCATCAGCGCATCGAGAAACGGCTCGACCACGAGCCCGCGGCCAAGCTGCTCGAACACCACGGCGATTGCGAAGCCGTCGCCGTCGAAGCCGCCGTGCGCCTCGTCGAACAGCGCGCCGACGATGCCGAGTTCGGCAAATCGCGCCCACATGTCCTGGCTGAAACCCTCCGCCGAACCCGCGATCTTGTCGCGCATTTCGAAGCCATATTGTTCGCTGACGAAACGGTTCAGCGTGTCCGCCAGCATGCGGCGGTCTTCGGTGTGCTGGAAATTCATGGCGTCACCCTTTACAGCCCGAGGATCATCTTCGAGATGATGTTCTTCTGGATTTCATTGGAGCCGCCGAAGATCGACAGCTTGCGATTGTTGAAGTACGACGCGGCGGCGCTCGCAGCGCCCTCCGGGCCGAGCGGCGGCGCGTCGTAGCCGTCGTGCAGCGCTTCCTCGATAAACGGCAGTGCGTACGGTCCCATCGCGCGGCGCGTGAGCGAGAGAATTTCTTGGCGGATCTCCGTGCCGCGAATCTTGAGCATCGAGCTCTCCGCGCCCGGCACGCCGCCGCCCGCCACCGCCGCAATCACGCGCAGGTTGGTGGTCTTCATGTTCTCGAGATCGATCTCGACGCGGGCGATGCGCGCGGCGAACATGGGATCCTCGGCAAGCGGACGGCCGTTGCCAGTCACCTTCTTCGCGACTGCCTTCAAGCGCTCCAGCGCAGCTACGGAATAGCCGACGCCCGCGATATTCGTGCGCTCGTAGGTCAGCAAATACTTCGCGTAGGTCCAGCCCTTGTTTTCCTCGCCAACGAGGTTTTGCGCGGGCACGCGCACGTCGGTGAAGAACACCTCGTTGACCTCGTGCTCGCCTTCGAGCGTGATGATCGGGCGCACTTCCACGCCGGGCGAGTTCATGTCGACGAGCAGGAAGCTGATGCCCTCCTGCTTGCGAACGCCGCTCGCCGTGCGCACGAGACAGAAGATCATGTTCGCGTGCTGGCCTAGCGTGGTCCAGGTCTTCTGGCCGTTGACGATGTAATGCTCGCCGTCGGCATCAGCGCCGCGCACGGCGGTCGTGCGCAGCGAGGCGAGATCGGATCCCGAGCCCGGCTCCGAGTAGCCCTGGCACCACCAGTCCGAGCCGTCGAGAATGCGCGGCAGCCAGTAGCGCTGCTGCTCATCGCTGCCGTACTTGATCAGCACCGGCCCCAGCATGTTCACACCGAACGGCACGACGCGCGGCGCACCGGCGAGCGCGCACTCGTTCTCGAAGATGAACTTCTGCACGGCGCTCCAGCCTGGGCCGCCATGCTCTTTCGGCCAGTGGTTGGCGAGCCAGCCCTCGGCATTGAGGATGGCGTGCCATGCTTCGAGGTCGGCCTTGGTCAGGCGCTTGCCGTCGCGCACCTTGTTCGAGAGGCGTTGCGGCAGTTTCTCGCTCAGGAAGCGCAGCACCTGCGCGCGAAAGGCTTCCTCTTCAGGGGTAAAGTTCAAGTCCATGACGGGGCTTCTTTCAGTAGATTTCGAACAGGGCGGCGGCACCCATGCCGCCGGAGATGCACATCGTGACAACCGCGTACTTCACGCCCCGGCGACGGCCTTCGAGCAGCACGTGACCCGCGAGGCGCGCACCCGTCATGCCGAACGGATGACCGACGGCAATCGCGCCGCCGTTCACGTTCAAGCGCTCGTCCGGAATGCCCAAGCGCTGCTGGCAGTAGATAGCCTGCGAGGCGAAAGCCTCGTTGAGTTCCCACAGGCCGATGTCGTCCATCGTGAGACCGTGACGCGCGAGCAGCTTCGGCACGGCGAATACAGGCCCGATACCCATCTCGTCGGGCTCGCAGCCCGCCATCGCGAGGCCACGGAATGCGCCGAGCGGCGCGATGTTGCGGCGCTCGGCTTCCTTCGCTTCCATCATGACGCACGCCGAAGCACCGTCCGAAAGCTGCGATGCGTTGCCCGCCGTGACGAATTTTTCCGGCCCTTTGACGGCCGCCAGCTTCGCGAGCGCATCGTAGGTGGTGCCACGGCGATTGCAGGTGTCGACATCGATCGTGACCTCGCGCTGGCTCACCTCGCCGGTTTCCTTGTTCGCGACGGCCATCGTCGTGGTGACCGGCACGATCTCTTCGCCAAAGCGACCCGCGTTTTGTGCGGCTTCGGTCTTGTGCTGGCTCGCCACCGAAAAGCGGTCCTGCGCCTCGCGGCTAATCCCGTAGCGCTGCGCAACGATATCGGCGGTATCGATCATTTCCATGTAGAGCGCCGGCTTGTGCTCGACGAGCCAAGGATCCAGGTCGCTCGCGCGATGCTGGTCGCGACGGATGCCCGAGATGCTTTCCACGCCGCCCGCGATCATGGCCGGCGCACCGTCGACGACGATGCGGCCCGCCGCAATTGCAATCGCCTGCAGACCCGATGCGCAAAAACGGTTGACGGTCGTGCCGGCAATCGACAGCGGCAAGCCAGCCCGGACCACGGCCTGGCGCGCGACATTGCGGCCGGTGATGCCCTCGGGATAGCCGCATCCGAGGACGGCGTCCTCGATCGATTCGGGATCGATGCCGGAGCGCTCCACGGCGGCGCGCACCGCGAACGAAGCGAGCGCGGGGCCGGGCGTGATGTTGAATTCGCCGCGGTGCGCCTTGGTCAGCGGTGTGCGTGCAGTGGAGACAATGACGGCTTCGCGCATGAGCAGGAATCCTCAGTAAAAATCGGGGTGAGTGAATCAGGCGGAGGGAGCGGTCGGCCGCCGCAATTTCGCAGGGGCGCTTCCGGATAGGCGGGCCATTGTCTCGTCTCCATGTACTGATCGTTCTTTCAGCACATTGTCGAGCGATGGTTATGACTTGACAATCACAGTACGGATTGACGGACTGTTAACAGAGAATTGACAGCGAGACGATGTGAACCCCAGCGAAGGGCAACGGCCCGACGCCGGACGCGCATGTCAGCTCACGTCCAGCTTTGGGCGAGTTCGAGAATTTTGGCGTGCAGGAAGTCGATCAGCGCTTGCGTGGCGGGCGACGGATAGCGGTTGGGCAAGGTGACGATATACAGCGTGCTTTGCCGGCCCACGACGCGATAGGGCTGCAGAACCGGCAGCAAATCGCGGTTCGCCTGCAAATGAATCACATAGTCCGGCAGCACGCCAATCCCCATGCCCTCGCGCACCGCCTCGGCGAGAAACGGATAGTCCGACGATTCCAGCGCGGGCGGGACCGTGATCGTGTGGGTGTCCGCGGCATCTTCCCGGTGCAGAAGCTCGATCGGCACGCGCTGGCCGCTAGAGGGCGCGGAGATGAGCGCGTGCTGCTCGAGATCGGCCGGGCGCTCGATCGGACCATGCTCGCGCAGATAATCGGCCGACGCGCACAGACTCCAGTCGAACGAGCAGATCTTGCGCGCGACGCAATCGAGCGGTGGCGTGGAGGTAATCCTGAGCGCGACGTCCACTTCACCGGCAATCAGGTCCTCGATCCAGTTATTGAACGTGACGGTGAGCGAGATGCCCGGGTTCGCCCGCGCGAATTCGAGCAGCTTCGCGCCGGCGAACAGCCTGCCGAAGCCGGTTGGCACGCTGATGCGCACCCGCCCGCGCAGCGTCGTGCCGAGGCTGTCGATCGACGCGCGGGCCGTGCCCAGCTCTTCCACGATGCGCCGGCCGCAGTCGTACAACGTGCTGCCCGCCTGCGTCAGTTCAAAGCTACGCGTCGAACGCCGCAGCAGTTGGGCGCCGGTTTCGCGCTCCAGCAATTTCAGCCGCTGACTCACATTTGCACGCGTCATGCCGAGCTTGCGCGCCGCCGCGCTCAGGCTGCGCGCTTCCACGATCTCGACGAACAGGCCGATCAGGTTCAGGTCCATGGCTAGATTTCAGGCTTTGCTTTGTCATGCGGATTCCAGCGCGACATCTTACGCGCCTGGCCCGCCAGCATGGCGGGCGCGCGCGTGGTGTGTACGCAGGGTGCGCGTTTGTCAAATTGTGGCGCGTTCGGTCAAGCGCGTCGTTGCCATCGCGCCCACAATCGCAAGCAGATGCGTGCCCAATATCAATTTCCAGAGTCTACGGAGACATCACCATGCAAATCAAACCCCTCACCTGTTCGATTGGCGCCGAACTCCGGGACGTGAGTATCGCCGACGTGGCAAAAGACGATGCCCTGTTCGCCGAAATCAAGGCGTTGCTGTTGAAGCATCGAGTGCTGTTTTTCCGCGACCAGGACATTACGCGCGCCGACCATGTCGCGTTCGCGAGCCGCTTCGGCGACCTGGAAGACCATCCGGTTGCGAACACGGTGCCGGGCTACCCCGGCCTGATCGAGATCTACAAGAGCGAGAAGCGCGACCACTTCGAAAATACCTACCACAGCGATGCATCGTGGCGAGCCAATCCGCCCAAGGGCGCGGTGCTGCGCTGCATTTCGTGCCCGGAAGTGGGCGGCGACACCATCTGGGTGAACATGGTGGAGGCGTACAAGAATCTGCCCGACGACATCAAGGCCAAAATCGAAGGCTTGCGCGCCAAGCACGGGATCGAGCATTCGTTCGGCGCGGTCATGACCACCGAGGAACGCGAAGAACTGGTTCGCAAATACCCGCTGGTCGATCACCCGGTGGTGCGCACGCACCCGGAAACGGGCGAAAAGATCCTTTACGTGGGCCCGTTCTCGACGCACTTCATCAACTACCATACGCCCGAGAACGTGCGCTTCGGGCAAGACAAGACGCCGGGCGCGAGCCTGTTGTTGAACTACCTGATCAGCCAGGCGGCAATTCCCGAATACCAGGTGCGCTTCAAATGGGAACCGGGCAGCGTCGCGATCTGGGACAACATCGCAACGCAGCATTACGCGGTGAGCGACTACTGGCCCGCGCCGCGCCGCATGGAGCGCGCGACCATCTCGGGTGATCGGCCGTTCTGATCGCCTCTCGCGTGGCGCGACGGAGATACTGCAAGGGCGGTGCGCGATGCGCACCGCCCTTGGTCCTTCGGAACCGGCGTCACGACATAGGTAAACAGACCCTGCGATGCAATACGTCGACAAGCTGATACGCAGCGCCAGCCTGAACGGCTATATCGAACTGGTGGAGTCGCTCGGGCGTGATCCCTATGCGTTCCTGCGCGCGGCGGGCATCTCGGCGCGCGTGCTCGATAACCCCGAGGCGCTCATCCCCAGCCACGCCGTGCGCGAACTGCTCGAGGTCGCCGCACGCGAAACCGGCGTGGAGGATTTCGCGTTGCGGCTCGCGGCGCGGCGCACGCTCTCCAACCTCGGGCCGATCTGGCTGGTGCTCAAAGACGAGCCCACCCCACGCCAGGCGCTCGACACCTTGTGCCGTTATGAAAAGCTGCTGAGCGCCGCGCTGGTCACAAGCATCGAAGAAGCCGGCCAGTCCGTCGTGATCCGGGAAGCGCTGCTGCCGAGGCCAGGGCTCTCCACGCGCCAGGCGATGGAACTCGCGGTGGCCGTGAAACTGCGCATTCTGCGCGAACTGATCGGCCCCCAGTGGCGCCCGCAGCAGATTTGCTTCACGCACCGCCCGCCAGCCGACATGACGCCCTATCGGGTCTTCTTCGGCCGCAACCCCCTGTTCAATCAGCCGTTCAACGGTCTGGTCTGCGCGGCGGCCAACCTGTCGATGCCGCGCACGCGCGAGGACCCGGGGGCCGCGTATTTCGCGAGGGACTATCTGGAATCGGCGCTGCGCCGCCGTGGCGAAGGCATGCGCGAAGCCTGCCGGGAAGTGATCCTGGCGCTGCTTCCCGGCGGACGATGCACGGCGCAACTGGTGGCGCGGCATCTGCGCGTGGACCGCCGCACGCTGCACCGCCACCTCAGCGACGAAGGGCTGACGTTCTCGGCGATGCTCAATCAGATGCGCGAGGAACTGGCGGTGCGCCACTTGCTGGAGAGCGACCTGCCGGTCGGCGAGGTCGCGGTGCTGCTGGGCTTTTCCGCACACAGCAGTTTCAGCCACTGGTTCCGGAGCGCCTTCGGCTGCAGCGTCTCGCAGTGGCGCAAGCAAGCGGATGAACAGGCAAATAAACAAGCGGATAAACAATCGGACCAACAAGCGGACCAACAATCGGCCAGCCAGAACGCACCGGCCGATTGACTCGCTCCAACGCTCCGGCGATCAGGCGGTCTTGCGCAGAAAGCCCTGGTTGCCGCCGTTGCGGTTAGGCGCGAAGCCATTCGCGTGCAGCGATTCCTCCACCGTGTCGTAGAACACGCCAATCTTGCTGATCTCGCGCGCCTCTTTCGCGGTGGCGATCGGCCGGCCGAACTCCCGCGAGATACGCACGAGCTGCTCGATCTGCTTCACGGTGCTCTGCTTTTCGGTGCGCGACTGATTCCACAAGCAGTCCTCCGTGCCGCAGCGCACGTGCAGGCCCATCGCAATGCCCATCATGTTGACCGGCAGCACGTTGCGCACGTTGCTTTCCACCGTGACCACCGCGCCATCGGGCACCGAGCGGATGAAGTTGGCCAGGCTGTAGACGTTCGGCGTATCCATGCCGCCCGCGATGGCCACCCAGTTCATCACCAGCGGGCCCTTGTAGAAGCCGCGGCGCATCAGCCGCTCCACCGACTCGAAGCTGTTGAGGTTGTAGCACTGGAACGCGCTCTGGATGCCCTTGGCGGTCAGGCGGCGCACATGCTCCTCCACCCAGCCCGGCTGCGCGGGCACCGTCATTTCCTTGTACGCGTTGAAGAGCGTCGGGTTCTCGCGCGAAGTGCCGCGGAAGTCGGCGTCTTCGGCCTGATCGGTGACGTTCATCTGCGAAGTGTTGACCGTCACCGTGACCTGGTCCGGCGTGGGCTCGAGCTCGGCCAGCATGTGCCGGGTATCGTCGGAGAGCCATTTGGCCGCCTGCCCTTCGTTTTCGGGAGCGAACGAGATCGAGCCGCCCACCTGAATGATCATCTCCGGCACCGCCTTGCGCACCCCGGCGATCAGTTCGTTGAACTTCGACAGACGCTTGCTGCCCTTGCCGTCCAACTCGCGCACGTGCAGGTGCAGCACCGTCGCGCCCGCGTTGTAGCAGTCCACCGCCTTCTGGATTTGTTCCTCCATCGTGACCGGGATGTCCTCCGGAAAGTCGCTGGGCAACCAGCCCGGCGCATAAGGCGCGGCCGTGATGATCAGGGGCTGCTGGTTCTCGGGAAACAGGTGGCCGTCGAGAAAATTCATGATGCGTCTCCAGGGAATGGCTGCTGCTGGCTTGAGCAGGAGCGGTAGTCGGCGAGACTGGAGCGCGGTGTTGAGCGGCGCGTCCGGCTTCGATCCATGCTCAGGAGTATCCGGCGGAGTTATCTTTCCCGCTTGCTTATCGGGGACAATCGTTTGCTTTGTTGGGACAGTGGGGATGGCGCGAGCATGCCAAAGTTAATAAAAACTGGCCGTCTGTGCCAACGAAAGTGCAAAATTCCGAACGGTCGCAAACTGGTGGCCCATGACGACCGCACGGACCGAGTTCGTTAAGGGTTATTCGACGCCTGCCATCGGCCGCAGGAATGTGCATGCCTCCGCGCATGTCGGCAGGCGTCGAATAAACCCTAACGACTACGGAAGTTCGCGGTCGATGCTGCCGCGCACAACCAGCGCTCATTGCCGAACTTCCGAGTCCGACCCGCTCCCTCTAGCGTCTGTGCAAGCCACCATCGCACAAGGCACCGACCGAATTGACGCGGAGAGCTCGTCGCCCCCTCGCCGTCAGGCAAACAAGCTTCCAGCCAACCCCTGTGAACCCGACGGGTGCTCTCCGCCCCTGTCGAATATAAATTCCCAGCGTCCTCTCAAGAGTTGGAGTGCCCCGTTCGATACGGAGCAGTTCGGCATGCATGAGCTCAGGTTTCAATTATTCGGCGCGCCGCTCGTCTTATCGGTGTACGAGCCTGCGCAGGCCTGCCACGCGTCCGGAGGCATCTTGCTTTGTGCCCCGCCCCGATCGCGTTCCCTGTGGGCGGCATCCGATGCGCCCGCTGGTAAGCGCCCGATGGCCCTTCCTGCCGACGCAGCGCGCCGCGCCGCGGCGCCATGCCGGAGCGGTTTCCCTCGCCGGCGGCTTGCGCGAGTCGGCTCGTCTTCGATTCTATGCACGCGCTGTTGGCCGAACAAATGGAAGCTTTCAACCAAGGAGAAATGGGAAATGCAACGATTTGGAAATGTAGCCGTCCATACCGGAGATGTGCTTTTAAAAGTCTCCACCGGCAATGTTACCCATAAAATAATTCAGATCGGTCAGAAAACGGGGGCGAGTTCTGGTGGTTTTTCAAACATAGTCCACGCAGCCATTTATGTAGGCTCGGTGGCGGGTCACAGCAAGGCGATCGCCGAGAGCGTCGGCTCGGGTTTGAGATTTCTTGAACCCAATCCTAATTCCCATTATTCGTGGCACGTTTGGCATCTTGGAGGCAATCAGGCCTTGCGACACCTTGCAGCCGATCTGGCCGCAAATCTGGTGGAAAAAGCGCAAACCGACAATGGCTTTGGGAGCTATAGCCAAGGAGGCGCCACCATTTCGGCCTACAAAAGCGGCAACGTAACCAAAAACCCTGTTTCGGGCACGTTGGCGGAAGACATGATGAATGATTTCACAAGCCCGAACGGAACGAACCGATCATTCTTCTGCTCAAATTTTGTTGTCCTTGCATATTCAATGGCAGCGCAAATGCTTGGACTTCCCGTAACAAGCGGGATAAATCTCAATTACAAATATACCAGTCCGGCAGAAATGCAGAAATATTTCTCAAGAAATCACTCCTGGTTAAATGCCGGGGTTATCAACGGCGCTTATTGATGGCGACGAATAAAGTCCGCGGCCAGGGGAATACCTCTGGCATCTACGACGATGTGCCGTTTCGTCGCGAGCTTGCCGCGGTCCGTTGGGTTGGGGCCGGTCCGCTGCTCACGCAAGTTCCAGGTGTTGCATCGACCGGTTGAATCCGCCGCCATGAGCGGTCGTTGGAACAGTGCTCATAGATCGGCGACAATCGGACATTCTGGAAAGCCATTCTCCCAACTGCGCTGATGTCCTGTCCGCTGCGTGCTCAATGTGCAGCCAGATTCGGGCCGCTCGTGTCCACGGTAACTATCTCGGGCTCGCCGTTCTGTTCGCCTTCTCGAAGTAACCGCGAGCTACTTGACCGCGCTAACGCGACAAAGCCTTCCAGACCTTCAAGAACGCAGGGCCGGAGATACATCGAACCCGTTCGCCACATCATGACCACCACAAGAAGCCTGGCGCTCATTCTGGCATGCGTGTTGGCCGCTTCTCAGCAAGGCCACGCGCAATGTGTCGACCTGGTCGCCAGTCTTGAAGACGGTCAGTTGATGCAGTCGCGGATTGCGCTGGTCGACCGTGCCACGCCTACCGAACAGATCCGCATCCTCGCCTACATCTTCGAAATCGATCAGACCGGCGGCCTGCTGTTGCGTCATCTGGTCGAGGCTGCGCGCCGAGGCGTGCCGGTCAAGCTGCTGGTCGACGGCATCGGCCCCGAGCCGCACTACCCGTTCGAGGACGAGTTGATCGTCGCCCTGCACGAGGTGGCTCCCGGCATGGAACTCCGAATCTTCCATCCACGATCCGATCTCGTCGAGATTTCGCATCGCATGCACGACAAACTGTTCCTGGTTGGCGACACGGCCGTGATCGGCAGTACCTCGATCTGGGATGCGAGCTTCCGCAGCTGGCTCAGCGAGCGCGATCTGATGGTGTCGGGCGACGCCGGCCAGGATGCTTCCTCCCTGCACGCCATGTACCAGCATTTCGCCCTGTTCTGGAATAGCCCGGAAGTGGTTCGCCCCGAGCCGGAAAAATTCCTCAAAGTCGCAAGTCCTTATCGCGTCTCTGAGGGTTACGCGACGCTGGACCCGGCGCGCATCCGTTATTGGCGCGAATGGCTGCTGGCTCCGCTCGATGCTGCAGCCCGGAAGACGGACCTGGCCGCAACCGATACACCCACTGCCTCCGATACGCCTGATGATCCCGCCGCTCCGCCCGCTGCCGGGGCGGATTTTGATCCCGCCTGGATGCCGATCGCCTGCGATCGCCTGCGCTATGTCCACGACTGGCCCGACAAGCGCTTGCCAGGCACGTTGCAGGACATGCTACAAGCGTTCGATACGGCGCAGCACGAAATCCTGATCATCAACCCCTACCTGATCCTGGTGCCGGAACTGCGCGAGGCGCTTGAGCGCAAGCGGCGCGAAGGTGTCCACGTGATCCTGGTGAGCGCCTCGCTGGCGAGCATCACGCAGGAATTCCCCGCAGTCGGGCGCGCCTATGCCGACGATCTGCCCGGCTTGGTGAATGCCGGGATCGAGGTGCGCGAATATTCCGACCGAGAGAACCGCATGATGCACGCCAAGCTGGTCCTCATCGACGGCCATCGATATTATCTCGGCAGTTTCAATTTCGATTCGCTGTCGGCCCGCTTGAATACCGAAAACGGCCTGTGGATAGATATCCCTGAGGACGGGCTCGATCCCTTGCAAGACAGCGTGGCGTACTTCCTGCGCAACTCAAGTTCGGTGAGCGACGCCAGTGGCCGCCTTCTGGCGGATCCCGATGCGCGCTGCCGGGCCGCCGGCTGCGGCGGTGCCTGGTGGTGGGTGACGATGCTAATCAGGAACTTCCTCTGAGCGCGGCGAGATCAGCTTGAGCTGACCCAGTCGCCTCCCCCGCCCATCAGCAATTGCATCCGCGCATCATCGAAGCGCGCGCACTCGCCCTTGAGCCAGTTCGAAAAAGCCGCCGTGCGTGGATCGTCGGGTTGGCGGGAAAGCAGCATATAGCGCGCCGGCGCCCGCGCGTGCTTTCCGAACACATTGACAAGCCGCCCACTCCTGATCTCGTCATGAACCAGGGCCGCGCGCCCCATCGCCACGCCCTGATGGTTTAATGCGGCAGTGATAGCGAGGCTGGAGAAATTAAACTGGGGGCCGTCCAGATACTGGGTCCACGCCGGGCGAAACTCCTCTAGCCAGGTGCGCCACTCCACGAACTCGGGCGCATCGACCCACGGCGAGGCGTCATGCAGCAACACGACATCTTCGAGCGATTCCCCATTGGCGCAGGCCGGATGCTTAGCCAGATACTCGGGTGTGGCGACCGGAAAGAGGTACTCGTCCATGATGACGTCGGCGTGCAGCCGACTGTATTGAACCGGGTCGTAACGCACTGCCACGTCTATATCGTCGGCGTCCATGGCCTGCCGGTCCAGAATCTGGAACTCGGCCTTGAGGCGGACCGAGACTTTCGGCTGTTGCCTGTGAAACTCGCTCAATCTCGGCATCAACCATTGCAGCGCGAATGAGGGGAGGCAACTCACCTGTAACGGCGCATTCGACATGCCGAGTTCCTGAAGCGTCCGATTGATGTCGGCGAAAGCGCTCGACATCGTGTCGAGGAGAGCCTCGCCCTTTTCGGTCATCTTGAGCCCGCGTGCCTGGCGCACGAAAAGCGCATAACCCAGGCGCTCCTCCAGATGGCGAATCTGCTGGCTGACGGCACTTTGCGTCAGGTTGAACGCCTGGGCGGTCTTCGTGAAGCTCAGGAGCCGGCCCGCGGTTTCAAAACAATGAAGGGCGCCAAGGATTGAACCGTCTAGTCGCATAGGTATAAGTAAGGCTAATGCCTTCATTAGAAATTAACGCTTTGTCGCGAATTCATGAAATCGTAGCATCGTCGGCACGATATAGCTTAACGAGCCAAGGACCGATCGATGAGCATTCTGCTTCAATCTTCCTCCCTATTAGCAAAACTACAATCACTCCGCCCGCTACTGTGGCTGAACCCGGATGTCGGCAGCCCATTGCCCCACGACGCGCCATCGCTCGACGACATTGCGCTCGCCGAGGCGAGGCTGGCGCGATGCGAGCCGCTAATGGCCAAACTTTTCCCCGAACTCGCCGCGAGCGCGGGAAAAGTGGAGTCGGACCTGATGCCGGCCGATGGCTTGCACCAAGCGTTATCGCTTTCGTCGGACGCGCGGGGAGCCTGGTTCATCAAGCGCGATGACGCATTGCCGATCGCGGGGTCCATCAAGGCGCGCGGCGGCTTTCACGAAGTGCTCGCGCTCGCGGAATCGATTGCGATCGAACATGGGCTACTCGACGCCCAGGGCGATCGGCGGGTCCTCGCGTCGACCGCGGCACGCGAGCTGTTCGCGAAGCACGCCATCATCGTCGGCAGTACCGGCAATCTCGGCTTGAGCATCGGCGTAATGGCCGCCGCTCTGGGATTCGAGTCGATCGTTCATATGTCGACGGACGCGAAGTCCTGGAAGAAGGAGCGGTTGAGAAGACGCGGTGTACGCGTGGTCGAGCACGACGGTGACTACGCGCAAGCAGTCGCCGCCGGACGATTGCAGGCGCTAGATCGGCCGCGCTGCCATTTCGTGGACGACGAGCGTTCATTGTTGCTGTTCCTCGGATATGCCGCGAGCGCTCGCCATCTGGCGGCGCAACTTGCGGAGTCGGGCCGCATCGTGGATGCAGCGCATCCGCTATTCGTCTATATCCCCTGCGGTGTCGGTGGTGCACCGGGCGGGATTACCTATGGACTTAAGGCGCTTTTCGGCGAACACGTCCATTGTTTCTTTGCGGAGCCTGTGGCTTCGCCGTGCATGCTTGTCCAGCTTGCGGCCGGTTCCGACGAGCCGGTGTCCGTCTATGACATGGGTCTCGACAACCGGACAGAGGCCGATGGCCTTGCCGTGGGACAGGCGTCGCAACTGGTCAGTCCTTTGATGGCGTCCCAACTGTCGGGTGTATTCACCGTAAGCGATGAAGAACTCTACGCATGCCTGCTGGCGGTTCAACGCGCAACCGGAGTGGAACTGGAGCCATCGGCAGCGGCTGCCGTCGGCGGCCCTGGCTGGCTGGCCCAATCGCCTTGCGGCCGCGACTACCTGCGCAGTCTCAATGCGGACATGCAGCGGTCAACGCACGTAATTTGGGCGACGGGCGGGTCGCTGGTTCCGCCAGAGGAACATCGCCGTTTCCAGCTACATGCAAAAGCACTCGCCGGTCCCGCTTCAGACTCGCTTTCG
Organism: Paraburkholderia caffeinitolerans; assembly: GCF_902859945.1. GTDB lineage: Bacteria > Pseudomonadota > Gammaproteobacteria > Burkholderiales > Burkholderiaceae > Paraburkholderia > Paraburkholderia caffeinitolerans. The sequence continues at coordinate 108,905 of NZ_CADIKL010000017.1, read as the reverse complement.
AATTCGGCATGGTGACCGTTTCCGTATGAGGATCGGTCACTCGTGGATGCTCACCGGCCACTTCTTGATCGGGTGGTACATTGCACGGTTTATCAGGCGTTTCATCGGTATCCTACGCAATCGTATTTGCACGAATCGGAAAGCCACTGTATGTAGACCGATTCGCGCAAGCCGGGTGACGCTGATGCGTCGCAGCCGTGAATCAAAGAAACGGGTGCATTCGGCCAGTGGAATCGCGAAATCGGATGCTCAAGCAGGCGATGAAATGGTTCGCTTACTCGACACTGGGCCCGCTAATGGGTGCACGCGATTCTCACGCGCCTCAACTGCGCCATGGCAACGGCAGAGGCTGGCCATCGGGCTGTCTTGTGGGCACAGGTGACTGGCCGAAAATTCCCAGTGTTTCCAGGGGGCTGCGAGCCGACGTTGAGGAACTGGTGCACGCGGCCTCGCGGCAAGATGAGGATGCTTTGCGATCCTAAGCGTTGCTGCCTCCCGTCGGTACGGAGCTCACCCTCGCCGCCCAGACAAATCACCACCTCGTCGCAGTCGTGCTGGTGCGGTGGCGTTCCGGCACCGGGCGCCAGCGACTTGGCGCCGCCCGCGCAGGTGCAGGTGAACGATGGCGAAGGCATGGTGGCGGCAGTGGTAGCGGGTCTGGGGATCACGCAGGTGCCGGACAACATGGTGGTGGGAGAGCTGCGGAGTGGTGCCCTGGTCGAACTTCTCCCTAGATGCCGGCCGCCCGCCATGCCCATCAGCATAGTGATGCCCTCGGCACGACTGCAACCACCGAGGGTGCGCGCGCTGGTTGCCATGTTGGAGACGTTGCGCGGCCAGTGAAGGGCCTGCCCGCGCGCCCCCTCACGCAAGCACGTCCCTCGTAACCTCCTCGACCGAGCGCGCCCCAAGCATCGCCATATTCCTGTCCACCTCGTCGCGCAAAAGCCCGATCGCGTGCCGCACGCCCGCCTCGCCGCCCACCGCCGCCGCATACATGAACGGACGCCCGACGAACACGAAACGCGCGCCGAGCGCGAGCGCCTTCAGCACATCCGCGCCGCGCCGGACACCGCTGTCCATCATCACGACCAGATCGTCGCCAACGGCAGCGCAAATCTCCGGCAACACCTGCAAGGGTTCGACCGCGCCATCGAGTTGGCGTCCGCCGTGGTTCGAGACGATGATGCCGTCCGCGCCGATGGACGCCGCGCGCCGCGCATCGTCGACGTGCAGGATGCCCTTGATCACCAGGTTGCCGCTCCAGCGCTCGCGAATCCGCGCGATGTCCTCCCAAGAGAGGTGATCGCGGCCCGTGGTGTCGCGAATCGCCGACGCGGACAACATCGGTGCGCCGCGCGTCGCGAACGAGTTTTCGAAGTGAGGCATCCCGTGCTGGACCAAGGTGCGCAGGAAGGTACCGCAGAGCCAGCGGGGCCGCGCGAGGCCGTCCATCGCGAGACGCAGCGACGGGCGCAGCGGCAGCGAGAAGCCAGTGCGCACATTGTTCTCGCGATTCGCCCACACGGGGATGTCGACCGTGACGACGAGCGTCGCGAAGCCCGCCGCTTGGACCCGCTCGATCAGCGCATCGCGGCGCGCGGCGTCGCCGGGAAGATAGGCCTGAAACCACGTGCCCGGCGCAGCGGCTCGGACGGTCTCCATCGGGATCAGCGAGGTGCCGCTCATGATCGCGGGAATCTGTTCGCCCTGCGCCGCCTGGGCCAGTGCGATGTCGCCGCGATACGCCGAGATCGCGCTGATGCCAACCGGGGCAATCCCGAACGGCGACGCGTAGGTGTGGCCGAAGATCGTGGTGGCTTGCGATCGGCGCGCGACGTCCACCAGCACCTTCGGCCGGAATTTCAGGCGCTCGAATGCGCTGCGGTTCGCGGCGAGCGACAGTTCGTCCTCGGCGGCGCCGGAAATGTAGCCGTACAGCGGGCGTGGCAGGAAGCCCCGCGCCGCCGCCTCGAAATCGGCCAATGAAAGGATCTTGCGAAGCCGCGCCGGAACGTCCTGCTTGACGCCATACGCGGCCTGGCTTTTCTGCGCGCTTTTCTGCGCGACAAGCGGGAGCGGCTGAACGTCCGCGGCACCGAGGTGATCTTCCATCTGTCTCTCCACAATCTGCTTCTTAAAACGCTTCAAAAGGCTCGACGCCCGATCCGCCTGCACAGGCGGTGCCGGACCGGGCGAGTGCTGCATCACTGCGCGAACGTGCCCCGCTGGCGCATCAGTTCGCGATGCAGTGCCTCGTTCTTTTCAAACGGCGCACGGCCGTGGAGATAGAAGTAGTTGTTCAGGACAACCAGGTCCCCCGCTGGGAGAGCGACTTCCTTCGTGCCACGCGAAGCTTCCATCGATGCCGAAAGGTCATGCAGATAAGCGGCCTCTTCCCGGTTGGCGGGCTGCACGAATTGATCGATGAACGACAGCGACAAACCGAATTCACTCTGGAAGAACACCGGGCGCTCGACCCGCTCGCTCACGTTCTTCGAGCCTGGCGCCTTGTACAGGAACGGCCGGGTCGCGAACTTGTGGTTCACGAAGCGCTCGCGCTCGTCCCAATCGTCGAGGTGCAGGAAGCGCGACTCGCCGCCGACCGCGTTCTGCTCGGCGAACTTCATCATCAGCAGCCAGTCGGTGGCCTCGGTGACGAAGGTGCCGTCGGTGTGCATCGTGAATAGACGATAGGCCTGACGCAGGTAGGAGTCGCTATCGTCGGTATGTCTGACCACGAAGCGCGCGTAGTAGGTGCCCGACATGGAGTCGTGGTTGCTCGGCCCGAGGATGTGGCCAATCGCCGTGCCGAATTTAACGTAGTCCGAACTATCTTGAGACAACCCTTGAAGACCGATGGTGAAACCGCCGTGGTTGCGGTCCTTGACGAGGTCGACCAGGGTGCGCGCGAACGCGTTGCCGAGTCGCTTGATCAGCAGGTCGGCCAGGTGGTAGCGCATGAACGGCACGTACTCGAGATTCTGGACATCGATCTCGCGGACGTCTTCCAGGAATTGTTCGAGCGCGTCGCGCTCGGCGCTCACGTGAACGATACGGTGATGGTGCGGATGCGTCGACAGACGAAACGTCGACGGGTGCGAGGTGGCCAGCGAGTCGGCAAGCATGAGTTCCATGGAATCCTCCGTTGAGACGAATGACTCCATTTGAGCGCTCTTTTTTGATATCAACCAGCGTCTAAACACGAATGTTTATTCGTATATTCCGATTACATAGGAGTCGCTTCTTCGCGTAAACCCGGTGCTCACGAATCAGAATCCCTCATTCGTTTGCACGTTGCGATATATCAACATGCAGATTTAGTATTTGTGCTTTGCATGCTTGAAGGTTAAGAATGCTTAAATCGCATGCAATGGCGCCTGTCCGCACCCACTGACTCATGGAACTTCGCCAGCTCGAAGCCTTCGCTGCCGTGATGACCACCGGCAGCATTACTGCGGCCGGCCGCCTGCTCGGGCGGTCGCAGCCCGCGATCACGCGGCTGATCCAGGAGCTGGAGGCCGAGATCGGCTATGCGCTGTTTGCCCGCAACGGCCCGCGCGTCTCGCCCACCGAACAGGGCTTCCTGCTGTACGAGGACGTCGAGCGGATGCTCGCCGGCATGAAGCAGGTCCGCGACCGTGCGAGCGAAATCGCGCGCGGCGACGCGCGGCCGCTGCATATCGCGGCCACCTCGGCGCTCGCGGCCGGTCTCCTGCCCGCCGCGCTCGCGCTGCCCGGCCCCGCCCACGACACGCCGAAGATCCAGCTGCGCAGCATGTCGCCCGAACAGGTCGTTCACGAGGTGCTGACGGGCGCAGCCGAGATCGGCGTGACCAGCCTGCCGCTCGAGCATCGCGGGTTGGCCGTCCACTGGATCGGCGAATCCGCGTGCGTTGCCGTGCTGCGCCATGACGATCCGCTCGCCGCGCATGCGCGCGTGCCGCTCGCCGCGTGCGCGGACCGGCGCATCGTCACGATGCAGAATCCGTACCGGCTGCGCCGCCGGCTCGATCACGCGTTCGCCAGCGCGGGCATCGCGCCGGCCGCGTTGATCGAAACCAACTCGTCGCTCAATGCGCTGGCCGCGGTGCGCGCCGGGCTCGGCCTCTCGGTGCTCGAACCCGTGACCGCTTACGGTCTGCCGCTGCCCGACGTCGCCGTGCGCCCGATCGACACCGGTATTCCGTTCTTCTTCGGGGTCGTCACGCGCGACGCAAAAGTGCTGTCGAACGTCGCGACGGCATTCGTCGACGCGCTCGCCAGCGCCGCGCGCACGCTGCTCCCCGATTTCGTCCAGCATGCGCCCAGCGAGCATGCCCAAGTCCTGCAGTCGCTCTACGGCGACCTGCCCGATCCGAAGGAAACCCCGTCACCATGAACTCGCCGACCGCTCGTCACCCAGGCCTCGCGGCGCTCGAAGCGCGCCTGCGCGAAGACCTCGCCTGGCTCGAATTGCCCGCCAGATCGTGGGTGCCGCCGCGCACGCACGAGGGCCGGCCCGTCGTCAGCGTCGCGATCATCGGCGGCGGCATGGCGGGGCTGGCCGCCGCCGCGTCGCTCGCGCATCTCGGCGTGGACGCGGTGATCTTCGATCAATCGCCGCAAGGCTTCGAAGGCCCGTGGGCGACCACCGCGCGCATGGAAACGCTGCGCTCGCCCAAGCAACTGACGGGCCCCGCGCTCGGCCTGCCCGCGCTCACGTTTCGCGCGTGGTTCGAGGCGCAGTTCGGCGGCGAGGCGTGGGCTGCGCTCGACAAGATCCCGCGCCTGCAATGGATGGACTACCTGCGCTGGTATCGCGAGGTGCTCGGCCTCGACGTGCGCAACGATCACCGCATCACGTCGATCGTGCCGCTTGACGATGGCGATGGCGACGGCGTGGTCGCGCTGTCGGTCTCGCACGCGGGCCGCGACAGCGTGGTGTACGCGCGCCACGTGGTGCTCGCGACCGGACGCGACGGCCTCGGCGGCCCGAGCGTGCCCGCTTTCGCGAAGGCGCTGCCGAAGCGCTTCTGGGCGCACTCGTCGGACGAGATGGATTACGGCACACTGCGCGGCAAGCGCGTGGGCGTAATCGGCGCGGGCGCGTCGGCCATGGACAGCGCCGCGACCGCGCTCGAAGCGGGCGCCGCGTCGGTCGACCTGCTGATCCGCCGCGCGGACATTCCACGCGTGAACAAGGGCAAGGGCGCGGGCAACCCGGGGCTCACGCACGGCCATGCCGCGCTGCCCGACGCGTGGAAGTGGCGCATCCGTCATTACATCAATGTGCAGCAGGTGCCGCCGCCGCGCGGCAGCACGCTGCGCGTGTCGCGCCATGAGAACGCGCGCTTCAACCTCGGCTCGCCGATACTCGACGTGACCGTGGCGGGCAACGCGCTGCACGTACGGACTCCTCAAGGCCTGTTCGAGCTGGATTTCCTCGTGTTCGCGACCGGCTTCAACATCGACCCGGCCAGCCGCCCCGAATTCGCATCGTTCGCGCGCCACATCCGCACCTGGAGCGACCGCTACACGCCGCCCGCCGGCGACGAAGACCGCGAGCTCACCGACTCGCCCGACCTGGGCCCGGCGTTCGAATTCCTCGAAAAAACACCGGGCACGTGCCCCGGCCTCGCTCGCATCCACTGCTTCTGCGCGCCGGCAACGCTCTCGCACGGCGCGCTCTCCGGCGACATCCCGGCCGTGAGCGATGGCGCCAAGCGTCTGTCGCTCGCGCTCGCAGCCGTGCTCTATCGCGAAGACATCGGCCATCACTACGCGAATCTCGAAGCGTTCGAAGAACCCGAGGTATTCGGCGACGAATGGACGCCGGCTGGCCCGCCCACGACCTCTGCCGTCCACCCCGAGCCGGAGCCGCAGCGATGAGCGCATGGATTCTGCGCCGCATCCTGCAGGCGATCGTCGTGCTGTGGCTGATGACCGTGATCGTGTTCGTGGGCCTGCACGCGATCGGCAACCCGGTCGACATCCTGATCGGCGAAGACGTCGACCAGATCGACCGCGCGCGCATCATCGCGCGGCTCGGCCTCGACCAGCCGCTGTGGCGCCAGTACCTCGCCTTCGTGAACGGCGCGCTGCACGGCGACCTCGGCAACAGCTTCGTGTACAACGTCCCCGCGATCCGGCTGATTCTCGAACGCCTGCCCGCCACGCTCGAACTGGCGTGCGCGGCGTTACTGCTTGCGATCGTGATCGGCATCCCGCTCGGGCTCTTTGCCGGGCTGCGCCCGCAGCATCCGCTCGCGCGGCTCCTGACGGCAGGCAGCATTGTCGGCTTCTCGCTGCCGACTTTCTGGGTCGGGCTGATGCTCATCATGACCTTCTCGGTTCATCTGGGCTGGCTGCCGGCCAGCGGTCGCGGCGCGACGGTGCCGGTGTTTGGCGTCGCGTGGTCGTTCCTGACGCTCGACGGCCTGCGCCATCTGATCCTGCCCGCGTTCAACCTCGCGCTGTTCAATATCTCGCTCGTGCTGCGCCTCACGCGCGCGGGCGTGGTCGAAGTGCTGCCGCAGGATTTCGTGCGCTTCGCGCGCGCCAAGGGGCTCGCGCCGCTGCGCCTCGTGCTCGTTCACGTGCTGCGCAACACGCTGATTCCGCTCACCACGGTGCTCGGCATCGAGTTCGGCTCGACCATCGCGTTCTCAGTCGTTACTGAAAGCGTGTTTTCCTGGCCGGGCGCCGGCAAGCTGATTCTCGACAGCATCAACGCGCTCGACCGGCCTGTGATCGTCGCGTATCTGATTGTCGTTGTGTGCCTGTTCGTGACGCTGAACCTGATTGTGGATCTGCTGTACCGCTGGCTCGATCCGCGTGTCCGTCTGGAGGCCGCCGCATGAACGCGCCCGCTCCACAATCTTCCGCGCCCGTTGCGCTCGCCGCGCCGGCACGTCGCGAATCGCCGTGGCGTCAGGCCATGCGCGACTTCGCGCGCTCAAAAAGCGCGCTCATCGGCTTCGTGCTGCTCGTGGTGCTGATCGCCGCCGCGCTCGTGGCGCCGTGGATCACGCCACAGAACCCCTACGACCTGATGCAGCTCGACGTGCTGGACGCGCGGCTGCCACCGGGCTCCGCGAACGGCGCCGCGACCTTCACGTACTGGCTCGGCACCGACGGCCAGGGCCGCGACCTGCTCTCGGCCATCGTCTACGGGCTGCGCATCAGTCTTGGCGTGGGCGTGGGCTCGGCGCTCGCGGCCGGCATCATCGGCACGCTGCTCGGGCTCATCGCCGCGTATGCGGGCGGCAAGGTCGACGCGCTGCTGATGCGCATGGTCGATCTGCTGCTGTCGTTCCCGTCGATCTTCGTCGCGATGATGATCCTCGCTTACATCGGCAAGGGCATCGGCAACGTCGTGCTCACGCTGATCGTGCTCGAGTGGGCCTATTTCGCGCGCACGGCGCGCGGCCAGGCACTCGTGGAGGCGCGCCGCGAATATGTGGAGGCCGCGCGCTGCCAGGCGATTCCGGGCTGGCGCATCGTGATCGGCCACATCCTGCCGAACTGCCTGCCGCCGCTCATCGTGGTGGGATCGCTGCAAGTCGCGCGCGCGATCACGCTGGAAGCGACGCTGTCGTTCCTCGGGCTCGGCGTGCCGGTGACCGAGCCGTCGCTGGGCCTGCTGATTGCGAACGGCTATCAGACCATGCTCTCCGGCCAGTACTGGATCAGCCTGTATCCCGGCCTTGCGCTGCTCGTGACCATCGTCGCGATCAATCTCGTTGGCGACCGCCTGCGCGACCTGTTCAACCCGCGGAGCCAGAAATGAACGTGCCGCAGTCCTCGTCACAGTCCTTGCCGCAATCCGCAACGCCGGCACTCGAGGTCCGCAATCTGCGTACGCAATTCGACACGCGCGCCGGCGTGCTCACAGCCGTCGACGATGTGTCGTTCACGCTCGCGCCGGGCCGCATCATGGGCCTCGTTGGAGAATCGGGCTCGGGCAAGTCGGTCACCGGCTACTCGATCATGGGCCTCGTCGACGCGCCGGGCCGCATCGCGGGCGGCGAGATCCTGTTCCAGGGCCGCGATATCGTGCGGCTGCCGGCGCGCGAGCGGCGGCACCTGCAGGGCAATCGCATCGCGATGATCTTCCAGGACCCGATGATGACGCTGAACCCGGTGCTGCGTATCGAAGCGCAGATGACCGAGGCCGTGCGCGCGCATCGCCGCGTGTCCGGGGCGCAGGCGCGCGAACTCGCGCGCGACGCGCTGGCCGCGATGGGCATTCCGAGCCCGGACGAGCGGCTGCGCGCGTATCCGCATCAATTGTCCGGCGGGATGCGGCAGCGCGTGGCAATTGCGATCGCGATGCTGCACCAACCCGACCTCATCATCGCCGACGAACCGACCACGGCGCTCGACGTCACGATTCAGGCGCAGATCCTCTGCGAGGTGCAGAAGCTCGTGCGCGAGCAACGCACCTCGCTGATCTGGATTACGCACGACCTGTCGGTCGTCGCCGGACTCGCCGATGAACTCGCGGTGATGTACGCGGGCCGGATCGTCGAACACGGCTCGGTCGACGCAGTGCTCGACGATCCGCAGCACCCGTATACGGTCGGCTTGATCGCGAGCCTGCCGAGCCTGAACCAGCGCGGCGAGCGACTGCGCCAGATTCCCGGGATGACACCGAATCTGCTCGCGATGCCGGCCGGCTGCGCGTTCGCGCCGCGCTGCGCGCATGCGAGCGCGGCCTGCAATGTGCGACCCGAATTGACCGAAACGCAGCCCGGCCACCTGGCCCGCTGCTTCCATCCGGGCGCCGCGCAACTCGCCAGGGAGGCCGCATGAGCACGCCTCACGCGCCTGTGGTTCCAGCCTGGCCCGTCGACCATGCCTCAAACGCTGCGGACACATCAGTGCCGCTCGTCGCGCTGAACCGCGTCAGCAAGCGCTTCGGCGAACGCCGCACGAACCCCGCCACGCGCCTGCTCGAACGCGCGGGGCTGGCCCATCCGCCCGCCGTCGTGCACGCGATCGACGAAGTCGATTTCGGGGTGCGGCGCGGCGAAGTGGTCGGGCTCGTGGGCGAATCGGGCTGCGGGAAATCGACCCTCGGCCGTCTGCTCGCGGGCCTGCTCGCGCCCTCGTCCGGCGAGGTCCGGCTCGACGGCCGCCTTTCCGGCACGCTGTCCGCCGCCGAGCGGCGTGCCGCGCGCCTGAAGACACAGATGATCTTTCAGGACCCCTATGCGAGCCTCAACCCGCGCCTGCGCATCGACCGCATTGTCGGCGAAGGCGCGCGCGTGCACGGCCTCACCGACCGCGCGGGCTTCGACGACTACGTGAGCGCGCAACTCGAGCGCGCCGGGCTCGATCCCGCGCTGCGCGACCGCTATCCGCACCAGTTCAGCGGCGGGCAGCGGCATCGCCCGCGCACTCGCTGTGCAGCCCGACCTGCTGGTCTGCGACGAAGCCGTGGCCGCGCTCGACGTGTCGATCCAGGCGCAGATCCTGAACCTCTTCATGGACCTGCGCGAGCAGCTCAATCTCACTTACGTCTTCATCAGCCACGATCTCGGCGTGGTCGAGCATCTGTCCGATCGCGTCGTCATCATGTATCTCGGGCGCGTCGTCGAGAGTGCGCCAGCCGACGAAATATTCCGGCATCCGAATCATCCGTACACGCGGGCACTGCTTGCCGAGATTCCGCGCATCGACGTGCGGCACAAGACCTTCGCCGCCTTGAGCGGCGAGCTGCCGAGCCCGCTTGCGCCGCCCAGCGGCTGCCATTTCCACCCGCGTTGCTCGCACGCGATGCCGCGCTGCAAGACCGAAGCGCCCACGCTGCGCGGTATCGCGATCCGTCACCTGAGCGCGTGCCACCTGAACGACGCGGCATGAACTCCCTCTTTAGACAACCCGGCACATTCCAATCACAGGATCTTCCGACATGAAACGTCTCCTGCTGTCTTCCGTCGCCGCCGTGCTGCTGTCGGCCAGCTTTGCCGCCGATGCGCAGACGCTGCGCATCGCGTTCGCCGACCCGCTGTCTTCGCTTGACCCGCAACTCAACAACCACGCCGGCGACCGCTCGGACGACCTGCACTTCTGGGATCTGCTGGTCGAGAACAAGTGGAACAAGCTGCAACCGGGCCTCGCGGTGAGCTGGAAGGCGCTCGACTCGACGACCTGGGAGTTCAAGCTGCGCCCGAACGTGAAATGGCAGGACGGCACGCCGTTCACCGCCGCCGACGTGATCTTCTCCTACCAGCGCGCGCGCAACGTGCCAGGCAGCGTCGCGACGTTCGCCGGCTATCTGCGCACCATCGAATCGGTTAGCGCGCCCGATCCGCTCACGCTCGTCATCAAGACCAAGGCGCCGAACCCCGATCTGCCGCTGAACCTGGCTTCAGTGCACATCGTCAGCAAGCACGTTGGCGAGAAGTCGCAAACCGACGACTACAACTCGGGCCGCGCGATGATCGGCACCGGGCCGTACAAGTTCGTCTCGTACACGCCGGGCGACCGCGTCGAGATGGTCCGCAACGACCAGTACTGGGACGGCAAGCCGCTCTGGGAGAAGGTCGACTACCGCTACGTGAACAACGGCGCCGCTCGCACGGCCGCGCTGCTCGCAGGCGACGTCGACGTAATCGACAAGGTCTCAGCATCGGACATTCCGCGCCTCAAGCAGGCGCCGAACGTGACGGTCTATCCGTATCCGGGCCTGCGCGTGATGCTGCTGCAGCCGAGCTTCCATGAAGGCCCGAATCAATACATCACCGACAACGACGGCAAGCCGCTGCCGAAGAACCCGCTGCTCGACGTGCGCGTGCGCCGCGCGCTGTCGCTCGCGATCAACCGCGACGCCATCGTCACGCGCATCATGCAGGGCACCGCGAGCGTCGCGAACCAATGGATGCCGAAGAACACCTTCGGCTACGACCCCGCTGTGAAGGACATTCCGTTCGACGCGGCGCAGGCCAAGAAGCTGCTCGCCGATGCGGGCTATCCGAACGGCTTCAAGATCGTGATGCACGTGCCGAACGACCGCTATCCGCAAGGGCCGGAAACCGCTCAGGCAGTCGCGCAGTTCTGGACGCGCATTGGCGTGAAGACGCAGGTGGAAGTGGTGCCCTGGTCGATCTACGCGAGCCGCGCGGGCAAGAACGAGTATGCGATGTCGATGCTCGCTTGGGGTAACGGCACCGGCGAAGCCAGCTACGCGCTCGTGAACGTGCTCGCCACCGTCGACGCGAAGAAGGGTCTTGGCGCGTCGAACTGGGGGCATTACAGCAATCCGGCCGTCGATCAGGCGCTCGATGCGGCCACCGCCGAGTTCGACGAAGGCAAGCGCGAGGCGATCCTGCGCCACTCGGTCGAGATCGTGTCGAACGACGTGGGCGTGATTCCGCTCTTTCACTATCAGAACGTGTGGGCCGCGCGCAAGGGTCTGAAAGTGTCGCCGTACACGAGCGACCGCACCGTCGCGATGCAGGTCACGCAGGCCGGCAAATGAGCGGCGCGCAAACGCTCTCTCTGACCGTCCTGCCCGCGGACGCGTTGATCGACGTGCCGCGTCGCATCGTGCTGCACGGCGCGCCGGCCGGCGCGCGCGTGACGATCGCGAGCCGCACCGAGCGCGCCCACGGCGCGCCCTGGAGCGCCGATGCGGCGTTTGTCGCCGACGCGGACGGCATCGTCGACTTGTCGCGCGACGCGCCCGTGTCGGGCAGCTACGCGGGCGTTTCGGCGCTCGGCCTCGTGTGGTCGCAGACGCCCGTCGACGGCGCGAGCCGCGACGTGTTCCCGACGCCGCTCAGTGCGCCACTCGTGACGACGCTGACCGCAAGCGTCGGCGACGCTTCGGTGTCCGCACAATTCACGCAGCGGCTCGCGGCCGAGGGCGTGACGCGCCGCGAGATCCGCGAGCAGGGTCTCGTCGGCACGCTCTATCTGCCGCCTGGCGAGGGGCCGCATCCGGCCGTGATGGTGCTGAACGGCTCGGGCGGCGGCATCAACGAGCCGCGCGCGGCGCTCTACGCCTCGCGCGGCTACGCGGCCTTCGCGCTCGGCTACTTCAAGGCGCCGGGCCTGCCGGACTACATCTCCAACACGCCGCTCGAATACTTCGAGCGCGGCCTGCGCTGGCTGCGCGACACGGTGCGTCCCGCGCACGATTTCATCGCGCTGTCCGGGCAGTCGCGCGGCGGCGAGCTCGTGCTGCTGCTCGGCGCGACCTTCCCGGAGCGGGTGTCGGCGGTCATCGGCTACGTGCCGAGCGCGCTCGTGCACAGCGCCCAGAACGCGGCCGATCCGGCGACCGGCCGCGAAGGCCCCACCTGGCTGCTGAACGGCGAGCCACTGCCGCACATCTGGGAGAACAACCGCACCGCGAGCTGGGCGCCCTACGACGAAGGCCCCGCGCCGCACCGGCACGCGCACGCCATGCTCACCGCGCTCGACGATCCGGAAGCGGTCGAGCGCGCGCGCATCCGCGTCGAGTGCATTCGCGGGCCGGTGCTGCTGCTCTCCGCCGAAGACGACGGTTCGTGGCCGTCGAGCCGCTATTCGCGCATGGTCGCCGAGCGGCTCGCGGCGCACGGGCATCCGCATCCGGTCGAGCATTTCGATTTCGAGCGCGCTGGGCATGCGATCGTGTTCCCTTATGTGCCGACCACGCAGGTCGTCTACGCGCATCCCGTGTCGGGCCGGGTTAGCACCGGCGGCGGCGAGCCCGCCGCGAACGCGCACGCCGACGAACGTTCATGGGCTGCCGTGCAGGCATTTCTTGCGCGCGCTGTAGCGGCGCGCGCAGCGCAAGCGGCTGGCGCGCCCTCTTCCGATTCACCTTCCGAGGACACTCATGACACACACCGTTGATGGCGCAACGACCGATCTCGTCGATCGTCTTGTCGGGCTCGCGCCCGGCTCGGCCACGCAAGCGCTGCGGCATCGGCGCGACAAGGTTGCGGTGGCGACCCAGCAGAGCTACGACGCACTCTTCGACCCCGCGCTCGAAGGGCTGACGCTCGCGGAACGGCTGCTCGTTGCGTGCTACGCGAGCCGGCTGACGCCTTCGGCCGCGCTCTTTGCGCACTACCGCGATGCGCTCGAACAGCATGGCGTGGACGCGGCCGCACGCGCGGCGGTCGAAACCGGCGCACCCGAAGATCTCGCGGATGCGCGGCTGCGCGCGATCCTCACGTTCACGCGCACGCTGATCGAGAACCCGGTGGCTGGCGACAAAGCCGCGCTGGCAACGCTGCCCGCCGCCGGGCTGACGACGCCCGCCGTTGTCACGCTCGCGCAACTGATTGCGTTTCTCTCGTACCAGACGCGCGTCGTCGCGGGGCTGCAGGCACTAAAACAACTGGAGACGCCGACATGACCGACCTGATCCGCTCGCACGGTTTCACCAACGAAACGCTCGACTGGGACGCCTGGCTCGACGTGGTCGAGCTCGACCACGCGACGCCGGAGCAGGTCGCGGTGCTCGAAGAAAGCCACCCGAAGGCGAAAGTCTCGGACTACTACCTGTTTCTCGTGCATCAGCCCGAGATTCTGCGGCAGCGCTCGGCCGCCTTCAACGCGATCATGTACGCGCCCGGCGGGCTGCCGCGCGCGGAGCGCGAGCTGTCGACCACGGTCGTCTCGCGCATCAACGGGTGTGTGTACTGCGCGTCGGTGCACGCGCAGCGCTTCGAGCAGCTTGCGAAGCGCAACGACGTGATCCGCCAGGTGTTCGACGAGCCGCGCAGCGCCGGCACGACCGAACGCGAGCGCGCGATTGCGCAGTTCTCGATCGCCCTGACCGAGCAGCCCGACGCGGTGGACGCCGCGCAGCTTCGCGCGCTGCGCGAAGCCGGTCTCGACGACGCGGAGATTCTCGACCTGATTCACTCGGTGTCGATCTTCGCATGGGCGAACCGGCTGATGCTCAACCTCGGCGAACCGGTATTCCCCGACGCCCAGTAAGCGGCATGGGCAGGCACTACATCGCGGTCAGGCCGCCGTCGACCGCGAGTGTCTGCCCGGTGATGAATGCACAGGCATCCGAAGCAAACAGCGCGGTGACGCCCTTCAGGTCTTCCGGGCCGCCCACCCGGTTCATCGGCGCCATGGCCGCGGTCTTGTCGCCGCCGATCGCAGCGTCGATCGGCGCCGTCATTTTGGTCGGGAAATAGCCTGGCGCAATCGCATTGACGTTGATGCCGAACGGCGCCCACTCCACGGCCAGGGTGCGGGTCATATTGACCACCGCGCCCTTGCTGGCGTTGTAGGCGAGCGTTGGCATGCCCTCGGGATAGGTGCCGGTCAGGCCCTGGATCGAGGCGATGTTGATGACCTTGCCGCTGCGCCGGGGCACCATGCAGCGGCGGCCCACCTCCTGCGTCACCGCAAAGACGGCCGTCAGGTTGAGCGTGATGACCTTCTGCCAGCCTTCGAGCGAGTGCTCGATCGTCGGTGCGCCCCACGACGTGCCCGCGTTGTTGACCAGAATGTCGATGGGCCCGAGCGCGCTCGTCACCTGCTCGACCATTCCCGGGATCGCTGCCAGATCGCCCATGTCGCACACGAACGGCGTGGCCTCCACGCCAAGTGCCTTGAGGTGCGCGGTGGCGGCTTCGAGTTCGTGCTGCTTGCGGGCAGTGATCGCCACCCTGGCGCCCAGTTCACCCAGCACCTCGGCCATCTGAAGGCCCAGGCCGCGCGAGCCGCCGGTGACGAGCGCAACACGCCCACTAAGGTCTTGAAGTGCGGTGAGGCTCATAAGAGCTCCTTGTAGAAGGTGCGGATGCCACGGCGGCGAAAACCCGCGTATCGATTGCATGGTAGTGCGAATGGCCGGCGCCGATCCTACTCGCGGGGGAGGGGGTGCCGCCCGACTCATATGCTGGATAACCCTCCCCTCCCGGATGAAGGGGGAAGCGGCGTGCGGTGTTCAGTAAGCTGGGTACGATGACGCGGCACGCCGCCGCGCCGATAGCCCAACGAGGTAGCCTCCGTGTCAGCGCCCCACCCATCCGACGCTTTTGACAACCTGATCATCGCGACTCCGTCGGCCTACGCCTATCCCTTGCTCATCAAGCAATTGCTGCTGAACTCGCAGAGCGTGAGCGCCGGCCAGGAGATCTGCTACCGCGGCGAGCTGCGCTACACGTTCGCCGACCTGCGCGCGCGCATCGGCAAGCTCGCCTCCGCGCTCGAGGCGCTCGGCGTCGGGCACGGCGCCACCGTTGCCGTGCTGGATTGGGACAGTCATCGCTACCTCGAAAGCTACTTCGCCATCCCGATGATGGGCGCCACGCTGTTTACCGTGAACGTCCGTACGTCCCCGCAGCAGATTGCGTATGCATTGAACGACTCGCGTGCCGAAGTCGTGCTCGCGCACGTGGATTTTCTGCCGGTCCTGGAACAGATCCAGGCGGAGCTGAAGTTCGTGCGCCAGGTCGTGGTGCTCGCCGACGGCAATCCGCTGCCGTCGACCACCCTGCCCTTCGTGGGCGAATATGAAGCGCTCCTCGCACCAGCATCCGCGGATTTCGTCTTTCCCGAATTCGACGAGAACACGCGCGCCGCGCTGTTCTACACGACCGGCACCACCGGCGACCCGAAGGGCGTCTGCTACAGCCATCGCCAGATCGTGCTGCACGCGCTGACGATCGCCACGAGTTTTTGTTCGCCGCGCGATGGCCAGCGGCTGCATCGCGAAGACGTGTATATGCCGATCACGCCGATGTTCCACGTGCTCGCGTGGGGCGTGCCCTATATCGCCGTGCTGCTCGGACTGCGCATCGTGCTGCCTGGCCGCTATGTTCCCGAACGTTTGCTGGCGCTGCAGAAGAGCGAAAAGGTCACGTTCTCGCATTGCGTGCCCACCATCCTGCAGATGCTGCTCGATGCCGCGCGCCGTGAAGGCCAGAAGCTCGATGGCTGGAAGATCGTCATCGGCGGTTCGGCGCTGCCTCCCGGACTGTGCCGCGCGGCCGTCGAACAAGGCATCGACGTATTCGCAGGCTATGGGATGTCCGAGACGGGCCCGACAGTGGCGCTTTCGCAGTTCCCACCGGGCGGCACGCCTGCCGATCAGGACGAAAACATTCGCAAACGCGCCATGACGGGACGCCCGTTGCCCATGGTGGACCTGCGCGTAGTCGACGACGACATGCGCGACGTGCCGCGCGACGGCGTGACACCGGGCGAAGTCGTGCTGCGCGCGCCGTTCCTCACGCTCGGCTATCACAACCAGCCCGAGGCGTCCGAGGCGCTATGGCGCGGCGGCTACCTGCATACCCAAGACGTCGCGGTCATGACGCCCGATGGCTATATCCAGATCGTCGACCGCATCAAGGACGTGATCAAGACTGGCGGCGAATGGGTCTCGTCGATCGAGATCGAAGGATTGATCGGCGAACTGCCGGACGTGCAGGAATGCGCGGTCGTTGGCGTGAAGGACGACAAGTGGGGCGAGCGGCCCATGGCGCTGGTGGTGCTCGTCGAGGGCAGCGCGCTCGGCGCCGACGAGGTGCGCCAGCATCTGCTCCGGCACGCCGAGGCGAACCGCATCAGCCGCTACGCAGTGCCGGAAGCGAACCGCATTGCGTTCGTGGCCGAAATACCGAAGACCAGCGTGGGCAAGATCGACAAGAAGGCCATCCGCCACTTGATTGGCTAACCCCGACCCCACAGAGGACAGCATGAAACTGGAAAGCTATCGGGACCAGACCGTCATGATCACGGGGGCCGCCGGCGGTTTCGGCGCGCTGCTCGCGACGGAGCTGGCGCAAATGGGCGCGAGACTCGTTCTCGCGGACCGCGACGTGCAAGGGCTCGAACGGCTTGCGCAAACGCTGCGCGACAGCGGAGCGCAAGTCGTCGCCCAGCGTTGCGACGTGACCTCCGAAGCCGAGGTCGAAGCCGTGGTGGCGGCGGCCGTCCAGAACTTCGGGCGGCTCGATGTCGGCATCAACAACGCCGGCATTCTGCTGCCGATGAAATCGCTGGCCGAAACCACGGAAGCCGACCTCGACAAAACTTTCGCGGTCAACGTCAAGGGCGTGTTCTTCGGCATGAAGCATCAGATTCTTCAGATGCTCGAGCAGGACGGCGGCGTGATCCTGAACGTGGCCTCGCTGGCCGGCCTCTCCGGCGCGCCGAAGCTCGCCGCGTATGCGGCCGCAAAACACGCGGTGGTGGGCCTCACGCGAACCGCGGCGGCGGAATATGCGCGCAAGAACATCCGGGTCAACGCGGTTTGCCCGTTCTATAGCGCAACCCCGATGGTGACCGAAGGCGACATCGGCACGAAGCAGGACGCGCTCGCGCTGGGTGCGCCGATGAAGCGGCTGGGACGGCCCGACGAGATGGTCGCGGCGATGCTGATGCTGTGCGCCAAAGAGAATTCGTATATGACGGGCCAGGCGGTTGCCGTGGACGGCGGGGTGTCCGCCCTGTGAGCCAAGCCCGTCCGCGTGAAGCCGCGCAAGGCGCGGCTTCACGCGGCTACGCGCCGTCCAGCACGTCGCTCAATCCATACAAATCGCGGCGCATCGCCACCGCATCGACATCGTGGCTGAGCACCACCAGATCGTGCAGCCAGCCGTCCCGGTCGGCCACCTGGCGATGCAGCAGCGCCTCCGCCCGAAAGCTCAGTTCCTCGAACACCGCGATCGCCGCCGCCTGATCCGTCGTCATCTGCGCGACGAGCTTCTTCAGTCCGCGTTCGAGCGCTTGCGCAAAGCACTCCTGAATAAGCACGCGCCCGAGTCCCGTGCCGCGCGACGCGGGCGCCACCAGAACCCGCAACTGGCCAACATGCTTCGACCAGCTCAGATTGTCGGTAACGATCGCCGTGCAGCCAACCACGGTTCCTTCGCTGTCGCGTGCGATCAGGCTGGTCACCTCGTCGCCGTCGAGCGTGCGCATCCACGCATCGATGACCTGCGGCTGGCTGATGTCGCGTGGCACGAACAGCAGATCGTGCGCTGGCAGCGTCTTCGCGAACGCGAGCACCGCATCGCGGTCGCGGCTCGTCATTCGCGCGATGTCGAACGACTTGCCGGCGCATTCGATGCTGCGCGGATAGCGGCGTGATGTTTCGGTCATATCGAACGGCCCTCCAGCCAGGAATCGAGTTTCGGCCACATGCGCTTGACGGCGTTCGCGCCGGCGGCAATGCTCACATGGCCGCCCGGCAACACGACTTCTTCCTTGTCGAGCGACCCGACGCGCTCCACCAGCGGGCGCGCGCACTCCGGCGGCACGATGTGGTCGTATTGCGCCACGATGTGCAACAGCGGCACGGTGATCTTGCCGAGATCGACGAGTCGGCCGCCGATGCGCAAGGTGCTCTCGTATAGCGCGTTTTTCTGCAACAGCTCCCGGGTCGTCTGGCGAAAGTAGCCGCCGGGAAGCGGCAGCGTCTCGTTGCCCCAACGCTCCATCATGCGGTAGCCCTTGACGAACTGGTCGTTCCAGAGGTTGTCCCACAGCCTGACCTGCCCGGCGATACGGCTGGCCGGACGCAGCACGTCGAAGCCTGCGAGAACGAAATCCGCCGGCACGACGCCGACGCCATCGACGAAGCGGTCGACGTCGAAACTCTGCTCGTCCGCCAGCGACCGGAACAGCTCCATCTTCGAAAAGTCGACCGGCGTCGTCATGCAGACCAGGTTCTTTACCGGCCCATCCACGTGCAGCGACTGGTAGATCGCCGAAAGCATGCCGCCCGCGCAGTAGCCAAGCAGCGTCACGTCGTGCTCGCCGGAATCTTGTTGCACACGGCGGATGCAATCGGGAATGAAATCGAGCACGTAATCGTCGATCTTCAAGTCGCGCTCGTCGTCGGTTGGCGCGTTCCAGTCGATCAGGTACACGTCGTAGCCGCGTTCGAGCAGGAAGCCGACCAGGCTCTGCCCCGGCGCGAGGTCGAGAATGTAGCCCTTGTTGGTCGGCGCCATCACGACCAGCAGCGGCACGCGATAGACTTCGTCGACGACCGGACGATAGTGGACGAGTTCCAATGTGCCGCGCCGATGCAGCACGGTCTTGGGCGTGCGTCCGACCGAAGGCGTGCTGGCGCCGAGCATCTCCATGCTCTTGAGGCCGCGCTGCACGGCGCGCTCGACTTCGAGTTGCAGGCGCTCGGTCAGCCCGAGATTCGCGCTCTGCTTTCCAGTGGACTGCGAGGCCATCGTTCAGCCCTGCCCGGCACGCGTGCCGCGGCGCGTTGGCTTGACCTCGGCGGCGGGTTCGGAAGCAGCCGCAGCGGCGGGCGGACGGCGGGTTCGCGCGGGCCGGGGGGTGGGCGCAGGCGCGGCCGATGCCTCCTGCGGCAACAAGCGGTCGAGCTTCTCCTCGATGCGCCGCAACGATACCGCCAGTTCATCGACTGACTTGCGGCTCGGCAGATTAGCGCGCCGCAAATATTCTTCGACGCTCTTCTCGAACCACTGCTGCATGCCGAGCGAAACCGAAGAAAACTGGTGCAACGATTGAAGCACTTCCTGCGATTTCAGGGAGTCGGCCGCGAACGCGTTGGCGTTGTTCTCGAGTTTCGACAAGGCTTCACGCCAGATCTGAAACGGATCGGGGAATAATGAGGATGCCATATCGTTTGATATCGTTCGATAGAACAAATCGCGCCTTAATCGGAGCAGGAATGACCTGGCGCATGGCCATCCCAGGTTTCGCTTGCCGCCAGCGGCGCGAAGTACTGCCCGAGCGACGCCCTGCACACGGACACCGGGTTGAACAGCGGGAAAGCGTTCAGGGCCATGGGCCAGCCGATATCGGCCAACGCGCGGCGCAGCATTGTCCAGCGCCAACCCTCCAGCCGCTCGCCCAGCATCAGCCACGCAATCAGCAGATTGCGGCCCGCGGGAAATCCGCCCCATGCGAAATCATCACGGCATTGCGCCGACAACTCGATGGTGCAATCGACCCGCGCCGCCTTATCGCCGGCAGGCGAGCCCAGGCCAAGCCGAAGCGCCGCGCCAATACGGTCGAGCGCATCGCGCGCGGCACGCAGCACACCGTTGAAGTTCAGGAAGCCGTGGAACTGTCCCGCGTAGTGCAGCAATTCGACCGGCACGCCCGCCTCGCGCAGACGCCCCGCGTAAGCGAGACCATCGTCGCGAATCGGGTCGAAGCCCGCCGTCACGACGAGCGCCGGCGGCAGATCGCGCAACCCGCTTGCGAATGCCGGCGAGATCCAGGGGTTGGCGAGATCTGTGTCGCCTTGCGTGATCAGCCGGCGGATTGAGTCGATGCTCTCCGAGGTCAGGACATAGCCGCTGGCGTTTTCCGCTTTGGAGGCGAAGTCGTCGAGCAGATTCGTAGCCGGATAAGCCAGCACCTGAAGCCGCAACGCGGTGCCGCCTTGCTCGACATGGCGCTGCGCCACGGCAGCGGCCAGATTGCCGCCCGCCGAGTCGCCGCCCACCGCCAGACGCGTGGTATCGATGCCCAGCGAGCGGCCCTCGCGCACAATCCACTCCAGCGCCGCCATGCAATCGGCACGACCGGCATACAGGTCGTGCTCCGGCGCCAGGCGGTAGCGCGCCGCCACGACCATCACGCCGCTTGCCGCCGCAATATGGCGGCAAATCGC
The DNA here is from genome assembly GCF_902859945.1 of Paraburkholderia caffeinitolerans. GTDB lineage: Bacteria > Pseudomonadota > Gammaproteobacteria > Burkholderiales > Burkholderiaceae > Paraburkholderia > Paraburkholderia caffeinitolerans. Next base: position 88,342 of record NZ_CADIKL010000017.1, on the reverse strand, counting down.
GTCGGCAGTCGAGAATCCGCCCATCAGAAAACCGCCGCCATGAAACCACAGGAAGGCAGGCGCGCTTTCGGCGGCGGGACGCTCCGAGGGCCGATACAGCTTCAAGCGGATCGGCGCGCAGGGGCCGGGAATCGACAGCGTTTCGACGCGGGCCACTGCATCGGCACGGCCAAGCGCAAGCGCCGACAATCGCCACGCCAGCCGGTGCTGGCGAAGATTCAGGCGGTTGACCGGCTTGCGCTTCATGAAGTTGAGCAGATGCAGAAGCGCCTCGGCTTCGGGATCGAGGCTGCTGGCGCGCAGGCGCTTCGGAACGCCGTGATCGCACCGCTGCGGCGTACCCGAGGGACCGGACGCGCCTTCCATGTGTGTCGTAGCATTCACTGGCTATCCTCGCACGCGTGGTGACTCGTCCCCGCCCGCCGTGCAGGCGGGCGCCTTTAGATCGACTCCAATGCTATTTAATTAGAATTGCTTATTTCATGGAGAGATCGTTGGCACGCCGCACGCGAGCGCGGCATGCCCGGTTCCACCGATCAGGCGATCTTGCGCAGATGGCCTTGCTGTCGGCCGGCGCGGTTCGGCGCGAAGCCGTTGGCTTCCAGGGATTCCTCCACCGTGTCGTAGAACACGCCGATCTTGCTGATCTCGCGCGCTTCTTTGGCGGTGGCGATCGGACGGCCGAACTCGCGCGAGATGCGCACCAGTTGCTCGATCTGCGCCGCCGTGCCGATCTTGGCCGTGCGCGACTGGTTCCACAGATTGTCCTCAGTGCCCGTGCGCACGTGCAGGCCCATGGCGATACCCATCATGTTCACCGGCAGCACGTTGAGCACCGAGCTTTCCACCGTCACCACCGCGCCATCGGGTACCGCACGCATGAAGTTGGCCAGGCTGTAGACGTTGGGCACGTCCATGCCGCCGCCGATGGCGACCCAGTTCATCACCAGCGGGCCCTTATAGATGCCGCGGCGCATCAGGCGCTCCACCGACTCGAAGCTGTTGATGTTGTAGCACTGGAACGCGCTCTGAATGCCGGCGGCCGTCAGGCGGCGGATATGCTCCTCGGCCCAGCCCGGCTGCGCCGGCACCGTCATCTCCTTGTAGGCGTTGAACACCGCCGGGTCTTCCATCGACGTACCCTGGATGTCACGCGCATCGAATTGCTCGAGGACATTCATCTGCGAGGTGTTGATCGTCACCGTCACCTGGTCGGGCTTGGGGTCCAGCTCGGCCAGCATGTGGCGCGTGTCGTCCGAAAGCCACTTGGCGGCCGCGCCCTCGGATTCCGGCGCGAAACTGATCGAGCCGCCCACCTGGATGATCATCTCCGGCACGCGCGCGCGCACCCCGGCAATCAGCTCGTTGAACTTCGACAGGCGCTTGCTGCCCTTGCCGTCCAGCTCGCGCACGTGCAGGTGCAGCACCGTCGCGCCCGCGTTGTAGCAGTCCACCGCCTTCTGGATCTGATCCTCCATCGTGACCGCGATTTCCTCGGGGAAGTCCGAGGGCAGCCACGACGGCGCATAGGGCGCGGCCGTAATGATCAGCGGTTGCTGGTTTTCGGGGAAGAGGTGTCCGTCGAGAAAGTTCATGGCGTGTCTCCTGGATGAGCAGGTAAATGATAGTGAGTAGAAGGATATCGCCGCCAGATCGACCTCGATGTATCATTTGGGACATTCGATGTCGAAATTGGGACACCGCCATGCAGCGATACATGCTCACGATCCGCAGTGCCAGCCTCACGGGCTATGCGGACCTCGCTCGCCACGTGGGGCTGGATCCCGCGCGCATGCTGCGCAGGGTCGGCTTGAATGCACGCGATCTCGTGGATCCCGATACGCCCATCAGCACCGACGCGGTCCGCGAACTGCTGGAAAACAGTGCCGCAGCAGCGAATGTGGAAGATTTCGGCTTGCAGCTGGCGATGCGCCGCCGGCTGTCCAATCTGGGGCCGATCAGCGCCGTCATGAGCGAAGCGCCCACGGGGCGAGATGCGCTCGAGAGCCTGTGCCGTTACATACGCCTGATTAATGCGTCGCTGCTGACCCGCATTGAAGATTATGGCGATGCCGTCTTGATTCGCGAGAACATTCTGATGAGCGACAAGAATTCGGTGCGGCAATCGATTGAGATGGCCGTTGGCGTGCTTTATCGGAGCATGGAGGAACTGCTCGGGCCGAACTGGCGGCCGCGCAGCGTCTGCTTCGAGCACCGCCCGCCGGACGGCGCGACCTGTCACAAGACCTTCTTCAGATCGGCGGTCGAATTCAATTCGAGTGTCAATGGCATCGTATGCCACGCCAAGGATCTGGCCGCCTATCGGGCTGGCGGCGACTCGCAGATGGCGCTCTATGCCCGCCGCTTTCTGGATCAGGCGTTATCGGGCGCCAACGAAAGCACCACGCATACCATTCGTCAGGTCATCGTTGCGATGTTGCCCAATGGCCGATGCACGGCCGACCAGGTGGCGAGGCACCTGGGCGTGGACCGGCGGACTTTGCAGCGGCGCCTGTCCGCCGAGGAGACGAGCTTTTCGGCGCTGCTTCAGGTGATTCGCTGCGAACTCGCCTCGAGACAGATCCGCGATAGCGACCGCTCGCTCTCGGAACTCGCGGATCTACTCGGTTTTTCCAGTTCGAGCGCCTTTGCTTTCTGGTTCAGAAAGCACTTTGGCATGACGGTTTCGAACTGGAGGGAGGCGCAGTAGATTGCGAAGGCGCCTGCGCCACTTTCGCTACGCCGCCGTAGCGGGGCGCGCGGCCCGGCCCGTGCGCGTGACGCGCGCCAGCACATTGGCCACGCAAATTCCGATCAGCGCCATCGCAGTCATCAACCCAAACACGTAGTGGTAGCCCGTCACCCCCGGAAACGCATCCAGAAGCGCGCCATAGATCATGAATGCGAACATCCCAGGCGCATAACCGACGAGGCAGGCAACACCAAAGGCGGCACCGCTGATTTCATTGGGAATCCCGGCCTCCTCCATCGGCGCCCAGAACACGCCGCGCATCGTGAAGACGATCAGTGAAAAACCCAGTGTGGCAATCATCCCGGCGATCATGTAATCGGGATTTCCGGGCAGACACAAGATCACCGCCATCATCGGGATCAGCGCAAAAAATGCCGCGCGGATGTAGCTGATCGCGCTGCCGAATTTCTTGTCGGAGAGATAGCCGCCCAGCGGGCCGCCCAAGATCTTCAAGCCGTACTGATTGATAATGCCGTAGGCGCCGACGAGGCCGACCGGCAAACCGTACACGTACTTGAGATACGGAATGAAATAGGTCAATCCGCAATACACCACGTACACCATAAAGACGTTCAGGCTGACGAGCCACAGTTTCGGCAGACGTATCGCCATTTTCAACGCTGCCAGCCCCGAGATTTGCGAAGCATTACGCTCGGCCGGCGCGTGCTTGTCGGCGCCGCTGAGCAGGAAGAACGTCAGCACGCCAACCAGGATGTCGATCACCGAATACATCAAGATCGCCGCCTTGAACCCGCCCGGGCCCGAGCCCATCACGACGAACAGTCCGAGCGCCGAAAATGCCACCAGCGTATCGATCACCCCGCGGCCGCCTTCCAGGAAGCCGAACATGCGTCCTTGCTCATCGCTGTTGCCAAGATTGCGAATCGCCTTGAGCAGCGCGGGCCAAAACAGGCAGTCGGAGCAGACCGCCAGCGCCGCGAACAGGACGAGCAACTGGTTGTAGCCCGGGAACGTGCTCAGATAAATGCCGATAAGGCCCGCGCCGACCATCCCCAACGAAATGGTCCGGCGCGCCTGAAATCGATCGGACAGATAGCCCCCAACCACGAACAGCGCGGTCGCAAACAACGAGTTGACGCTCAACAGCACGCCGATCTGCGCGTTGCTCAATCCCAGGTACTGCTGCATCGGCACATAAAACGCATCCTTGAGGTTCGCCAGCTTGTAGACTGTCCCGCCCCCCATCACAAGCACTACGAACTTAAGCCATTTCATCCTGTCAATCGACTTCATTGTCTTCTCCATGTGATCGTTCTATATCAGCAGCCGGATGTCGTCCCGGCCGTCTGCAAGCGCAATTCGGCGAGCTCGCGCAAACGCAGCAGTAGCGCTCGCGTGTACCGGATCTGATTGAAGGCCCAGCGAGGCTCCTGCTCGAGCAGCGCCTCCCGGCTGAGGCCGCCGGGAATGCCCGTTTCACTCATTTCCCGGTACGGTATGAATGGATCGTCTGCTTCGCTCATCTGGCGAAACATCGGTGCGTAATAGTGGTTTTCCTGTTCGAGTGCGAAGGCAATGATTTGCGGCTTCGACTCGCCGAGCATCAGCAGTTCGCACAGCATCCGCGCGCCGGGAAGATCGTCGTCCGCGCTGCCCTGCAACACGCCGCGATGGCCGAAGCCGTCGGCTTCCTTCAGAATCCGCACACCCTTCATGTGAACCTGGCCGATGTATGGCGCCAGCTCGCGCAATGCGTCCATCGGCGATTCGCATGCGTTGATCATGTTGCCGAAATCGAACAGTGCATGCAGGCGCGAGTGCCCGACCGTGCGCAACAGATCAGCGATCTCTGCGCTCTTCAGTTCCTCGTGCTGCTCAAAATAGAAATGCAGACTATGGCGATCGGCGAGTTCCGCGAGGTAGCGCAGGTCGGCTTCCACGCGCTTCATCACGTCGGACAGCAAGCCCTCGTAACGCGAATACACGCGAATGTGTTCGACCGCCATGATCCGCGCGATGCGCACGACTTCGTCTACGTCCGGACGCCGGGTGCTACTGATCTCGAGATGCACGTCCAGGCCGAGCCGGCTCGCGTGAGCCGCCACCTCGCGCAGTTGCGAATCGGACATTTGCCCGAGGCTGCGCTCCTCGCCGTCGAGCAAATGAATGCAGATGCCGTCCAGTTCGTGTCGATACGCGTGATCCAGCAGATCGCAAGGATGAAAGCGCCCGTAGGTGAAATTGCCCAGCATGGTGTACGCGTGCGCGAACAGGCGCACGCTGTCGATACGCTCGATCAGCTTGCGCGCCAGCGCCGGGGTGAGCTCGGGAATACGCGCGGATTCCTCGGCATCGAGATTCTGGCCGATCAGCGTCGCGAATCGGGACTGGATGAGGGGCATTCGAACTCCTGTTGAGGACGGATGCACGAGAGGAGCACATCCAGAATGCCGCCATTAAATCATCGTAGCGGACCGATCGTTAGAGCCATTAAATAGCGCTCCGACATGTCCATTTTGAGCCGCCGCCCATCACTGTGGGGCACGACCGTCACGCCAGGCCCAGTTGCTTCAACGCGTCGGCCATGCGCGCCACCGCCCGTCGCATATTGGCCTCGGCCGTGCCCGCAAAGCCAATGAGCAATGCGGGGCGCTGCCTCTGCTCCAGGCAGTATTCGCCAAGCGCATACGTGTAGACGCCGCGTTGCGCGAGTGACCGGGCGACGTGCAGATCGTCGACTTCCTCGCTCAGCCAGCCAAGCACATGCATGCCGGCATCGACCGGCCCGGCGCTCAGGCAGTGTCCGAGTTGGCTCCCAAGCTCGGTCAACAGCGTATGTTGCCGCCGTTGATACAACCCGCGCGTGTGCCGGATATGCGCCTGCAGATGGCCTTCGCGGATGAAATCGGCCGCAACCGCCTGCATGAGCGTGGAGGGGCTGCGCCCGATCACCGTGCACACCGCGGCGAACGGGGCGACGAGATCTTTCGGCAACACCACATAGCCGAGCCGCAGCGATGGAAACATCACCTTGCTGAGCGTCCCGACATAAATAACATGCTCGTTCCGGTCGAGGCCGAACAGGGCCGGCAGGAGCGGCCCGCGGTAACGCAGCTCGCTGTCGCAATCATCCTCGATGATCCAGCTCTGCGAATCGCGCGCCCAGTCGATCCACTCCATGCGCCGCCCCAAACTCATGGTCATGCCGAGCGGATGCTGCCTCGACGGCGTGACAAACGCCAGACGCGCGCGGGGATGGCGGGCGATGCCAAACGACACGTCGGCACCCTGTTCATCGAGCGCGACGCCGTAGAGCCGGCAGCCTTGCGCCTGAAACGCGAGGCGGGCCGCAATATGGCCGGGGTCCTCGACCCATACCGCGTCGTCCGGATCGAGCAGCAACATGGCGAGCACGTTGAACGCCTGCTGAGCGCCCGACGAAATGGCGATTTGATCGACCTCGCAGTCCAGCCCGCGAACATCATTCAGGTAATTGGCAATCGCTTCGCGCAACGGCCGGTAACCGAGCGGATCGCCGTAGCCGAGCAAATCGATGTCGCGCCGCGAGCCGTGGCGCGACAGAAGACGCTTCCAGACGCGCACGGGAAATTCTTCGAACGCGCCCTGACTGGAGATGAACGATTCCGACTCGTCCGGCGACCACGACTGCGGCGCCCGGCTGAACAGGTCGCCTCGCGCGGAGATGGTTGCAGCGCCCCGCGCGGACAGATGTGGCCGTTCAGGCGCAGGTTGCGGCCGTTGCTGCGCGCTCCACTCGTCGGCAACATAGGTGCCGGCGCCAATACGCGAGCTTAAAAATCCTTCCGCAACCAATTGATCGAACGCGTTGACGATCGTGATACGCGAAACGCCGAGTTCGCGAATCAATGTGCGCGTGGAGGGCAAACGCGTACCGCTGGTCAGCCGACCACTCAGAACTTGCCTGCGAATCTGCAGATAGAGCTGCCGATGCAGTGGAACGTCGCTTGTCCGGTCCAGCGCAATGTCGGCCAGTAATACACCACCCGGCACTTTCACTGTTCAATCCCATCCCGTTGCCTGCTGGCCGGCAGCCAGTGCAGCACACGCCAGCCGCGCTCCACGGCGATTGCGTGTAACGTCGCGTCCGGATTCACCGCGTGGCCATGATCGACTGCCGCAAGCATCGACACATCGTTGAATGAATCGCTATAGCCGTAACTCCCGTCGAGACTTTCGCCCTCGGCGTTCAGCCAGGTGCGCACACGGGATACTTTGCCTTCGCGATAGCTGAGTTCGCCATAGGTATCGCCGGTATAACGCCCGTTTCGTGTTTCCACTCGAATCCCGATCGAGTCTTGCACGCCGAGACGATTCGCAATCGCGCTGACGAGGTGCTCGCCCGTAGCCGACACAATGAGCAGCCGGTCCCGCCGGGCGCGATGCCATTCGAGCTGACGCAATGCTTCTGGAAAAATACGGGGCAAAACGACGCCTTCGACAAATTCCGCCATCCAGGCCGCAACCACTTCTTGCATCAGCCCGCGTATCGGCTCCAGCGCGAAACGCACGTATTCGCGCATGTCGACACGGCCTTCGCGATAGGCCTGCAACAGGGCCTCTTCGCGCGGCAGCATCTCGCTCGGAGCGCGGCCTCGCTCCACGAGATAGTGCAGCCACAGGTTCGCGCTGTCGCCGTCGACGAGCGTGTCGTCCATATCGAAAATGCCGAGTGCCATCTCAGTGCACCTCTCGCATCTGCTGCGGGTCGACCGCCAGCGCAACGAGCGTGCCGGGCGCGAAGAGCTGATCCTCGCGCTGATTGAGCCTGTCGACACGAAGCATAACGCCGGACGATTCCACCTGATAGCGAATCACGTTGCCGAGCAACTGGCGATGCCGGACCGTTCCCGTAAGCGGCGCAAGCGGCTTCGCGCTCACGACCTCCGTGAGCGGCGCAACCTGAATAGCCTCTGGCCGAATCGCCAGATGCCCATTGATCGTCATATCGAATAGCGCATGCGCGTCGCCCGGCGAGAGCATGTTGTAATTGCCGATGAAACGGGCCACGAATTCCGAAGCCGGCCGCGCGTAGATGGTCTCCGCCTCTCCTTCCTGCACGATGCGCCCCTGATCCATCACGAAGATGCGATCGGAAAGCGTCAACGCTTCCTCCTGATCGTGAGTCACGAAGATCGTCGTGACGCCAAGACGCGACTGGATGTCACGAATCTGCTCGCGCAGCGAGCGGCGAATGCGTGCGTCGAGCGCGGACAGCGGTTCGTCGAGCAGCAATATGCGCGGCTCGACAATGAGCGCACGCGCGAGCGCGACACGCTGGCGCTGCCCGCCGGAGAGTTCGTGCGGATACTGATGCTCCTTGCCGCCCAGCGCGACGAGACGAATGGCATCCACGACCTTGCGCGTGCGCTCGTCCGCCGCCATCTTCTTGAGCTTGAGGCCGAACTCGATGTTTTGCGCAACCGTCATGTTCGGAAACAGCGCGTAGCTTTGAAACACCATGCCGATCCCGCGTTTTTGCGGTGCCACGCGCGTGATGTCCTCGCCGTCGACGCGGATAGAGCCCGCGTCGACATCGGTCAGTCCCGCGAGACTGCGCAGCAGTGTCGACTTCCCGCAGCCACTCGGCCCAAGCAGCGTGACGAATTCGCCTTTGCGCAACGAGAAGCTGATATCGCGAAAGACCGGCGTCGTGCCGTATTGCTTGGTCAAGCCGTTCGCTTCGACGTAGTTCATGGTGGTCGTCCTATTTGCTGAATCGCGCGGTAAGCCAGGTCAGAATCAACGCGGTAAAAAAGTAGCTCATGACAATGGCGCTGGTGAAGTGGCCACTCGTCTGGCGTACGTTGTACAAATAGACTTGCAGCGTTTCGTAATGAGAACCCGCGAGCAGATTGGCAAAGACGAAGTCGCCAAGCAAAAACGCAAATGACAAGAACAACGAGGCCATCAGTGCCTTGCTCAAGTTCGGCAGAATGATCTTCACGAAGGCAAGCGAGGTGCTCGCGCCAAGCAGATGCGCCGCATCCATCAGGTCGCGGATGTTCATGCTTGCCATGCTGTTCGCCATCGCGCGGTACATGAACGGCAAGGCGATCGTGAAATAGCAGCCGAGCAAGATCCACGGCGTGCCGTTAATCGCAAACGGCCCGTCCGCGTAGATATTGAGCAGCCCCACCGACGTCACGACCGGCGGCACCGCGAACGGAATCAGGATCAGTGCGCTCATTACCTTGTCCAGACGCGGAAACCGGTAAAAGACCACGAAGGCCGTGGGTACGATGATCAACGCGCTGAGCGCGAGCGCGCCCAGGCACACGGCCATCGAACGGCCGAATGCAGCCATGAACGCCTTGTCATGCAAGAGTTGCCAGTACCAACTCAGCGAGAGGTCGTCCGGCAGGATCGTAGCGCCCCAATGCCTGGACAGCGAATACAGCAGTGTGGCGAGTATCGGCGCGGCCAGGATCGTCACGAGCACGCCGACGACGGCGCGATGGTAAATGTCAGCGCGCATGACGAGCCCTCCGGTTCAGCAGCCACTGGTTGGCGACGGTCACGACCAGCAAGAGCAGCATCAGCAGCACCGAAAGCGCGGCCGCCATGTTCGGATCGAGGAACAAATCCCCCGACACGAGGCCCGCGATACGCACGGTGATCAGATTGAAGTTCCCTTGGGTCAGCGCATAGGCGCTTGCATACGCACCGATCGCATTCGCGAACAACAGGATGAACGTGCCGAAGATCGCGGGCGCCAGCACCGGCAGACCGACATCGCGCCAGTATTGCCAGAGCTTCGCGCCGAGCAGGGACGCCGCGGCCTGCCAGTCGTCGTCGAGTGCGTCGAATGCCGGGTACAGCAGCAAGATGCCAAGCGGAATCTGGAAGTACGTGTAGATCAGAATCAGCCCGTTGATCGAATAGAGATCGAAGTGCTTTGCCAGCCCCCACGCCTCGAAGAGCAGCGTCAGCGATCCGTTGGTGCCGACGAGGATGATGAACGCGAACGCCAGCGGCACGCCGGTCAGGTTGCTAGTCATGTTCGCGACCGACACGACCAGCCGCCGCAGTCTTCCCGGCACGCGCCTCAACGAGGCGGCGCCGAAAATTGCGATCACGAGGGCAAGCGCGCTCGACCACAGCGAGATGCGCAGGCTGTTCTCGAACGCCTGCCGATAGAAAGGCGACGACAGAATTTCCGCGTAGTTCGCGAGCGTGAAGCCTTGCGTGGTTTGCACACTGTTGGCGATCACCCAGACCATTGGCGCGAGACAGAACAGCGTGAACACGACGGCAAATGGAATCAGCCAGATCGCGGCTATCCCATGCCGCCATCGAATGCGTGCGCGTTCGGCAGGCTCGCCGGCGACGACGAGTGAGGAGGTTTTCATCACAAAGGAAACTCCGGTTCACGAAGTTGGAGAGGCAAGCGTTCGACCGTACCGGCGCCCGAACGCATCTTTCGGACGCCGGCCACTGAGTCGCCGGCCAGCGCGTGCGCGACTTCGTTCGACTCGTGCGCTGTTTCGGCCGGCGGCGCGCTTGCGTTACTGCATGTTCACCATCACCACGTCCTGCCACTGGCGCGGCAGTTTTTTGACCGACTCATCCCACGCGGCAAAATCCTGAATCGGCTTCACGGACTTGTACTCGCTCGCGGGCAGCAGTTTCGCCTGCACGTCGGGCGGGAACTTCACGGACGTGCGAATCGGGCGCGCATAGCCGCGCGCGAGATTCAATTGCCCCGCGTCGCTCAGCACGTATTCGCGGACCAGCTTCGCGGCATTCGGATGCTTCGCATACTTGTTGATGATGAGCGTATAGCCGGTGGTCACCGAGCCGTCCGAGGGAATGTTGACCGCGAAGCGCGAAGGATCGATCCGGTCGCGATAGCTAAGCGCCGTGAAGTCCCAAAGAATGCCGACTTCGATTTCGCCCTTTTCCAGATTGGCGAGACTCGGGTCCACGAGCGACAACCGCCCCTGCTTCGCCAGTTCGGCGAACAGCTTGAGGCCCGGCATCAGGTTCTTCTCGCTCCCGCCCTGCGCGAGCGCGGCTGCCAGAACCGCGCTGTTCGCACGTGCCGCGACGCCAACGGCCCCGAGCGTCACCTTGTACTTGCCGGACAGCAGATCAGCCCAGGTCTTCGGCGGATTCTTCACGAGCCGGGTGTTGGTGATGAACGCGATCGTGCCTGTGTAGTCGACGATACAGTTCCCGTCCTGGCTCTTCGCCCAGTCCGGAATGTCGTTCCAGGTGCCCGGCTTGTAGGGCTGCGTCACCCCCCGCTTCACCGCAAGTGGACAGAAGCTCTGGCCCACGTCGCCTATATCGGCTGTCGCATTGCTTTTCTCCGCGTCGAACTTGGCAATTTCCTCGGCCGAACTCAGATCCGTGTCGTGGTGGTCCAGTCCATAGTTATGCGTCAGTTGAGCCCAAGTGTCCTTCCAATTCGCCCAGTCGTCGGGCATGCCGACGCTATAGACCGCCCCCTCCTTCTTCGCTGCCTGCGTGAGCGCATTCAAATCCCCCACCGTGGCCTGCGCCGCGCCGGCGCAAACCATGACCCCAATGACACCCACAAGTCGTTTCGCTTTCATGACGCCTCCCATCTGGTCCAGTCCAGTTGTCGACATGCGCAGAACATATCCGGTGGTAATATCAGTGTCAATGGCTTTTCGCATCTCACCGGCGCAGCCCGACCGGAATCCGAAAATCCACGTTATGTCATTGAATTTTCATTATTTTATGCAGCGTCCGGCGGCAGTGCTCCCAGCGCAATCTGCCCATCGAGATGATCGTCTCGCAAGACGATTTCCTCAGATAAAATGCGGATCGTTGCATCAAAATTTGGAGTAGTCCAAGTGGCAGAATCTGAGCGCAGCACCACTCTCGCGGCCCAAGTCAGGCAGTCCATCGAGATGCAGATCGACAGCAAGCTGCTGTTGCCGGGCGCGAAACTGCCGTCCGAGCGAGAGCTTTCGGAACTGTTCGACACCACGCGCACGACGGTGAAGGAAGCGCTGGTGGCCATGGAAGCGGAAGGACGGATCTATTGCGAGGACCGGCGAGGCTGGTTCGTTGCGCCACCGAGGCTGATTTACAACCCGCTCTACCGCTCGCCGTTCCATCAAATCGTCACCGATCAGAAGCGCCACCTCGAAACGCGGGTGCTGCTGTCGCGCACGATCGTGGCGACGCCCTCGATCTGCCAGAACCTCGAGCTGCCAACCCTGTCGCGCGTCCACGAAATCCATCGGCTGCGCAAACTGGACGGCCGCGTCGTGATGCTGGCAAAGCACTATCTCAAGCCAGAGAAGTTTCCACGGATCTTCGAACACGACTTGAGCCAGTCGCTGACGACGCTGTACCAGCAGAGCTACGGCATCCGCTATGGCCGCTCGCGGTTCGAGATCAATCCGACTGCCGCGTGGGGCGAGGTCGCCCAGGCGTTGATGCTGACGGAAGGCAGCCAGATTCTGATGATTTCGAGCATCGTCTACGATCAGAACGATGAGATAGTCGAGTTCGAAATCGAGCACTGGCGGCACGACGCGGTTCGCATCATCGTCGACAGCCAGGAGCTCGAACGCATCAAGGCGCGAGCGCAGGAGTGACCGGCGCCCGATGCGCGGTACGTGTTCAAATTGCACATCCGCCCGAGTGGAATCAACACCCTGCATGCGTGAGCGTTGAACTGGCCTTGCCAAGGCTCTGAGTGCTCGACGCGCCATGCCTTTCCGGCCCCGGCGAGCGCGCAGGCTTTCTGGTAATGTCACGCCCATGCAAACGATCCTCTCCGTCGAGAATCTCTCGAAAACCTATGCGTCGGGATTCCGCGCGCTCAAGCACATCAACCTGAACATCCAGCGCGGCGAGATTTTCGCGCTGCTGGGGCCGAACGGTGCGGGCAAGACGACGCTCATCAGCATCGTCTGCGGCATCGTGAATGCGAGTGAAGGGAGCGTGCGCGTCGCCGGTCACGATATCGTCACGGATTACCGCGCTGCGCGCTCGCTGATCGGCCTCGTGCCCCAGGAGCTCACGACCGACTCGTTCGAAACGGTCTGGGCCACCGTCTCGTTCAGCCGCGGCCTGTTCGGCAAGCCGGCCAATCCCGCGCATATCGAGCGCGTGCTGCGCGACCTGTCGCTGTGGGACAAGCGCAACAACAAGATCATCACGTTGTCGGGCGGCATGAAACGCCGCGTGCTGATCGCGAAGGCGCTCGCGCACGAGCCGCAAGTGCTGTTTCTGGACGAGCCCACCGCGGGCGTGGACGTCGAGCTGCGCCGCGACATGTGGGAACTCGTGCGCGGGCTCAAGGCCAGCGGCGTGACGATCATCCTGACGACCCATTACATCGACGAAGCCGAAGAAATGGCCGACCGGATCGGCGTCATCAACGGCGGCGAAATCATGCTGGTCGAACAGAAGGACGCGCTGATGCGCAAGCTCGGCCGCAAGCAGCTGACGTTGCAGCTCGAAGCGCCGTTGAGCGCCATTCCGGCGGAGCTTGCAAGCTGGGGGCTGGAGCTGGCCGATGGCGGCGCCGCGCTCACCTACACCTACGACGCCGAGCACGAACGCAACGACATCATCACGCTGCTCAAGAACCTGAGCGAGGCCGGCATTGGCTTCACGGACCTGCAAACGAGCCAGAGTTCGCTGGAGGAGATCTTCGTGAGTCTCGTTCACAAAGACCCCGCGGCCTCGACAAATCCCGCCGTTGCGGATAACAACAAAGCCCAGGTGAGCACCCGATGAATATCCACGCCATTCGCGCCATCTACCGATTCGAAATGGCGCGCACCCGGCGCACGCTGATGCAAAGCATCGTCGCGCCGGTGATCTCGACTTCGCTTTACTTCATCGTGTTTGGTTCCGCAATCGGTTCGCGCATCAAGGAAGTGAACGGCGTCAGCTATGGCGCGTTCATCGTGCCGGGCCTGATCATGCTGTCCCTGCTGTCGCAAAGCATTTCGAACGCGTCGTTTGGCATCTACTTCCCGCGCTTCACAGGCACGATCTACGAACTGCTGTCCGCGCCGGTGTCGTATCTGGAAATCGTGATCAGCTATGTCGGTGCGGCCGCAACCAAATCGGTGCTGCTGGGCGTCATCATCCTCGCCACCGCGGCGCTGTTCGTGCCGATCCAGATCCAGCATCCGTTCTGGATGGTGCTGTTCCTGCTGCTCACGGCGATAACTTTCAGCCTGCTCGGCTTCATCATCGGCATCTGGGCCGACAACTTCGAGAAGCTGCAAATCGTGCCGCTGCTGATCATCACGCCGCTGACCTTCCTCGGCGGCAGCTTCTACTCGGTCGACATGCTGCCGCCGGCGTGGAAGGTGGTCACGCTGTTCAACCCGATCGTCTATCTCATCAGCGGTTTTCGCTGGAGCTTCTACGGGCTCGCTGACGTCGACGTCAGCGTGAGCCTCGGCATGACGGCCGCGTTTCTCGCCGTGTTCCTCGGGATCACCGCGTGGATCTTCAAGACCGGTTATCGCCTGAAAAGCTGAGCAGCAAACTCGTCAGGCCGGCAGCGGTCCCGGCGAGTCTTCCTGCGGGACCTCGCGCTTGCCGTCCAGGATGTACAGCTTTTCGGTCAGGTCGGGGAAGCCATGACCCGCCGCGCGCAGTTCCCCCACGAGCCGATGCGCGGCGGCCCTGCAATGCGCGAGCGTCTCATGCAAACGCGGCTCCGCCTGCAAACCGGCCACCGCCTTCTCCAACTCGGCCGGCGATTCGCTCAGCAGCGCGGGCACCACTTCTTCCGCGGGTATCAGCGAGCCGTGGCTCAATAGCTGGCCGGTCCAGTCGCAGCCGTACAGCAGCGCGCGCCGTTCGGCCTTGCGCGCCTCGTCCTGGTCGAGTGCGGCGAGGCTGTTGCGGTTCTTCTGAATCTCGGCGCGCCACGTCGCCAGAATGTCGGCGCGCAGCGCCCCGACCGCGTCGCCGAGCGGCGCATTCTGCCCGCCCGCCACCAGGCGGCGCTCATCGAGCCGGTCCACCTGTTCCCGGAAGTTTTCGAGGTACGACTGCCAGTTCAAGGGCAGCGACGGCTTTTCGAAGAATGCGTGGCGCACTTCATTAAGTTCGTTGCGAATATCCAGCAGCGCCTGGTTGTCGGCAATGCGCGCTTCATGCACGTCGTGGGCCGTCACCATCTGCCGGTGCAGCGGGAACAGCGGATTGCCGTGGCGCCGCTGCAGATGCCGTTCGGCAGCGCCCGGGCGGGCGCTCCATTTCCAGTTCGGCAGCAGTTTCGAGTCGAACTCGACGGCCTGGATCATCGGCCGGAACAGCACCAAGGCTTCCTCGGTGGCGTGGCGGAAGCAGTCCGCCAGCTTGTAGTCATTGCCTTGCAGCGGCGCGCCCGCATCCCCCGCATACGGGGACTCGGGCATGAACCTGAGCGCGCCCGTGGCCAGAAAGAACTCCATCGGCAGTTCCACGGCCTGGCCTTCCTGGCTGAAGGTGCGTTGCTCGGCGGAGATAGACTCGACGGAGCGCGCGAGGCGGCTTTCGAGGTCGAGCAGCGCGTCGATGGCGTCGCCCGACGCCGGCTGCGCCGCATCGGCGAGCAGACAGAAGGTTTCGCGCGCCATGCGCGCCGCAATGGCGCCGTGCTTGCCGGCGAACAGCCAGAACCAGAGGGCGAGTTGATAGCCCTTCACGGAATTGCGGGCCGTCGCTTCGACGTTGGGGGCGAATACGATGCCGGGCGCGGACCAGTTCGCGAACGGCGGGGTTCCAGCGCCCAGGTACATGCCCAGCAGCTGCCGTATCGATTCATGCGTCTCGGTGGGCCAATTGTGCGTCTCGGCCTCTTCGTGGCGCTTCTCAGCCTTCCAAAACCTCCAGTCCATCCCGTACCTCGCAAGAAGAGCAAGCGTATTCGTGCTACGCGGTGCGCGCGATACTTCCACAATCCGCCGGAGGCGTAAACGAATGTTGCTCTTCGTTACTTCGTTCCCGCGCCGTGCCAGGGATATTCCCAAGTTTGCGTGAAATGACCGCCGTGCGACGCTATCTCCCAGTGCCATTCCCTACGGAGGCAGGCATGCAAGCTGAGACGCGCAAGAATGCAAGGGTCGCCGCTTTTCTGAACCGGTCGGCGTTGTGTTTGCTGATATTGCCAGTTGCGTGTCTTGCCTGGGCGCTCCAGGCGTACCCGCCTCATCACGCCTATTTGCTTAGCTTCGCGCTGGGCACCTGGGTGTGGACGTTCGCCGGCGTTCTCTTTGTGGTCTCGGCGACCTTCCACGTCGACACTTCCGATCAGCATATCGAACACGACACCGGATTCCGGGAAGCACACGGGCACTGATTTTTCCGTGTGCGGTGCAAGCGGGCGGCCCTCACGCCAGTGACGGCCACCCCGCTTTGGCACCCGGCATGGGTGCGTAGTCACTGTGCAGTCACGCCCTCAGTATCCGAGCGCGCATCCATCCTTTCGATGATCGGATGCGCCCGTCAGCACGCCTCGCTCCCAGTCGATGCGGATCGCCTGCGAACCGCCAATCGGTCCGGCGCTGGGCACGAGCGCGAAGCCGCGATCCGCGAGCACGGCGCGCGTGGCTTCGGGCAGCGTCGATTCGATTTCCACCGTGGCCGTGCCCGGGCGCGGGAACACGCGCGGCAAATCCATCGCCGACTGCATGTCCAATCCGTAATGCAGCACCTTCGACAGAAAATGCGCGTGCCCCATCGCCTGATAGTGGCCGCCCATCACGCCGAAGCTCATCTGCACGCGGCCATCGCGCGCCACCATGCCGGGGATGATGGTGTGCAGCGGGCGTTTGTGCGCGGCGATTGCGTTCGGATGCCCCGGCTCGACCGAAAAGCCCATGCCACGATTGTGCAACATCACGCCCGATTCCTTGCCCATCAAGCCGCTGCCAAATGGATAGAACAACGAATTAATGAAGCTCACGCAGTTGCGGTCGCGATCGACCACGGTGATATAGACCGTATCGCGATGCTCGACCGAGGTGAGCGCGGCGGCCGGGTCCAGCACGCGTTCGAGGTCGATGCGGCTGCGCAGTGCGTCGATGTAGTCGTCGGAGAGCAGGCGCTCGACGTCGACACGCTGCTCGCGCGGGTCGCCCAGCACCGCATCGCGCACCGCGTAGGCGATCTTGGCCGCTTCGATCTCGCGATGCAGGCGATCCGGGTCGAGCGGGCTGCCTTCGGCGTCGTACTTGTCGAGCAGCCTCAGCAACAGTAGCGCGATCATGCCCTGCCCCGCCGGCGGGCATTCGATCACGTCGTAGCCGCGAAACTTCGCGCGGATAGGCGTCACGTATTCGCCGCTGAACCCGGCGAAATCGTCGAGCGTGTGCAAGCCGCCGTGCTCCTGCAACTTGGCCACGAGATCGGCGGCCACCGCGCCGCGATAGAACGCGTCGCGCCCCGTCTCGGCAATCGCGCGCAGCGTGTTCGCAAGGCGCGGCTGCCGGTGGGTTTCGCCCGCGCGCAGCGCCGCGCCGTCGACAAGCATGGTCTTGGCCGCCACCGAGTCGCGCGCGAGCGTTTCCACTTCGGCGGCCCAGTCGCGCGCGGTGCGTGGCGCGACGGCGTAGCCTTCTTCCGCGAAACGGATGGCCGGCGCAAGGACGTCGCGCAGCGGCAGGCGGCCGTGGTCGCGATGGAGCGTCGTCCACGCATCCACGGCGCCGGGCACTGTCACCGCGTGCGGCGAATGGCGCGCAATCGTGGTAACGCCCATCGCACGCAAGCGCTCCGTGCTCGCGGCGGCGGGCGCCCAGCCCGAGCCGTCATAGGCGATCACGTCGTCGCTGCCGCCGCGCGCATAGAGCGCGAAGCAGTCGCCGCCGATACCCGTGGAACCGGGTTCAACCACGCATTGCACCGCGCACGCGGCAATCGCGGCGTCCATGGCGTTGCCGCCTGCGGCCAGGATCTGGATGGCGGTGAGCGTGGCGCTCGGGTGCGAAGTCGCGGCCATGCCATTGCGGGCCATCACGAGCGAGCGACCCGGCGTTTCGAAGTTACGCATCAGCGCACTCTCCTTTTTTTGGTGTCCTGAAGATATTCAATCGAAGGCGGCAAGACCACCTTCGATACGGATTACACGGGCGCGGCGGTACGCAAGGTGCGCCGCAGGAAGGTCTGCGTGCGCGGGTGCGAAGGCGCAGTAAAAATGCGCTCGGGCGGCCCTTCCTCGATCAGCTCGCCCTGGTCGAGCACGACCACGCGGTCGGCCACCTCGCGGGCGAAACCCATCTCGTGCGTGACCACCACCATCGTCATGCCGTCTTCCGCCAGCTCCTTCATGACCTGCAGCACCTCGCCCACGGTTTCCGGGTCGAGCGCGCTGGTCGGCTCGTCGAACAGCAGCACCTTGGGCTGCATCGCGAGCGCTCGCGCGATGGCGATGCGCTGCTGCTGCCCGCCGGATAGCTGCGATGGATAGTGGTCGGCGCGATCGGCGAGTCCCACGCGCGCGATCAGCGCCTTCGCCTGCTTGACCGCTTCCTCGCGTGGCATTTTCAGCACGTGGATGGGCGCTTCGATCACGTTCTCCAGCGCGGTCATGTGCGGAAACAGATTGAAGCGCTGAAACACCATGCCGATGTCGCGGCGCTGGCGCGCGAGCGTGCGCGCCGAATCGCGCACAAGCGTGCCGTTCGGACGCTCGACAAAGCCGAGCAACTTGCCGTTCACGCGCACGCGCCCGCTGTCGTATGACTCCAGCAAGTTGAGGCAGCGGATGAAGGTGGTCTTGCCCGATCCCGACGAGCCGATCAGCACCACCACCTCCCCCTTTGCGACGCTCAGCGAGATCCCGTTGAGCACCTTGGTCGAGCCGAAGGACTTATGAATGTCCGACGCCTCGATCACGATTTCCCGTGCTTCGTTCATATCAGCGCCCCCGCAGCAGCTTCATCGTTTGCGCGCCGAACAGACGCGTGTTCGTGGCCGGCTTCGCCTCGCCGCGGCCGAAGTGCGCCTCCAGCCGCCGCTGCGCGAAGCCCCACAGCGTCGTGAGCGCGAGGAAGTAGATGCCGAGCACGAGATAGAGCTCGAACACGCGGAAGTTCACCGAGGTGATCATCTGCGTGCTGAGCAGCAGTTCCGGCACGCCAATCACGCTCACGAGCGTGGTGTTTTTCAGCATCACGTTGAACTCGTTGCCGAGCGGCGGCACGATCACGCGCAGCGCCTGCGGCAGCACGACCCGGCGCATGAGCAGCACCGACGTCATGCCGAGCGAGCGCGACGCTTCGTACTGCCCGCGATCGACCGAACTCAGCCCCGCACGGATGATCTCCGCCTGATAAGCGGCCGAATTCATGCCGAGCGCGAGCACCGCCGCCTGGATATTGCCCGGCAGCGTGATGATGCCGAAGTCGAGATCGTGAAAATGGAAGATGTTCGCGGCGGCGAACGCCGTGTACAGAAACACGATCTGCATGAGCAGCGGTGTGCCGCGCATGACCCAGATGTAGCCGCGCGCAAGCGACTGCACCGGCAGGCTCGACGAAAGCCTCATGAGCGCGACGACAAGACCGAGCGTCGCGCCAAGCACGACCGCGCACGCGCTGATCGAGAACGTGAGCCACAGCCCGTGCAGGTATGCAGGGCTGGGCTCCAGCAGGAATTTCCGGAAGATTTCCCAACTGAAATTCATGGCGTCACCCCGCGCTCAATAGCGATCGTTTTCGAGCTTCCAGGTCGAGAGCATCTTGCCGTAGCGGTCGCTCTTCACGAGGTCGGCCACGACCTTCGCGACCGCAGGCGAAAGCGGCTCGCCCTTGCGCGCGCCAATGCCCGTGGCGATGCGGTTGAACCCCGGCACGGCCTCCTCGAACATGTCGCCCGATGCCTGGCGGAAGTGCGCGGCGCTCTCCGAGGTGGTGCCGTAGGCGTCGACCTGTTGCAGGCGGAACGCCTGAAATGCATCGGCATCCGAACTATAAACAACGATGTTCATGGGCGCCTTGCCCGCTGCGGTGAGCTTCTGATTCTCCTTTTCGAGCAGCGAACTGATGGTCGTGCCGTTGAGCACGCCGACCTTCATGCCCGAAAGATCGTCGAGCGAGCGCACGTGGCGCGGGTTGCCGCGCGGCACCATGATCGACTGGCTCGAATACATGTAGTCGACGATGTCGATGATCTGGCGCCGCTCGGGCTTGTCGAACAACTGGCCGATCACGAGGTCGCATTGGCGCGCCTGCAGCGCGGGAATCTGCCCGCTGAACGACATCACCTTCCACTCGACCTTGAGATTGCCGAGCTGCTTCGCCACGTCGTGCGCGACATCGACGGAGAAGCCGCGCGGCTGCTGATTCTCGTCGTAGGACGCGAGCGGCGGCGCGTCCATGCTCGAACAGTAAGTCAGCGTGCCGCTTTTCACGAGGCCCAGATCGGCCGCATGCGCCGTGGCGGCGCCCGCAAGCTGCGCCAGAACCGCGACGCCGGCGCAGGCGGCAAGACGAAAACGCTTGAACTCTATTGCTGACATCGGGAGGCTCCTGGCTGAATGTGGGCACAACCTGTGGGACACAACGAGTGGGGCACAACGACTATTAGGCAAACCGGCGCGTCATTCCCGCGACGCCGGCGATTCGAGAAATTCGATGATCTGCGGAACGGTGGATTCGATATGCGCGCGCAGCGCCTGCTCGGCTTTCACGGGGTCGCGCGTGCGCAGCGCGTCGATCAGGATCTGGTGGGCGTCGCGGGCGCGCTTGCGCCTGAACGTCGCCTGCTCGATCCACAGGCGCATGGGGCCTTCGATCAGTGTGTAGAGCGAGAGAATTTGCTGATACAGGCGCGTGCGGCCGCTGATTTCGCACAGGTATTCGTGAAACGCGCAGTGGCGCTGCACCCACGTATCCGTATCGCCGACACAGGCGTCCATGTCTTCCAGCAGGCGCTCGAGTTTCGCGAGGTGCGCTTCGGTGCAGCGCGGCGCCGCCACGCGCATCGCAAGCCCTTCGAGCGCGATACGCATGTCGAAGATGTCCTGAATCTCGTCGACGGAAAGGCCGCGAACGATCGCGCCGCGGTTGGGACGCTGGATCACCAGGCCCTCGCTGTGCAAGCGCCGCAGCGCGGCGCGCACCGGCATGCGGCTCATCGAAAGCGCTTCGGCAACGGTCTCCGCGACGATGCGCTGGCCCGCCGCATAGCGGCCTTCGATGATCGCCTCCAGCATGAAGCGATAGGCCTCTTCCTCGGCGGATAGCGCCAGTCCAGCAGTGCTGCGAACGTTGGTGGCATGCATGGTGCGGTGCGACATGACGCCGCGTCCGGTTGTGCGATGTCGGTGAGCGTACTCCAGCTGGATTTTTGGATCCAGTCTTTCAAAAAAGAGTTTTTGCCGGTTGGCGGATTCAGGCTGATGGGGGATGAACGGTAAAATCCCGCCATGGATCCCACCGCCTCCCCCCAGCGCCTGACCGACCGCAAGCGCGCCGCCATTCTTGCGGCGGCCATCGAGGAATTTCTCGCGGCCGGCTACGACGCCACCAGCATGGACCGCATTGCCGCGCGGGCGAGCGTCTCGAAACGCACGGTTTACAACCATTTCCCAAGCAAGGAAGCGCTGTTCGCGGCGATCCTGCATCGGCTCTGGGACGCCAGCCAGGACAGCGTGCCGCTCGCGTACCGCGCCGCCGAGCCGCTGCACGAGCAATTGCTGGCGCTCCTGCTACGCAAGCTGCGCCTCATGGCCGACGATTCGTTCCTCGCGCTCGCGCGCGTGGCGATCGGGGCGGGCATCCACTCGCCCGAGCGCGCGCGCGACATGGTCGCGCGCATGGGCGAGCGCGAGGAGGACGTCACCGCATGGATCCGCGCGGCAGCCGCCGACGGCCGCCTGCGCGTCGACGACCCGCTGTTCGCCGCACATCAGCTGCATGGGCTCGTGAAAGCGTTCGCGTTCTGGCCGCAGGTGACGATGGGACAGCCGCCGCTGGGCGAAGACGAACAACAGCGCATCGCACAAGCGGCCACCGAGATGTTTCTGGCGCGCTACGCGTGAGGCACGGCTGAGGCATCGAGCCACGCACGGCCCACACCACAATCATTCGGATTCCGAACTTATTAACAAATGCACCGAATGACTTGTCGCACGATCGAATTCCATCGATTTTCATCTCGCAAACCCCGCGAAAAATGAGATTCCGGCAAATTTTTTATGCGGAATCACGCCATTATCAAGCGCGCATGGATTGGCCCTTGACGTCCCTTCATCGGCAAACGAGACTCTCCGCGCCGTATTGGACTCAAATGATTGACTTTGGAGACAACATGCAGGTATCGAACGACGCTCAATTAAGCAATGGACTCAAGCAGCGGCACGTCACGATGATGTCGATCGGCGGCGTGATCGGCGCGGGGTTGTTCGTGGGCTCGGGCCACGCAATCGCGGAGGCCGGCCCGGCCGCCCTGCTTGCCTATATTTTCACGGGCGTGCTCGTCGTGCTCGTCATGAGAATGCTGGGCGAAATGGCCACGGCGCAGCCCGACAGCGGCTCGTTCTCAACCTACGCGGACCAGTCCATCGGCCATTGGGCCGGATTCACGATCGGCTGGCTGTACTGGTGGTTCTGGGTGCTCGTCATCCCCATTGAAGCCACTGCCGCCGCCACCATTCTCAACGCGTGGTTTCCCTCCATTGCAACGTGGGTCTACGCCCTCGGGATCACCTTCATCCTGACCGTTACGAATCTTCTTTCGGTCAAGAACTACGGCGAATTCGAGTTCTGGTTCGCGCTGGTCAAGGTGGTCGCCATCATCGTGTTTCTCTGCATCGGCGGCGCGGCCATCCTCGGCGTGCTGCCGCATTCGGGCGTGTCGGGCGCTTCGCGGCTCGTGGAAAACGGCGGCTTCATGCCCAACGGGATCGGCGCCGTTCTCGCGGCCATGCTCACCACCATGTTCTCGTTCATGGGTACGGAAATCGTCACCATCGCCGCGGCCGAATCGCGCAACCCGCGCCAGCAGATCGTGCGCGCCACCCGCTCGGTCATCTGGCGTATCTCGCTGTTTTATTTCGGCTCGATCTTCGTCGTCACGGCCATCGTGCCGTGGACCGATCCGGGCCTGACCTCGCAGGGCTCGTATCAGCGCGCCATGGAACTGATCGGCGTGCCGCACGCAAAGGCCATCATCGATATGGTGGTGCTGCTGGCCGTGGCGAGCTGCCTGAACTCCGCGCTTTACACGGCGTCGCGCATGCTCTTTTCGCTCTCCGTGCGCAACGACGCGCCGGCGATGCTGCGCTCGACCGACAGCGCGGGCACGCCGCGTGCTGCCGTGCTCGCCTCCACCGCGTTCGGTTTCCTCACGGTGATCGCGAACTACCTGGTGCCCGAGCGCGTCTTCAGCTTTTTGCTGGCCACGTCGGGCGCCATCGCGCTGCTCGTGTATCTCGTCATCGCGGTTTCGCAACTGCGGATGCGCAAAAAACTGGACCTGGCCAAGGATCCGCTTCAGTTGAGAATGTGGTGCTTCCCGTGGCTGACGTGGGTGGTGATTGCGTTCATCTGCGGCGTGCTGGTCGCGATGCTGATGGGCGAGGATCACCGGACCGAAGCGGCGGCAACGGGCGCACTGGCGATTTGTGTGGTGGTGGCTTCGTGGCTGAATCAGCGCCATCAGCAACGCCAAAAGCAGGCTCACGCTCAACGCGCGGCCACGCGCGTCCACTGAGTTACCCGATCGAATCTCCCCGGCTTGGGCTAGACATCGACGCCACAAGCCGGGAAACTGGAGTCAGCCGGGCACGCAAGCGACGCGCCACGAAGACTGAAAACGCCCGGCCTGAAACAGGAGATCGAAGGATGAACGAGTTTCCGGCCATATTTCACGACCCGGGCGTCGAAAAGCTGCGCGCGGATCTCGCGCTTGCGCTGCGCGCAGCCGCGTATTACGGCCTCGGCGAAGGCGTCTGCAATCACTTCAGCGTCGCGCTTCCCGGCGAGAACGGACTCTTCCTGCTGAATCCGCGCGGCTTGATGTGGAGTGAAGTCGGGGGCGACGACATCGTGATCGTGGACGCGGCCGGCGCCGTGATCGCGGGCCGGCACGAAGTGGAGCCCACGGCCATGTTCATCCACGCCGCGATCCATCGCATCGCCGGCAAGACCTGCGTCCTGCACACCCACATGCCTTACGCCACGGCGCTCACGCTGACCGAGGACTGCGGGCTCGACACGGCCCTTTCGCAAAACGCCATGCGCTACCACGGCCGCATTGCGCTGGATCGCGAATACAACGGTCTCGCGCTCGGCCCCGAGGAAGGCGAGCGCATCGCGCACGCGCTGGCCGGCAAGGACATCGGCTTCCTCGGCAATCATGGTGTGGTGGTGTGCGGCGAGCGCATCGATTACGCGTTCGACGACCTCTATTATCTCGAGCGCGCATGCACGGCGCAGGTGCTCGCACGCTCGACTGGGCGCGCGTTGCGGCCCGTGGCCGCCGACCTCGCACAACGGGTCGCGAGCCAGGTACAGGGCGAGCGATTGCAATCGGAGCTGTTCTTCGCGGCTTTGCGCAGAACGCTGCCCAACGCGTAACAGGAAACGCCGGAACACCTCGCCAGAGTAGCGCGCCTCTGCGCTATTTCCGCTTGTTCGCGCCCATTCAAGCCATGCCGAAATCCCGCCCTCAGGCCGCCACGACCGCGCGCAAGGTGCTGCAACACGTGAGCCCGCCGCCGTTCGCGGACACGCTGCCCGTGCCGGTCTATTTCCGCACCGAGCACTTGCCGTCGCACGCGCGCTATCCAACCATGCGGCATCCGTGGGGCGAGTTCGTCTATTCGTTCAGCGGCATCACCGAGGTCACGGCCGGCGAGGAATACTTCCTCGCGCCGCCGCACATGGGCCTGTGGATCGCACCCGGCACCGAGCACGTCGGCTTCAATCATGCGGAGACGGTGCACTGCTCGGTCTATATCAGCCGCGAGCTGTGCAGCGCGATGCCTGCGCAAACCTGCGCGATGATGGTCTCGCCGCTCGTGCGCAGCATGCTCGATCATTTGCGCGCGCTGCCGCCGGCGGGACACGACGGCAGCGAGTCGCCTGCGCGCGCACGCCTGCTTCGCGTGCTGGTGGACCTGCTTTCCACCTGCGCCACCACCGGCAGCTATCTCCCGCATGCAGACAACTCCGAGTTGAACGCCGTACTGCAAGTCTTCCACGGCAATCCCGCCGACAACCGCCCGCTCGCCGAACTCGCCGCTGCCTTCCATATGAGCGAGCGCACGCTGATGCGCCACGCGCAGCGCGAACTGGGGATGTCGCTGACCGAGTGGCGCGCGCGCCTGCGTCTCGTGAGCGCGTTGCCGTTGCTGCAAGCGGGGCGCAGTGTGGAATCCGTGGCGCTCGATCTGGGTTATGCGACTTCGTCGGCGTTCATCGCCATGTTTCGCCGCCTCACGGGCACGAGTCCGGGCAAGTTCGTGGCTCGCCCAGCCAATCATCAGGTATCCGAATAAAATCGCGCGCAAGCCACGCGTTGTCAATTCGTGGCTTGCCTGTTCGATCCTACGTGGGCCCGATCCGCCTCGCGTCTTGTCCCCCTGGCAGCAGTGCGTCGCTATCGTCCTTGAGGCCCACGCCAGTGAGCCCGAGCCGCCGCGCGTGCGTGAGCAGATAGTGGAGCTTATGCGCGGCCCCATCGTAGGGCAGGCCCTCGGGCCGCACGTTCGAGATGCAGTTGCGCATAGCGTCGTAGCAGCCCACCTTCGGCGCCCAGGTGAGATACACCCCCAGGCTGTCGGGCGAACTCAGGCCCGGCCGCTCGCCGATGAGCATCGCCACGAGCTTCGCGCCCAGCAGTTCGCCAATCTCGTCGCCGAGCGCGACGCGCGCCTGACGCGCCACCACCACCGGACCGACATGCCAGCCGTGGCCCGCAGCGGCGTCTGCGTTCAAGCGCTCGCGCACCGCTTGCAGGAGCGGCATGGCCTGCTTGGCGGCCGCTAACGCGGAGAGGCCGTCGCCGATCACGAACACGATGTCGGGGCCTGCGTTGTTCGCCTTGCCCGCCTCGGCCAACACCGCGCGGCTCTCGTCCGAAAGCCGACGCCCGAGATCGGGGCGGCGCAGGTAATGCTCGCGGTCGGGCGCTGCGCTTGCCGCCGCGAGCGTCGCGAAGCCCGCCGCTTCGAGTTCACTTCGCAACGCATCGACGTCGAGCGGCTGATGCACGGCATCGCGCGCCTGCGCGTGCGCAAGATTGAACGCGAGCAGCGGCGCGGTCGGCAGGCCATTGCCCGCGCGGCCCAGCGCAATGCGCGCGTTCGTGAACGCCTTCAGCTCAGCCCACGGATTCTTTTCGACGGCATCGCTCATTGGCTCACTCCCATCCCGTTCGCCATTGCGCTGTCGATCCATTCCTGCGCCCCCGCCAGCAGCGGCACGCGCGGCGAGGCGGGCAGCAGCGCGCCGTGCGCGTCGGCAATCTCCATCGTCTCCAGCCACTCCTCGAACTCGGGCGCGCGCCGCAAGCCCAGCACGTCGCGCACATAAAGCGCGTCGTGAAACGAGGTGCTCTGGTAGTTCAGCATCACGTCGTCGGCGCCGGGAACGCCCATGATGAAATTGATGCCTGCCGTGCCCAGCAGCGTGATCAGCGTGTCCATGTCGTCCTGATCGGCTTGCGCGTGGTTCGTATAGCAGATGTCGCAACCCATCGGCACCCCTAACAACTTGCCGCAGAAATGGTCCTCCAGTCCCGCACGAATGATCTGCTTGCCGTCGTAGAGATACTCGGGGCCGATAAAGCCCACCACCGTATTCACGAGGAACGGGTCGAAGCGGCGCGCGACGGCATAGGCGCGCACTTCGCAAGTCTGCTGATCGACACCATGATGCGCATTGGCCGAAAGCGCGCTGCCCTGCCCCGTCTCGAAGTACATGAGGTTATTGCCCACCGTGCCGCGCTTGAGCGCGAGAGCCGCCTCGCGCGCCTCGGCCAGCAGCGCGAGCGAGATGCCAAAACTCGCGTTGGCCTTCTCAGTGCCCGCGATCGACTGGAACACGAGGTCGACGGGCGCGCCCTTCTCGATCGCCGCGATCGTGCTGGTGACATGCGTGAGCACGCACGATTGCGTGGGCACGCGATAGCGCTCGCGAAATTCGTCGATCATCGCGAGTAGCTTCACGATGGCGGACAGACTGTCGGTGGCCGGATTGATACCGATCATCGCATCGCCGCAGCCGTACATGAGGCCATCGAGCATCGAGGCGGCGATGCCCTTCACGTCGTCGGTCGGATGATTCGGTTGCAGGCGCACCGACATGTGCCCGGGCAGCCCCACCGTATTGCGAAAGCGCGTGACCACGGGGCGCTTCTTCGCCACCGCGATGAGGTCCTGGTTGCGCATGAGCTTGGAGACCGCCGCCGCCATCTCCGGCGTGATGCCCGGCCCCACGCGTTCGAGCGTTGCGGTATCCGCTTCGGGCGAGAGCAGCCAGTTGCGAAAATCGCCCACGGTGAGATGCGAGACCAGCGCGAACGCATCCTTGTCGTGCGTATCGACGATCAGTCGCGTCACTTCGTCTTCCTCATAGGGCACCAGCGCCTCATTGAGGAAGGTCTTGAGCGGCACGCTGGCGAGCGCCATCTTCGCGGCCACGCGCTCCTCTTCGCTTGCCGCCGCCACGCCCGCGAGCTGGTCGCCGCTGCGCAGTGGGCTCGCCTTGGCGAGCAAGGTTTTGAGGTCCGCGAAGCGGTACGTGCGCGGACCAATCGTTTCCGTGTAGGACATCGATTCCACCCCTCCTGTCTTGCCTGATATTCGAGGCCGCGTCGCAGTGCACGCGGGTTGCCAGCAACAAGCATAGCCCATAGCGCGCGACTTTCATTTTGCCTACACAGCATGATGCCGCGCGCGATCGCGACCTTAAGGGTGACATAAGTGTTTTCCCTGCACAATGCGCCGCAAGTCCGCCGAGCGTGCATTGCCGCGCGGTGTTTTCAGCCGTGATCCGGCGGCGCGAGTTCTGCGCCACCGCCCCTGTATCGAGGAACGCACGTTGTCCCGCACGCCTTCCTGCTTGCCACCTCATTCGCCGTTGCCGCGCACAACGCTATGCAGCGCCATTTCGGCGGCCTTGCTGCTCTCGGCCTGCACCGTCTATCACGCGCAGCCCTTACCCGCGGGCGACTCGCTGCTCACGCATGATGCCCTCGCTCGCGTGCAGATCGATTCCTCGAAGATGCCGCTGCCCGAGCTTGCCGCGCATCGCTTCGATCCGTCCGACGGCTTCGACATCGACGAGGTCGCAATGCTCGCCGTCGCGAACAATCCCGACTTGAAGCTCGCGCGCGACGATCTCGGCATCGCGCAAGCGCAGGCGTACTCCGCAGGGCTGCTGCCCGATCCGCAAGTCGCGATATCGAGCGATTACCCGGGTGCGGCCGGGCTTTCTCGCGCATTCAGTTACGGCCTGAGCATGGATGTGATGGCGATCGTCACACGCAGCGCGAACAAGAAATCCGCCGATGCCACGGTGCGCAAGATCGACTTCGGCCTGCTCTGGCAAGAATGGCAGGTGGTGACGCAGGCGCGGCAGCTCTATGTGAAGGCGTGCTTCCAGGACGAGGTGCTGCCGCTGCTCGCGCAGCAAGAGGCATTGGCGCACACGCGCTACACGCGCACCGCGCACGCCGCGAGCGAGCACAACCTGACCGCCGACACCGCCACCGCCTCGCTCACGGCCTGGGAAGACGCGCGCAAGCAGTACGCCGACATGGAGCACGCGCGCGAGCAGACGCGCCACGACCTGAACGCATTGCTCGGCCTCGCACCCGATATGGATCTGCCGCTCACGGGAGCCGCGACGGTCGAGCCGCTCGACGCAGCCACGCTAGACGCGGCGATAGCGGCACTGCCCCAGCGCCGCCCCGACCTGATCGCCCTGCAAGCGGGCTACGAAGCGCAGGAGCAGAAGTACCGCGCGGCCATCCTCAACCAGTTCCCGAGCCTCTCGGTGGGCTTCACGCGCCAGCGCGATACTTCGGAGATCTACACGAGCGGCTTCGGCATCAATCTCTCGCTGCCGGTCTTCAACCGCAACCGCGGCAACATCGCCATCGAGCAGGCCACGCGCCAGCATCTCGCCGACGAATACCAGAACCGCCTGAACGCCGCGTACGCCGATATCGCCCACCTGCGCGCCGATAGCGCGATCGCCACTCAGCAGCTCGTGCAGGACGAAGCCGCCCTGCCCGAACTCGACCGCGCGGCGGCGCATGCTCACGACGCCTACGCGGCGCACGACATCGTGCTCGGCCAGTATGTCGATGCGCGGAGCGCCGCGCTTACGCGCCGCGTCGATGCCGCCTCCGCGCGTGATGCGCTCGCCGAGCAGCGCATCGCGCTGCAAGCGCTGCTCGGCAGCGCGATCCCCGATCCCTATGGCGACGCGCATGCCACGCCAGGCGCCGATGCGCCCGTAGCCACCAATCCCCCCCACGCCACCGCCAACCGTTGATGCCCATGCAAGAACGCGACTTTTCCCTGCGTGCGACCGCATACGCCCTGCTCGCCGCAAGCGCAGCGCTGATGTGCGCGCATCCCGTTCATGCCGACACCGGCAATGCCGCCGAATCCGCGCCCTCCGTGGCCGTGCAGGTGGTGCCCGTGTCGCGCAAGCCCGTTTCCCAACAGGTCGTGGCCTATGGCGTGGTGGGCGCATCCGGCGCGAGCACCGTCACCGTGAGCCTGCCCTATATCGCGCGCGTCACGCGCGTGTTCGTGCAGCCGGGCCAGACGGTCGCGCGCGGCGCGCCGCTGTTCGTCGTGCAGGCCGATCCCGGCACGGTGGTCGCGTTCACCCAGGCGCAAAGCGCGGCCACGCTCGCGCGCGGCGAACTCGCGCGTACTCAGGCGCTCTACCGCGACGGCCTCGCCACGCAATCGCAGCTCGCCAGCGCGCAAAAAGCGCTCGACGACGCCCAGCAGGCGCTCGCGGCGCAAAGCGCGGCGGGCGTCGCGGCGGGCGCCAAGACCCTCGCCGCGCCGGTGGCCGGCGTGGTCTCGCAACTGAGCGCCGCGCCCGGCGATCAGATTCAGGCCGGCGCCGCGCTCGCGCAACTGGCCGGCGCGAATGCCGCCAGCGCGCACGCCGCGAATGTGTCGCTCGGCGTCGAGCCCGCCGACGCGGCGACGATTCGCGCGGGCGACCGCGTCGTGCTCCATCCGCTCTCGGCCCCGCAGCAGTCGATGCAGGCGCAAGGCCAGGTGGCCATGGTCGGCGCGGCAGTCGATGCACAAAGCCAGCTCGTCAACGTCGGCGCCAGCGTGCCGCTCGCGGGCACGGCGTTCCTGCCCGGCACGCGCGTGCGCGCCGAAATCGACACGCAAACCGGCACCTGGTGGGAGGTGCCGCGCGCGGCCGTCCTGCAGGACGCAAAGGGGCAATACGTGTACCAGGTGATGCCGGGCAACAAGGCGCACCGCGTGGCCGTGACCGTGAAGGTCGAACACGGCGGCAGCTACGGCGTGGATGGCGCGCTCGACGCCGCGCGCGGACTCGTCGTGAGCGGCAACTACGAACTCGAGGAAGGCATGGCCGTGCGCTCGGCCAAGGCTGAGCAAGGCGGCGCGCGATGACCTTTGGCCAATGGATGCAGCGCCATCGGCGCTCGCTGCTGTTCGTGATCGCGCTGGGCGCCATCGCAGGCGCGCTCACCGCCGTGCGCCTGCCGATCTCGCTGTTTCCGAACGTCTCGTTCCCGCGCGCGGTGGTCTCGCTCGATGCGGGCGACCGCCCCGCCGAGCAGATGGCCACGCTCGTCACCCTGCCCGTGGAAGAAGCGCTGCGCCGCGTGCCCGGCGTGCGCGACGTGGAGTCGACGACCAGCCGCGGCTCGGCGCAAATCTCGCTGAACTTCGACTGGGGCACCGACATGGCGCAGGCCACGCTGCAGGCGCAATCCGCCATCGCCGAGATTCTCGCGACGCTGCCCTCCGGCACCACCATGCAGGTGCGCCGCATGGACCCGACGGTCTTTCCAGTGCTCGCGTACAGCCTGACCTCGTCGCGGCTCTCGCTCGCGCAGCTTCACGATCTCGCGCAATTTCAACTGCGCCCGCTGCTGTCTTCCGTGGCAGGCGTGGCGCGCGTGGATGTCGCGGGCGGTGCGCGCGACGAACTCGAAGTGGCCGTCGATCCGGCACGCCTCGCCGCGTACAAACTCTCCGTGGCCGACGTCTCGCGCGCGATCGGCGCGGGCAATGTGCTGATGGCGACGGGGCGCATCGAGGACCACGACAAGCTCTACCTCGTGGTGGCGAACGCGCCCGTGAACGGCATCGACGCACTGAAGAACGTGGTGGTGGCCACGCCAGGCCAAAACCAGGCCAACCAGGTCCGGCTCGGCGACATCGCCACGGTCACGCAAGGCACGGTGCCGCAGTGGATACGCGTAACGGCTGACGGTAAGGATGCCGTGCTCATCAATGTCTACCAGCAGCCCGGCGCGAACAGCGTGGCGATGGCGGCCGCCGTTCGCGCGCGCCTCGCGAGCTTCGGCAAGCAGATGCCGCCGGGCGTCCACATTTCGAACTGGTACGACCAGAGCGAACTGGTGATCGCTTCGGCCACGAGCGTGCGCGACGCCATCATGATCGGCGTGGTGCTGGCCGCGCTCACGCTCTTCGTGTTCCTGCGCAACGTGAAGATCACGCTGATCGCCGTGGCGCTCGTGCCCGTCGTGATGGCCGCGACCATCCTCCTGCTCGACGTTTTCGGCATGGGCTTCAACATCATGACGCTCGGCGGCATGGCCGCCGCCGTGGGCCTCGTGATCGACGACGCCATCGTGATGATCGAGCACATCGCGCGGCGCATGCGCGAAGCCGGTGCGCACGCGTTCCATGGCCGCGTGATGAGCGCGGCGCTCGAATTCACGCGGCCGCTCGCGGGCTCTTCGGCGGCCACGCTCATCATCTTCGTGCCGCTCGCGTTTCTCTCGGGCGTGACGGGCGCGTTTTTCAAGGCGCTTTCGGTCACCATGGCCAGCGCCCTCTTCATCTCGTTCCTTGTGACGTGGCTCGCCATCCCGATTCTGTGCGACCGCTGGCTCACCGCGCAGGACGCCGAGGAACACAGCGAAACGCGCTTCGCCGCATGGCTGAACCGCCACTACGCGCGGCTCGTCGCGGCCGTGAGCGCGCGGCCCGTGTGGGTGCTCGCGCTGATCGTGCCGCTCGCGCTGCTGGCCGCGCTCGCCTTCACGCGCGTGGGCAGCGGCTTCATGCCCTCGATGGACGAAGGCGGCTTCGTGCTCGACTATCACACCCGGCCCGGCACCTCGATCACCGAGACCGACCGCCTCATGCGGCAGGTCGAAACGATCATTCGCGCCAATCCGAACGTGGCCACCTACTCGCGGCGCACCGGCGCGGGCCTCGGCGGCGACCTCAACGAGCCGAACAAGGGCGACTTCTTCGTGCGCCTGAAGTCGGGCAAGCGCGAGCCCATCGAAACGGTCATGGAGGAAATCCGCTCGCAGGTCGAAACCCAGGTGCCGGGCGTGAGCATCGAGCTCGCGCAGCTGATGGAGGACCTGATCGGCGACCTCACGGCCGTGCCGCAGCCGGTGCAGATCAAGATCTACTCCGACGACCAGAACGTGCTCGACGGCACGGCCGAGCGCGTGGCCGCGCGCATCGGCAAGATCCCCGGCGTGGTCGACATCGACGACGGCATCAACCCCGCCGGCGACGCCATCGACCTGCACATCCGGCCCGACGCCGCCGCGGCCGAGGGCATGGACCCGCAAGCCATCGCGCAGCAGGTGAGCGACCTGCTCGACGGCAACGTGGCCACGCAGTACCAGGACGGCCCGAAGAGCATCGGCGTGCGCGTGCGCGCGCAAGGCGCGCTGCACATGACCGACACGGCGCTCGGCCAGTTGCCGATCCGCGCGCCCGACGGCCATGTGTTCGCGCTCTCGCGCGTGGCCGCGCGCGTGACAGTGAGCGGGCAGCCCGAGATCAGCCGCGACAACCTCAAGCGCATGGTCGCGGTCACGGCGCGCATCGACGGGCGCGACCTCGGCTCCACCATCGCCGACGTGCAGCACGCGCTGGCCGACCCGAACCTGCTGCCAACCGGCGTCTACTACGAGCTGGGCGGCCTCTACCAGCAGCAGCAGATCGCCTTCAAGGGGCTCGTTGCCGTGTTCGGCGCGGCGGTCGCGCTCGTGTTCGGGCTGCTGCTGTTTCTCTACGAGCGCTTTCGCGTGGCACTCGCGGTCATGGCCATGCCGCTGCTCGCGACCGGCGCGGTCTTCATCGGCCTGTGGGTGACCGGCATCGAGCTCAACATCTCCGCGATGATGGGCATGACGATGATCATCGGCATCGTGACCGAAGTGGCCATCTTCTACGTCTCCGAGTTCCAGAACCTCGTGCGCGACGAAGGCGTGCCGGTGCCCGAGGCGCTGCTGGCCGCCGGCCGCAACCGCCTGCGCCCGATCGCCATGACCACCATTGCCGCGATCCTCGCGCTGTTGCCGCTCGCCTTCGCGCTGGGCCAGGGGTCCGCGATGCAGCAGCCGCTCGCGGTGGCGATCATCTCGGGCTTGATCGTGCAAATGCCACTCGTGCTGCTGGTGCTGCCGGCGCTGCTGCGCCTGCTGCTGGGCGCGGGCCAGCACGGCAAACCCGCCGGCAAGCGCCAGGCGGCGCGCCATGGGGAAGGCTGAAGCACAAAGAGACGAGGAGGGCTGTGCCATGCGCGCACCTGAGCGACAATTGCAGATGGAAGAAGCAACCTGGAGCAACACAATGCGTCTCTTGCTCGTCGAAGACGACGAAATGATTGCCGAGCCCGTGCTCGACGCGCTGCGCCGCGAAGGCTACGCCGTCGACTGGGCGAAGGACGGGCGCGAGGCCGAACTCTCGCTCGCCAACGACGTCTACGACCTCGTGTTGCTCGACCTGGGCCTGCCGAAGAAGGACGGCGTGAGCGTGCTGGCCGCCTACCGCCGGCGCGGCGGCGAAGCGCCGATCCTGATCCTCACCGCGCGCGACAGCGTGACCGACCGCGTGAGCGGACTCGACGCGGGCGCCGACGACTACCTCGTCAAGCCCTTCGATCTCGACGAACTCGCGGCGCGCGCCCGCGCGCTGCTGCGGCGGCGCACGGGCCGCAAGCAGCCTGTCTACGAGCATGGCGACCTCGCGCTCGACCCGGCCGCGCACGAGGTGACCCAGGGCGGCGAACCCGTCTCGCTCGTGCCGCGCGAGTTCGCGCTGCTGCACGTGCTGATCGAGGAGCCCGCGCGCGTGTTCACCAAGGCCGAACTCGAAGAGCGGCTCTACGGCTGGGGCGAGGAGGTGGGCAGCAACACGATCGAAGTGCATGTGCACAGCTTGCGCCGCAAGATTGGCGCGGAGCAGATCGTGACGGTGCGCGGCGTGGGGTATCGGCTCAAGAGGGGCGAATGAGATCGATCCGCCGCCGGCTGCTGGGCTGGCTGATCTGCGGGTTCGCGGCCGGATCGGTGGTGGCGGGCTTCGGCATCTTCCACACCGCGCATGACGAGGCGAACGAACTGTTCGACTACGAACTGCGCGCAGTCGCGCTCTCGCTGCCGTCGAACCTCACCGAAGGCCATACGGCACACGCGGCGCCCGACCTGCAGGGCATCGCCGACGACCGCATCCTCATCGAGATCTGGGACGCCAGCGGCACGCCGATCTATCACACCTCGCACGACACGCTGCTGCCGCGCAGTCCGCAAGGATTCCATACGATCGAACAGGCGGAAACGCACTGGCGCACTTTCGGCGTGCAGCAAGCCGGGCGCTTCGTGCAAGTCGCCCAGCCGATCTCCGTGCGCGAAGCGCTGGCGCTGCACCTCGCGTTGCATACGCTCTGGCCGCTCGCGCTGTTCGTGCCGGTGGCCATTGTGCTCGTGCTGTTCGTCGTGGCGCGCGGGCTCGCACCGGTTGGCGCGCTTTCGGCGCTATTGTCCGCACGCTCGTACAACGTGCTGGAGCCGATCCGGCTGGACGGTTCAGCGCCCGTCGAGCTGCGCCCGCTGGTGGAGGCGCTCAACGGCCTGCTGCAGCGCCTGAACACCGCTTCGCAGGCGCAGCGCACCTTCATCGCCGACGCCGCACACGAACTGCGCTCGCCACTCGCGGCGCTCAAGCTGCAATTGCAGGCGGCGCTGCGCGACGGCACGCTCACCGGCGAGCCGCACACGACCGAGCGCATCGAAACCCGCCTGAACCGCCTGATCCGGCTCGTGCAGCAATTGCTCACGCTCGCGCGCGAGGACGCGCAGCCGGCGCTGCCCGTCGCCGTGGTGAGCCTGCGGCGCCTCGGCGAACAGGCGATCGGCGACTTTTCGCTGCTCGCCGAAGAAAAGGACATCGACCTCGGGCTCGAAATGCGCGCGCCCGTGACCGAAGGCGATGCCTGCAACGTGGCCGCCGACCCGCATGGGCTCAACACGCTGCTGAACAATCTGCTCGACAACGCGATCCGCTATACGCCGCGCGGCGGCAAGATCGATCTCGTGCTCACGCGCACGGGCGAGCAACTGGGCTTCGAAGTCGTCGACAACGGGCCCGGCATTCCCGAGCAAGATCTGGGCCGCGTGCTCGACCGCTTCTATCGCGCGAGCCATGTGCAAGGCACCGGCAGCGGTCTCGGCCTCTCCATCGCGATGCGCATCGCACAGCGCCACGATCTCCAACTGGTGCTGCGCAACAATTCGGACGGGCACGGGCTGACCGCGGCGGTCAGCGGATTGCGTCCACGCGTGCAAGCGCAGGCGGACGCGCAGGCCTGAGCCCGCGCTTCGCGCTCCCTGCACCATGGGGACGTCAAAGCTCGCTGTGCTTTCTCGCGTTGCCCCTCGCCTTATCGGCCGGATAGCGGGTCTCATTCAGCCTCACCTTGTCCGCCGCCGCCTTCACCAGATCGAAGCCCGCCGTATGCGCCACCAGCAGCAGATAGATGAATACATCGGCGCATTCCTGCTCCAGGTGCGCGCGGTCACGCGGGTCGGCCACCAGCGCGGCGATCTGCGCGTCGTCCTTCCACTGGATCGTTTCGAGTAGCTCGCCGGCCTCGATGCTCGTCGACACGATCAGGTTGCGCAGCGTGTGAAATTGCTGCCAGTCGCGCGCGTCGCGGAAGGCAAGGACTTGCTCCATGAGACGGTCGAGCGGCGTGGGCGCGGTGGGGTTTGGCGAGGGTTCGGTCATGGCGGTGGGTGCTAAAAGATCGAAGCGGAAAGATCGAATAGGTTAACGCCCAGGCACCGGAGTTGCGGTGTCATTGGGCAGGAGACCAGCAAGCGACGTGCTGGACGGAAGAGTTGCTAGCACGCAACGCAAATGCGAGAACTGAGCGGTTTACCTCTCTTTGCTCATGAATTCGTCCCACGAATTGCAGCCGTAGACTAGTCTTGCATTCAAACAACGATGGTTTGATGGGGGAACAAAATGAACGTGACCAACTGGATCGTAGTGCTCGACTGCGCCTACATGGAATATTCGAGCTGGCTCGGGAAGAACATCTACCGGCGCACCGTCGCGTACGATCGCGTCGTGTGGTGCTGAACGAGGCAAGCGCCGCCTCAGGGAGTGGATTCCAGCCACTGCGGATTCCAGGCGACTTCCCAGAGATGCCCATCGGGGTCCTGGAAATAGCCTGCGTAGCCGCCCCAAAATGTGTCGTGCGCGGGTTTTACAATGCGCGCGCCCGCCGAAGCCGCTTGTGTCATGGCGGCATCCACCTCGGCTTTCGAAGCAACGTTGTGACCCAGGCTGAGCTCGGTAGGGCTGGCTGGCCCCACCGCCAGCCCCGTGTCGTGCGCCAGGCTCGCGCGTGGCCATAGCGCCAGGCGAAGGCCGGGTTGCAGGTCGATGAACACCACGGCCCCGTGCTCGAATTCCTTGCCTACGATGCCTTCGGTGGGAAACCCCAACCCATCGCGGTAAAAGCGCAATGAAGCTTCAAGATCGTCGACGCCTAGCGTAATGACGGTGATGCGGGGTTTCATGAGATGGACTCCCTGTGGGTAAAGCGTGACGCCGATGCAGCCAGCAGGCTGCCCAGCGTACGCTTGGCGCGCAACGAAGTCTAATCGCATGTCCGGTTCCGCGTTCGAACGCGTCAGCCCCGTCAGCCCATACGTCAGCCCACCACAGGCAGCGTCTCGACCTCATACGCATGCCGCAGCGTGCGCCCGAGCACGGGGTCTTCAAGCACGACCTCGAACGCCTGCGCGGCGCGGATGCCGCCAATCGCCGCCAGCGTGCCGCACAGCATCGCGGTGCCGTCTTCGAACTGACCGCCCCGGCTCGCGAACTGCGCGAGCAAATCTTGCGGACTGCGCATCGCCGTGACCTTGCCTTCCTGATACAGCACGCGCTCGCCGTCGATCGTCGCGTACGAGCGCAGCAGCAGATCATCCCAGTGGCCGGCCACTTCGCTCAGGCGCCACAGCGTGTCCGAGCAGGGCTTCTCGCACATCTGCTTGGAGACCGTGATCCCATAGGTTTCCACCTGACGATCGGTGTGATCGGAGGCAATGCCAACGAAGGTTTCGCCGCCGGCCTTCACCAGCACGAACTCGGCCTCGCCGCTACTTTCCTCGCCCGTGACCTGAATGGACGGCGCCGCGCCGATGCGGTCCGCCGCCACGCGATAGAACACCGGCGTGTAAGCGGGACGCTTCACACCGAGTTCTTCGAGTTCGCGAATGTGCTTTTCCATGGCGACCGTGTCGCGCCCGGTCCAGCCGGCGATGACCAGGTTGTTGATGGTGATCGCGCGCTCGGTGTATCGGCCGGCGCCCTCTTCGATCCTGAACTTGATGACCTTCACAATATCCTCCTTCCTTTAATGGGTTTGGCGCACGACGTTCTCGACGCCCATGCCGATCGAGAGCAAGCGCCGGTCGCTCATGTGCCGGCCCATCAGCATGAGTCCAACCGGCGCGTCTCCCGGCGCGTGGCAAGGGATCGAAACGGCGCACAGGTCGAGCATGTTGGCGATGGCGGGGTTGCGGAGCAGCAGGCGGTTCGTCGCGGTGTACTCGGACTCCTCCGCGAGATCGGCGATGCGCGGCGCGACGATGGGAACCGTGGGGCAAACCACGGCGTCGTAGGGCTGGAGTTCGTTGTCGGCGCGCAGGCAGAGTTCCGAGCGCAATGCCTTCATGCGCAGATACTCCGCGATGCTGTTCTGGCTGCCGAGGCGGATGCGCGACAACACACGCGGGTCATACTCGCCCGCATGCTCCTTGATCAGCCCGACGTGCCACGACCAGGCCTCCATGGCCACCAGGCCGCCGTGCTCGCCAAGCGCGCCAAGACGCTGCCAGCTGTCGAACGCCACTTGCTTGACGAATGCGCCGGCCGCGCTCAGCCGTGCAATCGCCCGTTCGAACGCGGCCGCGACGTGCGCATCGAGACCCTCCATCACGATGGCCGAAGGCACGGCAAAGCGCAGTCCAGCGAGCGCTTGCGCTTCATAGGGCTGGAGCGCCAGTTCCCCCGCCATGATCGAATCGAGCGCGGCGCAACACGCGACGCTCGGCGCCATCGAGCCCACCGAGTCGTAGCTCGTCGAGAGCGGCACCGCGCCTTGCAGCGGGATGCGTGCGGCAGTTGGCTTGAAACCCGCCACGCCACACAGGGCGGCGGGAATCCGGCACGATCCTCCGGTGTCCGAACCGATCCCCGCAGCGGCCATGCCATCCGTGACCGACACGGCCGCGCCCGACGACGAGCCGCCTGGAATACGCCCCGCCGCCCGGTCGAACGGATTCGCCGGCGTGCCGAAGTGCGGGTTGATGCCGAGCCCCGAATAGGCGAACTCGGTCATATTGGTTCTGCCGACCAGCACCGCCCCCGCCGCGCGCAGCCGGCCAATCGCCACGGCGTCGCGGGCAGCCGGCGCGCCGGATAGCGCCCGGCTGCCGGCCCGCGTGACTTCGCCCTGAATGTCGAACAGGTCCTTGACCGAAACCGGAATGCCCGCGAGCGGCCCGGCCACGCCGAAGCGGCGCATCGCATCGCTGGCTTCGGCCTGCACCATCGCCGAGGGACTCGCGCCATGCGGAAACACGCGCCGCCCTTCGCCGGCGCTATCCTCGATTCGCGCCACGCACGAGGCGACCACTTCCGCCGCATCGGTCTGACGATCCGCGAGCCGGGCTCGCAATGTGTCGAGCGTTGGCAACATGATCAGGCCGGATCGTAGTAGTGGATTTCCAGCAGCACGCAGCCGTCGTTCGACTTGAACGGGCCGTGCCATGCGCCGGGCGGGCGCACTGCATAGGTGTAGCCCTTGAAGGGCTTGCCGCCCTCGCCGCGCTCGTCGTTGCCGACGGTCAGGTCGCCCTCGACGAGGAAAACCTCTTCCCAGTAGTCGTGCACGAACGGCTTCTTCGTAAAGAGCCCTGCGGGCAGGCGCAGCAGGCGCGTGCGGCTGCCGCGCTTGTTGACCGTGTCGAGTTCGCCGGAAAGAATCAATTCCTGCGCGCCGGATTCGGGATCGTAGCCTTCGGGAAGGCGCCAACCGTTTGCCATGTCCAGCCCATGAAACTCGTCATGGAGTTTATTGATTGCCATGTGTCTCTCCTTGATGGAATGTGAATTGCGTCGACCCGCGCTCAAGCGGCGCGCGGCGTTCTCGCCAGTTCCTGTTCGAGCGAATAGCTCGACAGCAGGTTGTCGACGAGGCCCGTGGCCTTGCGCCAGTCATAGGTGCGATAGGCGTGACCCTTGGTCACGAACGATGCGCCGGCATAGAACAACTCGTACTGGTTGTGGCGCGAGGCGAATTCCGATCCCACTGCGTCCCATGCGAGCTTGAAGAACTTGACGCGTTCTTCGGAACTGCATACCGGCGACTTCTGGGTCTTTTCGATGATGCGCAGCAGTTCGGGATTTTCGAAGTCCTGAATGCTCGAAGGCAGCATGATCATCCCGCCGCCCGCGAGTTCGCGCAGCGTGTTGAGAATCTTCGAGTACAACTGCTGCGTGAGCACCTGCGAGCTGTACAGCATGTTGCGGTCGGGCACGTAGTAGCCGTTGACCATGGTGCCCTTCGCTTCCATGCCGTACACATAGGCCTCGACCATCGACGCTTCCGCCGAAAGCTGCCCGAGCGCCTCGCGTACCTGCGGGAAGCTGTTGGTGCCGTTCACTTCCGAGATCTTGAGACCGAGCCCAACCAGGAAGCGCAGCTTCGTCATCAGGCGGACCTGGCACTGGTAGTTTTGATAGACGTGCGCCGGCGTGGCGTGAAACTGCTTCGCGCACAACGAGACGTCGCCGGCGACGAAAATGCGTTCCCACGGCACCTTGACGTCGTCGAAGTACAGCACCGCGTCGTTTTCGTCGTAGCGGCTCGAGAGCGGGTTGTCGAACACCGACGTCGCGTTTTCCTCGTACGACTTGCGCGACATGACCTTCATGCCCTTCGCGTTCATTGGCACCACGAACGACAGCGCGTACATCTCGTCGCCTTCGCGCAGCGGCTGGATGCAGCTGCAGAACACTTCGTTCGCCATGATGCCGCTCGTTGCCAGCATCTTTGCGCCGCGCACGGTGATGCCTTCCGCGTCCTGGTCCACGATGCCCACGGCCAGATACTTGTCCTGCTGCTCGTGCGCCGACTTGGCCTGGTTCGCCTGCGGATTGACGATCACATAGGTCAGGAACAGATCGTTGTCGCGCGCATATTTGTAGTAGTCGCGCAGCGCGCCGGCACGCGCCGGATCGGCTTGCTCGAAGACGTCGATGCCCATGTACATGCCGGCAATGCAGGACGCAACGTGGTCCGGCGAGCGACCCATGAAGCCGAAATGCTGTTCCGTCCAGGCTTCGAGGGCGGCGCGGCGCTCGACCAGTTGCTCATACGAGGTCGGCAGTTCCCAGATCCGGCTCACGCGGCGGCCGGAGTCGGGGGACGCGAACGTCATCTTCTCGACGTTTTCCGGGCGCGCCTGGTAATCGTAGAGATTCGCGTAGCTGCGAATGGAATTGCGAAACGCAGGGTGCGATGTCACATCGCCCACCGGCTTGCCATTGAGGAATACCTCGCGCCCGTCGCGCAGCGATGCAATATGTTGAGTTCCGTTCTTGATCACGATCTTCTCCAGAGTGAATTCGTATGCGGTATTACGCCGATGCGGTTTGAACAACGTCGAGGGAGCGGTAACGTCCGCCAAAGAAAATCAGGGGGCGGCCGTGGGCGCGCGCCTGGTGGCGCGTGACGCGGCCCACGAAAATCACGTGATCGCCGCCGTCGTATTGCGCATAGGGTTCGCATTCGAAGGTCGCGAGCGCGTCGGGCAGGAGCACGGCGGCGTCGCGCTCGCTGGCCTCGCTGTCGCGCCAGCTCCATTTGTCGCCATTTGCCTTGGCGAAACGGTTCGACATGTCCTGCTGGGTCTCGTCGAGCACATTGACGGCGTAGCCGGACGCGCCGCACAGATCGGCGAGGCTCAGGCTGCGTCGGTCGACCGAGAACAGAATCAATGGCGGATCCAGCGACACCGCATTGAACGAAGCCACCGTGATGCCAATCGGATGCCCTTCCTGGCGCGGCGCGGTGATGACCGCCACACCCGTGGCGAACATCGACAACGCCGACCGGAACTGCCGCTGAACGTCGACGTTGCCGTCGGGCTGTGCTGTTGTGCTGCCCGTAGTGCTGCCCATCTCGCTCTCCTTGCTTTGTCGCCTTGCGCATCCGTTCCCCACGGCCACAATGCGAGTTAAGTTAGCTTTGTTACATAGCTATTATTAAAGTCAAAACAGAAGAGCGGTTCAAGCTATGGTTTACCACTAATAGAAAGCTTTGTTTGAAAGATAACCATACTGACGGGATGGATGTTGGGGGTTTCGGGAAAGGGGCCGCGCTACACTTCGTCCCGCGAGTTCGCGCTCGCGTGGCCGTAGCAAACACACCGCATCAGGAGCACGATTGATGGAATCCAGGACCGATTCACGCCCGATCTACATGGACTACAGCGCGACCACCCCGGTCGATCGGCGCGTGGTCGAGAAGATGGTGCCCTTCCTGCACGAGGATTTCGGCAATCCCGCATCGCGCAGCCACAGCTATGGCTGGACCGCCGAAGCCGCCGTGGAAACCGCGCGCCAGCAGGTCGCCGATCTGCTGCATGCCGATTCGCGCGAGATCATCTGGACCTCGGGCGCCACGGAAGGCAACAATCTCGCGATCAAGGGCGCGGCGAACTTCTACAAGGGCCGTGGCCGCCATCTAGTCACGGTGAAAACCGAGCACAAGGCGGTGCTGGACACGTGCCGCGAACTGGAGCGGCAGGGATTTGAAGTCACGTACCTGGACGTGGGCGCGGACGGTCTACTCGACCTCGATACGCTGCGCGCGGTGCTGCGCGACGACACCATTCTCGTGTCGGTCATGATGGTGAACAACGAAACCGGCGTCATTCAGCCGATTGCGGAAATCGGCGCGATGTGCCGTGCCAAAGGCATTGTTTTCCACTGCGATGCAGTGCAGGCGGCGGGCAAGATCGCCATCGACGTGAACGCGCTCGGCGTCGATCTGCTCACGGTCACGGCGCACAAGCTCTATGGCCCGAAGGGCATCGGCGCGCTGTATGTGCGCCGCAAGCCGCGCGTGCGTATCGAGGCGCAGATGCATGGCGGCGGCCACGAACGCGGCATGCGCTCCGGCACGCTGCCCACGCATCAGATCGTCGGCATGGGCGAGGCGTTCAGGCTTGCGAAGGAAGAGATGGAAATGGAAAGCGCGCGAGTGGGCGCGCTACGCGACCGGCTGCTGGCCGGGCTGACGAAGCTGGACGAGGTCTATGTCAACGGCCACCTCAAGCAGCGCATTCCCCACAACCTGAACGTCAGCTTCAACTTCGTGGAGGGCGAGTCCTTGATCATGGGGATCAAGGGCGTAGCGGTATCGTCGGGGTCGGCGTGCACTTCAGCGTCGCTGGAGCCGTCGTACGTGCTGCGCGCGCTCGGGCGCAGCGACGAGCTCGCGCATAGCTCGATCCGCTTTACCCTGGGCCGCTTCACGACCGAGGCCGAAGTGGACGAAGTGATTCGGCAGGTGACCGAAACCGTGGCGAAACTTCGTGCGTTGAGCCCGCTGTGGGACATGCACCTGGACGGCGTGGACCTCGAAACCATTCAATGGGCAGCGCATTGAAGGCGGCGCGCCATTGCGATTGATGATGACCCGCTTATGAGCCGCTTATGAGCCGCTTGCCACGGAAATTGCGCTCAGAGCTTTTCCTGGCGAGCGATCATATGCGAAAGGTCAAGCGTCGCGCGGTCGCCGTTGCCCACCAGCCGGTCCACGACCG
The DNA here is from genome assembly GCF_902859945.1 of Paraburkholderia caffeinitolerans. Classification (GTDB taxonomy): domain Bacteria; phylum Pseudomonadota; class Gammaproteobacteria; order Burkholderiales; family Burkholderiaceae; genus Paraburkholderia; species Paraburkholderia caffeinitolerans. The sequence goes on along the minus strand of NZ_CADIKL010000017.1, from coordinate 45,276 downwards.
AGCACAGCGCCTTGAATTCGGCCTTCGTCACGCCTTCGAAGAGCACGTTGTTGATGAGCTGCTGGTTCTCCGCCAGCGCGCGCAGCAATTTCCATCCGGCCGTGGTCACGGTCAGGCGCATCTTGCGCTTGTCGTCGGGGTCCGGGCGCTTGTCGATCAGGCCGAGCTTCTTGAGCTTGCCAGTTTCGAGCGTGACGAATGCGCCGCTCAGGTGTAGATGGTCCGCGAGCCGGTTGACCGTCACGATGTCGTCGTCGGACAAATGGGAGATCGACACCAGCAGCGAATATTGAATGCCGCTCAGGCCGACCAGCGCGCCGAATCCGTCGCGGATCGACAACAGCCGCGCCGCGAACGGCAGCAGGCCATTGATCAAATGACGAAACTCCTTGTCGCTGCCATCGACGAGGCAGGCCGGGTTAGTTACCGTCAAGACGGACTGATCTGGTTGTTTCGCCATGTTCTTCGCACTCCCCCGGCTGCTTACGCGGTTACCTTTGTAAGCTAATTATACTGCAAAGCCTGCCCCCTCCCGCACCACCATGGTGCACACGTGCGCGCACTCGCGCCCAGGATTCATGACATGACCTCACTCTCCCTCTCAACCGCGCGGTCTCTGCTGGAATGCTATCTGCATGCGAAGGACCAGAACCGGCCCGAGTTGATCGCGCAATGTTTCGCCGCCGATGCCACGCTGACGTTCTCGATCGCAACCGATTCGATCGATTTCCCGCGCAGCGTGACGGGTGCGGACGCCATTGCGAAAACGCTGGTGTCCGACTTCGGTGAACGCTTCGATCGATGCCGTACGTACTATGTGTGCGCTGAACCCGATCTGGATGCGGACGGGGTTTGCATCATGCCGTGGCTCGTGGCGATGCGCGAAAAGGAGACTGAAGCGCTGCGGCTCGGCAAGGGCGCGTATCGCTGGCGAATGGGCCGCACGGCCGAGGGCGTGGAGAGAATCGTCGCGCTGCATATCCATATCGAATGCATGGATACGATCGCCGACGCGGGGTCGGTCAAGTTGAGCGCACTGCAGGCCGCGCTGACCTACCCGTGGATGCCGCCCGCGATGTTGGCACGCGGTATTCAGGCGTTTGAGGGAACGTGTCCAGATTCGGCGTTTGTCGCGGCGTTTCGGGAGCCTGCGGAGACCGACCCAGTGCGCAGCTAGGAACCCTTTACTGCACCGCGCCGGGCGAATGCCAACTCATCGGCGTTCGCCCGGCACACTGCCAACTCATCACTCGCAGGTCGGCACGAGCGCGGTATCGTCGTCGAGTCGCCGCAGCTTCGCATAGAACAGGAACGCCAGCACGCACAGCGCGATAGCCACCTTGAGCGCCGAGCGCGTGCCCGAGGCCTCCAGCAGTTCACCACCCGCAATGGAGCCCACGCCGAAGCCGAGCGCGAGAAAGCCGGGCGAGAGCGCGGCGAAGCGGCCAACGAAATCGTACTGGGGAATCGTCGCGAAGATCAGCAGCGCTCCGCCGGTCCAGCAGACGATGAACACCACGGCGCCAAGCGCAAACGACAACGGCGAGGGCGGCAGCGTAAGCGACGCCGCGGCCAGCACGCAGCCCGCGAGATTGAACAGCGTCCAGCGCCGCAGGCCGCCGCCCACGCCAAGCCTCGGCATGAGCACGCAGGCAGCCAAACTCACCAGATTGGCGACCGCCAGCACGCCGGAGATGTATCCGCTGCTCAGGCCCGCGTCGGCGCCGATCTTCTCCAGAAAGGTCCACACCACGCCCACGCCGCCATACAGCGCGAACAGCGCGACCAACGAAAGCAGCGCACCGCCTTTATCGACGTGTCCTTGCACCGCCTGCTGCGGCGTGGCCAGAGTTTCGTCGCGCCCTAACAGCCACGCGGCGCAGGCGAACGGCACGGACAGCGCCGCCACGAACGTGAACACGCCGGCCGCACCCCATGCGGCGCCCAGTGACGGAATCACCACCGCAAGCAGCGCCATGCCCCAGAACACCTGCCCCATCACCAGCATGCCGAGATGGCGCTCCGGCGTGCCCGTGTACGAGAGGTAGCGCATGGCGATGCCATTGAGCGCCCCCGACCCGATGCCCGCCACCCAGCGCAACAGCGCGAACGCCACGAACCCATGCACGCCAAGCGTCGCGAGATTTGCTCCAGCCACCAGCACCGCTGCGGCCAGAAGTACGAGTCGAACCGGCTGGCGCCCCAGCGCGAACGCCACGAGCAGCGATCCGCACGACATGCCGAGCACTTCGATAAACACCGCGACGCCCAGCGTCGCGTCACCAAACGCCCAATGCTGCGCGACCTGCCCGACCACGGCAGGCAGACCCATGAACACCGTCGGCGCGAACACGCCGAGCGCCACCATTGCCGCGACGAAAACCTTCTCCGATCGTCGTGTGCCGTTTTCTCTATTCATTGCACCATCCTGTCTCGAGCCCGGGCATCGCGACCCGGGCTGTCTCCTCCAACATGCGCGGCGCACCTTGCACCACGCGGCCCGCGCCTTACCGGTCCAGCGCCTCGCGCGCGAAATCGCCCTGCGCATGGGTGACCTCGCCATTCATCATCGTGAGGCCCACGTCGACCTTGCCGATCTCGTACTTGCCCACTTCGAACAAATCGCGTTCGAGCACGATGAGATCCGCGCGCTTGCCCACGCTCAGCGAGCCGATTTCCTTCTCCATGCCAAGCTGATAGGCGCCGTGAATCGTGTACGCGGCAATCAGTTGCGGGATGCTCAGGCGTTCGTTGATGTCGGGGAACACCGCTGCATCGGGCTCGCCGGCAAGCTGACGCGTCAGGCCCGATTCGATGTGCTCAACGGGGCGATGCTGGCATCGGCACTGGCATGCGAGCCCGTCCATGCCGATGGACACCGTCACGCCCTCCTCGATGAAGGTGCGGAACTTGTACATGCTGCTCCAGCGCTTCTCGCCGTAGAACTCGCGAATGGCCTTCGTATAGGTGTCGACCACGCCCCATTGCAGTTGCGTATTCGCGAGCACGCCCAGCCGGCGGAAACGCGGAATATCCGCGGGATGCGTGAGAAACGCATGCGTGATCACGTGACGGCGATCGCGCGGCGGATTGAGCGTGTTGGCGCGCTCGATCGCGTCGAGCGCGCCGCGCACGGCCGCATCCCCCACACAGTGCACCATCACGTCGACGCCATTGCGGTCGGCTTCCAGCACGAAGCGGTTGAAGTCCTCGATCGGCGTGTTCGGCTCGCCGCAGTAGTGCGGCCGGTCCTCGTACGGCTCCAGCAGGTAGGCCGTATGGTTCATCTCGGTGCCGTCGAGGAACAGCTTGAGCGTGCGCGCCTTCACGAGCGGCGACTGATAGCGCTCGCGATACGCGAGAATCGTCTCCACCGGGTCGCGCGTCGCTTCGATAGCGGCATAGCTGCCCACCACGCGCAGCTTGAGCGCGCGGTCGCGTTCCATGCGCATCAGCGTTTCATAGAGCCAGGTCTGATCGCCGCTCGGGTCGATGAAGCCCGCATCGAACACGGTCGTAATGCCCGCGGCCACGAGCTTCTTTTGCCACTTCACGAACGAGTCGTAATAGAGCTCGCCCCACGGCGGCAGAAAGCCCGCTTCGGAGAGGCGACGCATGAGCAGCGAATACGCAGCGCCGTCGACGATCACACCCGTGGGCTCGCCCGTCACCGGATCTTTTTCGAACCAGCTTGCGCCTTCCTCGACCGGCGGCGTGGATGCATCGATGCCGCCGACTTCGAGCGCCTTCGAATTCACCCACATGGTGTGAAAGTCGGTCGAAAGCAGGCAGACCGGGCGGTCGGCGCAAATCGCGTCGAGCGTCGCGCGATTGAGCAGTTCGGCGGGCATGGCCGCTTGCACCCAGCCCATGCCGATGATGCTTTTCTCGTGCGGATGCGCCGCTACGTAGGTGCGCAGCGCATCCAGCACCCGTTGCGGGTCTTCGAAGTTGATGAATGCCTGCGCGGCGAATGCCGTGGTGGAGAAATGCCAGTGCGACTCGACGAAGCCCGGCAGCATCAGCCGGCCGCCCACGTCGACCGTGCGCGTGCGCGCGCTGGCAAAGCGCTGCGCGCCCAGCGTATCGCCCACGAAGACGATCCTGCCGTCGCGCACCGCGACCGCGTTCGCCCAGGGGCAATGGGGATCGACCGTATAAGCCCGTGCATTCGTGAAAATGACGTCGGCCGGCGTCTCCTTGTGTTCGTTCTGTAGATTCATGGCGGGATTCAATGAGGGAATTCAAGTGCCGTCATTCGATGGCTGGCGACAAAGGTATCGGGTCGCTTCACCGAGGTATGCCCTACTTCAAGGAGGGCAAGACAGCATTTCCCGCATGGCGCGCGTTTCACGAATTCACGGATTCTGGCGGCGCGCGCTTTCTGATAAGGTTCCGCGCAAGCCTGACCAGAGGACTGACTCGAGGAACGACCCGAGGACCGACCGGGGTGACACCATGCTATTGAACGTCGACCCATTCAATCAAGGCAGCCAATACCTCAACGTGCCGATCAAGACGATGGGCGAGGTTGTCGAAGCCGTGGGCCTGCCGCACTTCGTGCACCAGCTCACGCTGTTCCTGAACGAACTCGTGCCGCTGGACTTCGTGCACGTCGAGCGTTCGCGCCTCGACAGCCGCTCGCCGCTCGGGTATCGCTGCGAGTGGCTCGGCAGCGGCGCCGTGAACGAAGCGCAGTCCGTTGTCGACGATGTGATGGCGCTCTACTACGAACGCTTTCAGGCCGTCGACCCGCTGTTCGCGGGCATCCGGACCACGGTGGGCACGCATCTCGTGGTGCGCGACATGAGCCAGGTGCCTGCCGGCGAATTTCGCGAGCGCATTTTCGAAAGCCGTGAGATCGCTCACGAATGCGTGCTGACGAAAAGCGCGCCGCGCACGCAGTGCTCGCTCGCAATCGTGCGCCGCGACCGCCTGCCACCGTTTTCGCTCGCGGACCTGAATTATTTGAGGCACCTGGGCGAGCTGCTTTTTCCGCTGGTGGAGCTGCATGCGTCCACGGCCGCAATCAAGCGCACAGCCAACGCGGTCACCGATACCGACCCGCTCGTGCTATTCGACGCGCGTATCGAGCGTGACGGCATCCGGCTTTCGAAGCGCGAATATGAAACGTGCCGGCATTTGATCCGGGGACATACGGTGCCGGAGATTGCGGAGTTGCTGGGCGTGCTGCAAACTTCGGCCAAATCGTACGTGCAGCGCGCGTTCGCCAAGCTCGGCGTGCGAACCCGGCGCGAGCTCGCGCAATGGGCGCTGGGACAGCCGGTGCAGAACGAGGGGCATGCCCGATCGCGGTGACGCCCCCTCACTGCGCCTGCATCATCCCCGACCACACGATCTCCAGCTCCACGCCAATCGAGCGCGCGAGCCCGTCCAGCCCCGGAAACAGCGAAGCGTTGGTGATGTTCATGCGGTAGAGCCACTTCATCGCGTCCATGCGGATGCGCGCGGGCAGCACGATTTGATGCAGCAGTTCCTCGTTGCTCTCGTAGCCGTCGAGAATGCTCTGCAAGGGCTTGTCGATCACGCCAGGCACGACGAAGGTGCCCGACTGCGCCACCAGCCGGTCGTCCATTTCGGTGGGCTCGCCCGACCACAGCACTTCATGCGTATTGCAGAAAAAATAGCGCTCGAAGTGCCCGGGCACGCGTGGATCGATCACGTCGCGCGTGAGCACCGGGTCGGCTTTCGGGCGCGCGCGATTGTTCCAGAGCGCGGGCGTGTTCAACGCATAGACGACGGCGTCGCCGGTGGCGCGCTCGAGCGCGAAGAAGGCCGCCACGAACGGGCTCTTGGTGAAATCCAGCAACCGCGTGGGCGCGCCGTGGTGCTGCATGAGCGCGAGACAGCGCAGGTCGTCGGCGAGTATGTTGGGATGCGCGAGAAAGTTGTGCGCTTTGCGGCGAAACACGCGAATCGCGCGCTCCTCGCGTGCGCGCCATTGGCTGCGGTCGCCAACGAAATCGCGCATATAGCGCGACAGCGAGCTCTCCAGCCGCCATTGGGCGTTCTGCTGCCCGCGAAATGCCCAGCCGTCGAGCTGCGTCGTCAGCTCCATGAACTGGTTCCAGTTGGCGAGTTCGGTGGTCTGCATGAGGATGTCCGGGGATAATCTGTGGCCGCGCAAGTGCCAGACACGCTACCACATCGACCGTTACATCACGAAGTCAATGCATCCGTTGCGTACGCAACCACTTTGCGTAGGTCACGATTTCCGGCGCCACGTCCACACTATCGATGCGGGTCCAGCTGACATAGGTATCCGGCGTGCCCGGCACCAGCTGCGGCGCCGCGAACTCCACGTTGGCCATGCCCGGCCGGTACGCTTCATTGGGCCAGAACACCGGCATGATGCGGCGCCCTTCCATTTCCTCGCGCAACGCGGCGGGCCCGCGCTCGTCGGTCACGACGTCGCATTGCGCCGCCCAGTCGTGCGCGTCCCATGCGAGAAATACGCCCGCCTGGCCCGCCGCGTCGAACGTGAGCACCGCGTTCTGTTCGGGCCGCCAATAATATTCGACGATGCGCTCGCGCAGCACGAGCGCATCCAATGCCTCGGCCACGCCCCGGCTCGCATAGGCCGCGCCCACGCCGTGCACACCGATATGGCCGTGCCCCGCGCAGAATTTGCGCTGCGCATTGGCAAGCGCCTGCGCGAGCTTGCGCGCCATGCCAGGATCGGACTTCTTCACGTAGAAATGAATGAGCCCGGCATTGAACGCGTCCACCGCATGCGATTCGTCGGCGGTGCCGGTGAGCAGAATGCGCGTGCAGCTCGCGTCATGCATTACATCCTTCACCGAAGCGAGAAATTCGAGCCCATCCTGCCCCGGCATATCGTAGTCCACCACGACGGCCGCGACTTGCGAAAAGCGCCTGGCGTCGGCCATCGCGTCCTTGCCCAGCGCATTGCCGCCCCGCTTCTCGAACTCCGACCATAGCTCGCCCGAGGTCGGGCTGTGGCCCGCGCCACGCGCGCCCTGCGCCTCGATGAACGCGCGCGCCTCGGGCTGCGAAGTGAAGAAGTGATGCGTGGATGCATTCGGGAAGAAGCCGCGCAGTGCATGGAGAAAATCCGTGCTGTCGTCGAGAAAGACCACGGATACGGGGTAGAAAACCGGCTGTCTGACGATGGAACTCATGTAATGGCCTCGGTGCTCGCTACAGACCCACGGCGCGAATCGATGCCACTCGTTGCAGATGGCGCGCCGCCGGCTGCCAGATTATGCGGCCTTGCGGGCGCGCGCGGCAACCGCTGCGCGCCATCCCAAAAGATCTTCATCGCGCGTGCGGACCGGCGTAATCGTTTGCGTCCGCACTCGCATGCGCGTTTGCATACGACTATCGCGGCCTGGCAAGCGCGAGCGGCTGGAAGATCCTCGCGACTATGTGATCAAGGCGGTTTTAGCGGCAAAGGAAGGCGCAGAGAATTGGCGCATGTCTTCAAACATCGAAGACATGCGTGGCCGCCGCCGGCGGCCAATTCGAACTGGAGTTTTGAAATGAATGCCCGTGAATCGATCCCCTCCGTGCTCTCCCGTGGCGCCAACGGCTTTAGCTCGGAAATCATGGAAGCCACACCGAGCAAGACCTTCCATCATGTCATCGACATTTACCTCAAGGACTCGAATGCCTTCATGAACACTTACTTCGCCCGCTATTTCGAATGGCAGGGCATTTGCCGCGAGCGCTGGTTCCACGAATGCATCCACAATAATCTGCTCGCGGCGGGCGGCATCTTCGTCACGAAGCGCGCGCACCAGGAATATGTGCAAGAGACCTTTCCGTTTCAACGCGTCGATTGCTATCTGAATACCTTCCAGGTGCGCCAATGCTCCGCCTATCTGGTGTTTCGCTTTTGCGTGGACGGGCGCCCCGTTTCGCTCGGTTACCAGCAGATTCTCTTTGCCGGCACCGACAAGCGGATTCGCCGTTTCCCGCCGGGGATCATCGAGCGCGTCAAGGAATATGAACTCATCCTGCCCGCGGGGGCGAATTAAAACACGGGTCCGGCCGCCATCCATGCGCTATGCATACCTATGCGTACGATAGGCGGGCCAATTTAAGACCGTGAATTGATTCAACCCATGTAGTCCTGCCCCGCCGTCCAACGGCGGGGCTTGCCGGCCAGATCGTGTGGCGCGCGGTCGGCTGCGGATCCCGGTTCGGGCAGTTGGAGCGTAAACGTGGTCGCCACATTGGCCTTGGACTCGCAGGCAATCGTGCCGCCCAGTGCCTGGGCCACGCGCCAGCAAAACGCGAGCCCCATGCCCGCCCCCTTGCCGTGAGACTTGGTGGAATAGAACGGCTCGAAAATATGCGGAAGCACGTCGGGGGCAATGCCGGGGCCGTTGTCGGCAAAGCGCAGCACGCAATAGCCGTCCTCGCTCGTCGCCGAGATTTGCACACTGCCGCTGCCGCTCGAGTGAATCGCGAAGAGCGCGTTCTTGAGCAGGTTGAAAAGCACGAACACGATCAGCGAGTCCGAGCCCGAAAACTCCAGTTGCGGCTCGATCGGCATCACCTTGACCATTTCGCGCTCGCCCGGCCGGAATGGAAAGCGTTCGAGCGCCGCATTCACGCAGGAGCGGATGGAGTAGGCCTCGAAGCTGCGGCGGTCGAGCCGGTCGAGCGTAAACGAGGCCAGCGACATCTCGACGACGGTGCTCGTGCTGTCCACCTGCCGCTGTATCGAGGAGGCCAGCGAAGAAATGCGCTCCGATTGCCCCGGATAAAGGCCGTCCACGCATAGCTGGTGCTGCACGGCCAGTTGGTAGCCGCGCATGAGTTCGGGCAGCACGTTGCCGATCTCCTCGGCGTGCATGCCGATAGCCGCCAGCGGCGTGGCCACCTCATGCGCCACGGTCGCCGCGAGCAAATACGGCCGCATGAGGCCATAGCGCACGATGGTCACCGCGAGAATGCCGAGGCTCAGGGCGATGAACACCGCGCCCACCGGATAGAACGCCACGCCGTAATTGACCGCATAGTCGGACGCGGCGATCCCATAGAGACACAAGCTCAGCAAGCACAGATCGAGCAGCTTGCGGCGGTCGTGCGCGTGGGTCTGGCGCCGCGCCGCGAACAGCAGCCAGGCGCTGCGCAGCGCGAGCAGCACCGTTTGCACGACGTGCACCGGATGCAGCAGCCCCGCGCGCGGATACTTGCCGAAGAAGAAACTGCCATAGCCCGAGACCACTTCGTCGCTCACCGCGAGCACCATCGCAAGCACGATGCACAAGCCGTACGAAGCGAACAGCAATGGCCGCTCGCTGCGCCGCGTGGTGACTTCGATCACGAAGTGATAGAAGGTCGTGGGCAAAAACAGAATGAACAGGTAGCCGAATTTGACGAGCGCCCCCGCGAGGCCCGGCTCCGAAATCTGGAATAGAAACGCCCACGTGCCTTGCCAGACGAAGGTGGTTCCGCACATCGCCGCAAATGGCAGCGAGAGGCGCGTCACACCTTCCGTGAGCAAGACGTACACGCCGAATCCGAGAAACAACGCGGATACGAACGCGGGCAAGATCGAATACATAGATTGGTCGCGTGATTCTTGTTTTCGTCGAACGGCGCGTGGCGCAGGCGCGCAAGGCAGTGGTCTAGTGCTGCGTGAAAAGGCATCCCCGTGTCACCTTTTCGTCTGCCTGCCAGCCGCCACGCGCAACAGGTTCATCTTTGCGATTATCGCTTGAATCGGCGACTTTTTCGCGAAATTCCGTATAACTTCGCATAAAGATGCGCAATGAATCGTCAATGCGCACCACTCGGCGCAGCGCTGCATCGCGCCCTCAGTTGCGCTCGCGCGCCGGCCCGTTTGCCTCGGCTCCACCGCCAAAGCGCCGCCGGTATTGCGTCGGCGTCACGCCCATATGCTTGATGAATGCGCGCCGCAAAGTGTCGGCGTTCGCGAAGCCGCAGCGGTCCGCCACGCGCTTGGGCGGCTCTCCCCCGGTTTCGAGCAGCTCGCGTGCCGCGTCCACGCGCACGGCCTCGACCCATGCGGCGGGCGTAATGCCCACCTCGGACTGAAACAGGCGCGCGAAATGGCGCGGGCTCAACCCCACGCGCGCCGCCAGTTCCGGCACGCGGTGCGCGAGCGCAGGATTGGCCGCCACCCAGCGCTGCACCTCCTGGAGCGCGGAGCGTCCCGCCGGGCGCGTCTCGCCCTTGCGGCTGAACTGCAACTGGCCGCCGGGGCGCTTGAAGAACATCACGAGCTGGCTGGCCACGCGCATGGCGATCTCGCGGCCCAGATCCTCCTCGACCAGCGCGAGCGCCAGATCGAGTCCCGCCGTCACGCCCGCCGCCGTGCGCAGCTTGCCGTCTCGCACGTAGAGCGAATCGGGTTCGATGGAGACCGTGGGGCACGCCTGCGCAAGCGCCTCAACGGCCGCCCAGTGCGTGGTCAGCCGGCGTTTGTCCAGCAGGCCGCTGGCCGCCAGCGCAAACGCGCCCGTGCACACCGAGCCGTAACGCCGCGCGCGCGCCGCCGTCGCGCGCAGCCAGTCGAGCACGCGCGGCGCGAGCTGGAGCGTGGCGGCGTCGGGCGCGCCGGCCACGAGCAGCGTGTCGATGCGCTCCCGCGCTTGACCACCTTGCCCCGCCACCTCATCGGGCAAGAGCCGCACGCCCGACGAACTACGGATAGGTCCCGCGCGGCAGGCAATCACGCGCAAGTCGTACACGGTGCGCCCCGCCTCGGTATTGGCCTGCGCGAACACGTCGAGCGGACCGCTCACGTCGAGTAACTGCACGCCCGGCAGCGCAAGAATGGCGACGATTTTAGGCACGTGTCCGGATCCAGCATGAAATGGCAGAAAACGACGTTTTACGTCGAATCAGGACAATGCTATCACGGACCACAATGAACTCCACCTTCCCCGTTAAATGGAGCCCAGCCATGAACCTCGACCTCGCCAGCGTTGCCGTTCCCGATAGCCAGCTCACACGCGAAATCACCGAATTCGTGCGCGACACCGAATCGCCCCTGCTGTTTCACCATTCGAGCCGCGTCTATTATTTCGGCGCGCTGGCCGGCCTGCGGCGCGGGCTTCAGTTCGACCGCGAACTGCTTTACGCGGGTGCGATGTTCCATGACGTCGGCCTCATGCACTCGCACAGCAGCGAGCACGAACGCTTCGAAGTGGATGGCGCGAATGCGGCGCGCGACTTCCTGCGTGCGCGCGGCATCGCGCAGAACGATCTCGATCTCGTTTGGACCGCCATCGCGCTTCACACCACGCCTGGTATTCCTCAGCATATGCACCCGGTGATCGCGCTCGTCACGGCGGGCGTGGAGATGGATGTGCTCGGTCTCACCTACCGCGAGTACAGCGATGCGGAACGCGAGGCCGTCGTGCACGCGCATCCGCGCTCTGAACATTTCAAGGAGGACATCATTCAGGCGTTCTACAACGGCATCCGCCACAAGCCCGACACGACCTTCGGCAACGTGAAGGCCGACGTGCTCGCCGACAAGGACCCGCAGTTCCACCCGGGCAACTTCTGCAGCGTGATCCGCAGGTCCGCGTGGCAGGGATAGGCTATCGCCGCGAACGGAGCAGCCTAGATGATCGTTTTGACGATCTTGCCGAGAATATCGCCCAGCGGCATCTGCATCGCGAAAACGTAAAGCATGGGCAGGGCGGCCGAAGCGGCGACGGCCGCAATAGCCACCTTGCTCACCAGCGCGATTGGAGAAGATGAATTTGCGCGATGCTATGCTTCGCGCATTAGTTGAACAATGCGCCTGCCAATGCGGCGGGCAACAGGCCAACGCACATCCACACATTTTGTAAGGTCGGGGATACCATGCAGCACAGCGCGAAGCGCAAGTCAGGCCAAACCCGGCCCGACCGTTTCTCCAGCATCGTCATGAAACGGCCGCTTCTCGTGGTGACGCTGTGCTTCGCAGGCGCCATGGCGCTCGTGACGCTCGTGGGGGTGCGCCAACTCTACAATCTCGCGCGTTCCGATCTACAAAACCGCCAGCGCGACCTCGAAGTGCGCGCCGTGGGCGTGGATGCGCTCATCGACGCCGAGCGCCGCCACCTCGTCGCCCTGCGCAACTATGCCGAGCACGTGCTTGCCGCCGAAGAGCAGCAGCGTATCGGCGTCGAAAGCCCCGCCGTGCAAACGGCGCTCGGGCAGACGTCACAACCGGTCTGGCAAGTGCCTGGTTTGCTGGGCGGCCCCGCCGTGTTCGGCACGAACGCCGCGAACCTGGCGGGCCTCGATGGCTTTCACCGCGACCCGGCCGCGCTGCCCGGCGACATCGCGCTCTCGCGCGCGCTCAGCCCGCTCGTGGAAATCAGTCATCAGGCAGACGCCATGCGCAGCGCGGTCGCATTCATCTCGCCAAACGGCATGTTCGTGAGCGCACCCGAGCATCAGGGCATGAGCACGGCCGAACTGCTGCGCCACTTCAGCGCCATGTATTACTACCGGGGCCAGTTGCCCGAACACAATCCACGGCGCGACGTGCTCTGGACGCCCGTCTATACCGGACTGCAAAACGGCGAAGCGGTCTCCACCCTGAGCGCGCCCGTCTATCTCCGCAACCAGTTTCGCGGCGTGGTGGTGATGGACATCACGCAGTCGCGCCTGCTTTCGCTGCGCCTTTCCACCGGCAATGCCGAAGACGACGTGGATCCCCTTGAGTTCGGCCTCCTGAATACCAATGGGAGCATCGTGTACTTCCGCGACGGCGCGGTGATCGAGCAGCGTCCGACACGCTTTAGCCCCAAGCTGCTGAAAACAGCGGCAAAATCGGTCGATACGTGGATGCAGCAGGGCTCCGGCTATATCGAGCGCAACGGCCAGTACCTGCTCTACCGGCGCATCGGCCAATCGCACTGGATCCTGCTCGCGGCCACCGACAATGCCGAACTGACTATCGCCACGGCGCGCCGCGTGCTGGGCAGCCCGCTGATTGCCGCGTGGATCGTGCTCGGCCTATTGTTGATCGGCACGCTGCGCATCGTGACCAATATATTCAGCCACTACGTGGAGGCAAGCGAGCGGCTCGAAACGCTCGCCCGCAGCGATCCGCTCACCGGGCTTGCGAACCGGCGCCGCTTTCAGGAGGTCTTTGCCGAAGCACACGAACGCGCAAACCGCGCGCCGCAGCAACCGGCTTCGTTGGCGGTGCTGATGCTCGACATCGATTTTTTCAAGCGCGTCAACGACCGCTTCGGCCACGCGGCCGGCGACCGCGTGCTGACGATTCTCGCCTCGATCCTGCGCGCCAACCTGCGTGGCGTCGACTTGCCCGCACGCATGGGCGGCGAGGAATTCGCGGCGCTGCTGCCCGACACCGATCTCGCTGCGGCCACCGCCGTGGCCGAGCGCGTGCGCCTCGCAATCGAGAGCCACGCGCGCGACGCCACCGTGCCCGCCAGCACCGAACATCCCGAGGCCATCACGTTTACGGTGTCCATCGGCGTGGCCACGAGTCCCGTGGATGGCCCCATCGACTACGAGGCGCTCATGCACGTGGCCGACGAGCGGCTCTACCTGGCGAAGCAGAACGGGCGCAACCGCGTCGTGCATGCCAGCGCGCCGGCGCCGGACGTCAAGGCATGATGCTCGCTTCGTGCGCCTCGCGCGCCAGCGGCAGCCCAAGCGCACGCCGCACGCTCACGAACGGATGGCTCGCGGCGGGTTTGCTGAAAACCGCGCTGTCGTAGCCGCGCCCCGCGAAGCGCACGACATCCACGAGACTGAAGCCCTCCGCGCGATAGAACGCCAGCAGATGCGCGGCGGGAAACGGCGTATCGAGCGCGAGCTGTGTGAAGCCGCGCGCGGCGGCCCAGCGCTGCGCGAAAGCGAGCAGCGCGCGGCCGATCCCGCGCCCCTGCCACCCGGGTTCGATGCCGAACTGATGCAGCGAGGCCACGCCATGCCGCCGATAATGCTCGCAGGGCGAGGCGCTGTCGCGCCCCTCGATCGTCATCGTGCCGACGATACGGCCATTGCACAGGGCCACGAAGCAATCGCCAGCGAGCGCACGCGCTCGCGTAGCGCTGGCCGCCTGATCCACGCTCGCACAATGCAGACCGAGCGACGCGAGCCGCGCGAAGGCTCGGTGCAGCAGTTGCGTGAGCCGTTCCCACGAGTCGCGTTGCGGATCGAAACGGCGCAGCACCAGCCGGCCGATGCCGGGTTGATTGCAGATGATGCTGTCGCTCTGGCGCTGCGTCGCGTGACGTGTCGACATGGCCTCTCCAGTCGTTTCCGTGCAGCAAAGTCTAGGTTTGCCCGCAAACGCCCACAAGAAAAAATGCCGTAAAAAAGCGCGCGGAAAACGCAAAGGCAAACGCAAACGCGGCGCACGGCGCGCGCCATGGATTTGCATTCGCGCAAGGCAAAAATTCGATGGGATAATGCGCGCTGACCGACCGCACGGAGAACGGCAATGGCGCACACGGAACACAAATACAAGGTAACGGTGCAGTGGACCGGCAATCGTGGCACTGGCACTTCAGGCTATCGCGACTACGACCGCGACCACACGATCGAAGCGGCAGGCAAGCCCGCCATCGCCGGTTCGTCGGACCCCGCGTTTCGCGGCGACCGCACGCGCTGGAACCCCGAGGAACTGCTCGTGGCCTCGGTCAGCGCGTGCCATAAGCTCTGGTATCTGCACCTGTGCGCCGATGCGGGCATCGCCGTGCTCGCCTATGTCGACGAGGCGCAAGGCACCATGATCGACGGTGGCCACGAACCCGGGCGCTTCAGCGAAGTCGTGCTGCACCCGCGCGTGACGATTCGCGCAGGCGACGATGCGGGCCTTGCCGCGCAACTCCATCACACGGCACACGAGAAGTGCTACGTCGCGAACTCGGTCAGTTTTCCGATCCGCTGCGAAGCCGTTATCGAGGTTGCGAGCGCAGCGTAATTCAGCCGCGCGCGCTCGCGATATACGCTTCCAGGCCGCCCGCGAGCGCATCGAACACCGCCTTGCAGCGGCGGTTGCCGCGCAGGTCTTCATGCATCGTGACCCACGTTTGCAGCTTGAAGGCGCACAGGCGCGGCAGCACGCGCCGCAACCGGGCATCGCGCCGCGCGACGCCCGCCTGGCACATGCCGATGCCACAGCCCGCGCGTATCATCGCCAACTGCGCAACGTCGCTATCGGTGCGCAGCGCGAACGCCTCGCGCTTCAAGTACGGCAGCTTGCGCATGGCTTCGCGCAGGAACGGCGTAACGGTGTCGAAGCCGATCAGCGTGTGCTGCGCGAGATCGGCGAGCGTCTTAGGCGTGCCACGCTCGGCGAGATAGTCGTCGCGCGCGTGCATCCCCACTTCGATTTCGCCGATGCGCCGCGCAATCAGCATCTCCTGTTGCGGCTGCGTCATGCGCACGGCGATATCCACTTCACGCTGCAGCAGATCCTGCACACGGTTGGACGGCACCAGCTCCACCACTAGTTCGGGATGCGCGCGGCCTAGCTGCGCGAGCACCGGCGGCAGCACTTCCACGCTCACGACCTCGCTTGCCGACACGCGCACCACGCCGCGCATGGCATTGCCCTGCCCCGACGCGGCGCGTTCGAGCGCCGCCGCCGTGCTGCGCATGGATTCGGCGTAGCCGCGCAGCATGCGCGCCGCTTCGGTGGGCAGGAAACCCGCGGGCGAGCGCGTGAAGAGCGGCTGGCCGAATGCGGCTTCGAGCGCCGCGACGTGCCGCCCCGCTGTTGGCTGCGTGATGCCGAGCGCGCGCGCCGCGCCCGAGAGCGAGCCCTCGGTAAGCACCGCGAGAAAGGTCCGGTAGAGTTCCCAGTTCAGGTTCGAGGCCATGCATAAATGTATAGCCGATACGCGATTCCAGGTAATTTTTTATTATCCCCGAGACGCGCAGAATCACGCCATCGACACCTCTCAAACGGAGAACGAACATGGCAACGCAAGCTCTCGAAACGGGCCGCACGGCGCTCGTGCTGGGCGTAACCGGCGGCATCGGCGGCGAAGTGGCGCGGCAGTTGATCGGCGCGGGCTGGCGCGTGCGCGCGCTGCAACGCGGGACCAACGCGGCCACGGCCACGCACGCCGGCCATGGTATCGAGCAGGTGCAAGGCGACGCCATGGACCGCGAAGCGGTGATGCGCGCCGCGCAGGGCTGCGAGGTGATCGTGCATGCGGTCAATCCGCCGGGCTACAAGCGCTGGGCCGAACTCGTGCTGCCGATGATCGACAACACCATCGCCGCCGCTCAAGGCCAGGGCGCGACCGTGGTGCTGCCGGGCACCGTCTACAACTTCGGGCCGGAGGCGCTGCCGCTCGTGGGCGAAGACGCGCCGCAGCAGCCGCGCACCCGCAAGGGCGCAATTCGCGTGGCTCTGGAGCGGCGCCTGGAAACGGCTGCGGCGCACGGCGTGCGCTCGATCATCGTGCGCGCCGGCGACTTCTTCGGCCCGCGCGTGGGCAATAGCTGGCTTGCGCAGGGCTTCGTGAAGCCAGGGCAGCCCGTGAGCACGATCCGCGAGCCAGGCGTGCCCGGCGTGGGCCACGCGTGGGCCTATGTGCCCGATGCCGCCCGCGCTATCGTCGAACTGATCGAAATGCGAGCGGAACTCGCGCCGTTTGCGCGCTTTCACCTGGCCGGGCATTGGGACGCCGACGGCACACAAATGGCCGCCGCGATTTGCCGCGTCGCGCAACGCCACGGCTTGCACACGCAGCGCAAGCCGTTCATGTGGCCGCTGATTTATGCTGTGGCTCCATTTGCCACCACGCCTCGCGAGCTGCTGGAGATGCGGTATTTGTGGCGCGAAGCGCTTCAGCTCGATAACGCCAGATTGGTGGCGACGCTGGGGAGCGAGCCGCATACGCCGCTCGATATGGCCGTGGAAGCGACGTTGGCCGGTCTGGGTTGTCTCGGTGATGGTGTGGGCGCGCTGGCCGGCGCGCTATGAGGGGTGACGCGCCGGGCACCCCAACCATGGCCCAGACTTTTTGCTCGCGCTAAAATGCCGCCCGTTCTTGCATGCATCCGCGAAATGCGGAGAAACGGAGAAGTCTGATGATTATCGAACCGCGCGTTCGCGGCTTCATTTGCGTGACGGCCCATCCCGTGGGATGTGAAGCCAACGTCGCGCAGCAAATCGACTACGTCAACACGCACGGTCCCATTGCCAATGGCCCGAAGCGCGTGCTCGTGCTGGGCGCGTCCACGGGCTATGGGCTCGCCGCGCGCATTTCGGCAGCGTTTGGCTCGGGCGCGGCCACGCTAGGCGTCGCCTTCGAGCGCGCCGGCGCCGATACCCGCCCCGCTACCGCCGGCTGGTACAACACCGCCGCGTTCGAGAAGTTCGCCACGCAGAAAGGGCTCTACGCGAAAACCATCAACGGCGACGCGTTCTCGGACGCCGTGAAGCGCGAGACCATCGACGCCATCAAGCGTGATCTCGGCCAGGTCGACCTCGTGGTGTACAGCCTTGCCGCGCCGCGCCGCACGCATCCGGTCACGGGCGCGGTGCACACGTCCACGCTCAAGCCGGTGGGCAAGACGCTGCGCATGCGCGGCATCGACACCGACAAGGAGATCCTCAAGGAAACCGTGCTCGAGGCGGCCACGCAGAGCGAAATAGACGCCACGGTGGCCGTGATGGGCGGCGAGGACTGGCAGATGTGGATCGACGCACTGCTCGAAGCGGGCGTGCTGGCCGATGGCGCAAAGACCACCGCGTTCACTTATCTCGGCGCGGAGATCACCCACGACATCTACTGGAACGGCTCCATTGGCGCGGCCAAGAAAGATCTCGACCAGAAGGTGCTGGGCATCCGCGCGAAGCTCGCCGCGCGCGGCGGCGACGCGCGCGTCGCCGTGCTCAAGGCGGTGGTCACGCAGGCCAGCTCCGCCATTCCCATCATGCCGCTCTATCTCGCGCTGCTCTTCAAGGCGATGAAGGAAAGCGGCACGCACGAGGGCTGTATCGAGCAAGTCTATGGACTCCTGCGCGATTCGCTCTACAGCGCCACGCCGGTGATCGACGACGAAGGCCGCCTGCGCGCCGACTACAAGGAGCTCGACCCCGCCATCCAGGCGCGCGTGAAAGCCGCGTGGGACCAGGTCACCAACGAGAACCTTTACGCCACCACCGATTTTGCGGGCTACAAGGCGGAATTCCTGCGTTTGTTTGGCTTTGGCATCGAAGGCGTGGACTATGGCGCTGACGTCGATCCGAACGTGGCGATTCCCGGCATCGTCGAGAAATAGGCTGCGAACTGCGTCGCGCCTCGATGTCGCGCCGCCTTCAATGCGAATGCCTCGGCACCTCCGCGCCCCGGCAGCCCACGAGGAAATCGAAATCACACCCCTCGTCGGCCTGCAGCACGTGCTCGACGTAAAGCTTGCGATACCCGCTGCCATCCGCCGGCTCGGGCTTTTGCGCGGCGGCCCACGCAGCGAGCCGCGTGCGGATCTCTTCATCACTGATGTCCACGCGCAGCGTGCCCTGCTCGCAGTCGAGCTCGATCCAGTCGCCGTTGCGCACGATCGCAAGCGGCCCGCCCGCGCGCGCCTCGGGCGCCACGTGCAGCACCACCGTGCCATAGGCGGTTCCGCTCATGCGCGCGTCGGACACGCGCACCATGTCGGTCACACCCTGCGCGAGCAGCTTCGGCGGCAGGCCCATGTTGCCCACCTCGGCCATGCCGGGATAACCCTTCGGCCCGCAGTGCTTCATCACGAGCACCGAGTCGCGCGTGACGTCGAGCGCGGGGTCGGCAATGCGCGCCTTGTAGTCGTCGAAGTTTTCGAACACCACGGCAGGGCCGCGATGCTTGAGCAATTCGGGCGTGGCCGCCGAGGGCTTGAGCACCGCGCCGTTCGGCGCGAGATTGCCGCGCAGCACGCACAAGCCGCCGTCTTGCACGAGCGGGTTGTCGAGCGGGCGAATCACTTCGTCGTTGTAGCTCGGCGCGTCGCGCACGTTCTCCCATAACGTGTGACCATTCGCCGTGAGCGCGTCGGGATGCGGCAGCAGATTCGCTTCGCCGAGCCGACGCAGCACCGCCGGCAAGCCGCCCGCGTAATAGAACTCCTCCATCAAGAAACGACCCGAGGGTTGCAAGTCGACGAGGGTGGGCGTGTGGCGGCCGATACGCGTCCAGTCGTCGAGATCGAGCTTCACGCCGATGCGGCCCGCGATCGCCTTCAGGTGAATCGCTGCGTTGGTCGATCCGCCAATCGCGGCATTCACGCGGATGGCGTTCTCGAATGCCGCGCGCGTGAGCAGCTTCGAGAGGCGCAAGTCTTCAAGCGCCATTTCAACAATTCGCATTCCCGACAAATGCGCGATCACGTAGCGACGCGCATCCACGGCGGGAATAGCCGCATT
Organism: Paraburkholderia caffeinitolerans; assembly: GCF_902859945.1. Taxonomy (GTDB): domain Bacteria; phylum Pseudomonadota; class Gammaproteobacteria; order Burkholderiales; family Burkholderiaceae; genus Paraburkholderia; species Paraburkholderia caffeinitolerans. The sequence goes on along the minus strand of NZ_CADIKL010000017.1, from coordinate 25,910 downwards.
ATGCGGCAGCGAAACACCCAACGCTTCGGCCATGCAAGCCATCGTGGAGGCCGTGCCCATGGTGTTGCAGGTGCCCGCCGAGCGCGACATGCCCGCCTCCGCCGACATGAATTCGTGCATCGAAATCTTGCCCGCCTTCACCTGCTCGCTCAATTGCCACACCACCGTGCCCGAGCCGATATCGCGCCCTTCATGCTTGCCGTTGAGCATCGGCCCGCCAGTCACGACAATCGCGGGCACATCGCAACTTGCCGCGCCCATCAGCAGCGCGGGCGTGGTCTTGTCGCAGCCGCACAGCAGCACAACCGCGTCCACAGGGTTGCCGCGAATGGCTTCCTCCACGTCCATCGACGCAAGATTGCGCGTGAACATCGCCGTGGGCCGCAGGTTCGACTCGCCGTTGGAAAACACCGGGAATTCCACTGGAAAGCCGCCCGCTTCGTACACACCGCGCTTCACGTGCTCGGCGAGCTTGCGGAAGTGTGCGTTGCACGGCGTGAGCTCGGACCACGTATTGCAAATGCCGATGATCGGCTTGCTCGCGAACTCGTGCTCAGGGATGCCCTGATTCTTCATCCAGCTCCGGTACATGAAGCCGTTCTTGTCCGTGGCGCCGAACCACGCGGCCGATCGAAGCCGGATTTTGCGAGTGTTCATGGCTTTACCCACTTAGTGAGAAAAACCCATAAATAGCATGACTATATGGCGAGAAAAGATCGGGAAAACGCGAATTTAAACCGCCTTATCCGTTGAATATAGTTTGCCTATTGAGGCTCGCAAGGCAGATGGCCAATGTTTAGTCACGCCGACTAAACACCGGCCCGGGATGGCGCGATTGACTCGTGACACTGTCTGGCCGTGAGGGACGCGAGTGTATGTAGCGCCGAATTCAAGAAAGACAAAGCTACGTTGGAGACACGCATGAAACTGGCAACTCGCTTGGCAAGTGGCCTCATTGCCGCCGCCGCGGCTTTTTCGTTCGCGGCGGGCGTCGCGCACGCCGAAGACAAGCAGATCACGCTGGGCTTCGCGCAAGTGGGCGCGGAAAGCGCCTGGCGCACGGCCAATACTGTCTCGGTCAAGGCCGCCGCCAAGGAGGCCGGCATCAACCTCAAGTTCTCGGACGCCCAGCAAAAGCAGGAAAACCAGATCAAGGCAATCCGCTCGTATATCGCACAGAAGGTGGACGTGATCGCGTTCTCGCCGGTGGTGGAATCGGGCTGGGAGCCGGTGCTCCAGGAAGCGAAGCGCGCGAAGATTCCGGTGATTCTCACCGACCGCAATATCGACGTGAAAGACCAGTCGCTCTATGTGACGATGATCGGCTCGGACTTCATGGAAGAAGGCCGCCGCGCGGGCAAGTGGCTCGAAGACCACTACAAGAACAATCCCGGCCCCATCAATATCGTCGAATTGCAGGGCACGGTGGGCTCCGCGCCCGCGAACGATCGTCACGCGGGTCTCATCGAGGTGATCAAGAACGATCCGAAGTTCAAGATCATTGCGTCGCAAAGCGGCGACTTCACGCTCGCGGGCGGCAAGCAGGTGATGGAAGCTTTCGCCAAGACGTATGGCAACAAGATCAACGTGGTGTACGCGCATAACGACGACATGGCGCTCGGCGCGATCCAGGCCATGGAAGAGGCGGGCATGAAGCCGGGCAAGGACGTGAGCGTGGTGTCGTTCGACGCCACCAAGGGCGGCTTCGAGGCAATGATCGCCGGCAAGATGAACGTGGACGTGGAATGCAGCCCGCTGCTCGGGCCTCAACTCATGAGCGCCGTGAAGGACGTGGTGGCCGGCAAGCAACTGCCCAAGCGCATCGTCACGAACGAGACGGTGTTCCCGGAAAGCGTGGCGGCGCAGGTCCTGCCGTCGCGCAAGTACTAACACCGGTAATCGCAAGTTAGCCGCAGGCACGCATGAGTCCCACGCCGCTGCTGGAAACCGTCGGCCTGACGCGCACGTTCCCCGGCGTGCGCGCGCTCGACGGCGTCGACTTCCGCCTCTTTCCCGGCGAGGTCCATACGCTGATGGGCCAGAACGGCGCGGGCAAGTCCACGCTCATCAATGTGCTCACGGGCGTGCACGAGCCCGAGGCCGGCGAGATCCGACTCGCCGGCCAGCCGGTGCGCTTCTCGACGCCTCAGGAAGCCGAGGCCGCGGGCATTCAGACGCTCTACCAGGAAGTCAATCTCTGCCCCAACCTCTCGGTGGCGGAGAATATTTTCGCGGGCCGCCAGCCGCGCAGGCGCGGCCTGATCGACTGGAAGACGATCCACCGGCGCGCCGCCGAGGTGCTGGCCGCGCTCAATCTCTCGCTCGACGTCACGCAGTCGCTCGACACCTACCCCATCGCCATGCAGCAGATGGTGGCAATCGCGCGCGCCGTGTCGGTCGATGCACGCATCCTCATTCTGGACGAGCCCACCTCGAGTCTCGACGAAGGCGAGGTCGCGCGTCTGTTCGACGTGCTGCGCAAGTTGAAGGCATCGGGCATCGCCATTTTGTTCGTCACACATTTTCTCGAGCAGACTTATGCGATTTCCGACCGCATCACCGTGATGCGCAATGGCGAGCGCGAGGGCGAATATCTCGCCGCTGAACTGCCGGTGCAGACGCTGGTGGCCAAGATGGTGGGCGTGAGCCACGCCGATGAACGGCTCGCGCACGGCGCGCAGCAGACGCACTCGCCCGAAAGCGAGGTACAGGCCGACGTACAGGCCGACGTGCAAGCCCATGCGCCCTGGCTCGCCGCGCAAGGCATCGCGCGCCGGGGCGTGCTCAACGCGCTCGATCTCGAAGTGCGGCCTGGCCAGATTCTCGGCCTTGCCGGCCTGCTGGGTTCGGGGCGCACGGAAACGGCGCGCCTACTGTTCGGCGCCGACCGGGCCGACGCGGGCGCCGTGCGCATCAATGGCAAGTCCGTAAAGCTCGCCTCGCCGCGCGACGCGGTCCGTCACGGCATGGCGTATTGCCCCGAAGACCGCAAGAAGGAAGGCATCGTTGCGGAGCTGTCGATCCGCGAGAACATCGTGCTCGCACTGCAGGCGCGGCGCGGCTGGTGGCGCATGATCTCTCGCGCGCGCCAGCGCGAACTGGCCAATGCGTATATCGAGCAGTTAGGCATCAAGGCGCGCGACGCCGAGCAGCCCATCGGCCTGCTTTCGGGCGGCAATCAGCAGAAGGTGCTGCTCGCGCGCTGGCTCGCAACCGAGCCGCGCCTTCTAATCCTCGACGAACCCACGCGCGGCATCGACGTGGCCGCCAAGTTCGAGATCATGGACCGCGTGCGTGCGCTCTGCGCGAAAGGGCTCGGCATTCTTTTCATCTCCTCGGAAATCAGCGAGGTGGTGCGCGTGAGCGACCGCATTGCCGTGCTACGCGACCGGCGCAAGGTAGCCGAGCTTTCGGGCGCGGTGCGCTCGGAGCACGAGGTCTATGGCCTCATTGCCGGAGATCGCAAGTGAATGCGCGCCAGACTCCAGGTTCGACTTCGGGCTCGACTTCGGGCTCGACCTCGGGCATGCCCGCGTGGCTCGCGCTGGTGCTCAAGCATCCGCTCGTGTGGCCCGCGCTCACGCTCGTGGCGCTGTTCGCCGTGGACGTCGCGCATCGCGCGAACTTTCTCTCCATCACGCTGCTGGGCGGCCATCTGTTCGGCGCGCCCGTCGACATCCTCATGCGCGCCGCACCGCTCGTCGTGGTGTCGCTTGGCATGACGCTCGTGATCGCCACGCGCGGCATCGACATTTCGGTGGGCGCCGTGGTGGCGATCGCGGGCGCGGCCGCCGCCACCGTGCTCGCCGACGACCCCGCGCGCGTGGGCGCCGCGTTCGGCGCGGCGCTTGCCGTGGGCCTGCTCGCGGGCATGTGGAACGGCTTGCTCGTGGCCTTCGTCGGCATGCAGCCGATCATCGCCACTCTGATCCTCATGGTGGCCGGACGCGGCGTCGCGCAGCTGCTCACCGGCGGCCAGATCATCCCCATCGGCGCGCAAGGTTATTTGTACGCGGGCGGCGGCTATTTCGCGCTGGTGCCTTGCGCCGTGTGGATCGCCATTGCCGTGACGGTGCTCACGGTGCTGATTGTGAATCGCACGGCGCTCGGGCTCTTCATTCGCTCGATTGGCGTGAATCCGGTGGCGGCGCGGCTCGCGGGTCTGTCTTCGCAAGCCGTGGTGTTCGGCACCTATGCGTTCTGCGGCGTGACGGCGGCCATCGCCGGCATTCTCATCAGCTCGAACGTGCGCAGCGCCGACGGCAACAACGCGGGCCTGCTGCTCGAACTCGACGCGATTCTCGCCGTGACGCTCGGCGGCACCTCGCTCTCGGGCGGGCGCTTTAGCCTCGCCGGCACGGTGCTGGGCGCGCTCATCATCCAGACGCTCACCTACACCACCTATTCGATCGGCGTGCCGCCCGAGGCCACGCTCGTGGTCAAGGCGGTAGTCGTGCTGGGCGTGTGCGTGATCCAGTCGCCCGCCGCGCGCGCCTTCGCCGCCCGGCAAATCCGGCGCATCGCGCTCGCGCGGCGCGCACGAGCCTGAGAATAAAGACTTCGGGGAATCCGAGCATGAACCGCCCATCGCAAGCTCACGACCACGCCGCTTCGGGCACGCTCACCGCATTGCGCCGCAGCGTCTCGCGCTTCGTCGATCCGCGCGTGCTGCCCATCGTCGTCACTGTGCTGCTGTTCATGGCGCTGTTCGGCTTCGGCTCCGTGATGTACACCGGCTTCTTCTCGCTTCAGGTTTTGTTCGGACTCCTCGTCGACAACGCGTTCCTGCTGATCGTGGCTATCGGCATGACATTCGTGATCATCTCGGGCGGCATCGATCTTTCTGTGGGCGCCGTGGTCGCGCTCACCACAATCCTGTGCGCCGTGGGCACCGAAAAGCTGCACTGGCCAGTGGTCGTGGTCGTGCCGCTCGTGCTGCTGCTCGGTGCGCTGTATGGCGCGGCGATGGGCGCACTGATTCACTTCTTCCGGCTTCAGCCCTTCATCATTACGCTCGCCGGCATGTTCCTCGCGCGCGGCACTTGCTTTCTCATCACCACTGAGTCCATCCAGATTAACGACCGCGGCTTTCACGCGCTCTCCGAATTCAGCATTCCCGTGGGCAGCGGTTCGCTCACCACCGGTTCGCTCACCGCGCTCGCCATGCTCGCGGCGGGCATCGTGATCGCGCATTTCACGCGCTTTGGCCGTAACGTCTACGCCATTGGCGGGAACGAGCGTTCCGCGCTGCTCATGGGCTTGCCCGTCGCGCGCACCAAGATCGCCGTCTATGCGCTCTCGGGTTTTTGCTCCGCGCTCGGCGGCGTGGTGTTCACGCTTTATGTGCTCTCGGGCTACGGCCTCCAGGCGCAGGGCATGGAACTCGACGCCATCGCCGCGACGGTGATCGGCGGCACGCTGCTCACGGGCGGCGTGGGCTATGTGATCGGCTCGGTGTTCGGGGTGGGCATTCTCGGCACGATCCAGACGCTCATCACCTTCGACGGCACGCTCAGTTCGTGGTGGACGCGCATCGTGATCGGCGCCCTGCTCTGCGCGTTCTGCCTGTTGCAGCGCGCCACCGAGCGCCATGCGGCGCGCCGCAAATCCACCGGTGGCGGCAAGGGCTCCGCGCGCGCATCGCGGGTCCGCATGCAGCCCGCCGCGCCGCTCGACCAAACGAAACTCGTTGCCGCGCCGCCGCCACGCGAGGCATGAAGCGCCGCCAGCGGCTTCACTAGCCTCACTGCAAGCGCCTGGTTAGCGGTGCTGTTGCGCATCTGCACGCGATCGACTCAACGTCGACCACATCGACCCACGAAGAAGAGAGCCGGAGGAAGACATGGCACAGCAGCAGGATGACGACCAGGAACAGGGCAGCAACGGTTTCAGCGCCGCGCGGCGGGGGCTGATGCAGGGTGCGGGGCTAGGCGCCGCGCTCTCGTTCATGAGTGCGCTCGGCGGCGGCGCGGGCGGGCTGATTTCGCAGGCGCAAGCGGCGGAAGCCGCGTTTCCCTCGCACAAGAAGTGGAAGATCGTGTTCGTCAATCATGTGACTACGAACCCGTTCTTCGTGCCCACGCAATACGGCATTCAGGATGCCTGTGCGTTGCTTGGCATGGACTATCAGTGGACCGGCTCAGCCACGTCCGACGCGGGTGAAATGGTGCGCGCCGTGAACTCGGCGATCGCAGCGAAGGCCGACGCCATTGCGGTGCCCATTGTCGACCCGAGCGCCTTCGACAAGCCCATCCAAGCTGCGCTCGACGCCGGCATTCCGGTGTTCGCCTATAACGCCGATGCACCGCGCGGCAAGCACAACCCGCGCCTCGCCTATATCGGCCAGGACCTGTATCTCTCCGGCTACCAGATGGGCGAGCGCATTGTGAGCCTGATCGACAGCGGCATGGTCGCGCTCTTCATTGCGACGCCGGGGCAGCTCAATATCCAGCCGCGTCTCGATGGCGCGAGCGACGCCATCAAGAAGTCCGGCAAGAAGATCGACATTCAAACCGTGGCCACGGGCGCGACCGTCAACGAAGAGCTTTCGAAGATCAAGTCGTTCTATCTGGGCCACCAGGACCTGAAGGGCATGTTCGCCGTGGATGCGGGCAGCACGCAAGGCGTGGCGCAGGTGATGAAGGACTCGAACCTCGGCGCAAAAGGCGTGCACGGCGGCGGCTTCGACCTGCTGCCCACCACGATCCAGCTCATCCACGAAGGCTTTCTCGACTTCACCATCGATCAGCAGCCCTACGTACAGGGCTTTTATACGGTGATGGAGTCGTTCGTGTTCCTCGCCTCGGGCGGGCTGGTCGGACCGGCCGACATCAACACGGGCCTGAAATTCGTGACGAAGTCGACCGTCGAGCCGTACCTCAACACGTCGACGCGCTATGAAGGCAAGACCGCGAAACCGCAAATCGTGCCGATGAACGGCGCAATCAAGTCGTGATGGGTACAGTGAACGAATCCGGCCATACCGAAGCTGCTCGCGCGCCGCGGCGCGCGGGCGTTTCATTCGCATCGCGATGGGCGCCCGAGCTACGCATCCTGCTCGTGGCCGTGCTGCTGGCTGCGTATTTCGAATTCGCGAACCACGATTTCCTGCTCACCAACGCCAGTCTCGTCAATCTCTCGCAATTCATCGCGCCGGTGGCGATCATCGCGTTCGGCGAAATCATGCTGATGATCGGCGGCGACATCGATCTTTCGGCGGGCATGGTGTTCGCGTTCGCGCCATTCATGATGGTGTTCGCGAGCGACGCGGGCGCGCCCATGTGGCTGGCCGTGATCGGGGGGCTCGTGGCTGCCGCGCTGATCGGCTTCGTGAACGGCGCGGTGACCGTGTGGCTGCGCCTGCCCTCGTTCGTCACCACGCTCGGCACGCTCTTTCTCATCAACGGCGTCACGCTCACGGTCTCGCGCGGCACGCCTGCCGCCACGCCGGGCTCGCCTGCGTTTTCCGCCTTCATGGGCGCGTGGGGCTACAGCGAAATTATCTGGACCTTGGCGATCGCGTTCGCCATGCATGTGCTGCTGCGGCACACGCGCTGGGGCCTGCATACGCAGGCGGCGGGCGCGAACCCGCTGGGCGCGAGCGAGGCCGGCATTCACGTGAACCGGCTGCGGCTCGGCAATTTCATTCTGGCCGCGGTGCTCGCGGGCTTTACCGGCATGCTCGAAGCGTTTCGCATCACCTCCATCGATCCGCAAGCGGGCGGCAACCAGATCATGTTCCTCGCCGTGGCCGCCGCCGTGATCGGCGGCACGCCGCTCACAGGCGGCTCGGGCACCATCGTGGGCGGGCTCATTGGCGCGGCGGTGCTCGGCATTCTCAACGATGGCTTCACGCTCATCGGCATCAACGCGTTCACGTTCAATATCATCCTGGGCGCTGCGATTCTGGCCGCCATGGTTTTCAACATCCACATAGGACGTATCCACGCCGGACGCATTCGCCGCAAGGGAGACCGCTGATGGACGAATCGCAAGCCACGCCGCTCGCGCTGCGCGGCGAGCGTCTCGTGAAGCGCTTTGGCGCGGTCACGGCGCTCGACGGCGTCTCGTTCACGCTCGGCAAGGGCGAAATCCTGGGCATTCTCGGCGACAACGGCGCGGGCAAGTCCACGCTCGTGAAAATACTCACGGGCTTTCATCAGCCAACCGATGGAACACTGCACATCGACGGCCAAGAGACGCTGCTGCGCTCGGTCGATCACGCGCGCGCGCTCGGCATCGAATGTGTGTATCAGGACCTCGCGCTCGCGAATTCGCTGAGCATTTACCACAACATGTTCCTGAACCGCGAGATCGTGCGGCCCGGGCCACTGCGTCTGCTCGACCACAAGCAGATGCGCGAACGCGCAGCGCGTTGCCTCGACGACATCGGTGTGCACGTGCCTTCCGTGGATGTTCCTGTCGAACGGCTTTCAGGCGGCCAGCGCCAGGCTATTGCCGTGGCGCGCGCCGTGCATTCGAACGCGAAGATCCTGCTGCTCGACGAGCCGCTCGCGGCCATGGGCGCACGCGAGGCCGGGCTCATCATCGACCTCATCATGCGATTGAAGGAAAAAGGCGGCCTATCCATTATCATGATCATGCACAATTACGCGCAGACGCTCGATATCGCGGATCGCATCATGCTGATGCAGCGGGGCCGCGTGACCTACGAACAGCAAAGTGCGCTCACGTCGGTGACGGAGCTCATGGAGATCGTGCGGAGGGAATATCGGGCCATGCGCGCTGGCTCGGCACACTGAACCCCACTGAGCGACCGAGCACACCGGACATTTAAAACAGGGAGTGTCCGAACGGGCCGCCCGGACCGAACATCGAACATTCGGAACGCCCCGGCAGGACAGACATGGATTACCGCAATCTAGACAAACGCAAGAGCATGCACGGGCGCATCGTGCAGGAGCTCGGCATGCAGATCGTGAGCGGCAAGCTCGCGCCCGGCCAGCGCCTGCCCGCCGAGCCCACCCTGTGCGAGACCTATGGCGTGAGCCGTCCCGTGCTGCGCGAAGCCACGCGCGTGTTGGTGGCCAAGGGTCTGGTGGTGTCCAAGCCGCGCGTGGGCAGCGTGGTGCGCAAGCGCGAAGAGTGGCACATGCTCGACCCCGACGTGCTGTACTGGACCGTCAACAGCATTCCCGAAGGCGAGTTCTTCCGTTCGCTGATGGTGGTGCGGCAGATCATCGAGCCCGCGGCCGCCGCGCTCGCCGCCATTTCCGCCAGCGACCAGGACCTCGCGCGCATTACCGCTGCCTATGCGCGCATGGAGCAGGCCAAAACGGCGGCCGACCTGCTCGAGCCCGATCTGGAGTTTCACCGCGCGGTCATGGCGGCCACGCACAACGACATGCTCGCGTATATCGGCAACATGCTTTCGCTCGCGCTTACCGAGTCGATCAAGCTCACGAGCCGCCATCCGAACACGCACGCGCTTTCGCTGCCGCGCCACAAGGCGATACTCACGGCAATCGAGAACCGCGATGCATTGGCCGCACGGCAGGCGAGCGTGGTGCAGCTCGACAATGCGCGCGCGGACGCCAATACCATTCTGGGCGGCGCGGCGCTGGAAACCTAGCAACCGCATCGCAAATCCGGCCGCACGGCAAGCACCGCCCGCGCGCCGCGGGTTCACACCGCCCGCTTGCTGCGCCGGAACTGGTCGAACAGCACGGCCAGCAGCAGAATGCCGCCACGAATCAGGTACTGATAGAAGGTGGGCACGTTCATGAGACTCATGGCGTCTTGCACGGCGCCCATGATGAGCACGCCCACCAGCACGCCCGAGATCGTCGCCACGCCGCCCGTGAGCGAGACGCCGCCCAGCACGCACGCCGAGATCACGCCCAGCTCCAGCCCCACCGAAGTCTTCGGGTCGCCGAGACTCATGCGCGACGCCAGCATCACGCCCGCGAATCCCGTGACGAGCCCTTGCAGCACGAACACCGTGATCTTGATACGCGTGACCGGCAGACCCGCGAGCCGCGCCGCTTCGCCGTTGCCGCCCACCGCGAGCACGTTCTTGCCGAACACGGTTTTCTTCAGCAGAAAGCCGAACACCGCGAAGCCGATGATGTTGCTCCAGATCGGATACGAAATGCCGAGGAACGCGCCGCCGCCAAGATCGAAGAAGCGCTCTTCGGAGATCATCACGGCATCGCCGTTCGAGGTGAGGAAGGCGAGACCGCGCACGGCTTCCATCATCGCGAGCGTGGCGATTAGCGAATTGACCTTGAAGCGCGCGATCAGCACGCCGTTCACGAGGCCCACGGCGCCGCCCGCGAGCACGCCCGCCGCGATGCCCAGCACCACGCTATGCGATTGCGTGATGACCGTGGAGGCCACCACGCCCGAGAACGCCACGATCGACGCGACGGACAGATCGACCTCGCCCAATGCGAGCACGAACATCATGGTGACGGCAATCGAGCCGATCAGCGTTACGGAAAGCAGCAGGCCCTGAATATTGCGGGTCGTGAGGAAGTCGGGCACCGTGGCGGATAGCACCGCAAACAGCACCACGAACACCACCACGATGCCCGACTTGTTGATCATGTCCCACGCGCGCGCACGCGAAGGCGTGATGGGCGCGGCGGCTTCGTTGACGGTTGGCGTGCCCTGTGGCTGCATGGCTTGACTCATCTTGGGTTCACTTTCGTGGGGGTTTCAGCGCGGCAGCGCCATCTTGATCAGTTCGTCGGGCGTGGCCCCGGCCTTCGGCACGCTGCCCACGATGCGTCCTTCGCGCATCACCACAATGCGGTCGGCCACGCCGATCACCTCGGCCAAGTCGCTCGACACCATGATGACCGCGCGCCCCGCTTCGGCGAGTTCGTAGAGCAGGTTGTAGATCTCGGCGCGCGCGCCCACGTCGATGCCGCGCGTGGGTTCGTCCATCAGGAACACTTCGATGCGCTCGGCAAGCCAGCGCGACAGAATCACCTTCTGCTGGTTGCCGCCCGAGAGCGTGCCGATGGCGGTGTCGCCGTTGCGGGTCTTGATCGCGAGTTTCTGGATGTAGTCCTGCGCGAGCGCGCGCTCGCGCTTCGCGTCGAGCAGGAAGCGCGCGGGGCTGAAATGACGCCGCGCGCTGATGTTGAGGTTATCGGCCACCGAAGCGATCGCAACGATGCCTTCCTGCTTGCGGTCCTCAGGGCATAGCGCAATGCCTGCGCGCACTGCGTCGCGCGGGCTCGCGAAATTCACGCGCTGGCCGTCCAGTTCGACGTGGCCCGCGCTCGCGCGCGTGGCGCCGTAGAGCAGCTTCATGAGTTCAGAGCGGCCCGCGCCAACGAGCCCGAAGAAGCCGACGATCTCGCCACGCCGCGCCGTGAACGACACGGGCTCGGCCAGCCCCGGCCCCATCAGCGCCTTCGCTTCAAGCAGCACCTCGCCGGCTGGGCGCGCGCGATAGCCATAGACGTCCGCAATCGAGCGGCCCACCATCGCGGCAATCAGCCGGTTGCGGTCGAGGTCGGCCACCGACTCGAAGGTCTCGATACGCCTGCCGTCGCGGAACACCGTCACGCGGTCGCATAGCGCGTCCACTTCGTCCATGCGGTGCGTGACGTAGACGATCGCGCGGCCATCCGCGCGCAGCGCGTTGATGATGCGAAAGAGGTTCTCGGTCTCGCGCGCCGAGAGCGAACTCGTGGGCTCGTCGAAGGCGATCACACGCGCGTCGCGCATGAGCGCCTTTCCGATTTCGATCATCTGCCGCTGGCCGATGGAGAGGTGCTTCACCGGCGTGCGCGGATCGATGCGCTCGCCGAGGCGCTGCAATTCCGCCATCGCGCGCTGCACGAGCGTGCGCTCGTCGAGCACGCCGAGGCGGTTGGGCAATTGCCCGAGCATCAGGTTGTCGGCCACGGTGAGCTCGGGCACGAGATGCAGTTCCTGATAGATGATGGCGATGCCCGCGTCGAGCGCGGCGCGCGTGGTCGCGAAGCGCTGCTCAACGCCGCCCAGTTTCAGCGTGCCTTCCTGCGGCTGGTTCACGCCCGAGAGCACCTTGAGCAGCGTGGACTTGCCCGCGCCGTTCTCGCCCATCAAGCCGTGCACTTCGCCCGCGCGCACGGCCAGCGAAACGCGGTCGAGCGCGCGCACGCCCGGGAAGCTCACGGTGATGCCGTCGAGTTCCAGATACGCGCGCGGCTCGTGCTGCGCCTGCTGCCCCTGCTTCCCCTGCTGCCCCTGCTGCCCCTGTTGAACCGCCTGAATCATGGTTTCAGTCATTGCATGCCTGCCCTTGCTCTTACTCTTGCGCGTGCGCGTGCGTTAAATGCCCAGATCGGTACGCACGGCCTGCCAGTTATCGCGCGTCATCAGCTTGCCGGTGGTCTGCGTATCGGCGGGCGGCTGCTTGCCGTTGCGGATCCAGTCGACGAGGTTCTGCGCGCTGTCCTTGCCATGGTTCGTCGAGCTCACGGCAATGGTCCCGTAGAAGCCCGTCGGCTGCTTCTTCTGGAACTCGGCGAACGCTTCGCCCGCGCCGTTGATGCCCACGCCGATCACGTCCGCGGAAGGCAGATGCAGTTGCTCGGTCGCACGCACCGCGCCCAGCACCGTCTCTTCATTGAGCGCAAAAACCACCCACTTCTTGATGTTCGGATGCTGCGCGAGCACGGGCGAAGCCGCGTTGAAGCCGCCTTCGTCATCGGTGGTTTTCTGCGGCGCGTCGAAGATGTTTTCCTTCTTGAAGCCGTTGGCGAGCAGCGTCTGCGTCGCGCCATCGGTACGTAGCTTCGCGGTGGGCAGTTCGTAGTCGGTGATGCGCAGCGCGCCCACTTCCTCGGGCTTCCAGCCGCGCCGCTTCATCTCGTCGGAGAGCGCCTGGCCCACCTGATTGCCGATCTTGAACGCCGACATGCCCAGGTGCGGCACGTTCGCGAGCGGCTTGCCCGACGAGTCGACCAACTGGTCGTCCACCGTCACGAACTTCATGTTGTAGCGTTTCGCGCGCGCCTGAATAGCCGGTCCAAGACGCACATCGGGCGCGCAGATCACGAAGCCTTGCGCCCCCTGCGCGCCAAGGTTGTCGATCGCGGCCAGCACCTTCTCGCCATCGGGCGTGCCGATATTGACGACCGAGAATTGCTCCTTCTGGCCGAGCGCCGTCGCGGCCTTCTGCTCGTTGATGAACCATGCCTGCTCGGGCATCTTCACGAGAAAACCGATCTTGGTGGGCGCGTCGGCGTGCGCGGCCACGTTCATGCCGAGCGGCGCGATGCACATGGCCGCGAATACGGCGCGCAGGGTGAAGCGGCGGATCTTGCTGGTCATGCTGTTGTCTCCTCGGGTATGTCTCTGGTTTAGTTGTTGCAACAGTAGTGAAGAACCGTTCGCGTTCAATGCCCGAACGCTTTCACTTCGACGTGACGGCCGAGCAGGAACGCGTCCGCCACGAGCCGCAGCGGTCGCACATCCACGTCTTCGGCGCCGTGCGCAATAAGCCAGTGAAAGCGCTCGTAAAGCGCCGCGTACTCGCGCTCCGCCTCCAGTTCGACCGGCTCGCCCGCGATAACCAGGCGCTTGCCGCCTTCGGCGATGGAGAGCAGGCCGTCCGTGGTTTCCACATCGATTTCCCATTGCTCGACGGGGCCATGCCGCCAGTCGAATTCGGCGCGCACTGGCACGTCATCGGTGTCGATACAGTCGAGTTCGGCGGCGATGGGCGTGGCGCAATCGCTCGGCACGTGGAGCGTCGCGCCGCGCAGCAGCACCTCGCGCGGCAGGATGCGCGTGACGATGGAAAGCGCGTTGATGCCCGGATCGAACACACCGAGACCACCCGGTTCCCAGATCCATTGCTGGCCAGGGTGCCAGCGCCGCACGTCTTCTTTCCAGCGCACGTGCACGGCGCGGATCGTCCGCTTCATGAGCCACGCGCGCGCCGGTTCGACAGCGCTCGCGTAACGCGAATGCCATGTGGCGAACAGCGTGCGGTTATGCTGGCGCGCGAGTTCGCGCAGCGCCTCCACTTCGCTCACGCTCGCGCCGGGCGGCTTTTCGAGCATCACGTGCTTGCCCGCTTCGAGCGCCGCGCGCGCCTGCGCGTAGCGCACCTGCGGCGGCGCGCAGAGCGAGACAGCGTCGAGCCCGGATTCGGCGGCCAGCAGCGCGCCGATATCGGTGTAATTGCGGACGTTTTCGACCTGCGCGTTGCGGCTCGCGATTGCCACGAGCTCGAAGCCGGGGTTGCCCGCGATGGCGGGCAAATGCTGATCGCGCGCGATCTTGCCCACGCCCGCGATGGCCAACGTATACGACGCGTTCATAAAGGCCCTTTTATCGAAACGACCCATCCAGTTGATCTGCATGCCGAAGCAACTATTTCCCCCAGCGCAGCACGAGTGGATCGAGCCGGCGCGCAATGGCGATCAATTCGGCGCGCGTTTCCGGGTGCATCGCGGGCAGTGGGTGACGCGGCAACTCGCATGCGATCACGCCGCCCTCCTTCATGAGCGCCTTGCAGGCGAGCAAGCCCGCCTGGCGGTTCTCGTGATTGATGAGCGGCAGCCACTTCTGGTAGAGCGAGAAGGCTTCATCGAGACGGCCAGCGCGATGCGCCTCGATGATCGGGCGGATGCCATCGGGGAAGCCGCCGCCGGTCATCGAGCCCGTTGCGCCAGCATTGAGGTCCGCCAGCAGCGTGATGGCTTCTTCGCCGTCCCATGGGCCTTCGGCGGCGTCGCCTGCGAGGCGGATCAGCTCGCGCAGCTTGTTCGCCGCGCCCGGCGTTTCGATCTTGAAGTACGCGACCTGCTCAATCTCGCACGCCATGCGTGCGAGAAACGCCGCGGAAAGCACGGTGCCGCTCGCGGGCGCGTCCTGGATCATGATGGGGATGTCGATGGCGTCCGACACGCGCGCGTAGAACTCGTAAATCTGCTGCTCAGGCACGCGAAAAGTCGCGCCGTGATACGGCGGCATCACCATGACCATCGCCGCGCCGTGCTCCTGCGCGTGCCGGCTGCGCGCCGCGCACACGTTGCTGCCGTATTGCGTGGTCGTGACGATCACCGGCACGCGGCCCGCCACGTGGTCGAGCACGGTGCGCGTGATGGTTTCGCGTTCGTCGTCGGAGAGCGAGAACTGCTCGGAGAAGTTCGCGAGGATGCACAGGCCATCCGAGCCCGCGTCGATCATAAAGTCGACCGCGCGCTTCTGGCTGTCCAGATCCAGCTCGCCGGTCTCGGTGAAGGTGGTGGGCACCACCGGAAAAATGCCGCGATAACGCGGCGGGGTTTTCGTGTTCGGGCTTGTGTTCATATCGTCAGTCTTGCCAGGCAATCAATGCGAATGGCGCGGCACGGCAGCGCCGCGCTGGCCCACGAGAAAGTCGAGGTCGCAGCCTTCGTCCGATTGCAACACGTGATCGACATAAAGCCGCGCGTAGCCGCCCCGGCCCAGTTGCTCCGCCACGCCGGGCGCCGCCGCCTGATCGACGTCACCCAAGCGGCGTTTCAGCTCTTCGTCGCTGATGTCCAGATGCAGGCGGCCCGCCTCGCAATCGAGCTCGATCCAGTCGCCGTTGCGCACCGCCGCCAGCGGCCCGCCCGCCGCCGCCTCGGGCGCGACGTGCAGCACCACCGTGCCGTAAGCGGTGCCGCTCATGCGCGCGTCCGAGATGCGCACCATGTCCTTCACGCCCTCGCGCAACAGTTTGGGCGGCAGCCCCATGTTGCCGACCTCGGCCATGCCGGGATAACCGCGCGGCCCGCAGTTCTTCATCACGAGCACCGAGTCTTTGTCGACGTCGAGCGATTCGTCGGCGATCGTGGCCTTGTAGTGATCGAAGTTCTCGAACACCACTGCGCGGCCGCGATGCTTGAGCAATTCGGGCGTGGCCGCCGAGGGCTTGAGCACCGCGCCGCGCGGCGCGAGATTGCCGCGCAGGATGCAGATGCCGCCGTCGTCGATCAACGGATTGCCGAGCGGGCGGATCACCTCGTCGTTGAAGTTGGGCGCCTCGCGCACGTTGTCCCACAGCGATTTGCCGTTGACCGTGAGCGCGCCCGGATGCGGCAGCAGATTCGCTTCGCCGAGCCGCCGCAGCACCGCCGGCAAGCCGCCCGCGTAATAGAACTCCTCCATCAGGAAGCGTCCCGACGGCTGCAGATCGACGATCGTGGGCGTATTGCGGCCAATGCGCATCCAGTCCTCGAGTTCGAGCGGCACGCCAATGCGTCCCGCAATCGCCTTCAGGTGGATCACGGCGTTGGTCGAGCCGCCTATCGCCGCGTTGGTGCGAATCGCGTTCTCGAACGCCTCGCGCGTGAGCACCTTCGAGAGCCTGAGATCCTCCAGCGCCATCTGCACGATGCGTATGCCCGACATGTGGGCGAGCACGTAGCGGCGCGCGTCCACGGCCGGAATGGCTGCGTTGTGCGGCAGCGAAACGCCCAGCGCCTCCGCCATGCAGGCCATCGTGGAGGCCGTGCCCATGGTGTTGCAGGTGCCGGCCGAGCGCGACATGCCCGCCTCGGCCGAAAGGAAATGATGCAGATCGATTTCGCCCGCCTTCAGCGATTCGTGCAGACGCCACACTGCCGTGCCCGAGCCGATGTCCTTGCCTTCGAGCTTGCCGTTGAGCATCGGCCCGCCGGTCACGACGATCGCGGGCACATCGCAGCTTGCCGCGCCCATCAGCAGCGCGGGCGTGGTCTTGTCGCAGCCGCACAGCAGCACGACCGCATCGATGGGATTGCCGCGAATGGCTTCTTCAACATCCATCGACGCGAGATTGCGCGTGAGCATCGCCGAGGGGCGCAGATTCGATTCGCCGTTTGAAAATACCGGGAACTCCACCGGGAAGCCGCCCGCCTCGTAAATGCCGCGCTTCACGTGCTCGGCGAGCTTGCGAAAGTGTGCGTTACAGGGCGTAAGCTCGGACCACGTATTGCAAATGCCGATGATCGGACGGCCATCGAATTCGTGATCGGGAATGCCCTGATTCTTCATCCAGCTCCGGTACATGAAGCCATTTTTGTCAGTGGTGCCGAACCACTGTTGCGAGCGCAGTTTGGGTGTTGTTGCCGACATCGTCCGGGTCCGAGTGAATAAGCAGTCGACTTAGTCTAGAAAGAACTCTGATAACCTTCTAATGAAATATCGGATGCTTTCGATATCGATTTCGGCATTGGTATAAACACTGAAAACTATTTGGGACGACAGGCGAAACATGCTCGATTCGAGCCCCTGGTATGTGCGCACGCGGCTCAAGACGCGTCAGTTGCTGCTGGTCGTCGCGCTCGCGGAAGAAGGCAATATTCATCGCGCGGCGGCGGCGCTAAACATGACGCAGCCGGCAGCGTCGAAGCTGCTACGCGAGCTGGAGGAGATGTTGGGCGCGGTGCTGTTCGAGCGCCTGCCGCGCGGCATGCGGCCCACGCTCTACGGCGACGCGCTGATCCGCCACGCGCGCGCCGTGCTCGGCAGCCTCGACCAGGCCCAGGAGGAACTCTCGGCGCTCAAGGCGGGGCGGCTCGGCCACGTGGCCGTGGGCGCGATCACCTCGCCAGGCGTGCGCGTGCTGCCCGCCGCGGTGGCGGCCGTCAAGCGCGCGCATGCGAATATGCGCGTCTCGGTGGAAATCGACGCGAGCAACGCGCTGCTCGAACATCTCGCGCAAGAAAAACTCGACGTCGTGCTCGGGCGGCTTTCCGCCGAACACGACAAGCTTCAGCTACGCTACGAACCGCTCACGGGCGAACCGGTATGCGCTGTGGTACGGCCCGGGCATCCGTTGCTGGAAGCGGCCTCTTCGCCGTTGCGTGAGGGAACGCCGGATGAAGTGCGAGCCGGAGCGCCGCTCGCGCTCGCCGATGTGGCGCGCGCCACCTGGGTCGTGCCGCCCGTGGGCAGCGTGCTGCGCCATCGCTTCGAACTGATGTTCCAGCGCGCGAGCCTCGCGCCGCCCTCGAACGTGGTGGAAACGCCCGCGCTGCTTTTCATCACGCGTGTGCTGGAGCAAAGCGACATGATTGCCGTGCTCACCGAGGACGTGGCGCGCTACTACGCGGTGCACGGCATGGTCGCGGTGCTGCCGCTGCAAATGGATTGCCAGATGGACGACTTCGGCATCATCACGCGCGCCGACCGCCTGCTCTCGCCTGCAGCGCAGATCATGATCGATGTGTTGCGCGAGGTGAGCGGGGAAATTTATGGCGTGCGCGGTTCGGCTTGATGCCGGTCCAGCATCAGCGCCCTATCGAACAGGAAAATGCATATGCAAGACCCGAAGACAGCCACCCCCGATTCCAGCGCTATCCGCGTCGCGCTCTGGCGCGCGCTGCACCTGGAAGTCGATGCCGAGCCGCACGTGCTCGACGACGCAGTCGGCATGCAGCTCGCCTCGCCGGACGCGAACTGGCGCGATCGCCCCGACATGCATCCGCTGGGCACGCGCGGCTATCGCGCGTCCATCGTCGGGCGTGCGCGCTTTATCGAAGATCTCGTGGCCGAGCAGGCCGATGCGGGCGTCGGGCAGTATGTGATTCTGGGCGCGGGCCTGGACACCTTCGCGCAGCGCCGGCCTGAGATTGCGGCGCGGCTCCATGTGTATGAAGTGGATCAGCCCGGCACGCAGGCATGGAAGCGGCAGCGGCTAAGCGAGCTCGGCTATCGCGAAGAGGCGTGGCAGCGTTTCGTGCCGGTGGATTTCGAGGCGGGCGAGTCGTGGTGGACCTTGCTGGCACGCGCGGGATTCGATGCGAAGGCGCGCGCCGTGGTGGCTTCCACGGGTGTCTCGATGTACCTCACGCGCGAGGCGAATCTCGCCACGCTGCGTCAGATCGCTCAGCTCGCGCCGGGATCGACGCTTGCCATGACTTTCACGCTGCCGCTCGATCTCGTCGATCCCGCGGAGCGCGCGCAGCACGAAGCCGTTTATGAACGGGCGCGCGCGGCCGGCACGCCGTTTCTCAGCTTCTTTCGCCCCGAGGAAATGCTCGCGCTCGCGCAGGAGGCGGGGTTTTCGAAGGCCGAGCACGTGAGCACCGCCGATATCGTCGCGCGATATTTCGCAGGACGTAGCGACGGCTTGCGGCCTTCCACGGGGGAGTCGTTTTTGATAGCGACGGTTTAAATCACGCCCTGCGCCAGCATGGCATCGGCGACCTTCACAAAGCCGGCCACATTCGCGCCGTTCACATAGCTCACCGAGCCATCTGCGCGACGGCCATGCTGCAGACAGACCTCATGAATGCTGCGCATGATGTCGTGCAAGCGCGCATCGACTTCCTCGCGCGGCCAGGAAATGCGCATGGCGTTCTGGCTCATTTCCAGGCCCGACGTGGCTACGCCGCCGGCGTTGCTGGCCTTGCCCGGCGCGTACAGAATGCCGTGCTTTTCGAAGTATTTCGCGGCTGCGTTGGTCGACGGCATATTGGCGCCTTCCGCCACGCAAATCACGCCGTTCTTGACCAGCATGCCCGCATCGTCGGCGTCCAGTTCGTTTTGCGTGGCGCACGGCAGCGCGACGTCGACGGGGACATGCCACGGACGCTGACCCGGCAGGAACGAGAGTCCCGTGCGTTTTGCGTAGTCGCTCACGCGGCCGTAGTGATGGTTCTTCACGTCCATCAGTTCGGCGAGTTTTTCGGTGGTGAAGCCGTCTTCGTCGACCACCGTGCCGCTGGAATCCGAAACCGTCACCACCTTCGCGCCCAGCGCCATGGCTTTTTCGACCGCGTATTGCGCCACGTTGCCCGAGCCCGAAACGCTCACGCGCAGGCCGTCGAAGCTGCGGCCAATCTGCTTGAGCATTTCCTCGGCGAAGTACACCGTGCCGTAGCCGGTCGCTTCGGGGCGAATCAGCGAGCCGCCGAATGACAGCCCCTTGCCCGTGAACACGCAATCGGCGCGGTTGGAGAGCTTCTTCATCATGCCGGCCATGAAGCCGACTTCGCGGCCGCCCACGCCGATATCGCCAGCCGGCACATCGGTGTCGCTGCCGACATGGCGGAACAGTTCGCTCACGAATGCCTGGCAGAAGCGCATGACTTCGCCGGGGCTCTTGCCCTTCGGATCGAAGTCGGAGCCGCCCTTGCCGCCGCCCATGGGCAGCGTCGTCAGCGCGTTCTTGAAGGTCTGCTCGAAGGCGAGAAACTTGAGAATCGAAAGATTGACCGAGGGGTGAAAGCGCAGGCCGCCCTTATAGGGGCCGATGGCCGAGCTGTGCTGGATGCGATACCCGCGATTGACCTGGACGTCGCCGCGATCGTCGACCCACGAGACGCGAAACATCACCGTGCGCTCCGGCTCGACCAGGCGGTCGAGCAAGCCGTGCTCGGCATATTTGCGGTGCTCAGAGATATACGGCCACAGGCTTTCCATCACCTCCGTAACCGCTTGCAGGAACTCCGGTTGACCAGGATTGCGCTCGGCGGTGGCGCCCAAAAAGTCTTCAAGTGATTGATATTTCATTTCGAACGCCCATCGAGGGTGCGGATTCTTGTGCGGGACAAGCATTTTGCACCAATCGACGCGACACCACGTAATAAAAATGAAATACGCAGTAATGCAATTGCCAGCTCGTGCAAGACCGGTGCGGCTGCTAGAAACGCGCGCGAACGGGCGTATTTGCCCTAATTGCCGGGATTTGCCCTGCTATGCCGAAATGCGCATAGGATGCGTCGCGAAAGTTCAAGACGGGGCGATATTGGCTTCCTATAGTCGCTTTCGGCGGTTCGCCACGCGTTCCCCATTCGCAGCGGTTCGATCGATACTACAAAGGAAACAACATGCGTTTCGCGAAGACCCTCACCCCTGTCGCCGTTGCCGTTGGAGCACTTCTCGCTGTTGCACCGTTCGCTGCTCACGCGGATACCGTCGTAAAGATCGGCTTTGCCGCGCCGCTCACCGGGCCTAACGCCAGTTACGGCAAGGACCTGGAGAACGGCGTCAAAATGGCGCTCGACGACGCGAAAGCACAAGGCGTCAAGATCAACGGCCAGCCCGTCACGTTCCAGTTGGTAGCCGAGGACGATCAGGCCGACCCGCGCGTGGGCGTGCAAGTCGCGCAAAAGCTCGTGGACGAAGGCGTTTCGGTGGTCGTCGGCCACTTCAACTCGGGCACGACTATCCCCGCTTCCGAACTCTACGAAAAGGCCAACCTGCCCGTCATCGATCCGGCCGCCACCAACCCAACCATCAGCGGCCGTGGCTACAAGAACGTCTTCATGGTGATTTCGAGCGACGCGCAAAACGCTGGCACCGCGGGCGCCTATGCGGTCACGACGACGAAGGCCAAGCGCATCGCGGTGATCGACGACCGCACGGCGTTCGGCCAGGGCGAAGCCGATGAATTCGTGAAGGCGGTCAAGGCGCACGGCGGCGACATCGTCGATCGCGAGTACACGACCAACCAGGCGACCGACTTCAAGACCCAGCTCACGACCATCAAGAGCAAGAACCCCGATCTGATTTTCGTGGGCGCGCTCAATCCGCAGGCCGCTGGCATCATGAAGCAGATGGCGCAGCTCGGCATCAAGGCGCAGTACGTGGGCGGCGGCGGCGTGAAGGACGTCGACTTCATCAAGCTCGCGGGCGACGTGTCCGAAGGCGCGATGGCGTGGGAATACGGTCGTCCGCTCGACAGCACGCCGGTAGGCTCGAAGTTCGCCGAGCGCTTCAAGCAGAAGTTCGGCGTGGACGTGCTCTCGTATGCGCCGTTCGGTTATGACGCGGCGTGGACCGCCATCAAGGCGATGCAGGCAGCCAACTCGACGAAGCCCGCCGACTATCGCGCGAAGCTGCAGACCATCAACTTCGACGGCATCACTGGCCAAATCGAGTTCAACGCGAACGGCTCGCTCAAGACCGGCTCATCCACCGTTTATCAGGTCAAGAACGGCCAGTGGGTGACGGTCAAGACGGTCAGCGGCCTCTGATCTGATCGTTCACGCGGTCCCGCCGGGGGCTCTCCGCTCCCCGGCGGGACCTGGGCAATCGCTCGCGATGCTCCGGATTCGGGTGTGGCTGCCGATATAATTGGCGGGCCATTCAACGAGGACATCGCATGAAATCACTCATTGCCGTACTGGCCACCGCCACCATCGCATCGACGGCGTTCGCCGCCAACGCCATCGACAAGCTGCCTTCGGGCGTCGTGGTCGAACACATCAAGCAAGGCACCGGCGCGCAACCGACCGCCAACGACGTCGTGCGCGTGAGCTATCGCGGCACGCTTGCCAACGGCACCGAATTCGACAGCTCCGACAAGCACGGCGGCCCCGCCGAGTTCCCGCTTGGCCGGGTGATTCCGTGCTGGACGCAAGGGTTGCAGAAGATGAAGGTGGGCGGCAAGGCCAAGTTGACCTGCCCGGCGGCAACCGCCTATGGCGATCGCGGCGTCGGCCCGATTCCGCCGAACAGCGACCTCACGTTCGAAGTCGAACTGATCGGCATCGGCAAGTAATAGACATGCTGAAAGCGCGTAACCCCGAGCGGTTACGGGATTACGCGCTTTCTCTCAACGCCGGGCTCAATAAACACCCGGCATGCCTGGCGGACGATTCTTGAAGCGGCGGTGCACCCAGTAATACTGCTCGGGAAACTTGCGAATCTGCGTTTCAAGAAACTCGTTGGTTCGACGTGCATCGAGCGTGTCGCTCTCCGAAGGAAAGTCGGCGAACGGCTCGAACACGGTGAGCTTATATCCACGGTAATTGGGCAGCACTTCAGTAACGAACGGCACGACGCGTGCACGGGCAAGCCGGGCAAGACGCGAAACCGAAGTGAGCGTGCACGCGGGCACGCCAAAAAACGGCACGAATACCGAGTTGTGGACGCCGTGATCCATATCCGCGGCCAGCATGACGGGGACGCCCGAACGCAACAGCCCAATGATCTTCTTGGCGCTGGTCGAACGTTCGATCATCTCGGCGCCGAATCTGCCGCGTTGCCGCTTGGCCAATTCCCCCATGCGCTCGTTCGACATGCGCGTATAAAGCGAAGCGGCAGGCGAATGCGTGGAATAGAGAATGCAGCCGACTTCAATGCTTACGAAATGAAAACCCAAAAAGATCGTCGGCGGCGCATTCTTGTCTTCCAGATCGATCTTGCTTTCGATTTGAACCAGCTTCCGGATTGCCTTCTCGCTGCCGAACCATTGAACGCCGCGTTCGACATAGCTTCGAATCACATGGCGAAAATGATCTCGCGCGAGCGCCTCGTACTCGGCGTCGGACTTACCCGGAAAGCACAGGCGCAGATTGACGTGAACAATATGCTTCCGGGAGCTTGGCAGTGCGTATAAAAGCGTGCCGAGCGCGCTGCCGAGTCTCCCGACCAGGCCGTAAGGCAGAATGGAAAAGAGGCGCAACAGCGCCACCATGGCAAAGTAGCCTAGTCGCTCCAAGAGATTCTCTCCGGCTTGCAGAAGTCATTCATTACCTTTCGAAAAGGCAACAGAATTTCAGGGCAAGCGATGTTTGCTGAATGAGGTGCCGTGTGGGAGGCAAGGAGCAGAAAGTTCAGAACCGCGCCACCGTCGCATCGATTGTGTCCATGGCGCGGCAATTGGCGACAAGTATCGCATGCGCCCCTTTGCGGCAGGCGGGTGATATAGACGATATAGGGTTTTTACCAAGTGAGTCCCATTGCAGGAATCACCCTGAATAACGCGCTAACTCGGCTCGCAGAACCTCAACATGTTTCCGAACGGATCGGCAATCTGCATCTGGCGGCCCCATGGCATGTCCTCGACGCCGGGCCGCGCGTAGCCGTAGTGCTTCGCGGTGAGTTCTTGATGAAACGCACCGATATCCTCGATGGGCAAAAAGAGCGCCGTCCCCGGCGTGCCATCGCCGTGATGCTCGCTCAGGTGCAGCACCAGCGCGTCGCGATGCAGTTGCGCGTAGAGCGGCAAGTCAGGTTCGAAGCGATGCTCCCAGTCGAGCTTGAAACCCAGGAAGTCGATATAGAACGCGTACGCTTTCTCCACCGAAAACATGCGCAGGATGGGGATGGGGGCGAGCAATCTCATGGCGGCGGCCGGGTTGCAGGGTCTAAAACGAGCGGCGCTTGCTGACCTGGCCGCCAACGGCAAACCTCAATGCTCAATGCGCGTCGAAACCGCCCATCTCTTCGTACTCGAAGTGCGTGGGCTCGGCACGGCCGAGCGCGTCGAGCAGCGAACGGCCCGCCGTCGTGAGCGACGGCAGCCGGTGGCCTTCGGCACGTTGTTCGAGCGCGACCAACTGGCGTTCGAGCAAGATGTCGAGTTCCTGGCGGTTCATGTCGATCTGCTCCGGCGCGTGGCGGATCAGCATCAGCGTTGCAAACTCGTGAGGGCTCAGCACTTCGTTTCTCCGGGCTATGCCGCAGCCAGAGGGGATAGGGCCGCATATCTTGGCTTGCCAATGTGACGTGAGCATGACTGTCACACTCCCGCATTCGCGGGCTTGTGCGCGAGTTCCTCCGGCTGGGACGCGAGCGCCACGCCGCATTCCTCCACGAGATCGCGCAGTGTGGCGGCCAGGTGCGTGCCGGCATCGTCGGCGATGCTCAGACCCTCTTCGCGGCGCACCGCCCGCACGCCCACGATGATCGGCAAGGCCGGTGCGCGCTCGCGCACGCGTCGCACGAGGTTGCGCAGGTACGGCGGCGACTCGGCGGCATCGAGCGACGCCACGCAGACCACCCGCGTCGATTGCATCAAGTGCGCCGCTTGCGGGGATTGCGTCGATGGCATCGCGTGCATCGACTGCAGCGTTTGCACGTCCACCATCCCCGTGCGGGTGGCGCGCACTTCGTCGTAGGTCGTCGCAAGGCACGGAATATCCGCGCGCGCGAGCAGCTGGCACACGATCGCCACCACCACTTCGTCGAAGGCCCCACGCCCCGGCACGCACAGCACCGCGCGGCCGTCCCGGGGTATCTCCGGCAGCGCATCGTCCTGGTTGCTGGAAGCGTGGCGCGCATCGCTCACCGAATCCAGGTCTTCCACGATGTCGAGCAGCGCCTGATTGATGCGCGCCAGCTGCGCGGCGGGCAGCACGCCGCGCAGGACGTCGTTGCGCGCGAAGCGCAGGCCCTCGAACACCACCCGCTCGTAATAGTCGATGAGCGGCATCTCCGTGAGCAGGCGGTTGGCCTGCAGCAGCGCCTCATGCGGATCGTCGGCGAGCAGGCGCTGGTAGCAGGTCTGCGCGGGCGTGAGCGCCGGCTGGTCGCCGAGCAGGATGGTCAGGAAGTTCAGGCGGTCCACGTAACGGCCCAGCGTGACGATGCACAGCGTGAGCGGCGTGGACAGCACGAGCCCGACCGGGCCCCAGAGCCACGCCCAGAAGATCGCCGCCACCACCACCGCGAGCGGCGAGAGGCCGGCGCGGCGGCCATAGAGCATCGGCTCGGCGAACTGCCCCGCCACCACGTCGACAACGATGAAGAAGATCAGCGTCGAGACCGCCATGGTCCACTGCGGCTGGATGGCCGCGCCCAGTAGCGTCGCGAGAATCGCGGCAATCCAGATGCCGATGTAGGGCACGAAGCGCAGCAGCGCCGAAAGCGCCCCGAACATCAGCGCGCCCGGCACGCCAATACCGGCGAGCCCGATGGCGATCACGCCGCCCACCGAGACGTTCACGCCCAGTTGCGTGACGAAGTAGCGCGAGAGCCGCTCGGAGGCGTCGTTGATGGCCGTGGTGGTGCGGTGCAGGTCTTCGGAGCCGAACACGCTGATGAAGCGGTCGCGCAGGTCTTCACGCTGCAGCAGGATGAAGATCGTCACCACCAGCACGATGAAAGCGGTCTCGAGCGGCGCGACGGCCGGCGCGAACGCTTTGCGCACCAACTGGAGCGGCGTGGGCGCGGGCGTGTGGACCTCGACCTGCATCGGCGGCTGCGGCTGGTTGCGCGCGGCGCGCCCGCGCGGCTGCGGCGGCGCGGGC
>NZ_CADIKL010000016.1 GCF_902859945.1 Paraburkholderia caffeinitolerans | reverse complement strand
TGCATCGCCGGCAGAAGCAGCCTCATGTTATCCGCAACCTGTTTCAGGAGAAGCATGTTCGCTACGCAGCTTGATCCAATATACGCACTATTTATTGAACTGGTCAGTAACTCGCCTGCAGTTCGCGCCTGATCAACTCGAGCGCGTCTGCCCATGGAGGCGTTTCGAGCGGTCCCTGATAGATGGCCGCCATCAGTTCGCTGAAGGCCGCAATCTCGGGGTTCGCCTTTATATTCGAAAGTCGGCTTTCTTGCGAAACCCAATTCGTCCGCATCAACACACTCCACCCTCCATGCCACCTGGTTCGATCCTGCCCGCTGCGTCGATAGCTCCACGCGTCGATCAACCGGCGTTGCGCCGGACCACCATAAGTTAGCGGCGGGCCTGACAGCAGCCATCATCCGTTTCGATTACGGGAAAACGCGCACTGGCCAAAAAAAGCGTCTGATGCTGCATGACAGCAATTTAGCGCGCCATTATCTTCGCAAGGGCACATGTTGACGCTGGAATCCCCAAAATTTCGATTTTTCAGCGTAGAAATCCCCCTCTTTTATATTTGCTGCGTCGCACGATTTTCATCTGCGGAAACACCGCGCCGGTCAGCTCGGCGTCTCGCCCGGGACCCGCCCTGCTCCATACGGATGAGGAGAAGCGGTCGATTCGATGGGAATCTGCCGTTGCGCTGCCGCGCGGCGTTCGTTCCGACGCGCATGCGCAGCGAATTTCATCCGATCAATTCACCGGAGCACGTCATGGCCGACCCGAATGCCCGCCACGCGCTGTACGACCTCGCCTGCCGCTACGCGCAGGCGGTCGACCGGCGCGACTGGGCGCAACTCACCGAAATGTTCGTCCCTGATGCGCAACTGAGCGGCCCCGCCTTCATGTTCGGCGACCGCGATGCGATCGTCGCCGGCCTGCGTGGAATCGAGCGCTACGACACCACCCAGCACCACATCCATAATCAGTTGCTGGCATTCGAAGGCAACGACGCGACGGCCGAAACGTACTGCATTGCTCAGCACGTCTACACGGTCGACGGAGTCAAGCGCAAGCTCGATTGGGGGATGCGCTATCACGACCGCTGCGTTTTCGACGGCTCTGCGTGGCGCTTTGCGTCGCGCTCGCTGCTCGTCGACTGGACGCAAGATCTTCCGTTGGAGGGATGAGCCATGCGTACCTCACCTCCCCTCGACAACAAGGTGGCGCTCGTGACAGGCGGCTCGGGTGGCATCGGCGCGGCTTGCGCGCGAGCGCTGCTCGAAGACGGCGCAGCCGTGGTTCTGATGGGTCGTCGCCGCGACGCGCTTGAACGCGTCCAGCAGCAACTGGCCGGCACGGTGCCGGACGGCCGGGTTGTCATCTACGCCGGTGATGCCTGCGCGCCGAAAGACATGCAGGATGCGATGACGTTCGCGTGGTCGCTGCAGGACCGCCTCGACATCGTCGTGCCAACGGTCGGCGGCGGTGGGTTCCGGCCGATCCTGATGCATGACGCCGATACGGTTCGCGCAGAACTGGACCTTAACCTGACAAGCGCGTTTCTAGCGATTCGCTATGGCGCTCCGCTGCTGGCGCAAAGCGGTGGCGGATCGATCGTCTGCATCTCGTCGACGGCGGCGCGAATGAATTTCCGCTGGCTGTCCTTGTATTGCGCGGCGAAGGCCGGCCTCGAAGCGCTGGTCAAGGGAGCTGCCGAGGAACTTGGTAGTGCGAAGGTCCGTGTCAACGCGGTGCGGCCCGGCCTGACCCGTTCGGAGTCGACGCAAGCCATGTTCAGTACGCCGTCGATCGTCGATGGTTTCATCGAGCAGGTGCCAATCGGCACGCTCGGCGAGCCCGAATACATTGCGCGCGCGGTGCGCTATCTCGCCGGACCGGAATCCGGCTGGGTGACGGGTCAGAGTTTCGCGGTCGACGGAGGTCACGAATTGCGCGCGAATCCGCGCCTGGACGACGCAATCGCGCACCTCTACGGCGTACCGGCCCTCGATGCCGTCAAAGCCGGACGTGCGCCGGACGACGTTTGACAATCCGTCGCTGTGAAGCGGCACATTATCTTCCAAACCAGAAGGAGTACAGAATGTTTGAATTCACCGGCAAAACCGTGCTGATTACCGGGGGTGGCGCGGGCATCGGCCGTGCGTGCGCGCAGGCGTTTGGCGCGTCGGGCGCGCGCGTGGTGGTCGCGGAGATCGACGCGGCTCGCGCCCAGAACGTACGGCAGGCGCTCGAAGCCGCGGGCGTCGAATCGGTCGTGGAAGTCGTGGACGTCACGCGCGCCGACCAGGTCGCCGCGCTGGCGCGCACGATCGACGCGCGCTTCGGCGGTCTCGACGTGCTCATCAACAACGTCGGCGACTTCCTGCAGATCGCCAAGCCGTTCGACGACTACACCGACGACGACATCGCGCGCCTGTACGACGTCAACCTGCGCCAGGTGTTCATCGTGACGCGCGCAATGTTGCCACTGCTGCGTCGGCGCGGTGCGGGCGGCAGCATTATCAGCGTTTCGTCAATCGAGGGCTTCCGCGCGATTCCGAACTGTGCGGTGTACGCGTCGTTCAAGGCCGCGATATCGGGCCTCACGAAGAGCCTCGCGCTCGAACTCGGGCCGGCCGGTATTCGCGTCAACCAGATCGCACCCGAGACGACCGAGACACCGCAGGTGCCGACCTCATTGATGGTGGCGGCCGAACACCGCGACCACATCAAACGCTGGATTCCGCTCGGCCGCTTTGGCGAACCCGACGACATCGCAGGCGCCGCGATGTATCTTGCCAGCCCCTTTGCCGCGTGGGTCAGCGGCACGACCCTGCATGTCGATGGCGGCGCGCTCGCCGCAGCGGGCTGGTATCGCGACCCGAAGGGCTTCTGGACGAACATCCCTGTCGTGACCGGCAACGGCTTCAACTTCTGAGCGGCAACGCACGCGCTTTCTTTCCATTATTGCGGCGGTGCAGTCACCGCCTTCGGAGACAACCATGAACATCCTCATCATCGGCGGCACCGGGCTCATCGGCGGTCACGCAGCGCTCTACCTGAAGGACCAGGGCAATACGGTCACGCTCGCGGCGCGCAAGCCGGTCGCGCCGGGCTCCGCGCTCGCGCAGTTCGCAGTGCTGCAACGCGATTACATTGCAGGCGACTTCACGCGCGAAGATCTCGCACGCTTCGACGCGATCGTGTTCGCGGCCGGCAACGACATCCGCCATCTGCCGCCGGGCACCGACGAAGCCGCGCACTGGGAGCGCGCGAACGTGGACGCCGTGCCGCGCTTCTTCGAGCTTGCCCGTGCGGCCGGCGTGAAGAAAGCCGTCCTGGTGGGCAGTTTCTATCCGCAGGTCGCGCCTGAACTCGTCGATACGGTGCCCTACGTGCGCTCGCGCCATCTGGCCGACCAGCGCGTGCGCGCGCTGGCCACGCCGGAATTCTCGGTGTGCAGCGTCAATGCGCCGTTCGTCGTCGGATCAGTGCCGGGCCTGCGCAACGAGATGTTCGCGGCCTACTCGAGCTATGCGGCAGGCAAAATCGCCGGACTCCCGGTCTACGGGCCGGCGGGCGGCAGCAACTTCATCTCGACGCAATCGCTCTCGGAGGCGATTTGGGGCGCGCTGCAACGCGGCGCATCCGGCAAAGGCTATCTGGTCGGCGACGAGAACCTGACCTTCGCCGATTACTTCGCCGCTTTCTTCCGCGCGGCCGGCAATGCGCAAACCGTACCGTCGCTTGACCAGGAACACCCGCTACTGCCCGACATGGCGATCTACACCGGACGCGGCAACGTCGTATCCTACGAGCCCGATGCGGCCGATCTCGCGCTGCTTCGCTATCGCCGCGGCGACATTCAGCGCGCGGTCAACGAGGTCGTCGCGAACTGCCGCGCACAGTAACGATCCGCGCGCGGCGCAGGGGCCGGCAGGCGGCGCGTCCGGGGGGCGCACGCGCCGTCCGCCCCACCGGCATGCATTTAACTCATGCCGGCCATGAAAAATTGTCGATTGGCGTCGAATACCGCTCCGAATACAGTTTCGGATACTTGATCGCGCGCACGCGCGTCGATCAATATTCGTTCCAGAAGGAGAATTCATGCGAAGCGCCACCGTCCCCCGTTCCAAGCTGCCCGACGTCGGCACCACGA
Source organism: Paraburkholderia caffeinitolerans (assembly GCF_902859945.1). GTDB lineage: Bacteria > Pseudomonadota > Gammaproteobacteria > Burkholderiales > Burkholderiaceae > Paraburkholderia > Paraburkholderia caffeinitolerans. The sequence continues at coordinate 156,301 of NZ_CADIKL010000016.1, read as the reverse complement.
TCTTTACCGTGATCGGGCAACTCGCGGCCGAGCACGATGCGCTGAACCTCTCGCAAGGCGCACCGAACTTCGCTCCCGATCCCGCGCTCGTCGAAGGCGTCGCGCGTGCGATGCGCGAAGGCCACAACCAGTACGCGCCGATGGCCGGCATCGGCGCGTTGCGCGACGCGCTCGCCGAGAAGACCGAGCGCCTGTACGGCACGCGCTACGACCCGTCCAGCGAAATCACCGTGGTCGGGAGCGCGAGCGAAGGCCTCTACGCTTCGATCAGCGCACTCGTCCATCCCGGCGACGAGGTGATCTACTTCGAGCCCTCGTTCGACAGCTATGCGCCGATCGTGCGGATGCAGGGCGCAACGCCGGTGCCGATCAAGCTCGTGGCGCCGCATTTCCGCGTCGACTGGGACGCGGTTGCCGCCGCGATCACGCCGCGCACGCGGATGATCATCGTGAATACGCCGCATAATCCGACCGCCACGGTTTTCTCCGCCGAAGACATCGCCCAGCTCACCCGCCTCACCCGGCAGACCGACATCGTGATCCTGTCCGACGAGGTGTACGAGCACGTCGTGTTCGACGGCGCGCGGCACGAAAGCATGGCGCGGCACCGCGAGCTCGCGGAGCGCAGCGTGATCGTGTCGTCGTTTGGCAAGTCGTTTCATGTGACCGGCTGGCGCGTCGGCCACATGGTCGCGCCGGCCGAACTGATGGACGAGATCCGCAAGGTTCACCAGTTCATGATGTTCTCGGCCGACACGCCCATGCAGGTCGCGTTCGCGGAAATGCTCGAGCAGCCGGAAAGTTATCTCGGCCTGGCCGCGTTTTATCAGCACAAGCGCGACCTGCTCGCACGCGAGCTCGAAGGTTCACGCTTGGAGTTGCTGCCGAGCGAAGGCTCGTTTTTCATGCTCGCGCGTTTCCGGCACTTCTCCGACGAGCGCGACAGCGACTTCGTGCTGCGCCTGATCCGCGATGCGCGCGTCGCAACGATTCCGCTGTCCGCGTTCTATACGGACGGCACCGACAATGGTGTAATCCGGCTCAGCTTCTCGAAGGACGATGCGACGCTGGTGGAAGGCGCGCGGCGGCTTTGCAGCATTTGATGTGACGGTTGGATCACCGGCGGGGCAACCGTCCGCCGATCACTGACATTCCCTGGACCTGGAAGAGTAAATCACGATGAAACACCTGAAAATTTGCCTCGCCCTCGCCTGCGCGTTCGGTTCCGGCGCGGCGCTCGCCGGCTCGGATACGCTGCGCTACGGCCTTGAAGCCGAATATGCGCCGTTCGAATCGAAGTCGCCGAGCGGCCAACTGGTCGGCATGGACATCGACGTCGGCAACGCGGTGTGCAAGACCGCGCAGCTCAAGTGCACGTGGGTCGAGACGTCGTTCGACGGCCTCATCCCCGCCCTGAACGGCCGCAAGTTCGACGCGATCAACTCGGGGATGAACGCGACCGACAAGCGCCGCGAGGCCATCGACTTCACGCACGTCATCTACCGCGTGCCGACGATGCTGATCGCGCGCGCCGGCAGCGGCCTGCAGCCGACACCCGCATCGCTGAAGGGCAAGCGCGTCGGCGTGCTGCAGGCGTCGGTCCAGGAAACCTACGCGAAGGTTCACTGGGAGTCGGCGGGCGTTTCGGTCGTGTCGTACCAGGACCAGAACCAGGCCTACGCCGATCTGGCCGCCGGGCGCCTCGACGCCACCCTCGTGCAGGCGCCGTCGGGCCAGTCCGGCTTCCTCGATCGCCCCGAGGGCAAGGGTTTCGCGTTCGCCGGCGGCGCGGTGCGCGACGACAAGATCCTCGGCGCCGGCATCGCGTTTGGCCTGCGCAAGGGCGACGCTGCGCTGAAGGACAAGCTCAACGCGGCGATCGACAAGCTGAAGGCCGATGGCACCGTGAAGTCGCTCGGCCAGAAGTACTTCGGCAACGCGGACATCTCCGCGGAGTAACGCATGCCGATTCACGATATGGCGACCGCATGCGGTGAACCGGGCCACGCGGCAACGGACGCGCTCGACGCCGCGCTCATTGCCGAACTCGGCGCTGACATCGTCACGCGATCGGCCGATATCGAGCCGCACTACTTCACCGCGTACAACGAAGCGCCCGGCGCGCGGCCGCGTGCGCTGGTGCGGCCACGCAGCGTCGACGACGTCTCGCGCACGCTCGCGTTGTGCACGAAACTCCAGCAGCCCGTGGTGCCCCAGGGCGGGCTGACCGGGCTCGCGCGCGGCGCGGTCGCGCTCGGCGGCGAGATCGTGTTGTCGATGGAGCGCTTCGCCGGCATCGAGTCGATCGACGCGGCGGCCGGCACGATCACGGTGCGCGCGGGCACGCCGTTGCAGGTGGTTCAGGAAGCCGCGGAAGCCGCCGGCTTCACGTTCGGCGTCGATCTCGGCGCGCGCGGCTCGTGCCAGGTCGGCGGCGCCATCGCCACCAATGCGGGCGGCACGCGCGCGATCCGCTATGGCGTGATGCGCGAGCAGGTGCTCGGGCTCGAAGCCGTGCTCGCCGACGGCACGGTCGTTTCGTCGATGAGCCGGGTGCTGAAGAACAACACCGGCTACGACCTCAAGCAGTTGTTCATCGGCAGCGAGGGCACGCTCGGGATCATCACGCGCGCAGTGCTGCGTCTGCGCCCGAAGCTCGCGCCCCCTGCCACCGCGATGTGCCGCGTCGCCGATTACGACGCGGTCGTGCGCCTGTGGGACCGGATGCGCGCGGTGCCGGAGGTCGTCAGCTTCGAGGCGATGTGGCCGTCGTTTTACCAGTATGTCGGCCGCCATACGCCCGACGTCACCGCGCCGTTCGCCGGCGAGGACGGTTTCGCCGTGCTGATCGAATGCGCCACCAGCGCGCCGGGCGGCGATGCGGCACAGACGCTCGAAACGTGTCTGGCGGACTGCTTCGAAGCGGGGCTCGTCGACGATGCGGCGCTCGCGACTTCGGAGCGGCAAGCGCGTGACATGTGGCTGCTGCGCGAGGGTCTCGCGATCGACGCGCTGCCGAATCTCATCAATTTCGACGTGAGTCTGCCAACCGGCGAGCTCGGCGAGTTCGCGCAACGTTGCGAGGCGGCGCTGCGCGCGCGCTGGCCTGACGTGGTGTGCCTGTTCTTCGGGCACGTCGGCGACGGCAACATCCATATCGGCGCGTCGCTCGCCGAACTCGACGAGGCCCTCGCGGAAGAACTCGACCGCACGGTCTACGGCGTCGTGCAGGAAATGGATGGATCGATTTCGGCGGAGCACGGAATCGGCGTACTGAAACGGCCCTACCTGGGCTGCACGCGCAGCGACGCCGAAATCGGCATGATGCGCCGCTTGAAAGCGGCGCTCGATCCGCAGCAGCTCCTCAATCCGGGGAAGGTCCTTTAAGCGGCAGCGGCGCTAGACGCAGCTTGACGTGATTGGGACGTACACCGAAATGAAACGCAAACTCTATAGCGGACGCAATCCGGCCCGCGCGGTCGCGATTGCCGATCTTCAGGCGATGGCGCGCCGGCGCCTGCCCCACTTCGCGCTCGAATACCTCGAATGCGGCGCCGAGGACGAACTCGGCGTCCACGCGAATCGCGCGGCGTTCGAGGCGCTTCGGCTCGTGCCGCGCACGCTGCGCGACGTCTCGGCTCGTTCGATCGAAACGCAGTTCAAGGGCGGCAATTCGGCAGCGCCGATGGCAGTCGGCCCGACCGGTTTCAACGGCATGCTATGGCGCGATGCCGATATCGCGCTGGCACGAGCAGCCGCTCAAAGCGGCGTGCCGTTCTGCCTCGCGACGCTTGCGAGCGCAAGCATCGAGCGCGTCGCCGCAGCCACGCGCGAGTGGCCCGCTGCGCCGCGCTGGCTCCAGCTCTACATGTTCCAGGACCGGCAATGCACGCTGGAGCTCATGCAGCGTGCCCGTGATGCGGGATACACATCGCTCGTGCTGACGACCGACGCGACCGTGTACGGCAATCGCAACTGGGAAGCGCGCAATTACCGTGGCTTCAAAAAGCCGGACTTCAGGAACCTGCTCAACACCGCAACGTGCTGGCGCTGGCTCGCCAATGTGTATGCGCCTGGACTGCCGCGCTTCGAGAATCTCGACGGCTTCATCGGCAAGCGCGCGAGCGCGCTCGACGCGGCCGAGTGGATCGAGCGTCAGATGGACACGACGCTCGCGTGGCGCGACGTCGAATGGCTGCGCGAGCGCTGGGACGGCACGCTGATCCTGAAAGGCATCCTTGACGCGGACGACGCTTCGCAGGCCGTGCGTTGCGGCGTGGACTCGATCGTGGTGACGAACCATGGCGGCCGGCAGCTCGATGCTGCGATCCCGAGCGTCGCGGCGCTGCCGGCCATCGCCGATGCAGTTGGCGGGCGCGCCGAGATTCTGCTCGACTCCGGCGTTCGGCGCGGGATGGACGCGCTCAAGGCGCGCCGTCTTGGCGCCCAAGGCGTGCTGCTCGGACGCGCCACGCTCTATGGCGTGGCGGCGGCAGGCGAACGGGGTGCGTTGCGCGCGCTGGAGATCATTCGGAGTGAAATCGACAACGGGCTCGCACAGCTCGGTTGCGCGAGTCTCGATCGGCTCGCCGATATTGCGATCGCGTAACGCCCCTCGTCAGGGGCCGCGCCGCCGCAATCTCAATGCTCGTTGCTTGCCCGCGCCGCCGAGGGGCATGCGGGATCCTGGCCCCAGTGGCCATCGCACACGCGCCAGCGGCACAACTGGTCTTCGAAGAACCCGCGCTCGCCGCATGCCTTCACTTGCTGCGCAAGCGAAGCCGTGTTGTCGGCCGATGCCTTGGCTTTCGACCCGCGCGCGGCCGTTTTCGTATCGGCCGGCTTGGTGCGCGCAACGAGCACGGCCAGCAGATCGACATCGGAGTCGTCCTTCTTCGCAGCGTTGCCCGGCTTCTTCGACGGCGCAACCGTGCCCTTGCTTTCCGCACGATGGGCGGAGGCCGTCTGCTGCTTTGCCGCGCCCTTCTCGCGCGACTGCGCCTGCGCATGAGGAGCCTGCGCCTGCGCCGCTTTAGGCGTTGCTGCCGCAACCGTGGCGCTGCTGGCGTTGCCCACCCCACCTGCCAGCGCGCGCGAAAGCCTGTCTGCATCGCTAGCCGGCCTGGCGTTGGCCGCATCGTCGTCGGAAACGATCTTTGCCGCTTGCGACGCCGAGCCTGCGTCCGGCGCGCTGGTCTGTGCGCTCGCAACGACTGCCTGCGACGCGCTAGCTGCCGCCACCGCGAGCGTGGCGCTCGCCGGTGCGGCCACGCTCGCTGCCGTGGATGGCGCGCGCGTCATCAGGTGCCATGCGCCGAACGCGCCGGCGCCGATCACGAGCAGCGCCACAAGCGCGGCCGGCTTCGAGGAGCGCGACGCCTTGCCTGCCGGCGCAGCAGGGGGCACGACGCGCCCTTCGAGGTTTGCAAGAATGCGCGAGCCATTGGCCGCGCCGTTGGCGGGCGCGCTAGCCGCCTTGGCGGCGTTATCGGCTAGCAGGCTGGGGCGAGCGCTGGGTGAAGCTTTAGAACGGGAGTTGTCCGGCACACTCATTAGAGTCTCATTCGAATCGTGCACATTGAATCGGGCCTGTTTCGCCGTGATAATACGTGTCGGCCCGACTTCGGGCAGGCCTGATTCTAAAATCAAGCATTACAAAAAACAATTGCCTCCAGTTCACGGGGTTGCTTTTGGTTGCCATTGCACTCGTTGTCTATTTCGTCGTTACCGTTCCCCTGGCGGCAATACTGCTTTTTCCGGGCGTGCGGGCGGGGTTTATCGAAGCAGTATCCAATCTGCATAACCACATTGCGCGACGTGCTTCAGCAAGCGCCACGCATGCGCGCAAAGGCATTTCAAGGTCGGCAAAATATTCTCAATCGACCGTAACCGGCATGCAAAATTTGCTGATTAAACGGCGCTTGCTGATTTTGTCGACGACAGGTATTCTTGCGACGCCGCCGCTGATTGCTATTGCGCTTCGCGGCCACCAGTTATTCCAATACGATGACACGCTTCGGGCGCCCGATGAAAAAATCGCGGCGCTGCTCAATGGCGAGCAGCTCGTTCCGCCTCCACCATTGCCGCCCGAAGCGTTCGCCTCACGGGAGGTCGAACAGATTCGCCCCGCATTGGTGGATGCGAGTCGCGACTGGAATCTGCTCGATCCCGACTTCCGTACGCGTCTATTGCTCGCTTATAAAATCATGCACGAGCAATACGGTTATCAAATGGCCTTGCTGGAAGGTTATCGGAGCCCCGACCGGCAGGACCGGCTGGCGAAAATGGGGAGCAACGTGACCAATGCCGCGGCGTTTCAGAGCTATCACCAATATGGTCTCGCGGCGGATAACGCGTTTTTACGTGACGGCAAGCTCGTCATTTCAGAAAAAGATCCTTGGGCCATGCGCGGCTATCAGTTATATGGCCAGGTTGCTGAGCAGGTCGGGCTAACGTGGGGTGGCCGGTGGAAAATGATGGATCTTGGGCACGTCGAATATCACAAGCCCGGGTTCGTGCTCGGGCGCAGGGCCGCGGCTCTTCAAAAAGTCCAATAGCGCGCCAATGAATATGACATTGACGCGCCCTGCCCGCTTCACGGCTAGTTTCACCGCTCACTTCGCCGAATTAGCACCATCCGCCGACACGCGCGACACGGTTTCGCAACCGAACGCCGATAAGCTCATGCGGCCCGCCGCGGCCGCCGCGGATCACCAGAACAGCACTCAAAGCACCAGGACCTGACCGGCTTATGCAACGCTTCCTCAACGGGTTGACCGACAAGCGCACGATTTCCATTCTCGGCTTCATCGCGCTGGCCTCGATCCTGTCCTTTGCCGCCGACAAACTGCAAATCGATCCGGTATGGGTCGTGGTCGTGCTCGGCGCGGTGCTCGCCCTGTGCCTGCTCGTGTGGATCGTGCGCCGCATCCGCGTGCGCCGCGCCAATAACAATCTCGGCAATATGCTCGAGCAGCAGGCCCAGGTCGAAAGCACCAGCAGCGCCGCCGCCGCTGCCGCGAGCGGCAAAGAAGCCGAACTCGACGTACTGCGCACGCGCCTCGTCGACACGGTCAAGACCATCAAGACGTCGAAGATCGGCCAGCTTTCGGGCGGCTCGGCGCTTTACGAACTGCCGTGGTACATCGTGATCGGCAATCCGGCGGCGGGCAAAAGCAGCGCCGTGCTCAACTCGGGCCTGCAGTTTCCCTTCGCCGACAAGAAAGACGCCATCGTGCACGGCATCGGCGGCACGCGTAACTGCGACTGGTTCTTCACGACCGAAGGCATTCTGCTCGATACGGCGGGCCGCTACTCGGTGCACGAGGAAGACCGCGGCGAATGGCTCGGCTTTCTCGGCCTGCTCAAGCGCTATCGCCCGAAGGCGCCCATCAACGGCATCATCGTGACAGCCAGCATTGCCGAGCTCACGGGCAACCGCCCCGAATTCGCGATCAATCTCGCGAAGAACCTGCGCCAGCGCGTGCAGGAGCTCACCGAAAAGCTCGAAGTGTTCGCGCCGGTCTACGTGATGTTCACGAAGGTCGACCTCATCACGGGCTTCACGGAATTCTTCAGCGGCAGCGACCGCAACGAATACGACCGCGTCTGGGGCGCCACCCTGCCCTACGAGCCCGACGAAAAGCGCGACGTCGTCACGCTGTTCGACGAGCGCTTCGAAGAGCTCTACGACGGCCTCAAGGAAATCAGCATCGCGCAGATGTCGATCAGCCGCGGCAACGCGCTCACGCCCGGTCAACTGAGCTTCCCGCTCGAGTTTTCCACCATCAAGCCCGCGCTGCGCGCGTTCCTCGCCACGCTGTTCGAGAACAATCCGTTCCAGTACAAGCCCATTTTCCGGGGCTTCTACTTCACGAGCGCATTGCAGGAAGGCGAGACCAACAGCGCCGCCGCACAGCGCATCGCCAATCGCTTCACGCTCTCGACCGACAGCCTGCCCAAGCCGCAAGCAGCGTTCTCAAAAAACGGCTTCTTCCTGAAAGACCTGTTTTCCAAGGTGATTTTCGCCGACAAGCAAACAGTCCGCCAATTCGCGAGCCCCGCCAAGACGCGCCTGCGCTACGCCACGTTCTTTGGCGTGGTGGCCGCGCTCGCGCTGGCGCTCGGCGGCTGGACATGGTCGGCGATCAACAACCAGCAGCTTGTGGCCAACGTTCAGGCCGACCTCGACAACGTCGAAAAGCTCCAGCAGAACCGCAACGACCTGCAATCGCGCCTGCAGGCAATGGACATTCTCGAAGACCGCATCGAGCAGCTCGAGCAGTTCCGCCGCAGCAAACCGCTCGCGGTGTCGCTGGGCCTGTATCAGGGCGACCGCGTCGAGCAGCATCTGCTGCAGGAGTACTACAACGGCGTGCGCCAGATCCTGCTCGCGCCGGTCTCGCAGAATGTCGAAGGCTTCCTCAAGGAAGTCGATGCGCATCCCGACCAGCTCGCGCCCATGACGCACGCGCCCGAATCGGGCGCGGCGCCGGTTTCCGCGCGCGCGGCCATGGCGAACGCGAACCAGGGCGGCCTCTATAGCGATGCGTCGCCCACCAGCGTCGAGGACGCGTACAACGCGCTCAAGACCTACCTGATGCTCTCCGACAAGCGTCATGTGGAAGCCGCCCACCTCACCGACCAGATCGCGCGCTTCTGGCGCGGCTGGCTCGAACAGAATCGCGGCAACATGCCTCGCGACGAGATGATCAAGAGCGCCGAGCGCATGATCACCTTCTATCTCGCGCGCGTATCCGACGACGACTGGCCGATGATCAACGCGAACCTCGCGATCGTCGACCAGACGCGCGAAGACTTGCGCCACGTGGTGCGCGGCATGCCGGCGCGCCAGCGCGTCTATGAAGAAATCAAGGCGCGCGCCTCCACGCGTTTCGCGCCCATGACGGTGGCGCGTATCGTCGGCGACGGCAACTCGTCGCTCGTGGCGGGCAGCTACGCGATTCCCGGCACCTTCACGCGCGAAGCGTGGTTCCAGTATGTGCAGCCCGCGATTCGCGAAGCCGCCACCAAGGAACTGCAGGCGAAGGACTGGGTGCTCAACACCTCGGCCAGCGACGACCTGACGCTCGAAGGCAGCCCCGAGCAGATCCAGAAGACCCTGGTCGGCATGTACAAGACCGAGTATGCGCAGCACTGGCAGAAGTTCATGCAGGGCATTGCCGTGCAGGATTTCGGCAGCTTCGGCCAGGCCGTGGACGCGATGAACCGCCTTGGCGACCCGCAAGATTCGCCGATCCGCAAGATCCTCGAAACCGCGTACGACCAGACCTCGTGGGATAACCCGTCGCTAGTCAACACCACGCTGAAGCAGGCGCAAAGCGGCATCATGGGCTGGTTCAAGAACGTCTTCTCGCGCACCACGAGCGGCCCGATCCAGGCGAACATCGACATCAACGGCAATCCGGTCCAGATGCCAATGGGTCCGATCGGCCAGGCGTTCGCGGGTCTTGGGCGCATCGTCGTCAAGCACGAAAACGGCTCGATGCTCAAGGGCTATATGGACTCGCTCTCGAAGGTGCGCACGCGCTTTAACACCATCAAGAACCAGGGCGATCCGGGACCGGGCGCACGCCAGCTGATGCAGCAGACGCTCGACGGCAGCGGCTCCGAACTCGCCGATTCGCTGAAGTTCGTCGACGAGCAGATGCTCACCGGCCTCACCGACGACCAGCGCAAGGCGCTGCGCCCGCTGCTCGTTCGCCCGCTTATGCAGGCGTATGCGGTGGTGATCCAGCCAGCCAGCGCGGAAGTGAACAAGGTGTGGAACGCGCAGGTGTATCAGCCCTTCCAGGCCTCGCTCGCGAACAAGTATCCGTTCTCGAGCACGGCGAAGATCGAAGCGGGCTCCAGCGAAATCGCCCAGACCTTCGGCCCGGACGGCGCGATCTCGAAGTTCGTGAGCACCACGCTCGGGCCGCTCGCGGTGCGCCGCGGCGACACGCTCACCGCGCGCACGTGGGGCGACATGGGCCTCTCGCTCATGCCCGACTTCACCAACAGCTTCGCGCGCTGGGTCGCACCGCTCGCGGGCGGCGCGGCGAGCACCAGCGCGGGTTCGAGCGAGCCGCAGACCGTGTTCCAGATCCTGCCGCAGCCTTCGAGCGGCACGACCGAGTACACGATTGCGATCGATGGCCAGCAACTGCGCTACCGCAACACGCCGCCGCAGTGGGCCAACTTCGTGTGGCCGAACCCGCAGGGCACGCCGGGCGCGACGCTCTCCGCGACCACCTTCGACGGCCGCACGATCCAACTCGTAAACGAGCCGGGCCGCTATGGTCTCGAGAAGCTGATCAATTCGGCGCAGCGCAGCCGCAAACCGGACGGCACCTTCGATCTCACGTGGACGCAAGGCAGCGTGACGATTTCGGTGAGCATGCGCATCATCAGCACCTCGCAGCCCACGGCCTCGTCCGGCAATGCGCCGCAACAGCAGGGGTTGAGCGGCGTGCAACTGCCTTCCTCGATCGCGAACGTGGGTCCGGCGGGCGCCAATCCCAATGCACCGGGTGCGCCTGGCGCGCCTGGCTCCAACAACGCGCAGAACAACAATGCGCCCGGCGGCGCGGTCACGACGGCCAACGCCACGGGCGCCAACAATAACGCGGGGGAGGCGCAATGACGCAAACCGTTCAGGCGCAGATCGCCTACTTCGGCAAGATCCCGTCGCGCGGCGACTTCGTGAAGAGCCCACACAATCCGCAGCTTCTGCAAACGCTCGACCGCTGGATTGCCGAAGCCATGGACATGCTCACCGACGATCCGCGCTGGAAGATCGTCTACGAAGAAGCGCAGCCGATGCATTTCGCGTTCCTCGGCTCGCAGAGCAAGCTCGCGATCGCGGGGCATATGGTGCCGAGCCACGACCAGTCGTCGCGGCGCTTTCCGTTTCTCGCGGCCACGGCGCTCGAAGTCGAGCAGCCGCTTGCGTTTCTCGCGCGCAGCCCGCTCGCGCTCGCGCGCCTCTGGTCGCGCGTTTGCGCGCAGATGCAGCCGCTGTTGGGCACGAGCGAGCCGGCCGGCGCGCTGCAGGCGCTCGGCGAGATGCACGTGCCGGTGGACGTGGGCGGCGCGGGCAATCCGCACGACGGCACTTTCGCCGATTTCGTCGAGCATCAGACGCTCTCGGGACTCGAGCAAATGCTGCTCGCGAGCGGCCATCCGGTGCGCCTGCGCGGCGCGATGCTCGCGCTCGGCTCGCTGCTGCGCCCCGTGATGACGAGCGGCACGGCTCATCTCGAACGCGGCCTCACACTGCCCTTGCCCGTCGATCCGTTCTATCGCAGCCTCGTGGCGGCGTTCTGGCTCGAACTGATCGCGCCGTTCGTCTCGAAGGCCGACTTCGAACTGGCCATTTTCATGGGCACCATCGCGCAGCGCGAACGGCTCATCGTCGGCTTTAACGGCGCTTCCCCGAAAACCCTGCACAGCGTGGTCGATCCGCAAACCTACGCCGCCCATAACATCGATATCGACGACCCCGAGTGGGTCGACGAACAGGCACAGAACGACCATGGCATCAGCAAACTCGTCAGCTACCTCGACCAGCCGCAACTGTCGCTGCGCGTCTCGATCGACACGTTCCGCGAGGCTTTCATCGGGGAGCCGGTCGATGGCCGCCGTGTTTGAGATGCATAAGCGCGGCGCGCTCGCCGCAGCGGTCGCGCTGGCGCTTGGCGCTTTCGGTGCGCCCGCGTTTGCCGACGAAGCCAGCCCCGCGCGCGTCACGCCCGTGGATACGAGCGGCGGACAGATCCGCACCACGGCGCTGCCTGGCGCCGCGTCCTCTGGCGATGTGGCCAGTGCAACCGGTGTAGCTGCTGGGGCGGTGAATGCGCCCTCCGCTTCCGGCGCGCGCGGTACCGCGAGCTCGATGCCCGCGCCGGCGAACACGACGCCGGGCCAGGTCGTGGTGGGCGGCAAGGTGCCCGACGAAGCGACGCACTCCGCCGTGCTGCAACGCCTGCGCGACACCTATGGCGCGGCGAACGTGGTCGATCAAATCGAAGTGGGCGACGTGGCCACGCCGCCCAACTGGTCGGCGAACGTGCAGAAGCTGATCAACCCTCAGCTCAAGCAGGTGCACAAAGGACAACTGAAGATCGACGGCACCCAGATCGAGGTGCGCGGCGAAGTAGGCAACGAAGCGCAACGCCAGCAGATCGCCAGCGACATGGCCAACGCGCTCAATCCCACCTACACCATCCGCAACGGCCTGCGTGTGAGCGCGTCCGAGCAGGGGCTGCTCGACCAGACGCTGGCGAACCGCACGATCGAATTCGAAACCGGCAGCGCCACACTCGCGCCCCAGGGCCGCGCGATTCTCGACCAGATGGCGGCCGTGCTCGCGAAAATGAACACGCGTACCGTGGAGATCATCGGCCACACCGACAACTCAGGCAATCGCGCATCGAATATCGCGCTGAGCCAGGCGCGCGCGGATACGGTGAAGGGCTACCTCGTCGGCAAGGGCATCTCGCCGCAACAGCTCACGACCGACGGCGTCGGCCCCGACCAGCCCGTGGCTTCGAACGACACGGCCGAAGGGCGCGCGCGCAATCGCCGTATCGAGTTCCGCGCGGGTCTTTGAAACCTTTGAGGCTTCGCCCGCGCTTCGTTAATGCGGTCGACCGGGCAGGCACCCTTCTCCCGGTCGACTCCGCATCACCGCATCACTCTTCGTTCTTCACACCCAGCATCTCGCGGATATGCGAGAGCGTGCTGTCGTCCTTCACCACCGTCGCCAGCCACTGATGCAGCGGCATGCCGGCCCATTCGGCCGCCTTGTCGGCGAGATAGGCCACCGGGCTATGCGGCTCCGTGGCTCGGAAATAATCTGCCACCGCGCGCAGTTGCGCGACGGCGTCTGCACGGCTCTGAATGCCGCCATGCACGTGGCCATGAACACGATTGGAGGTCTGCTGCACGGGTTCCTCGTGGGGCAAGACGGTCTTGAAGCTCGGTTCCGCACGTTCCGGCGTAGAACGCACATTGTTTTGGACTGCTTGTGAAGCGTGCTGCGGGGTATCCGCCTCATGCGATGCTTCCGCCTGCTTCGCCGCCGCGTCCGGATCGACACCCACGTCGCGTGCGAAACGCGTCACCAGACCGTAGACGCTCTCGAACGCATCGCGCGTCTGCCGGAAGCTCGGCGCGGCGTCGCCCGCGCGGCTCTCCAGTTCGTAGTCGAGCGCCGCGAGCGCCGTCTGGAACGCCCTGAATTGCGCGAGCAACGCTTCATAGAACGCGGGCGCCGTGGCGCGCCGCGAGGCATCGATCTGCTCGACAGAGGGCTTGCCGCGCGCAATATCGGCCGCGTTATCGGGATCGCGCTTGATCGCCTGCGCGACATGCTGCGCGACCTCCCAGTCGAGCGCGCTGAACGGCGTGCCCGACTGCGTTAGCGGGACGGCGCGCAGCAGTTCGGCCGAACGCCCCGCTAGCCATGCCACGTTGCCGAGGCGCGACTCGATGTCGTCGCCTTCGGGCAGCGGATGCAGATGATCCCAGAAGCGCTCGACAAGCCCGGTAAGAACCGCGTAGCCCTGCGTGAGGCCGGGCATGCCGTCCTGAATCGCCAACGCCTCGGTTAGCCACACGGCCACGCGCAGATCCTTGGTTTGCGTGGCGAGCAGTTCGGTGCAGCGTTCGGCGACGAAGCCCCAGTCCGCCTCCTTGATCTCCGTGACCCATTCGCCCTGATCGAGCGAGGGATCGTCGAAGCGGCGCGCGTGCGCGATTGCGTCGAAATCCGCGGAAAACAGCAGATCCTCGCCGCACGGCGAGCTGTCGTTGATGGGCGCAAAGATGGGCACGAGTTGCGTGGTGTAGTCGGTCGACATGGTCAATTCACGGTGTATTCGAACTCGCCGGCCTCATTCGCACGCACCGCCACGCTCGCGAGCGCGGTGCCCTGCGCGATGCGTTCGAGCACCTGCTGCGCCAACTCGGGCAGCAGCGTGCCGTTCAGGATGTGATCGACGTTGCGCGCGCCCGAGTCCACTTCGGTGCAGCGGGCCAGCACGGCCTCCACGAGCGAGTCGTCCCACTCGAAGGCGGCGCCGTGATTCGCCTCGATGCGCCGGCGAATGCGTTCGAGCTTGAGTTCGATGATCTCGGCGAGCACGTCGTCGGAGATCGGATAGTACGGAACGACCTTCATACGCCCGAGAAACGCGGGCTTGAAGGTCTTGTAAAGTTGCGGACGCAACAATTCGGCAAGCGCGTCGGCATCCGGCAATTCTTCGGCGGACTTGTTCAGGCACGCCTGCATCACGGCGGACGAACCCACGTTCGAAGTCAGGATGATGAGCGTGTTGCGGAAATCGATGGCGCGCCCTTCGGCGTCGTCCATCGTGCCCTTGTCGAAGATCTGGAAGAACATCTCCAGCACGTCGGGGTGCGCCTTCTCGACCTCGTCGAGCAGCACGACCGAATAAGGATTGCGGCGCACAGCCTCGGTGAGCACGCCGCCTTCGCCGTAACCCACATAGCCCGGCGGCGAGCCCTTCAGGCCCGAGACGCTATGGGCCTCCTGGTACTCGCTCATGTTGATGGTCACGAGCTTGCGTTCGCCGCCATAGAGGATATCGGCAAGCGCCAGCGCGGTTTCGGTCTTGCCCACGCCCGAGGGGCCCACGAACATGAACACGCCGCGCGGCTTATTCGGGTCTTCGAGATTCGCATTCGCCGTGCGCACACGCTGCGCGATCGCGTCGAGCGCGTGGTCCTGGCCGATCACGCGTTCGCCGAGCAGCGGGCTCAGGTTGAGCACGGTCTTGATTTCGTCCTTCACCATGCGGCCCAGCGGAATGCCGGTCCACGACGCCACCACTTCGGCCACCACGTGCGCGTCCACCTGGAGCGGCACCATCGGGCCATCGCCCTGCAGCACGTGCAACTGCTCGACCAGCGCGGGCAGTTCCGCGCGCGCGGCATCGGCGTCGCGGGCGAGGTCGGCAGCGTTTTCCTCTGCGCCCTCTTCCCGCGCAGCGTCGATGCGGCCGCGCAGCGCCGCGATCCGCGCGACGAGTTCGCGCTCCTTCACGTAGCGCGCCTCGTCTTCGGCCACGGCGGCGGCGGCCTCGTCGCGCTGCGCACGCAATTCGCCTAGGCGTTCGTCGTGCGCGGCGCCATTGGCCGCTTCGCGTTCGAGCGCGGCGATTTCCGCATCGATGCGTTCGATGCGGCGCTTGCCGTCGTCGATCGCGCCGGGCGTCGAGCTATGCGCGAGCGCGACCTTCGCGCACGCGGTGTCGAGCACGCTCACCGCCTTGTCGGGCAACTGGCGCGCACTAATGTAGCGATGCGAAAGCCGCACGGCTTCGGTAATAGCCTCGTCGAGAATGCGCACATTGAAGTGGCGCTCCATGAGGCTCGTCATGCCGCGCAGCATCGCTGCCGCGAGCGCCTCGCCGGGCTCTTCGATCTTCACGACCTGGAAGCGCCGCGCAAGCGCCGCATCCTTCTCGAAGTACTTCTTGTACTCGCTCCAGGTGGTGGCCGCGATCGTGCGCAACTCCCCGCGCGCGAGCGCCGGCTTGAGCAGATTGGCCGCATCGTTCTGGCCCGCCTGGCCGCCCGCGCCGATGATGGTATGCGCTTCGTCGATAAACAGCACGATGGGCTGCGGGCTCTTCTTGACCTCGTCGATCACGCTTTTCAGGCGGTTTTCGAACTCGCCCTTCACGCTCGCGCCGGCCTGCAAGAGGCCCATGTCGAGCACGCGCAGCGCAACCTTGCGCAACGGCTCGGGCACGTCGCCCTCAGCGATGCGCAGCGCGAGTCCTTCGACCACCGCGGTTTTACCGACACCGGGCTCGCCCGTGAGAATCGGATTGTTCTGGCGGCGGCGCATCAGGATGTCGATGGTCTGGCGGATCTCGCCTTCGCGGCCGATCACCGGATCCACATGGCCGTCTCGCGCACGCTGCGTGAGATCGGTCGTATAGGTGTCGAGCGCCGGCGTTTTCGAAGGGCCGGCGCCCGCTTGCGCCGGCGCGTCTCCCGATGAAGCAGCGTCGTCCGATGCGTTGCGTTCGGCATCGCGCGGCACGCCTTCCACCGATCCTTCTGTCAATTCATCGAAGCGGTGCTTGAGTTCGGCCACCGGCACGCCGGCAAGACGCGTGGACATGCGTTGCGCGAATTGCGCGAGATCCGGCGCGCTCAACAGCGCGAGCAGCAAATGCCCCGAGCGGATGCGGCCGATTTGCGTATCGAGCGAAGCGATCAGCCAGGCCTGCTCGAACAGCACGACGAGATGCGGCGAAAACACCGGCGTGCGCGCGTTGCCCGTCTTGAAGCGCTGCAATTCGCGCTCGAGATCGGCGCGCACCGCATGCGGATCGATACGCGACGCGCGCAGCGCACACACGAGATCGGACGCCGGCTCTTCGAGCAGCGCAAGAAACAGATGCTCAAGATCGACTTCGTAATGCCCGCGCGACAGGCAGGAACTGGCCGCCCGTTCGGCCGCGAGACGGCTAGTCGTGTTGAGCTTGGTAATCAGGGTTTTAAGGGGCGTGCTCATGTCGTGAAGTCGGTCCAGGCGTGATTCCGGTCAATCGTCATTGGGTGACATGCAATTCGTAGTGGGCGTCGCTGCGGTCGCAATCGGCCTCGTGCGTGCAGAGGAACGCGTCCCAGCCAAGCCGCGAGCCGGCGCCGAGCTGGCTCGCGCCTACATCGGCACGGCGCAGCACGAGCCGCACCTCGTACTCGAGGGTCATGCGCCCAAGCAGCACAAGCATGCGTTCGAGCGCCAGGGCGCGCTCGCCGCCGGGCAAGAATGCTTCGTAAGCCTCTTTTATCAGCGGACCGATCACGAGGCGCGCGCGCATGTCGCGCTGCCAGACGCGCTCGCCCGCGAGCGCGGTCGCACCGAGCACGACATTGCTCTTGCCAAGCGTGGAAAGCTGCTCGGGCGGCACGTCGTACCATTTGCCGACGAATTGCTCGACGCGAACCGGTGCGTTGAAATACTCGGAGAGCGTGTTCTGCAGATACGCCGCCGAAACAGGCCGATGGCGCGCAGCAATGGCGTGTCCGGCAATGGCTTCGTCCAGCAGCGCGCCGGGGCCCTCGCGCAGGCTGTCGCGCGAGTCCTCGTTGGCCACGCCCGCGAGCGCGAGCAGCAATGGCAAATAGCGCTCGTCGCGGTCGAGTTCGTAATGAAACGGCAGACGGTATTTCTTCCACGCAGCGTAAAAAAGCGCCGTCGCGCGATTGGAAAAAACGTCGAAAAACTCGCGTGCAGCGCGGTCCCGCTTGATCTGCTCACGCGCGATGATCTGCTCCGTGTAATGAAGCGGCAGCGCGCCTTGCGCACCCAGCAGGCCGAAAAACGCAGGCGTGATGGCGACCTGCTCCACCTTGCCGTCTTCGAGCGCAGCGGTGCGCGCGGCTTTTTCCGCGAGCGGACGCCCCGCTTCGTCGTACGACACGGCCTGCTCGATCTCGCTGGGCGGAAAGCCGAGCGAGAGCGTATTGCGAAACGTCACGCGCTGCGCGAGCACGTCGCGCTGGCGGTCTTGCGCCTTGTCGACAAACCAGCGTTCGAGCAGGCGCACCGCCTGGAAAAACTCGAAGCGGTGCGGCTCGTCGAGCAGACGCTCGATTACACCAGGATCGATTCGCCGCTGCGGGGCTTGCATCGCAGGATCTCCTCGCCGGTGAGTTCCGAAATCACCACCAGTTGAATGAAGCTGTTGATATGCACATAGAGGCCGAAAAACACGTCAAGCACGCGCGCGAACGTGCCGAGGCTCGTGCCGACGAAATGCTCCTCTTGCACGGTCACGCGAATTTCCACGCCACGCACGAAGGTGGCGAACGGCTTGCCGGGCAGCCATTGCACGGCCGGACGCTGCTCCACATTCACGATGCCGTCGATGTGCCGTGACGAAACCGCTGAACGGCGCATGTCGTAGAGCGCGAGCATTTCCTTGAGCGTGGTCGCGCCCTCGCTCGCGAGCGACACATGACTGAGCGAAAGATGCGAGATCAGGCGCCAGTGGGCGGCCTGGCGGCGCTCGAAGCGTACGCACGGCGTGGGTCGCGCGAGCAGCGTGATCGTGCTCGCGTGCGAGCCGCCCTCGTGAAACAGGTCGCCGCCTTCGAGCCCCACGGCGAGCCCCGCGGGCAGATCGCGGTTGGTGCAGGTGAGCGCGAGGCTCAGCGTGTCGGTCTGCTCCGCCGAGGGATCGAAGTCGATGTCGACGATCGATATTTCGGTTTCGTAGCCGGGGCTCTTTTGCGCCACCCATTCGTCGCGGCGCGCGAACCAGTAATGGCCCGCGCGTGCAGCCTCGCCGTGGCGCAGCGAATAGAACGGCCTGAATTCCACCACCGATTCGTCATTGGCGCGCTGCTGCACGAGCTTCACGGAATCGATCGAATAGACCTCGTAGGCGGACGCGCGGCGCCCCTCGGCAATCACCGGATACGCAATGGCCTGATGGCTCAGGCGGATCGGTTCGCCGGGCTGCTTGAAGAGATTCACGACCGGCGTGCAGAAGAGCCGCAGATGATGGGCCGCGAGCGTGTCGAGCAGGCGCGCCTCGTGCGAGTCGCCGCGCACGTCCTTGAGCACGATATGCAGCGTGAGGCGCTGGCAGCGGCCCGCGGCGGCGCTCATGGCGGCAAGGTCGAAATCGACGAAATCGAATTTGGCCGGAAACGCGAAGTATTCGGTGAGCAGGCGGTAGGCCGGATGCGATCTCGCGGGAAAGTCGATGAGCGCATCGCTTTCGGCAAAGCCCGCCTGCGCGAACGGCAGCTCGCGCAGCGCGCTCCAGCGTCCGCTGCGCTCGGGCTCGACCCATGCGCCCAGTGCATTCACGAACAGACAGTCGCCGAGCGCGGCAATGAACGATTGCTCGCCATGCAAATACGTGCGCAATTGCGGCACTTTCAGACTGGCGAGATCGAGTTGCGGCGAGAGCGATTCGAACGTGATCGAGATGACGCCGCTGGCGTCGCCGGGCAGCACGATCGAGGCAGGCGCCATCGCCACGGGCATGTAGCGCGCCTCGGCAATGCGCACCGGCGCGAGCGTGACGTCATAGGCCGTGCGAAAGCGGCACTGCACGCCGCGCAAGGGCCGTGACTTGAGCTCGGTGCCGCGCTCGACCACCGCAGGCGCGGTGAGATTGACGAACGATGCAGCGGTGCCGAGCTGCGCGATCGAGCACGAGGGAAACGGCCGCAGATAATGCGGGTAAAGGACTTCGAGCAGCGCCTCGGTGAATTCGGGGTAATCGTCGTCGAGACGCTTGTTGATGCGCGCGCCCAGCAGCGCGAACGACTCGATCATGCGTTCGACGTGCGGGTCTTCGCAGTGCTCGCCCGTCATCGCGAGCCGTGCTGCGATCTTCGGGTAGCGCTGGGCGAATTCGCTCGAATAGCGTCGCAGGAACGACAGCTCGCGCTCGTAATACGGCAACAACTCTTCCATCGCGGCTTCCCGCCCCCCAAAAAACTGCCTGCGCCTACCGCTTCATGCCGCGTGGTCGCGCGGCGCCGGCCATTGCAGTCTTATGTCTTTGCGCGTGCGCGCGTCACGGAATACTGCAGCGTGGAAGGCTGCAGCAATGCGTCGAAGTTTACCGGCTCTTCGGCCGGATGAACCACCAGCATCGCCTGAATAACGAAATTCAGCGAACCGGTCGAGCGCGAATTCGTCTCGAGCCTCACGTTCACGCTCTGCAAACGTGGCTCGTGCCGCTCGATGGCCTGCCGGATCGACCCGCAAATAAAGGTGCGATCGTAGTGGCTCGCCAGACTGAGCCCGGCGAAGTCATTCAGGCCATAAGTCAGCAAGGACTTGGTGCATTCCGGAAACTGCGCGAGGTCTTCTTCCGAAAACGCAATGCGTGTGTTCAGGATCGACTCGAGATCGCGCGCGACGGTCGCCTTGAGCTCATCCAGCGACAATTGCCGCATGGCGGCGGGCGCCGGCACATGCGGTTCGTCGTCGAACAACTTGTCGAAAAAACTGGGTTCGAATCGCTTCATCAAACCAGGTGACGCGGTTCAGGCGTCATATAAGGCAACGCCCGAACGGCGCGCAGCGCACACCGTTCGGGCCTTCTAACATCAATCGGACCCAAACCCGGACATCAAACCCGGGCATCGGGTCGGGACATCAAACCGCGTAGGTCTTGTCGTTCTTCGTGAGGCTCCACGCACCCTGAGCATTGCCGCCCTGGTTGCCGCCGATCTTCTGCTGCGTGTACTTCCATTGCACGGCAGCGTACTTGAGCGAGAACGCTTCGCTCGGCAGGCCTTCGCCGGCGACCGACGGCGTGATGCTCGAAATGATCACGTACTTGAGCTTGATCTCGAGGTACTTGATGCGGTTGCCTTCGCCGTCCGAGCGCATGAAGTCGATCGTGACTTCGTCGAACGTCGTGCCGCCCGAAGCGTGCTGATACAGCAGCGGGCTGACCACGTCGATGTCCTTCGTGAAGCACATGTCGGCATGCTCGCAGCGCTCCGACGTGTGGCCGCCCGCCGTCGAAGCCGTGGCCGAGCGCGGCTGCAGGATCGAGTGATTCCACGTGTCGATTTCGATCCAGTTCGCGTGGTCCTTATCCTGCGACTCGCCCTTGATCGCCGGATTTCCGAACTTTAGATAGATATCCTTCATAACGCATCGCTCCCCATAGAGGTGGTTTGTACCGCGGTTTTACGCGCGGTTATACGCGCTTTTACGCGACTTTACGAATTGGCCGGTTTCGGCAGATCCGCCACGAGCCGCAGCGAAATCGACAGCTCGTCGAGCTGGAAATGCGGGCGCAGGAACGCGACCGAACGGTACGAGCCCGGACGCCCCGGAATTTCCGCGACCTGGATCGACGCTTCGCGCAATGGGAACTGTGCCTTCTGCTCCTGCGTCGCGTTGTCGTCGAGCAGCACGTATTGCGAGATCCAGCGGTTCAGGAACACCTCGACGTTTTGCGCCGAAGCGAAGCTGCCGATCTTGTCGCGCATCATCGCCTTCAGGTAGTGCGCCACGCGCGACACCGAGAAAATGTATTGCAGTTGCGCGGACAGCACGGCGTTCGCATTCGCGCTATCGGTGCTGTATTTTTTTGCCTTCTGCACCGACTGCGCGGCAAAGAACGCGGCGTAATCGGAATTCTTGCAATGCACGAGCGGAATGAAGCCGAGGTCGCTCAGCTCCTTCTCGCGGCGGTCCGTGATGGCGATTTCGGTCGGGCACTTGAGCGCGATTTCACCGTCATCGGTCTTGAACGTATGGGTGGGCAGGTCCTGCACGAGGCCGCCGCCTTCCACGCCGCGGATCGCCGCGCACCAGCCGAATTCGTCGAACGCGTCCGTCAGGCGCGCCGCGAAGGCCCAGGCCGCATTGCACCAGAGGTACTTGCTGTGATCGGTGCCGTCCACTTCTTCGACGAAGTTGAAGCCTTCCGCCGTGGCGCCGTCCTTCGGGTTGAACGGCAGGCGGCCGAGAAAGCGCGGCAGCGTGAGGCCCACGTAGCGCGAATCCTCGGAGTCGCGGAACGACTTCCACTTCGCGTACTCGACGGTGTCGAACACCTTGCCGAGATCGCGCGGCTTGCCGAGATCGGCGAACGATTCGAGGCCCATCAACTCAGGCGAAGCCGAGCAGATGAACGGCGCGTGCGCGGCCGACGCGACATGCGACATCTGTTCGATGAAGTACATGTCCTCGGGCTGGCGCGTGATTTCGTAATCGCCGATCAGCGTGCCGAACGGCGCGCCGCCGAAAGTGCCGAACTCTTCTTCATAAACCTTCTTGAAGAGCGCGCTCTGGTCGAATTCAACGGCCGTCTTGAAGTCGCGCACGACATCGCGCTTGGGCGCGTGCAGCGCCTTGATCTTGACGGTCTGGCCGGTGTTGCTTTCCTTGCACAGATAGTCGAGGCCGCGCCACGTGCTTTCGAGGCGCTGGAACTCCGGCGCGTGCATCACCGCGCTCAACTGCGCCGAGATGAGGTGGTCAAGCTCGGCCACGCGGGCGTCGATGGTGGCCGAAAGATTGTCGGAAACGACCACGGTGCCGTCGAGCACCTGGTGCACGAGTTCGCCAATCAGGTCCTTCGCGCGCGCGTGCTCCGAGTCGGACTTCGCGACCTTGCTTTTCTCGACGATCTCGTCGAGCAGCGACGGCGTAGATTCGTCCTGTGCCGCCTGCGACTGCTGTGCCGCTGTGCTTTGCTGGTTCATGTCGTCCCCCGCCTCATTCGCCCTTGGGCTCGTCTTCGGAAGAACGCGTGCCCGCGTTCTCCGCCAGTGCCTGCAATTGCTGCGTATTGGAGAGCACTTCGCTCAGCAGGTCTTCGAGCTTGTCGTTGCCGGCGAGCTTGTTGCGCAGGTCCGCGAGCTTCGAGCGCGCCTCGAGCAGGCGGCGCAGCGGCTCGACCTGGGCGACGACCTCGTCCGGATTGAAATCGGCCATCGACTTGAAGCGCAGGTCGACGGCAAATTTGCCGCCCTCGCCGCTCAGGCGGTTTTCCACCTGATACGCGGCGCGCGGCTCGATGCCCTTCATCACGTCGTCGAAGTTATCGCGGTCGATATTGATGAACTTGCGGTCGCGCAGCTTCGGCTGCTCGATTTCCGATTGACCGGCCAGATCGCCCATCACCCCGACGACGAACGGCAGTTCCTTCACTTCGATCGCGTCGCCACGCTCGACCTCGTAGGTCAGC
Source organism: Paraburkholderia caffeinitolerans (assembly GCF_902859945.1). Lineage (GTDB taxonomy): Bacteria > Pseudomonadota > Gammaproteobacteria > Burkholderiales > Burkholderiaceae > Paraburkholderia > Paraburkholderia caffeinitolerans. The sequence continues at coordinate 133,577 of NZ_CADIKL010000016.1, read as the reverse complement.
TGGACGCGCGGCGGCCGCACTTTCCCCAAGCGCTTCTGAATGCTTTCTTTCTTTGCCATCGACGGCTCCCTGCTTCCGTTACGAGCTTCGTTGTGCTCGCGCTAGCGAGTGGTGTTACAGGCGGTTCACGCTACGTACACGCGCACCGCCAGCAGATTAGCGCAGCGCGCTGAACGGGTCCGCGCCGTTGCCGGCCGCCTTGGCGGGTGCCGTTGCCGCGGGCGCGGCAGGCGTCGCGGGCACCGTCGCAGCCGGTGCGGCGGCAGCGGTCTCGGCCACTTCGCCGGTCTTGGGCGCCGCTTTCGGAACGTGACGGACGTACTTCTTTTTCTTTGCCTTCGCGTTCTGGTCGGGCGGGAACAGCGCGTCTTCGCCGAGCGTGTCGCGCAGTTCCTTCGCGAGCGCCTGGGCGTCGGTCTTCGCATCGCCTTGCAGCGAAGCGTCCTGGCGCAGTTCGCCCAGCGATTGCGTGGCCACGCGCAGGCCCGCCACGGCGAGCACGCTCTTCGCGGCGCGGTCGGTCTGGTCGCGCTGCAGGGCTTCCTGCGCGGCGACGATGGCCTGCCCGTAATGCTGCTGCTGGAACTGAATCTGTGCGATGCGCGACCACGGCTCTTCACGCGTGGGGTCGGCGGCAGCGAGCTTTTGATAGGCCGCGATAGCCTGGTCCTGGCTGCCACCCTTCGAAAGCGCGTCCGCGTCCGCGAGCGCCTTATTGAAGGCCTCGGGCGATGCTGAGAGAGAATTGCCCTGGGAAGCGCAACCAGCGATTACACCGCAAGCGATCACTACCCCCGTTAGCCTCGAAAAGACCCGCTTTTTCATCGTTCTTTCACCGCAGTTTGATTTTTAATTCAAGGAGAGAAGCCAGAGTTTTACTTATCCCCCAGCGCGCCGTATAGTACAGGCCAATTTTGTTATTTTCAAGGTGGCTTAACCTTGTTTTAAAAGCACCGGAATTGACAATCGTGCTGAAATTGTGAAGCAACCGATAAACAACAAGCAAACCGAGGAAGAAATACCGACCGGATCATTGAGCGCGGGGGTATGCGCAGGAAATTTTTTCTGCTCATTAAATAAATGAGGCATCACGGGGTTAATGCCGCGCAATGCGTCATGCATTACCGGCGTCGGGGCATATATAACGCAGCTGGAGAGTACGGGCCGAGCGCCCGCGATAAAAATGACTTCGCGCATTACTCAATTCGCATCGAACGCGGTGGCGCTGTGCGCCGCTGCCGCCTTGCTGGGCGGCTGTGCGGCGGCGATTCCCGCCATTGGCGGCGCGGCCTCGGCCGCCCTGCAACTCGCGGGCATGGGCAAGCCCGACGTGCCGGACAGCCAGAAGCCGCCACGCGATCTGGGCCTCACGCTTTATGCAGCGCGCAACCTGAATGCGGCGAACGACAACAAGCCGCTCGCATTAGTGGTGCGCCTCTACACGCTGAAGGACCCGACCTCGTTCGAGCAGGCACCTTTCGACACATTTACCGATCCCGCGAAGGAAAAAAGCACACTGGGCGCCGACCTGTTGAGTGTGCGTGAAATCACGCTGATCCCGGGGCAGCGCTATAGCGCGACCGAGAAGGTCTCGCGTGAAGCGCAGGCATTCGGGATCGTCGCGCTTTTTCGCGACCCTGCAATAGAGCGTTGGAAGTTCGCATTTGACCCGGCGAAATCGGAGAAATCCGGCATAATGGTCGGCCTGCACAACTGTGCCATGACCGTTACGAGCGGCACGGTGATTCCGACCGGTGCGGGGCAGTCGACGCAAACGCTCAATCTGCTCTCTTCGGTGACCTGTGGATGAATCGGCGCGCGCGATTGTATTAAAGCGTGCCGGAAGCAAAGGACACGCGGCTCTAATAGCGGGCATTTGGAACGCGATAGAAACGCGATAGAAGCTAACCACTTTAACCCATCCAGTCCGTCGGCACGCGCGCGCGGCGAGACTCGATCGACGCATAACGTTGAATCAACATGAGCTATTCCTCGAAAGTGCTATGGGGGGAAGGCCTCTTTCTCAGGCCTCAGCACTTCCAGCGGCAAGACGCCTATCACGAAGCGCGGCTCTTCGAGTCGATCCAGGCCATCCAGCCATATAACTGGGGCGTGCGCTCGATCCGCATCGACCACGACTCGCTCGGCAGCAATATCCTGCGCCTGAACGAACTTTCGCTCGTGTTCCCCGACGGCACGCTGTACTCCGCGCCTCAGGCCGACAGCCTGCCGCCGCCCGTCGCGCTCGACGCGCTGCCCGAAGGCCTCAACGAATTCACGTTCTATCTCGCGCTGCATCAGGTCCGCGAGAGCGGCTCGAATTACTCGGGCGACCGCGACGCCGGCTTCGCCGCGCGCTACGTGAGCGAGCAGGCAAGCGTGGCCGATTACTATACAGATGCGGCACAAGCCGACGTCACGTTCCTCAAGAACAACGTCAAGCTCGTTGCGCACACCGAGCCGCGCGATCAGTTGCTTACGGTGCCGGTCCTGCGCGTGCGGCGCACGGCGTCCTCGGGCTTCGAGGCCGACGAAAGCTTCGTGCCGCCGAGCCTCGCGATCGAAGCGTCGGCGCTCCTGCATCAGCGTCTGCGCCGCCTGATCGACGCCTTGCAGGCCAAAGTCAATGCGCTCTACGGGTTTCATCGCGAGCCCACCAAGAACATCATCGAGTTCCGTTCGGGCGACATCGCGTCGTTCTGGCTGCTGCATACAGCAAGCGGCGCATTCGCGACGCTCGCGCATCTGTACCAGCACGCGGCCATCCATCCCGAGCGGCTGTTCCAGGAGCTGCTGCGCCTCGCGGGCCAGTTGCTCACGTTCTCGAAGAATCACACGCTCGCCGATTTGCCCGCCTATCGCCACGACGATCCAGGCCCCGGCTTCGCGCGCCTCGACACCATTCTGCGCGACCTGCTGGAGACGGTGATCTCCACGCAGTACTTCGCGATCGCGCTCGACGAAGTGCGCGCGTCGTTCCACGTTGGCCGTCTCGACTCCGGCAAGATCGACGATAAAACCACGTTCTATCTGGCCGTGTCCGCCGACATGCCCGCGGTCGATCTCGTCGAAGCCGTGCCCGCGCGCTTCAAGGTGGGCGCGCCCGACGACGTCGACAAACTCGTGCTCTCCGCCATGCCCGGCGTGCGCCTCGTCTACACGCCGCAAGTGCCGCCGGCCATCCCGGTGCGTCCGGGCGCGTGCTACTTCGCGCTGGAGTCGCGCGGCGCGCTCTATGAGCGCATGATCCAGGCACAGTCGGCCACGGTCTACACGCCTTCGGGCATCAACGATCTCAAACTCGAACTCATCGCGGTGACGTCATGACGAACGCGCCTTCCCTGTTCGGCGGCGCGACGCCGCCGCCATCCGCCTCGCCCACGCCCGCGATGCCTATGAACGAGCCTGCGTACCAGGCGCGCTCGCTGCTCGATCTGTTGTACGACGGCTTCTTCATGCTGTTCCTGCTGAAGAGCGGCCGCGAGCCCGGCAGCGCAGACGACTTCGGGACGCGCGTGCAGCAGTTTCTCGGCGACTTCGAGCGTGGTGCGAAGAAGCTCAATATCGCGGCCGAAGATATTTACGCCGCAAAGTTCGCGTTCTGCGCGGCCGTGGACGAGTCGGTGCTCTCCTCGCAGTTTAAGATCCGCTCGGACTGGGAGCGCAGGCCGCTGCAGCTTGCGCTGTTCGGCGAGCAGCTCGCGGGCGAGAAGTTCTTCCAGTACCTCGAGGAATGCCGCGCCCAGGGCGCGGCGCGGCTGCAATCGCTCGAGGTCTTTCACATGTGTCTGCTGCTGGGCTTCCAGGGCAAGTACATGCTCGAAGGTCCCGAGAAGCTCGCGTACCTCACGGCGCGCATCGGCGACGAGATCGCTCACATGAAGGGCAAGCGCGCCGCGTTCGCACCGCACTGGGGGCTGCCCGATCTCGTCGTGCACCGCCTCAAGCGCGAAGTGCCGCTCTGGGCCATCGGCGCCGTGTTCGCGCTCGTCGGCATTCTCGCGTGGACGGGGCTCAACACCTGGCTGCGTGACAGCACGGTGCGCGCGCTCACGCCTTATACGAACATCGTCAAGCTCGGGCCGCAATCGGCCAATCTCACGATTTCGCTGCCTTGATTCGGCTTTGATCCTGCTTTGAACATGTAGCGTCGGAGTCTGCACGATGCCTATGACATCGCGATGATTCGCGTGTCATTCGCACGCGAATCCCAACGCCCGATTCCCAACGCCCGATTCCCAACACCTTTACCAACCGTTACAGAAGCGGCTCCATCGTTTCACCTGGTTTCACCTATACGTACCCAGCCTTTCTAGAATTCATCAGACCGTTGCGCAACACACTCGCACAACGGTCGCGAACGTGGTCTCGTGCAGCACATGCGCATCGCATTGCACCGGGCCTCGTTTGCGAAACCGATAATTCACGAAAGGAGTTCGTATGTCCCGCCTCTCGCTTGCTTCGCTCGCCACCGCATCCGCTGCCGGCCTGCTTGTCCTTTCGCTGGGCGCTCAAGCCCAGACCACGGCCCCCGCAGGCACCACCGCCACTAATGCAGCCACGGCTGCTGCGGCCAGCTCTACCGGCACGGCCGCAACGACCAACGCGGCTGCCGGAGAAAAGCTTCATGGTTCCGACAAGGCGTTCATCGCGGACGGCACGCAAACCGTCGCCACGCAACACGACGCCGCGCGCATTGCCGATTCGCGTTCGAGCGACCGCGAAGTGAAGGCCTTTGCCGAGCAGATCGCCGCCGACTACGCGAAGCTCTCCAACGCGATGCGCGCAGCAAGCCCGCGCGGCGTGGACGTACCGCGCAACGACCCGGACACTGCAGTGCTCGACAGCATCAAGAATTTGCGCGGCGCCGACTTCGACAAGGCGTATATCGAGCAAGTGGCGCTGGGCGGCCAGCAAAAAGCACTATCGGCATTCCAGGCGGAAATTGCCCAAGGCCGCGATGCAGGTCTGAAGAAGGTTGCGACCGAAGGCCTGCCCGTGATTCAGGCCGACATCGCCAAAGCGAAGGAACTCGCACAGCGCAAGCATATGGCCAGTTGATTGGCCAGGCCCGCAGTTGGCCCCATAGTGCAAACAAAGCGGGCTCGGTCTTCACCGAGCCCGCTTTTTATTCTTGCGGCGGTTCGTGCGCAGCCATCACGAGCCGCTCCATGCGACGGTCCGGCACGAACCACAGCAACGCCACCGCCGCAAAAAACAGCGTGCCGATATGCGGCCACCCCAGCACCGCCAGCATGATCCCCAGCACATATCCGGCCACCGAGGCCTTGCCCTTCACGTCGTGCCGCAATGCCCGCGCGAGCGCGCTTTGCGCGCCGTGATGGCGCACCAGTGCGCCCTGGAGAATCACGTAGGCCACCCCGCAGCACAGCAGATTCAAGCCGTAGAGCATGGTCGGCCAGCGCCCGAAATGGTTCTCGCCCATCCACCCGGTCGTGAACGGCAGCAGCGAAAGCCAGAACAGCAGATGCAGATTCGTCCACAGCACGGTACCGTTCACGCTGCTCGAGGCGTGCAGCATGTGATGATGGTTGTTCCAATAGATGCCGACGTAAACGAAGCTCAAAATATAGCTAAGCACGGTCGGCCACAGCGGCACGAGCGCCGCGAGGTCCTCGCCGTGCGGCACCTTGAGTTCCAGCACCATGATGGTGATGATGATGGCGAGCACGCCATCGCTGAACGCTTCAAGTCGGTTCTTGTTCATCGGCTTCGCAGTTCGAGGGTCGGGTCAAGCTGGCGCAAGTATGGCCGAAAGCGCCCTCGCACGCGAGCCGCAACGCAGGGGAAATGCCATGGATGCTGGACCACATGCTTCGCCCGCGCGCCGCGTTCAAGTTTGGGATCTGGCCGTACGGCTCTTTCACTGGCTGACCGTCCTGCTGGTGGCGATCGCTTATATCTCGCAGCGCATGAACTGGCTGCAACTGCATGTGCGCGCGGGCGAGACGCTGCTCGCACTCGTGCTGTTTCGCTTGCTCTGGGGCTGCTTCGGCAGCGAGACCGCACGCTTTGCCCGCTTTGTCGCGACGCCGGCGGCCGCGTGGCGGCATTTGCGCCATCTCGCGCGCCGCGAGCCCGACGTGCAGGTCGGCCACAACGCGGCGGGCGGCTGGATGGTGCTGTTGCTGCTCGCTCTGCTGCTCGTCGAGACGCTCTCCGGCCTCTACGACTACAACGATATCGCCGACGAAGGCCCGCTCTCCGAAGTCGTCCCCGCCGCCGTCGCGAATGCAATCGCGGCGATCCACGCCTATGGATGGGACGCGCTGGCCGCGGCCGTCGTGCTGCACGTGTGCGCGATCGCGGTCTATGCGCTCGTCAAGCGCCACAATCTGCTCGGCCCGATGGTGACGGGCGCGAAGCGCTTGCCCGCGACGGTGCACGCGCCACGGCGCGCCTCGTTCTGGCTCGCGGCACTGCTGATGGCGGCTGCCGCGCTCGTGACGACGCTGCTTGCGGCGTATCTGTGAGCACACGCCCGCGCTTGTTTATATCGGCATCGCCCTAGCCCGCCGGCACCGTAAGTATCGGCGCCTTCTGATCCTGATTGGCCTGCGCGAGCGCGATGACGTTCTGCAATACCGTCAACGCGTACTTCGAATCGAAGTCGTCGTTGTCGATCCAGAAGGTGGCGTCGTGATAAACGACCGCGGCGTAGGCATCGGGCGGTGGCTTCTTGTCCACGTGCACAACGATGGTGGGCCGCGTCTCGCCGCCGACGAGGTGCACGGTCGGCACGGTGGCGCCGCGCTTGACGTCGTCTTCGGGCACCGAAATCTGTGCGCCGAGGTTCGTCAGGATGCCCATTACCGATCGCGTCACCATGTTGATGGCGCGGCCATTGCCCGACGCGGGGCCGTACACCACCGCATACTCGCGCACGGCGGGCGAGAGCCGCAGCAGGCGGCGTACTTCGGCGAGATCGGTAGCGGTGCCGGGCGGCGCGTCGTCGCTGCCGAGCGTCATCGTCACGCGCGCCGGATGGTCGGGCGCGGCCTGCTTGTAGTTCACGGTGAGCTGCCCCGCGAGTTGCAGGCGGCGCAGCGCGCGCAGCAGCGCAAAGAAGCCGGGGTTCCCATCGCTCTCGGGACCGCCTAGCGGCGCGGCATTCTGCAGCCCGCCAATTGATTGCACCGAAAGGCGCAGCAGCAGGTCGATGGGCACGCCGCTATCGGCAAGCGGCAGCAGCAATTCGGTCGGCAGCGGGCGGATATAGCCGGTGGCGAGCGCCTCGCCCGTGGTCGGCACGAACGTGAAGGTCGGGTGATTCGAATACGAAGCGCCCGCGCTCGCCTGGCCGAAGCTCGTGCCCGCCGCGCTCGACCCGCCTTCGGCGAGCACGCCCGCGCTCGCTTCGAACGTGTATGAGGCGATGATCTGGCTCACCGCCACGAACGAGGGCGAATCGCCGAAGCGCAGGCCAACGACGGTCGCGAGCATCTCGCGTTTTTTCGCGTCGCCGAGCGCGCGTTCGTAATCAACCTGATCGGTGCGCAGCAGATGCGGACCGAACCAGGCGCAGCCAGATGTCATGAAGAGCGGACACAATGCAGCGGCGACGAGCCGCCGCCGGGACAGCAAACGCAATGCAATCATGCGGGAAGTCCAATGGAGTGAGCACGAAAGGCGATGCGTTCAGCAAGCTCCATGCCTCGCACGGCGCGCGGCGCTTGACGTAAAATCTACCGCTTCCTTCACTCCATTCGAAAAGACCGCAGATGGCTACCTACCTCGAGTTGCTCGCCGAAAAACGCGCCCTGGACGCGCGCATCGAAGCGATGCGCGCGGAGGCGGCTCAAGAAGCGCTTGCGGCCGCGCGCGCCGCCATCGCCGAATTCGGCTTCACGCCGGAGGATTTGTTCGGCAAGGCGCGCCAGCAAAAGAGACCACTACGGAGTCCACGGCGCAAGCGCCCGGACGCACCCGACGGCGCCGCGGCGCAAGCCCCCGATCAGGCCAACTTCGATCTGTTCGGCGACTCCGCCGGACATTGACGCACGCTATCAAGCCCCTTCCGCCGCCCGCCGCAGCCGCTCCCGGCTGCTCGACAAATGCATGCGCATTGCAGCGCGCGCGCTTTCCGAATCGTGTCTTGCGATGGCGTCGAAAATGCTCTCGTGCTCGCGGTTCACGAGCTCGGCGTAAGCCTTGGGATCGCTGTGCGCGATACCGGCCGAATCGATGCGATGGCGCGGAATCAGCGCCGCGCCCATCTGCGTGAGGATGTCGACGAAATAACGATTGCCGGTGGCGCGCGCCACCGAGACATGGAATTGCAGATCGGCGCCCGCGCCGTCGCCGCCGGGGCGGGTAGCCGCCGAAATCGCATCGAGCGCCGCGCGGATATTCGCAATGTCGCGCTCGCTCGCGCGCTGCGCCGCGAGTCCTGCGCACTCCGTTTCCAGGCTGATGCGCAACTCCAGCACCGAGAGCAGATCGTTGAGCGTGCTCGCGGGCACGACTTCGAGATCGAGCGGCTCGCGGCGCGGCTCCAGCACGAAGCTGCCGATGCCATGGCGCGTTTCGATCACCGACATGGCCTGCAGCCGCGAGATGGCCTCGCGCACCACGGTGCGGCTCACGCCCAGTGTGCTCATGAGACTGCTTTCGGTCGGCAGCTTGTCGCCGGGCTTCAACGTGCGCGAAGCGATCTGCTCGTTGATGTAATTGACGGCCTGCTCCGCAAGATTGCGACTGCGGGCGGGTATGGGCGCGGCGCTCGACTCGGCCATCGTCCTCTCCTTCGAATGCGAATAGTGTTTCATTATACGTCGTCAGACAACTAGGCGCCTGCTTCCGTGCCCCGTTCAGCAGCGGGGATTCGCCCGGTTCGCCGGCACCCCAAAGACATCGGACAACCGGGTGTGCCGGCACGGCAATCGGCATACCCATCAAACTCGCAAGCGTCTCTCCAGAAAGAAAGCACTTGCACAAATTAATTTGGATTCCATATTTATCGATGTATGCCGCAATGCACCCAAATAATCGATGCGTTAGCAAACATTCTTATACAAAGGCCGTCTGAAGAAACCGCTGTAAATAATTTGTACACGTTCACTCGACAGATTGCGTTTTTTTACGATAATGTCCCCCAAGAGGATGCGGGCCGGAATGCAAGTCACTCCACGGTCGACGCCTCAACTGATATCGAATCGCATCGCGCTTGTGCCGTACATGCCGTCCACAATCCGCAACGAGGGAATCATTGAGAAACCGCATCGTCCGCGTTGTCCTCTGCGCCGTGGCATTCGCGCTGCCATGCGCTGCGTCGTTCGCGGCCCCGCCCGCGGAACCCGCGCCTGACACGATGCAAGCCCGTGTGATGGGCTGCGCCGCATGTCATGGCGCGCACGGCGAAGGCACCGACAACGACTACTTTCCGCGCCTCGCCGGCAAGCCCGCCGGCTATCTCTACAACCAGCTCATCGCATTTCGCGACGGCGGCCGCAGCTATCCGCCGATGAACTATCTGCTCGCGTATCTGCCCGATGCGTATCTCAAGCAGATGGCCGAGTTCTTCGCACACGAGCGCCCGCCTTACCCGCCGCCTGCCACGCCTAAAGTCGATGCGGCCACGCTCGCGCTCGGCAAATCGCTCGTCATGAACGGCGCGCCCAATCGCAACGTGCCCGCGTGCGCGGCCTGTCACGGCGCTTCGCTCACCGGCATGCAGCCCGCCATTCCTGGCCTCGTGGGCTTGCACGCGGACTACATCAGCGCGCAGCTAGGCGCATTCCGTTATGGCACGCGCCGCGCCGCCAGCCCGGACTGCATGCACGACATTGCCTCACACCTCGCCGAACGCGACATCACGGCCATCGCCGCGTGGCTCGCGTCGCAGCCCGCGCCCGCCCACCCAGCGCCCGCCGCGCCCGCGCCCTTGCCGCTCGCATGCGGCAGCGCCCACAACTAGCCGAGGCCTCGACGTGCGCAAACTTCGATCCCTCCTTCCAACGATGCCGGCCATGCCGTCGACGCCCACGCTGGCCGCGCGCGTCACCCGCACCCTGGCGCTGAGCGCCACGCTTTTGTGCGCCGGCACCGCGCTCACGCATGCGCAAAGCGGCGCGCCCGCGGCCAATTCGGCGGATGCGGCAAGCGCTGCCGCCGCCACGGCAACGGCCAACGCCAAGCCGGTGGCAAGCAATGCCGAGTTGCTGGTGCGCGGCGAATATCTTGCGCGCGCGGGCGACTGCGTCGCGTGCCACACGGTGCCTTCGCAGAAGATGTTCGGTGGCGGCCGCCCGATGGAAACGCCGTTCGGCACGCTCTATACGCCGAACATCTCGTCGGACAAGCAATACGGTATCGGCGCATGGAGCGCCGACGAGTTCTACCGCATGCTGCACGAGGGCAAGTCGCGCGACGGCACGCTGCTCTACCCCGCGATGCCGTTCGCGTCGTACACCAAGGTCACGCGCGCCGACTCCGATGCGATCTACGCGTATCTGCTTTCCACGCCCGCGGTCAATCAGCCCAATCGCGCGCATACGCTGCGCTTTCCGTATAACCAGCGCCAGCTACTGATCGGCTGGCGCGCGCTGTTCTTCCGCGCCGGCGAGTTCAAGCCCGATCCGAAGCAGTCGGTGGAATGGAATCGCGGCGCGTATCTGGTGGAAGGTCTCGGGCATTGCACGATGTGCCACACGGAGATCAACGCGCTCGGCGGCAATACCGCCTCCAAGGAATTCCAGGGCGGCCTGATCCCGCTGCAGAACTGGTACGCGCCCTCGCTCACCTCGAACAAGGAAGCGGGTCTCGGCGACTGGAGCATCGACGACATCGTCGATCTGCTGCACGCGGGCGTCTCCAATCGCGGCGCGGTGTACGGGCCGATGGCCGAGGTCGTCTACGACAGCTTCCAGTACCTCACCGAAGACGACGTGCGCGCCGTGGCTGTCTATCTGAAGTCGCTGCCGGGCCACTCAGGCGAAGTCGACAAGTCGCCCAAGAGCCAGTTCGTGACCGAGGAAGCCAACCGTCTCTCGCCGCTCGGCAAGAAGATTTACGACGCTCAGTGCGCCGAATGCCACGCATCCGAAGGCCAGGGAAAGCTGCCGCATTTCCCGCCGCTCGCGAATAACCAGTCGATCCAGATGAATTCGGCGGTCAACCCGATCCGCATGGTGCTCAATGGCGGCTATGCGCCGGGTACGAAGAAGAACCCGATGCCCTATGGCATGCCGCCGTTCGCGCAATTGCTTTCCGACGAGGAAGTGGCCGCCGTGGTCACCTATATCCGCACCGCGTGGGGCAACCATGGCACGCCGATTTCCGGGCGCGAAGTGAATGCGCTGCGCTCGGCGCCGCTGTTTTGAGCCGCATTTTTGAGCCGCCGTTGCGAATCTTCAAGCTGAGGCAGTGATGATCGAAACACCCGTTCCCCAACAACCGGGCGCGCCCGCGCTGCACGAGCAGGTCGACGAGATCGTGCGCCGCGGTCCGTGCGGCGCGCTCGCACTGGCCGGCATTGCCACGGCCATCGTGGTCGCGCTCTGGTTCGCGTTCTACTTCCTGGTGTTCCTGCCTCGCGGCGTCATTCAATAGCCGCGACGAATAACCGGACAATCCGCCGGCAACCCTTTCACTCAATCTCGCGCCAACCGCCCACATGTCCACGCATCCAACCGATCCCCATGCCAGCGCCGAAGTGGCCGCACGCGTGGAGCGCCGCTGGGCCACGCTCATGGTGGCGCTCGTTCTCGTGCTGGTGGCGATGACCGTCTACACCGGCCTGCACTGGGCCATGATGCCGCCTTCGCGCGTCGAGACCATCGACCCGGAAACGCTGCACGTGTCGGGCGAATTCGTCGAAACCAACCTCGGCAGCGCGCTCGAGCCGGACGGCTCGGTCACGGTGCGCGTGCTCGCGCAGCAATACTCGTTCACGCCGCAATGCATCGTGGTGCCGACCGACACGCCCATCACCTTCCGCGCCACCAGCGCCGACGTCGTGCACGGCTTTCTCGTGACCGACACGAACCTCAATTCGATGGTCGAGCCAGGCTATGTCTCCACCTTCCGCACGACCTTCGAAAAGCCCGGCGACCATCTGATGCCGTGCCACGAGTATTGCGGCACCGGGCACCAGGGCATGTGGGCGCACGTGAAGGTCGTCGACCGCGACACCTTCACGAAGATGGCCGCCCTTCCGGAGAACCAATCGCGGAGACTGAGCTGTGTTAAATAACAAGCGACTCGTGCTCGCCCACTTCTGGCTCGCGTTCATCCTGTTCGGGGTCGCGCTGCTGCTCGGCGCGTGGCAGATGCTCGTGCGCAGCCCGCTGCATCCGTGGCTGCACGATCCCGAGCTCTACTACCGCTCGGTGACCGAGCACGGCACCGTGATGGGCTACGCGTTTCCCACGCTCATCGCCATGGGCTTCGGCTACGCCGTGACCGAACTCTCGCTCAAGCGAGCGCTCATCGGCGCGCGCTGGGCATGGCTCGGGTTCATCTTGCTCGCGCTCGGCGCCGTTACCGCGTCCGTGCCGGTCGCGCTCGGCCGCGCCTCGGTGCTCTACACCTTCTATCCGCCGATGATCGCCAACGTGTTCTATTACATCGGCGTCGTGTTCGTGGTGGTGGGCTCGTGGATATGGGTCGCGCTGATGGGCGTGAACTTCACCGCGTGGAAGCGCGCCAACCCCGGCAAGCCGGTGCCGCTCGCGATGTTCGCGACCACCGCGGGCGCGTATCTGTGGGGCTGGACCGCCGTGGGCGCTGCCATCGAAGTGCTGTTCATGATCCTGCCCGTCGCGTTCGGCTGGCGCAGCACCATCGACGCGGGCCTCGCACGCGTGTTCTTCTCGTGGACGCTGCACGCCATCGTCTACTTCTGGCTCATGCCGGCGTACATCTGCTATTACACGATCATTCCGCGCGCGATCGGCGGCCGGCTATACAGCGATTCGATGGCGCGCATCTCGTTCATCCTGTTCCTCGTGGTGGCGATGCCGATCGGCCTGCACCACCTCTTCACCGATCCGCAGGTGGGCTCCGGCTTCAAGTTCGTGCAGTCGGTGTTCACGGCGCTCGTGTCGGTGCCCACGCTGCTCACGGTCTTCACGATCTGCGCCTCGGTCGAAATCGCTGGGCGGCTGCGCGGCGGCAAGGGCGTGTTCGGCTGGATCGCCAAGCTGCCGTGGCAGAACCCGCAGATGCTCGCCGTGGCGTTCTCGTTCGTGATGCTCGGCTTCGGCGGCGCGGGCGGGCTCATCAACATGAGCTACCAGCTCGACCAGCCCGTCCACAACACGCAATGGATCACGGGCCACTTTCACCTGATCTTCGGCGGCGCGATCGTCATCATGTACTTCGCCATCGCCTACGATCTGTGGCCGCAGCTCACGGGCCGCGCGCTCACCAACTGGCGACTCATGCGCTGGCAGCTCTGGCTGTGGTTCATCGGCATGATCGTGACCACCTTTCCGTGGCACCTGGTGGGCATTCTCGGCATGCCGCGCCGCATGGCCTACTTCGATTACAGCGATCCCGCGCTGGCCGCGCAGGCGAGCCTCGTGACGGCCTCGGCAATAGGCGGACTGATTCTCGTGATCTCCGCGATCCTGTTCTTCGTGGTGCTGCTGCAAGGCCATCGCAGCCCGGTCCAGACGCCCGAGGAATACCGCTTCAGCGCGCCCGTGCATGAATCGCCGGTGTTGCCGCGCGCGCTCAACGGTTTCGCGCTGTGGGTCGTGCTGATGATCGCCCTCACGATCACCAACTACGGCTACCCCATCGCCCAACTGCTCGCGACACCCAACACGGCCGTGCCCGCGATTCCGATTGGAGCGCCGCGATGAGCGAAGAACGCCTGTTCACATTACGCAATGTGTGGTTCCGCGCGAGCGTGGGCGCGACGATACTCGCGTTCGTCGGCGCCGCGCTGATCGGCTTCGTCTGGCTGCCTTCGGCGCAACGCGATGCGCAGTTCCAGGGCATCTGGAACGCCATCTGCAGCGCGGCCGGCGTGCCGCGCCAGTGGTCTCAGGCGGGCGCCACGATCACGCCGGGCTACAAGGTCAGCACGGTCGAGCTCACGCCGCATATGCTCGACAACGCCAGCACCCTGTCGATCGGGCGCGGCGCCACGCTCTCGCTGCGCTGCACGATGTGCCACGGCCCGCAGGGCATGAGCGAGGCCAATTCGCCGAATCTCGCGGGCCAGTTCGCGAGTGTGGTGTACAAGGAACTGCTTGATTTTCAGGGCGGCGCGCGCAAGAACGCGGTCATGACGCCGATGGCGCAGAATCTTTCCGACCAGGATATGCGCGACCTCGCGGCCTACTACGCCTCGCTGCGGCCCGCGGCGCGCGTGAGCGGCACGCCGCCGGGCATCGTCGCGCTCGGCGCGCCGATGCGCAATATCCCCGCGTGCGCCTCGTGCCACGGCGGCGTCGACCACAAGGTGGGCACCCCCTGGCTCGACGGCATGCCGGCGGCCTACACCAAGGCACAGCTCACGGCCTTCGCGGACGGCACGCGTCACAACGACATTTCCGAGCAGATGCGCAATATCGCGCGCAACATGACCCCCGAGGAAATCGACGCGGCGGCGGCCTGGTACGCAGGCGGCGTGCACCCCTAACGACGGGACACGCGCGGGAAGCGCCTCGCCGCTTGCGCGTCCCGCGCTTCCCCCACATTCTTGCGTAGAGACATCATGGCCATTGCTCACGCCAAGCCCGGCGAAGTCTTCGACGTGCATGCGCTCGGCGGCGCGCTCAAGGACGCGAAATCGACCACGCTGATCCGCGCCGCACAGCTCGAGGTGATCCGTCTCGTTCTGCCGGCGGGCAAGCGCTTGCCCGAACACAGCGTGCCCGGCGAGATCACGGTGCTGTGCGTCGAAGGCGTGGTCCGCTTTTTCGTGCGTGACGAGCCGCGCACGATGCAGGCGGGTCAGATGCTGCTGCTCGGCGCGGGCGAGCCGCATGCGCTCGAAGCGCTTGACGACGCCTCGGTCATCGTCACGATTCATCTCGCTCATCCCGCAAGCGACGGCAAATAGGCAAGCATCCGCCCACTCCCCATGGCGTCCAGGCCATTGCATCTCCGTTTCATAAGCGCCGTGCGCAACGTCTGCGCGGCGCCGTTCCGCTGGGTCGTGCACCATCCATTCGTGCCGGGATGCGCGGGCACGCTCGTGGGCCTCGCCATCGTCGCGCTTGCGTTCACGGGCTTCGCGCAGCAGCGCGAGCAGGCGCTTACGCACGCGCGGCAAACCTCGGACATGCTCGTTTCGCTGGTGTCCACGCACCTCGAAAACAGTTTCGGCGTCTACGACCTGATGCTGACCGAGGCGCTCGATTCGATTCGCGATCCGCGTGCGGCCGCACTGCCGCGCGATCTGCGCCGACAACTCATGTTCAGCCGGGTGGCGGGCGCGGCCTATCTCGACGGTGCGCTCTATATCGACGCCCACGGCAAGATCGTCGAATCGCAGGACGGCCGCGACTATCCGAACGTGAATCTCGCCGACCGCGACTATTTCCGCGCCCAGGAACGCAGTCACTCGATGGGCATGTACATCTCCGACCCGTTCCGCTCACGCGTGAACGCAGGCCAATACGCGATCGGCCTCTCGCGCCGCGTGAGCACCTACGATGGCGGGTTCGGCGGCGTGGTGCTGCTCACGCTGCGGCTCGCCTATTTCCAGCAGTTGTTCGACCTCATCGATGTCGGCAAGCACAGCGCCATCTTCATCATGCTCGACGACGGCACGCTGCTCGCCCGCAAGCCGTTCTCCGAATACGACGTGGGCACGAATCTCGCCTCGCAGCGGCAAATCGCGCCGATGCTCAAATCGAGCACGGGCACCATCGTCGCGCGCGACGACGAGGACGGCACGATGCGCATCCATACCTGGCGGCGCGTGCCGCACACCTCGCTGATCGTGGCGGTCGCGCCCTCCGTCGACGACGCGCTCGCGTCCTGGCGCGAGCGCGTCGCAATCTACGAGCCGATGTCGCTCGTATTCGGTGCGGTGGTCGCGCTGTCCTCGTGGCTGCTCGCGTTCGGGCTGCGCGCACGCCTGCGCGCCGAATCGGAGCTCGAACGGCTATCGGTCACGGACGCGCTCACGGGCCTCGCGAACCGCCGCGCACTCGATCTGCAGTTCGTGAACGAATGGAACCGCGCGCGCCGCGCGGGCGAGCCGCTCTCGGTGCTGTTCATCGACATCGACCGCTTCAAGCTCTTCAACGACTTCTATGGGCATGCGGTGGGCGACGAGGTGCTCGCCGCCGTGGCGCATGCGATCCAGGCTAGCATGCATCGCAAGACGGACATGGTGGCGCGCTACGGCGGAGAGGAATTCGCGGTGGTGCTATCGAACACGCCGCCCGACGGCGCGCTGAATATCGCGGAGCAAATCCGGGCGAACGTGCAGCGTCTCGGCATCGCGCATGGGCACAGTGAACACGGCTCGGTCACGGTGAGCGTGGGCTGCGCGACCTGCACGCCGCGCGAAAGCACGGGCGCGCATGCACTGCTGCGCGCCGCCGACGAAGAGCTTTACGCGGCGAAACAGGCCGGCCGCAATCAGGTCAAGGCAACGGCATTCGACGGACCGCCGCCCGATCCGCGCAACGCGCTGGCCAACGGCGGCGCACCGAAGGAATCGCCGGGGCCGGCCGCAACCGGTTCGGCTATTTCGACGGCGCCGGATCGTCGTTGAGCGTCTTCAGGAACGCGACGATGTCGCGAATCTCTTCGTCGCTCATCGCGGGTTTGTCGCCGAACTTGCGGTCGAACGGCGCGTCGGTCACATCCACATTGTTCTGGTATTGCGGCGGGATATCGTCGTATTTGTCGATCTTGCCCTTCGCATCGCGCGGATAGAACTTGCCCGGGTCAGTGTTGCGCTCGTTGTAGAACGCCATCACGTGGTCGAGGTCGTGATAGATGCCGTTATGGAAGAACACCGTGCGCGTGGCCGCGTTGCGCAGCGTGGGTGTGAGGAACATCCCGCAGTACTGCGTCTGGTCGCGCATATCCGCACGGAACGGCCCGCACACGCCCAGATCGTAAAAGCGCGGATCGCGATTCTGCGCCAGCTTGCGGTTACGCGGCACCCCAAGCGCCTCGTACTGGTAATCGGTGAACATCGGCGGCAGGCCATCCTTGCCCGGCCTGGAAAGGTGGCAGCCCGCGCAGTTCGCACGGTCCGGATCGTTGAAGAGGCGCAGGCCGCGCAGTTCGGCGCGGGTGAGACGCGCGCGCCCTTCGAGCCAGCGGTCGTACTTGCTGTTGTACGGATGGAACGACGGATCCTCCACCTGGTAGCGCGAGATCGCGAACATCGCTTCGGAAACCAGCAGCTTTCGGTCGCTAAAAATTCGTGGTCCGAATAATTCCGTGAAGCGCTTCGCGTACGACGCGTGCTCCAGCTTCGCGGCCACCTGGTCGACGCTCGTGTTCGCCATCTCCACCGGGTTGAGCAGCGGGCCATAGGCCTGCTGTTGTAGCGTATCGGCGCGGCCGTCCCAGAACAGGCCGCCTTGCGGGACCATCTCCGTGGAGGTCGACGGACCGCCCGCGGTCTTCTGCGACTTGACCACGCCCGCGGACGCCGTGGCCTGCTGGGCGGCCGTGGGTGCGTCGTCGTTTTCGCCGGCATCGGGGCCGATGCTGAAATTCGGCTGGCGATACAGATACATGAGCGACGGCGGCGGACGATAGCCCTGCTGCGTCATCGCGAGTCCGCCCTGCTGCACGTCGAGCCCGTTGGACGGGCCATAAGCGTGCTCGGGGCTGTGGCACGACGCACAAGACTGTTTGCCCGAAGCCGACAGCGCCGGGTCGAAAAAGAGCTGCTTGCCGAGCTGGGCCATGGCAGAAAGCGGCGCCACGGGCGGGCGCTGCAATGCCACCGGATGCGGATTGGCGCCGGTAAGGTTCTCGACGATGACGCCTACGGGCGCGGGCACACTGGCGGGAAAGGCCACGGCGTAAGCACCGAAGCCGAGCACAGCAACCGCTAGAGCGGCGGCTGGGCCCGCTAGCGTGCGCCCATAGCGTGCAGGCTTCGCCTTGACGCGGGTTGATGACGATGAGGAAGAAGCAGACGACGAAAACTCGGACATATTGCGTTGTTCCTTGCGGAACCAGAAAACCGAAAAGCCGTGGACGAAACGCGAGGATGCGCCACACGGCGCAAGGGCGCGCTGCGCGCGCGCCCTTGCGGACCTCAAGCGCCGGTCACATCGCCGGCGCGGCGCTCAACTGCGTGCCTTGCGTGCCGTCGAGATACAGGACCGGCAGATTGCCCTTGCCCGCGAAATCGAACATGCCGCGCATATCGCCCGCCACGGCATCGAACGAGCCGCCGCCAAGACGCGCGCTGCCGAGCCAGTTGTCTTCGATGAAGCGCACCACCGAGGACTGGTCGATGAAGGTGTGATCCACGTAGTTCGCCTTCGCCCACGGCGAGATCACCATGAACGGAATACGCGTGCCCGGACCGCAGCGGCCATTGACCGGCGCACCCGCGACGCCCGTGGGCTGGGTGCCGCTGCCGCACACGCCATTGCCGTTGAGCTGGTCGGCCGAGGCCATCGACGAATGCACCGGCGCCATGTATTGATGGTCGTACCAGCCGTCCGAGTCGTCATAGGTCACGACCACGGCGGTGTTCTGCCAGTCGGGCTGCTGCATCAGGAAGTTCACGACCTTCGTGACGAATTGCTGCTCGTCGAGCGGGTCCGAGTAGCCCGCGTGCGCGTCCTGCGCCGCCGGCGCCTTCAGGAAGCTCACCGACGGGTAGTTGCCGGCCTTCACCGCGGCGAAGAAGTCGTCGGTGTCGTACTGATGGTTCGCGGGCTCGGCGGTCTTGCCATCCGTCTCCAGGCTTGAGCCAATCGCGGCCGTCGAGCTCGGGCGCGTGTGCTGCGGGTTCGCGGTCGACTTGAAGTACTGGAACCAGTTGTGGTGCGGAATATAGTCGGCCGTGGCGGCGTTCACAGCGGTCGCGACCGTGCTGCGCTTGCAGCCCGTGGTGCCGTTCGGGTTGGCCGTCTGCAGGTTGAAGCCGCCCATGAAGCCGCCCCAGCTGATCTTTTGCGTGTTCAGCAGGTCGCCGATGTTCTTCGCGTTGATCATGCCCGTGTCGGTGGTGCTCGAGCACACGTCGTAGCCTGGATCGACGTCGTTGATCATCGTGAGGCCGCCCGCGCCGTCATTAATGTAGTACGACGAAGTAGTGGCCGTGGCCGGCTGCTTCGACGAGACCACGAGCTGCAGGCCGTTGGTCTGGCCCGCCACTACTTCGAGCGCGCCCGGCGTGGACGGACCATAGGTCGTAGTCCATGCGTTGTCGCTCATCGCGAACTTCTGTGCGTAGTTCCACAGCGCCGTGACCGTGTTGCCGTCGAAGTAGCCCATCACCTGGCCCTTCGTGCCGAACGCGCCCGCGCCGCCGCTCGTGGCGTGACCGGTGTACTTCGGGAACAGGTCGAGTGCGCCGTTGTTGCCGGCTTGCTGCTCGGCCGTGTAGGCGTGGTTCTGGTCGGCGGTGGCCGCCTGGGTGCGGTCGAGGCGGAACGGATTCGCGGCGTCCGCGCCGTTGGCGGTGTTCGTGAAGTTGGGGTTCGCCGTGAGCAGCGCGCCCGTGAGGCCATTGACGACCGGCGTGCCTGCGGCAGCCGTGAAGGCCGGCTCGCCCGCAGGGTTCGTGGCGCCCGGATAGGTCGCGAAATAATGGTCGAACGAAACGTTCTCGCCGTAGATCACCACGAGGTGCTTGATCGGCGTGGCGGTCGCGAGCGCGTCCTGAGCGGAGACGGCCGGGGGGTTCGACGAATTGCTGCTGCCGCAGGCGAACAAGGTGGCGGCAAGTCCGGCGCACGGCACGGCGAGTAAGGCCCGGCGGTACATGCGATCCATGTTGTGGGGCTCCATCGATTCTTAGAGTGGGTTTGGAATGCTGTCGACGCGTCCATTAGCGTGTGCGCTTGCTGCCGCGCCATTCGAGTCACGCGCCGGATAGCTGGGCGTGCGCATTACACCACCTCAACATGACCCCAAAACGACCATCTCATTTCCTTAAGCTTTCGCTTCATTTCAGCGCCGAAAGCCACCCCGTTGCCGTTGCACTCTCTCGCGCGCGACCTATAACAGGAAGTGCAGCGCGGACGTTCTCTGCGCGCCCGCCACCTCCTCCTTGTTGCGCCGCGCCACGCTGCGCCGCCTCCCGAGTCCGCGGAGGCTTGCCTGCCGTGTAAGGCAGTCGGGACCTGCTCTCGTCGATGACAGGTTCGATAACACGTTCGGCAGCCCGGCCCCAGCGCCGGCATCCCGGCTTGCGCTCGAGCGCGCATGGCGCAGCGCCATGCGCGCGCCGGGCCGTCCTGGCCCCGCGTTCAGGAAGGAGTGTGAATATGAAGATCCGTTTGGCGTTGATCACCGCCTGCTTGACGGCCCTTGCGGCCCTCGCGGCTGGCGCGCCTGCTACGGCTCAGACGAACGACGAGCCCGTCTCGCAGCAGCGCGCGCATCAAATGATGACCCGTGACGCGGATGCGTCGGCTCAGGCCGCCACCGATATGTCGTACGGCGGCACGGCCGACACGCACAGCGCCGCCGGCCATCGCACCGGCAAGATGTGCTGGCCTCGTTCGGAGTGCGATATATTTACGGGCCATTGAGCCGCGCTGATGCGCGGCCGGCGCACGCGCCTCCCGGCGGCTGCGCCATCGAATATCGACTCGCGATACCGCTGTTGGGGCGCCGGCTTTTCAGGCCCGCGCCCGAACGGCGCGCCTCACTGCACCGTGGCCCGCAGCAGTTCCGCCACGCGCTGCAACGGCACGAGCAAATCGGGCGCGATGCCGTAGAGCGGCCCGAGTGTTTGCGCGACGTCGCGATAGTCGACCTGCACGCGCCCTTCCTCGTCCTCCCATACCACGAGCCGCAGCGGCAATTCGAGCGCCGCGTGCGGATTGGCCGCCATGACCGGCGTGCCCGCCTTCGGGTTGCCGAACATGAGGAGCCGCGTGCGCCGCAACTCGAGACCCGCGAGCGCCGCGGCGTCGCGCTGATCGACATCGGCGAACACCACGGCGCCCGCGCGCTCGAGCACCGCCTTCAGCCGCGCGATCGTGGTGTCGAAATCGTGCGTGCTCGTGTAGGTCAGAACAGATGGGGGATGCTGCGGGTGTTCGGTCATGGAAAGGCTCCGGGGGACGAAACCGCCTGTTAGCCTGGACTCGGCTTGAACTCAGCTTGAATTCGCACTGTAGCCCATAAAATGCCCGCCCCGAGCCCAACATGGACGCGGCCCGCAAGGGCCGCGCCGGGGCGCTCACAGCATCGGCGTGAGCTGCTGGACCTGCTGCGCGAAGTGCGCCATGTCTTCGCCGTTCAAGGCCGTGCGAGTCGGCAGATCGACCGTGAGCGGGTCTTGCGGCACGTTATCGACGTGGACCTCGTAGTGCAGATGCGGCCCGGTCGCCCAGCCCGTCCGGCCCACGTACCCGATCACCTGGCCCTGGCGAATCTCGCTGCCCACGCGCAGCGCTTTCGCAAAGCGCGAGAGATGCGCGAAGGTCGTCGAAAAGTCGCCGAAATTCTTGATCTGGATAACGCGGCCATAGCCGGTCTGCCAGCCCACGAACGTCACTGTGCCCTGCGCGGTCGCGTGCACGGGCGTGCCCACGGGCGCGGCGAAATCGACGCCTTCGTGCGGCGCCCAGCGGTGCGTAATAGGGTCGAGCCGCTCCGGCGCAAAGTCCGACGAGATACGCGTGTACTCGACGGGATAGCGCAGGAAGGTCGGCGACGCCGGCTGGCCATCGGCGCTGTAGTAGAACGCCTTGCCATCGAGCTTGCGGTAGAGGAACACATCGTGCGCGTCGTGGCCCGTGGAAATGCGTACCGCAACGGGCGGCTCGTCCTGCGCGGCAGCGTCGGCCGCCACGCCCGGGATCGCGGGGCTGGAGGCCGGTGCGGTTCCGGCGGCCGGCGTTCCGGTGAATATGCGAGCGGCGTTCGCCACGCCGTTGCGGAACACAAGGCGCATCTCGCTGCCCGGCTTCAGATCGTGCTCGACATCGAGCTGCCCCGAGAGCGCGCGTGCGAGCCGCGCGGCCGTGGCGGCGCCGACGCCCAACTGGTCCGCGGTCGCCGCAAAATTCTGCGTGACCTCGGCGGACGCGACACGGAAAGCAGGAACCGGCGGGCCAACGAAAACCGGCGCGGCGGCGAGCGGGGCCGGATCGCGCGCATCGCGATCGGGGATTTCGTCGGAAGCGTGCAACGACATCTCGGCGTCCGGCCGGGGCATCTGATGCGACAGCCACGCCGTGCACGCGGTGCTGAGCGCGGCAATGAGAATCGCTTTGCCCGCGACTCCCTGCGGCGTCGTCGATACGAATTTGGACATCTACGGAAACAAACTGGGTACAGATGGCTGGCGGAAAGCCGCGCGCAGCACGCCGCTTTCTCAACGACACCAACGCCATTGCGGCACTGATGGGCGGAATGGGCGAGCGTATGACAGATTTCTTAAGCGAATCTTAAAAATGGTAAATGACGTTAATTCCCTATTTTTACCGGATCGTTCAAAGCAGTTCGGTAGTAATTACGCGCCGTAGCCGACGCCTGCCTTTGCAGCGGCAATGAACCAGGTCTATATTTAAAAGTACGGGGTGGCCTTTCCATTTTGACGGGGTAACACACCTGAAGGAGAGCGCAGCTCAGGGCATTAGAACAATGCGAACGGTCAGGGGTGACTGCGAACAAGGAGGACGGCATGAGCACACCCTCAAGCCTGACCCTCGAAGGCAAACTCCGGCGCGACGCCGGAATCGTAGGGCTACTGTTTGCCAGCACGACCAGCATGATCGGCTCGGGCTGGCTGTTCGGCGCCTATCACGCCTCGCGCATCGCGGGGCCGTACAGCATTGGCAGCTGGGTACTGGGCGCCATCATCATCATGTTGATTGCGCTGTGCTTCGCCGAGCTGGCCGCGCTCTTTCCACGCAGCGGCGCGCTGGTCCACATGAGCCACGCCAGCCACGGCGAAGGGCTCGGCCGCATCTGGTGCTGGCTGCTCTTTCTCGCCTATGTGCCGGTGCCGGCAGTCGAAGCGGAGGCGATCGTCACCTACGCGAACAACTATCTGCCGTGGTTCCTGCGCCCAGGCAGCTCCGGGCTGCTGACGCTGCCCGGGTTCGTCGCCTGTGCCGTGCTGCTCGGCGTCATGGCGCTGCTGAATCTGATGGTGGTGCGCTGGTTGCTCAACGTGAACTCCACCATCACATGGTGGAAGATCCTCGTGCCGCTCGCCACCATCGCCGGGCTGATCGCGGCGAGCACCCATTGGGACGTCCTGCAGGCGGCGCCCGGCACGTACAAGCTTTCCGGCATGTTCACGGCGCTGCCGGCCGCCGGCATCGTCTTCAGCTATCTCGGCTTCCGCACGGCCATCGACCTCGGCGGCGAGACCGCCAATCCGCACCGCGACATTCCTCTTGCCGTGATAGGCGCCGTGGTGCTGGCCGCGATCATCTACATCCTGCTTCAGGTCGCGTTCATCATGGCGCTCGCGCCCGGCGACCTCGCGCACGGCTGGGCGAATCTGAGCTTCAAGGGCGAAATGGGGCCGTTCGCCGGACTCGCGGCCACGCTCGGGCTCGGCTGGATGGCGACGCTGCTCTATATCGACGCCTATGTCTCGCCTGGCGGCACCGGCCTCATGTACATGACGGGCGGCTCGCGCATCTTGTTCGCCAGCGGTGAAATGCAGGCCGGCCCGCGCGCGCTCACGCGCCTGAACGGCAACAAGATTCCGTGGTTCGGCGTGCTCGTGATGTGGGTCGTGGGCGTGCTGTTCCTGCTGCCCTTCCCCGCGTGGCAGCAGATGGTCAATTACATCACGTCCGTTACCGTGCTGACCTATGGGCTCGGCCCCGTCGCACTCATGGTGCTGCGGCGCAATCTGCCGGATCTCCAGCGGCCGTTCCGCATGAGCGGCGCTGGGATCGTCGCCCCGCTCGCCTTTATTTGCAGCAACCTCATCATCTACTGGACGGGCTTCAAGACCAATAACTTCCTGTTTTCGCTGGTGGCGATCGGCTTCGTGCTTTACGCGCTGCACTATCACTTCATCGCGCGGCGCAACGTGCATGACTTCGGCTGGCGCCACATCGCCTGGCTGCTGCCGTGGTTCGGCGGCCTGTGGGCGCTGTCGTGGCTCGGCGGGATCGGCGGCGGGCGCGGGGTGATCGGCTTCGGCTGGGACATTTTGATCGTCACGCTGTGGAGCATCGTGGTGCTCGTGCTCGCGCTGCGCAGTTCGCTCGATGCGAGCGAGACTTCGCGGATGATGGCCAACATGAACAAAACCAGTTAGGGATGCTTGACAGATGATCCGCGTGGCGGCCAACGATGCCGCGTGCCGCCACCCGGACGCACGAGATCGAGCGCCGTTGAGCGTGCCGGGTTGATCGCATGGCGCGAGCGCTCGATCCGGCCGCCCCGCCTTCGCTGCGCCGGAACCCCGGTCAAGGTAGGATGAGGGCCATGAACAAGCATGCCCAATTTCCAGCGGACAACCGGCGGACGCGACCGTGGCGAATAGTCGTGATGACGGTGGTGTTCTGCTTCATGTGCCAGAGCGCCTTCGCCCAGGCGGACGGACGGGCCGCGAGCCTGCGCGGCAAATATCAGAGTCTGACGCAACAACTCGCACACAACCCGTTCCAGCGGCCGTTGTACCTCGAATCCAAAGAGTTGCCGTCAGCACTCAACGGCGAGATTTACGGCGTGGTCGATTACCCTTTCGCGACGGTCGACGGTACGCTCAACGACCCGGCTCAAGGCCCCGCCAACTGGTGCGACGTATTGATCCTGCACTTGAACACCAAGTACTGCCACGCTTCGACCGGCGCCGGCAGTACGGTTCTCGCCGTGAATATCGGCAAGAAAACCGAGGAATCGCTTGCCTCGTCCTACCGGGTGCAATTCGACTACCGCCCAGCAGTAAGCATGCCTGATTATTTTCGCGTGGAACTCACCGCCGCCGCGGGGCCATTTGGCACGAAAGACTACCGGATCGTGCTCGAGGCGATACCCGTGGACAATCGCCGTACCTTTATCCATCTGACCTACGCCTACGGTTACGGCACGGCAGGACGGCTCGCGATGAAAACCTATCTGGCGACAATCGGGAGCGACAAGGTTGGCTTCTCCTCCACCAGCGATCCATCGACGAACGAGCCTCGATACATCGGGGGTATGCGCGGTCTGGTGGAGCGCAACACCATGCGCTATTACCTCGCCATCGAGGCTTATCTTGGCGCGCTCTCCAGTCCCGCCAATGCCCGGCTCGACAAACGGCTCGCTGACTGGTTCGATGCGACGGAGCAATATCCGCGGCAATTGCATGAAGTCAGCCGCGCCGACTACATGCAAATGAAGCACGACGAGTACCAGCGTCAGCAAACCGCTCAGTAGTCCGCCAGTCGATCCGCCCGACGGACGGCGTCATGGGCCCATGCCGGTTCCCCTTCGCGAGCCAGACGCCGGCGAGGCTCAGACAAATTGCGCCGACCCCAGCATCCGGTAGTTGGGGTTCGTGCTGGTAGTCGGGTTTCGGTGACCATGTCCGAACCAGCCTTTGGGAGCGTAGACGGGGCGGTCATATTCGCAGCCGCCGTAGGTCGCCCAGAAAAACTCCCAGTTTGCCCCGTTCACGTGGCCGAACACGATCGTGCCGCCGGTGAACTCCACGTTCGTGCGCGCCTGTCCGATCTTGCGGTTCACTTCGGCCCGGGCGCCCGCATTGTAGGCTGGCTTGTCCACGTTGCCCGCCTGTATCAAGTTCAGGTTGTACGGGGCCGCCATGAGGTTGGCCTGCGCAAGGTTGTATAGCCGGGCCAACTCGTTGGTGCAGGCTGGCAGTTGCAGCGCCGGCTGCTGGCCGCTAAGGCGTCCGCCCGGCGCGTTGGCCTGGCTGTTGGCGTGGTAGACGACGACGGATCCGGGCACGCCTTGCACGCGGTCGACATAGACCATGCAGCCAGAAAGATTCGTGGTCAGGAACGACTGCTGCACGCCGGCCCCACCCGGCGCCGGCAGCACGATGGACGTGATCTCGTCGGTCGAGAAAGGAAGGAAGTAAGTGTCGCCACCGGGATTCGCCTGCGGGTCCAGACTCGTGACGCCGGCGATGCCGACGCCATGATTCATCACTGGATTCAGAGCGACGAGACAGTTCGCCGCCGTGTAGTGGCGGTGCGAGCCCATCACCCTCGGGATGAAATTCGTGCCGTTGAAATTGCCGAGCGACACCGTGGTGGGTTGGGCGCGACAGTTCTGGACATTGATGGGCATGGCGGAGGCTCCCTCACTCGTTGTGGCGGGTACGCTGCCCGACGAAGATACCGGCAACTTCTTTCCGCAGTCAAGAATGTTCTGACGAATTGTCAGCCCCCCCCTTCCGTACCGGTTTCCGTGCAGTCATCTGTACCGGTACTGTACCGACCAGCTTGGCTAAACTGGCTGCCAGTCATTCGCCACGACCGTAAACGGTCGCCGCCCTATCCCTGGAGCCATCGCACCATGCTGCCCGAAATGCTCAGCGCCTTGCCCGCCGGCATGCTCTTCGTGGTGGTCACGACCATCACGCCCGGCCCCAACAACACGATGCTGCTCGCCTCCGGCGTCAACTTCGGCTTCAAACGCACGGTGCCGCACATTCTCGGCATTAGCGCGGGCGTTGTCGTGCTCATGCTCTCGGTGGGATTCGGCCTCGGCGAGCTTTTCCGTCACCTGCCGTGGCTCTACACGGCGCTCGAAGCCGCGAGCGTCGCCTATCTGCTGTGGCTCGCGTGGAAGATCGGCACCTCGGGCATGCTCAAGGAAAAGGGCGGCGAGCGCCGCCCCATGCGCTTTCTCGAAGCCATCGCGTTCCAGTGGATCAATCCGAAGGCGTGGATGATGGTGCTCACCGCGGCCACCACGATCCGCCTCTCGGCGGACTTCGGCATCAACACCGTCGTGATGGCCGCGCTGTTCTACGTGATCGGCCTGCCCTGCATTTGCGTGTGGGCCGCGTTCGGCACCGGCATGCGCCGCTTTCTCGGCGACCCGCGCCGCCTGCGCCTGTTCAATATCGCCATGGCGCTGGCGCTCGTCGCTTCGATGTATCCGCTGTTCGCGCATCTGCTGCAGCGCTGAGGCGGCCTGCGCCGAGACGGTGTGCCGAACACGCCCGGGTTCAGCCGTTGCCGCCCACCGTGCGCAGGCTCTTCCACTGCCCCTGCTGGACTTCGAACAGCGTATAGGGCGGCTTGATCAGATCGCCGTGCGGATCGAACGCAATATTCCCGGTCACGCCCGTCACCGTGACCTTGGGGAAGCTCGCGACGATCTTTGCGCGATCGAGCGAGTCGGCGTCCTTGATCGCCTTGATCATCGCAAGCGCGGCGTCATAGGCAAACGGCGCATACAGTTCGACATCCTGATTGAAGCGCGCCTTGTAGCGCTTCGCGAACGCCTGCGCGGAAGGCAGCTTGTCGAGCGCGGGGCCCGGCTCGAGATCTTGCGCGCCCTCGCCCGCCGGACCGGCAATCTGCAGGAAGGCGTTGCTCTTGAGCGCGCCCGCGCCGAACAGGTGCGCTTGCATGCCGAGCGAGCGCATCTGCTTGATGAGCATCGCGCCCTGCTCGTCCAGCCCGCCAAAGAAAATCATGTCGACGTTCTTCTGCTTGAGCGTCGTGAGAATCGCGCGGAAATCCACCGCCTTGTCGTTGGTGAACTCGCGGTCGACGATATTGCCGTTGGCCTCCTTCGCGCCTTTTTCGAATGCATCGGCAAGCCCCTGGCCGAACGCGGTGCGGTCGTCGATGATGCCGATGCGCTTCGCCTTGAGCTGCTCCACCGCGAAGCGCCCGGCAATCACTCCGCCGATGCCGTCATTGCCCATGGTGCGAAACACGTTCGCAAAGCCCTGCTGGGTAAGCGCCGGATTGGTCGAACCGGGCGTGATCATCGCCACGTTCGCCTTGTGATAGACCGCCGAAGCCGGAATGCTGCATCCGGAGTTGTAATGGCCGATCACGCCGACCACGCCGTCGTCCACGAGCTTTTGCGCGACCTGGATCGCGGTGCGCGGGTCGGCCTGATCGTCCTGCACGTCGAGTTCGAACTTGACTGGCTTGCCGCCGATGGTGGGGTGTTTAGCGTTTTCTTCATCTAGCGCGAGCTGCGCACCGTACTGCAAATCCTTGCCGACGCGCGCGACCGGACCGGTGAGCGGTCCCGCAAAGCCGATCTTGACGACTTCCGGATCGGCTGCGTACGACGAGGCGTGCGCACACATCAGCCCAAGGGCCATCGTGATGATCAAAGTGCGACGGTTCATGATGCTCATCCTCTTCTGAAGACTGTAGCGGTGGTTGAAGAAAATCGTTAGACAAACTGACTAAAAGCGCCGCGGACTATAGGGCGTGAGATCGAGCGGACTCTCTCGGCCCGCAACGAGGTCGGCGACCACGCTGCCGGTGACGCCGCCGAGCGTCACGCCCAAGTGCTGGTGGCCGAACGCATAGATCACGTTGGGCGTTCGACTCGATGGCCCCACGACCGGCAAGCCGTCCGGCAGGCTCGGACGAAAGCCGAGCCAGTCGCTGTCCGGTTCGGGCAAGCCCGGCAGCGCCGCCTGCGCCGACTTCGTGAGCAGCCTGAGCAGATCGGCGTTCTTGCCCGCTTCGTGGCGAGCCAGCTCGACCGTGCCCGCCGCGCGAATGCCGCCCTCCATCGGCGTCATGTAAAAGCCGCGCTCGGCCCAGCCGCACGGCCGCGAAATCAAGTCCGACGTGCCCGGGAAACGCACGTGATAGCCGCGCTCGGTGCCGAGCGGCACGGCGTCGCCGCATTGACGAGCGAAGCGCCCCGAGCGCGAGCCCGCGCAAACAATCGCGCGCTCGACGTCGTGCGCGGCCCCTGCCGTATCCATCAGCCTGACTGCACGCGCTTCGGTAGCAACCGACTCGATTTCCACCTGCCGGTATTCCATGCCGCGCTCGAGCAGCGAGGCATGCAGCATCCGCAGAAAGCCGCGCGGATCGCTCAAGAACCAGCTTCCGCCGAATAGCGTGCCGCGCTCGAAGAGCGGCGCGAGACGCGGTTCGAGCTGGCCGATCCCGTCGCGTTCCAGCGTGTCGAACTGCACGCCGAGCGAGCGGCGCAGCGCGAGCGACGGCTGAGCGGCTTCGAAAGAGGCCGTGCTCGAGTACAGATACAGACATTCGCGTTCGCGCACGAATGCGCCCAGCCCGTTTGCCGAGAGCATCTCGCGATAGCCCTCGAACGCGCGCGAGAGCATGTGCGCGAGCGCCCTCGCGCTCAATTCGTAGCGGCGCGACGTGGCGGCGAGCAAGAAGCGCGCGAGCCAGGGGGCAAGCATCGGCGTATCGCGCCAGCGAATCCGCAGCGGGCTTGTCGAGGAGAACAAAAAGCGCGGCAGATTACGGAACACGTCCGGGTTGTTGACCGGAATGCACGCATAGTTCGCAAACGTGCCTGCATTACCGTACGACGCGCCTTCCCCCGGCCCCTGCGCGTCGAACAGCGTAACGCGGTGCCCATCGCGCATGAGCCACCAGGCGCAGGAGAGTCCCACGAATCCGGCGCCGATGACAGCCACTCGAGCCATGGTTATTTCTTCCAGTTCGTTGCAGGCTCACCAAAGCCGTGCGCGTGAGCGTGGCGCATCTGTGCGCGGCGCTTGCTGCGCGCCACCATGTATGCGAGCGACACCACCGCGAGACTCGCGAGGCTCGCCATCAATTGGCTGGAGAGCGCGTGGTCGAAACCCATCGCAATCAGCACGCCCGCAATCGCGGCAGCCACAGCCCACGACAACCACGGGAACAGCCACATCTTGAGCGTGAGGCGCTCCGGCGCCTGCGCTTCCAGACGGCGGCGCAGCACGATCTGCGAGATCGCGATCGAGAGATAGACGAACAGCATCACCGCACCCGACGCATTCACGAGATAGAGAAATACACCTTGCGGCGAGACGATGGCCGCAACGATGGCCACATAACCCACCACGCTGCTCGCGAGCACCGCGAGGCGCGGCACACGGGTGGGCGAAAGCTTGAGCATCGCGCGCGGGGCATCGCCGCGCTCGGCGAGACGGAACACGATGCGCGAGGACACGTAGAGCCCGGAATTGAGCGCCGAGAGCACGGCGACCAGCACGATCGCGTTCATCATGTCGGCGGCGCCGGGGATATGCATCGTTTCGAGCGCGGCCACGAACGGCGAATAGCCGACCTTGATCTGCGCCCACGGCACGATGCAGGCAATCACGAACAGAGAACCCACATAGAAGGTGATGACGCGCAGGATGACCGAGCGCGTCATCGAGGCCACGTTGCGGCTGGGATCGTCCGACTCGGACGCCGCGATCGTCGCGATTTCCGCGCCGCCCACTGCGAAGATCACTGTGGGCACGCCCGCGAAAATCGACATGGCGCCGAACGGCATGAAGCCGCGGTCGCCGGAAAGATGCACCGCCGTCTGGTGCCACGAGCTGAAGCCGAACAGATAGCTCGCGCCCACCACGATGAAGACGATGATGGCCGCGACCTTGATCGACGCGAACCAGTACTCGAATTCACCATACGATTTGACGGACAGCAGGTTCACCGCCGTCATCACCGAAAGCAGCACGAGCCCGATCACCCAGACCGGCGCTGGAATCCAGCGCTGCAGGATGCCGGCACCCGCCACCGCTTCCACGGCAACCACGATCACCCAGAAGTACCAGTAGAGCCAGCCGTTTGTGAAGCCGGCCCAATCGCCCAGACCCAGCCGCGTGAACTCGGTGAACGAGCCCACGCCCGGATGCGCGAGCGCCATTTCACCGAGCATGCGCATCACGAACAGCACGACGATGCCCGCGAGCAGATAGCTCAGGCATGCCGCCGGCCCCATGGCGCTGATGGTCGCGCTACTGCCGACGAACAGCCCCGCGCCGATGATGCCGCCGAGCGAAATCATGGTCACGTGCCGCTTGCGCAGCGAATGGCCGAGCTGGGTGGATTGTTCGCCGGACGGCGACGTGGATTGCAGAATTGCCACGAGCATCTCCTCATGTACTACAGTGCGTGTTGCACCGCATCCGTGTCCAAACAAAAATGTGAACTCATACTCACACAATAACTTTTTGTGTGCAAATGAAATGTCTTTGTGTGGAGATCGGGAATTTCCCTGGCGCGAATCCGGCTCACCGATCAAGAATCACAAAAATCCTTTTCCACACAGACGGATATTAGATTTAAGATGCAGCAAGGTCGTCGTGGGACGAGCATCGGCAAACAGCTTGCAGTGGCAGGAGGCCGAGTTTTGTATGGAGTTATTACTTGAATGAAAGTGGACGAAAACCAGACAAAATCTGAGAGTGACATCCATACAAAAGGGCGCCAGGCCACTTATCTCGAGGTGTCGCGCAATCTGGAGGAGCAGGTCCGCAGCGGGCACTACCCGCCCGGCAGCCGGCTGCCGCCGCAACGCGATCTGGCGATCGAGCTGGGCATCAACGTATCGACCGTTTCGCGCGCCTACAAGGAGCTCCAGGCGCGCGGCCTGATCGTTGCGAGCAAGCGGCGCGGCTCGATCGTCACGGGCGGGGCGATGCCGGCCGTACCGGCGAGCGCGCAGCGCAATGCGCAAGCCCCGGGCGAAGGCACGAACGGCGTGATCGACCTGACGGTCAACCGCCCTGCGACCGGCGAATTTCTCACGCAACTCGCGCGCACCATGGCCGTCATTGCGCGCGACCCGCGTTTTGCCGAAACCCAGGAATACCAGCCGCCGCAAGGTCCCGAATGGGCGCGCGCGGCCGGCGCCAAGTGGATCGCCGCGCCCGGCTTCACGCCTTCGGCCGAGAATCTCGTGGTCACGAGCGGCGCGCAGCACGGACTCTACGCAGTCCTGAGCAGTCTGATGGGCCACGACGGCGTGATTCTCTCGGACCAGCTCACCTACTACGGTCTGAAAGCGCTTGCGCCGGCGTTCCAGTTCGAACTCGTCGGCATTCCGAGCGACGCCGACGGGCTGCTGCCCGAGCATCTGGAGGACGCGTGCAAGCGCATGCGCGTCAAGGCCATCTTCACCGTGCCGAATCTGCAGAACCCGAGCGTCGTCACGATGAGTCTCGAACGCAGGCTCGCGCTCGCGGAGATCGCGCGGCGGCATCACGTGGCCATCATCGAAGACGACGTCTACGGGCCGCTCCTGCGCAAGCGCCTGCCGACCATCGCGAGCCTGTGCCCCGAGCTGACCTTCCATATCGCGTCCACCTCGAAGATCCTGGCGCCCGGGCTGCGCATCGGCTATCTGCTGACGCCGCCGCACGGCGCCGCGCTGGCCGCCGAGGCCGTGCGCACGACAGCATGGATGCCCGCGCCGCTCTCGACGCTCATCACCACGCGCTGGATCGAGGACGGCACCGCGCAGGTCATTCTGGAGGCACAACGTGTGGAGCTTCAGGCGCGCCAGGCGCTCGCGCGAGAATTGCTGCCGCCTGAACTGCTCAATAGCGACCCCGCGTGCATGTTTGTCTGGCTGCGCGTGCCCGAGCCGTGGCGCTCCGACGATTTCGCCGCCAACGCGCAGGCGCGCGGCGTAAGCACGATGCCTGCATCGGCGTTTGCCGTCGATCGCTCGACCACCGAGCACGGCGTGCGGATCAACCTCGCCTGCGCGAGTTCGCGCGAGCAGTTGGCCCGCGCCTTGCAGATACTCGCGCGCACGTTGCGCGATCGGCCACGCGCGTTATTCGGGACGATCTAGGGTCGGGTGACCGATCTGGCGCGCGACGGGCGTGCTTCATGTCCCCGAACAAATAAGTTTGTACCCAGAATGCCGAAAGTGACCCTGTTCCACAAAACCGTTCCGCTTAAAACTGGAAATTTCCAGCTGAAACCGGGACGGAATTTGGGCTAGCCTTACACACCAGCGGGCAACCAAGGCGATCACGCAGAACGTCGAAATCTCTTTTGAGCGTCGCGCGCGACACCTCGAGCTCGCGCATCAATTCTTCAAGAGTGACTGCTCCTCGCTTACGGATGCGCTGGACAATCTTGTGAATTCGCTCGGTGTTCTCTTTTGACACACGCCAGCTCCCAAAAATTGGCGAGATATATACGTTCGCGTCGACCGGTGAACTCGGCCGTCATGGGCTTGCTACAGAAACACTACGCCGCAGTACGACTCTATGTTGGCTCACGGACGTGTCCACAGTCGCAGCAACATTCATCGTGGCGATTAGGCCTATGCGTCTTTCAGGCCTATTTTGAGGACGCAAACTCATGTTTCTTGGCTAATATTTTGATTGACAGCCTACTGCCCCCGTGGCTGCTGCGTTTGCCTGAAGTAAAAGCCTCCATGCGGTCTCAGCTTCGCCTTACTTGCAAACGCTACGACCACGTTCCTCCTGCGCAGAGGCTCAGACGGCGTTTGCGGCACAGTTAGGGTAGCTAACACAACCTGGACATGAAGCGATGAAACCCAAATCCTGGCGTCATGTCCAGGTTATGTTAGCTGCTCTTAATATTAAAAACCTCTTCTTTTAAGTTTAAAAGTTTCAGTTTCTCAAGAAGTTCACAATATATTAGTTATCGCGTTTGGCGGGAGAACGGTTATTTATGCCGTCCGCCGTCTGTGGGACGGCGGCAGTATGCCTACAGCATAGACTCCCAGCGAGCGCACTCTGGTTCAAGACGCATCCAAAGCCCGACACACGGCGTCAGACAACGCCGATTCACAAGACACTCGACCTGTCCTGCCGGCGACGAATCTCTCACCGCGCCGACACCGCGAGCCACCTCTGAAAGTACGACCGCCAGCCAAGGATAGAGCAGGCAACGATATTTAATGACCGGGTTTGAACTTTGGCTGAACCTTCGTGCCGATTTGCCCTGCCGAAAGTGATCAAACCCATTCAAATCGCATAATTACCACTTTGGCTTATGGTAACGTTTTGCTTTCTGCCCACGCGATTGCCGCAGCCATGTCCGCCTACGTAAAGCCCCGCTGGTTACGGGATTTGTTGCGATTTCTCCCTTTAAAGAGCCAGTTCGTTCTCTCGGGAAATGTCCGAGACCTGCAAGCGTGCGAAATCGCGCCGAACGTGGTGACAGCACAACCGCTTGTGAGCATGTTGAACTTAAACCTGCGCGCAGAGGGGTATCAGCAGATAGTTGTGTGGAACCCTGTCGCCGGCTTTACTGTCCCTGACAGCCATGTGCCGCCCACTGAGTCGGCAGAAGATACCCTGCGACTCCTAGGTCTCACGGCAGTCGAAGGCGCAGCGCCCGGTGGTCTGGATGCATTGACGACTTGTCTTGAGCGCCTCGCCACGCTCTCCGGCGAACCTGTAGCGCTTGTTGTGGATTTTGCCTCGCGATTGGCGGTTCGGACGGAATCGCTGACTGCCGCCGAGCACAACCTTTTCACGCGGGCGCTCGTAATGGCGCACACGGTCGCTCCCCGCCCCGCCGGCCAGCACCGGCGGCCGTTCTTCAACACGGTAGTTTGGGTGGTCGACAAAGAGGGAGACCTTCCCGACTGGATGCTCATCGATAATCCGCGCGTCCGTCACATCCCGGTTGCGAAACCCGATGGCATCGCCCGACGCTCCCTGTCTTCCGCGCTCCTGCGCGGCGTTCCGGGTACGCCGCAAGCATCGCCGGAGATGCTCGCGGATGCCAACAAGGCTTTCGTTGATGGCAGCGAAGGCCTTCTCCTCGCAGACATGAACGCCATTGCGACACTCGCACGGGTCGAAGGTGTCACAGTGGATAAAATCGCCGATGCAGTCCGGCGATACAAGGTTGGCGTAACCGAAGACCCCTGGCTGCAAATTGATCGCGACAAGATACGCAACGCTGAAGTGACTGTCCGCCAGCGCGTCAAAGGCCAGTCGCACGCGGTCACGCACATGCTGGATCTCGTGAAGCGCGCAATGACGGGAGTAGGCTCGCAGCGCAAGGGCAACAGGCCGCGTGGCGTTGCCTTCCTCGCGGGTCCCACCGGGGTTGGCAAAACCGAACTGGCGAAAACGATTACGAGCTTGCTGTTTGGCGACGAAAGCGCATACATCCGCTTTGACATGTCGGAATTCAGCGCCGAGCACGCTGACCAGCGCCTCATTGGCGCGCCGCCTGGTTACGTCGGCTACGACGTCGGCGGCGAACTCACCAACGCCATCCGCGAGCGGCCCTTCAGTGTCGTGCTGTTCGACGAAATCGAGAAGGCGCATCCGCGCATTCTCGACAAGTTCCTCCAGATTCTGGACGACGGCGTGCTGACATCGGGGCGCGGAGACCGCGTTTACTTCTCCGAAGCGCTTATCATCTTCACGTCCAACCTCGGCATCTATCGTCAGGATGAGTTCGGTGCTCGAGTGCCGAACGTGCTGCCCGGCGAGGATTTCAATGAGGTCCAGGAGAAGGTCCTCAGCGAAATCCAGCGGCACTTCAAACTCGTGCTGAACCGCCCGGAAATACTGAACCGCATCGGCGAGAACGTCATCGTCTTCGATTTCATCCGCGAAGACATTGCGCACGAAATCTTCGAGCAGATGGTACGTGCCGTCCTCGATGACATTCACACCCAGGAGGTGGCTGTCGAGTTGAGAAGCGAATCGCTGGACGCTCTGCGACGTCAATGCCTGGCCGATTTGTCCAACGGCGGGCGCGGGATCCGAAACCAGATTGAGGCTCGACTCATCAATCCGCTGGCGCGCGGCCTTTTCGACCACGATGCGAAGCCGGGCGACCGCTTTGCTATCACCGGAATTGATACTGGCTCGTTCCATCTGGAAAAGCTGTAACCCATGAATATCCAGATTTCGCGTCTGCATTTCCCAGTCACGACCCTCGGGCCGGGTAAGCGAATCGGGATCTGGTTCCAGGGTTGCAGCATTCGCTGCCCCGGTTGTATATCTGCGGACACCTGGGCGAACACAGGCGGCGAAACTACCGTCCAGGCGGTAATGGAACAGCTAGAGAGCTGGCTGCCTCATGCCGAGGGCGTCACTATTTCCGGCGGCGAGCCGTTCGAGCAACCGGATGCGCTATCTGCCCTGCTTTCGGCGCTAAGAAGCCGATGGCACGGAGATGTTCTCGTATATAGCGGACACCCGTTTGAAGCGCTGACGGACACGCTCGCTGGAATTGACGGATTGGTCGATGCACTCATCACCGATCCGTTTGAGATACAGACACCGCATACGCGACCACTGCGCGGAAGCGACAACCAGCGCCTTCACCTTCTGACAGAAGCTGGGCGAACTCGATTTGGCGTCTACGAGCGGGGGCTTGTCGAGAGTGACAAGTCGCTGGACGTCATGTTTGACGAAGACGGAAGCGCCTGGTTCGCGGGGATACCGAACCGGAATGACTTTCAGCGGTTGAGAGACCTATTGATTGATCAGGGCCATGAAGTCCGGATCAGCGCCGACAAGGCGAAAATCAGATAAGACAGGAAATGTCAGCAATGATGCGTTTTTGCCCAAACTGCAAGACTGAGCGCTCCGTTCAGGAATTCTATTGTGAAGGCACCGTGTGCGGAGCCCAGTGCAACTGGGACTTGTCCAGCCAGCCGATTCGGGAAAATGGCTGGAGGCCACAAGAAGTCTTGACTGCCGAGTCGGCTACCAGCCTGAACGAAGCGGCAGCCGGGCAGGCGCAGCCTCCACATAGTCAGATCCAGTGCACAAACGGCCACCCTATGAACGATGGGGATCTGATGTGCCTTGAGTGCGGCGCAGACCCCGCACCTCGTTCGACCGCCGTCCAGGATGAGGGATCGGCAGGGAATACCGCCACGCAAGTCGGCGAGCGGACGCCGCCAGCCACTGAGACGCAAATCGAAGGGTGGCGTTTGCTGCGTCAGATTTCCAGCACCGACGGCGTGCGAGAGCGCTACATCGCCCAGCATTGCGATACCAATCGCCAAGCCGTCTTGACGCTCTACCGCCAAGGCGCTGAGCCCGACCCGTCTGTCTACGACGTGGTCAAACGCCTACCGCGCGAGCACGTGCCGGAAATCATTGCCACGGGCCGCTGGGATGGACGCGCGTACGAAGTCGCCGAAGAGCTCAGCGGCGGTACGCTCGCTGACGTGGGCATCGCCGTACGCGACCCAGCGACGATTCGCCATGTGGTCGACGAACTAGGGCAGGCTCTGCATTCGTTCTCGGAGGCAGGCCTGCGCCATCGAGACTTGCGTCCCGGCACCCTGCTCGTTCGCAGCCGCGAACCGCTCGACCTTGTGATCAGCGGATTCGGCTCGGCCCGCTTGTCCGAGTTTGATCTAGACATTGTCTCGCCGCTGGAAACCACGCGATACATGGCTCCCGAAGCCATCGCTGGAGGCGTTGCAGCCGCCTCCGATTGGTGGAGTCTCGGGATGATTCTGCTCGAGCAGTTGACTGAAGGTCGCTGCTTTGAAGGCATCAACCCACATGCGTTCCTGATTCATGTCCTGTCCAACGGCGTCAGCCTGCCGGACGACATCGACCCGTCACTGCATCTGCTGTTACGTGGCCTGTTGGCGCGCGATCGTCACCAGCGCTGGCAATGGGCGCAGGTCAAAGCATGGCTCAACGGAGAACCGGTTGATGCTCCTTCAGCGGCTACGTTGGAATCCGACACGCCTGAAGGCGCGAGCATCGCACTCGGCGCGAAGCAATACCATAAGCCGACTGTCTTTGCTCTCGCCGCCGCCGAACGAGAAAATTGGGAAGAAGCACGTGAGCATCTGAGCCGTGGCGCACTCGTCACCTGGGCCGAACAAGCCGGCGTCAGTGCCAAAACGCTCGCTGGGCTCCGGCAGGCAACGCGACTCGAAGAGGCGGACGAAGACTGCCGTCTTATGATTGCGTTGAAGCTGCTCAATTCCGAGATGCCGCTGATCATCCGGGGCGAAATCGTCACGCCAGGTTGGTTGTTGCAGAACCCACTCGAAGGCTACGACCTGATTACCGGTTCGGTACCGACTTTCCTTGACCGGCTTGAGACGGAGACCTGGCTATCCCGTCTGCGTGCTCGTGCCGAGGAAGTCCGACAGCGTGCCCACAATCACAGCATCGAACTCGACGAAGACACAGCCCGTGTCAGCATGCTGTCGACGTCCCGCGCACGTCTGGCGGCTCAATGGGAGGAAAAGCGCCTGCTCTTCCCGGATTCGACTCATCCGGGGCTGCTTTCGCTGTCGGAAAGGCGCGTGATCAGCGAAGAAGACCTTATCGTTCTTCTCAGCGCCGCCATCAGTCAATTCCGTTCGGTCGAAGAGATTCTCGACCAGGCGTCGAATCTCGCACAACGTGAACAGATTCTTGCCTTTGACCACGAAGCAGCCCGAGCCGAGTTGGCGCTGTCGCGCATCGAGCTTTTCCGCAAGATTGACGAGCGTATCGAAGGCTTCTCGCGCACCGGGAATCAAACGATTGACGAATGGGCCGAACAGTTCCGGCTGGAACGGCGACTGGCGCTGCACGAGGCCATCGTCCTACTGTCGGTGCCGGCGGAACAATGGCTTGAGCCTCAGAAACAGCAGTATGTTTCCCAGATTCTCGACTTCTTCGAGAAGAAGGTGGCAACCGCCGTCATGCGCGGCCCGCTCGTGCGCATGACGATCGGCAAGACGACCGGTCGCGTTGACGTACATGAGCTGCATGGCGAACGCCATTCGAGCACGGCACTCATAGAGCACCTGGTACAGCGCAATGTGCAGGCGGTGTCCATCGACCCGGCAATCTTCGGCGCCAACGTAACGCTCGAAGGCAGGCTCAACGCGCTTTACCGTCAGACCTCCCTCTACAAACGAGATACGGGTATCGACGGCCTCTATCTCGGCTTCCCGTTTCTCGTCTACAAGGACACGCGGAGCAACACGCGACCGCGCATTGCTCCGGTGTTGCTGTGGCCTGTCAAACTGCTGATGGAGCTTGGGACGCGCGGCCAGGTAGCGCTCGCCTTCGATGGGGAGCGGGAAGAAGTCCGCCTGAACCCCGCCCTCGAAGGACTGCTGGGACGCGACGCAATCAAGGCCTGGCGTGCGGTAGCCGATGATGTACTGGGCCGCTCCGCACTCAAGGCCGCTGACGTCATGGACGCGTTCGGCATGCTTGCCAACGCGGAGCGTCGGCAGGTAAGCACCCTGCCTTCGCCTGGTGTGGAGGTGCCTGTGGGTGAGATGCGTCTCGCCTGCTCGGGTGTGCTTTTCCACGTCACGTTCATCGGACAGGCTATTGGCGAGGATTTGCGCCAGCTCAAGGTGTTGTCGCCATCGGGGACCGCTCTTGAGTCGATGCTCCGTCTGAAAGACAAATCGGCCTACGAGCAATCCGAAGTGGCAGGCACGGAACTCGAGCGCTTCCTGACGGTTGCGAGCGACCCCTCGCAGGAATCTGCCGTGCTGCAGGCACGACAGGGACCCGGTCTGCTGGTCGAAGGGCCGCCCGGAACCGGCAAGTCACAGACCATTGTCAACATGGTCTCGGATGCGATTGGACGTGGAAAAAGCCTGCTGATCGTCTGCCAGAAACATGCGGCGCTGGAGGTCGTGCATAAGCGTCTTGTCGCCGAAGGACTGGGCGACCGCATCGTCATGGTCAACGACGTCAACAAGGACCGCGAACCGACAATCCGCGCCGTGCGCGAGCAACTCGACGCAATTTTCCGTGGCTCGAATTTCGACAACGGCTGGGTGCGTCAACGCGAGCGTATGGCGGCGCGGATCGAGACGCTGGAGGGCGAACTGGACCGCCAGCACGAGGCCATCCATCGGGTCGATGAATCGACAGGGCTGAGCTATCGCGTCCTGCTGGGCGAACTGATCAAGCTGGAGGCCGGAGAGCCGCCGGTCAGCGTGCCTCAGTTGCGCACAAAGCTCTCCGCACTCGATATCTCCGCGCTCACCACGCTTGAAGAGCAATGCGCGCCACTCGCCCGCTACTGGCTCCCAGCAAAATTTGAGGGCAGCGCGCTCGCGCAGTTGAAGTCGTTCGCAACCGATCGGGCGACAATCGAAGAATTCAACACCATCTTCGTCGCGCTCTGTGAAGCGGAGCGCCTGCGCATCGAAACGCTGGCAGCACATCCGGCCCGTTTCGACGTCTATGACCCTGCGCCGTATCGCGCGTGGCTCGACGCGAATGCCAGTCGCCTTGTCGCCCTCGACGACACGCAACGCAAACGCCTGGCTAAATGGCTGCCGCTTTTCCGTCCGGCGGACAGTGCCGACGCAGAAGGTCATCGTCATTACACCGGCCTGAAAGAGCTGCATCGCGCGCTACTTGCGGTTGACGGGACAGCCTTCGATAGTCAGCTTTCACCGGCCCTCGCCCGCGCACCGGAAGCCGAACTGCGTGAAATCGAATCGCGCGCCACACTGGCCACGAAAGCACCAACCTTTTTCAGTCGCCTGAACCCTGCCACCTATGTCCGTCGCGGCAAGCTGATGAAGTTCGCGGCTAGTTGCGGCGCACCGGCCACAGACGAAACATTGGTCAAGCTGCTTGCCGCTGCCCGCCTTGAACTCAACTGGCGACCAAAACGCCTGGCGCTGGATGCCATCAGCCGCGCCCTGCACCTGGACACGGTCGATCCGACGTGCGGCCCTGCGCTGTCCGACGAGTGCTTGACGCGCCTTCGCCAACTCGAAGAAGTTCGGGAGCTTGCGCAACACCTCGCCATCGCCCCGCGCGGCGACGAGTTCGATTCGGCGGTACTTACTGGTGATCGCGCACCGGTGGAGCAGTTGCTCGACGGCTTTGAAACGGCGTTCGTGCGCCACCACGCGCGCCAGCACAGCCTTCAAGCGCTCCAGTTACTTGATGAATGGATTTCGGGCGAACTCGCCGATGCCTGCCGGCGCGCCATCGCGGAGAACATCAGCTACCAGGCACCGCTCAATCGCATCCTCGATGCGTTGCCGACGCTAGCTGCCTATCAGCAGTTCAGGACGCGCTCGAAGCACGTCACGCTTGAAGCACTCGAAGTCTTTGCCTTAATGCGCACTCACGAGGCGATGCTCGCCGGCGTTCCGCCTGAGGATCTCGACTGGGAAGTCCGCCGGATGATCAATCGCGAAGCGCGCCTGGGCTGGAAGCGGCGGATGGAGCAGGAAACGCCGGAACTGCTGCTGGACCAGACGGAAATTTCGACCAAGATTACTGCGCTCGCGGCCGCCGATGAAGAGATGCGCCGGCTCAATCGCGAAGTCCTTCGCAATGGCATCGAGCGCAACCGGCTCGGCTCGCATAGAGACTGGGACGACGTGACGCGCCTGACTGGCCGGCGCTCGCGGCGCTTGCGGGAATTCATCGAGATGGGCGCCGGGCTCGGTCTGATGGCTTTACGCCCGGTGTGGCTGATGAATCCCGATGTCGCGAGCCGCGTGCTCCCGCTGAAGTCCAACCTGTTCGATTCCGTTGTCTACGACGAGGCGTCGCAGATGCCCGTCGAGTACGCAATTCCGACGTTGTTCCGAGGCACCCTGTCCGTTGTCAGCGGCGACGA
Organism: Paraburkholderia caffeinitolerans; assembly: GCF_902859945.1. Taxonomy (GTDB): domain Bacteria; phylum Pseudomonadota; class Gammaproteobacteria; order Burkholderiales; family Burkholderiaceae; genus Paraburkholderia; species Paraburkholderia caffeinitolerans. The sequence continues at coordinate 92,004 of NZ_CADIKL010000016.1, read as the reverse complement.
AAAGCAGATGCCGCCCACAGCGTTTTTCTCGGGAAGAACGGACAGCGATGAGGCGGAGGTCTACGACGGCGATCAGCCCGACGAAGACGCAACCGAAGAAGAGCGCGAACTCTTCGAAGACACGTGGAATCGCCGCGAAATCAAAGACTGCCCTGACCTTCTGCAACTGGCGCGCACGGCGTTGCCGGCCTCGACGCTGCAAATCCACTATCGCTCGGCCTATCGCGAGCTCATCGGCTACTCGAATTCCGCGTTCTATGAGAACAATCTCAGCGTGCCTGTTCGTCACCCGGATGCGACCGTGCGCGAGGTCAAGCCGATTGAACTCATTCAGGTCAATGGACTTTACGAGCAGCAAACGAACCCGGATGAAGCAGACCGCGTCGTCGATTACCTCGCCGAAATTTGGCAACTACCGTATGCAGAGCGCCCGTCCATCGGCGTCGTGACATTCAACCGCAAGCAGGCCGACCTTATTGAGGAGCGACTCGAGTTGCGCGCCGAGACTGACGAGACATTCCGCACCGCATACCGTGAGGAAAGCGACCGTTTGGATAGCGGCGAGGACATGTCTGTCTTCGTCAAGAACGTCGAGAATGTCCAAGGTGACGAGCGCGACGTCATTGTGTTCTCGACCACGTTCGGTCGAAATGGACAAGGTGCATTCCGTCGCGCCTTTGGCGTACTCGGGCAGAAAGGCGGTGAACGCCGCCTGAACGTGGCCGTGACTCGAGCACGCAAGAAGGTGGTCCTCGTGACCTCGATGCCGATTCGCGACATCTCCGACATGCTGAACACCCAGCGTAAGCCGGCGATTCCGCGTGACTATCTTCAAGGCTATATGGAATATGCGCGCGCCATGTCGAATGGCGAACTACAGACCGGGCGTGCGTTGCTCGGGCGCATGACGAGCGAGCGGGCGCACGCCAAAATCCAACAGGATGGCGCACCCGACGGGTTCGCGAGCGATGTGCTGGCGTTTCTCCGCAGCCTTGGCCTCTCCCCGGTGCCGGCTCAGGAAGGTGACGCCTTCGGACTGGACTTCGCCATTGCGAATCCGGAAACCGGGCTGTACGCCATCGGCATCGAATGTGATGCGCCGCGCCACCCACTGCTGCGCCATGCCCGAGCTCGGGAAATCTGGCGCCCATCGGTTCTTAGCCGCGCGATTCCCACGCTTCATCGCGTGTCGTCGCAATCCTGGTATCACGACCCGGAAGTCGAACGAGCCCGCCTCAAGGCGGCAGTGGAATCTGCACTGGCCATGGAGGTCACAGCATGAGCGGCCCGAAAGTCGTGCGAATCGTGACTCGCGAGGAAATTCTCGCGATATGCGAAGGCCATCTGCAGCGCCTTGATCAGGCAATTTCGGCGTGGACCAGAGCCGGCAAGCGCATCGGAGAACTTGCGCAATCCGAAATCGATGCGACGCATGCGCGTCGGCAAGCGCTCGCGGCACTGATCGCGACCGAAGCGTATCTCGACCTGCAAAAGCGTGTACCTGAGGAAATCGCGTTCCTTCACGCCGACCTTGAGCGTCGGCGAATGCTCGCGGTCGACAAAGCTGAGCAGGCCCAGAAGCGTCGACGGCAAGGCCGGGACAGTGCGAGCACGCTTCTTCACTCGCTGAAGTCAAAAAATGTGGACGTCCCTGCGGACCTGGAGTCGCAGCTGACGCAAATCGCAAACGGCGGAGAGTTTGCCAATGCAGATGCCCTCCTCACGCGCGCATTCGCCCTGATCCCCACCGGCGGACCTCGTGAAGTCAGTGAAGCACAGCGACAACTCGCAAGCCGCTTACTCGGCGACCAAAAGGTACAAAGCGTTGAGAGCTGGAAAGCCGCGCAGACCGCCATTCCGCCTCAATTGGCTCGCGTCGACAGGCAGATCGCGGAAGCGTATGTATTCCTCGCTGCTGAGGAAACTGCGGCGTTCAGATCGCGTCTGGGCGTCATCGAGGCCGAACCCGTCGAGGCCCGGCGCAATATCCTGCTGGATAGCTTGATTCTGGACCTGTCCGATGCGGTCTCGCGCTCACGCAAACGCCTCGCTGTGCTCGAGGAACTTCAAGAACTGGCTGCGGAGCTCCGCACGCACGATAGCGATGAAGCGAAGGCGGTCCTCGCGAGAATCCAGCATTGTGACGATCTACCGTCTGTCGAGGCAGTCGCCGCGCTACTAGAAGACTGCAAGAATGCAATCGTCGCTGAGCAACAACGTGAAGCCGCACAGGCGCGTCGGGCGGCCATTCTTCAAGGCCTGTCGCGGCTGGGCTATGAAGTCCACGAAGGCATGTCAACCGCTTGGGCCAATGAGGGGCGCGTTGTCGTCAAGAAGCCCTCGCTGCCCGACTACGGAGTCGAAGTCGGCGGACAGGCGCAAGCAAGCAGGCTACAGGTCCGCGCAGTTGCCCTGACTGCGAACCGCGACGCGACTCGCGACAAGGATGTCGAGACTATCTGGTGTGGTGACTTCGGCAAACTTCAAGCCCTCCTCGCAGAACACGGCGACAATCTGCTGATTGAACGCGCAATGGGTGTCGGACAGGTACCGCTGAAGATAGCTGACGATAGCGCGCACGAACAGGCCGATTTGAATCAACGAAATACACGTCAGGGCCTTTAGCCACGGAACTGACGACTTGGCGACCACTCGAACGGCTGGCACCCCACCGATGATAGCCAAGGTAAACGCATGGATAACGTCTCGCGCATTTGCTGCCGAAACGCTGAATTGAGTTGTAAATTCAGCGTTTCGAAGAATTACGACACTGCCTCAACTCATGCTAATTGCATATATAAATATCCATGCATGAGCGAGGACGGAGCCCCGTCCCTTAACGAAAGCTATTTAATTAATAGTTAGCATCGCGAAGTCACTACACAAAACCCACCATCGCGAACACGCACGCGACGATATGCAATTACCATTTAATCTTATCTATGCCGCCGGATGAAGCTGCGGCAAACTGCTAGCGGCAACTCTGTGATGCTGCTGAGTTGCCGAATCAGCTTGAATGAGTCGGCCACCACGATATCCGTCGTGGTTCACTAAACCGTTGGCATCCCAAACTGAAAGGAAAGTGAAATATGACCACCATCAATCCCGGCCCGAAGCCCAAACGAGAGGACGGCAAAGATGATCGCAGGCACCACGTGAATCCTCCTAATAAGCCCAAGCACCCGACTCTGCCTACTCACGATCCCAAGAAAAAGTGAGTGCGTAGGCAGTCAACGTGAGGGCTGGCCGCTCTAGGCCTATCCACCCAGCCACCTTTCGGTGGCTGCTTGATTCAGGTCAAGATAGGCTGGATGCCAGCCAACCGAAGAAGCAGGTCGGTAATGCAGTATCTGCAGAACTGTCAGAGAAAGCCGGACGGTGCCTCTCTACTTCTTTGGACAGTCCATGAAATTGGCGTTGAGGCGCCGTGACAGATCCATTTTCGGGTGCTCAAGTCATCAACCGCACCGAGCCGGAAATTTCCCGCTGAAACCGGGACGGAATTTGGGCTAGCCTCAATTGCCCACCCGCTCGATGAACCGCCACAGCGCGTCGTTGAGCGAATACGGCGCGTTGAAGCGGAACCAGGCGCTGGCCGCGTCATCGGCGCGGAAATAGGAGCCGGGCGCGAGCCAGATGCCGTCGGCCAGCGCCGCCGTGGCGATCGCACCGGCGCGCGCGGCCTCCACCGGCAGGCGCACCCACACGAACAGCCCCGCACGCGGGCGACAGAACGGCTCCAGACCCAGCGCGTCGAGCCGGTCTTCCAGCGTCGCATGCGCGACCTTCAGGCGCTCGTTCACGAGCTCGACGTGATGCGCGTAACGCCCTTCGACCAGCACCTTGTCGACGATGCGCTCGATCGTTTCCGACGACGTGAGCCCCACCGCCATCTTCGCGCGCGCGAGCTCGCGCAGCACATCGCGCTCGGCGACCACGTAGCCGCAGCGCAGCGAAGGCGTCACCGTTTTCGAGAAACCGCCCACGTAGACCACGCGCCGCAGCCCTTCCATCGCGGCCAGCAGCGGCGCGCCGGGTGGCGCGAGTTCGCGGCTCACGTCGTCTTCGACCACCCACATGCGCTCGCGCTCGGCAATCTGCAGCAAGCGGAATGCATTCGCCATCGAGTATGTCGCACCGGTAGGATTTTGCAGCGTGGTGTTCACGAAAATGGCCTTGGGCCGATGCGCGGCCACCTGCTGCTCCAGCACCTCGAGGTCTATCCCGGCCGGCGTGCGCGGCACGCCATGCACCGTGAGCCCGGCAAGCTTGAGGATCTGCAGTAAATTGCAGTAGCCCGGATCCTCCACCAGCACCGTGTCGCCCGCGCGCAGCAAAGTGCGCACGATCAGATCGAGCCCCTGGGTCGCGCCCTGCGTGAGCAGCACGTTGCCGACCTCCACCGGCAGGCCCTGGCGGTCCAGTTGCACAGCAATGCGCTCGCGCAGCGGCGCAAAGCCGTAGGGGTGCCCGTAATCGCCCAGCCGCACTGCGGGCACGCGGCTCGTCGCGCGCAGAGCGTGGTGCAGCCCCGTCTCGTTGATCCACTCGCTCGGCATCCAGCCGCAGCCCGCCTTGATCGGCACGGAATGATCGGCGAACACATCGGAGAGCAGCCAGTTGGCGGTGAGCATGGGCGGCTGCCAGACCGCCGCGCTTGCGCGCGGAACGGCCTCGCGCGGCGCCACGCGATAGCCCGAGCCGCGCCGCGCCACCACGAGCCCCATCGAGACGAGCCGGTTGTACGCCTCGGTCACCGTATAGGTGGACAGCGCATGCGACTGCGCCAATTGCCGAACCGAAGGCAGCAACGCGCCCGAGCGCAGTGCATTCGTTTCGATCGCGCTGGAAAAGCCGTGCACGATCTGCTCGACGAGCGTGGTGGGAGCGGCGCGGCCGCGTTGCAGTTCAAGTTCGATCATCGGAAAAGTGGGTCGCGCGTTGAGTGGCACGCGCCGACCAATACAGTTGCGGCAAATTGTCCAGCACGGTTATCAGCGCAGTATAGAGACTGTATCTGCCGTCGTCCAAATCCGGGGGCTAGAGTTTGTGCAATCACAACCGCAACCCTGTTGCATGGAACCGGAGCATGCGCACACGCGCCAACACCGGTCGACCCTGGAGGAAACAATGACTTCGCGCCCCGTCATCGACGACCTGTCGTCGTTCTGGATGCCGTTCACCGCCAACCGCCAGTACAAGGCCGCGCCGCGCCTGCTCGAATCGGCCAAGGGCATGTACTACCGCACCAGCGACGGCCGCGAGGTGCTCGACGGCAGCGCGGGCCTGTGGTGCGTGAACGCCGGCCATGCGCGCGAGGAAATCGTCGCCGCCATCGCACAGCAAGCCGGCACGCTCGACTACGCGCCCACCTTCCAGATGGGTCACCCGCTCGCCTTCGAAGCCGCGAGCCGGATCGCCGACATCATGCCCGCCGGGCTCGACCGCATCTTCTTCACGAACTCGGGTTCGGAGTCCGTCGACACGGCGCTCAAGATCGCCCTCGCCTACCACCGCTCGCGCGGCGAAGGCCAGCGCACGAAGCTCATCGGCCGCGAGCGCGGCTATCACGGCGTGGGCTTCGGCGGCATTTCGGTGGGCGGCATCGGCGGCAACCGCAAGACCTGGTCGGGCCAGTTGCTGCCCGCCATCGACCACCTGCCGCATACCCACGACCTCGAGCACAACGCGTTCTCGAAGGGCCAGCCCGCATGGGGCGCCCATCTCGCCGACGACCTCGAGCGCATCGTCGCCCTGCACGACGCCTCGACCATCGCGGCCGTCATCGTGGAGCCGCTGGCCGGCTCTACCGGCGTGCTGATCCCGCCGCAAGGCTATCTGCAGCGTCTGCGCGAAATCTGCACGAAGCACGGCATCGTGCTGATCTTCGACGAAGTCATCACGGCATTCGGCCGCCTCGGCAAGGCCACGGCGAGCGAATATTTCGCCGTGACGCCCGACATCATCACGATGGCCAAGGCGATCAACAACGCAGCCGTGCCGATGGGTGGCGTGGCCGTGAGCCGCACGATCCACGACACCGTGGTGAACAGCGGCGCCCCGGGTGCGATCGAGCTGTTCCATGGCTACACGTATTCGGCGCACCCGCTCGCCGCCGCCTCCCTGATCGCGACGCAGGACCTGTATCGCCGCGACGGGCTCTTCGAACGTGCGTACAGCCTCGCGCCGAAGTTCGAAGCGGCAGCCCACGCGCTGCGCGATGCGAAGCATGTGAAGGACATCCGCAACCTCGGCCTCGTTGCGGGCATCGAGCTCGATTCGCGCGACGGCGCGCCGGGCGCGCGTGCCTATGAGGTGTTCGTCAAGTGCTTCGAGGCGGGTGTGCTGATCCGCTACACGGGCGACATTCTCGCGTTCTCGCCGCCGCTCATCATCACCGAGGAAGAGATCGAGCGTCTCTTCGGCACGGTGCGCGAGGTGCTGGCGAAGGTCCAGTAACGAAGGCAACTCGCGCACGCAAACCGTGCGTGCAATACGGCGGCCCGGAGCACGACGCTCGCGGGCCGTTTTTTTCGCCCGACTCTTTCAATTTGCTTTTTACGCACATGCGCACGCGCACGGCGCGCGGCATCGGCGTATCGTTTGCGTATCGACACTGCGATGCTGCTCGCGGGCGGCAGCCGGAGGAAGGGCAATGAAGACACCGATTCGTATGGGCGAGCATATCGAGGGCGTTCACTGGGTGGCGGAATATCTCGCGTCGACGCATGAAATCCGTGTGTTCCGCGATGGCCGCGAAGTCGACACGTTTGCGGCGCCGGCCGCACTGCTGGGCGAAGAGGATGATGCGGGATCGGCGAGCGACGAAGCCAGCCGCGCCGAAGACGCCGCCGTGCTCGCGGTCTTGCGGCGCTATGTGGCCGAGCTCAATGCCGAGGAATGAGTGTGGAGAGCATGGCGCGCGTGCTGCGCGCCACGTGATGCGGGATCAGCCCTGCGCTCCGCCAGAGGGCGCGCCGTCTTCCTCGCGGAAGATGCGATCGGCGAGATGGAAGGCCGAATTGGCGGCAGGCACGCCGCAGTAGATGGCCGTCTGCAACAAGACCTCCTTGATCTCGTCGCGCGTCACGCCATTGTTCTTCGCGGCGCGCAGATGCAGCGCAAGCTCCTCGCTGCGGTTGAGGGCCACCATCATGGCGATCGTGAGCAGACTGCGCGTATGGCGCGGCAAGCCCTCGCGCGTCCAGATCTCGCCCCATGCGTAGCGCGTGATGAGCTTCTGGAACTCCTCGGTCACTTCATTGCGGTTGGCGATGGAACGATCGACGTGCGCGTCGCCCAGCACCGCGCGACGCACCTTCATCCCCGCTTCGTAGCGCTCGTCTTCGTTCATTTCGACTCCAGCAGAAAGCCCAGCACAGTCTGGTTGAACTCGTCCGCCAGTTCGACGTTCGAAATGTGCGACGCATTCAGTTCGACGTAACGCGCACCCGGCACGGACTCCGCGAGTTCGCGGCCTTGCGCGGGCGTGGCGGCCATATCGTGGGTGCCCGAGATCACGAGCGTCGGCGCCTTGATCGACGCGGCCTCGCCGCGCAGATCGGTGGCATTGATCGCTTCGCAGTTCGAAGCATAGCCATCCGGATCGGTATGCACGAACACGTCGCGCGCCTGATCGATCACAAGCGGATTCCGCTCCATGAATTCGGCCGTGTACCAGCGCGGCAACACGGCATCGGCGAGCGCGCGCATACCTTCGTTGCGGGCCTTCGCCGCGCGCGGCACCCACACTTCGGGCGTGCCGATCTTCGCCGCCGTGTTGCACAGCGCGAGGCGATCGATGCGGTTGCCAAAGCGCGCGCCAAGACCCACTCCCGTCAGGCCGCCCATCGAGACGCCGGCGAAATGCGCGCGTTCGATACCGAGGTGATCGAGCAGGCCGATCACGTCGCCGGTCAGTTGCTCGATGGTGTAGGGGCCTGCCGGCGCCGCCGAATGGCCGTGGCCGCGCGTGTCATAGCGCAGCACGCGGAAATGCTTCGAGAATGCAGCAAGCTGGGGCGTCCACATCGACACGTCGCTGCCGAGCGAATTCGACAAAACGAGCCACGGCGCGGTGGTGTTCCACGCACCGTCGATACGGTAGAACAACTGGGTGTCGTTGACGGCTGCATGAGGCATGCGGCTACTCCTGATGGATCTGCGATGGTGAACGGGGAGCGCGCTGCGCGTACGACGCGAGCACCGCGTCGACAAAGGCATGCGCCTGCCCCACATAATTGGCGGGATCGAGCAGCGCCCTCAGGCGCGCTTCGTCCAGATGTCTGGTGACGGCGGGGTCGGCCGCGAGCACATCGTAAAGCGTACGCCCCGTTTGCACCGCCGTTTTCGATGCGTGCTCAACGAGATGATGCGCATCCAGGCGGCCAATGTGGTCGCCGAGCGCGAGCATCACCGCCTCGCCAAGAATCAGTCCGTGCGTGACGCTCAGGTTGGCGGCGAGATGCTCGGGCCGAACTTCCAGGCCGCCTGCGATCTGCTCGATCTGCGCGAGCGCACCGCCCGCAAGACGCGCAAGATCCGGCAGCGCATCCCATTCGGCCTGCCAGCCGCCGAGCGCACGTTCGTGCTCCTGCACCATGCCCGCGAACACCGTGGCGACAAGGCCCGGCGCGCGCACGGCAGCTGTCAGGACTGCTGCACAACCCACCGGATTGCGCTTGTGCGGCATCGTCGAAGAACCGCCCTTGCCCGCCGCCGCGGGCTCGCCCAGTTCACCGACCTCGGTTTGCATCTGCAGCGAGATGTCGCGCGCGATTTTGCCGAGCGTGCCGATCAGCATGCCGAAGAAAGAAGCGGCCTCGGCAATGCGGTCGCGTTGCGTATGCCAGGGCAGCGCGGGCGCGGCAAGCCCGAGCGCTCTCGCGAGTTCCCCGCTCACCTGCGGCGCCGCTTCGCGCAGGCTCGCGAGCGTGCCCGCCGCGCCGCCGAATTGCAGCACGAGCGCGCGTTCGCGCAACGCCGCAAGGCGCTCGCGGTGACGCAGCATCGCATCGAGCCATTGCGCGAACTTCAGGCCGAGCGTGATCGGCAGCGCTTGCTGAAGCCAGGTGCGCCCCACCGCGGGCGTCGCGCGATGCATGCGCGCGAGATCGGCGAGCTTCGCACAGGTCGCGTCGATGCCGGTTTCGATCAGCGCGAGTGCGTCGCGCAATTGCAGCACGGTCGCCGTATCGATGATGTCCTGACTCGTCGCGCCCCAATGCACGTATTTCGCGGCTTCGGGGTCGGCGGCCTTCACGCGGGCGGTCAGTTGCTTGACGAGCGGAATCGCCAGATTGCCGCCCAACGCGGCGTCGCGCGCCAGCGCATCGGCATCGAGCTGGTTCGCCTCGCAAGCCCCGGCGATCGCCGCCACGGCCGTGTGCGGAATCACGCCGTGCGCGGCCGACGCCCGCGCCAGCGCCGCCTCCACGTCGAGCATGCGCTGCAGCGTGGCATCGGGCGACCACACGGCATTCATCGGCTCGGTGCCGCAAATCAGGCTCGTCAGGCGTTCAATCATGGATCGGAATGAATCGATTAAGGATGTGCGCAAACACAGATGGCGCGACGCCCGACGACTATGCAGCCAGACACCGCGCCACGCGGGGCTTCATGCAATAAACTGCGTTGCAGCAGTTTAAGCCGCGCGGCGGTTCTGCGTCGCGTCGATCAACGGCACGCCAGCAAGCTTTTGCAGCGCATCGAAGTCGATGTCCGAATAGATCTCACGTACCGCGAGGCCTTCGGGCGTAACGTCGAACGCGGCGAGATCCGTATAGATGCGGCCCACACAGCCCACGCCCGTCACCGGATACGAGCATTCGCTCACGAGCTTGCTTTCGCCCTGCTTGGTGAGCAGTTCCATCATGACGAACACTTGCTTCGCGCCGAGCGCGAGGTCCATCGCGCCACCGACGGCAGGAATGGCATCGGGAGCACCGGTATGCCAGTTCGCGAGATCGCCCTTCACCGACACCTGGAACGCACCGAGCACGCAGTAGTCGAGATGACCGCCGCGCATCATCGCGAACGAATCCGCGTGATGGAAAAACGCGCCGCCGGTAAGCAGCGTGACGTGCTGCTTGCCCGCGTTGATGAGTTCGTCGTCTTCCTGGCCGGGGACCGGCGCCGGGCCCATGCCGAGCAAACCGTTCTCGCTGTGCAGGAAAATTTCCTTGCTCGGGTCGAGGTGGTTGGCCACCAGCGTCGGCACGCCAATGCCGAGATTCACATAAGCGCCCTCAGGAATGTCCTGAGCCACGCGTTGAGCCATTTCGTCGCGATTCAACCGTTTCATTTCTTGACTCCTCACTCAGGCGGCCTGGCCGGCTTGCAGCGATTGATGCGCCGTCTGCGGCACTTCTACGACGCGCTGCACGAAAATGCCGGGCGTCACGATGTTTTCCGGATCAAGCGCGCCGAGTTCGACGACCTCCGAAACCTGCGCGATGGCGACCTTGGCCGCGCTCGCCATGATCGGGCCGAAGTTGCGCGCGGTCTTGCGATAGACCAGGTTGCCCCAGCGATCGCCCTTATAGGCCTTGATGAGCGCGAAGTCGGCGTGCAGCGGCGACTCCAGCACGTATTGACGGCCGTCGATCAGGCGCGTTTCCTTGCCTTCGGCCAGTTTCGTGCCATAGCCCGTGGGCGTGAAGAAGCCGCCGATGCCCGCGCCCGCCGCGCGGATGCGCTCGGCCAGATTGCCCTGCGGCACGAGTTCGAGCTCGATTTCGCCAGCGCGATAAAGCGCGTCGAACACATACGAGTCGGTCTGGCGCGGGAACGAGCAGATGATCTTGCGCACCCGCTTGGCCTTGAGCAGCGCGGCAAGGCCGGTATCGCCATTGCCCGCATTGTTGTTCACGATCGTGAGCTCGCGCGCACCCTGCGCGATCAGCGCGTCGATCAGTTCCGCGGGCATGCCGGCCGTGCCGAAGCCGCCGATCATCACCGTGGCGCCGTCGTGCACGTCGGCGACGGCGGCTTGAAGCGAATCAAAAATCTTGTTGATCATGCCTGTTCCTGAAAGCGATGCGCACCGCGGAAAACCCACGCCACTTGATCGCGAAAAAGTTCTATATACGAACACTGATTCGTTTAGCGAACGTCCAGCGCATTATCGGAGCCGAAAGATGGACTTGTCAAGGCGGGTCTACCCAAACCGGCAGCCGGGTGCATGTCAGGCGGCCCGAGTATCGCGCAGTCGAATTCATGCACTACTGTTTATGCTGTTTCGATATAGTGCATCTGATTGCCCACGTCCGCCCTCCCCATGAAAGAGCTCGACCTCAATCTGATCCCCTACCTTGTGGCGATGGACGAAACCCGCAACGTGAGCCGCGCCGCCGAGCGGATGGGCGTGAGCCAGCCACGCGTGAGCACGGCCCTCGGCAAGCTGCGTGAATATTTCGGCGACCCGCTATTCGTGCGCACCGCGCACGGCATGGAGCCCACGCCGCGCGCGCTCGGCCTCATCCCGGCCGCGCGCGATGCGCTCATCCGCATCGAGAAAGGCATGCTCGAAGCTCAGGACTTCGACCCGGCCACCAGCACGCATACGTTTTCGATCGCGCTCTCGGACGTGGGCGAGATCGTGTTTCTGCCGCGCCTGCTTCAGATGTTCGCCGAACGGGCGCCCAACGCGAATCTGCGCTCGGTTTCGCTGCCGCACAACCAGGTGGAGCGCGGCCTCGAATCGGGCGACATCGACCTGGCCGTCGGCTACTTCCCCGACCTCGCGGGCAACAACTTTTTCCAGCAGCGTCTTTTCACGCATCGGTTCATCTGCCTGATGCGCAGCAGCCATCCGCTTGCCGGCAAGCCCCTGACGCTAAAGCAGTTTCTTGCACTCGGTCATGCCGTCGTGCGCGCCGAGGGCCGCAGCCAGGAAGTGCTCGAACGTTTTCTTGAGAGGAAGCGCCTGCACCGGCGCGCTGTGCTCGAAACGCCTCACTTCATGAGCCTGCCGTTCATTCTCACGCGCACCGACCTGATCGCCACCGTTCCGCATGCAATCGGCTTCGCCTATGCCTCGGAGCATGCCTCGATCGCGCTGGTGGAGCCGCCGCTGCCCTTGCCCCGCTTCGACCTCAAGCAGCACTGGCATCGCAAGTATCACAACGCGCCGCGCGGCGAATGGCTGCGCCGCGTGGTGACCGAGCTGTTCAATGACGCAATGGACGAATGGCCAAAATGAAGTGCGCGGCAGCGGACGCCGCCATGCACGAGTGCAGGCGAATCATGAAACAATGGTCGTTAGTGGTACGCGTCGCCGCGGCGTGGCCCACATGACAGGAGCCGATGGATGAGCGACGCAAAGAACGCAGAAAAAAACACCCGGAAAAAACCGAAGACCGGCGCGGGCCGGCCATCGCGCGAGCAGGCGGAAGATGCCGTGCGCGTGCTGCTGCGCTGGGCCGGCGACGACCCTGCGCGCGAAGGCCTGATCGATACGCCGGCGCGCGTCGTGCGCGCCTACGAGGAGTTCTTCGCGGGCTACGACCACGATCCGCGCGAGATCCTGTCGCGCACCTTCTCTGAAGTGGACGGCTACGACGAAATGATCGTGCTGAAGGACATCCGCTTCGAGAGCTACTGCGAACACCACATGGTGCCGATCATCGGCCGCGCGCACGTGGCGTATCTGCCCGAGCATCGCGTGGTGGGCATTTCAAAGCTTGCGCGGCTAGTCGACGCCTTCGCCAAGCGCCTGCAGATTCAGGAGAAGATGACCGCGCAGATCGCCGACACGCTCAACGAAGTGCTCCAGCCCAAGGGCGTAGGCGTGATTCTCGAAGCGGCACATCAATGCATGTCGACGCGCGGCGTGCACAAGGCGGGCGTGACGATGGTGACGTCACGCATGCTCGGCACGTTCCGCAGCGACCCGTCCACGCGCCGGGAATTTCTGGCCATCGTCGGCAATCCCGGCGTGATGAGCGTGCCCAATACCTGAAGACGCACGGGCCACGCTCCGGCCGACACCGGCAGTCGTTCAGCGGCGCTTAAGACGCGTCGCTGTCACTGGCGATTTCGCGGATCTTGCCCTGGCGCACGCTGCTGCCCGGCGGCACGCTGTGCGTGAGCCACACATTGCCGCCGATCACCGAGCCTCGCCCGATCGTCACACGGCCCAGAATGGTCGCACCGGCGTAGATCACCACGTCGTCCTCGACGATCGGATGGCGCGCATTGCCCTTCACTAGCGTGCCATCGAAATCGGCCGCGAAACTCTTCGCTCCCAGCGTCACCGCCTGGTACACACGCACGCGCTCGCCGATGATCGCCGTCTCGCCAATCACGACGCCCGTGCCGTGGTCGATGAAGAAGCTCGAACCGATCTGCGCGCCCGGGTGAATGTCGATGCCGGTGGCCGAGTGCGCGATTTCGTTGATGAAGCGCGCAAGCAGCGGCACGCCGAGCCGGTGCAAGGCATGCGCAAGCCGATGATGCGTCATGGCCCAGACACCGGGATAGCAGAGCAGGATTTCGGTGATGTGCTGCGCCGCAGGGTCGCCCGTAAACGCGGCTTGAATGTCGCTCACGAGCAGCGCGCGAATGCCGGGCAGCTGGTGACCAAATTCACGGGCAATTTCGAAAGCTCGCTTGCGCAACACCTCGTCGCCTGCTCCAGCGTTCTCGGGCAGGAAGCGCAGCGCGCGGCGAATCTGCTCGGCAAGCAGGCGCAGCGTGCTTTCGAGCGTATGGCCGACGTAATAGTCGACGCTTTCGTCCGTCAGGTCGGGCGCACCATAGTGCGTGGGGAACAGCGCAGCACGCAGGCCGGCGACAATGTTGATCACGCCATCGCGCGACGGCAGCTCGCGAATGCCGAGCGGGTGGCGGGTGCGATGAAGCTCTTCGCGCGAAGCGCGCAGATCGCTGACGATCTGTTCGAGGCCCCAGTCGGGGTAAGCGGCATTGGACATGATGAAGCTGCGGGACGGCGCCGCCAGGAAGTGTATCGACCCCAGAGATTACCGCTTTTCGCGACAATCCGCCGGGCGTCCCGAGCACCGCCTCAGAAGCCGCCTCAGAGCGTGACGCTGCTCGCGTCGATCCAGCGCACCGCCCAGTCGCGCGCATGGGCAATGGCGGCGGCTTCGTCGGAAAAGCGCATGTCGGCTGGGAAAAAGCGATTGGCAACGAGTTCGCCGTCGCTCGAACGCGAAATCACTACATAAGGCTGATATGTGCCATCGCCGGCGCGCGCCGGCGCACAATTGAGCAAATAACCGCGATGCGTGAATGCAGCGTCGAAGTGCATGTGTCTCGTCCGCCCCTGACTGCCTTGTCCGTTTTTGTGAGCGCATACAGGATCGTGCGGCAAAGCCACAGCCCGGCCATCGCTTCAGCCGTTAATTCTTATGCGCGCCAACTCGTTGAAAGAGGATCATACTCCCAGTAAATACGCCGATCCAACGAAAAAAATCCTGGATCGCTGGAGGCGTTCTCCTGGCGCACAGACTTGCAATTCCGCCGGATTCCGGGTTTGCGCCCGGTGTTTTTGGAGCACCTCGTGATGCAGTTTGGTGCATCCCGTTCTTCATTGGCTTTCCCACGGAGGACACACCATGAACGACTCCGCCCGCAGCAACCACCCCGACGAGGTCACCACCAGCAACGCGTCGCTCGATAACAGCGTGCCGGAGACGCCCGACGGCTTCGCGGGCTTCGACAGCCGCAGCCTAGCGCATCGCATGCCGCTCGCACCCGAGACAGGCTTCGAGGCTGTGGACCTGGGCATGGCCGCGCCCCCGGCATACGACCTCGACCGGCAGTTCGACGACTCGCGCGAGCCGGGCCAGCGCCGCAGCCCGGGGCGCATCCACTTCGCCATCAATCATCTGCGCCCGACGCGCATTGTGGAGCTGCATCGTAAGAACTGACCCACGCGGCACATGCACTAAAACGCCTGGCGGACATGCCTCGCCAGGCAAGCCGCAATGCGCTTACGAGTTCGCCAAATAATGCAATTGGCATACCTCTAATACCGTGCGACGAGACGTGCACCGGCTCAATATTCGCACGCGCAAAAATGTGTTCATACGGATTAACAATCTTTCAAGTTCGCGTGAAGCCTATTGCCTGGCGTATTACTCATTCAGTTCGAGTAATTCATCGAACAAGCAATAAATGCCAAAACCTATTTCACGCCATCTGTGCGCAGGAACTTTATGCCGAAAAATCGGCATTTTTGTTCTGCACTTGTAGAATAAGCACTCTGCCGCACGCGATGTCGAGGTGGAAATTCCTGACACAAGACCTTTGTCGCGGGGAGAAAAAGACGAACTTCGCAGAATTTAGTGATAAATTGTTACATCACAAGAAGCAAGGCGGCAGCCTGCCCCATGCGCCGCTTGCGGTCTGGCCCGCCGCTGATGGAGAGTGTTGACGTGCCTCTACATTACATTGAGCAGATGTCATCCGTGCTCGACGCGCCCGAAGATTCGGCGTGGTTCGAGGCGGTGTCTCGGCTCGCCGCTTCATGGGGTTTCGGCCAGGTGATGCTGGCCATCCTGCCGCGCCCGGGCATGCGGCTCGAAGACGCGTTCATCCGGACCAACTATTCCAACGTCTGGCGACAGGCCTATAACGACCACGGTATGGCGTATTTCGACCCGGTGGTCGCGCATTGCACAACGCGTTCGGCACCGCTTATCTGGTCACCTGAACTATTTGCCACCGAACAGCAGCAATCGATGTATGAGGAGGCCCGCTCGCACGGGCTGCGTGCCGGCATTACGCTGCCGATCCATGGCCCGCGCCAGGAGGCGGGCATGCTGTGCTTCGTCAACGACGCCAATCCATCTGACTCGTTCTGGCAGGACGTGGACCGTGCGTTGCCGAATCTCGTGCTGCTTCGGGATCTCGTGCTCGACACGAGCCAGCGGCATCTGAACGATCACGCCCAGTCGCTGATTCCCAAGCTCACGCCGCGCGAAAAGGAATGCCTCAAGTGGACTGCGCTGGGCAAGTCCACTTGGGAAATTTCGCACATCCTGAATTGCTCCGAAGCCGTGGTGAACTTCCACATGAAGAACATTCGCGGGAAGTTCGGCGTAAATTCACGGCGTGCGGCAGCCGTGATTGCAACCCAGATGGGCCTTATTGACCCGGGCTAAGCGTGGGCGTATCCGTGCGACGAAGCACTCGCTCCGCACGGCCCAGATCGCCATCCGAAATCGTCTTGTTGAAGTACAGACCCAGCAGGATCGATACCGGCGGCGGAATCTCCGCACCCGACTCGAACCGGCTGCCGCGCGACTGCGTCACGCCAAACCGCGCCCAGAAGCGGCGCTGGCTCTCTTTCTTCTTCTTCCGATACGCGATGATCAGGACACGGTCGATTACCGACGACAGGTCCCCTCCAGTGTGAGAGGAGTTCGCGCCTGCCTGCCATTGATGATTGTCCAGAAGTTCCATTTTGACTCTCGCTGTGTCAGAGATATGCCTGATGAGTGACTGCCGCCCAGCCATTCTCCAGAACTGACCCTCCCTGCGCACCTACCTATCTTGATAGGTGTTTTTTTATATTCATAACGCATAGCTTCGATCCATACCGCTGCCTCCACACGTAAACGGGAGAGTTGTCATGCAAGCTGCGATTCGGATCGGACTACGCCAGGAATTCGACAACGAAGACATCAACGAGATGTATCGGCTGCGCGCGCGCGTGTTTCGCGACCGCATGGGCTGGGACATTCCCACCATCGCGGGAATGGAAATCGACGGGTACGACGCGCTCGGGCCCCACTATATGTTGATCCAGGACAATGGGGGCAAGGTGCGCGGCTGCTGGCGCCTGATGCCGACCGAAGGGCCGAACATGCTGCGCGACACCTTCCCGCAGTTGCTGCACGGCCAGGCGGCGCCGGCGGGCCGGCATATCTGGGAGCTCAGCCGTTTTGCCATCGAGTCGGGCAATGATCATGCGTTCGGCTTTGCCGACGTCACCATGCATGCGATCCACTCGCTAGTCTCGTTCGCCGACCGCATGGGCATTTCACGCTATGTGACTGTCACCACCACGCCAATCGAGCGCCTGCTGCGCCGCACCGGCATCGAAGTCTCGCGGCTCGGCGCGCCCGTGCGCATTGGCGTGGAGAATGCTGTCGCGCTGGAAATTGCCGTGGGCGCGCAAACTCGCAACGCCCTTTTCGGTCCGATGGCCGCCGCAGCCTGAGACCCGCAGCCGCCCCCGTCGACCCATTCTTTTGCACTACGGCTTGCAGCATCGCGTCAGGCAATTTTTCATTTTGTCAGACAAATAATACAAAAGGTGGCCTAACGTCACTGGCTGCAGTGAGCGAGCCACGCACGCAATTCCCGGGGTCCAGTCCAGCGACATTGTCACTCCACCGGAGCGGGCGCCGGCGTAGCAGCAACCGCGGCGGCGCGACTGAAACGAATATGCTCGATGCGGCGCACGCACAGCGCCGCCACGAGCGCCGCGAAACCCGTCAGGCCGATCCCTAGATGAATGGCGTCAACCAGCACGTGGCGCACGGCTTCGATGAGAGCCGCACCGTCGAGGCCGGCGTCCTTCATGTGGGTTGTCAGCGCACCGCGCAGTGCCGGGTCGATCAGCACGCGCGGATCCGCGAGTTGCGGCTGCCAGCGCGCGGCGCCGGGCGCCCCCAGTACCGCCAGCGCATCGCCAACGCCCGCCGCATAACGATGGTTCACGATCGTCGCCACGATGCTCGTACCGAGCATGCCGCCCACCATACGAGTGGATTGCAGCAACGCCGTCGTAATGCCAAAGCGCTCGCGCCCGGCAATCTCCTGCGCGAACACATTGAGATTGTTGAGGATGAAACCGAGCCCGATGCCCACCGCCGCCATCGCAAGCTCCAGCCACAGATGCGGTGTCGCGCGCGTGGCGAATGCGAGCCCCACTGATGCACTCACGAGCAGCCCAAAGCCGACTGTCAGAATGGCCGTCGGCTTCTTCAGGTGGATCACGATGCGCGTGTTGACGAGACTGCCGAGCGCGATGCACGCCGCGATCGGCGTTGCCAGCAGGCCGGCCTCCTGTGGCGAGAGGCCGAACCCACCCTGCAGCAACAGCGGCGCGAAGAAGATCAGCGAGAACATCACAAAACCCGAAAGCGTCGAGAGTGTAAACAGCGTGACTAGTTGCGGATCGCGGAAGAGATCGAGCGGAATGATCGGGTGCGTCGCGCGCCGCTCGCAAACCAGCAGGGCCACGGCCCCAACCGCCACGAAAGCGATCAGCGCGAGATTGGTGGGTGTAAGGCCGTCCTTCGGCACAGCCTCGATGACGGTCTGGAACGCGCCCAGCACGAGCGCGACCAACGCCGCGCCGCTCCAGTCGATGCGCACTTCGCCGGTCCGTACATGACGGTATGCGGGCAGATGCGCCCAGATAAAATAAAGTGCCAGTACACCGACCGGCAGGTTCACCAGGAAGGTCGAGCGCCAGCCGAAATGCTCCGAGAGCCAGCCGCCCAGTGAAGGCCCAGCCGCCGTGCCGATGCCGTAGGCCGCCGCCATCACCACCTGCCAGCGCACCCGCGCACGCGGGTCGGGAAAGAGATCGGGAATCGAGGCGAACGCGGTGCCCACCATCATCCCGCCGCCCACGCCTTGCAACGCGCGCGCCGCCGCCAAAAAACGCATGTCGGTAGCGAGCCCACACAGCGCCGAGGCGACAGTAAATACGATCACGGCAGCGATCACGAAACGCTTGCGCCCGAAGTAGTCGCCCAGACGCCCGAACACCGGCACGGTCACGACCGACGCCAGCAAGTAGGCGCTCGCGATCCACGCGTAATACTCGAAGCCGTGCAGTTCGGCGACAATCGACGGCAATGCGGTACTGACAACGGTTTGATCGAGCGCGACCAGCATATTGACGAGGCCGATGCCGAGCATGGCCAACAACGCGTCGCGAAACGGCAAGGGGGTGTGGGCGGAAGTCACTGATTGGAATGCTGCGGCGCGCAGGTGCGAAAGAGAGGCAACGATAGCGGGCCGGCAGGACATGCGCAACCGGGCGGATGGCAGAGCACGCCGCTATCTACTGACAGCGCTGAAGCGATCCAGGACGGACAATACGCCACACTCCGACGCAAATTTTTTGATATTCCTTCTAACGCATTCCATTTTTCATACTGCGGCACTGCAATTTTCTGAGCAATCATTTAAGCTTTTTAGAGTTGACTAAACGCAGCACAAGACCACGGGCGGGCATTACCCCGAATCCAGGCAATTCCACTCTAGCGGAGGCTCCATGTATCAACGCATTCTAGTCGCGGTCGACGGCAGCGAAACGTCGCGCCGCGCATTCGACGCTGCGCTCGAACTGGCGAAGGCAATGGGTTCGACGCTGCAACCGTTCTACGTGATCGAGAACACGCCGATGTATTTCGACGCGCCGGGCTACGATCCGTCCATCCTGCGCAATCAGATGATCGCTCAGGGCAAGGAACTCGCGGACCACATGAACAAGGTGCTGCGCGAGCGCGGCGTGCAAGGCGAGATGCTGACCGGCGAAGCATCCTCGCTCGACGACGTGCCCACCCTCGTACTCAACGCGGCAAAGGCGAACGGCGCCGACTTGATCGTGATGGGCACGCATGGGCGGCGCGGTTTTCAGCGGCTGATTCTCGGCAGCGTGGCCGAACGCTGCGTGCGCCAATCGCCCCTGCCGGTCCTGTTGATTCCCTCTGCCGCAGGTGTATCCGCAACGGATACCGAATAGCCGCGAATTAAAAGATAACGCTCGAATTCCCAACTTTTTGAATCCGCTTGAGCCCGATCACTTGCCGCGAAACCGGCTTCTGACAAGGCGCAAGCGGATCCATCTCATATGCGCGGCGTTTTGCCGCCATTTTAAGATTTAAACGCGGTGTGACAATGCTCCAAAAATCGATTACAGGAGCAAGCCCATGCTGACCCCTACCGTCGTATCGCACACCACTGTGCGCCGTGCCAGCCGTAACTCCCCAACGAGCCCGCGCACTTCCGCGCGTTGTTCAAGTTGCGCCATGCGTCATCTGTGCATGCCCCAAGGGCTTGCACCCGATGATCTGCCGAAGCTCGAAGCGCTGATCTGTAATGCGCGCAGC
Source organism: Paraburkholderia caffeinitolerans (assembly GCF_902859945.1). GTDB lineage: Bacteria > Pseudomonadota > Gammaproteobacteria > Burkholderiales > Burkholderiaceae > Paraburkholderia > Paraburkholderia caffeinitolerans. The sequence continues at coordinate 71,902 of NZ_CADIKL010000016.1, read as the reverse complement.
GTGCGGCGCGGCGAAGCGCTCTATCGCGCCGGCGATCCGTTCGACACACTCTATGCGGTTCGCTCCGGATCGCTGAAAACCGTCATGGCGCACCGCGACGGCCGCGAGCAGGTCACGGGCCTGCGCCTCGCCGGCGACCCGCTGGGCATCGACGGCATCAGCACCGATTTCCATACTTGCAGCGCCGTGGCGCTCGAAGACAGCTCGGTGTGCATCATCCCCTATTCGGCGCTCAAGCACTTGTGCCGCGAAACCGGCGCCATGCAGGACCGCCTGCACCGGCTCATGAGTGAGCAACTCATCCGCGAATCGTCGCAGATGATGGTGCTGGGCTCGCTTTCCGCCGACGAACGCGTGGCGGCCTTCCTGCTCGACGTCTCCGAGCGCAACGGCCAGCGCGGCTACTCGCACGCGGAATTCAATCTGCGCATGACGCGTGAAGACATGGGCAGCTATCTGGGCATGACGCTCGAAACGGTCAGCCGGACCCTGTCAAGATTTCAAAAGCGCGGCCTGATCGACACGCAGGGCAAGCTCATCCGCATCATCGACATCGAAGGCCTGCGGCACCTGTAAGCGAAGTGCTTTAACGCGCGCCGCCGCTGTTGGCGGCGCGCGGCCGTTTACCCCCTCAAACCGTCTATTTACGCGGCCCTGCCCGACGGCGCGTAATAGCGTTGGCACGGCTCCTGCGCAGCGGTAAAGTTCGTTCACCGCCCCAGTCAGGAGACTCGCCGCAATGCAGCTCCCGTCCCCGCCCACGCTCGCCGCACGGCTCGCCCAGGCACGTGCTGCCAGCGACGCGCTGTTTGCCGTCGTCAAGCCCGAATTCCTCTACGAACGCCCGATTCGCGAGCGCCACCGCATCGTGTTTTATATCGGTCACCTCGAGGCGTTCGACCGTAATCTGTTCGACAAACGCCTGTTCGACCTGCCATCCGCCGATCCGCGTCTGGACCAGTTGTTCGCGTTCGGCATCGACCCCGTCGATGGCGCGCTGCCCACCGACACGCCCGCCGATTGGCCCAGCCTTGCCGAAGTGCGCGACTATGCTCGCGACGCCCGCGCGCGCATCGATGCGCAGCTCGCCACGCTCGACTTGCCGCCAGGTGTCTCTCAGCACGATACCGGCGCTCAGTTGCTGAACGTGGCCATCGAGCATCGCCTGATGCACGTCGAAACGCTTGCCTACATGCTTCACCAATTGCCGTTCGCGCAGAAGCTCGCCCCCGCCTCGGCGCGCAAAATCGCAGATCACCTCTACGTTGCGACGCCTTCGATGGTGAGCGTACCGGCCGGCCGCACCGAGCTCGGCATGACGCACGAACGCGGCGTCTTCGGCTGGGACAACGAGTTCGGCGAAGAGCAGGTGGAAGTGGCCGCATTCGAGATCGACCGCTACATGGTGACCAACCGCACCTGGCTCAAATTCATCGCCGATGGCGGCTATCGGCGCAAGGCGTTGTGGGACGACGCCGATTGGGCATGGAAGGAAACCGAACGCATCGAACACCCGGTCTTCTGGATACGCGCCGACGACGGCTGGCGTCTGCGCACGATGTTCGACGATGTTGCGCTGCCGCTCGCATGGCCGGTCTATGTGAGCCACGCGGAAGCCAGCGCCTTCGCGCGCTGGCGCGGCGCACGGCTGCCGACCGAAGCCGAATGGCAGCGCGCGGCGCACGGCGCACTACCGGGCTCCACGGACAACTTCGACTTCCGGAGCTGGAACCCCGTCGCCGTGGACGCGACGCCGGACAGCGCGAGCACGTGGGGCGTGGAAGGGTTATACGGCAACGGCTGGGAATGGACTTCGACGCCATTCGGCCCGCTGCCCGGATTCGAGCCGTTTCCGTTCTACGAAGGCTATTCGGCGAACTTTTTCGACGGCCAGCATTATTCGATGAAAGGCGGTTCCGCGCGCACTGCGGGCTGCATGATGCGTCCTACGTTCCGCAACTGGTTTCAACCGCGTTATCAATACGTTTATGCGGGGTTTCGTTGCGTGCGCAACGTGTAAGCATAAAAAGCACGGGCTGACGCGAAACGCGCACTTCGCGCCCATGCGGGATTGAAGTGCGCGCGGGTAAGCCGTATCCGCATCGCCGGTCAAACCGATACAAGTGCTTTGTCAGCGGGCTTCCAGTGCTCCGCAACGGCCTTGTCCGGTATGCGCACCGTGGCAAGCAGCGGCACGTAGCCGTGCAGCCTGGCCTCGCTCACCGCAAGTCTCTCTGAACGAAGCAGTTCCCCCGAGAGCTTCGTCCCATCCTGGGTTTCAATGCGGTATCCATCAATGGGGCCCCACTGCCCCTTCGGCACGGGTTCTATATAGACATGCAACATCTCGTCTCTCCACAGGTTTAGAAAATTCCGGAACGCGCGAACGTTCGCCATGGATAGAGAGTATCGGGACAAATTTTGCCCGCGGCCTTAAATCGTCAGAAAATAAGAATAAGAAAATTCATAAATTTCAACGACATAGGCGAATCGTTTTGCGATATGAAACGCCATTCGCCGATACGCAATGCGCTTATGTTGCATTGCCGCAGATTTTTCTGGCATACGCGATATCTTTTCGCAATATGAAAAAATAACAATGCCACTGCGCACGAGACGTTTCCTCCCATAATTTAATTCCAAAGCTAATTATTCGATATCCTTATTATCTGCCGAGCCAGATCGCATAAAAAAATTCGTGTGCTTGTAAAGACATCATGCGCTGTCTATGTTCATAGCTGCGTCACCCTATGGAGCGCATCAGCCATGCTCGAAAGAACACGCATTCATGCTGCGCTCTTCGCCGCTGCCATCGCGGTCGTCGCGCCTTCCGTTCAAGCGCAAAACGCCACCGACTGGATCGCCAACACCTATGGCACCCTCGCCGCACACGTGGGCAACACCGCGCGCTCCATGTGGGTCTCGCCCGAAGGCGTCATCTATACGTCGTCCATGTGGGACGAGTACGAGGGCGGCGTCGCGATCTATCAAAACGGCAAGAGCCTCGGCTCGATCGGCTCGCACGGCGAATTTCAGGGCAGCGCGATCACGGGCAATACCACGTCGATCTTCGCGGCGCTGCAATACAGCACGTCGTACGGAAGCGGCGCGGTCGGACGATACAACCGCGCCACCAAGGCTCGCGACCTGCTCATTCAAGTCAGCGCGGCGAACAACCAGCCTCGGGTCGATGTGGTCACCGGGCTCGCCACGGCGGGCTCGCTCCTCTATGCAAGCGACTTCTATGGCAATCGCGTACGGGTCTTCACCACCAACGGGGTCTGGCAGCGGGACATCGGGGTCCAAAGCCCGGGCGCGCTCGCGCTCGATCGCGCCGGCAATGTCTGGGTCGCACAAAAGAGCGAGGGCGCGGTCGTCGGCTTCAGCCCGGCCGGCGCGCTGCTGAACACCATCCGGCTGCCTGGAGGCTCGCGACCGTCGGCGCTCTATTTCGACGCATCGTCGGGGCAGCTCATGGTCGGGGACGAAGGTCCCGACATGAACATCAAGCGCTACACCCTTTCGCGCACGCCCACGCTGGCCGGCACATTTGGCGTGCGGGGCGGCTATCTCGACACCACCAAGGGCATCAAAGGCCAAGTCGGCGCGCAGCGCTTCACCCGCGTCGCGGGCATCGGCAAGGACACCGCGGGCAACCTCTACGTGCTCAATAACCCGTGGGGCGGCAGCTGGGACCTGGGCCGCGACGGCGGCACCGACGTTCAAGCGTACGACCCTGCCGGCGCCCTGCGCTGGACGCTTCAATCCCTGAACTTCGAGGGCGTCGCGGCCCCGGACCCGGCCACCGACGGCACGCTGTTCTATGGCGGCACCAACATTTACTCGGGCAGCGCGGGAGGCACCTTCGTCGCGAACACGGTCGATCCGTTTGCGTACCCATCGGACCCGCGCATCAACATCAACGACACTCAGCGCGACGAGCATTTCGGGCAACTTGTCGCCGTCGGCGCGAACCGGATTCTCGTGGCGTCCGGCCAGAATCCGCCGATCTTCTACTTTTTCCACTTCAACGCGGCAAACGGCTATATCGCCATTCCGGATGCATCGATTCCCGGCCCCGCGTTCCAGACCAGCCTGCGGGTCACGCACGGTTTCAGCATCGACAGCAAAGGAGGCGTGTGGGCAGGCCTGGACAAGACCGGCAATATCTACCACTACCCCTTGACCGGCTTCGACGCCAGCGGCAAGCCCAGTTGGGAAGCCGGCGTCCCCATCCGCATTCCCGCCAGCATCGAGCCGCTGACGCGCATCGTCTACCTCGCCGATAGCGACACCATGCTCCTCGCCCAGGGCATCGCCGGGAGCACGGACTGGACGGCGATCGGCACGCGCATCGAGGTGTATCACGGCTGGCTCGCGGGCAACACCACCGTGCCCAATCCCGTGATCGAGCTGCCCAGCACCGGCGCCAAGGCGATCGATGCGGCCGGCAACTACCTGTTCGTCGGCTACTGGTTCAGCGGCATCAGCGGGCCGGCCAGGCCGAATATCGACGCCTTCAGCCTCACGACCGGCAAGCTCGACGCCACGCTGGTCAACACCCGTCCCGCCACCGTGGACGCCAGCAGCGCCATCGATTCGATGTACGGCATCCGGGCCTATCTTCGCTCGACCGGCGAGTACGTCGTCACGAAGAACAACGTCAAGGGCAACAGCATCACGGTGTATCGCTGGACGCCCTGATGTGTCTATCTATGTAGGAAAACGCTGACAGACATGCTGTTGCGACTACATCAAGTTCGCTGGCCGCTGATTTCATTTACCCCCCGCCAAAGCAATACTTCCGTCACCCGAGCGACACACGATCGCGCCATCGCCAGCCGGATGCCGGGACATATCGAAGTGGCCCTTGAGCGGGAAACATCATGAACAGCGCCGAAACTCTGCAATCCATTCAGGAACTCAATCTGTCCTACCTCGCGCTTGCGCAGCGCCTGCTGCGCGACGACCGCGCAGCGGGCATGTTTCGGCTCGGCCTGTCCGAGCGGGTGGCCGACCTGCTGGCCGGCCTGACGCTGGCCCAAATCGTCAAGCTCGCGGCCTGCAATCAGTTGCTGTGCTTCTTCCGGATCAACGACCATCAGATGCTGTCGGTGCTGGCGACGCCCGCGAAGCACATCGATGTCGCGCGCACGCATGCGGCCGTGCTGCTCGCGGGCCAGCCCGCCGAACAGTTCGCGTGACAGGACCGGAGCGAGCCATGGCCAAAATCAGCATCATTGAAGATGCACGGGAAGTGGTGCGCGCCAGTGCACTGATCGAACTCGGCGCACGGATGCAGGTGCTCGAAAGCGAACTGGCACTGCCGCGCGACCGCCTGATCCGGCTCTACCACGAGATCAAGGGGGAATCGCCGCCGAAGGGGATGTTGCCGTCGTCCGCCGACTGGTACATGACGTGGCAGGCCAACATCCACGCCTCGCTGTTCTACAACACCTATGTGTTTCTCAAGGACTCGGCGGGCTGCTCGCATCTCGACGCGCTCACCAAGGGATTTCGCCTGTATCGGGAACACTGCGCGCACAACGATCTCGAGATGCAGCTCGATCTGACGCGCGCCTGGACGCTGGTGCGCTTCTTCAAGGGCGGGATCCTGCAGTTGACTTCATGCCGCCGCTGCGCGGGCAAGTTCGTGATCCACAAATACGATGCGCCGGCGGGCAAGGTCTGTGCGATTTGCCAGCCGCCTTCACGCGCGGGCAAGCCCGCGAAGGCCAAACCGCCCCGCCCTACGTTGCTTCCTCGCGATTCAGTGCACTCACCGGTAAGCTGACCGACAAGCGAAATCCTTCGCCCGGCGCCGTATCGACCGACACCGCGCCGTTCAATTGCCGGACCCGCTCGCGAATGCCGAGCAAACCGAACGACTGCTCCTTGTGCATCGCGCTGACTGCCGTGCCGCGCCCGTTGTCGGCCACCCCGACCCGGCACGCATCGCCATCCAGCACGACCTCGACCTGCACTTCGGTGGCCTCCGAGTGTTTCGCAATGTTCGTGAGCGCCTCCTGGACGATCCGGTACACGGCGGTGGCAGCAGCCGAATCGAAATTCAGATCGTCGATGTCGATAAGCAGATCCACCACGATCCCATTGCGGCTTTCGAAATCGCCGGCGAGCCACTCTAGCGCCGGCACAAGCCCGAGGTCGTCGAGCACGGTCGGGCGCAGCCCCGCCGCGATATGGCGCACCGACCTCACGGTTTCGTCGATCAGCGTCATCATCGAGCGCGCCCGCCCGCGCAGCACCGGCGCCATCACGCGGTCGTCGAGATCGCTTTCGAGCATCGTCAGGTCGATCTTCAACGCGGTCAGCCTCTGCCCGAGATCGTCATGCAACTCGCGCGCGATGCGCTTTTGCTCCTCCTCGCGCGCCGCCTGAATGCCCGCCGAGAGATGTCCCAGATGCTCGAGTTCTTTCACTCGCATACGCTCGCGCATATCCCTGCGCATATCGCGGCGCGTGAGCGCGACAAGCCGCGCATAGAGCGTGCCGCTCTCGACCAGCAGTACGATCAGCACAAAGCTCGCCGCCAGCAGTCCGTATATCCGCCCTGCATAGAACCCGAGATCGAAGCGCCCATGGTTGAGCATCGCAGCGAGCGCGATGTCGATCATCCACGCCACCATCACGACCATCAGCCACATGTCGAGCGCGGTGCGCTTGCCGTGCCGCCACAGCATGGCGAGCGCGAGCGGGCTCGCCAGCCATACCGCGCCGATCACCCAGCGGTACGCCGAGGTAAAGTGCCCGCTCACGAGGAGATCGGGCAGCAGAGCCTTGCCCACTGTGGCGAAGGCGGTCAGGACGCAGACGAGCGCCGTCACGGCCAGCACGCACCCTGCGATCGATGCGCGCGCGGAACGCCCCGGCATGGCGCGGCGCTCACCGTGAGCGGTCTTGCCGAGCAGCACATATGCCGTGACGAAGCACGGGAAACCCGCGTGCCAGAACATATAGATCCACGCGGTGCTCTGCGGGCCGGCGCCTAGCAGCCCGGCGGGTGCGAACAGGCCCGGGAACGTGAGGCCATGCGCAATGGTCATGCCAGCGGTGAAGAGATAGCCGCTGCCGAGTGCGAGCAGCGCGCGCGAGCGCAACGAATTGAACTGGCCGAACAGCAGCATGGCCGTAATCAGGTCGTTCATCACCAGCGCCGATTCGTAGATCGGGATGAACGCCCCCACCACGGGCAGCGGACGCTGCGCAAACGGCGCAAGCACCGCGAACAGCCCACAGCTCACGAGGATCACCGTGAGCGCGAGCCGCCGCTCGCTGCGCCCTGCGGGCAAGGTCGAAAGAAACATCTGGTTGCCGTCGTCTCGATCGCGACCCATGCGCCTGCCTGGAAAAGAATCGGGAGAATGCATTTGAGCAGAGGATGCACGTCCAAGGCAACTATTGCATACTGCCCCCTGGCAACAGGATTACCAGCAGCGGCCTTTACCCACAACGACTCGCCACAGCCATCGCATGACTTTCCCGCAACCAGCGGCACAGCTGGAGGACATCCACTCATGACCCAAGTTTTGATCGCCGACGACCACGCGCTCGTGCGTGACGGTCTACGCCATATCCTGCAGAACGCCAGCGGATTCGACGTGGCCGGCGAGGCGCGCGACGGCGTGAGCACGATCGCGCTGATCCGCTCGACTCCGGCACAAGTGCTGCTGCTCGATCTGTCGATGCCGGGACGCAACGGCGTCGAGTTGATCAAGCAGATCAAGGAGGAAAAGCCCGAACTGCGCATTCTCGTGCTGACCATGCACGCCGAGCAGCAGTACGCGGTGCGGGCGTTCAAGGCCGGCGCGTCCGGCTATCTGACCAAGGAAAGCGCCGGCGCGGAACTGGTTTCAGCCGTCACCAAGGTAGCAGCGGGCGGCGTGTACGTGAGCCTCGCGATGGCCGAGCAGTTCGCCCAGAGCCTGAACGAGCCGGCCGACGCGCTGCCACACCAGCGTCTCTCCGACCGCGAATTCGACGTGTTCCGCCGCCTGGCCGCCGGCGAGACCATTACGGAAATCGCCCAGGCGCTCTGCGTGAGCGCGAAAACGGTCAGCACTTACAAGACGCGCATCCTCGAAAAAATGCGCGTGCCGCACGAGGCGGCGCTCGTGCGCTATGCGATGCGCCACAAGCTGTTCGACGATAACGACGAGGTCTAGCGCGACCCGGTCTAGCGTGACCCGGTCTGACGCGACCCGGTCTGCGCGCGGATGCCTGCTTCTATGCTGATCGGGTAGGAATCCACCTACACGACTTCCGTTTCACCTACCCGAAGTTCAACCGCCGCCGATTTCATTGCACGACGGCGGAAACGATACTTCGGCACATGAACGCGAACGCCTCACCGAAAGAACTGACCGTCTTCCTCGTCGAAGACTCGGCATCGTTGCGCCGCCGGATCGCGGCGCTGCTCCATACGATCGACGGGGTCCGCGTGGTCGGCGAAGCAGAGGACATCCAGACTGCACTAAGGTGCATCGCGGCGTGCCGCCCCGCTGTCGTGATTACCGACTTGCGCTTGCCGGGCGCAAGCGGGCTCGAGTTGATATCGTCTCTCGCCCGCCGCGGGCCGCCGGTCGTCACCCTGGTGCTGACCAATCAATCGGGCCAACCCTTTCGCGAAGCCTGCCAGGCTGCGGGTGCACATTATTTCTTCGACAAGACCCAAGAGATCGACAAGGCTTGCAGGGCCATCGAGCGCCTGGCCGAAGCGCACCGCCGGCGTGCGGTGCTATAGCCTTGCGCGGCGCATCACTTAGACCAGCAGCGTCGCACCAGCCCACACGATCAGCACCACGCCCAGCGCGTGACCGATGCGTTCGCCGCCGACAAACAGCAGCGCCATCAGTAGCCAGCAGCAGCCGACGCAGTACATCCCGTGGCGCACGCCGAGCAGGAAACCACCCGCAACGCCAGAGCGCCCATACCCGATCAGGAAATTGACCGGCGAGCGGCACTGCTCGAGACAAGCGCGCTTGAACGGCGTGAATTGATAAATTCCGGCCGCCGCGAGAATGATCGCGGAAAGAACGGCACTCTTCGACCAAAGCATCATCGCCGAAATGAGACCGCGCGGTTGCAGGATCATCTGCAGCCACGACGCGCCAATCGAAAACGCGAGCCACGCGCAGAGATAGCCGGCCAGAAGATACAACGAGAGAACGGCGGCATGCGATTCCGGTGAGCCTCGATGCCGGATAACACGCCGATACAGCAGGATCAGCGGCAAAGCGCTGGGCGTCATCATCGCGATCATCATGATCCACCACATGACGATTACCGCGGGCAGTGACATTGCCATGCTGCCGGCGCTCGCGAGCCGATGCGGGAACAGCGTCGCCGCGGTCATGGCCAGCGCCGACATGCCGGTTCCTGCCCCGGTCCACACGTAGTACCACGACGCCGCCACCCCCCCGGCGATGCCGACGACGCCAGCAATGCCGGGCGCCGTCACCACACGGCCACGCCAGCTAACGACGGGGTTCATACGGCGGCGCGATGCCGGATCGGCCCCTGGTTGTTCAGGTGCAGGTGCGCGAACTGGGCATACGTGCCGTCCAGTTGCAGCGCGATATTGCCTTGCGAGCGGCCCGAGCCAGAACCGTTTTCAGCAATTTCGTATTCGAAACCGTGCGGCAAGTCGATGCGCACGCGATGCTCGGCGCCGGTCACCGGATTACGAATCGGCTCGCCGACGATGTCGAAGACCCCTTCGACATGAACCCGGCCACGCCTCGCATCGACATCGGCTTCGAAATCGATCTTCGTGAAGATCGGCTCGAACGCCTGCTCGATCGTCGACGAGTAGACCGCAAACATCGTGGCGAATGGTTCGGTATCCTGACCGGTCATGATCTTCAGGATGGCGTCACGTTGTTCGGGGCTGGTCCGTTCGTCGACGATCGGCTGGCACTTTCCCCGGCCCTCGTGAACGGCGCCCGGCCATTGAAATACCACTGCGATATTGACGCCGTCGAGCCGCACGTCGCCGTAGAAGCCCTGGGCGATCGACATCGCCCCCAAGGCCTCGCACGAGGCAAAGTCAAAGCCGTGGCGCGCGCTTATTTCCCACGCGCCGCACTGTGCTTGTGGTGTGCCTGTTGGTGTGTTTATGGCACGACCCAGCCGCCCTGCCACGCACCGCTGCAGCGGGAAAACTGTGCACGTTTGTGACCGTCTGGAGACAGGTCCAGGTAGTCGATTTTTTGCACGTCCACCGTGATAACGCAAAAATTCTCGAAGCCGGCCATTGAATCACCTGGACTGGCAGAGGCGATATACGCCTCCTGCGGCAAGGCAATGGGCGTCCCGGGTGTGCGAGCGGCGCGATAGACGATCAAGCTGTGAGGTCGGCTGACATTCCAGAGCGCCAGCCGCTCCTCCAGGCTGGCCGCCAGCCGCGCAACGCCCTCCAGCCGGATCTGGATGCCGGCGTTCAGGTCGCAGCCGACCAGGGAGATTCGACTGTCTTTTCTGAGTTCCGCGACCTTCTCCGAGCGCACGTCGGTGTAAAAGGTCAAGGTGCCGCCCTCCATGCTTGCGCCACGCAGCACGATGGTACGCACCTTGGGCGCGCCGTCCAGTCCCACCGTTGCCGCCTGCAGCATGGTGAACGGCGAGCGCGCTGCGCCCCCATGCGCGCCCGCGTTCGCCCCCGAATCCAGCATGAACCAGACGCGATCGACGATTTCACTCATCGCAGACTCAGACCGATTTGGTCACGCCGCCGTCGACGCGAATATTCTGGCCAGTAATGTAGGCCGCGCCATCCGAGGCCAGAAAGGCGATGGTGGCCGCGATTTCTTCGCTCGTTCCATAACGTTGCAGCGGGACGCTTTCGCGACGCTCTTCCAGCGCGGGCAAGCTATCGATCCAGCCGGGCAACACGTTGTTCATGCGAATGTTGTGCTTGGCCTGACTGTCCGCGAAAAGCTTGGTGTACGAGGCGAGACCCGCGCGGAACACGGTCGAGGTGGGGAACATCTCGCTCGGCTCGAAAGCCCACGCGGTGGAGATATTGATCACGACGCCGCTGCGCTGCTTCTGCATGATGGGCGCGACAAGACGAGTCGGGCGAATCACGTTCATCAGGTAGGTGTCCATGCCGCGATGCCAGTCTTCGTCGGAGATATCGAGAAGCGGGCCGCGCGGGCCGTGGCCAGCGCTGTTCACCAGCACGTCGATGCGGCCCCAGCGCGACACGGTCAGATCGACGAGTTTGCGCAGGTCGTCGGTCGATTGATTCGAGCCCGTCACCCCCACGCCGCCGAGTTCCGCCGCTAGCGCCTCGCCTTTGCCCGACGACGAAAGAATGGCAATTTTGAAGCCATCGGCGGCCAGGCGTCGCGCGGCGGCGGCCCCCATGCCACTGCCGCCTGCGGTAATCACTGCCACTTTTTCTACTGTCATGGTGTTAATCTCCGGATATTGGGAAACGCTCTTGAAACGCCACAAAGTACGCCATTTACTGAAAATAGCTTAGCATCGTCGGAGCATCCCGATGCCGTAGTTTCTACCCCATATTGCAGTAGAAAAACTATTGTATGAAAGACCCGAACGAAACGCTGCCGTCGCTCAACGCGCTGCGCGCCTTCGAGGCCGCGAGCCGTCACCTGAGTTTTCGCCGGGCCGCGGAGGAGCTGGGCGTCACGGAAGGCGCCGTTGGTCAGCATATACGCGGGCTCGAAACAGCGCTGGCACTCAAGCTCTTCGAGCGCAAGCCGCGTGCGCTAGCGCTCACCGAGAACGGGCAGAGCTACGCGGTGAGCGTGCGCCGCGCATTCGACCTGCTGGTCGAGGCCACGCAAGCCTTGCGGCCCCAGCCGCTGAAGCTCGCGATGACCGTCACCCCGACGTTTGCCGCCAAGTGGCTGATCCCGCGGCTGCCCGACTTCACCGCGGCGCACCCGGAGATCGACTTGCGCATCGTCGCGACGGAGCGGCTGTCACATTTCCAGACCGATGGCGTCGATCTTGCGGTGCGCTACGGCAGTCCGCCGTTCGGTGCGGGGCTCAATGCCGAGCTCCTGTTCGACGATATCCTGATTGCCGTGGCCGCGCCACGCGCGCTTGCGGGCGCTCGAAAGGCCAACGGCATCGTCGCCCGGCATGCGTTGCTGCACGACGCGCACAATCTGTGGCCGCAATTTCTGGCGCAGATCCATCAGCCCCTGCCGTCGGCCGCCAAAAAGCATATCCGCTTCAATCAGACTTCCCTTGCGATCGATGCGGCGCTGGAGGGGCAAGGCATTGCATTGGCGCATTGGGCGTTCGTCGCGCGAGACGTGGCTGCCGGCCGCCTCACCCGCGTTTTCGAGGACGAGTTGCGCACGGACGCCGGTTTCTATCTCGTGTTTCCGCGCAAGCTTCAACACCCCGAGCCGGTGGCGAAACTGCGCGAATGGCTACATCAGCAAGCGTCAGCACAGTCGCAAGCCGCATCGGCTTGAGCGTCGGGCCGCGCCGCCCACTTCCAGCGAAGCGCCCTTCACAACGCGCTTTCGATCTCCGCAATCAGCGCCTTCAGCACGCCTTCGATCGGCCGTGAAAGCCGCCGTTCGCGCATGGTCATCACGCAGAGGTTGCGCTGGTTGAGCAGCGGTTCGTCGAAGCGCTTCGCGACCAATGAAAGATCGCTTCCGAGTCCCGCCAGCGAAAGCTTGCTGCCCAGTGTGATCGCACCGGCCTGCGAAGCGAACGCATGCAGCGCGCTCGAACTGTTGCTCGTGAGAATAGGTTCGAGCGTAATGCCATGGCGCGCGCAGCATTCGTCGAACAACTGGCGAGCGGTGTTGCCGCGCGCGAGCAACGCGATGGGATAGCCGCGCAGATCTGGGAGTGTGATCGACGCTTGACGCGCCAGCGGATGCCCGGGCGCGACCAGCGCGCAAACCGGCGACTCGGCGCTGTACTCCACCTGGACCTTCGCGGGATCTCCGCTCGAAAACGACAGCCCCAGATCGACCTCGCCGGTGGCCACCCACTGCTCGACCTGCGAAGGCGTGCCCGAACGTAGATTGAAATGCACTTGCGGCGCAACGGCATGATGCTCGGCCAGCACATGCGGCAGAAACGAGCGCGTGAACCCCTCCGTGCAGCCGATACGCACAATGCCGCTCCCGAGCGCTTGCGCCGTGGCGATCTCGGCGAGCACCGCGTCGCCTTCGAGCAGCGCGCGCCGCGCGTGCCCAGCCAGCCGCTCGCCCGACTCGGTCAGCACCATCCCGCGCGGCATGCGCTCGAACAGCGCCGTGCCTACATCCTGCTCCAGCTTGCTGATTTGCCGGCTGATGGCCGAGACGGCCACGTGCAGGTTCTCCGAGGCCGCCGCCAGCGACCCGGTGCGCGCGACCTCGACGAAATAGCGCAAGGCAATTCCATGAAGCATGGGCGTATCCGTTCAGTGCGCATCGAGCGCGTTGCCATTTTGGCAATGCTAACTGCAAATATTGAAATTGTTGCGAATTTTTGATCTTCCTAGACTGGCTTCATTGTCTGCAATTTATTGCAGTTTCCCGCGCGAAAGCCAGAGAGGAGCCCCCTTGACCGAATCCCGACAATCCGCCATCGACCGCGCGCTGCACACCTATGACAGCGGTGCGTTTCTCGCCGACCTCCAGCGCCGCGTCGGCTTTCGCACGGAAAGCCAGAATCCCGCGCAGGCCGACGCCGTGCGCGCCTATCTCACCGACGAAGTCGCGCCCGCACTCGCCCCGCTCGGCTTCACGAGCCGCATCGTCGAGAATCCGGCGGCCGCGCGCGCGCCGATGCTGATCGCGGAACGCATCGAGGACCCGGCCTTGCCGAGCGTGCTGACCTACGGCCACGGCGACGTCGTGCGCGGCTACGACGAACAGTGGCGCGAGGGCCTCGCGCCCTGGACCATCACCGTGGAAGGCGACCGCTGGTACGGACGCGGCACCGCCGACAACAAGGGCCAGCACTCCGTGAACTTCGCCGCGCTTGCCGCCGTGCTCGACGCGCGTGGCGGCAAGCTCGGCTACAACGTGAAGCTGATCTTCGAAACCGGCGAGGAAATCGGCTCGCCGGGCCTCGACGCAGTCTGCGCCGCGCATCAGGACACCCTCGCGGCAGACGTGTTCATCGCCTCGGACGGCCCGCGCGTGCTGGCCGAGCGGCCCACGCTGTTCCTCGGCTCGCGCGGCGGCGTGACTTTCGAGCTGCTCGTCGACCTGCGCAAGGGCGCCCATCACTCGGGCAACTGGGGCGGCGCGCTGCGCAATCCGGCCATCGTGCTCTCGCACGCAATCGCGAGCCTTGTCGACGCACGCGGCGCCATCGCCGTGGACGGCCTGCGCCCGCCGCCGATTCCGCAGAGCGTGCGCGAAGCGCTCGCCGACATCGTGCTCGGCGGCGACGAGGAAGCCCCCGCGATCGACCCGGACTGGGGCGAGCCCGGCCTCACGCCCACCGAGCGCGTGATTGCCTGGAACACGCTCGAAGTGCTCGCGTTCAAGTCCGGCAATCCCGACGCGCCCGTCAACGCAATTCCGCCCACGGCCAAGGCGACCTGCCAGTTGCGCTTTGTGGTGGGTACGGACGCCGAACGCGCGGGCGAGCATCTCGAAGCGCATTTCGCGCGACTCGGCCTCAACGACGTGCAAGTGCGCGTCACGCAGATTTCGGCGGCCACGCGCCTGGACCCCGACGACGCCTGGGTGCAATGGACGCTCGAATCGCTGCGCGCATCCACCGGCAAGAAGCCCGCGCTGCTGCCAAACCTGGGCGGCACCGTGCCCAACGACGTGTTCGCGTACACGCTCGGCCTGCCGACGCTCTGGATCCCGCACTCGTATCCCGCCTGCGCGCAGCACGCGCCGAACGAGCATCTGCTCGGCTCGGTTGCGCGCGAGGCGCTCGCCGTGATGGCCGGACTCTGGTGGGACCTCGGCGACGACGCCGCGCGCCTCGCCGCGGGTATAGCCGAAACAAGCCCGCAAGCAAAAACGAAATCGCAGGCACCGCAATCCTCCGACGCTCTGCTCTGAAAAAAAGGCCGCCACCATGTCCGCCAAACAACCCGTGAGCCTTGTGAGGCTCGTTATCGCCACCTCCGCCGGCAACGCGCTCGAATGGTTCGACATCGCCATTTACGGGTTCTTCGCGGTGTATATCGGCAAGCACTTCTTTCCGGCCATCAACGAAACTGTTTCGATGCTACTCACGTTCGGCACCTTCGGCGCCTCGTATCTCGTGCGGCCGATCGGCGGCGCGGTGCTGGGCGCCTACGCCGACCGGCGCGGACGCAAGGCGGCGATGATGCTCTCGGTGGCCCTCATGATGGTGGGCACGGCGATCATCGCGCTGATTCCCGACTACGCGGCGATCGGCGTGGCCGCGCCGCTCGCGGTGTTCGCCGCGCGGCTCATCCAGGGCTTTTCGGCGGGTGGCGAATTCGGTGCGTCCACCGCCATGCTGATTGAGCACGCCCCGCACCGGCGCGGCTTCTTCGCAAGCTGGCAGTTCGCCACGCAAGGCCTCGCGACGCTGCTCGCGGCCTCATTCGGCTTTGGGCTCGCGCGCCTCCTGACGCCCGCCGATCTCGCGGCATGGGGCTGGCGCCTGCCGTTTTTCTTCGGATTACTGATTGGTCCGGTGGGCCTCTATCTGCGCAGCTACATCGACGACGCCGAGGACTTCAAGCGCGCCGAGCGCACCGAGACACCCGTGCGCGACGTGCTGGCCCGCCAAAAGCGCCTCGTGCTCACGGCTATCGGCCTGCTGACCGTCTCCACCGCGGTCAACTACCTGCTCCAGTACATTCCGACCTTCGCGATCCGCCAGCTCCATCTGCCCGCGGCGACAGGATTCGCGGCGACCATGGTGGGCGGCGTGATTCTCACGGTCGTCACGCCGTTCGCGGGTCATTTGTCCGACCGCATCGGCCGGCGCACGCAAATGACCTGTGTGGCGGCGCTGTTTCTCATCAGCGCCTATCCTGGCTTTTCGTGGGCGACGAGCCATTCGAGCGCGCTGCCGCTGTTCGTGCTGATCGCATGGCTTGCGCTTTTGAAATCGATCTATTTCGGCGCGCTGCCCGCGCTCATGGCCGAGATCTTCCCGGCCGCGACGCGCGCGACAGGCATGTCGATCGGCTACAACATCGGCGTTACCGTATTCGGCGGCTTCACGCCAGCCATCGTCACGTGGATGCTGGCCGCGACCGGCGACAAGAGCGCGCCAGGCTACTGGCTGATCGTGACCGCCATGATCAGCCTCTCCGCGCTGGCCTATGTTAGCCGCGTGAAAGTAACGGGCCCGGTTTCGCAGCAGGCGGCAGCTTAAAGGCGCTTAAGAGCGCTTACTATGCCGGCCCCGCGGGGCCGCGATCGCCCGAACTGCGATAATTGCGGGAAACCCCAGCGCCAGAGCGCCGAATATTCGCCGAACCCCGCGATATCTGGTAGAACATCGGCCTGGGCTTTTTCGATCAATAACCGCGAGAGACGACGCAAATGAACACCCCCCGTCCCCTTGAAATCGCCGTGGAACGGCACCCGAATCCCACGCCGGCCGATGAAATCGCCGCACGGCTGACCAATCCGGTGTTCGGACGCGTTTTCACGGATCACATGGTCACGATCCGCTGGACGGAAGGCACCGGCTGGCATGACGCCAAGGTGGAAGCGCGCCGCCCGTTCCAGATCGACCCGGCCTGCGCCGTGCTGCACTACGCGCAGGAAATTTTCGAGGGCATGAAGGCGTATCGCAGCGAAAACGACCAGATTTCGCTGTTCCGCCCGCAGGAAAACGCCAAGCGCTTCCGCAACTCGGCCGCCCGCATGTCGATGGCGGACCTTCCGGAAGAACTGTTCCTGCGCGCCGTCGAGGCGCTCGTCGACATCGACCGCGCCTGGGTGCCGGGCGGCGACGGCAGCCTCTACCTGCGCCCGTTCATGTTCGCCAACGAGAGCTTCCTCGGCGTGCGCGCCGCGAGCGAATACATCTTCTGCGTGATCGCCTGCCCGGTCGGTCCCTATTTCAAATCGGGCAAGTCGGCGGTCACGGTCTGGGTGTCGGACCAGTACACGCGCGCGGCGCCGGGCGGCACGGGCGCGGCCAAGTGCGGCGGCAACTACGCGGCCAGCCTGATCGCGCAGACCGAGGCGTCGGCGCATGGCTGCGACCAGGTGGTCTTCCTGGACGCCGCGCAGCACCGCTGGATCGAGGAACTCGGCGGCATGAACGTGTTCTTCGCGCTCGACGACGGCTCGCTCGTCACGCCGCCGCTTTCCGGCACGATCCTGCCGGGCATCACGCGCGCGTCGATCATCGAACTCGCGCGCAAGGAAGGTTTGACCGTCAACGAGACGCCCATTTCGTTCGATGACTGGCGCGACGGCGCCGCGTCGGGCCGCATCAAGGAAACGTTCGCGTGCGGCACGGCGGCGGTTGTTACGGCGATCGGCATCGTGCGCCATGCGGGCGGCGAGTTCTCGATCGGTGACGGCGGTGAGGGGGAAGTTACGCGCCGTCTGCGCACGCTGCTTACGGGTATCCAGCGCGGCAAGGTCGCGGATCCGGCAGGTTGGGTTTGGAATGTGAAGGGGTAATACCGCTTCACCTGTAGCGCAGCAAATTTTTCGCCCCGGCACCGATAAGGTGCCGGGGCTTTTTCATGGTTCTTCGCCAAAGACATCAGCTCGACAATCTCCCTGGCGCATGTTCGCAGGCGCACCGACGACCCACCGACGACCATCGTATTTTTGGAGCACAAATTAATTCCGAAGGCTCCGATACGTCGCCTGCACTCCGTTACGTGCCCGGCGAATCAGGCGGCCTATACAAGAATTCATGCTTGAACATGGGGGAAGCAAAATGTCGATGCTCTGCAAGCAACGGGGTGTTTGCTCGACAAGCCTCAAGGGCCGAGTGAATTTGAAGAAGCAAAAAGGCGCGGCGGCCGTCGAGTTCGCGATCGTGATGCCGGTACTGCTGATGATTCTCTTCGGCATCGTGGAACTTGGCATTGCGCTCTATGACAAGGCCGTGATTACCAATGCCGCTCGCGAGGGCGCGCGTGCCGGCATTGTGTTGAAGAATCCGAAGCCGTCCACGACCGATATCACCGCCGTCGTAACGACATACACGTCCAATTACCTGCTGACGTTCGGTAAGCAAGCGCCGCCGACAGTCAACGTCAACCAAAGTACACCGAGTACTTTCGGCACCCCGCTTTCCGTGACGGTCTCGTATCAATACACCGGTTTGGGATTGGGTCACGCCTTGTCGGCCTTGACTGGCCCGATCACGTTGTCCGCGACCACCGTCATGAACAACGAGTAAGGGGGACGCCATGCGCACGAGTAGCAGAAAGAAGCAAAAGGGAACCGTGGCGGTGACCGTCGCGCTCGCCATGGCGTTCCTTCTAGGGATTGGCGCAATGGCCATCGACCTTGGCAATCTGCTGGTCGCACGAAGCGAACTTCAGAATGCCGCGGACGCTGCCGCTCTCGCAGGCGCGGGCTGCTTGTATAGGCGTACTGAATGCAGTAATACCACCGCGCCAGAACCCGACTGGACTGACGCGCAGGCGAAGGCATCCAGTTTTGCGACTTCGCCGGCGCCAGCACCGACAAATCTGGTGCAGCACGCTGTTTTAAAGGTCGTCGCAACGGCATCGGGCTTCTGGAATGTCACTGGCTCGCCGGCCGGCCTGCAAACACCCGGGACGTTCACGCCTGGCACCAACGACATGCCTGCAGTCCAGGTGACCGTCGTTAAGGATAAAGCGAATGCAAATGGCGGAGTCCCGGTATTTTTGGCCGGCATTTTCGGCACCACGTTTCTGAAGGCAGGCGCAGTTGCCACGGCTGTCATTTCCAGGCCCGGCTATGTCGGTGCAGGCGGGCTGTTCCCACTCGCGATTCCTCAGTGCATGTACACCAGTTACTGGAATACGAGCACCAACTCACCGGTGACTTACCAGGGCACGCCTATCCCGGGACAGACCGAGCCGCAGACGACAGGGCAACCGATTGTGTTCGACATGGCGTCAACTTACCACGCGGGCACGTGTAATCAAACGGCCCAGTGGACGTCGTTTAATCTGCAAGGCTCCCAAAGTGCCAATGTGACTAAAGGTTTGATCACCAATGGCAATCCCGCGCCGGTCGCCATCGGAAGTCCGACTTTTATCCAAAGCGGCACTGAAGATGTGTTGTTCCAGATGACCCAGGCATGTAGCGCCAAGCCTAACGGCAACGGGAGTTGCGAGTGGGTGACGGTGGCGGTAGTGGATTCAGTCGCCAATCCGGGTCAAAACCAGACCATCCAGGCGTTTGCCTGCCTGCACATCCTGAACGAAGTTGGCAACGGCAAAAACGCCCACGTCATCGCTCAGATGAGCGCGGATCAAAGCAAGTGCGAAACGGCTAATTCCGGCGGGAACGGGCCGAACTACGGCGCGCTCACGCCGCCACGACTCGTGCAGTAACAAGGAATTTTGATCAGGAATGCTACGGTTGTGTGGGTACCCACCCGCACAACCGCGGCCTCACCCAAACCGCACGCAATAAACCGGCGGCAAATGCGCAGAAACGAGGCGCCAATGCTCTCCCCCATCGTCGGAGGTCCAGAGCGCGCCCGTGGTCGACCCCATCGCAAGACGCGAACCCGTTTCGTCGACGGCGAGCCCGTGCCGGTACACGAGGTCATACGCGGGCGCGGGAGGCAATCCGCTCGAGAAACGCTCGAACGTGTGGCCGCCGTCGCGCGTGCGCGTGACCACGAACCGCCCGTCCACAGGAATCCTGCACGCGTCCTTCACGGCCGGCACGAACCATGCGGTGTCGGGCTCGCGCGGATGCACGGCCACCGCGAAGCCAAAGCTCGACGGCTGCGCTTCGATGCGCCGCCAGCGCGCTGCGCCGTCGGTCGAGCGAAAGATCGCGCAGTGGTGCTGGGTCCATAGCGCATCAGGGGCCGCCGGGCACTGCACGACGCGGTGCGGGTCCTGCACGTTGGCGTCGCCGCGCCGCTCGGGCGGCATGTAGTCGGCCTCCATGCCCTCCGAACTCAGGCGCCACGTTGCTCCGCTATCGAAGGTCTGCCAGACGCCGCCGCACGATATGCCTATCGTCACGTGCCGGCGGTCACGCGGATCGACCATCACCGAATGGATGCCGGGCGCGTCATAGCCGCCGCCGAACCATTGACGGCGCTCCGGCCGGTCCCATAGCGCGCGGTTGAGCGTCCAGGTGCCACCGCCGTCGTCGGAGCGAAACAAGCCGCCCGGGATCGTGCCGGCCCACAACACGCCGGGCTCGTCGGGGCCGCCTGCTTCGAGCGACCAGATCTGCTGCAGCGTCCACGGCGGAGACGGCGGAGCGGGTTCGGCGGCGCTTGCTTCATCCGCTCCGTTTTGTGCGCCCGGGCTCGCCGCGTCGGCAGTGCGCGCCTCATCGGGAGGCTGCGGCGGATAAACGGGGACCGCGCACTCCTCCCAATCGTCCCTGCCCGCGCGCTGCCGATGCAGCTTCACGCCAAAATGGCCGAGATTGAGCGCGACGTAGAGCGTCCCGTCTCGCGGATCGGGCAGCACCATGCTCACCGGCTCGCCCACGAAATGCGGCGCGCCATGCGTCCAGCCACCCGCACCATCGCTTTGCAGGACGAACAGTCCCTTGCGCGTTGCAACAAGCAATCGATCGCTCATGTCGAGTGTCTCCGTTCCCGTGCCAGGCTCGAACGCCTGATACTCCGCTCTTGCGCCCGCTTATCCGCCCGATAGCGCCTGAACGACGTAAACGCGGCTTGCCTTGCCGATCGCGTCGGACAGATGCCGCCGGTCGCGCACCGGCTGGCCGTCGATAAAAACGGAAAGATGCCTGCGCAGCGCGCCTTGATCGTCGAGGATGTACCCGCGCAGACGCGGCAGTTCAGCGAAGACAGCGTCAAGCGCTTCGCCAAGCGTGCGCGCTTCGATCTCGCGCTCGGGTGTCGGGACATGCCGCTGAATCGAAGCTGCGAAAAAAATGTGGGCCATGGCGGGACGGCGGCGCGGAAACGATCCGTCGCCGCCGGTTCTGTAGTGTAGGCGATTTGTCCGGCGATGCCCGCACAACGTCCCGTGCCCAATAAGAAACCGCTACCCGTGCCTGCGGCAGCGGCTCGGTGCGTTCCCCCTCCCCTCAGTGGCCAGCGAGGGCCGGCGAGAGCGAACGGAAGATGTTGATGAACGCAGGGCCCATCAGAACCGTCAGCAGCGTGGGAAAGATGCAGAACATCAAGGGAAACAGCAGCTTCATGGCGATCTTCGCGGCCCGTTCCTCGGCGCGCATGCGCCGGCGCGTGCGCAGCGTGTCGGACAGCACGCGCAGCGACGCGCCAATGCTCGTGCCGAAGCGGTCGGCCTGGATCAGCATCGTGGCGAATCCGTCGATGTCCTCCACGCCCGTGCGCATCGCGAAGTTGCGCAACGCCTGCTCCTTCGAAAAGCCCGAGCGCATTTCGAGCAGCATCAATTCAAGCTCGGTAGCAATCACGGGACTGCGCAGGCGGATTTCCTCGGCGACCTTCATTATTGCCGCATCGAGCCCAAGCCCAGCTTCGACGCAAACCGTCATCAGGTCGATGGCGTCCGGGAAGTCTTCGAAAATAATCTGCTTACGCCGCGCAATGCAGCGCTGGAGCACGAACCCGGGCAGGTAATAGCCGAGGCCCGCGAGTCCGACGAGCATCATCGGCAGCGTCGCGGTATTCACGCGCAGCGCGGCTCCGGTGAACCAGACAGCCGCAGCGAGCGGCAATGCAAGCGCCAGTACAGTGCGCGTGCCAAGAAAGAGTGCCACGGCGCCCGGCGCTCGCCAGCCCGCGTTCATGAGCAGCACGCGCAGCGCCGAGACGTCGCCCCCTTCCTTGGGCGCTGAGAGCTTCGAGAGCGGCGCCGATACCTCAGCCAGTTTCTCGACCCACGCCGGCGTTTCCGGTACCGGCAACGTCGGCGCCGCGTTCGCGCCGCCCGCCTGCTCCACCCGACGCCGCATGCTGCGCGGCATGAACGCGTACATCGCGCCGAAGGTCAGCGCGACCACGCCGCCGAACAGGCAAATCAGCACCAGCCACTGTTTCATGTCGAGCACTTGCATGATGTTTCCCCGTTGCCATGCCGCGTTGATGTTCCACTTCGATCGCGGAGCGCCGTTACGCCTTGATTTTGACGATACGTTGAGTCCAGATAATGCCGAACACCAGCGAGACGACCCCGAAATAGAAAAGCTGTATGCCCACCGGATCCGTCCAGAAAACCGAAAGAAAAGTCGGATTGGTGATGCTGATGAAGCCCGCTGAAACGATCGGCAGCAGCCCGAGCACCCACGCCGAAAGTCTGCCTTCCGCCGAGAGTACGCGGACCTTGTCGAAGAGCTTGAGACGCTCGCGGATGAGCCATGAAGTGCTGTCGAGCAACTCGGCCAGATTGCCGCCGGTTTCGCGCTGGATCAGCACCGCGATCACGAGATAGCGCAGATCGCGCACGGGCATGCGGACCGCGAGCGCGCACAGCGCATCGTTGAGCGACACGCCGTAGGTGATCTCGTCGAATGTGATGCGGAATTCGCCGCCCGCGGGCTCCGCAAACTCGGTGCCGACCATGTCGATCGCGCTCGAGAACGCATGCCCCGCACGCAACGCACGCCCCAGCATGTCGCAAATCTCGGGGAGCTGGCGTTCGAACTGCACCAATCGCTTGGCGCGGCGTCTGTAAATGTACAAAACCGGGAGCATCGCACAGAGCAACGCAGCCGCGAGCCCGCCGACAAGCGGCAAATGAACTAGCGTTGTGCCAGCAAATGCGGCCAACGCGAACGCCGCGCACATCGCGAGCAGCCGCCCCACTGACCACGCCAGACCCGATTGCATCAGCCACACATCGAGCGAGCGCACGCCGGGCGTCGCGAGCAATATCCGCCCGGTCGCCGATGCGTCGCTCAGGCGTTGCGACTTGAGGATCGACATCACCTCCGCGCGCGCCTCACTCCCCTTGGCCAGCGCTTCAAAGCGCGCCTTGAGCCGGCGCGCCGCCGCACCATGACGGCTGCTCCACCATTCGTAGGCCCCCTGGCAGGCCAGCGCCACGGCAACGAACAGGAGCACGCCTGCGGTAATCAATGTCGAATTCATGCTACCTCCCCCGATGCATCATGGCCTGCTCAAGCCGCTTCGAAACGGCGGCCCGGATCGTAGATCGCTTCCGGCAGGTTCACGCCGAACGCCGCGAGCCGGTCGCCGAATTTCGGGCGCACGCCGGTCGCGCAGAAATGGCCCTGCACATTGCCGTTCCCATCCATGCCCGTGCGCCGGAACGTGAAGATCTCCTGCATGTTCACCACCTCGCCCTCCATGCCGGTGATCTCGGAGATGCTGACCATCTTGCGGCGGCCGTCGGTGAGCCGCGCCACCTGCACGACCACCGAAATCGCCGAGGCGATCTGCTGACGCATGTTCCGAGGCGGCAGCGAAAGCCCGCCGAGACTGATCATGTTCTCGAGCCGTGTGAGCGCGTCGCGCGGCGTGTTGGCGTGGATCGTCGCGAGCGAGCCCTCGTGGCCGGTGTTCATCGCGTTGAGCATGTCGAGCGCCTCGGCGCCGCGCACTTCGCCCAGAATGATGCGATCGGGACGCATCCGCAGCGCGTTGCGCACCAGCGAGCGCTGCGTGATCTCGCCACGGCCCTCGATGTTGGGCGGGCGCGTTTCGAGGCGCAACACGTGCGGCTGGCGCAATTGCAGCTCGGCGGCATCCTCGATGGTGACGATGCGCTCGTCGTCGGGAATGAAACCCGAGAGCACGTTCAGCAGTGTGGTTTTGCCGCTGCCCGTGCCGCCCGAGACGAGAATGTTCACCTTCGCGCGCGCCAGCCCGTCGAGCACCTCGGCCATCGGCGGCGTGAGCGTATGCAGGTTCACCAGATCGGAGATCTGCAGCGGCTTCACAGCAAAGCGCCGGATCGAGACGAGCGGGCCGTCCACGGCGAGCGGCGGAATGATCGCGTTGACGCGCGAGCCGTCGGGCAGACGCGCGTCGACCATCGGGCTCGACTCGTCGATGCGGCGGCCCACGCGCGAAACGATCTTCTCGATCACCTTCATCAAATGCGCGTCGTCGTAAAAGGTGACGTCGGTAAGTTCGAGCCGGCCCTTGCGCTCGACGTAGGTCTGGTGCGCGGTGTTCACGAGAATGTCAGACACGCCCGGATCACGCAGCAGCACTTCGAGCGGGCCGAAACCAAACATTTCGTCGTACACATCGATTGCGAGCTGCTTGCGTTCGAGATCGTTCGCGGGCGCCTTCTGCTCTTCGAGCACACGGCCGATCAAGGAGCCGATCTCCAGACGGATCTGCTCTTGTGGCATGCGCGAAAGCCGTTCGAGTTCGACGCGCTCGAGAACCGCCTGATGCATCTCGTACTTGAGCTTCTTGTATGCGTCCGACTTGACCCGCGCCTGCGTGGCCGTCGTTCCCGGCTGCGCGGGCTCCGCCATGGCAGGCTCGAGGCGCTGGGAAAAAATCTGTTCGCGAAGCGACATGATGGGTCTCCCTAGAGGGTGCCGAGCTTGGGCGCCGGTTGCCGGCCAACCAGGCGCGCGAACAGCGATTCGCCTTTCGCGCGCGGCGCAGCGCTGGCGCGCGCGGGTGCCACAATGCCTGCCGCGAGCGTCTGCAAGCTGCGCGTTACCGTACTGCCGCGCGCCGCCTCCGCGACCGGCAAGCCCTGGTTGACGGCATCCGATACGGCGCGCGCGTCGTCGGCGATGACCTGATGCGGCTTCATGCCCAGCACGCTCTGTGCGGCGTCGCGCGCAGCGTCGCCGTGGCGCGTATGGCGGTTCAGCACGAGACGCACGCTTTCGTTCGCATAGCCGAGCGCCTGCAGGATGTCGAGCAGGCGCCGCCCCGCGCGCAGGTGCGGCATGCTCGCCTGCAAGATGACGTGAATTTCGCTGCTGCGGTCGAGCGCGAGCATCGAGACCGGATTGATGGTCGGCCCGAGATCAAGAACCACGAAGTCGTAGCGAGGGGCTGCGAGGCTCAAGATCCACTCGAGGCCGTCCGCGCGAATTTCACCCGCTTTGACCGGGTCGCCGGCGCCCGCCAGGATGTCAAAGTGGCTGCTGACATGCATGACGCTCGCGTCGAAGAACGACGCGTCCATGCGATCGACTTGCGCGCTAAGCTGCTCTAGCGTCGAAGGCGGCTTCTCGCCGGTCACGAGAAACGCAGCGTCGCCGTAGAGCTGGTTCAGGTCGATCAGCAAGACACGCTGCTGATGCGCGCTCGCGATCAGATGCGCGACATTCGCTGCGATGAAGCTCGTGCCAACGCCGCCCTTGCAAGAGGCGAAAGAGATCACCCGAGCAGCACGCGCGCCCGCCGCGCTGCGCTGCTCGCCTGCGCGCAACAGCGCCTCGCCAATGGCGCGGCGCTCCGGCACGCCGGTGAGGACGTCGCGAAAGCCCGCACGCATCGCGGCAATGAGCGCATCGGGCGACGCCTCCGGAATCAGCAGGATGCAGGTGAGCCGCTCGTGCCGGCGCGAGAGCTCAGCGACGGCGGAGAGATCCGCTTCGTGGAGCGTCATCGCGTCGACGATCAGCACGTCGAAGGCATCGAGCGTATCGGCGCGGCCCGTGAGCTGCGACGGACGCGCCGTCGCCCGCGTCGTACGATATGCGCCGCATTCGGCGATCAGCCGGACGAGCCCACCGAGGCGCGCTTCGTCCGCCGAAGTGATGAGGATGTCGATCATGATCGTGTAGCTCCTCTAAGTACTGGTCGAACTGACCGGGGCCTCAATGGCTGGTGCCGCCGCTTATGCCAAGCGTGTAGGCATCGTTGGCTGACGGCGGCTTCTCAAACGAATGGGTGTAATTCGTCATGGCGGCAGCGGCGGCGCTGCCATCGATGCCAGGCGTCGACGCCGTATGCTGCGCGGCGTCCGGATCGATGATCTGCGCATGGATCGCGGTGTGTACGGCCTCGCCGAAATGCGCGTCCCAGATCGGCGTGCTGGTCATGCAACCGCCCAGCGCCGCGACGAGCGGCACGATGGCCAGTGCCCGGCGGATGACTGCAATAAGGTCTTTCATGGCGTTCCCCTGAGTCCGGATCAATGTGAGCGGGCGGCGGTGTCGGCGTTGGCCGATGCGATGCGTGCCGCTTCCTGCTCGATGCGCGCTGCGTTGGCCGCCGACGTGTCGCCCGGTCGAGTGTCCGGGGACGCGAGCGGCGCAGCGGAAACCGGCGGGGCCGCGATGGCTTGCGCCACCACCGTATCCGGCGGCACGCCGTTCGGCTCGTGCTCGCCAACCGTGACGGCACGCGCGGCGGGCGCGGCCGGAACGATGGCTGCCGGTGCGGCTGGCGTGGTCGGCGTGGTCGGCGTGGTCGGCACGGGCTGCGGCGAGCCAGCGGGTTGCGGCAGCGCTGCGGGTTGCCCCGGCTGCGCGACGGGTGCCGGTGCAAAGCGGCCTTGATTGCGCGCGCCACGGCCTTCCATGACGCCGGTTGCATACACATCGGCCTCGTTGACCTGCGTGAAGCTGTCGGTCGGCAACGGCAACTGGGCGAGCGACTTCACCGGCTGCACGAGATGCGGCGTGACGATGAAGATGAGTTCGGTACGGTCCTGCTGGAACGACGTGCTGCGCAGCAGCGCCCCGAGCACCGGAATTTCGCCGAGGCCCGGCACCGCCTTGAGCGAGCCGGTAATGTTATTGCTGATCAGTCCGCCAATCGCGAAGGACTCGCCGTCGGCCATCTGGATGGTCGTCGAGGCGCGCCGCGTCGTGATGAGAGGCAGGATGGTCTGGCCGCTGACGTTCGCCGCAGTCAGCGTCACACCGGTGGGTGAGAGCTCCGACACCTCCGGCGCGACGCGCAAATTGATGTGCCCGTTGCCGAGCACCGTGGGCGTAAACCTGAGCCCCACGCCGAATTCCTCTTCCTGCAGCGTAATCGTCGTGCTGCCATTGCCGCTGCTCTGCGGCACCGGAATGAACACCTTGCCGCCGGCGAGGAAGGTGGCTTCCTGGCCGCTGATCGTCACGAGGTTCGGCTCGGCGAGAATCTTCACGAGCTGGTCCGTCTTTTGCGCGTCGACCGCGAACTTCAGCGGATTATTGTTCGCCTTCGAAAAACCGATCGCGCTGGACACGCCTGCGAGCAGATTGCTCACCAGCGCGCCCGTCCACGAGCCGAATCCGCCCTGGATATTGACGGCCGAGCCGAGCTGATCGATCAGCGTCTTGTTGACTTCGGCAACCTTGACTTCGAGCATCACCTGCTGCGGCGAATCGACGGTCAACATATTGATGACGCCGCCGTTTTTCGCGCCGTTGGCGCCCGGGTTGCTCACGCCGAACACCTTGGCGATCTCCGTTGCCTGTTGCGCCGCCTGGGCGTTCGACACATGGCCCGCGAGCACAAGGTTGTCAGCCGCCGTGGAAACGCGGATGCCGCGCTCCTCGGGCATGAGCTGCGCGAGCGCAGCCTGCAGCCCGCCCGCATCCGCGCTCACGATCACGTCGATCACCTGGCAAGCGCCACTTCTGCCTTGCACGATCATGTTGGTCGTGCCCACGGACTGGCCGACGAGATAGAGCGTCTGCGGCGAGACCATGGTGGCCTGCGCGATCTCAGGATTGCCGAGCGTGCGGTTGCGCACCGGCTCGTCCACGGGCACGAGAATCGACTTGCCGAGCGGCACGACCACGTTGCGCTCGCCGCGAATCTCGCCCACGCAGCTGGGTCCGCGCAGCGGACCCGCCACAGCCTTGGGCGCGCCGGCGTTCGCCTGCGTCGGGCCCATGCTGATGGTCATCTGCATCGGCCCCTTGCCCATCTGCATGGGGGCGGTCGCGGCGCCTTTGGTGAGCGCGGCGCTCTCGGCGAGTTCCTGCGCGCCCCCCGGCGCCGTGACGATCAGCGCCGTGAAGGCCACGCAAGCGGCGGCGATCATCGGATAGTGGTTTCGCCGGTCCAGCGAAAACCCCTTCTTTTTTTGCGTATTCATGGCATCACACCCCGTATCGAATCTCGCAGATTGCCGCCCGTCTGGTCCTCGGGTCACGCGCCTGCTTCAATTGACTGACTTGCGTTCGACCGCAATGTTTTAATTCAGAAGCATTCCTGACTACCTGAGACACCGGACAGCACGCCGATGCAGTCGCGCTTCACTTCCTTGTGCGCTGCGTACTTGACGCGCACCGGCTTCGGCGCCTCGACCACCGGAGCCGACGCCGCAACCGGCTGGTCCAGCAAGGTCTGCTTGGTCGCGCCGCCCGTGCGCAGGATGTCGTGGTCCACCTGATTGCGCAGTACGAGCGACAAGGTGCCGACGCTGCGCGCGAGATCCAGCTTCTCGGCCTGCTCGGGCGTCACCTCCAGCGTCACCGCGTTGACCACCTTCGGCGCCGTGTCGTCGCGGTTCACCTGTTGCGCGACCGCGAGCACGAGAATCTTTTCGAGCACGATCTTCGAAATGCTCTGCTGGTTATCCGTGCGATTCCCGCCTTCCTGGGTGTTGACGATCACGTCGACGTAGTTGCCCGGCAATGCAAAACCGGCCACGCCAACCACATCGTTTACGCGCACCGTGATGGCACGGCGGCCTTCGCCGATCACGGCGGAGAGGCCCCCTTTGGTTCCGATCGGCGCGAGCTTCGACTCGAGCACGGGCTCGCCGTGCGCGAGGTTCGCGCGCACGACCCGTCCGTCGAGCGCCTTGAGGTTGTCGAATGTGCCCGGAGGCACGCTGTCTCTCGGCCAATTGACGGTTCGCACCATCGCTTCGTTCAGCGGCTGACCCAGGTTGATGTCGTCAGCAGCAACGGCAACCGGCACCGTTGCGCCCGACGACGCCTGTACCAGCCAGCGCGACGCGAACACCACGGCGGCAAACCCGGCCAGTATGGCGATCGCCAGCATGGCAAAAGCTCGGCTGTTTCTCATGTCTTCCTCCTCGTCAATGCGCGTCGTCCGGCAAGCGGCCTCGCGGCGCCTCGCTTTTCAGTCCGTCCGGAATGGCTGGACTAAATCGAATTGCACAGCACCACCAGCGTTCCGGCGGCGATCGGAACCGCGTAGGGGATTGTTCCCACCGAACCGCCCGGAATATGTTCAGGTTTGCCTGGCGTGTGCTCGCCGTGCATGAGCGTGTTCAGCAGATACGCCACGCTCTTCCACATGCTGACAAAGCGTCCTCGCACCAAAGCGAGCGCCAATCCCCAGCATCCGCCGAACAGAAACGTCATGAGCGCGACGTACAAGGTGGCATCGGGCCCGATCCAGGCGCCTACCAGCATCAGGAGCTTGACGTCGCCGGCTGCGGTGCCACCCAGTAGATAAACAGGAAACAGAAGCGCAAAGCCTGTCAATGCGCCCTCGATCCACTGAACGAAGCCCGCAAATGGGCCGCTCAGCCAGATTTGCGCCGCGAGCGAGGCAACCAGCCCGCAGGCGATCAGAAGATTCGGTACGCGTCGTGCCGTGAGGTCCGTGCTGGCCGCCACCACGACCGACAAGATCACGCCGAGCGGCATGGGCTGCGGCGGAAGATGCGCGATGATCATGGACTACCCCGTTTCGGTCTTTTTCGTTTAATCGATATCGGCTGCGTGCTCGCGCTACCTGGTCCGTCACGCGAGCACGCTTTTCGCCGTATCGTCCGGCTTGCCGATCGCCGGATTATTCATTCGTAGTTCGAATCAAAGTGAACACCTAGCGGCATTCGCCTCCCTGGTTCGATCTCAGGGTGCGTAGCCAGCGGTGGTGAACGCCGTCACCATGGCTTGG
This sequence comes from Paraburkholderia caffeinitolerans, assembly GCF_902859945.1. Lineage (GTDB taxonomy): Bacteria > Pseudomonadota > Gammaproteobacteria > Burkholderiales > Burkholderiaceae > Paraburkholderia > Paraburkholderia caffeinitolerans. The sequence continues at coordinate 42,064 of NZ_CADIKL010000016.1, read as the reverse complement.
AACGCCTCCTTGACTTGTGTGCCGAGCTGCGAGACGAGGGTCACGATGATTGCCGCGATCAGCGCGATCATCATGCCGTACTCGACTGCGGTAGCGCCGTTTTCGTCGTTGATGAAGCCCTTAGCCGTAGCGATAAGCTTTTGCATGTCTAACTCCATTGAGTTGATTGTGTAACCCCCGGACTGCCTGAGGTCTCCCCGGAGAGGTGGCAAGAATTGCCGGCACTTCGTGTTCAGGCGATTCCTTTTTACGTCGTCCGCAACGCCCTCTGTGTGTGATTGCCCACGTTAAATCGCATTGACACCCCGAATCGGTAATTTTTTCTTCTCCTTGGTTGCGGTACCTCACATAAAACGGCCTTTGAAGACTTTTATGCTCCTGCATAACAATAAAATTAGCTTTCTGGACAATTATTTTTTACTTTCGAAATCATTCGATCTGACATTTTTTGAAGAATTCGACACCGGTGAATCCCCTACTCAAGCAATCATGACAGTTGCCGTTAACCGTTCCCCAGCGCCGATCAACACCGTAGATCGCCCTACAGTACTGGGGTTTATATGTACATACAAATACGAATCACAGACTCACTTATTACCGAACGATCGTAGTAATTAACGGATATTTAAATAGGTTACACACCCATAATTTCGATGAAAATTGTGATACTTTTTTAAAAAAATTTTCGATCATGAATTTGAAACGCGGTAATTTCATAATTTGCATCGTTTAACGTTGCACGTAAGCAGATTCGCACTTTCATTAGGATTCGAGCACAAAATATATATTTAGATCGCGAAATCGGAAATTATTTCCGGAAATAATTACCGAGTCTTGATGTGACACGTGGAGGACGATAAATGCCGTTCCAGTGCACCGCCGATCCGGGCACAATCACGTGCAAAGGACCGACGCGCGAACGGCGCGTCGGTGCAAATTCAAAAACTCCGGAACCACCCCAACCCCAGGACCCTCATGGCCCCACTGGTCGCCACAGTCGCCCTATTAATCGTCGTCTTTGTCCACACGAGCCTTCCTCGCGTTACGCCGCGAGGGCCGAAGCGGCTCATCGCGCACGCGTCGCTGCTGCTCGTGGGTTTGGGGTTCGGTGTGGTCAGCGCGATGCTGACCGGCCCGGCTGCGCCGCCGTGGGCCGTGATCGCGTGCGGCATGGGCATCGTTCACGTGCCGGCGCTATGCCTGCTCGTAATCAGGCGTATGAAGCGATGAAGCAAAGCTGACGGCGAGCGCCGTCAAGCGAGTATCAATCCTGGCTGAAGCCCACGACTTCCTCGGGCTCGCGGGACACCTCCGGCTTCACGCCCTCGTCCCGCGCCGCAGGCGCACTGGCGCGCGCCCGATTAAGCACCGCCAGCACCTCACTCGCCGTATTTTCCGAATGCTCACGCAAAATCCGCGGTAAATCGGTGTGCGCAGGATCTTCGAGCGCAGCCAAAATCGCATCATGCTCATCCATCGATTCCGACCAGCGCAATATGTCGGTATTCGCCGCGCCACGCGCGCGATGCACTTTCGACATCAGCGTCGCGTAGATATTCGAAAGCACCGGATTCCCGGCCGCATCCACAATCATCTGATGGACCTGCTGATTAAGCTGGAAATACTCTAGCCGCTTGCCCGAGTTGTGGCACTCCACCATGCGCCGGTGTTTCGCCCCGATGGCCGCCACCTGCGTGACGCTCACGCGCTGCTGAAGCAACTCCCCCGCCATGGCTTCCAGCCCGTGCAGCATCTCGAAGGTGCTGGCGAGGTCGCCGAGGTCGATCGCCGCCACGCGGTAGCCAATGTATTGCCGGTGCGTCACGCGCCCTTCCGACACCAGCACCTTGAGCGCCTCGCGCAAGGGCGTCTTCGACACGTCGAACGCCATGCACATTTCTTTTTCGTCGATGCGCGCGCCCGGCGGCATCTCGCCTTCATCGATCATGACGCGCAAGCGCGCGGCGACCTCCGCGGCCATGCCGCGGGTGCGCAACAACAGAGGAGGGTTATTAGACTGACTAATCATGGCAAGAGCTTAACACGACCCTGGGACATACCCTATATTTCTTAATGATTTTATATAAATCAAATACTTAGTGCATTTGTAATTATAGATTCTTAATCCTATACTCTGCCAGACGTTGCACAACACCATGAAAACATCCGCATTTCCCAGGAGCTGTTCATGTCAACAACATCCGGTGTGGCCGCCATGGCGGTACAGAAGTCCAGCGTGCGCTGGAAGATTTTTCTGGTCATGCTGAGCCTCATTTCGATCAACTACATCGACCGTGCGTCGTTGTCGGTCGCCATGCCGCTCATCTCGAAGGAGTTCGATGTCGGTCCGGCCATGGAAGGGCTCATCCTCAGCTCGTTCTTCTGGACCTACGCGTTCATGCAGATTCCGGGCGGCATGCTGGCCGACCGTTTCAAGCCGCGCATCGTGATCGCCTGCGCCACGGTCTTCTGGGGCTTTTTCCAGGCCATCGCCGCGCTGTGCACGAACGCTCCGGCCCTGCTGCTCACGCGTTTGGGTCTCGGCGCATCCGAGGCGCCGATCATGCCCGCGGGCGGCAAGCTCAACGCCATCTGGATGACGCAGACCGAACGCGGCCGCGGCGCCACCCTGCTCGACGGCGGCGCGCCGCTTGGCGCGGCGCTCGGCGCGATCCTCATCACCGGGCTCATCGCCATGCTCGGCTCGTGGCGTCTCGCCTTCGCGGTCGCGGGCATCGGCACCGTGCTCGCCGGCATTCTCGCGTGGTACTACGTGCGCAATACGCCGCGCGAGCATCCAGGCGTGAACGAACTGGAAGCCGCCTATATCGAGGAATCGCACGCGCAAGACGCGGCGCTCGAACCGGCTTCGCTCTCGGGCCGCACCAGCGACTTCTTCAAGTACCGCTCGGTGTGGGGCATGTTCTTCGGCTGGATGTGCTTCAACACGGTTTTCTACGGACTCCTGACCTGGATGCCGAACTACCTGCACATGGTGCACGGCTTCGACATCAAGGAGATGGGCGGTTCGAGCTTCATCATCTTTTTCAGCGGCTTCATTGGCGAGTTGATCGGTGGCTGGATCGCCGACAAGTGGAAGGCCGCAGGCGGCCGCCCGAATGTCGTGATGCGCACGCTGTTCGGCATTGCAGCGGTTTTCGCCACCGTGTCGATCTTCTCGGTCGCCTACGTGACCAATGCGGTCGCCGTGGTTGCGCTGCTCTCGACCACGCTGTTTTTCCTGCGCTGGTGCGGTCTTTACTGGTGCATCCCGTCGTCGCTCGGCTCGCGCAGCAAGATCGGCTTCCTCGGCGGCTTCATGAATCTTGGCGGCAATATCGGCGGAATCTCGGTGCCGATTATCGTCGGCGCGATCGTGCAGTTCACGCACTCGTACTTCCTCGCGCTGATGTTCTTCGCGGCGGCCGGCGTCGGCCTGCTGGTGTGCTCGAGCCTGATCGACTACGAAAAGAAGATTCCGGTTTGAATCTCTATTAGCGCGATCCACTGCATTCCGCTTCATTTATTCAGTAATTCATCTTTAGATATCGACATGAACAAGCGCACTCTTCTCGGCATGCTCACGCCGTCGTCCAACACCGCGCTCGAGCCACTCACGAGCGCGATGGTCGCGGGCCTGCCCGATGTCTCCGCGCACTTCGCACGCTTTCCCGTGACGGAGATTTCGCTTTCGGACCAGGCGCTCGGCCAGTTCGACGACACGAAGATCCTGCAAGCCGCCGAGTTGCTCGCCGACGCCAAGGTCGATGTAATCGGATGGAACGGCACGTCCTCGGGCTGGCTCGGTTTCGAAGCCGACGAGCGTCTGTGCCGCCGCATCACCGAGGCCACCGGCATTCCCGCCACGACCTCCGTGCTCGCGCTCAATGAGATCCTCCGCAAGACCGGCGCCGAAGATTTCGGCCTCGTCACGCCCTATCTCGAAGAGGTGCAGGAAAAGATCGTCGCCAACTACCGCAGCGAAGGCCTGAACTGCATCGCCGAGCGTCATCTGGGCCTGAAGGTCAATTTTTCGTTCTCCGAAGTCACGGCCGACCAGATCCGCGAGATGGTGCTTGCCGTGGCCGCCGCCAAGCCGCGTGCGATCACGACCTTCTGCACCAACCTGAAGGCCGCGCATCTCGTGCGGGCGCTCGAGGAAGAGACCGGCATTCCCGTCTACGACACGATCTCCACGGTGGTCTGGAAGTCGCTCCAACTCGCCGGCTACGACACCCGCAGCGTCAAGGGCTGGGGGCGTCTGTTCAGCGAAGTCGCTTAAGCAAGCGGTGCGGTCGAACGATCTCGCGCAGTCAGCAAGACGAGTCAGCAAAACGAACAAGGAGCAATCGATGAGAGTGCCTCAAACGTTGTGCGCAATGGCGGCGGCAGCGATCGTCGCCAGCTCGGCGGCGCACGCCGCCGGCGCGGCATCGCAGGACATGCCCACCGTCGTGCCCGAATCAGTCGGCGTCGATTCGGCGCCGCTCGTGCGCCTGTCGCAATGGCTGCGTAACGACAAGATGGACGTGCGCAGCCTCGTGGTCGTGAAGGACGGCAAGATCGTGTTCGAGCGCTATAGCGACGGCCTCACGCGCGACAACAACTACGAGCTGTACTCGGTCACGAAGACGATTACCGCACTGCTCACCGGCATTCTGGTGGGCGAAGGCAAGCTCAGTCCGTCGACGAAGGTCGCGCCCATGATCGCGCAGGCGCGGCCCGACCTCGCGAGCGAACTCGCCGACAAGCAGAACATCGAACTGCGCCACCTGATGTCGATGTCGAGCGGCCTTAGCTATCAGACGCGCGAAGGCACGGATCCGCTCTACTACGAAGCGCCCGACCGACTGCGCGTCGCGGTCACGAGCCGCGCCACCGGAACGGCGCCCGGCACGCACTTCGACTATATCGACGTGAATCCCGTGCTCACGGGCACCGCTGTCTCGATCGCCGCGCAAGAGCCCGAGGACCAGTTCGCGCGCGAGAAGCTGTTCGGGCCGCTCGGCATGTCGCATTACCGCTGGAGCGGCACGGACAAAACCGGCGCGGTTTCGGGCGGCTGGGGACTGCGCCTGCGCGCCGTGGACATGGCCAAGATCGGCATGCTGCTGCTCGACGGCGGACGCTGGCACGGCAAGCAGGTCGTGCCAGCCGCATGGATCAAGCAGATGGCGACGCCCTCGCCCGCCGCCGCCGACTACGGCTATTACTGCTGGATCCAGCACGTGGTCGAGAAAGGCCAGCCCGAGTACGGCGCGATGGGCTTCAAGGGGCAATTCATCACGGTGCTGCCCGCGCAGCACGCCGTGGTCGTGATGACGAGCCTGCTGCCCACCGAAGGCGGGCTGCGCGACGCGACCTACCTCCAGCAGTATCGGCGCATGGTCAACGACTACATTCTTCCCGCGCTCTCGCCCGCGAGCAAACCGGCGCAGACCGCCGCGAAGACCCAGGCGCTGCACGAGGAACTCGAAAAGAGCCGCCAGGCGCAGGGGATTCCTGGCACGGCCACCGCATTCAACGACGCCCCTGAAACCTGAAGGAAACCGCGACGATGACAACTCAGACGGTCCCGCCGCTCCCCGTGTTTTCGCCGTCCCGTTCGCGGCGCGCATCGCCGGTCGTGCGCGCGCTGCTTGCGCGCGTGGCGCCGCTCGTGTTCGGCGCTAGCGCGCTAGTGCCGTTCGCGGCTTGCGCACAGCAAGCGAGCGCCGCGCCCGCCCCGCTCCACGAAACCGGCATCGAAGCCGGCATCGAATCCACTACGCCCGAGGACGTCGGCGTCGATTCGAGCGAGCTTGTGCGGCTCTCGCAATGGATCCGCGACCAGAAACTCGACGTCTACAGCCTGCTCGTGGTGAAAGACGGCAAGCTGATTTTCGAGCGCTACGGCGCGGGCGCATCGCGCAACGCCAACTACGAGCTGTACTCAGTGACCAAGTCGGTGACGTCGATGGTCGCGGGCATCCTGATCGACCAGGGCAAGATCGGCCTGAACGATTCGGTGGGCGACACGCTGAGCGCATGGCGTCCCGACTTGCGCGCGGACTTCGCCGACAAGCGCAACATCGAACTGCGCCACGTGCTGTCGATGTCGAGCGGCCTGCACTACGACTTCCGGCCCAAGGACGATCCTATCTACTACACGGCGCCCGACCGCCTGAAGCTTGCGGCCGCAACCAAACCGAAGGTCGCGCCCGGCACGGAGTTCGAATACACGGACATCAATCCGATCCTGACTGCGGCCATGTTGCGCGCTGCGGCGCACGAGCCCGTCGAGCGGTATGCGCAGACGCATTTGTTCGAGCCGCTCGGCATGCAGCACGCGGTCTGGGAGCGCGCCGATCAACAGGGTCTGGTCTCGGCGGGCTGGGGCTTGCGGCTGCGCGCGGTGGACATGGCGAAGATCGGCATGCTCGTGCTCGATCATGGCCGCTGGCAGGGCCGCCAGGTGGTGCCGCAGCAGTGGATCGCGCAGATGACCACACCGGCGGTGTCGCCTTACTTCGGCTACTACTGGTGGGTCAACAACATCGTGCAGAACGAACCCGAGTATGACGCGATGGGTTTCAAGGGGCAGTTCATCACGGTGCTACCCAAGCGCAACACGGTGATCGTGATGACGAGCATGCTGCCGATCGAAGGCGGCCTGCGCGACGCGAAGAACGTGCGGGTGTTCCGGCAGATGGTGGGCGGCTATATCGTTCCGGCGCTCAATAATGCGCAGCACGCGAAGCCCAGTGACGCGCGCCGCAAAGCGCTCGCGCAAGAGCTTGAGGTGAGCGCGCGCACGCAAGGCATTCCGGGCACGTCGATGGACCCAACCGACAAGCCGAAGCTATAAGTGGCTGGCGCACCGCCGCGCGAAACGCTCGCGCGGCGACGCCGGAACCCGCGCTCGAGCCCGCGCAAAAGCTGACGCTAAAACCAGCGCCAGATGCCAGCGGCCATGCCGGTAAGCGGCCCATGCGCCCAGGTGGCGACGAGCCAGACGACGAGACCGCCCGCCAGCGCATGCATGCCGAAGCCGCCGAGCCGCGCACGGCCCGCCGCGATGGCCGCGAACGGCAGGTAGCTCGTTTTCGCCTCCCACGCGGGCCATTGCTCCGGCTGCAGGCGTTCCTTCTTGCGGTCCTGCAAGACGGAACCGACGAGCGCGAGCACGATCATCGCCACCGCAACCACGATGTTCTTCCCGACCGGATACACCGCGATATGACACAGCCCCCAGAAGGCAAACGCCCACATCATCGGATGCCGCGTGACCGCGTACACGCCGAGCGCCGCTTCGGGAAACGCGCTGGGCCGGCCGCCCGTGGGCAGCGCGGGATTGCGGATCAGCGAGCCCATCAGCAGGATCGCGGCGATCAGCATCACCACCGTCACCACGGCCCAGAGGCCGTTGCCGACCGCCCAGAGCGGCTCGGTCAGCGGCGCGCGCCGGTAGGCCACGATCATCCAGCCGAGCGTCGCGAACGAGACCAGCGAATAGATGCCCTGGAACGCGACCTCGCCAATCATGCTCACCAGCGGCTTGCGCAATGGATGGGACAAGATGAAGTGACTGCCTACGAAGGCGGCGGCGGCCGCCACGACTGCGGTGATGCTTCCATCAGGGCTTGGCATGAGCGTGGCTCCTCAGGTCATATCGTGAGCAATTCGTCAGGGATGGATGCGCGCGAACGCGAGCGCGTGCGCAGACCCGGCAAGATTAACGCCCTCGCGTGGCGTATCGAAGACTACTCTCAACTTTCGAGGACAACATGAAAAAGATCATCATGAATGCTGGCCCGTACCGTTTCGTCGGCCGGCTGGAAGAAGAGCGCGCACCGCGCACCTGCGAGCGCTTCCTCCAAATGCTGCCGCTCAAGAACAAGGGCATCCATTCGCGCTGGAGCGGCGAAGCCGTGTGGATCCCGTTGGGCGACTTCGACACGGGCCTCACGTTCGAGAACCACACCAGCCACGCGTCGCGCGGCGATATTCTGCTGTACCCCGGCGGCTTCAGCGAAACCGAATTCCTGTTCGTCTATGGCAGCTCGAGCTTTGCGAGCAAGATGGGACAGCTTGCCGGCAACCACTTCTTTACGCTGCTCGAAGGCCACGAGCATCTGGAGGCGTTCGGCAAACTCGTGCTGTGGGAAGGCGCGCAGGACATCGAGTTTACGCTTGCCGACGATTAACGACTCACGACTAGCGTGTCCGGCCTGCCTCGCCCGCGGGCTGCAGCACTTTCATGACTTCCGCGGCCGTGTGCTCGGAATGCTCGCGCAGCAGCTTCGCGAGGCTCGCGCCGTCGCGCTTGCCCAGCGCGTCGAGGATTGCACCGTGTTCGCCGAGCGATTCGGCCCAGCGGAACACATCGGCATTGGCCGCGCCGCGCGCGCGGTGAATCTTGCTCATCAGCGAAGCGTACAAATCGGATAGCACAGGATTGCTCGCGACATCGACGATCTGCTGGTGCACTTTCTGATTGGCTCGGTAGTAAGCCGTGCGCTTGCCGTCGCGGTGAAACGCTTCCATCGCGTGATGGCGCTCCAGCAGCACCTTCATCTGCTTGTCGTCGATGCGCTGCGCGGCGAGTCGTCCGGCAATTTCCTCCAGCCCGTGCAGCACTTCGAAGATCGCAGCGATCTCGTCCTTGTTGATCGGCGCGACCTGAAAGCCCATGTGCTGCCGGTGCGTCACATGTCCCTCGGTCACCAGCGTCTTGAGCGCTTCGCGCAACGGCGTTCTGGAGATGTCGAACTGCTCGCACAGCGCCTTCTCGTCGATATGTTCGCCGGGCGGCAACTCCCCTTCCAGAATCATCTCGCGCAATCGCTCCGCGATTGCCGCGTACATCCCCGTGCCGCGCAGGCTGATGCGCTTGCGCGTGTCCGCCGATAGTGACTTCGTGTCCATGTCGTTTGCTTCCTGCTTGCTTTCGTTCGTATCTTCCGTCTTCGCTTAATTTTCCTACACTCCCCACCGACTAGCCACATAAATTAAAACTCAATAAAATCATAAACTTACACAGCTTGTAATTTATAATTAGAAATCATATACTGCGTTGGCGCAGGCAGCGCACCGGGTCGGAAGCGGCCCGGCCACATACATGGAATCCGAAGGCCGTGACCAGGCGTACGGAGGAGACATCGATGCGAACCGCAAATCCGGCTGTGCAGGCCGAGGCCAAGACCGGCGTACGCTGGCGAATCTTTCTGATCATGTTGATGCTTATTTCGATCAACTATGTGGACCGGGCCTCGCTGTCCGTCGCCATGCCGCTGATCGCCAAGGAATTCAACATCGCCCCTGGCGTGCAGGGGCTGATTCTCAGCTCGTTCTTCTGGACCTATGCGTTGATGCAGATTCCGGGCGGCATGCTCGCTGACCGTTTCAAACCGCGCATCGTGATCGCGTTCGCCACGCTGTTCTGGGGCTTTTTCCAGGGCATCGCCGCGATCTGCACGACGGCCCCCGCGCTGATCCTCACCCGCCTGGGCCTGGGCGCGGCGGAAGCGCCGATCTACCCGGCCGGCGGCAAGCTCAACACCATGTGGATGACGCGGCACGAACGCGGCCGCGGCGCTACGCTGCTCGACGGCGGCGCCCCGCTGGGCGCGGCGCTTGGCGCGGTGATCATTTCCGGCTTGATCAGCGAGTTCGGCTCGTGGCGCACCTCGTTCGTGGTGGCCGGCGTGGGCACCATGCTTGCCGGCCTGTTTGCGTGGTACTACATCCGCAACAACCCGCGCGAGCATCCGGCCGTGAATCAGGCCGAAGCCGACTATCTCGAAGCCGCGCTGCAGGAAGAGCATGCGCAAGAGCCGATCAATGCGAGCGGCCGCAGCCTCGACTTCTTCAAGTACCGCTCGGTGTGGGGCATGTTCTTCGGCTGGATGTGCTTCAATTCGCTGTTCTACGGCTTGCTCACGTGGATGCCGAACTATCTGAACAAGTCGTACGGCTTCAATATCCAGCAGATGGGTGGCGCGAGCTTCGCCATCTTCTTCAGCGGTTTCGTGGGTGAACTCGTGGGCGGATGGATCGCCGACAAGTGGAAAGCGGCGGGCGGTTCGCCCAATCGCGTGATGCGCACGCTGTTCGGCATCGCCGCCGTGTTGGCCACCGCGTCGATCTTCTCGGTCGCCTATGTCCGCGATCCGGTGACGGTGGTGGTGCTGCTCGCCTCCACGCTGTTTTTCCTGCGCTGGTGCGGCCTGTACTGGTGCCTGCCTTCGATTCTCGGCACACGCAACAAGGTCGGCTTTCTGGGCGGCTTCATGAATCTCGGCGGCAATATCGGCGGCGTGCTCGTGCCGATCATCGTCGGCCTGATCGTGCAGATTACCGGCTCCTACTTCTTGGCCCTGATGTTCTTCGCCGCTGCGGGCGCTGGCCTGTTCGTCTGCTCGACTCTCATCGACTACGAACGCAAGCTGCCTGTTTGAGCTTTCCCTAATTGAGTAACTGACTGATTGCAGACTTCATCATGAGCAAACGCGTCCTGCTCGGCATGCTGACCCCGTCGTCCAACACCGCGCTCGAACCCATCACGAGCGCGATGGTGGCCCAACTTCCCGGCGTCAGCGCCCATTTCTCGCGCTTCACTGTGACCGAGATTTCGCTGTCCGAGCAGGCGCTCGGTCAGTTCGACACCACCAACATCATTCAGGCCGCGCGCCTGCTGGCCGACGCCAAGGTCGACGTGATCGCATGGAACGGCACCTCGTCGGGCTGGCTCGGCTTCGAGAGCGACCGCCGCCTGTGCCGCGAAATCGAAGAAGCGACCGGCATTCCCGCGACCACTTCGATTCTGGCGCTCAACGAAATTCTGGTGAAGACCGGCGTGAATAAATTCGGTCTGGTCAGCCCGTACATCGAGGAAGTCCAGAAGAAGATCGTGGCCAATTACCGCGAGAACGGCATCGACTGCTCGTCCGAAAGCCACTTGGGCTTGAAGGTGAATTTCCAGTTCTCCGAAGTAACCGAAGAAACCCTGCTCGCGCAGATTCGCGAAGTCGCGGCCGAGGGCCCCGATGCAATCGTCACCTACTGCACCAACCTGCACGCCGCGCATCTGGCCGACGAAGTGGAACGCCAGCACGGCATCCCGCTCTATGACACGATCTCCACCGTGGTGTGGAAATCGCTGAAGCTCGCGGGCTACGATACGACCCGGCTCGAGGGCTGGGGCCGCCTGTTTACCGAAGTTGCGTGAGGGACTCAACATGACAACCGCCATGACCACCGAATACGACCTCGTCATCCGTAATGCCGACGTGGTGACCGCGTCCGAGCGTTTTAACTGCGATATCGGCGTGAAGAACGGCGTCGTCGTGGCGCTGGCCCGCGAGCTAGGTGCAGGCGCGCGCGAGATCGACGCGACCGGCCTGCTGGCGCTGCCCGGCGGCATCGACGCGCATTGCCATCTCGACCAGCCCATGCCCGAAGGGCTGAAGATGGCCGACGACTTCCTGAGCGGCACGCGCGCCGCTGTGTGCGGCGGCACCACCACGGTGATCCCGTTCGCCGCGCAGGAAAAGGGCCAATCGTTGAAGGCGGCGGTAGCCGACTACCATCGCCGCGCCGATGGCCGCGCGGTCACCGACTACGCGTTCCACCTGATCGTCTCCGATCCCACGCCCGAAGTGCTGGAGCGCGAACTGCCGGAACTGATCAAGGCCGGCTATACGTCGTTCAAGATCTACATGACCTACGACGATCTCAAGCTCAGCGACCGCGAGATCCTCGAAGTGATGGACGTGGCGCGTCGCAACCAGGCACTGGTCATGGTGCACGCCGAGAACTCCGACTGCATCGCGTGGCTGACCGACAAGCTCACCGAGGAAGGCAAGCACGCGCCGAAGTATCACGCGCTCTCGCGCCCCGCCGCCGTCGAACGCGAAGCCACGCATCGCGCGATTGCCTTCTCCGAACTCGTCGACGTGCCGATCCTGATCGTTCACGTGTCGGGCCAGGATGCGATCGAGCAGATCGAATGGGCGCAGCGGCGCGGCCTCCACATCTACGCCGAGACCTGCCCGCAGTATCTGTATCTGACTGCGGAAGACCTCGGCCATGACGACGGCTATCACGGCGCAAAATGCGTTTGCAGCCCGCCGCCGCGCGACTCGTCGAGCCAGAAGGCCGTGTGGGGCGCGCTGAAGCGCGGCACGTTCAGCGTGTTCTCGTCCGACCACGCACCGTTCTCGTTCGACGATCCGCAGGGCAAGAAGCCCGGCGGCGAAGAAGTCTCGTTCGAGCACATCCCGAACGGCATCCCCGGCATCGAGACCCGTCTCGCGCTGCTGTTCGACGGCGTGAGCCACGGCAAGCTGTCGCTGCACAAGTTCGTCGAGCTGACCTCGCTGAATCCCGCGAAGCTGTACGGCCTGTATCCGCGCAAGGGCACCATCGCGGTGGGCGCCGACGCCGACATCGTGCTGTGGGACCCGGCGAAGCAAGTCGCCATCGCGAACGACGCCCTGCATCACAACGTCGACTACACGCCGTACGAGGGCCGCACGGTCCACGGTTGGCCGAAGCACTGTCTGTCGCGCGGCGAACTGCTGGTCGAGGATGGCCGCTATCTCGAGCCTGAAGCGGGCCGCGGCCAGTTTCTCCCGGCCGGCAAGCCGCAGTATCTCGACCTCTGAAATTGGAGCGCACCATGAAGATCCTCGTGATCAACCCCAATATTTCCGAGAGCGTCTCGCAGCTGATCGAAGCCGAAGCGAAGCGCAGCGCCTCGCCCGGCACCGAGATCGAAGTGGCGACCGCGCCGTTCGGCGTGGCGTACATCGAGACGCGCTTCGAGTCGCTGGTGGGCGCGTACGCGACCTCGTGTGTGGCAGCCGAGCGCGCGGGTACTTACGATGGTGTCGTGGTTGCGGCATTCGGCGACCCGGGCCTGCAGGGCATCAAGGAGCTGCTCGACGTGCCGGTGGTCGGGCTGACCGAAGCGTCGCTGATGACCGCCGCCACGCTGGGTCAGCGCTTCTCGATCATCGCGATTTCGCCGCGCATCAAGGCGTGGTATCGCGAGACGGTTGAACGCAGCCATCTGGGAAGCCGGCTCGCGAGCATCCGCGCGCTCGAGGAACCGCTGCGCGACATCGGCAGCGTGCAGCAGGATTACGCGGAACGACTGAAGGCGCTGTGCACCGAAGTGGTCGAGAACGACGGCGCCGATGTCATCATCATCGCGGGCGCGCCGCTCGCAGGGCTCGCGCGCGAGATCCGACACGAACTGCCGGTGCCGGTGGTCGATGGCGTGTCGAGCTCGATTACCCAGCTCGAAGGCCTGATCCGCCTGAACCCGAAAAAGGCGACCAAGGGCAGTTTCGCCCAGCCGCCGGTCAAGCCGAACCGTGGCCTGCCTGAACCGCTGGAGCGGTTGTTGAGCAGCAGGAAGACGGACTAAACGCGCGGACTAACGCGCACAAAAAAGCGGGCCTCGAAAATTTCGAGGCCCGCTTTCTTTTTTTGGCTGGCGCGTACGGCGCCCAAGACATCGTTTAGTGCGCCGGCTCGCGCAGCGCCTTCACATCGGCCGCTGCCACATTGGCGCTCTGCCCGCCCCACGTCGCGCGCAGGTAGTTCGCCAGTTGCGAGAGCTCGTCGTCGCTCAGCGTCGACGCGAACGCCGGCATCGCCTGCATGCTTTCCAGACCCGCGAAGTGCTGCGTATCGATGCCGTCGAGCATCGCCACGAGCAGATTGTGCGGATCGGCCTGGCGCACCGTCGAGTTGCCGTTCATCGGCACGGCCACATGCGGCTTGCCCTCGCCCCCCAGCCCGTGACAGCCCGCGCACACGGCCACGTAGACCGAGCGGCCCGCCGCAAGCTGCGCGGCGTCGGCGGCCACGGCCTTCACCGGCACCGGCTGCGGCGCGGGCGGCGTATCGCCGAGCAGATAGACGGACAGCGCGCGCACGTCGTCCTTGTTCAGGTACTGCGTGCTCAGGTGCACGACCGGATACATCTCGCCGAATGCCGAGCCTTGCGGCGCGATGCCGACGCTAAAGAACGTCTGCAGATCGGCGCCGTTCCAGCCACAGCCCGCGAGGCCCGCGGGCGTGATGTCCGGCGCGACCACGCGGCCCAGTGCTGCGCCCGAGAGCGGCTTCGTATCCACGAGCCGACCAAACACGTCGCGCGGCGTATGGCATTCGGCGCAGTGGCCAAGCGCGTTGGCGAGATAGCGGCCACGCTGCCAGTCCGCCGATTGCCCCGCCGAGGCGTCGGGCAACGTGTCCTTCAGGAACAGCATGTCCCACACCGCCATGCCGAAGCGCACGCTGTACGGGAACTTCAGATCGTTCGCCGGCGCGTCGACCGCAACCGGCTTCACGGTCATCAGCCAGGCGTACATCGCGTCGGCGTCGGCGCGCGACAACTGCCGGTAGGACGTGTACGGCATCGACGGATAGAGCCGCTTGCCGCGGGCGTTGCCGTCGTGCAGCGCGGCGTAGAAGTCGTCGGCGCTCCACTTGCCGATGCCGTGGTCCTTGTCGGGCGTGATGTTCGAGCCGTAGAAGGTGCCGTACGGCGAGGCCAGCGCCGCGCCGCCTGCGAACGGCGCGCCGTCCTTGGCGGTGTGGCATGCGGCGCAGTCGGCGGCCTTCACGAGGTAGCGGCCGCGCGCGACCTGCTCGGGCGTGGGCGTGAACGCCGCGCCCGAAGTGGACGATTCTTCGCGGCCGCAGGCCGCGAGCGTGAGCGCACAGGCGGCGAGCAACACGCCGTGCGCGAGGCGGTTGAGGAGCGCGCGCTTCATGCCGCGTCCTTCACGAGACCGGGCGTGCTCATCACCACGTCCTTGACCGCTTCGTAGTAGCGCACGTAGCCCGTACAGCGGCAAATGTGGCCGTCGAGCGCGGCCATGATCGTGCTCTCCACATCGGCCTTCTTGATGGGCTCGCGCTTGAGGCGCTCGAGCAGCACCGTGGCCGCGTTGACGAAGCCCGGCGTGCAGTAGCCGCACTGGAAGCTGAAGTGATCGAGAAACTTCTGCTGGATGGGCGAGAGCTCGACCACCTCGCCGGCCTCGTTGCGCTTTGCGTGGCCTTCGACCGTGCGGATCGTGCGGCCATTGAAGAAGTGCGCGCCGGTGATGCAGGTGCGCATTTCCTCACTCGAGCCATCGGGCTTGTCGAGGATCACCACGCACGCGTGGCACACGCCCTGCCCGCAGCCGAGGCGCGAGCCGGTCAGGCCCGCGTACTCGTGCAGGAACTCGATCATCATGATGCCCTCGGGCACCTGCATCGGACCGACGGCCTTGCCGTTGATGGTGAGCGAGAGCGCTTTCGGCTTGTACTGCACGAGCGGGCGCTCGACGGGCGCGGGCTGCGAGGCCGGCTGTGCAGCCGGTTGCGAAGCGGGCTGTGAAGCTGGCTGTGAAGCGGACTGTGAAGCAGCCACGGCGGCGCTGGCGCTGACCGCGGATGCAGCGGATTGGGCGAGCGTCATGCGAGCACCTCCAGGATTTTTTGCGGGGTCACCGGCAAGTCGGTGAAGCGATGGCCGATGGCATGCGCGACGCCGTTCACGACCGCGCCCACCACGGGAATCATCACCACTTCGGCGATGCCCTTGGGCGGATCGGTTTCCGAGAGCGCCGGCAGCACTTCGCCGGTCTGCGTCCAGACGGCGACGTCCGAGGCGCGCGGCAAGTGGTAACGGTTGAAGTTCCACGTGCCGTTGCCGGGGCCGTCCTCGTAGAGCGGCAGGTACTCGTGCAGCGCATGGCCGATGCCCATCGCAAGGCCGCCCTGCAACTGGCCCGAGACGAGCTGCGGCGAAATCTGGTTGCCGCACTCCATGATCGAGTGGTGCGTGAGCAGTTCCACCTTGCCCGTGGCTTCATGCACGGCCAGTTCGACCAGCGTGCCGATCGCGCTGTAATAGGTCACCGCCGCGTTGTTGCGGCTCATCGGCGGGATGAACGCGCGCTTGCGGTCCAGCACGCGATAACCGTTCGCGGTGGACGGCAGCGCGGCATGCGCCGCAGGGGTGGCAACCGCAGTGGGCTTGCCGCCCTCGCCCGCGCTAGCTTTCGCATAGCGCAGCGAGAGACCGTCGATCGGCAGACGCTCGACCGTCCCGCCCACATCGAATTCAGCTTCGGCCCATTGCCAGCGATTGAACACGTGCACGACCGCGCCGGTCGCGAGGCCCATCGCATGCGCCTGCTTCGCGAGCCGTTCTAACGGCAGCGCCTCAAGGCCCGCCGCGGTCAGCTTGCCGTCCACCCAGCGCGCGTCTTCGATGCGCACCACGAGCGGCGCAGCCTGCCCGCCGCCCAGACCCTGCGTCCAGATCGACATGGCCGCTGGCCACAGGCCGTAGCGGAACACCGCGCGCGCGGCTTCGCGCGTGCTGTGCGTGAAGTAGAACGCCGAGTTCGTGGCGCTCGACGGCGAGGCGATATTGGGCGTCCAGCGCGGATTGGCGCTGAACTTGTCCTGATCGGCCTGGCTCATGAGGTAGGGGTCGCCGCTCGTGACCATCGGCAGATCGGGCCAGTCGGTCACCGCCACGCGGATATCCGCCGCCGGCTTGCCGAGCCACTTCGCGACGGCCACGGCCTGCGAGGTGGACATGCCCGTGCCGATCTCCGCGCCCGTGTGGTGGAGCGTGATGACACCGTTCTCGTCGATTTCGACCTTCGCGAGCGATGCTTCGGAGCCCGTACCAAAGTCCTTCTGCACGCAGGCGAAGCCCACGCCGTAGCGCTTGCCCGGGTTAGCGGCTTCGTATTCGGCCTTGCGCTTCGCGCGCTGCGTCCACAGCGGATGGACCTTCGCGCGCTCCAGCACCTCGTCCACGCGGATCGCGCCGGCGGGAATCGCGCCCTGGGTATTCTTCATGCCCGAGCGCAGCGCATTCTTCAGACGGAAGTCGATCGGATCGACGCCGAGCTGCGCGGCGATTTCGTCGACGGCCATCTCGGTCGCCGCCATGCTCTGCAGCGTGCCGTAGCCGCGCGCCGAGCCCGCGTCGATCGCGCGCGAGGCGATCGCCACCGAGGCCAGGTCGTTCTTCGGGAAGTAGTAGATCGATTGCGCGGCCGTCGCGCCCACCATCGCCACCGAAGGCGAGAAGTTGCAGCGCCCGCCGCCGTTCGCCTCGAAGTCGCCCTTGAACGATTGCAGCAGCCCCGTCTTGCGGTCGACCGCAATGCGGTAATGCATCTTGAACGCGTGGCGCTTCAGCGAGGTCTGGAACTGCTCGTAGCGGTCGTTCGCGAAGCGCACCGGGCGGCCGTCGCCATAGAGCGCGGCTACGAGCCCGTAGTACGGCACGTTGAAGTGATCCTTCGAGCCATAGCCCACCGTGTAGCACGGGTGCAGGAACAGCTGCTTGACCGGGTAGCGGCCCTTCGAGGCCATTTCCGCGACGGACTGCGCGACTTCGAGCGGCGACTGCGTCGGCACCACGAGGTGCAACGACTGCGTGGCGGCGTCGTACCAGCCGTTCGCGTTGTCGGGTTCGAGCGCGGCCGTGTCGATCGACTGCGTGTTGTACTCGCGGTCGAACACGAGCCAGTCGGCGGAGGCGTGATCGAGTTCACCGGCGATCTGGGCCGCGTAAGCCATGCCCTGCTCGTCGATCTTGCCGTGCGCATTGGCGTCCGGCCACACCGGCTGATGCTTGCGCATCGAGCTCGGGAAGATCGGCGCGTCCTTGAGGCTCGAATAGACGTCGTCGTCGTACGGCGTCTTGCCGCCCACGCGCACGTAGCGGAACGTGCCCCACGGATCGCGTTCGAGCGGCCCGGTCACCGCGCCATAGCGGATCACGTCGTCGCGGAACTTGAGCAGGTTCTTTGCGAAACGGAAGCGCGCGAAATCGTGATAGATGAGGATCGCGACCGCATGCCCCAGATAGGCAGGCGTCTTGCCCGCGGGCAGCAGCATGTCCTCGCCGTAGAAGGCCGGGAACGCGACGCCGTCGCGCGCGAGGTCCTCGGCGGTGACGATGCGATCGGGCTTGAGATCGTCGCCGAGCAGCGTCAGGTCGAAGCCTTCATAGAGGCGATCGGCCTGGGTCGCGCGCAGGATCAGCGCGTGCGCCTGCTGCTGCGGCCAGTGGGGCATGTCCGTCGCGCGAATATCGCGCGCGAAGATTTTCGAGCCCGTGACTTTGGCAATGCCGTCGATGCGGAACTTGGGCGTGCCGTTGGCGGCATCCCATTTGACCGGCGTGAGGAGTTTTTCTTCGAAAAGGGCAGCGAATGCGCGGCTGCCGAAAGGCGCCACATATACCGCCACGCCTGCCAGCATGCTGGCTTTGAGAAAACCTCGCCGTGACAGGCCGTGGTTTTTCATGAGGGGACCTCCAGGTGCGTGCGCGACTCGCGAAGACAACCATCCGTGCCTTGCGGAGCGGCCCGCATTCTGGCATCCGCACCCGCCCGAGCCCATAGCGATCTTCACATGTGGAACTTATTATTGCGCTTATAAGCCCTGAGTCATGGGGGTTTACGCCATGTTCGCCGGGTCCTGCGTGCTGCACCTGGCGCCCCATCCAGCTCAAGTACCCGCCGATTCTATCCGTCTGGGACAGCGGCTGCCCGGACCATGGTCGCCCCGCGCTTTTCTCCGAAATCGTCATCTTGCGATCACGCTGGCGTACCGCCCGTACGCCATATTGGACCCAGCTTCCAGCGAGGAAGCAAGCAGGTTCAACCCGACTTCCCTGTTGCGGAAGTCCAAAGAGAAGGAGATTCAGCATGAACGCGAAGTTTACGATTGCTCTCACCGCCATTGCCATCGCACTCGGCGCTACTTCGGCAGCGGCGCAAGCGCAATCGCAGGCACAGGGCAAAACGCGCGCCGAGGTTCAACAGGAATTGATTCAGGCCCGTCACGACGGCCTCACGCAATCGAGCCCGACGCGGTACCCGCCGAACGCGCAGCAAATCGCGCAAAACAAGGCGCGTCATCAGGCGGGAACGCATCGCGGCGAGCCTTCGGCTTCCGTCGACCAGCACGACCTGATGACGTCGCGCTAACGCTTGCCGATAGTTCAAGCTCAATCGTTCCAGCTCAATCGGCCGCGCCTTCACACCGCGCGGCCGCCAAATCTGGCCATGGCTGGCTAGCTCCGGCGCGCCGGAAAGTGCAGCCAGAACGTCGTGCGGATATTCGGCGCGCTCTCGACACCGCAGGTCCCGCCGTGGCTCTCCATGATGGACCTGACGATGGCGAGCCCCAACCCCGTTCCCGATGCGGAGTTGTTCCTCGACGGATCGACGCGGTAGAAGCGTTCGAAGATCTTCTCGCGGTGCGCGGCGTCGATGCCCGGACCCGTATCCGAAACGCTCACTAGCATTCCAGATCCCGATGATTCGCACTCGATAACAATCTTCGATCCGGTTGGCGCGTGCGCAAGCGCATTGGAAACCAGATTGCTCAGCGCCCGCTGGTAGAGCATGAGATCGGCCTGCACCCTGCCCTCGCCCCTCACCTCCAGATCGACCGAAGCGTCCTCGGCCATCGGCTCGTAATAGCCCGCCACCCGCTGCGCTTCCTGCGCGGCGTCGAGATCGCGCAACCCCGGGGGATGCTGCGCGCTCTCGGAGCGCGCGAGAAACAGCATGTCTTCGATCATGCGCGAGAGCCGCTGGTACTCATCGATGCTCGATTCGACGATGCTCCTGTATTCCTCGGCCGTTCTGGGCTGCGCGAGCGCCACCTGGGCGCCCGCCACGAGGTTCGTCAAGGGCGTGCGCATGTCGTGCGCGAGATTCGACGAAAACTGGCTCAGCCGGACAAACGACTCGTTCAGCCTCGCCAGCATTCCATTGAACGCGCGCCCCAGTTCGCGCAATTCGCCGGCCGTGTCGAGTTCCGGCATGGGCTGCGCGAGACGCGCCGTGGACATTTCCTCCGCGCGCTTCACGAGCTGCCGCAGCGGGCTCAAGCCAAGCATCGCGATGCCGTACGCGAGCGCCGCCGCGAGCAGCACCCCGAGCACCTCGATCGCGACGACCGTATAGGCGTATCCGCGCAGCAGCGCGTAGTCGCCCGATTCGTCCAGTTGAATCACGACACGCACCGTTTCATGGTCCTTGCCCCGCAGCGTCACGAGCGAAGCAACGTAGCGGCGTTTCGAATCCTTGTCGGCCTGCAAGATCATGTTGCCCGGCAGGGGTTCCGCGACGGCTGGCGCATAATCCACGAAGTCCTGCGTTTCGAGAATCCGCTTGCCCGCCCCATCGAACAAGGCGAGATCGAGCCGTTGATGGCCGTGAAGCTGGTCGATCCAGACCTCCGATTGCCGCATGATTTCATCGGTGTCCTGAACACGCGCGAGATGATCCTTCAGCGCGATCGAGGTGGTCACGAGTTCCTGGGTTGCGGTATTGTCGATGCGCGTCTTGAGCGCCTGATAGAGCGCGAATCCGCTGAGCGCGAGAATGGCCGAAGTCGAGATGACGATCAGTACGGTGAGGCGCGAGCGCAGCGTCGTGGGCAGCAAGTGCTTGATCATGAGTCGGCGGCGTCCCGCTCTTCGAGGACATAACCCATGCCCCTGACGGTGTGGATGAGCCGGGTCTCGTAGGGGTCGTCGATCTTCACCCTGAGCCGCCGGATGGCGGCATCGACCACGTTGGTATCGCTGTTGAAATTCATGTCCCAGACCTGCGATGCGATGGTCGCGCGCGGCAGGATTTCGCCGGCCCGGCGCATCAGCAGCCACAGCAGCGAGAACTCCTTCGAGGTCAGCAGAATGGTCTTGCCCTGCCGCGTGGCCTTGCGCCGCGTGAGGTCCAGATGGAGATCGGCCACGCTCAGGGTCGTGGCCTCGCGCGGCTGCCCGCGCCGCAAAATGGAGCGCACGCGGGCCAGCAACTCGACGAAGTCGAAAGGCTTGGCCATGTAATCGTCCGCGCCGAGCTCCAGCCCCTTGACGCGGTCGCCCACGTCGTCGCGCGCCGTAAGAAACAGCACGGGCGTAGAACGCTCCCGGCGCAGCGCCTCGATCACGCTCCAGCCGTCGCGCCCGGGAAGCATCACGTCGAGCACGATCAGATCGTAGTCCTCCGTGCTCGCCCGGTGGAGACCGCTCACGCCGTCTGCCACCCAGTCGACCACGTACCCTGCCTCGGAGAGGCCTTTTTGCAGGTATTTTCCGGTCTTCAGTTCGTCTTCGACGATCAATATGCGCATATGCGTTTTACCTGCGTTTTAACTTGAAGCTGCCCATTTTGAGGGATTCGAGCGCCAGCCCGCGTAACGAGCCCGCATGCGCGACCCGGTACAGCACGGGCAGCACTAGCAGCGTCAGCGCCGTCGAGGAAAGAATGCCGCCGATCACCACCGTGGCGAGCGGACGCTGCACCTCCGCGCCGGTGCCGGTGGCAAATGCCATGGGCAGGAAGCCGAGCGAGGCGACCAGCGCCGTCATCAAGACCGGGCGCAGCCGCGTGAGTGCGCCATCGCGCACGGCGCTGGACAAATCGGCTCCATCTTCGCGCAATTTTCGTATGAAGGAAATCATCACGAGGCCATTCAACACCGCCACCCCGGAAAGCGCGATGAACCCGACCGCCGCCGTGATGGATAGCGGAATCCCGCGCAGCCACAGCGACATCACGCCGCCGCTGAGCGCGAATGGAATGCCCGTGAACACGAGCAGGCCATCCTTGGCGTTATTGAACATGATGAAGAGCAGGACGAAGACCATCAGCAGCGCAACCGGCACGACGATTTTCAGGCGCTCGCTCGCGCTTTGCAATTGCTCGAATTGTCCGCCCCATGAAATCCAGTAGCCGGACGGCACCTGGACGTTCTGGCGGATCTCCTCCTGTGCATCCGCCACGAACGAGCCTACGTCGCGCTCGCGCACATTGGCCGTCACCACCACGCGACGCTTGCCATTTTCACGGCTGATCTGATTCGGCCCCGGGCCGATCTTCACCGTCGCGAGTTCGTCGAGCGGCACGTAGGGCGCGAACGTGGCGGACGCTGCCGTTGCGATTGTTGTGCTTGTTGCTGCGCTTGTTGTTGCGCTTGTTGTTGCACTAACCGGCAGCGCGATGGGCAAGCGCTTGATGGCCTCCACATCGGAGCGCAACTCATCCGGCAAACGCACCACGATATCGAAGCGCCGGTCGCCCTGAAACAGCGTGCCCGCCTTCTGGCCACCCACGGCGGCGGCCACAGTGTCCTGCACGTCCGCCACGCTCACGCCATAGCGCGCGAGCTTGTCGCGATCCAGTTCGATCGTGAGCACCGGCAAGCCGGTGGTCTGCTCGACCTTGACCTCCGTGGCACCAGCCACCTTCTGCAGCGCCGTGGCAATCTCGTTGGCCGTCGTGTTGAGCACGTTCATATCGTCGCCGAACACCTTGACGGCGACGTCGCTGCGCACGCCGGAAATCAGCTCGTTAAAGCGCAGTTGGATCGGTTGCGAGAACTCGTAGACGTTGCCGGGGAACTCGGCCAGCACGGCCTCGATTTCCGTCTTCAGGTCCTCACGCGACTTGCGCGGGTCGGGCCACTGGTCCTGCGGCTTGAGCATGATGTATCCGTCCGATGCGTTGGGCGGCATCGGATCCGCCGCGATCTCAGCGGTGCCCGTGCGCGCGAACACACGCTCGATCTCGGGGAACTTCTCCTTGAGCGCCATCTCGATCGACTTCTCCATCTCCACGGACTGCGTGAGGCTCGTGCCCGGAATGCGCTGCGCGGAAATGGCGAGATCGCCTTCGTTCAGGCTCGGAATGAACTCGCTGCCAAGACGTGTAGCTAGCAGCAAGGTAACGCCGACGATGGCCACGGCCGCGAACAGCACGCGCTTAGGACGCTCCATGAAGCGGTCTAGCACCGGCTCGTAAGCACGCCGTGCCCAGCCCATCACGCGATTTTCCTTCTCCTCCACCCGCGAGCCGATGAACAGCGCCACTGCCGCCGGAATGAACGTCACGGTGAGCACCATCGCGGCGGCCAGCGCCATCACCACGGTGATCGCCATCGGATGGAACATCTTTCCCTCCACGCCGGTCAGCGCGAAGATCGGCAGGTAGACCACCATAATGATAAGTTGTCCGAATATCAGCGCCCGTCGTGCCTCTCGCGATGCCTCCATCACCTCGGCGAAGCGTTGTTCACGCGTGAGCGGCCTGCCTGCGGCAGCCTGTGCGTGCGCGAGCCGCCGGATGCAGTTCTCGACAATGACCACCGCGCCATCGACGATGATGCCGAAATCGAGCGCGCCCAGGCTCATCAGGTTCGCGCTGACCTTTGCATTGACCATGCCCGTGAACGTCATCAGCATCGAAAGCGGAATGACAAGCGCCGTAATGAGCGCGGCCCGGATGTTGCCGAGGAAGATGAACAGCACAGCGATTACGAGCACCGCGCCTTCGAGCAGATTTTTCTTGACCGTCTGCACGGCCTTCTCGACCAGCACGGTGCGGTCATAAACGGGCACGGCCTTCACGCCCGGCGGCAACGTGCGGTTGACCTCGTCCATTTTCAGCGACACCGCTTTCGCCACGCTGCGGCTGTTTTCGCCCATCAGCATGAATACGGTGCCGAGCACGACCTCCTTGCCGTTCTCGGTTGCCGCGCCCGTGCGCAACTCGCGGCCGACACCCACTTGCCCGACGTCCTTCATGCGCACCGGCACGCCGCCCGCATTGGTCAGGACGATATTGGCGATGTCGTCGAGCCCGCGCGCTTGCCCCGGCACGCGCACGAGGTACTGCTCGCCTTCGCGCTCGATATACCCCGCGCCGACGTTCTCGTTGTTGCGCTCGAGCGCGCGCACGACGTCCGCGAGCGTGAGCCCGTACGACATCATCCTGGTGGGATTCGGCGCGACGCGGTACTCCTTCACGTATCCGCCGATCGAGTTGACATCGGTGACGCCGGGCACGTTGCGCAGTTGAGGCTTCACGACCCAGTCTTGCAGTTCGCGCAAATCGGCCTGCGTATAGGGCTTGCCATCCGGCTTCCTCGCCGTTTCCGAGGCTTCCACGGTCCAAAGGAAAATCTCGCCGAGGCCCGTGGACGTGGGGCCCATGGATGGCGTCGCGCCTGGCGGAAGCTTGTCTTTCGCCTCCTGAATGCGTTCGTTGACGAGCTGGCGCGCGAAATAGATGTCCGTGCCGTCGTTGAAAATGACAGTCACCTGGGACAGGCCATAGCGCGAAATCGAGCGCGTCTCCTGCAGATTCGGCAGGCCCGCCATGGCGGTCTCGATCGGCCAGGTAATGCGCTGCTCAGCTTCCAGCGGGGAGTAGCCCGGCGCGGAGGTATTGATCTGAACCTGCACGTTCGTGATGTCGGGCACCGCGTCGATCGGCAACTGCCGGTAACTACCGATGCCGAGCGCCGCCACCGCGAGGGTGGCCAACATCACGAGCCAGCGATGCGCGATGGCAAAGCCAATTAACCGCTCAAACATTTTCGATCACTCCTCCACGCTGTCCTTCGCCAGCTCCGCCTTGAGCACGAAGCTGTTCACTGCTGCATAGCGCTGGCCGCTTTTCAGCCCGCCCAGCACTTCCACGTTCTGCTCGTCGCGCCGTCCGAGTTCGACAGGCTGCGCCACGAACCCCTTCGGCGACTGCACGAACACCGAAGCCGCGCCATTGACGTCCTGAATGGCGCTGGCCTGGATGGCGAGCGGCACGCTCTGCTCGCCCGCCCCCACCGACACGTTCACGAACAGGCCGGGCCGCCACGCGCCCTCGGGATTCGCGAGCACCACGCGCGCCGGCGCGGTGCGCGTCTGCTCGCCCAGCAACGCGCCCACGTACGCAACCGAGCCGGTGGCGCGCGATTCGAACGCCGATGCGCTCACCGTGGCCTCGCGCCCGACCCGGACGTCGTTCAGACGCTGCGCCGGCACAGCCATCTCCGCCCAGACCGAAGACAGATCGGAAATCACGAATACATTGGCGTCCGCCGAAATGGATTCGCCAGTCGTCAAATGCTTTTCGACGATGGTTCCGGCGAACGGCGCGCGCAGTTCGTAGAGGCTAAGCGCGGATGCGGAGGTAGAAGCATTGAGCGCGGCAAGTTTCTGGCGGGCGTTCTGTGTTGCAATTTCGGCTTCGCGCAATTGCACCTGCGCCTGCTGATAGTCCTGCTCTGCCGAGATCTTTTCCTGCCATAGCGTCTTTTCGCGCGCGTATGCGGTGCGCGCCGCCGAGAGACGCCGCTCGGCCGTCAATAGCTCGCTTCTCCGGTCGGCGAGATCGGTGCTTGCGATGACGGCGAGCACCTCGCCCTTCTGCACGCGCTGCCCGATCGATACATTCACGCGTTCGACCACGCCCGCGACGCGCGGAACCACGTGCGCGGTCCGGTCCTCGTTGAACTTGATTTCGCCCGGCAACTGGAAGCTGCTGCGAATCTGCGCCGGTCCCACAGTGGCAAGCCCGATATTCGCCGCCTTGATCTGCGACGGACTCAGTGCAACCGCGCCGTCCGCGCGCGAAAAGTTGAGCGAACCGGAGCGCCCATCGACTCGAATACCGATAATCGCATCGAACACGTGCGGCGCAGCAATTCCTGTCGTACTGCCAAATTTCCCTTCCTTGCCCGTGAACTTCAGCAGTTCGCGCGACCCGTCGTAGCGCGTGATCGTGGCGCTGACCGTCGCGCGATCGGGAACGGGTTTGCCATCCACGAACGGATAGACGATCAGGCGTGCGTCTCCCGCCTTCTCAGCGAGCACGATCTCCGCGCTCAACGGTCCGTCGGCGACGATCTGGCCGCCGTGAGGCCCAAGGCTCTCGGTGCCGCGTGCGTCAGACGCGCCAGCACTCGCGCCTGTGTGTGCGGCCGGCTCCCGCGATAACGCATACGCGCCAATGGCGACGCAAAATAAAAGTGCAGTCGCCGCAACGGCGATCTTCTGTTTGGGCAGCATGTTCGATCCTTCAGTTCAAGCGGGTCGTACTGTCGCGATCCGCGACGAGCGGCGTGCCGACGAGTCGGCCGATTTCGGCATGAGCCTGATGCGCGGTGCTCAGCACCTTCACGTATTGGGACTGCCCCTGAAACAGCGTGCGCTGTGCGTCGAGCACGTCGAGGAAGCTGAATTTGCCCAACTCGAATCCGCGCTGCATGGCCTCCAGCGCCTGCTTCGCGGCGGGCAGCACCTCGCCCTTGAGCCGGCGCGCCTCCTGAGTGGCGTTCTCATAGCTCGACCAGGCCTGCGCGAGCTCCAGCCGCAAGCGCGCCTTTTCGCTGTCGAGGTCCGCGCTCGCCTTCTCGGCGTTGTGGGACGCTTCCAGAATCGCGCCCTTGTTGGTGTCGAAGATCGGCAGTGGAATGGACACCCCGACTACTGCCTGGTTGTCCGGAATACCTGAAGTCCAGACCCGCTTCATGCCAGCGCTAACGGTAATGTCGGGAATGCGCCGCGCTTTCTCTACGCTGACGCGCGCATTACTGCGCAGCAATTCGGCCTGCGCGACGCGCGACAAAGGCGCATCGTCGAGCCGCGACTGCAACGACGACAACGGCTCGATCTCGGGCAAAGCATCGAGATTGCCCGTCACGGTGCGGTTGTGCACTTCCGGGCTGCCCGTGACGTTCGCGAGCTTTTCGAGCGCGAGCGTGGCCTGCGTGCGCGCCGAAGCGAGCGCGATTTGCGCATCGGCGGCGGCGACGCGCGCCTTGGTCGACTCAACGGGCGAGATCTTGCCGGCGCGGGCGCGCTTGTCGGCCATATCCGCCGAGCGCAATGCGATATCGGCCGACTCCTGCGCCATCTGCATCTGGCGCTGCGCAGCGAGCATGTCGTAGAACGCGGTGATCACCGCTGCGCGCAGTTGCGCCGCCTGCCCGTCGAGCGACGCCAGCGCCGACTGGCGGCCATACGACGCCACGTCGAGCCGCGCCCGGCGTTTGCCGCCCAGCTCGATCGTCTGCTCGACCAGCGCCGTGCTCGTGCGGTCTTGCCCGCCAAGACCTTCCTGCAGCAAGGAGAGGTTCGGGTTCGGCCGCGCGCCGGCCTGCATGAAGACGCCGCTGGACGCGTTCGCACTAGCCACGG
Organism: Paraburkholderia caffeinitolerans; assembly: GCF_902859945.1. Classification (GTDB taxonomy): domain Bacteria; phylum Pseudomonadota; class Gammaproteobacteria; order Burkholderiales; family Burkholderiaceae; genus Paraburkholderia; species Paraburkholderia caffeinitolerans. The sequence continues at coordinate 15,042 of NZ_CADIKL010000016.1, read as the reverse complement.
CGCTGCGCAACAAGGGATTACTCGCGGCGGCAATGCCAAGCGCGTCGTCGAGCGAAAGCGCCGGCGGAGTGTTCTGCACGGACGGGATGCGGTCCGCGAGCGACTGGCTATAGGAGGAATAACTCAGGACCAGGAGTGCGGCGGCGACGATGTAGCGCGGATGCATGGGCGGATTGCATTCAGAATGACTTGCCGCCGATGCTACGGTCCGGGTGCAATGCAAACATGATCCGAAAATGACATTTTCGTCATCTCACATACGTCACGGGTCCCGAGATAGCCGTCTCAACACAGGCAGCCTTTCTCGCCAGGAAAGCATGCTTGAGGTATGCGCAATTTTCGTACTGGCGAAAATCTCCCACACTTGTTTTCAGCGCCCAGTCCCTTTGGGATTCATGCGGCGCCCCTCACCCACCGCGCAGCGCTTTGGTCGGCCCTGCGTCGAGGACAAGACCCACCGCTAGCCGCGGCATACCTATAGCTGGAGACACGATGAACAGCCAACCTTTGGATCTGGGCGGCCCCGCAGCCCGCGCGAGCTCGCCCGCCGCGCACGCCACTGCTCAGCGCGCAGTGGATGAGCGCGCAACCATCACACTCGGCGGTTTCATGGACGAAATGCCCGTGGGCGCGCTGCATCGCTTCGTAGTGTGGGTCGTGGGCATCGGCCTGTTCTTCGACATGTACGAGATCTTTCTCGTCAGCTCGATCGGCTCAGCGCTGCAGAACGAATACGGCCTGGACAGCCACGGCACCGCTTTCAAGCTGCTGCTCGCGTCGGCGTTCATCGGCATGTTCTTCGGCTCGCTGTGCCTCGGCAGTCTCGCGGACCGCATTGGCCGGCGCCGCGCGTTTCTGCTCACACTCGTCTGGTACAGCGCGTTCTCGCTGCTCGGCGCATTCTCATTCAACGCCACCATGCTCGTGGCCTGCCGCTTCCTTACCGGCGTGGGCGTGGGGGCGATCTATCCGGTCGCCGACAGCTTCCTTTCCGAGATCCTGCCGAAAGATCGGCGCGGCCGCCTTGCGGCGTGGGCCTATACCACCTCGTATGTGGCCGTGCCGCTGGTGGGCTTTCTCGCCGTCTGGCTCAATCCGCTGCACGCCGGCGCGCTCACGGGCTGGCGCGTGATACTCGCGATCGGTGGTCTTGGCGCCGTGTTCGTGCTGGCCGTGAAGCACCGCCTGCCGGAAAGCCCGCGCTGGCTGCTCGCACAAGGGCGCGTGGAGGAAGCGCACGCCACACTGCGCCGCTTCGCTGAAAGCGCTGGCGTCGCCATACCCGCCGCCTTCGCGCAAGCTGGCGAGCGCAAGCACCCGCTGCTGCTGCGCGAGCGCATCGCCTTGCTGCGCCGCGCGCCGTATGGCAAGCGCTACCTGATGCTCACCATCTTCCACCTGTTCCAGGGCTTCGGCTATTACGGCTTCGGCACGCTCGCCGGCGTGGTGGTGAAGAGCCGCGGCTTCGACGTGACGGGCAGCACGCTCTTCGTCGCGCTCTCGTTCATAGGCTACCCCATCGGCTCGCTGCTCTCCGTGCCGCTGCTCAACTGGATCGAACGGCGCACGCTCGTGATCGTCTCGCTGGTGGCGATCGCCCTCTGCGGCCTGGGCTTTGCCTATTCCAACCATATCGGCCTGATCATCGGCTTTGGCGTCCTGACCACCTGTGCGTCGAATGTGTTCAGCAACGCCTACCACGTCTACCAGTCAGAGATCTTTCCCACCAGCGTGCGCTCGACGGCAATCGGCAGCACCTACTCGCTCTCGCGCTTCGTGAGCGGCGCTCTGCCGTTCATTCTGCTGCCCGTGCTCAACCAGCACGGCGCGCTCGCAATGTTCGGCGTGATCTCGGTGGCCCTTGCCATCGTCGCCATCACGCTGCGCACGCTCGGACCGCTCACCACGCGACGCAGCCAGGACGAAATCAATCCGGTCTGATGTCTGGTGCCGGATGCTGGCGCCAGGCCGCAATCGCATCATGGGCCGCGCGCCGCGCTTCGCGCGGCCGCGGCCTTCGTGTGCGTCAGGGGCTTCCGGCACGCTCCGACATGTAATCGAACAGACTCAAGATATCGGAGCTTGGCGCACTGCCCGCCTTCACCCCGACCCACAGTGTGCGCATCGCCCACGCGTCGCTGAGTTTCACTTTGGAAACACCGATCTTGCCGCGCTCGCCGCTCACCGAATCACGCGGCAAGACGCCAATGCCGAGCCCGGCCTCGATCATGCGGCACACGCCGTCGAAGTTCGAGGCCTGAATGCGCAGCTTGAGCGAGCGCTCCACGGCGAACGCCGCGTCGGTCATGCGCGCGAGCAGCGAGCTGCCGTCGCTCAGGCCCACATAGTCTTCGTCGAGCGTATCCGCGAAACGGATGATCTCCTGCTGCGCGAAACGATGCCCCTGCGGCACGAGCAACACCAGTTCGTCGCGCCGGTACAGGCGCCGCTCGATGCCCAGCGCCGGTACGTTGTCCGCGAACACGCCGATGTCGGCCTTGCCCGAGCCGAGCGCATCCACGATCTCGTGGCTCAAGCGCTCTTCGAGACTCACCTTGATGCCAGGATGTCCGTTGAGGAAACCCGCGAGATCGACGGGCAGGAACTGCACGATCGCCGACGTATTGGCCCACATCCGAACATGCCCGCGCACGCCGGCCGCGTAGTCGCCCATCTCGTTGGCCATGCGGTTGACCTGGTCGATGACGCGGCTCGCATGATCGAGCAATGCGAGCCCGGCCGGGGTCATCTCCACGCCGCGCGCGCGGCGGATGAAGAGCGCGCAGTCCGTGACGCTTTCGAGCTCCGCGATTCGTTTGCTGACTGCCGAAAGCGTGAGCTGACCATGCTCGGCCGCCTTGGTCAGACTGCCATGCTCCGCGACGAGCAGAAAGACCCGCAGCGACTGCAGATCGAAGTGAAGCGGATTGACCATGGTGTAAACGCTGGAAGAAAGCGGTTTGAAGAGGCCATTGTGCGGCATTCACGACACGCACGAAAGAAAAAGACGCGCACACGGCGCGTCTTTCTGCGAGCAAACGAAAAACGCAATTCCCCGATCGGAAACACCGCGTGGCGGATCGTCAGATCAGCTCCGAGATCTCGATGAGATTCAAATCGGGGTCGCGCACATAGACCGAGCGTATCTTCTGCGTCGCACCCGTGCGCTCGACGGGCCCCTCGACGATCGGCCAGTCGAACTTGCGCAGATGCGCGATCACGTCATCGAGCGGCACCGCTGCAATGAAGCACAGATCGAGCGCGCCCGGCGCCGGCACATGCGCCTTCGGCTCGAATTCGGCGCCGCGCACGTGCAGATTGATCTTCTGGTTGCCGAAACGAAACGCGATCCGGCCCGCGCCGAAGGTCTCGAGTTGCATCTGCAACACCTCGGTGTAGAACTGCTTTGTGGCCTCGGGGTCCACGCAGGTCACCACCAGATGGTCGAGGTGATCGATCAGTGCCATGCTCCGCTCCTCAAGAAAATGTGCGCTGCGCCGGTATATCCTGCGTGCCCGGCACACCGGCGGGCAGCGGATGAAGATCCGAGCGGCGGCCGGCCTTGAGAATCTGGCTCGGCACGTCGTGTCCGATCAGCGCCGGAAGGCGCGCAGCGGCCTCCAGTACCGCAGCAAGATCCACGCCCGTATCGTAGCCATCGAGTTCGAGCATGTGGACGAGTTCTTCGGTACAGACATTGCCGGTCGCGCCCGGTGCGTAGGGGCATCCACCCAGGCCGCCAAGCGATGCGTCGAAGCGCACGATGCCCGCATCGAGCGCGGCAAGCGTGTTCGCCAGCGCCATGCCGCGCGTATTGTGGAAATGCAGCGTGAGATCCAGGGCGCCGAATGCTTCACTCGCGCGCGCGCACAGCGCGCGAACCTGGGCCGGATGCGCCATGCCCGTCGTGTCGCAGAGGGTGAAGCCGTTCACGCCCAACTCCGCGAAACGCTGCATCCATTCGAGCACGGTTGCGGTGGGCACGTCGCCCTCCATCGGACACCCCATCGCCGTGGAAAGCGACACGTTGATGGCCACGCCGGTGCCGCGCACGGCACCGATCACATCGGCTAGTTGTGCGAACGATTGCTCGCGCGTCATGCGCAGATTCGAGCGATTGTGGCCCTCGCTCACCGACATCACGAGATTCACCTCGCCGACGTTGCACGAGAGCGCGCGCTCCGCGCCGCGCACGTTGGGCACCAGCACTGTGTACACGACGCCCGGTGCCCGCGCGATGCCATGCATCACCGCCTCGGCGTCGCGCAGCGCCGGTATCGCTCTCGGCGAAGTGAACGAGGTCACCTCGATCTTCGCGTAGCCGCATGCACTCAGTCTGTCGATAAGCGCGATCTTGTCGTCGGTGTCGATAAACGCAGCTTCGTTCTGGAAACCATCGCGCGTGGCGACTTCGTTGAGATACAGTCTTTTCGTCTGTTTCGTCATGACATTCGCCTCTGTTCAGATCACCCCGCGCGCGCGCCATGCGTCGCGCGTGGCTGCATCCACACCTATGGACTCGAGCACCGCGTCCGTGTGCGCGCCGAGCGTGGGCGCGCTGTGCTCGATGACGCCGGGCGTGGCGTTCAGTTTCGGCACGATGCCGGGGACGCTGACCGGCGTGCCGTCAGGCAGCGTATCCTCGACGATCATCTCGCGCGCATGGTAGTGCGGGTCGGCCGCGATGTCCGCCACGTCGTAGATGCGTCCAGCCGGAATGCGTGCTTCATTGAGCGCGGCCAGCACCTCGTCGAGCGTGTGGCGCGCGCACCAGTCGCCAATTGCGGCGTCGATGCGCTCGACCTGCGCAACGCGCCCGTCGTTCCGCGCGAGCGCCGGGTCGTTGCCGAGGTCCGGGCGCTCGATCAACTCCATCAGGCGACGGTAGATGCTGTCACCGTTGCCGGCAATCAGTGCGTACTTGCCGTCGCTGCAGCGATACGCGTTGCTCGGCGCAATGCCTGGCAGGCTGCTGCCGGCGGGCTGGCGCACCGTACCGAAGACCGAAAACTCGGGCAGCAGGCTCTCCATCATGTTGAACACGGACTCGTAGAGCGCCACGTCCACGACCTGCCCCTTGCCGCCTTGCTGCTCGCGATGGCGCAAGGCAAGCAGCACGCCAATCACGCCATGGAGCGCCGAAAGCGAATCGCCAATCGAAATGCCCACGCGCACCGGCGTACGCCCCGTCTCGCCGCTCAGGTGGCGCAGCCCGCCCATCGCCTCGGCCACCACGCCGAAGCCTGGCCGGTCGCGATAAGGGCCGGTCTGTCCGTAGCCGGACACGCGCAGCATGATCAGCCCCGGATTAATCGCGCTGAGCGCCTCCCAGCCGAGCCCCCAGCCTTCGAGCGTGCCGGGGCGGAAATTCTCGATCAGCACATCCGTTTCCGATACGAGACGACGGATCACATCCTGCCCTTCGGGCGAGCGCAGGTCGAGCGTGAGCGACTGTTTGTTGCGCGACTGCGCGGCCCACCAGACCGAAGTGCCCTCGTGCAGCAGGCGCCATTTGCGCAACGGGTCGCCCGTGCCCGGAGGCTCGACCTTGATAACGCTCGCGCCGAATTCGGCGAGCATTTTCCCCGCGAACGGGCCTGCAATGAGTTGCCCGAGTTCCAGAACGCGGATGCCGGTGAGCGGACGTGACATGACTGTCTCCAAAAGTTTCGACTCTGGAGGTCATGATGAAGCGGATCCTGCGCGTTGAAAATCGACGCTTGCTCAATCTGGCTTGATCAAATGGAAAGGGTGGGCAGCCTGCTAGCGTGGCGCATGGCGCGAGCCGTGGCGCATGGCGCGAGCCGTGGCGCTCACGCCATCGCCGGCTGCGCGGCGAACCATTCGTCGACGGATTGGCGCGCCTTGTGCTCCACCATGCTGACCACCATCAGCACGTCGATCTTGAGTTTGGGAAATGCAAGCTCCATGCAAGGCAAGGCGACGTCGCGCGCCTCACCTTCCACGCCCTTGATCTCCGCGCGGCACAGCCATTGCGTGTCCGTCGCATCCGCTTTCGTGTCGATATTGATTTGAAAGCCCCGATATTCGATCGTCATACCCTCTCCACTACCTGTCAAAACGTAAGCATTTTGTCGCCCGATTGCGACAAGGACCGCGAATATAGCACTGCTTCGCAGTCGTTTCAGCGATGTGGACAGTCGAGGTGCGAACAGAACTTCCGGGCTGCGTTCAACGAACGCGCGATGGCTGGCGAACTGCCAGCTCGCGTAATATTGTTCTATTGATTTGTTCTACTCAGCAATCCGGTCCGGCCGGATGCCAGCGTTCCATCACGGGCCGGCTGCGTTGCGCACGCAGCCGGCCCGGCGCTACCCTGCGATCAGAACCCCGCAGCCAGTCCGTCGCGGCGCGAATCGCTCGCCGCCACGTAGCCACGCTCGGGGTCGTTGCGATCGAGTTTCCAGATGAACTGGCCGGAGCCGAAGTCCATATACGGATCGTCGATGCTCTTGATCTCGTGACCACGCGCGGCGAGTTCCTTTGCAACCTGCGCGTCGAGCGTCGATTCGATATCGACCGAGAAATCGCGATTCACCTTCCAGCGCGGCGCATCGCATGCGGCCTGCGGCTGCTGGCCGTAGTCGAGCATGCGCACGACCGTCTGCAAATGGCCTTGCGGCTGCATGTCGCCACCCATCACGCCGAAGCTCATGACCGCCTCTTCGCGGCCCTCCACCTGCTGCGTGAGGAACCCCGGAATGATGGTGTGGAACGGCCGCTTGCCGCCTTCGACGACGTTGCACGAGACCGGGTCCATCGAGAACCCGCAGCCGCGATTCTGCAGCGCGATGCCCGTTCCCGGCACCACCACGCCCGAGCCAAAGCCCATGTAGTTCGACTGGATGAAGCTCACCATCATGCCGCGCTCGTCGACGGCGGACAGATAGATCGTGCCGCCCGCTCGCGGCATGCCGAAGTCGAATTGCGTAGCGCGCTTCGGGTCGATGAGTTTCGCGCGCGACTTGAGATACGCGTCGTCGAGCATCTGCTCGGGCGTGACATCCATCGAGCGCGGATCGGCCACATAGCGATAGACATCGGCGAACGCGAGCTTCATGGCCTCGATCTGCAGATGCTGCGATTCGATGCCGTCGCGCGGCAGCGACGCCACATCGAACTGCTCGAGTATGCCCAGCGCGATGAGCGCGGCGATGCCCTGGCCGTTGGGCGGAATCTCGTGCACGCGATAGCCGCGGTATCCCTTCGAAATCGGCGCCACCCAATCCGCGCGATAGTTGCGCAGGTCGTCGAGCGTGAGCGCCGCACCGCCCTCGCGCGCGGACGCGGCAATGCGCTCGGCGATTTCACCCTCGTAAAAGGCGCGCGGACCGAGTTCGGCGAGCCGCCGCAGCGTGGCCGCGTGGCCCGGAAGACGCACGCGCTCGCTTACCTCGGGCGCGCGGCCGCGCGGCATGAAGGTCTCGGCAAAACCGGGCTGATCGCGCAATTCGGGAATGGCCGCCTGCCACTTGTGCGCGACGATCGAAGCGAGCGCGTAACCGCGCTCGGCGATCTCGATCGCGGGCGCCATCAGATCGGCAAACGGCAGCGAGCCGAACTTCGCGTGCAGCGCTTCCCAGCCCGCAATCACGCCAGGCACCGTGACGGTGTCCCAGCCGCGTTTGGGCTGCATCGCCAGACCGTTTTCCTCGCCGTATTTGCGGCGGAAGTAATCGGGGTTCCAGGCGGCCGGGGCGGTGCCCGAGGCGTTCAGGCCGTGCAACTCCGCGCCGTCCCAGACGAGTGCGAAGGCGTCGCCGCCCAGGCCGCACGACACCGGCTCGACCACCGTGATGGCCGCCGCCGCCGCGATCGCGGCGTCCACGGCGTTGCCGCCCTTCCAGAGCATGCGCAGACCCGCCTGCGCGGCGAGCGGATGCGAGGTCGAGACGATGTTGCGGGCGAACACCGGCAGGCGCGGCGTCGGATAAGGGTTCTGCCAGTCAAAGCGTGTCATGGCGGTATCGATCGGAAAGATTGAAAGGGTTGGAATGCCGATGTATCGATTATCTTGAAGGCTCGCACAAAAAAATATTAATATTTTGTTTTCGATACTTAAATTTTTCTTCCATGCTCTCCCTGCGCATGTTGCGTACCTTGCACGCCGTGGCCCGTAGCGGCTCGTTCGCCCTCGCGGCGGAACGGACCGCGCTCACGCAGGCGGCCGTGAGCCTGCAGATGCGCGGGCTCGAAGAGGCGCTGGGTCGGCAGATCTTTGACCGCCGCGCGCGCCAGGTCGCGTTGACGCGCGAGGGCCGGGAAATCTGCGCGAAGGTCGAGCGCATTCTCGAACTGATCGACGAGTTGCCGGCCCGCCCCGAGGACACGATCCACGGCTCGGTCATCGTCGGCGCCGTGGTGTCGGTGATCGGCGCGCTCTCGCTCGCCGTCGCGCATCTAAAGACCGAACATCCCGAACTCGAAGTGCGGCTCACCTCGGCGCGCTCCACGGAACTCGCGCGCATGGTGGAAGAAGGCGACGTCGATCTCGCCGTCGTGGTCGGCAATGCGGACGGCGCGCTGCACGAATCGCTCGCATGGACGCCGCTTTATGAAGAGCCGCTCATGCTGGTAACGAGCCGCGCCATGGCGGGCAGCGAGGTGCTCAACGGCGAGCGCGGCGAGGTGCGCCGCATTCTGCGCGAACGCAGCTTCCTGCGCTTCGATCGCCGCGTGCCGACAGGCGCCGTGATCGACGAAGCCTTGCGCACGCTCGGCATCAAACCGCAGGAATATCTCGAACTCAATTCCATCGAAACCATCGTCTCGCTGGTGCGCAACGACGTGGGCGTGAGCGTGCTGCCCGTGCTCCACAACGGCCACTGGCACGACGATCCCAACCTGCGGCTGATTCCGCTGTGCAATCCGCCGTTCATGCGCACCGTGGGCATGATTCACCGTAAGTCGAACAAGCGCACGCTGCTGTTCAACACGCTGGCGGAAATGCTGCGCTGACCCCATCACCAGCGCTGTTTCCACGAATCGAAACAGGGGACGGCGCGCACGGGTAATCCCCAATTTTCCGAAAGTTGTCTATACAAGATGATCGGATAATCTCATCGTCCGCCCACGTTGGCGCGATGCCTCGTTATCGCTATCGGAGCCAATCCTTGGGCACTCCCGAATCCACCGCCAAGCTCGGGCCGGAAGGCCGCAAATTGCTGGAAACGCGCTCGATCGACTACATTCCCGACGCGGAACGGCACGGCAGCCTGTTCAGCCAGTTCACGCTGTGGCTGTCGGCCAATCTGCAGGTCACTGCGATTATCACGGGCGCGCTGGCCGTGGTGCTCGGCGGCGACGTGTTCTGGTCGCTCATCGCGCTGTTGATCGGGCAACTCGTGGGCGGCACGGTCATGGCGCTGCACGGCGCGCAGGGCCCGCAACTCGGCCTGCCCCAGATGATTTCCAGCCGCGTGCAGTTCGGCGTGTACGGCGCAGCCATTCCCATCGTGCTCGTGTGCATCATGTACGTGGGCTTTTCGGCAAGCGGCACGGTCCTCGCGGGCCAGGCGACCGCCCAGTTGCTCAATGTTTCCGATACGACCGGAATTTGCCTGTTCGCGGCGTTGATCGTCGTGCTGACGATTCTCGGCTATCGTTCGATTCACTTCGTGGGCCGCATTGCGAGCGTGATCGGCGTGCTGGCGTTTGTCTACATGTTCGCGCAGCTTTTCACGCATCATGACGTCGGCGCCCTGCTCGCCAACCGCCATTTCTCGATGGCGAGCTTCCTGCTTTCCATGTCGCTATCCGCTTCGTGGCAAATCGCTTTCGGCCCTTATGTCGCGGACTATTCGCGCTATCTGCCGCGCTCGACTTCGCCTGCGAAAACGTTTCTGGCAGTGGGCCTCGGTTCGGTGATCGGCGCGCAGGCCGCCATGGTGTTCGGCGTATTCGCAGCGGCGCTCGCCGGACATGCATTCGCGCATCACGAAGTGGCGTACATCGTTGGCCTCGGGGCGAGCGGCGCGGTCGCGGCGATGCTGTACTTCAGCATCGCGTTCGGCAAGCTCACCGTCACCACCCTCAACGCCTACGGCAGTTTCATGTCGATGGCGACGGTCGTGAGCGCGTTTCGCGCGAAGCGCGCGATTTCCACGCGCCATCGCTTCGTCTATATCGTCGGCATGGTGGGCATCTCGACGCTGGTCGCACTCGCCGGGCGCCATTCGTTCCTCAAGGAATTCACGGCGTTCATCCTGTTCCTGCTGGCCTTTTTCACGCCCTGGAGCGCGATCAATCTCGTCGATTTTTATTGCTTCACGCAATCGCGCTACGACGTGCCCGCACTCTCCAACCCTAACGGGCGTTATGGCCGCTGGAACGTGAAGGCCATTGCCATCTACGCGCTCGGTATCGTCGTGCAATTGCCCTTCATGTCCACGAGCCTCTATACGGGCCCGTTCGTGGATGCGCTGGGCGGCACCGATATTTCGTGGATCCTCGGGCTCATCGTGCCGGGCGTGGTCTACTACATCGCCATGCGGCGCGCACCGCCGGCCATTCCCGATCGCTTGATCCTGCCGGTCGAGCGCGGCTGAAGCGCAACTGAGTATTGAGTTTCCGAAAAGAAAAAACCGGCTCTGGATCCATGACCCAGAGCCGGTTTTCGTTGCGTGCGCGTTTCGTCTGTTTCGTCTTCAGGCCGTCGCGGCGTTCAGCGCCTTCACCGCGTCGAGCGCGCCCCCCACCATCTCGCGCAACGCCGGCTCGACCTTGTCGGCCAGCGCCGGCGCGTAGTCGAACGGAGCGTGCTCGTTCATATAGGTGGACTGGCACATTTCGAGTTGAACCGCATGCACGCCGTCGACCGGCGCGCCGAAATGGCGCGTGATATAGCCGCCCTTGAAGCGCCCGTTCCCCACCCACGTGTATCCGCTGCCTGCTGCCGCCTGCTCGACGCGCGCCTGCACTGATGCATGCGCGGTGCGGCCTTCCTGCGTGCCGATATTCAGGTCGGGCAGCTTGTCTTCGAACAGTCTCGGCAACACGCTCGCAATCGAGTGCGCTTCCCAGAGCAGCACGTTCGCATGCTGCCCGCGCAGGCGCTGCAATTCGGCGTGCAGCGCATCGTGATACGGCTGCCAGTACGCGGCCACGCGGCGCTGACGCTCGGCAGCGTCGGGCGCGCAACCGTCACGGTAGAGCGGCTCGCCACGGAACGTTTCGGTCGGGCACAGCGACGTGGTGGTTTGGCCCGGATACAGGCTCTCGTCATTCGGCGGGCGGTTCAGGTCAATCACATAGCGCGAGACGCGCGCGCCCAGAATCGTCGCGCCCAGCGACTTCGCGAAAGCGTAGAGGCGATCGAGATGCCAGTCGGTATCGGCGAGGCTCAGGGCAACATCCGTATATTGGCCGCGCAGCGACTCGGGGATGGACGTGCCCAGGTGCGGGATCGAAACGAGCAGTGGCGCGTCGCCGCGCTCGAGGGTGTAGAGATCGGTCATGAGTCGGTCCGTTCAATGGATTACGGCGCACGTTGCCGTGCGCCCTGCGTTCATGCGTCGGCCAGCAGGCGCGCAAGCGTCTTACGATAGTCCGCGTAAAGGCGCTCTTCCGCGCGATGACGCCGGCCTTCGACCACTTTCTCGCCCGCCGTGTAGACATCGAGCACGGGCGTTTCGCCGTGTTCGCAGAACACGACCGAAGAGAGCCACGTTTGCGGCGTCTTTTCCGCGAGATCGGGATGCTGCGGATCGAGCACGATCCAGTCGGCGCGTGCGCCCACTTCGAGCGCGCCCACCGCGCGGCCTGCCGCACGCGCGCCGCCCGCGAGCGCGGCGGCAAACAGCCGGTCCGCCACATTCGCCGTTTGCGGAGCAGCCAGTACGTTGCGCTCGCGCCGCACGAGACGCTGCCCGTATTCAAGCAAACGCAATTCCGCGCGCCAATCCACGCCGATATGGCTGTCCGAGCCGACGCCGAACACGCCCTGCGCGTCGAGATAATCGTGCGCCGGGAAAATGCCGTCGCCGAGATTCGCCTCGGTGGTCAGGCACAGCCCCGCCACCGCGCCGCTCTTCGCGAGCGCCTGGGTCTCCTGCGCGTCCACATGCGTGGCGTGCACGAGGCACCAGCGCGCATTCACGTCGAAACGGTCGAGCAGCCATTGCACCGGGCGCGCGCCTTCGGTCTCGACGCATGCGTCGACTTCGGCGGTTTGCTCGGCAATATGGATATGCACGGGCGCGCCCGGCAGCGCTGCATCGAGACCCTCGAGCAGCGTGCGCAGCGACGCCTGCGAAACCGCGCGCAACGAATGCGGCGCCACGCCGTAGCGCAATGCGCCATGCTCGGGCCGTTCGCCGCGCACGGCCTCGATGATCGAGAGCAGTTGCTCAGGCGTATTAATGAAGCGGCGCTGATCGTCGCGCGGCGCGCGCGAGCCAAAACCGCTGTACTGATAGAGCACGGGCAGCATGGTCATGCCCACACCGGTTTCACTCGCGGCGTCGACCACGCGTTGCGCAAGCTCGGCCGGGTTGGCGTAGCGTTGCCCGTCATGCGCGTGATGCACGTAGTGGAATTCGCAGACCGACGTATAGCCGGACTTGAGCATTTCCACATAGAGCCAGCGCGCAATCGCGCCGAGATCGTCCGGCGTGATGCGCGCAGCGAAGCGGTACATCAGATCGCGCCAGCTCCAGAAGCTATCGGTGGGGTTCGCACGATATTCGGTAAGGCCGGCCATCGCACGCTGGAACGCGTGCGAATGAAGATTAGGCATGCCTGGCATAACCGGGCCTGCCGCCAGCGCCACGCCCGCGGGCGCGGCGGGCAGATCGGCCTGGACGCGTTGGAGGTTGCCCGCCGCATCCCATTCGAGCAGCACGTTGCGGCGCCACCCTTGCGGCAGCCAGGCATGCGCCGCGAACAGCGCGCGTGAGTTGGAATTCATGTTCGATGCCTGCTTCAAGCGTTCAATTCATGCGTTCAATGCGTATTCGAGCGACGCTCGAATACGGTCTTGCCGCCGCGCACGACGCGCGCGCAAAGCGGCCGGCCGATCCAGTAAGCGAGTTCCGCGAGCGATTGCACGTCCCACACCGCGAAGTCCGCCGGACGGCCTTCGGCGATCGCGCCGTGGCGTTCGGCGTCGCCGAGCGCACGCGCCGCGTGTTGCGTCACGCCCTGCAGCACCTCGGGCACGGTCATGCGGAACAGCGTGGTCGCCATGTTCATCATGAGCAGCAGCGAAGTCGTGGGCGACGTGCCCGGATTGCTGTCCGTCGAAATCGCGATCGGCACCTCGTAGCGGCGCAGCAATTCGAGCGGCGGCAATTGCGTTTCGCGAATGAAATAGTACGCGCCCGGCAGCAGCACGGCGACGCTGCCCGCGGCTTTCATCGCCGCCACGCCGGCTTCGTCGAGAAACTCCAGATGGTCCGACGACAACGCGCCATAGCGCGCGGCCAGCGCCGCGCCGCCGCTGTTCGACAATTGCTCGGCGTGCATCTTGACCGGCAGATTGCGGCGCGCGGCGGCTTCGAACACGCGCTCGCTCTGCGCGATCGAGAAGCCGATGCGTTCGCAGAAAACGTCCACGGCATCCACGAGGCCTTCGTCGGCCAGCGCGGGCAGCATGCGCTCGCACACTTCGTCGATATAGTCGTCGGCGCGGCCGGCGAATTCGGGCGGCAACGCATGCGCGCCGAGGAAGGTCGTGCGCACCGTGACCGGATAGCGCTCGCCGAGCTGGCGCGCGACGCGCAGCATCTTGCGCTCGGCGGCAAGTTCAAGGCCATAGCCCGATTTGATCTCGACGGCCGTGACGCCTTCGGAGAGCAGCGGCTCGAGGCGCGCGGCCGATTGCGCGTAGAGCTCGGCTTCGCTCGCGGCGCGCGTCGCGCGCACCGTCGAGACGATGCCGCCGCCGTTGCGCGCGATCTCTTCGTAGCTCACGCCCGCAAGGCGCTGCGCGAATTCATCGGCGCGCGTGCCGCCGTACACGAGGTGCGTGTGGCAATCCACGAGGCCCGGGGTCACCCACGCGCCCTTGAGGTCTTCGCGCGGCCACTGCGCGAATTGCGCCGGCAACGACGCTGCCGCGCCCTGCCACGCGATCTTGCCGTTCTCGACGGCGATGGCCGCGTCTTCGATGGTGTGCCGCGGGTCGCCCTGCGGGCACAGCTTCAGGTGATGCCAGACAGTCTGGTTCATGGAGATTGCGCGGCGCTGCGAAGCGCCGCGTCGCTATCAGGTTCTCGAAGGTTCTCGATCCGCGTGCGCGTTCACGATGTCCAGTGCGATGGCGAGCAATGCGCCCTCACCTTGCGTTTCGATGCGAGCCGCGCGCGCGGTGGCATTCGCGGCACCGGCCAGGTCGATGCGCAGCGTGTCGCCGGCCACGAGCGTCGTGGCTTCGCCGCCATTCACGCGCACCAACGCTACGCCCTGTGCGCAATAGAGCAGCACGGTGTCGGCCTCGATGCGGCGCGCCACATTCTCGCGCCACACTTCGAACGACGCGCGCGCCACGTCGCGGCGCACCATCAGGTTGAAGTCGCGCGTGGGTCCGTCGACGAGGCGCGCATCGATCGGCGCTTCGCCGTCGAAACGCGCGACGTCGAGCGCTTGCGTCAGCGTATGCGTGCGCACGAGCGCGCCGCCAGAGGGCGACATCTCGTCGAGCACCATGCCGGCGCCTTCTAGCAGCACCAGCGTGCGCGCCACGCCGTCGAAACGCGAAAACGGGCCGGCCTGGGCGACGTCCGCGACGCTCACGCGCCATGCGAACCCGTCCGCGGCCTGACCCGGCAACGCACCTGGCAAATGCCCGAGCGCGATCTCGCGCGTGACGCCGCCGCCGTTCTTCCACGGCGACGCCACGAGATCCACGCCGCGCAGCAGCGTAAGCTGCGCGGCGCCCGCTTCGTCTACTTCGCGGGCGATACTCATCGACCCAGCATCGGCAGCTTGAGCCCGGCTTCACGCGCCGTCTGCTGCGCAAGCTCGTAGCCCGCATCCGCATGACGCATCACGCCCGTCGCCGGATCGTTCAGCAGCACACGG
>NZ_CADIKL010000015.1 GCF_902859945.1 Paraburkholderia caffeinitolerans | reverse complement strand
CGCCCGCCGCGCCGCGCGCGGCGCCGCCGACTCGTTCACCGCCGCCCACGGCCGGACCGGCAGGCGGCGGTGGCGCGGCCGCCACGTGGGTGGGATCGATGCCGGTATGGCTCTTGGCCCACGAGTAACACGCGCCTTGATCCTTCTGCTGCTGCGCCTGGCTCTGGCCCTTCGCCGGGTAGATGATCGGCGCGGCGCTCACCACGCCGGCAGGCAGCAGTCCCGCGACAAAGACCACACGGATGAGGCGTTTCATACACAGGCTCACGATGCCTCCCCGGTCGAATACCAGGTAGAACGAACTATGATCGGACGAAAAAGACGGCGCTCGCGGGTATCGCCGCTGGCGCATGCCCGGCTATCTCGCCGCGACGGCCCGCCATGCGCGGCGGGTGCGACACCCGCTGTGTCCTCAGCATGGGATGGCCGCCTGACCGGAGCAATCGGACCAAAGTCCTATTGGCGCACGCGCCTGCGCCGCTCAGAGGGCCGGAGGGCCAGACCTGTCCCGATCAGAATGCGTGGCGCATCCCCGCCGCCACCGCCACCTGGGTCTGCGTCGACGACGGCGAGAGCGTGTTGATCATCGCGTGCGACAGCACCGAACCTTGCGGCGCGCCGTGCACGTTCTGATAAACGCCTTCGACATAGAAGTCGGTGCGCTTGCTGATGGCGTATGCGGTTTGCAGCATCGCCGTGTTCCAGCCCGGGGCCGAGCCGTTATAAGCGCCGTGCGTGTACGTATAGGCGCCCGAGACCGTCCATGCCGGTGTAAGCGCATATTTCAGATTGGCTTCGTAGTTGTCCAGACGCAGCGAACCGCCAAGCGTTCCCGCCGACGCATCGCCCGCGCCCAGATACGTGCCCGAGCCGAACGCGAACACGCCTGCCGCGTTGTCGATCTGCGTGTGGCTCCACACAAGGCCGGCCGTGACCGGGCCATAGGTATAGTTGCCGCCCAGCGACCAGATGCGCTGGCGCTGCGCGATGAAGTCCGCGCTCGTGTCGCCCGTGGTGATCGCGCCACTGCCGTTGCCGGGGCCGTTGGCCTGCAGGTAGCCCGCCGCGAGATTGACCGGCCCTTGCGCATACGACACCGCAAAGCCGTACGCCCGGTTGTTGGCGAAGTTGCCGGCCTTGTTGCTGAACGCGTACATGGTCTCGAACGTGAGGCCGTTCCACGTCGGGCTCGCATATTTGACGGTGTTGTTGAAGACCACCGAGTTGGCCGAGAGATTGTCGTTTTCGAACGGATGGCCGGCCAGGCTCCCGCCCCACGTGTTCCATTCCGCCGTGAGCGGGCCCACGAGGTCGTTCATCACGTCGAACTGGCGGCCGAACGTGAGCGTGCCGTACGGGTCGCTTTGCAGGCCCACCCATGCCTGTGAACCGAACATGCTGCCGGCAAACGCCTGGGCGCCGTTATTGATCATGAAGCTCTGCTCGATCTTGAACAGTGCATGGAGACCGCCGCCGAGGTCTTCCGAGCCCTTGAGGCCGAACACCGAGTTCTGCGTCGGGCTGCTGCTGAGCTGCCAGCTGCTGTGGCCGAGCTGGTTATTGGTGTAGACGAGGCCTGCGTCGATCAGGCCATAGAGCGTCACGCTGCTTTGCGCATGCGCCGCTCCCGCAAATGCGCCGGTCAGTGCAAGGGCGATTAGCGATTTCTTCATGTTCGATGTACTTGTGGTCTAAAAAATAGACCGCGCATCATACGGGGTGGCGGATAGAAATTGCGCTCAAATTGAAGGCGGCGTTGCGCGGAAAGAACACCGCGCAACGCGCGCAAGCTCATCGCCCTGCGTCACAGCACTGAGTCACAGCACGGCGTCACAGCACCGCGACCACCTTCACGTCGCTGCGATCCGCCGAAGCCACCACCTTGCCATCCACACGCCGGAACGTGAGCGTCACCGCGGCGTTGCCCACGCGCAGATCGCCCACTTCGAGCCAGTCGATGCCTTCTGGCAGCATGGGCTGCTCGACGCGCACTTCGTGGCGCGCCGCGTCGATGCTCACGCCGAGGCACGCTTCGAGCATCATGAACGGCGATCCCGCGGCCCAGGCCTGCGGCAGACACGCCACCGGATACGCGGTGGGCGGCTCGCCGCGGCGTTGCGGGAAGCCGCAGAACAGCTCGGGCAAGCGCATATCGAACGTGACAGCGGCTTCGAACAGCGCCTGCAACAGGCGCACGGCCGCTTCCTTGCGGCCGTAGCGCGCGAGCCCGCGCGCGCACAGCGCGTTATCGTGCGGCCAGACCGAGCCGTTGTGATATGCCATCGGATTGAAGCGCGCCTGGCCCGCCGCCAGCGTGCGCACGCCCCACCCCGTGTGAAACAGCGCCGATTCGAGCACGCCGGCCACGGCGCGCCCGCGTTCGTACTCGGGCAGGCCGAAGGCGAGCAGATGCCCCGCGTTCGACGCGAGCACGCGGCACAGCTCGCCGTGGCCGTCGAGCGCGATGCCGTAGAACTCGGACTCCGCCATCCAGTACTTGTCTTCCACGCAACGGCGAATTTTGTTGGCGCGGCCCGCATAGCGCACGGCGTCTTCAACGAGGCCGCGATGGGTGGCGAACTTCGACATCGTCTCGAAGGCTGCGCTCGCGTAGGCCTGCACTTCGACCAGCGCGATCGGGCCGTCGGGGAAGCGGCCGTCCGCATGGAACACCGAGTCGTGACTGTCCTTCCAGCCCTGGTTCGCGAGGCCGCCCTCCGACTCGCGCTTGTAATCGAGCAGACCGAGCGGATTGCGCTCGCATACGCCCGCGACCCAGGCCGCCGCGCGTTCGAGCGCGGGCCAGAGCTCGTCGATGAGCGCCATGTCGCCGGTGCGCTCCGCATAGGCGCCCGCCAGCACGACGAACAGCGGTGTGGAATCCACGCCGCCGTAATAGAGCGCGAACGGCACTTCGCCCGTGGCGGCCATTTCGCTCTTGCGCATCTCGTGCATGATCTTGCCGACTGACGCATCGCGAAACGCCGAGTCCTCCAGCGCCTGATGCGCCGCGAGGAAGCGCAGCACGCCGCTCGCGAGCGCGGGCGTGAGCCAGAGCGTCTGCAGCGAAGTGATGATCGCGTCGCGGCCGAACGGCGTGGAGAACCACGGAATGCCCGCATAGGGATACGGGCCCGTGGGCAGATCGGTGGTGAGCAGGCCGAGGTCGGCGATCGAGCGGTTGATCCACGCATTGAAGAGCGGATTGCTCGAACGCACATGCGCCGCCGCGCGGCGGCGCTCGCGCATCACGATGTGCGCGTCGACCAGCGCGGCGCGCACGGCTGCGCGGCCCACGCGCATTTCCTTGGAATCGGCGAGGCAATTCGGCGTCTGGATGATGCCCGCGCTCAGTGCACTGGGCGCGGCGCCGGCGAGCGGCTCCACTTCGATGGCCACCGAGAGGTAGACCGACACGCAAGCCTGCGCGGGCAGCGCCACGGTGAAGTCGGCACGGTCGGCGAACAGCTTGTCGGGCGTGGGCGAGAATTCGATGCGCACGCGCCGCGCGACTTTATCGAGGCCGATATATTCGAGCCGCACCTCGCCGTCTTCCACGCGCGGCGGCGCGATCGTGCCCTGCCGCTCGCGCTTCAGCCCGCGCACTTCGAACATGTCGCGGAAGTCGCTCGCGAACGAGATCGACAACGGCACGACCGCTTCTTCGGTCCCGTAGTTCGTGAGCTCGATGGCCTCGGTCATCATCGTGCCCGAGAGCACGCGCTCGCGCTCGACGTGAATCACGCCCTCGGGCGTGGTCGAGCCGCCGAGCGGCGGCAGCGGGCGGTTGGTCAGATGCGCGGTGAATGCGGTGTTGTCGCTGCTCACGCTGCCCGAGAGCAGCGAGGGCCTGCGCCCGCCGAAGGTGAGACGCAGCGACGACAGCACGCGCGTATCGTTGACGAAGAGACCATCGTCCACGCCCGTGATGTCGCCTTGCGGGTCGTTGACGATGAAGGTGTCGCCCGACTTGAGCACGTGCTGGTCCGCACTTGCGATCTCGGGTGTTTCAGGCGCGATAAATGCGCCATCGCTTTCTTGAACGGGATGGTCCACGCCGCCCTCGCGGGTGACGCCGCCGAGTGATTCGGGATCCTGCATCGCGTGCCTCCTGGTCGGTTCGCGCTTGCTCGATTGGCATGATTGGCTCGATTGTAGTAGCTCGAGCAGTAATCGTACGAAAGCTTTGTCCGACCAGAAGTCCGACCAGAACGCCGCGGGTTCACCGCGGCATTACGCAAGAATCTGCAAAAATCAGCAAAAATCAGCGCGTGGCGATCGGCGTGGCCTCGCGCGAGGTTTCGCCCACGAAGAGCTGACGCGGACGGCCGATCTTCTGCTCGGGGTCGGCGATCATTTCGTTCCACTGCGCAATCCAGCCTACCGTGCGCGCCATCGCGAAGATGCAGGTGAACATCGCGGTGGGAATGCCCAGTGCGCGCTGCACGATGCCCGAGTAGAAGTCGACATTCGGGTACAGCTTGCGCGACACGAAGTATTCGTCTTCCAGCGCGATCTTTTCGAGCGCCATGGCGAGCTTGAACAGCGGATCGTCGTGCAGGCCGAGCTCGTTGAGCACTTCGTGGCACGTTTCGCGCATGAGCTTCGCGCGCGGATCGTAGTTCTTGTAGACGCGGTGGCCGAAGCCCATCAGCTTCACGCCCGAGTTCTTGTCCTTCACCTTCGCGATGAATTCGGGGATGTTGTCGACCGAGCCGATCTCTTCGAGCATGTTCAGCGCGGCTTCGTTCGCGCCGCCGTGCGCGGGGCCCCACAGACACGCGATACCCGCCGCGATGCACGCGAACGGGTTCGCGCCCGACGAGCCCGCGAGACGCACCGTCGAGGTCGAGGCATTCTGCTCGTGGTCCGCGTGCAGGATCAGGATGCGGTCGAGCGCGCGCACGAGCACGTCGTTGACCTTGTATTCCTCGGCCGGGTTCGCGAACATCATGTGCATGAAGTTCGCGCTGTACGAAAGCTCGTTGCGCGGGTACACGAACGGCTGGCCGATCGTGTACTTGTACGCCATGGCGACGAGCGTCGGCAGCTTCGCGATCATGCGGATCGCCGACACGTCACGGTGCTTCGGGTCGTTGATGTCGAGCGAGTCGTGATAGAACGCGGACAGCGCGCCCACCGCCGCCACCAGAATCGCCATCGGATGCGCGTCGCGGCGGAAGCCGCGGAAAAAGAAGTGCATCTGCTCATGAACCATCGTGTGGTTCGTGACCATCGCAACGAATTCGTCTTTTTGCTGTTGCGTGGGCAGTTCGCCCTTGTACAGCAGGTAGCAGGTTTCGAGGAAGTCGGCGTTCTGCGCGAGGTTGTCGATCGGGTAGCCGCGATAGAGCAGCTCGCCCTTGTCGCCGTCGATGTACGTGATGGCCGAGTTGCACGCCGCCGTCGACATGAAGCCCGGGTCATACGTGAACATGCCGGTCTGAGCGTAGAGCTTGCGGATGTCGATCACGTCCGGGCCCGTCGTGCCCTTGTAGACCGGCAGTTCGACGCCTTCTGCGTGGCCGGGGATCGTGAGTGTGGCGTGGGTCGTTGCATCGATCATGACTTGTCCTTGCTTTGGGTATTTCCGGTCGCTCATTGACAAAACTCGCTGCGACCGCATGCCGCATTTTACGGCGCAGCGCAGCATTGATTGATAGCGACACCAGCAACAATGCCTCTCCAGCTCAGCAATATTGCAGGCTTTCAACAGGCTTAACATCGATTATTGCAACAATATTTTGCCTGTGCAGCGCAACATGGGCCCGTTCCGCTCTGAGATACTGCCTCGCATGCCGCGGCCTCTCCGGTCGATACGCACAACATGATGAGGAAGGAACAGATGAACATTTCGGTCGACACCCTGTTCGCGGAAGACGAGCTTGCAGAAGACGCCGCCGTCACCGCGCTCAATCACCAGGACATCGTGGTCGCGCTCTCAGCGGCGCTTGCATCCGAACGCGTGGCGGTGCTCCACATGCTCTACCCGCGCACCGACGCGCGCACGCACCGCAGCCTCGACGCCCTCGTCGACGTCCTGCACGGCCACGGCCTGCATGAGGTCGCGAAACTCGTTGCGCAGGAAGCGCACTACCTCGTGTTCAAGGATCCGGTGAAGGCATGGAAGGCCTTTCACGAGATCCGCAACGACTCGCTCGCCATTGGCGTGCATCTCTACTACGCGGGTCTCGTGGGCGAAGCGGCCGAGCATAAGCTCGACGCGCATGCGCACGGCCGCGACTAAGTTCGGACTGCCATATTTCCGGAAATTCGCTGATAAGGCCGCGCTGGGACCACCCTGCGCGGCCTGGCTCGCAAGCGAAGTCAAGCGAAGCGCTAACGCTATCCCAGCGCCCGCACCAGCGCGTCGCGCCCGAGCATCGCGCCTTGCGGCGTAATCGTGTGGCCCACGCCCGGCAGCGCGAACGCCGCCACGGCAAAGCCCGCGTCGCTGAATGCGATGGCGGCGCGCTCCAGTTCCATCACCGGGATCACTTCATCGTCCTCGCCGTGCACGAGCGTGAGCGGCGTGCGGCTCTTCGCGACCACCGGCGTGGCAAGACGTCCCGCGTAGGCGACCACGGCCGCCGCTCCCTCGGGCTGCGTCGCCGCGTGGTAGAGCGACATAATCGACCCTTGCGAGAAACCGACCAGCGCGAGGCGCTCGAAACCGAGCCCCCAGTGCGCGAGCTCGTTGGCGAGGCGCTGTTCCAGCACCGGCGCCGCCGCCTCCACCCGCGCGGCGCGGTTGGTCTCGTTCACGTCGCGCAACGTGAACCACTGCCGTCCGCCAAAGCCGCCGTCGAACGGCTCGTGGCCGTCGAACGAGGCGAACGCGACGCCGGGCAGCGCGTCGCGCCAGGCGTCGGCTAGCGGCATCAGATCGCGCGCATTGCTGCCCACGCCGTGCAGCAGCACGACGATCGCGCGCGCCGCGCCTTCGGCCGGCGCGAGACGCCAGCCGCCATCGAATGGTTCCCAGCTCATTGTCTTGCTCCCCTCTGGTCTTACCGCCTTTTTGCCAACGCTCCCGCCAGCGCACTTGCCAATAGACCGGCTTGACGCCAGCATACGCCGCCCTTGCGACCCGCGTATGTCCGCCCGCGGGACCGCCCATCAAACGAAAGGCAAGTGTAATGGCACTAGCGGTAGCGCGGCCGGACGATGTCCCTGCGCCGTCTGGGGATGCTTCCACGCCCGCCCATGCCGTGGCGCGATTGCAGGTATCCTTGCCGCAAATCCGGTCCGCCGCGCGAGTTACGCGCGGCCCCGCTGCCCTTGAATTCGCGGAGAAAAAGCTTGAGCCAGCCCGCCGCTCCATCGTCCTCGCCGCCACCCGCGCCGCCGCCCCTCGAAGGCGGCAAGCTGATCCTCGCGACCATCGCCGTCGCGCTCGCGACCTTCATGAACGTGCTGGACAGCTCGATCGCCAACGTGGCCATCCCGACCATCTCGGGCAACCTGGGCGTCTCGGTGGACGAAGGCACCTGGGTTATCACGGTGTTCGCGGCGGCCAACGCGGTTTCGATTCCGCTCACGGGCTGGCTCACGCAGCGCTTCGGCCAGGTGCGCCTGTTCGTGGCGTCGATCCTCGCGTTCGTGGTCGCTTCGTGGCTGTGCGGCGTCGCGCCCACGCTGCCGATCCTGCTGGTCGCACGCGTGCTGCAGGGCGCGGTGGCGGGACCGCTGATTCCGCTCTCACAAGCCATCCTGCTCGGCTCCTGGCCGCGCGATAAATCGGCCACCGCGCTCGCCTTCTGGGCGATGACCACCACAGTGGGCCCGATCGCGGGCCCCGCGCTCGGCGGCTGGATCACCGATAGCTACAACTGGTCGTGGATCTTCTACATCAACATTCCGGTCGGCATATTCGCCGCCTCGGTCACGTGGTCGATCTATCGCCATCGCGAGTCGGCCACGCGCAAGCCGCCCATCGACGTGGTGGGTCTGGGCCTGCTGATCGCGTGGGTCGCCTCGCTGCAAATCCTGCTCGACAAAGGCAAGGACCTCGACTGGTTCGCCTCGCCCGTGATCGTGACGCTCGGGGTGACCGCGCTCGTGAGCTTCGCGTTCTTTCTCGTGTGGGAGCTCACCGCGGAGCATCCGATCGTCGACCTGCGGCTCTTCAAGCAGCGCAACTTCCTGGGCGGGACCATCGCGATCTCGGTGGCCTATGGCGTGTTCTTCGGCAATCTGGTGCTGCTGCCGCAGTGGATGCAGGAATACCTGAATTACCGCTCGGTGGATGCGGGCCTCGTGACCGCGCCGCTCGGCATCTTCGCGCTGCTGCTGTCGCCCGTGGTCGGACGCATCCTGCCGCGCACCGACGCGCGCATGATCGCGACGGCGGCGTTCGTGCTGTTCGCCGTGGTGTTCTTCATGCGCTCGAAGTACGTGATCGAGATCGACACCTGGCATCTCGTGCTGCCCACGCTGCTGCAGGGCGTGCCGATGGCGCTGTTCTTCGTGCCGCTCACGGCGATCATCCTCGCGGGGCAGCCGTCGCAGCGCATTCCCGCCGCCGCCGGGCTGTCGAATTTCGTGCGCGTGTTCTGCGGCGCCGTGGGCACGTCGATCGCGACTAGCGCATGGAACAACCGCACGATCCTGCACCACGCGCGCCTCACCGAGCAGGCTTCGGTCAACAACCCGGTCTTCACGCAGTCAATCGCTCAGACGCAGGCCGCGCTGCATCTGAGCGAGCCCTCGGCGCACGCGCTGTTCGATTTTCAGCTCTCGACCCAAGCCGCGATGATGGGCCTGAACGACATCTTCTATATCTCGGCGATCATTTTTCTCGCGATCATTCCGCTTATCTGGATCACGAAGTCGACGAAGGGTTCTGGGGGTGGCGGCGCGGCAGGCGCGCATTGAACCTGCCGCATTGAGCGTGGCACACTTGCCGCCTGGGTCGCGCTACGCGAACCGCTGCGGCAAATAAGGCCTGGGATCGGTGAAAGGCGTCTCGCCCATGATCTGCTCCGCGACGAGCCGCCCCGACACCGGCCCCAGCGTAAGCCCGTGGTGGTTATGCCCAAACGCGAACCACAGCCCCGCATGACGCGGCGCGGGCCCGAGCAGCGGACGCATATCGGGCGTGCATGGACGCATGCCCATCCACGGCGTATCGTCTAGCCGCTTGCCGAGCCCGAACATGGGCCGCGCCACGCGCTCGGCCGCATCGAGCTGCGCGTAGTTCGGCGGCCGCCCGCGCGCGGCCAGCTCCACACCGGTGGTGAGCCGCAAGCCGCGCTTCATGGGCGCGACCACATAGCCGTTCTCGATATCCACCACAGGACGCGTGAGCGGCGCGTCGGCCTCGCTCGCGTAGTGCATGTGGTAGCCGCGCTTGGGGAGCAACGGCACACGGTAACCGAGCGGCCCCGTCACGAGATCCGACCACGGCCCGAGCGCCACGACAGCCAGTTCCGCCGATAACGGCCCGTTGTCGGTTTGGACTTGCCAGCCGCTGCCCTGCGCGCGCAGCGTGAGCGCATCGCCCTTCGCGAACGTCCCGCCCTCACGCAGGAACAACTGCGCGTAGCCTTTCACGAGCGCACCGGGGTCGGCCACGCTGGCCGGATCCATCCAGTGCAGCCCGCCGGCATAGCCCGCGGCAAGCGACGGCTCCGCCGCGCGCAGACCCGCCGCGTCGAGCGCCGCCATGCGCAGCCCATGCTGCGCAACCACGCGCTGCGCGTCCTCGCGCTCGCGCTCGAACTGTGCGGGCGAACGGTACGCCTCGATCCACCCAACCGGACGCACGAGCGGGCGCAACTCCGTTCTTGCAATCAGCGCGTCATGCTCGGCGACGCTGCGCTCGATGAGCGGCAACATATCGCGCGCCGCGCCCGCCAGCCGCGCCGGCGCCGACTCGCGCCAGAACGTCGCGAGCCAGCGCGCGTACGCGGGCAGCGAGCGCACGTCGTAGCGCAGCATGGTCGAGTCGTTGCGCATGAGCCGCAGCAGCATGCGCCAATCGCGCGGAAAGCCATACGGCACCACCGACGACGCCTCGATCAACCCCGCGTTGCCGAAGCTCGTTTCCTCGCCGGGTTCGCGTCGGTCGACCAGCGTGACGCGCACGCCGCGCGCCTGCAGATGCAGCGCAACGCTCACGCCGACGATGCCCGCGCCCAGCACGATTGCGTCCTTGCTCATGCGGCTCCTCTGGAAGTCCTGGATGGGGTGCTGGCGCGCATCACTTCGCAATGATGTCGCGGCCGAAATACTTCATCGACAATTTGGTAAGGGTGCCGTCCTTGCGCAACGCATCCAGCGCCGCGACCACCTTCGCCTTGAGCGCCGCATCGTTCTTGCGCATGCCGAAGCCGGTGCCCTCGCCGAGCGTGGCGGGGTCCTTGAGCGGCGCGCCCGCGAAATCGAAGTCCTTGCCTTGCGGCTTCGACAGAAAACCGTCGGTGGCAGTCTGCACTTCCTGGACCGCGCCGTCCAGACGGCCCGCGGCCAGATCCGCAAAAATCTGGTCCTGATTCTCATACGTGACGATCGACACGCCCTCGGGCGCCCAGTGCTTGCGCACATAGTCTTCCTGCGTCGACCCTTGCAGCACGCCGATGTGCTTGCCCTTGAGACTCGCCGGCGTGGGCTGCAGCCCCGCGCCGCGCTTCGCGACCATCTGGATCGGCATCACGTAGACGGCCGGCGTGAAGTCGATCTGCTGACGCCGCTTGTCGGTGATGTTCATCGCCGAATTGATGGCGTCGAACTTGCGCGCCTCGAGCGCCGCAATCAGGCCGTCGAAGCTGTTCTCCACCCACACGCACTTCACCTGCATGCGCTGGCAGACCGCGTTGCCGATGTCGATGTCGAAGCCCTGCAACTGGCCCGACGGCGTCTTGCTCTCGAACGGCGGATAGGCCGCCTCCACGCCGAAGCGCAAGGTCTGCGCGCTCTGTGCATACACCGCGCCCGCCGTCATGCCGAGGCCCGCGCCAAGCAAGCCTGCCAGGCCCGCAAGACGGACCGCTCGCGCGTAGCGAATCATCTTCGTGTTCATCGTCGTCACCATAGTCGTCAGGAGGTCGGGCCGAGTCGTTCGTGAAGAAGTCCCGCGCCACGATGCGAATATAGACGAAAAATAAAAATAAAGTCTAGAATGGACAAAAATGTCCACATTCGGAATCGCTGGTGGTCCCCACGCTGGGTCTGCGGCGCAGGTCCCGAATCACTCATGGAGCACAGCATGTCTGAAACGTCCCTTCCCGGCGCGAACGCCGCCGCGCCTATGCTCGCGCCGTTCATCGCCGACGCCGCGCAGGTGCGCGCCGCGCTGCCCGATCTCGACGTGCGCGGCGTGCTCGCGCAGATGTTCGCCGCGCTCGGCCGGGGCGAGGCCGTGCAGCCGCCCCAGACGCTCGCGCCGTTTCCGCAGGACGCGGGCGACTTCATCACCTATCTGGGCGTGCTGGCCCACGCGGGCGTGTTCGGCGCGAAGCTTTCGCCCTACATTGCCGGGGTCGCCGGCGCCCAGGGCGCCAAGCCCATCGTCACGGCCTGGACCGCGCTGATGTCGATGCAGACCGGCCAGCCGTTGATGTGGTGCGACGCTGCGCTGCTCACGACCGAGCGCACGGCGGGCACGACAGCGCTCGCCATCGACCAGCTCGCGCCGCGCGCCGCACGCCGCCTCGCCGTGATCGGCGCGGGCGCGGTGGCGCTCGCGCACATTCGCCACGCCGCGCCGCTGCGCGCGTGGGACAGCATTCGCGTGCACTCGCCGGGCCTCGCCAGCGACACCGACCGCGCCGCGAGCGTGCGCGCCGCCGACGCCCGCGTGAGCCTCGCCGCAACGGCTCGCGAATGTGTCGAAGACGCCGACGTCGTGATGCTCTGCACCTCGTCGGGCAAGCCGGTGCTCGCGCTCGACGCGCTCACGAAGCCCGCGCTCGTCACCTCGATCAGCACCAACGTCGCACAGGCGCACGAGATCGATCCGGCCGCGCTGCCCAAGCTCGACGTGTATTGCGACTACCGCCGCACCACGCCAGCGAGCGCCGGAGAAATGGTGCTGGCCGCGCGCGAGCACGGCTGGTCGCCGGACGCGATCGTGGGCGATCTCGCCGAACTCGCGAACGACGCCTGCCCGCGCCCGGACTACGTGCGCCACGTGTTCTTCCGCTCGATCGGCCTCGGTCTCGAAGACATCGCGATCGCTCACGCGCTCTATACGCACCTGCTCGGAGCAGCACGCTCATGAAGAAGTCGCCCGCCTCCCCGAAAACGCCGCGCGAGCGGCTGCTCGAACGCTACGCGCACGTGGCGGACAGCATCACGACGCTGTTCTTCCCGTTCGCCGAAGTGGTGATCCACGATCTCGCGGACCAGACCGTGGCGTACCTGTCGAACAATCTTTCGAAGCGCGAGATCGGCGACGACTCGGCACTCGAAGACGTCGAGGAAACCACACGCAACAAACTGCTGGGCCCGTACGAAAAAGTGAACTGGGACGGCCGGCGCATGCGCTGCGTGAGCACGGCGCTGTTCGACGACGCCGGGCACGCGATGGGCGTCATGTGCATCAACTTCAACATCGCCGCGTTCGACGACATGCACGCGACGCTCGATCTGTTCCTGCGCGGCTCGGGCGTGATCGCCCAGCCCGAGGAGCTGTTCAAGGACGACTGGCAGGAGCGCATCAACACCTTCCTGCACGGCTGGCTGCGCGAGCGCCAGGTGGCGCTCAACTCGCTCACGCGCGAGCACCGGCGCGAGCTGGTGGAGGCGCTGCATGCCGAGGGCGCGTTCAAGGGCAAGAGCTCGGCGAACTATGTGGCGAAGGTGCTGGGCATGGGACGCGCGACGGTGTACAAGCACTTGCGCGAGATGAAGGGCGAAGGGTCGTAGCGATTTGGATCGCGTCTAACGAGACGCCGGACACGCATGCTGCAAACTGGCTGCGCTATCATCGCCTTCCCTGCTCACGCGCGTCATCCGTCAATGGACAAGCCGGACTATCAAGCGATCCTCGAACAGATCCATCGCGACATCGCGCCATGGCGCACCGCCGGCCGTGTCGCCGACTACATCCCCGAACTCGCCAAGGTGCCCGCCGAGCGTTTCGGCATGGCGATCGTCGCGCTCGACGGCACCGTGTACGCGGTCGGCGACGCGCGCGAGCGCTTCTCCATCCAGAGCATCTCCAAGCTGTTTGCCTGCACGCTCGCCTTCCAGTTGCTCGGCGACGCGCTCTGGGACCGCGTCGGCCGCGAGCCCTCGGGCAATGCGTTCAACTCGCTCGTCCAGCTAGAGACCGAGCGCGGCAAGCCGCGCAATCCGTTCATCAACGCGGGCGCGCTCGTGGTCACCGACGTGCTGTGCCGCCGCTTCGTGGGCGCGGAAACCGCGCTGGTGCAGTTCGTGCGCCGGCTCACGGGCGCCGCCGATCTCGACTACGACCTTCGCGTCGCGAGTTCCGAACTTCAGCATGCCGCACGCAACCGCGCGATGGCGCATTTCATGGCGAGCTTCGGCAACCTGCAAATGCCGCCGGAAACGGTGATCGAAGCGTATTGCCGCCAGTGCGCGATCGAGATGAACTGTGTGGAGCTCGCCACCGCCGCACTCTTTCTCGCCAACGGCGGCGTCGCGCCGGTGTCGGGCGAACACATTCTCGACGCGAGTTCCGCCAAGCGCCTGTCCGCGCTGATGCTGACCTGCGGCACCTATGACGCCGCGGGCGATTTCGTCTATCGCGTGGGGCTGCCGGCGAAAAGCGGCGTGGGCGGCGGCATCCTCGCCGTGCTGCCGGGGGAGATGGCGGTGTGCGTCTGGTCGCCGGGTCTCGATGCGAACGGCAACTCGCTTGCGGGGGTGAAGTCGCTGGAGTGGTTGACCACGCGGACGGGGCAGTCGATTTTTTGAGCGGGCTCGCCCCTCGCTCGCACCAAGTAATGCAATCAACTCACGCACCCTCCACCATGCCTTTTGAAATCCGCCCCGAAACCCCCGCCGACATTCCCGCGATCCACGCGCTCACCGCGGCCGCCTTCCTGCACGCGCCGCACACGAGCCACACCGAGCACTACATCGTCGACGCGCTGCGCGCGGCCGGCGAACTCGCGGTCTCGCTCGTGGCAGTGCAAGGGGATGAACTCGTGGGGCACGTTGCGCTGTCCGCCGTGACGCTTTCGGACGGCAGCGCGGATTGGTTCGGTCTCGGGCCGCTGTCGGTCGCGCCTTCGCACCAGAGGCAAGGCATCGGCGGCCGGCTCGTCGAGCAGGCGCTCGACGCGTTGCGCGCGCGGCACGCGGCGGGCTGCGTGCTGCTTGGCGACCCGCTCTACTACCAGCGCTTCGGCTTCACGCCCGAAGCCGCGCTGGTGCTGCCCGGCGTTCCCGCCGAGTATTTTCAGGCGCTCGCACTGCGCGGCAACGTACCGGCGGCCAGCGTGCGATACAGCGAGGCGTTCGAAGCGAGCGCGTAGCGTTGAAACTGCAGTCGGAATTGCGGCGGCGAATCAAAACCCGCGCTCGTCCCACCGCGTGTCCCGCACCTGGACGATGCCGCCCTCCACGCGCACCGCGAATACCGCGACATCCTCATAGGCCGGCGGCCCGAGGACCTTGCCGGTTCTGATGCAAAAGCGCGCGCCGTGCCGTGGGCAGATCACCTCGTCGCCCTCCACCGCGCCGCCGGTCAGCACGCCGCCGTCATGCGTGCAAACGTCTTCGATCGCGTAGCAGGTTCCGTCGAGATTGAACACCGCGACCTGCGCGCCCTCGACATTCACGCTGCGCACCGCGCCCGGCGGAAATTCGGCGTATGGCGCCACGTCCACCCAGTCGGCCATGTCAAAACATCCCCAATTCCAGACGCGCCGCCTCGGACATCCGCGCTCGCGTCCACGGCGGATCCCACACCAGTTCGACCCGCACCGCGCTCGCCCCCGCCACGTCGAGCACGCTGTCTTCCACGATCGACGGGAATGTTTGCGCAACGGGGCACCCCGGCGCGGTCAAGGTCATGCGGATCGACACCTGCCGGGTTTCGTCGTCGACGTCGAGCCCATAGACGAGCCCCAGATCGTAGATGTTGACGGGTATCTCGGGATCGTAGACCGTGCGCAGCGCATCGATCACGCGCGCGCGAAACTCGCCGCCGCTGCCCTGCGCGTCGTCGCGTTCCTGCATGTCATCAGTGGGCTTCATGGTTCGCCTCGCGTCATTCGGTGGATACCGTGTCGCCCTGGTCGCGCAAGGCGGCGCGCAACGTGTGCCAGGCGAGCGTCGCGCACTTGATGCGCGCCGGAAACTCGCGCACGCCGGCCAGCACCGCGAGTTTGCCGAGCCCGGTCGTGTCATCGAACGGCCGGTCGGCGGGCGCCGTCGCCATCGCGTGAAAGCGCTCGAACAGCGCGTCGACCTCGGCCTCCGTGCGTCCCTTGAGCGCCTCGGTCATCAGCGAGGCCGAAGCGGTCGCAATCGCGCAGCCCGCCCCTTCGAAGCCCACGTCCTTGACGATGCCGTCCTCGACACGCAGATACAGCGTGATGCGGTCGCCGCACAGCGGGTTGTACCCTTCGGCCCGGCGATTCGCATCCGGCAGCGCATGGCAGTTCCGCGGCCGCCGGTAGTGGTCGAAAATCGTTTCCTGGTACAACTCACGAAGGTCGCTCATAGCGGGAACAGCTCCTGCACGCGCGCGAGACCATCGACGAGCGCATCCACGTCGGCGCGCGTGTTGTAGAGCGCGAACGATGCGCGCACCGTAGCCGGTACGCCATAGCGCGCCATCACCGGCATCGCGCAATGATGGCCGGTACGCACCGCCACGCCGCATTGGTCCAGGATCGTGCCGATATCGTGGGCGTGCGCGTGCTCCATTACGAACGATACGATCCCCACCTTCTCCTTTGCCGTGCCGATCATTCTCAAACGCGGCACCGCGCGCAACGCATCGCTCGCATAAACAAGCAGATCGGCCTCGTGCGCTCCCGCGACTTCCACACCGATTGCGCTCACATAATCGAGCGCCGCCGCCAGCGCAACCGCACCCGCGATATTCGGCGTGCCGGCCTCGAAGCGCCACGGAATCGTGTTGTACTCGGTCTTTTCGAAGCTCACGCTGCGGATCATGTCGCCGCCGCCTTGCCACGGCGGCATTGCCTCCAGCAGACTGGCCTTCGCGTAGAGCGCGCCGATGCCGGTCGGCCCGTAGACCTTATGCCCTGAAAACGCGTAGAAGTCGCAATCGAGCGCGGCCACGTCCACAGGCAAATGCGCGATTGCCTGCGCGCCGTCGATCAGCACCGGCGCGCCGTGCACGTGCGCGAGTTCGATCAGCCGTGCGATGGGGTTGATGGTGCCGAGCGCGTTCGACGCGTGCGTGATCGCGACCATGCGCGTGCGCGGGTTCAGCATCCGCGCCCAGGCGTCGATGTCGAGCGTGCCGCTGTCGTCGATGGGCACGACCTTGAGCACCGCGCCGGTCTGGGCGCAGACCATCTGCCACGGCACGATATTCGAGTGGTGCTCCATCGCGCTGATGAGAATCTCGTCGCCGGGCCGCACGCGGGGCCGGACATGGCTCTGCGCCACGAGATTGATCGCCTCGGTGGTGCCGCGCACGTACACGATTTCTTCGGCGCGCGCCGCGTGGATGAACCGCGCGATACGCAGGCGTGCGCCTTCATAGGCATCGGTGGCGCGTTGCGAAAGCAGATGCACGCCGCGATGCACGTTCGCATTCGTCTGTTCGTAAAAGCCGCGCTCCGCTGCGATCACGGCCGCGGGCTTCTGCGTGGTCGCGCCGTTGTCGAGATACACGAGCGGCAGGCCGTGCACGCGTTCGTTCAGAATTGGGAAATCGCGCCGCCAGCGCGCCACCGTTTCCTCGTCTGGAATCCGCACGGGTTCGACAGGTTTCATGCGAGCCCCCGCAGATGCTCGCCGCCGGGTACGCGCGCGAGCAGCAGCTGTGTAAGCCGCGAACGCAGCGCAGCGCTATCCACGCGGTCCACGCAGGCGCGCGCGAACGCCCACACCAGCAGCGCCCGCGCCACGCGCTCTTCAATGCCGCGCGAGCGAAGATAGAACAGCGGAGTCTCGTCGAGCTGGCCAACGGTCGCGCCGTGCGTGCATTTCACGTCGTCGGCGTGAATCTCCAGTTGTGGCTTCGTGTCAATCTGCGCATCGCGCGACAGCAGCAGATTGTCGTTGCCCTGATGTGCGTCGGTCTGCTGCGCGTCCCGATGCACGATCACACGCGCGTCGAACACGCCGTGCGATGCGCCATCGAGCACGCCGCGATAATACTCGCGGCTCGTGCCGCGCGGCTGCTCGTGATCGATGCGCGTGTGATGGTCCACATGCTGTCTCGCGCCCACCAGATAGAGGCCGTTCAAATCGGCGCGAGCGTCGGCCGCGTCGAGCCGCGTCGCGATCTGCGTGCGCGAGAGCGCACTGCCGAACGCAAACGAATGCGAAGTGAAGTGGCTCGCCCGCTGCTGCGCAACGTCCACGTCGGCGATATGGAACGCACTGCGCGCCTCCTGCTGAATACGGCAATGCTGGACGTCGGCTTCGCTGTCCGCGACGATCTCGGTGGCGGTGTTGACGAAATACGGCTCATCGGCGATTCCGGCGAACTGCTCGACGATCGCGCAGCGCGCGCCCCGCTCCGTCAACACCACATTGAACGGGTGCATCGCGAGGCCTGCTTCGTCGGCGAAAAAGAGCACGTGAAGCGGCGCGTTCATCACACCGTGTTCCGGCAGCATGACCACGTAGCCGTCGCTGAGGAATGCGCCGTTCAGCGCCGCGAAGCCGTCGCGAAACTCGCGCCGCGCCATCACCGCATGGAGCCGCCCCGGCATGTCGCGTATCGCCTGGCGCAGGCTGCCCACATAGGCGCCCTCGGGCACATCGGCAAGCCGGGAAAACGTCGGCACGCAGCGGCCGTTCACGAACACAAGACGGTTCGCGGCTTCATCCGGCACGAGATCGCTCACCAGCCCGGCAATGCCGCCCGGGTCCGCGGGCGCGGGATGTGCAGGCGCGAAATGCCAACATGGCTGTGCGATCGGCGTTACGTTGGTGTACTTCCACGCTTCGAGTTGCGTGCCCGGAAAGCCCAGCGTCTCGAACCGCTCGAACGCGCGGCGCCGGGCGCTGCGCAGCCACGGCAACTCGACGCCCGGCAGCGTCTTCACCGTCGCGCGGAACGCGTCGCGGTAGTAGTCGCGCAGCGCTTCGCTCATGACTGCTCCTCGCGTGCTTCGCCGCTGAGCCAGCCGTAACCCTTGCGCTCCAGTTCGAGCGCAAGCTCATGCGTGCCCGAACGCACGATGCGCCCCTCGGCAAGCACGTGGACATGATCCGGCACCACGTAATCGAGCAGGCGCTGATAATGCGTCACCAGCACGATCGCGCGGTTCGGGTCGCGCATCTGGTTGATGCCGCGCGCGACCACCTGCAACGCGTCGATGTCGAGGCCCGAATCGGTTTCGTCGAGAATCGCCAGGCGTGGCGCGAGCACGGACATTTGCAGCACCTCGTTGCGCTTTTTCTCGCCGCCCGAGAATCCCTCGTTGACGCCACGCGAGAGCAGACCTTCGTCCATCTGCATGTCCGCGAGCTTCTGTTTGATGAGCGCGAGAAATTCCATGGCGTCCAGTTCCGGCTCGCCGCGCGCCTTGCGCTGGGCATTGAGCGCGGCCTTCAGCAAATACGCGTTGCTGACGCCGGGAATTTCCACCGGGTACTGGAAGGCGAGAAAGACGCCCCGGCGCGCGCGTTCATCTGGCGCGAGCGCGAGCAGGTCTTCGCCGTCGTAGCTCACGCTGCCGCCTGTCACCACACAGGGCGCGCGCCCGGTCAGCACGTGCGCGAGCGTGCTCTTGCCCGAACCGTTCGGGCCCATGATCGCGTGCACCTCGCCGGCATTCACGCGCAGATCGACGCCGCGCAGAATCGGCTTGCCTTCCACTTCGACACTCAAGTTGCGGATATCGAGCATCTCGTTCGCCCTCTCAGCCCATGCACCCTTCGAGACTTACGCCCAGCAGCTTCTGCGCCTCCACGGCGAATTCCATGGGCAGCTCTCTGAATACGTCCTTGCAAAAACCGTTGACGATCATCGACACCGCGTCTTCTTCCGAGAGCCCGCGCTGCATGCAATAGAACAACTGGTCTTCGCCGATGCGCGAGGTCGACGCCTCGTGCTCGACCTTCGCGCTCGCATTCTTCACCTCAATGTACGGAAACGTAAAAGCGCTGCACCGGTCGCCAAGCAGCAGCGAATCGCAGCGGCTGAAATTGCGCGCGTCCTGCGCCGAGCGGCCCATTTTCACGAGCCCGCGATACGCGTTTCTGCCGCGCCCGGCGGAAATGCCCTTCGACAGAATCGTGCTGCGCGTATTGCGCCCGAGGTGAATCATCTTCGTGCCGGTGTCGGCCTGCTGGTAATGATTGGTGAGCGCCACCGAATAGAACTCGCCAATCGAATTGTCGCCGCGCAGGATCACGCTCGGGTATTTCCATGTGATAGCGGAGCCGGTTTCTACCTGCGTCCACGAAATTCTTGCGTTGGCTTCGCGGCAGTCGCCGCGCTTGGTCACGAAGTTGTAGATGCCGCCGCGTCCCTGTTCGTCGCCTGGATACCAGTTCTGCACGGTCGAATAGCGGATCTGCGCGCCTTCCAGCGCCACCAGTTCCACCACGGCCGCGTGCAACTGGTTTTCGTCGCGCATCGGCGCGGTGCAGCCCTCCAGATAGCTCACGTACGCGCCCTTGTCGGCCACGATCAGCGTGCGTTCGAATTGCCCGGTGTTGCGCGCGTTGATGCGGAAATACGTGGACAACTCCATGGGGCAGCGCACACCAGGCGGGATATAGCAGAACGAGCCGTCGCTGAATACCGCTGAATTCAGCGTGGCGAAGAAGTTGTCGGTGTACGGCACCACCGAGCCGAGATACTGCCGCACAAGCTCCGGATGTTCCTGCACCGCTTCCGAGAACGAGCAGAACACAATGCCGAGTTCGCCGAGCTGCTTGCGGAACGTCGTGGCCACCGAGACGCTGTCGAATACCGCATCCACGGCCACGCCGGCCAGCACCTCGCGCTCGCGCAGCGGCACGCCGAGCTTTTCATAGGTGCGCAGCAATTCCGGATCGACTTCGTCCAGGCTCTTCGGCCGCTCGCCTTGCGTGTGCGGCGCCGAATAGTACGCGATGGACTGCCAGTCGATAGGCGGATGCTCGACCGTGGCCCAATGCGGCTCGCTCATCGTGAGCCAGTGCCGGTACGCTGCCAGCCGCCATTCGAGCATGAATTCCGGCTCGTGCTTGCGCGCTGAAATCAGCCGGATTACGTCTTCGGAGAGCCCGCTCGGAAAGGTGTCGGACTGCACGTCGGAGACGAATCCATGCTGGTATTTGCGCTGAACCCATTGTTCCATTCCGGTCGCGCTTTGACTCATCTGGACCTCCGCATGGCGCGGAAACCGCTCGCGAAGCCGCGCGCCCATGACGACCGGCGGCATCGCGATTATTACGGTCTCCTGTTTACTCTCACCAACCATTGTAGAGCCGCACCCAAGACCCTGGCGGACTCAGGGTCTCCACACGGACGTCGGATCAGACGACCTGGAGACTCGACCTGGCCCTCATCGATCACCTGATGCACCTATGGGGAAACATCAAAGTTTTCGGGAAGGCCCTCCGAAAGAGCATCCGACGCCGGCATGGCAAAGGGACAAATCGAAGATTCACTGCATCGCAGCAGATGCCCTTCATACCACCACGTTGACAGGCTCGGCGCAGACGAAGCGGTAAATGTTTGTCCATCAACTGATCCGCGAGGCTTTGCTGCGCCTCGTCTGAGGCCCATGCCACGTGCGGCGTCACAATCACATTCGGCCGGCCGGCGATTTTCATCAGCGGATTGTTCTCGGCGGGCGGCTCGCCCGATAGCTCGTCGAAGCCAATGCCGCTGATCCATCCTTCATCGAGCGCGCGCACGAGCGCTTCCTCATCGACCAGCCCGCCGTGCGCCTTATTGATGATGAGCGGCTTGCGCTTCATCGCGCGAAACTCGGGCAGCGCGAGCATGCCGCGCGTCTGCGGCGTCAAGGGGCTGTGTATCGCGATGACGTCGCTGCTTGCCAGCACCTCGTCCCACGGCGTGTAAAGCGGCCCGAGTCCCTCGCGCCCCTTGTGCGCCGCGAAGAGCACACGCATGCCGAAGGCCTTCGCAATCTCGGCCACGCGCTGCCCCAACACGCCCTCGCCGATCATGCCCAGCGTCATGCCGCCCAGATCGCGTATCGCATGGTTGAAGGAACAGAATTGGCCGGCGGATTCAACCGGTCGATGCAACGATTTGGTTAAATCGCGTGCGGATCTGCCGAAGCTCAAGAGCTTTCAGGATTGGCTGTTCAACGAACTCGGGGCGGGTTGAGCGCCGCGGCCGCACTTACCGTTTAAAGGACGCCCGCAGGTCAGGGCGTCGGATGTGAACACGACGTGAAAAAACCATCCTGACCCGGTGCCCGGCGCCCTGCTAGACTATAAGTTCCCCCGAAAACCATGGAGGGAAACATGAGAACCGTCTACGTGGTGAAGACCGGTAGGCAGTTCCTCTGCTGCGCAGAGGACGGCGACATTGGCATGGCGCCAGAGATCGAAGGGGCCAAGTCCTTTACCTCGTATGAGGACGCGGAAAAAGCGGCGAACGAAAACGCCGACCCCGGATACGAAATCGTGGCCGTCAGCGTTACGACACACTGACGCTGTTCTGCATCCGCTTACTGGAAAGCGCCATCTTCCAGTACGGAGTTCGCCCGCCCTCCACTCGCGCAACAACGCACAGGAAATCGGCGGGCGCATCCCAATCGACGCAAGAGCGATCGTGCGCGTGCAGACGCTGATCGTTTCATGCCGGCCAGCCGCGTTCGTCCTAGAATCAACACGAGGGGGCGAGGCGACATGAATCGCAAAGTGGTCACTGGGCTACTGTGCGGCGCACTACTCGCCGGTTGCGTGACAGCCGGTGTCGACGTGAGGCCAGAACAGATGGCGAACTTCAGGCACGGCGTGACGACACTGCAAGACGTGATAAGCGCGCTCGGCCCGGCGTCCGTCGAGACCGCGCTGGACGACGGCTCGACGCTGCTCGTCTACACCTACGTGACATCGCGTCCGCACCCGGAAAGCTATATCCCGCTCATCGGTTCGCTCGTCGCTGGCGCCGACACACACTCGTCCGCGGCCGTGTTTCTGTTCGATTCGCACGGACTCCTCAAGAGTGCGAACACCACGAGCTCGAACGTCGGCACGGGCATGACCGCCGCCCATACCGCGCCGCCCAGAGCAACGGCGCCAGTCACAGAGGCGCCCGTTGTGATCAAAAGCGTCCCGCCTCCCGCCGTTCAAACCGAACAGCCGACGCCGGAGCAAGACGTCGCGCCCGCGACGCAAGTGCCCAGCGAACCCCAACTGGAACTTAACGTTCAGCCGGCTCCCGTCGAATAGGCATCCGAGACCGCTTGCCTGCCAGGGGTAATCGACGGCCGGTTTGTGGCGCGCTGGGACGCCCGCCTGCAGGTCTTCGCTGCAACGCCCATACTGCGATCACAGGACTTCGGCGATGCGCCGTGAGCTATCAGTGGTTCTATCAGGTCA
Source organism: Paraburkholderia caffeinitolerans (assembly GCF_902859945.1). Taxonomy (GTDB): domain Bacteria; phylum Pseudomonadota; class Gammaproteobacteria; order Burkholderiales; family Burkholderiaceae; genus Paraburkholderia; species Paraburkholderia caffeinitolerans. The sequence goes on along the minus strand of NZ_CADIKL010000015.1, from coordinate 139,736 downwards.
CGCGCCCATTCTCCTAGTCAGTTATCCTGATCATTGTCGAGCCGATGGCTGAGTGTCGCGCGGCGGACTACCGTTAATTTGCGACCAGAATGAAAGCCGAGGGCGCATTCTGGCGAAAAGCGAGCAAGCTGGCTGAAGTGGCGCGAATGTACTGAAGAAGACAGGCTGTAGCGGACCAGACGCGGCGAAAGCGAGAATGACGGAACGCTCGAAGCGGCGTGTCATTCAATACTGGGCGCAACGCCACAACTGAAGAACAATGCACCGCGCTATTAAAAAAGTTGGAAACTGCTAACAAATTTAGTTGTACGAGCGAGCGAAGCTTTCCCCGAAAACTCTATGTAGAACACGGCGATTAAGATAAGCGCGTTTATCGTGACGAGCGAAAGAATCGAGGAGTCGTGAACCCAGGCGAACAACGATGTCGCGCCATCCTCTGCCGACTGCCGTAAAAAGCCGCGGCGACTGCACGCTTGTCTACCGACAGTCGAATGTCGAATTGCCGATATCGGCCAACATGCGACGGTCGCGAGAGATGCTGGCCGGTCATTCGAGCGGCAGCGGCATCTCCATAGCGGCCATCCATCTGATCTCTCAAGATTGGCGGGCGGTTACCTTCCGTGTGTCGCGAGCTTTGCCAGTAAGTAGCTGGCGACTGTGCCAACAGACTCTATCGCTGCTTTGGCCTCGGCGTCGGTGAGTGTCGGTAGCCACGGGCGGCCGTGGCCAGAGCCATGCTTGTTCCGGACGCGGTTAACACCGAGCGCGGTGGCGAACAGGCCCCGCTCCATAATGCGGACAGGCGACTCACCCTGAACTTCCGGTATCTCCGGCACCGCAAGATCCAGCGCAATGAAGGCCATGCCCAACAAGGCTTGAAAATTAGCTCCCGCGGGATAGCTGCCCCGTATTGTCATAAGCACGTGGGCAGCAGTGGCCTCAAGCAGGTCCTTGCCCGTTCCAGCCACAAGGGCTGCGTCCTCGGCGCCTCGCTGTGCGCGCCGCGCGTAGCCCAGCAGTGCATCGGTCAGCTCTGGGCCACGAAGAGCTGTGAGCACTTTCGGCGAAAGCGTCCCGTCGTCTGTGAGGACAAAGCCAACGCTGTCGCAGGCCGACTTGGCGTTCGCAATCGCCTCGGAGCCAACGAAATTTGGTGCGCCAGCGCGGAAGCCGCCACACGCACGAATCTTTCCCAGGAGACCCATGGCGAACCGCGAGGCGGCGGTGGGATTGGCCGTCATCGCCTCGTACAGCACAGATCTGACCCGCTTGGCCTTTCCGATCAGCTGCCCCTGTTGCTTGGGATCGAAGGTCGCCAGCCCGGACGTATTGATTTGAAATTCGATGTCCGAATGCGATGGCTCTCGATAGCTTCCGCTATTACCCGAGTCGTCTACCAACTGGGAAAATGCGTGTACGACCATGTCAGTAACAGGAATGTTCGCCATCACTTCCCTTTCTTTAGTTGATCGGAGCGCATCAGCGTGAATGAAAGGCGCGAGGTATTCGCCAGCTAGCGCAATCTCTGGTTGATTTTCGCTTCAGTATCCTCCCGAACAGCTTCCCGCTCGTAGGTCTCTGTCAGCTTCATGAGCAGCTCGGAAGCCACGTACGGCGACGACATCCGGATCTGTTGCGCCCACTTTCTGTATTTGTCGGCCAGTTGGCGTTCCTGGTCCCCGCCGGGACCTCGCGTATGCGCCCCTCGCGAGTTGTACACGCCGGTATGCGCTCCGCGCATCACGTCCTCGGACTGGATATCTTCCATCACAGTCCTCACCGCTTCACAAGGCCAGGCGCCGTCCGTGCCGATTGGTGCCGAGGAAAGCAGTTCTCCGATGACGATGTCGGCGATTTCGATGCGCGACAGCTCGGCGCAGGACTTTCGTACGGTTTCGGTCCACTTCGCCAAGCGCTCGGGATCAACGCCCCCGTGTTCGTCGCTTCCAGGAATCCTTTTCAGTGCTTGTATGAGCTTGAATCCCCGTTCAGCCATGGGTTTAGCCTTTTCTGCTTCAACTCTGAATTCAGGAGGGTCTTCAGCTCGGTCCTTGCGCTTGTACGTCCAGACAATGGCTTGGACCAGTACTTCAGGGTGGTTCTCGATGTAGCGCTCGAGGTTCGGGATTGCGGACTCGGCGCGCCGGTCCCATGCACGGTCAAGCACGTCTAGATACGCGAATTCGAGGCCGGCCTTCTGTTCGAGCGACAGTTCGGAAGTCCTATTGATGCATTCGAAGGCCCTTTCGACGTAGTAGTGTTCGAGCAGGTATTCACCCGCCTTGTCGTCGCCGTCCTGTGCCATGACCGTTAGAAGTTGGAACAACGTGCGGACCGGCAGTTTTTCGGGTTGATCCTTGACGAGCGCGAACGCGGCGCGTGGGCGCCGGGCCCTCATGAGCATGTCGACCGCCTTCGCCATCTCCGCAGGGACGTCCCGCAGCCACCCGGGAGCGACCTCCTTCCAGTACCGCGCTTCAACCTCCTCTCCGTATGAGAACACCAGCGACCAAATGGCTTCGCCGAAAGGCGCGAGCGCCAGGAAGTGAGCCGCGTTCTCGGGGCCTATCGCGGCAATGGAAGACCTTAGGAATGCTTCGCGGTTTTGGTCGCTGGACACCACTCCTAAAATGCCTTGGATCAGCCATTCCGACGCACGGGCCGCAGGCTCGCTCTCATCCCTTTTCTGAAAGGCCAAGGTGACGAGCGCGAGCAGTTCTTGCTCGTCGAGCACACGCTCGGCCGCAACGGCGCCGATGGTTCCCGATGCTCCGCTACCGATTGCCGTGTCGAGTAAGCCAGCGATGCCATACTGTCCGTGGATTTCTTTCAGCGCATCGGCCCGCTGTTTGCGGATCCGCGTCTCGCGCGCTTCATAGTCAATATTCTGGATGTCTTCGAGTTCGTCGGCAGACTCGTCGATCCAGGTGCCCTTGAAAAGCCACGCGTGCTTGTCGAGGAGGTTGCTCGGTTCGAGCGCGGCATAGATGTGCTTTGCTGCGGCTGCTACGCGGGATTTCTTACCGCTTTTCTTCGCGCGCAGCGTTGCGACACGGGATAACGTCGAGACTCGAATCTTCTCGCGTAACGCAATCTTGTCGTTGTCGCTTGCGGTCTTCGCCCATGACTCGACCAGCGCCCATACGCGATCCTGGTCGGGATCCGTCAGGTCAGGGAGGCGGTCGATCAGGTCGGACAGCATCGAAACGGAGTAGTGTGCCTGGGATAAGGCTAACTCGATCATTGTGCCCGCGAACTCTAATATCGGCCCCCACGTCGGAAACGGCTCACCATGGCCGTATCCGTCCGGGCGCCACGTCGGCTTGTGGCTATAGTCCCCGACCTGATGATGATTGCCGAACTGCGCGACGCAAAGAGTCCAGGCGACGTCCGGGAACCTGTCGAACAGGACCTTCACCAATGCCAAGCGCTCTTCATTATTGGCTGCGGTTTGGGGCATCCAGGATCGGAATATCGCTGCTAGCGAATGCGCCGGCTTGTTGACCCAGTTGTCGTTGATCTCGATCTGCGCGAGACGTGCGAGGATCATCACCGTACGGGGAAGCGTCTCCGGATTCCATGCAAGCCCTTCCAGCGCCCAGAGCAGTCCGGTGCGGCTGGGGCTTCCGAACATGCCGGACCCGGCAGGGCGAAGGAGGCCGAAAACTGCCGGACTGCTCGTCTTCAGGTCGCGCTCAATGATCGAGAGGAACTCGGTCGGCGCCGCTTCGGCGTAGAGCGGCAGGTCTCTGTCGTTGGCTTCAAGGATGCGCGTGGTGAGGGGATCGTTGTTAAGCAGGTCGCACACTACCAAGGCCGCCTCGGCCTCCGTGTCGATCCCCAGCCGAGCCTTGAAAAGGCCCGCGCCGTGAACGGCCAGTAGGACGAGCGTTTCCGAAATACCTTGACGGAATGCTGGGGAGAATTCCCGGGTTTTTCCGTGGATGGATGCGGCCCATCGCTGCTCTTCGGCGAGATCCAGGGATGGATCGTCCTCGCTCAGCACCATCCGGGCGACGTCGAAGTACCTCTTCAGGTCATCGCGGGTCACATACCGAGCGATGGCGTAGAGCAGGTCGATCTTCGAAACGACCCCGCGATATGTCCCGATGGACCAGAGCGGTGAGTCGTTCAGTTGGATCAGGCGTTGACAATCCTTTTCCAGCGCTTCGTACGTGCGGTCGCCTGCCAGAAGGGACAGCCCTGCTTTGTCGGTTTCGTTGAGCGCGTGCCACGCGCCTACCAGCATGAAGGCGATTAGGTTCTCCGGGGCGTGTTGCTGCGTTGCCCAAACCGGCACTCGCACTGCCTCGAGGGTCGCGAGACGGCGGCGCAGAACGGTCAGCGAGCATCCCGACTCGTTTGCGAGACTCTTGACCTCGTCCCGCTTCTTGCCGATGCCTTTAAGCGCGGAATCGAATGTTTCGAAACTGACGGGTTCGAGAACGATGTCTGGTTCTGCGTTAACAGAGTTCCTAGGGTACACCACGATGGAGTGCATCTGTTCAGCGTACGGCGCGAGTTCAACTTCGACCTCGCGCGAGTGCACTACTGGAATGAACGGCCTCGTCCCGCCTGCAAGTTTCGGCAAGACACCGGCTTTATCGAAAACCAGTATCTGGTACCGATATGGTTCCAGTTCGGCACTTCCTTCGGGGCCAAAGCACTGGGCAACGAAGGCCAGCGCTTCGTCGGTGGAGTCTGCTGCGACCACGATTGGACGTGTGGGCGCCTTTGCGAGGCGGGAAACGAGCTTGCGCTTCGCGTCCTCGATTGCCGAACTGAACAGCGAGCCGGGCAGCGGCGGAGTCGCCACGTTCGCCCAGTCTATCCAGCACTTGTCGAGCGAGCGTACATCCTGCGCAGGGGAGCCAGTCTCGTTGGCAAACCATGCCTGTCCGGGCAGCGACTGTTCCACCCACTGTTCCAGGTCGCTGGAGTCGTAGGCCCGGACATCCCTCCAGGAACCATCTCTCTTCTTTTCAGCAACCCAAGCGTTCTTGCCGGCCCATCTGCGGGGAGTGACGAAAACGAATTCCATTGATGCCCTGTCGTTTGCATCAGTTGCGGCTACGCATTTCTTGTAATCCTTGTCCGCCTTCGCCTTTGGATCCTCGTTGGTGCCGAACTCCCAACCCGAGTAGCCAGCTGGCACCCAAGGAGTTCCCTCATTCGCCACGATTCGACCGTCCCAGCCGGCGCGCTGGGAGTCGTCGTTACCAGGGAAATCCACTTCCGTAAGCCCGCTGCCTGTCGAATGGACCAAGGTCCTCAGGAATACAGCAAACCTGCTGCGAGCGGCGATGTTGTGCAAAGCCCAGTTCTCAATGTCATTCGCCTTGATTGCCAGGAACGGGGGGGCATACGTTTTCGCGTTCGTCGGAACGCTCTTCTGCTTAGCCTTGAAAGCGTCGTACCGAGCCTGCATTTCGAGCAGATCTTTCCTGGGGAATCCGAATGCCTTCTCGATGCGAATCGCCATATCGGCAGTGAGGGACGCTTTCCCGTTGAGCAGATTGGAAAGAGCTGGACGTCCGACGCCAATTAGCTCAGCGGCTTTTGTCACGGACATTTTCGCCGGGAAAATCTCTGTCTTGATGCGCTCGCCAGGATGGCGGACTTCGCTGGTGTCCATATGCTTTCCACGGCTAATTGTTGCCTGTTGGCCAATGACTGCAACCATATCGTATTGTGTAGCGCTACACAATACGATTCATGGTGCTGTTTTGCGTTGGGGCCAACCAGCGATGGGTGAGCAACTTGGCCGGATAATCGGTCAGCGAGCATGACCCAATCAGTGGCTGCCGCTAATCGCGAGGCGGACCCGCCTGCCAGAGTTTGTGGACGTCCACTTAGGCCGATCAGCACTCATTCAGCCTCGATACTGTACGGCCGCTGCACCCAGAAGCCTGCCGCAGAGCACCCAGATGTCGAACGTCTCATGTGGGTCGCTACGGAAGTTCGCCGGTCAAGGCGATCCCGTTGCGCGCGCTTCCGATGGACTCCCAGGTTCGGCCATTGAGCGTCATCGGTTCTCATCGTCGCCCGAACACCCAGAGGCCGGCTCACCCCGGTAAAGCGCCGTGGCATTTCGCGAAGATTCGAGGACACTGGCTTCGGGCCGCCGCGAACGGTTGCGTCGCGGTTGCGCGCTGATCGCGATAATCGTCCCGGTATCTTCGGGGATTCTCCGGTTGTCCTCCACAACGCCTACTACGGGAAGGTCAGGTCACGCGGCGTTCCAGGTTACGGAACACTGGGCCTGATGCTCAGTTATCCGCTTGGTCCGCATTTGAGTCTTCTCTTGCTGGACGACGTTTGTTATCGCGTGAAGCGAGCCCGCCGGTTTAAATCCAGCCCTACATTAAGGACACGCGATGTAGCTGGTCCTGTGATCGGCGTGAACCGTATCTGTGCGTCATTGCAACGCACTGCGAACGCTATAAAAATCGTCGTCCGATAGGGAATCGCCTGAAAAATTGTGCACCGCACACCAAATTTCCGCATTCCCGCAGACCTTAGCGTGCGCCCATGCCACCCAAAATTTTTCTTTGACAAACACTCTTAAGATATATATCTTACGACATGTTTTAAGATACTCAGAGAAGGAGGCCTCATGCGCCACCATCACGCTTTCGGCTATTTCTGGCGTCACGGCTCCGCCGGCCGCGCCTGTTTCGACCCTTTCGCAGACGACGATCGCTCCGGCGTCCGCTTCGCCATGCGCCATCCCATGCACGCGCTGCGCTACGCCATGGGCCGCCATCGCGGCGGCGGCCCCGGTGATTTCGGCGAAGGCTTTGGCCGGGGTTTCGGCGGCTTCGGTGAAAATGGCGACGGCTTTGGCCGCGGTCGCAAGTTCACGTCAGAGGATTTGCAGTTGATGCTGCTCGTGCTGCTCGCCGAGCGCCCGAGCCACGGCTATGAACTCATCAAGGCGCTCGATGCGCGTTCGAACGGCTTCTACAGCCCGAGCCCCGGCATGGTCTACCCGGCGCTCACCTACCTCGAAGAACTCGGCTACGTTAGCGTCACGCTCGAAGGCAATCGTAAGCGCTACGAACTATCGGAAGAAGGCCGTGCGTACCTGGATGCCAATCGCGAACGCGCCGACCTGATCCTCGCGAAGCTCACGCATTTCGGCCGCAAGATGGAAGTCATGCGCCGCGCGCTCGCGGGCGAGGATCCCGCCGAAGGCACCGGCTGGGTGCGCGAGCTGATCGAAGCGCGCCGCGCGCTCAAGCACGCGCTGCTGCGCCGCACGGACGTCTCGCCCGACGAGCAGCGCCGCATCGCGGCCATCCTCGCGCGCGCCACCCGCGAAATCGAAAACGGCGAGGAAGGCGGCGACGCTTGAGCCCGGCTCATCGCCCGTCACCCCATCGCCCTATCGCACCATCGGAGTCACTGATGCAAAACCCAAGCCCCCTTGAAGTCGTCCGCGTGCGACATCCGTTGAAGTTTCGCCTGCTGCGCGTCGCGCGCGTCACGGCGTTGTCGCCCGCGCTGGTGCGCGTGACGCTCACCGGCGATCTGAGCGACTTCGTGTCGGCGTCGTTCGACGATCACCTGAAAGTGTTTTTCCCGCCAGAGGGCGCCGAAACACCCGTACTGCCGAGTGCCGGACCCGACGGCATCGCCTTTCCCGAAGGCGTCGAGCGCCCGGCCGCGCGCGATTACACGCCGCGCCGCTTCGACACCGCCGCCGGCGAACTCGACCTCGAGTTCGCGCTGCACGAAGCAGGCCCGGCCACGGCATGGGCAGCGCAGGCGCAGCCCGGCCAGTACCTGGGCGTGGGCGGTCCGCGCGGCTCGATGGTGATCCCCACGGGCTACGACTGGCATCTCCTGATTGGCGACGAGACAGCGCTGCCGGCGATTCAGCGCCGCCTGACCGAGTTGCCCGCTGGTGCGCGCGTGGCAGTCATCGTGGCGGTGGAGAACCGCGCGGCGCGCATCGCCCTGCCGACCGAAGCCGATCTTTATGCCGTCTGGTGCTATCGTGAGGAATCCGAATCGGATCAGCCGCTCGTCGATGCCGTGCGCGAAGTCTGGCTGCCGCCTGGCGACGGCTACGTGTGGGCGGCCGGCGAAGCCTCGGAAATTCGCGCCGTGCGCGCGCATCTGTGCAACGAACGCGGAGTCGACAAGAAGCGCATTCGCGCGTCAGCGTACTGGCGGCGCGGGGCGCAAGCGACGCATGAAGCGATTGAGGATTGAGTGATTTTCGGGGCCCGAAACAACAACGCGCGACGAACCTCCCAGTCCGCCGCGCGTCGCCCATTCAAATCCGCTGGCTCTAACGAGCCAAACACAACCCTCGCAAACTCACCCCACCCGCTTCCCCCTGCGCGAGCGCACCGCCTGCGCTAGCGACTCCAGCACCGGCTGCGTCTGCGCCCAGCTAATGCATGCATCGGTAATCGACACCCCGCGCTTGAGCGGCACGCCCGGCTCGAGGTCCTGGCGCCCTTCTTCCAGATGGCTCTCGATCATCACGCCCACGATGCGCGAATCGCCGCCCGCCAGCTGCGCGCCGATATCGCGCGCCACCTCGATCTGGCGCTGGTGCTGCTTGCTCGAATTCGCGTGCGAGCAATCGATCATGACCTGCTCGCGCAGCCCGGCCTTCGCGAGCGCCGCCGCGCACGCCGCCACCGACGCCGCGTCGTAGTTCGGCCCGCTCTTGCCGCCGCGCAGAATCACGTGGCAATCGTTGTTGCCGCGCGTCTCGAAGATCGCGGCCATGCCCATTTTCGTCATGCCCATGAACGCGTGGCTCGCGCGCGCCGCGACGATGGCGTCCGCGGCAATCTGCACGCCGCCGTCCGTGCCGTTCTTGAAGCCGATCGGGCAGGACAGCCCCGAAGCCAGTTGCCGATGGCTCTGGCTTTCCGTCGTGCGCGCGCCAATCGCGCCCCACGCTACGAGGTCGGCAATGTATTGCGGGCTCAGCAGGTCGAGAAATTCGGTGCCGGTGGGCAGCCCGAGCGCGTTGATGTCGAGCAGCAACTGGCGCGCGGCGCGCAGCCCTTCGTTGATGCGGAAGCTGCCGTCGAGGCGCGGGTCGTTGATATAGCCCTTCCAGCCCACCGTCGTGCGCGGCTTCTCGAAGTACACGCGCATGACCACCAGCAGATCGTCCTTGAGGCGGTCGGCTTCTTCCTTTAGCAGCTTCGCGTACTCGATGGCCTGGTCGTGGTCATGAATCGAGCAGGGCCCGACCACCACCACCACGCGGTCGTCGCGCTGCGCAAGCACTTCGCCGATCTGCGCGCGGCTGGTTTCCACGAGCGTCTGCGTGGCCTGCGGCACGGGCAGTTCGTCGAGCAGCAGCGCGGGAGAGATGAGCGGGCGCACCGCGCCGATGCGGGTGTCGTCAATGCGGGTGGTGTCTTCGGTGGCGTCGGCGAAACCGACTTCCTGGTCGTGCTGCGGATTGTCGATGCGGCTCAAGATTTTCTCCGGCATACATAGGCGCGCGGCTCAGGCGCCGCGCGAAGGACAAGCCGCGATTATCGCACTGGCCGCGCAAACAGCCGGCATCCTGGAATGAATCCGCCGGGCCGAGCGGCCCGGCGCGGCCTCAATGCGCCTGCCCGCCCATCGGATAGCCCTTGCCGGCAAGCCGCCGGGCGATGCGCACGAGCGCGAGCCACTGCTGGGCGATCAGTCCTTCGCCGTAGTTCAGCCCACGCCCTTGCGGTGCGGGCAATTGCTCGCGGATGCCCGTGGGTTCGAGCGCCTTGTTCCACGAGGCGGTGCGGAACATCATGTCCCACCACGGAAACAGCACGCCGAAATTGCAGCCATAGCGCGTGCCCTCATGGCCATAGCCCACCGCATGATGGCGGCGATGGAATGCCGGGCTCACGAGAATGCGCTCCACCAGCCAGCCAAATTCGAGCCGCGCGTTCACGTGCTGCACGCTTTGCAGGAAGTTGCTCACGGCGATCAGTACGACGAATTGCGCGGGCGGCACGCCGATGAACAGCGAAATGCCCGCGAAGAACGCAGCCTGCACGATGTCGTCGATGAAATGATTGCGATCGTCGCACCAGAGCGACATCTGCTGCTGGCTGTGGTGCACTGCGTGCAACTCCCACCACACGCCGAAGCGATGCTGCCAGCGGTGATACCAGTAGCCCGCGAAATCGAGCGCGACCAGATAGATCAGGAACGATACGAACGGCTTGTCGGTCACGCCGGGCCAGAGGCTGTCCACGTCGATGTTCGGCACGTTGTGGATCGCCATCAGGCTCTGCCAGTGATTGAACAGCGGCGTGAGCATGAAGAAGAACGCGATGTTCAAAATGCCGAGCTTGGCGATCCACGTGTACCAGACGTCGGCGCGCAGCGCCTTGCGGTCGCCCCACGCCTCCGCCGGGCGCAGCGCTTCGAGCGGACGCAGCAGCAGATACGACGCGCAAATCTGCAGCACGCCCACGATCACCCAGTAGAGCGCGTCGTAGGTGTCCTCGTCGTAGCCCATCAGGCCGACCTTGTAGAAGAGCGGCTGCACCACGTCCACGAACACGAGCGTCTGCAGCGTCGACACGAGGTTGTCGGCTTGCGCCAGCAGCGTATCAAGCATCTCGGAAGACCTCGCTCGTCAATCGGGGTTCGGCGCGTACACGGGCGCGCTGTTCGCGAAGTAGATGCCGTGCGGCGAGCGGCCCACGGGAATCGTGTCGATCAGCTTGTTCGTCGTGAGGTCGATGATGCCGACGTGCTTCGCGAAGCGGAACGTGACCCACAAATAACGCTTGTCGGCGGACAGCTGCATGTCGTCGGGGCCGGGACGCAGGCCCGTGATGTCGGCGACCTTGGTAAGCGTGGTGTAGTCGAGAATGCTGATAGTGCTTTCCACGCGGTTCGACACGGCCACGTGCTTGCCGTCGTCGAGATTGCGGAAGTTGTGCGCGCCGCGCCCCGTTTGAATCCGCTTCACGACCGCGCGGTTGCGCCAGTCCACCACGGCCACGTCGTCCTCGCCCGTCATGCCGACCAGCAGGTATTTGTCGCCGGGCGTCATCCACAGGCCGGCGGGCGTTTTGCCCACGGGCAGCTTCCACAGCACGCTCTGCGTCGCCAGGTCGATCGCGGCCACTTCTCCGGTGTCCTGCAGCGTCACGAACGCAATCTTGCTGTCCGAGGTGAAGTTGATGTGGCTGGGCGTCTTCGCGAGCGGAATGCGCTTTACGAGCATGACGTCATGGCCGTTGTAGCCGTAGATGTCCACGCGGTCGAGACGCAGGCCCGCCGTGACGAACCACTTGTGATCGGGCGAGAAGCCGAGCTGGTACGGGTCTTCGATGCCCTCCACGCGACGCTGCACCTTGCCGGTGTGGGGGTCGAGGAACATCAGGTCGTTCGAGACCGAATCGGCCACGATGAGCGACTGGCCATCGGGCGTGATCATCAGGTGATGCGGTTCCTTGCCGGTGGGCTCGGTGCCGACCACAGTGCGGCTATTCTGGTCGATGAGCGAGAGCTTCGCTTCGCCCGAGTCGAGCACGATGACTTTGTCGTTGCTGCTAGCGGCGCCGCCTGCATGTGCGAGTGCGCTGAAGGCGAGCGAGCCAAGGAACACCGCCGCTGCAACGCGGTTCCTGGTAGGGGTAAAAATCGGGAAGTGAGGCATTTCGTAAGGAAGTAAGCCGGCAGGATTAAACCGGTGAAAGCACGCGCGGCGCCGGTTTGTGCTGAGATAGATGCTGGCGCGCCGCAAAGCGGGCGAAAGCCAGTTGAAATCCCGATCGAATCCACACAAACCAGCGGGCAGCGAAACCGGCGCACAGGACATTACCTTAACGCACCAGGGTGGCTTTGCGATGACGCGCGCGGGCCCCAAAACGGCTTTTTTAAGCGCTATTTGCCGGCTGCGCGCTGCTTCGGCCCCTGCTTTGGCCCCTGAACGACGGGCCCTTCACCCTCGACGAGGTGTTCATGCTCCATCGCACCCGCGAAGACAGCCTGCATGAACCGCCGGGCGGACTCTCCGAGCGCACGGCGCGCAAGGTGCGCGAGGCGCTCGAAGGACGCCGGCGCGGCGCCGCGCTGCTGCTGCCGCTCGCGGGGCCGGCCGTGATCGTCTCCGTGGCCTACATGGACCCCGGCAACTTCGCGACCAATATCCAGGCGGGCGCGCGCTACGGCTATGCGCTGCTGTGGGTCGTGCTGCTCGCGAATCTCGTCGCCATGCTGTTCCAGGCGCTCTCCGCGAAGCTCGGCATCGTCACCGGCTGCAATCTCGCGCAACTGTGCCGCGCGCACCTTCCCGCGCCGCTCGTCTGGCTCATGTGGATCGTGAGCGAGATCGCCGCCATGGCCACCGACCTCGCCGAATTCCTCGGCGGTGCGATCGGGCTCGCGCTCCTGCTACATCTGCCGCTCATCGCGGGCATGGCCATCACCGCGCTCGTCACCTATGCGCTGCTGTTCTTCGAGCGCGCGGGCTTTCGCCCGCTCGAACTCGTGATCGGCGCGCTCGTGGGCGTGATCGGCTTGTGCTATCTGCTCGAGCTTTTCATCGCGCCCGTCGACTGGCGCGGCGTGTTCGGGCACCTGGCCACGCCGCGCCTGCCCGACGCGCAAGCCGTAACGATCGCCGTGGGCATCGTGGGCGCGACGGTCATGCCGCACGCGCTGTTTCTGCACTCCGGCCTCACCCAGGCACGCGTGCGCCCCCGCGACGCGCACGAATGCACGCGCCTGTTGCGCTTCTCGAACATCGAGGTCTTGATCGCACTGTCGTTTGCCGGGCTGATCAACATGGCGATGGTCATCATGGCCGCGGCGGCATTCCACCTGGGCCACGCCGACGTCGCCGAAATCGGCACCGCCTGGCACACGCTCGCGCCGCTCTTCGGCATGGCGGCGGCCAGTATTTTTCTCGTATCGCTGATCGCCTCGGGTCTGTCGAGTTCGGTGGTGGGCACGCTCGCGGGCCAGATGATCATGCAGGGTTTCGTGGGCTTCCAGATTCCGCTGTGGCTGCGCCGCGTGGTGACGATGGCGCCGAGCTTCGTGGTGGTGGGCCTCGGCGTGAACGCCACCGAGGCGCTCGTGGCGAGCCAGGTCGTGCTGAGTTTCGCGCTGCCGTTCCCGATGGCCGCGCTGGTCTGGTTCACGAGCCGGCGCGACATCATGGGCGCGTGGCGCAGCGGCCCGGCGCTCGCGTGGCTCGCGGTGCTGGGCGCGGCGGCCGTGCTCGCGCTCAATGCGCTGCTGCTGGCGCAGACCTTCGGCGTGAAAGTGCCTGGGCTGGCGTGATGCAACGCCTCGCGTAAAGCGTCGAGCAGGCATCGCACCTGCGCGTGCGAACCGTTCGCCGACCGCGCGGTCGGTCTGCCAATGCTTGCGCAAAAGTCCGCATCGAACGTGCAAACTCGCGCGAAACGATGCAACATTAGCCTTTTTCACCGCGCCACAACCAAGCGACCCGCCATGACGAATCAGCCTGCCCAAGCCGTGCCCGAACTGCCCGTCGACATGATCATCTTCGGCGGCGGAGGCGACCTGGCCGCGCGCAAACTGCTCCCCGCGCTCTACATGGCGCACCTGCACGGCAACCTGCCGCCCGAGACGCGCATCATCGCGGTGGGCCGCAAGAACTGGTCCATCGACGACTATCGCGCATTCATGGAAGAGCAGTCGCGTCCGTTCATCGACGCCAAGGCCTTCGATGAACAGGCATGGGGCCGCTACCTGGACCTGTTCCAGTACGTGATCATCGACGTGAACGATCCCGGCGATTACGAACGCCTCGCCCAGACCTCTCGCAAGCACGCGCTGCGCGTGTTCTATCTCTCGACGTCGCCTGAACTGTTCATGACGATCTGCGACAACCTCGCGGCCGCGCATCTGCTCGACAAGCACTCGCGCGTCGTGCTGGAAAAGCCGCTCGGCCACGATCTGGCTTCGGCCAAGGAGATCAATGCGTCGGTGGGCCGCCACTTCGCGGAGTCGCAGATCTACCGGATCGACCACTATCTGGGCAAGGAGACGGTGCAGAACCTGATGGTGCTGCGCTTCGGCAATCCGATCTTCGGGCCGCTGTGGCAGGCGCCGTATATCCGCAGCGTGCAGATCACGGTGGCGGAAACGGTGGGCGTGGGCAGCCGCGCGGGCTTCTACGACCACACCGGCGCGCTGCGCGACATGGTGCAGAACCATTTGCTGCAACTGCTGTGCTTCGTGGCGATGGAGCCGCCCGTCTCGCTCAACCCCGATGCGGTGCGCGACGAAAAGCTCAAGGTGTTGCGCTCGCTGCGGCCGATGTCGGTGGCCGACATCGCGCGCGACACGGTGCGCGGGCAGTACGCGGCGGGCGCCGTGGACGGCCAGCCTGTGAAGGGCTACCTCGAAGAAGACAACGTGCCGGCAGGCAGCAAGGCCGAAACTTTCGTGGCACTGCGCGCGCACATCAACAACTGGCGCTGGGCCAACGTGCCGTTTTTCCTGCGCACGGGCAAGCGCATGCAAAAGCGCCAGTCGGAGATCGTGATCGAATTCGCGGACCTGCCCTTCTCGATCTTCCCGAGCGGGCCGCGCAACTACGGCAACCGTCTCGTGATCCAGCTTCAGCCCGAGGAGTCGATCCAGTTGCAGATGCTCGCGAAGGAGCCGGGCAGCGGTATGAACATGCTGCCGGTGAGCCTGAATCTGGATTTGCAGCAGGCCATTCCGGAGCGCCGCGCGGAAGCGTACGAGCGCCTGCTCGTCGATGTGATTCGCGGACGCCTCACGCACTTCATGCGCCGCGACGAACTGGAAGCCGCGTGGGGCTGGGTGGAGCCGATTCTCGATGGCTGGAAGGAACTCAACGACCGGCCGCGCATTTATACGGCGGGGACGTTCGGGCCGGCGGCTTCGTCGGCGCTGCTGGCGCGCGAGGGGATGTCTTGGGCTGAGGAGGCTTGAGCGGGTCACTGACCGACGCGCGGCGCGGTGTGGCGCGGCATCACCCCCGCCCGCGCCGCTCCCCACCATCACGCGCTTGCGCACTCTGCGCGCCCGCGCGGTCGGGGCGGAACAGATCGAGCCCCGCAAAAACCAGCACGCCACTGAGCGCCATCATCGGCACCGAATGCCGGCCCAGATACAGAATCGCGGCAGCGAGCCACGTCGAAGCAAAAAAAGCAGCCATGCGCCGCATGCTGAAACTCCCAAACCCATGATGCGCGAGGCAGCCGCGCCAATGCCCGGTTAACCGAGCGTCGCGCGCACCGTGCGCAACCGGCTCACGGTATCCACGAATGCCTCGCCGCCCAGCGAGCGCTTGATGCGCCCAGTAACCTGCGCGCTCGCGTGATTGAGCGCCTCGCGTATCGAGGTCGCCTGCGCAGTGGGCACGATCGCCACCTCGCGCTGGTCCCCGGCCGTGCGCTGGCGCGCCACGTAGCCGCGCGCCTCGAGCCCGTCGAGCACGCGCGTGGCCGTGGGCCGCGCTATCGAGAGCAGATCCGCTAGCTCGCGCTGCAGCGAGCCGGGCCGATCGAGCACCGCGCGCAGCATGAAACCTTGCGGCGGCGTCAGGCCAAAAGGCTCGAACGCCCCTGTCCACTCGCGCTCGAGCCGCCGTGCGAGCGCCGACGTATTGAAGTAAAGACACTGATCGAACATGACGACAGGATAAACGTCTATCGTTAGCCATGCAATCAATCCGGCACGATAAGTCCCTGATTCAAGCCATTTTCGAACGCTTCCGATGCGAGGTTCGGCTTCGACCGCATCGCCCTTCGCGTCGCAATTAATCCGTTGTACGAATCTTTTAACCTCCCATCCACACGGACCTGACGACCTCATCACAAGTAAACGAACGATCGGACGAATTTCTCGCGAATCCGCTATGATGGGAGCCAATCGACATCGCCTAACCGCCTCACACCACTCCAACGGAGACATCGATGCAGATGCGTTGTTATTGCGTGACCCACCACGGCCAGCCGCTCGAACTCGTCCAGCGCGAGGCGCCGCAACCCACGGGCACCGAAGTGCTCGTGCGCGTGAAAGCGGCGGGACTCTGCCATTCCGACCTGCACATCTGGGAGGGCTATAACGACCTGGGCGGCGGCAAGAAGCTCTCGCTCGCCGACCGCGGCATCAAGCTGCCGCTGACGATGAGCCATGAAATATGCGGCGAAGTGGTCAGCGCGGGTCCCGAGGCCGGCGACGTGAAGGCCGGCACGATGGCGGTGGTGCATCCGTGGATCGGCTGCGGACAATGCGTGGCCTGCCTGCGCGGCGAGGAAAACATCTGCACGAAGCCGCAATCGCTCGGCGTGATGCGCGACGGCGGCTTTGGCGACTATGTGATCGTGCCGCATCCGCGCTATCTGGTCGATCTCGGCGGCCTCGATCCGGTGAAGGCCGCGCCGCTCGCGTGCGCGGGCGTGACCACCTACTCGGCGATCAAGAAGTTCGGCACGCGCATTCATGACGAACCGGTCGTGATCATCGGCGCGGGCGGCCTCGGCATGATGGCCATCGAAGTGCTGAAGGCGCTGGGCGCGAAAGGCGCGATCGTGGTGGACGTGGACGCCGCCAAGCGCGAGGCCGCGCTCAAGGAAGGCGCGCTGGCCGCCATCGACGCGCGCGCCCCCGACGCCGTCGAGCAAGTCGTCAAGGCCACCGGCGGCGGCGCGCGCGCCGTGCTCGATCTCGTGGGCGCGACGCCCACGGTGAGACTCGCGCTCGATGCGTGCACGCGCGGCGGGCATGTGGTGATCGTCGGACTGATGGGCGGCGACATCACGCTCTCGCTGCCGATCATCCCCATGCGGCCACTGAAAATCGAGGGCAGCTATGTGGGCACGCTGCCCGAATTGCGCGAACTGGTCGCGCTGATGCGCGAGGGCAAGATGCAGCCATCGCCGGTGTCGAGCCGGCCGCTCGGCGAAATCAACGCGGCGCTCGAAGCGCTCGCGCGGGGCTTGGTGGTGGGGCGTCAGGTGCTGATACCCTGAAGGCCGCCCGGACGGTTTGCAATAACGAAGTAAGGGGCGCACCAAGCGCCCCGTCTCTCTTCCTGCGATTTATTTCGGATCACCAATCAATTATGGATTAACGCGCGGCATCGCCCAGACGATACGCGGCGCTCGCCTCATCGAGTTGCGTCTTCAGCGCGGGATCGAGCGCGAGGCCGGCGGCGGCGATCGATGCGTCGAGTTGCTCGGGACGGCTCGCGCCAATCAGCACCGATGTCACGAGCGGATTGGCCAGCACCCACGCCACCGACGCGGTCGTGAGCGATTGCCCGGCCTGCCCGACGATGCCGCGCAGCGCTTCGATGGTCTCGAACTCGCGCGCGTGCCAGTAGCGGTCGTGATACATCTTCCCGGCCACACCCACGCTTTGCGTGAAGCGGCCTTCGGCGGGCGCGCTGTTGTGCTGATACTTGCCGGTCAGGAGGCCGCCCGCGAGCGGGTTGTACGGAATCACGGCGAGCCCCTCCTCGCCCGCGAGCGGCAGCAACTCGCGTTCGATCTGGCGGAACAGCAGGTTGTAGCGCGGCTGCACCGAGACGAAACGCGCGCAGCGCAAGACATCGGCGCGGCCAAGCGCGCGGGCGAGGCGGTAAGCGAGGAAATTCGACACGCCGATATAGCGCGCCTTGCCCGCCCGCACAATCGTATCTAACGCTTCGAGCGTTTCGTCGAGCGGCGTGTTCTGGTCGTCGGAGTGTAGCTGGTAGAGATCGACATAGTCGGTGCCGAGCCGGCGCAGCGAGGCGTCGATGGCATCGAGCAGATGCTTGCGCGACGCGCCCTGATCCCACGGCGACGGCCCGACCTTGCCCACCGCCTTGGTCGCCACGATGAAGCGCCCGCGCCGTCCCTTGAGCCAGTGTCCGACGATTTCCTCGGTCCGCCCGGCGTGCGTTTCGCCGCCGCCGAGCGGGTAGACATCGGCGGTATCGATGAAGTTGATCCCCGCGTCGGCGGCCTTGTCGAGAATGAGACGGGACACGTCCTCCCCAGTCTGCAAGCCGAAGGTCATCGTGCCGAGACACAGACGCGAAACAGAAAGGCCGGTTTGGCCAAAACGGCGGTATTCCATCGAATGCTCCTCTTTCTCTCTGGCGGTGCGGTGCGTTGCGATTCGCACCATGCCGGGAAGCATAGCGCGATCGGTCGCAAGCAATCACAAGCGCTAGCGATTCCCCGAATAAGCGGGCCAGGCATGCTCTAATCGCGCCGTTGCCCGCCCGCGGCCTGCCTTAAGCTCGGAGCATCCCATTCTGTTTCTCAGCCCAACGTGCCCCCGACGCCCACCGACGCGCCCCTCCACCCCGACCGCCAGCAGGAAGCAAGCGCACTGAGCGCGCAAGGCCGCTTCGCCGAAGCGCTCGCCGTGCTAGCGCCGCTCGTCGGCGACCACGCGCGCGCGGACGACGCCGCTCTCGCCGACACGCTCCATCTCGCGGCACTGTGCGCACTGGGCGCCGGCACGACGGATATCGCGCAGGCGCTATGGCGGCGCTGCATCGACGCGAATCCCGCGTTCGTGGATGCCTGGCAGGGCCTCGCCGCGACGCTCACCGCGCTCGGCCAGTGGGCCGCCGCCGAGACGCACTGGCGGCAATTGATCGCCATGGCACCCGCTCAAGCGGATGCGCATAGCAACCTCGGCATCGTGCTGCATCGGCTCGGGCGCTTGCAGGAAGCGGAGCTCGCCTGCCGCATGGCGCTCGCCCGCGAGCCGGGACACGTGGATGCGCATTACAACCTCGGCGTGGTTCTGCACGAGGCGGGCCGCCGCGACGAGGCCGAAGCGGCCTGGCGCGCGGCGCTCGCGCACAACCCGCGCCACGCGCGCGCGCACAACAATCTCGGCACACTGCTGCGCGAGCGCGGACAACTCGACGCCGCCGAAGAAGCCTGGCGTCAGGCGCTGCTCGCCGAGCCGCAATACCCCGAGGCGCTGAACAATTACGGCGCGCTGCTCAAGTCGCTCGGCCGGCTTGTCGAGGCGGAACTGGCGTGCCGCCTCGCGATCCAGATACGGCCCGACTATGTCGACGCGCTCAACAATCTCGGCTGCGTGCTCACGGAACTGAAGCGCCAGCCCGAAGCCGAGCGGCTTTTCCGGCAGGCGCTCGCCTTGCGCCCCGACCATGTCGAAGCGCATTACAACCTCGGCGTCGCGCTGCAACAGCTCGAACGCTACCCAGAAGCCGAAACGGCCTGGCGCACGGCCCTGCGGCTCGCCCCGGGGCACGCGCAAACGCTCAACAATCTCGGCTGCATGCTGGGCACGCTAGGCCGCCTGCCTGAAGCGCTCGCGACGCTCCAGCAAGCGCTCGAATGCGACGCTCATCTCGCGCAGGCCCATTTCAACCTCGGCGGCGTATTGAAGGAATTGGGCGCGCTGGACCAAGCCGAAGCCGCGTACCGACGCGCAATCGCGCTCGCGCCCGCTTATGGCGACGCCGTGTTTCGCCTCGCCACGCTGCTGATCGCGATGGGCCGCTACGAGGAAGGCTGGCGCCTCTACGAGCGGCGCTACGAAAACACCGGCTTCGTGCATTTCGCCTCGCGCGCGATGCTGAACTGTGCGCATTGGCAAGGCGAGCCGCTGGCAGGGAAATCGCTGCTGCTATGGCAGGAAGACGGTCTCGGCGACATGCTCCAGTTCGCCCGCTACGCACGCCTCGTCAAGGCGGCGGGCGCGACGCGGGTGGCGTTCGGCTGCGTCGCCGCCCTGCACCGCGTGCTCGCTGGCGTCGAAGGCATCGACACGGTGCTCACCCATGCCGAAGCCGTCGCGCGCGCCGCCGAATTCGACTATTGGGCGAGCCCGCTGAGCATGCCGCTGCATCTCGCCACCACGGTCGACACGACACCGCCGCCAACCCGCTTCGCGCCCGACGCCGAGCGCAAGCACCAATGGGGCGCACGCCTCGCGACGCTGGGCGCCGGCCCGCGCATCGGGCTCGTGTGGAAAGGCAATCCGCAGCATCACAACGACGCCCATCGCTCGATTCCCTCGCTCGCAGCGCTCGCGCCGCTGTGGAGCGTGCCGGGCGTGAAATTCGTGAGTCTGCAAAAAGGCGCGGGAGAAAGCGAAGCGGAAGAGATGCAGGCCGCAGACACTGAAGCACAGCAGCCGATCCTGCATCTGGGCGGAGAAATTACCGATTTCGTGGATACGGCGGCCATCGTCTCACAGCTGGATCTCCTGATCTGCGTGGACACCTCGACGGCCCATCTGGCGGCCTCGCTAGGCACGCCCTGCTGGGTGATGCTGCCGCGCCGCGACGTGGACTGGCGCTGGCTCCATGCGCGCGAGGATTCGCCGTGGTATCCGCACACGGTGCGGCTGTTCCGGCAGGCCATCGACGAAACATGGGGAGCGCCGATCGAGCGCGTGCGGCAGGCGTGCGTGGAGCGGTTCGGCCGATAGCGCCACCCGGGCCCGGCGCGCGCGGGTCAATCCCAGAATCAGTCCCAAATATTGCGGAACGCCACGGCCGCGATCACCGGCACGCACAGCACGAGCGGGATCGCGAAGTAAGGCATCTCCCGGTCGACCTCCCAGCTGTAGATCAGCCAACCCACGCCCGCCGCGAGCGTGAGCAGCCCAACGAGCACGGTTAGCGTATTGAGCAGCCAGGTGGGCGGCTGTTTGCGCTTGTTCGGGTCTTGCGCGGGAGGCGATTTCATCGGGGCTTGAATGCTGCGTTGAGCGCTTGAGTGTCCCGGTCGGGACACCGATAAGGCAATTTTACGCTCGAAGCCTGGCCGCAAGGGAATGGGGACAGGTTCAGACCGGGCGCGCGCGTGAGGCATTTGCGACGCCGGAAAAGAAAAAGCCCGCCTGAGTGGGCGGGCTAAATCCATATCAGGAGGAGACATGGAGGAGACGAAACCATTCTAGGGTTTTCCCTAGGCATTTGCAAGCACTTTTTTGCATTACCCCTGAGGTAATCGATTCGCCTCGTCCTCGGCCCTATCCTCGCTGGCAGTTCCCACCCGTTTGCTACCCGTTTGCTACCCATTTGCCACCGCCCGCGAGGACAGCCATGACAACCTACGCCATCGCCCATCTGCACGAGACTGAACTGTGCGCCGATATCGTCGAGTATCTGGAGAGAATCGACGCCACGCTCGCCCCGTTCGGCGGGCGCTTCATCATCCATGGCGGTCCCGTGGAGCGGCTCGAAGGGAAGTTCAGGGGCAACCTGATCGTGATCGAATTCGACGACCGCAAGCGCGCACGCGCGTGGTACTGCTCGAAGGCCTATCAGGCCATCTTGCCGCTGCGCACGCGGCACGCGAGCGGCGACGTGTTCCTCATCGATCAGGTGGCGCAGCCGCACCGCGCCACCGACGTGCTTGCGGGCGCTCCTATGCCCGCAACCGGCGTCGCCCCTTGATTGCCTGCCGGGGCGATGCGGTCTACGCGACCCGGTCTATCGCGACCCGGTCTACGCGCCCCGGCCCGAACACAAACGCCTGCGTGACTTAGTGCGGGGGCGCATTAACCACCACGTATTGCACGGTAGTACCTGAATATTGCGGCTGATACCACGACGAGCCGCATTGCTGATACGTCACGCCATTGACGGTCATGGCCGAGCAGCTAGGCGGCAAGGTATGGACGATGGAACCGATCACGGCCGCCGTCCCGACCACCGCCGTGGTTACGGCAGCTGCCGTTGCAACCGGGTGGTCGTTGTACCAGTTGTTGTTATTGTTGTTGTAGTTATTGACGGCATTGGTCCGGTTATTGCTGACGTTGTTCGCGACATTCGCACGGTTGTTGCTGATGTTCGTGGCTGCGTTGGCCCGGTTCGCACTGGTTTGCTGCATGGTTTGCTGGCGATCGGATGTGCGTGCGGTGCGGCCGGCTTGCCGCGCCTCGACATTGGCCGGATTCGCGCCCTGGCGGTTAGCAGCGCTCACCGAGGTCTGCGCGCCGCCCCGAGTCTGAAATGCGCCGGCGGTCGTTGCCACTCCCGCCGCTAACAGCGCGGCGACCGCTGTCATCAAGAATTTTTTCGAGTGCATGGTGATCCCTGTATATAGAAATATTATTGGGCGTCGCTGGATTGCACAAATTTGATCTGATGTGCATTTTCAGGAGGCGTGAATTTAAATGTCGTCGGCGTGATCTCGGGCTTGAGATTCCAGTGATACACGGCCGTGTATTGGGGCCGTTCCTTGTCCGCCGACGTCACGATATTCAGCTTGCATGGCAGCGGCTGATCGCCTTTCTGAATCCAGATTTGCCAATCGATATGCTTTTCATGATAAGCATAGTGCGAACATGTATTTCCGCTTACAACTTCGTCGCCTACATAGACCGCCGAAATCACCCGGCTAAAGGCAGCCGGATCCGCGCCCAGCGAAAAGATGTCGTTCAGCGGCAACTCAACCCCATACTTGGACTCGAGATCGCTGATCAGCTCCTTGATCGTCGACGGCGCGGGAACCGTCGCGTAGTAATTGGCCGGCTCCGTATAGAGCGTGAAGGTCTTGCCGTCATAAACCGCGTGGCGGCTGTTTCCCGGCGCGCCGCCGACAATATCCGCCTTCAGCGAGTCGGGGCGGCTCACCGTCATCTTCGTGTTGTGCGACATCTGAATCAGTTGCGTCGTCGAACCATCGACCATGATCTGATCGGTCGTCGAATCGACATCGAGATCGAATTGCTTGACGGTTTGTAAGTAACTGTTCATTTTGACCAGGGCGTCGATCGCCGCTGGATCAGGCTTATGCGCGGCAGACGGTGCGGCTGCCTTCGATGCCGCCATTGCGGCACCTCCCGAAGCACATAATGCGCCAGCAATCGTGGCGGCAAGTGCCAATTTGGTAAACTTTTGCGTCACTCTTCTTCTCCTCTAATTGGCCTCGCAGGCCGATTTCGCAACGTTGAACTTCAATCCCTGAATAGTCGTTTGTGTCGCGGAACAGCAATGTAACCTTACGTCTGTTTCATGAATTTCATCACCGATAGATTCAGGCAAGTTTCAGGAAGGCAAACACGTATTTAATTGAGGCTACTGTAAAGATTCGGGTTCGAACAGCAAATCCACAAATGCACCAATGCGCAAATAGGGATGCCGGCCGCAAGCATAGCGCTTGGGTCATCTCGCAGGTTTGCGTCGACTCAAATGAAGTGGTGACCAGGCAAAGCCCGCTATTGCTCCCGTCATGCTGTCGAGCTAGCGCCCAGCCGAACCCGTCCGGGCCGGGGAGGCACGAGCCTGCAGAATGCGCGCGGCGATGGCAGAATGGACGGCTCTCAGGCAGTTCCCGGCCACGGCGCCTCCCGCGTTGCCGCGCGCGGCGCCCGCTTCCCCACCGTTGCACCGTTGAAGAGGATTGTTCGATCATGAGTTCCAGCGTGAAGCCCTATCCGGATACCCAGATTTACGTCGATGGCGCATGGCGCGCCGGCGCGAAGACGATCGCCGTGATCGACCCCGCCACCGAGGCGGAGATCGGCCGCCTGAGCCTCGCCAGCGAGCAGGACCTCTCGGACGCCGCTTCCGCCGCCGCACGAGCCTTCAGCACATGGCGCAAAGTCTCGCCGCTCGAACGCAGCAAGCTGATGCGCCGCGCCGCCGACATCTTGCGCGAGCGCGCCGCCGACATCGCCGCGATCATGACGCGCGAGCAAGGCAAGCCGCTGGGCGAGGCGAAGGGCGAGACGCTCGCGGGCGCCGACGTCATCGACTGGTTCGCCGAAGAAGGCCGCCGCACCTATGGACGCGTGGTGCCCTCGCGTACCGACGCGGTCCGCCAGATCGTCACGCGCGAGCCCGTGGGCCCGGTCGCCTGCTTCACGCCCTGGAACTTCCCGCTCAATCAAGCGGTGCGCAAGGTATCAGCGGCGCTCGCATCGGGCTGCACCGTCGTGCTCAAGGGACCGGAAGAAACGCCCGCGAGCTGCGCGGCGCTGGTGCAAGTGTTCATCGACGCGGGCCTGCCCCAGGGCGCGCTCAATCTCGTGTTCGGCGTGCCTTCGGAAGTGTCGTCGTATCTGATCGCGCATCCGGCCATCCGCAAGATCTCGTTCACCGGCTCCACGCCAGTGGGCAAGCTGCTGGCCTCCAAGGCCGGCGAACACATGAAGCGCGCGACGATGGAGCTTGGCGGCCATGCGCCCGCCATCGTGTTCGCCGACGCGGATATCCCGCGCGCCGCGAAGCTGCTCGCCGGCGCGAAGTTCCGCAATGCGGGCCAGGTGTGCATTTCGCCCACGCGCTTCATGATTGAAGACGCCGCGTACGACGAATTCCTCGAGCACTTCGTGGCGGCCACCAAGGCCATCAAGGTGGGCAACGGCCTGGCCGTTGGCGTGCAGATGGGCCCGCTCGCGAACGACCGGCGCCTTGCCGCCATGGAACGCCTCGTGGCCGACGCACGCGAGCACGGCGCAAAAGTGCTGACCGGCGGCGAGCGCGTGGGCCGCGAAGGTTACTTCTTCGCGCCCACCGTGCTGACCGACGTGCCGCTCTCCGCGCGCATCATGAATGAAGAGCCGTTCGGCCCGCTCGCGCCCGTGACGCGTTTCTCGCGCTACGAAGACGCCGTGGCCGAAGCGAATCGCCTGCCCTTCGGCCTCGCCGCGTATGCCTATACGCGTTCGAGCGCGACCTCGGCGGCGCTTTCGGAAGACATCGAAACGGGCATGCTGTCCATCAACCACCATGGGCTCGCCCTGCCCGAAGTGCCGTTCGGCGGCGTGAAGGACTCGGGCTACGGCTCGGAAGGCGGCACCGAGGCCATGGAAGCGTATCTCGTGACCAAGTTCGTCACCGAGCATCGTTGATAGACGAACGCGCCGCGCGCGAAAGGGTTTCGCGCGCGGCGCGCTTTGGTTGATCAGAGAAAGCGAGATTCCACGCGCTCAACTGGCGTTGCTGCGCCAGCCGAGCCCCAGGCTTTTCTGAAGCGAAACAAAGTCCTTGAGCAACTGCGCCTGCCCCGCAATCACGTCTTGCTGCGCGAGGAATTCGGCGCGCTGCGTGTCGAGCAGATCGACGAGAGTCGACGCCCCGGCGCGATAGCGCGCGCGCATTAGCGTGGCCGAACGCTGCGCCGAGTTCTGCACCTTTTGCAGCGTCAGCAGATGCTCGCGCTGATAGCCATAGCGCGAAAGCGCGCCGTTCGCGTCCTGCAGCGCCGCGAGTACAGATTTTTCGTAGCGCGCCTCCGCTTCGTCACGCGCGGCCTCGGCGCCATGCACGGCGCTCAGTGTGCGACCGAAGTCGAAGACGTTCCATTGCAGATACGGCACCCCCGCCCAGCTGAAATTGTTCTTGCGCATCAGATGGCCCGGGTCGGCCGCGGTGAAGCCCAAGCTGCCGAACAGCGTTAGCTTGGGCAAAAAGTCGGCCACATGTTCGCCAATCTGCGCATTGCTCGATGCCAGCCGGCGCTCGGCCGCGCGAATGTCGGGACGCTGCGCGAGCATCGTCGTGGGGTCGCTCACCGGCACCGAGGCCGGCAGCGTCGGCAGCGCGCGCGGTGCGGCCAGTTCGGCATCGAGCGCTCCCGGCGCCTTGCCGGTGAGCACCGCCAACTGGTCGAGCGACATTTCCACCTGTGCCGCGAGCGGCGCGAGCGTCGAGCGCGTGGTCTCTACCTGCGTGGTCAATCGCTCGACATCCACGTCCGCCGCCGTTCCGCCCGCGCGCCGCTGCTCAGTCAACGTCAGCATCTGTTGCTGCAAATCGGCATTGTGCTGCGCAATCGCGAGGCGCTGCTGTTCGTCGCGCAAATCGACGTAGGCCTGAGCCACTTCAGCGGCGAGCGAGACTTGCACATCGGCGAGATCGGCCTGAACCGCATCGGCTTCGTCGCTTGCCGCCTCGACCGCACGGCGCGTGCCGCCGAACAGATCGATCTCCCACGATGCGTCGAAGCTGGCGGTGTAAAACTGCAACGGACCGCGCCCCGCCCCGGAACTGCCGGGCTGCTGCGAGAATGCGTTGAGATTGGGCTCGCGCAAGCGCGGCGCGGCGGCGTTGGCCGAGATCTTGGGCAGCTCTGCTGCGCGCTGCTGCTGCAACTGCGCGCGCGATTGGCGCAGCCGCGCCTGGGCGGCGCGCAGATCGGGGTTGTGCTCGAATGCAGCGGCAACCAGCGCATTCAACTGCGGGTCGTCGAACGCGAGCCACCATTCACTGGGCGCGCGTTCGGGCGTCACGCCCTGCGCGGGCGTGCGAACGAAGGTCGCGGCGCTGGCCGCCTCCGGCGCGACCGCCGGTGCGCCGCGATAGTCGGGGCCCACGGTGCAGGCTACGAGCGCACATGCGGCGGCCAGCACCGTCAGTACCGTAAGCGGCGCGATTGCCGCGGATCGGAAAGAACGAATTGCCGTCATGAGTCAGAAGTCAAAGCGTCAGTGGCCGGCCGACGACGTATCCACGCCGGGCTGCGGTTTCTTGAGCAGGAGCGCCAGCGGCACGCATGCCGCCAGCGCGATGCCGAGCACCCAGAATGTTTCGGAGAACGTGATAACCAGTGCTTGCTGCTGGATCTGCAACGCGATCTGGCCAAGCGAGCGCATCTGCGAGTAAGCCATGTCGCCGGTTTGCGTGAACCAGTTCGCCGCGCCCGCCGCCAGGCGTTCCTGACCGATCAGCGAATTGGCGCTGACCGACTCGCGCAGCACGGCCACGTGATAGGTCTCGCGGCGGTCGATGAGCGTGCCGATGATCGCAAGCCCCACCGACCCGCCCAGATTGCGCGCCATGTTATAGAGCCCTGCCGCGTCGCCGGAATCTTCGCGCGAAACAGCGGCCATCGAAGCCTGATTGAGCGGCATCATCGCGAGCATCTGGGCGGTGCCGCGCACCAGTTGCGACCAGACGAAATCGTGACCCACGCTCTGTGCGGTAAGCGAAATATCGAGCATGCAACTCAGCGTGAACAGCAATAGCCCGCTTACCACCAGCACACGAAAATCCACTTTGCCCAGCAGGCGCGGCAGCACCGGCATCATCGCGAACGCGGGCAAGCCAGAAAGCAGCATGATCGCGCCCGACTGCTCCGCGTTATAGCCCGCGACCAGTGCCAGGAACTGCGGCAGCAAATAGGAAATGCCGTAAAGCCCCGCGCCCACTGCGAACACGATCACAATCACACTCGCATAGCGCGGATTGCGCATGAGCGAAAGGCGCAGAATCGGCTTTTTTGCCGTGAATTGCGAAAGCGCGATGAGCGCCATCCCCGCGATCGTCACCCACGTGAGCGTGACGATCATGTTCGATTCGAACCAGCGCTCGCGCTGCCCCTCTTCGAGCACGACCGTGAGCGAGCTCAGGCCCACGGCCAGCCCGACGATGCCTATCCAGTCAGCCTTGAAAAACGCTTCCCAATGCGGGCGATCGGGCTCGAGCCCGACGATCAGCAGCGTGATGAGCGCAAGACACACGGGCAGGTTGATGAAGAAGCACCAGCTCCAGCTGATGTTCTCCGCGAGCCAGCCGCCCACGACCGGTCCGAGCAGCGGCCCGAGCAACACGATGAGGCCAAACACCGTCATGCCGATCGGCAACTGCGAGAGCGGCAGACGCGTGCGAATGATGGTCTGACCCGTGGGGATCATCGCACCGCCCGTGAAGCCCTGGCCGATGCGCCCCGCAATCATCAGTCCAAGCGAATTCGACCAGCCGCACATCATAGAAAAACCGATGAAAAGCGCGGAGTTGACGAGCAGAAACTTTCGCAGTCCGAAGACCCGCGTGAGCCACGCAGCAAGCGGAATCATCACGATTTCGGACATCAGATAGCCCGTGGAAATCCACGTGCCCTCGGTGCCGGTCGCGCCAATTTCGCCCTGAATCTGCGGCAGCGCCGAGTTCGTGATGGAGATGTCGAGCGTCGCCATCAGCGCGCCGAGCGCGCCGGCCGCCACCGCGACCCAGTCGGCCACGCTCGCGCGCTCGCCGTGCGGATGCGCCCCGCCCGCCTGTCCCGCCGCGTGTTCAGCCACGATGATTCTCGGCGTCGATGCGGCGGTCGTCCTCGCGGGCGGAGCGCGTGTCGACGTCCACAGTCACGGACATGCCGGGCAGCAGCACGCCGCGCGTTTCGGGGCCGGTGTCGACACGGATGCGTACCGGCACACGCTGCACGATCTTCGTGAAGTTGCCAGTAGCGTTCTCGGGCGGCAGCAACGCGAACTGCGCGCCGGTGCCCGGCGAGAAGCTGTCCACCACACCATGCAGCGTATGGCCCGGCAGTGCGTCGACATGCATCTCGACGGGTTGGCCCACACGCATGCGGCCAATCTGCGTTTCCTTGAAATTCGCGGTGAGGTAAGTCTGCTGCACGGGCACCACGGTGAGCATGCGCGTACCGGGCTGCACATACTGGCCCACGCGTACCGTGCGATCGCCCACGCGGCCCGCGAGCGCGCTCTTCACCACGGTGTTATCCAGATCGAGTTGCGCCTGAGCGGCGTTGGCGCGTGCCGCCTCGAGTTGCGCGCGTGCCTGCGCGATCTGTGCGGTGAGCGCTGCAATCTGCGAGCGCGCGGCTTCCACAGCGGCGGTGTCGGCGGCCAGCTTGGCCTGGGCCTGATCGCGCTGGCTCTTGAGTTCCGCGAGACGATCTGCAGTTTCCGCGCCGATGGCAGTAAGCGGCGCATAGCGCGCAACTTCGTCTTGCGCATGGCGCAGGCTCACGCGCGCCACTTCCTGCTGCGCCTGGGTCTGGGCAATGTTGGCATGCTGCTGCGCGAGCTGCGCCTCGGCATGCTGGATGTCCGCGTTGCGTGCGTCCACAGTCGCGTTCGCCTGATCGAGCGCCACCTGATACTGGCGTGCGTCGAGCTTCACGAGCGGGTCGCCGACCTTCACCGCCTGGTTGTCGGCCACATAAACATCGGTGATGTAACCATTCACCTTCGGCGCGATCGTCACGCTATCGGCCTTCAAATAGGCGTCGTCGGTGCTCTCGATGAAGCGGCCGACCAACCACCAGTGGCCGCCCCATGCCACCGCGGCAACGAGCGCCACAAGCCCGAGCCCCACCAGCACGATGCGCTTCGTGCCGCGCTTTTCAGCCGAAACGGCATCGCTCGACGCTTCGCGCCCCGATGTCCCCGCAGTCGTAGACATGTTTGCCTGAACCTCAAATGATCGGAATTATTCCAGTTGGCAAAATTATTCCATTCGGAAAAATTGTGTCAAGTGATATATTTCCGTAAGCGTGGGCGCTAACCGGATGCTTATGAACGAACCAAAACGACTGCGCCGCCCGGCGGCGGGCGGCTATGCGCGCGGCGACGAAACGCGCCGCAAGATCATCGAAGCCGCCATCAGCCTGTTCGGGCAGCACGGCTTCGAGGGCGCCTCGACACGGGACATCGCAGCGCGTGCCGGCGTCAATGCACCGGCGCTGCAGTACTACTTCGAGAACAAGGAAGGGCTTTACCGCGCGTGCGCCGAGTCGCTCGCCGACGCTTCGTGGGAGGCCTTCGAGCCCGCCGTGCTGCGCGCCCGCGCGGCGCTGGAACAAGACGCCGACACCGCCGTGCTCATCGAAGCGTTTCTCGACATCCAGCGCACGGTAGCCGACCGCACCTTTGTGAAGCACTGCGAGCCGGACCAGCGGCTCTTTTTCGCGCGCGAGCAAGGCGGCGGTGAGCCCGAAATCGGCACCGAGGTGCTGCGCGAGCGCGTGCGCATGCCACTGAACGAAGTGAACTCGGCACTGCTGGCCCGTATCACGGGCCTGAGCGCCGACGATCCGCTCACCATCGTGCGCATGTTCAGTCTCTACGGGCAGTTTCTGCTTTTCTATGTTGCGCGCCGCTCGACGCTCTCGATGCTCGAATGGAACGACATCGACGCAGCGAAAGCCGAGTTCCTCAAGGCGAACATTGGCGAGCAAACACGTGTGCTGCTCGAACACTGGAGCCGGGAGCGCGACGCACGCGAGGCTTGAGGCCTGCTTGATCCCCGCAAAGCAGCGGGCGCTTGCGCGAGTTTCCGATCCGGTACCAAGCCGGCATTTCGATTCGCTTCGGAAACGCCGAACCGCATGGACACTTTCGCACTCGAGCATCGCCAATTGGCCCGTGCGAAGTGCCTATGTGCGTGCTAGTGTTAAAAATTCATTCCCCGCGCAACCGGCCTTGCCATGTCCCCCACTACCGCTGTCCTCAGCATTCTCGCCGCCGTCCTGCTCGGCGCGATGAGCCCCGGCCCCAGCTTCGTGATGGTCGCGCGCAACGCGATCGGCCTGTCGCGCCGGGACGGCGTGGCCACTGCTTTCGGCATGGGCATCGGCGCGATCTGCTTTGCAGGCATTGCGCTCGCGGGGCTCTATACGCTCCTCTCCACCGTCGCCTGGCTCTATGCCGGGCTCAAGATCGCAGGCGGCCTCTATCTCCTCTACATTGCCTCGCGCATCTGGCGCGGTGCGGGTCAGCCCGTGACGATGGACAAGAGCGAGGCGCAGGACGCGCGCCCGGGCAAATCGTTCTGGACCGGCCTGACGACTCAACTGAGTAATCCGAAAACGGCCGTGGCTTACGGCAGCATCTTCGTGGCGCTGCTCCCGCAGCATCCGCCGCTCTGGTGCTATTTCGCGTTGCCGCCGCTCGTGTTCGCGATCGAAACCGGCTGGTACACCGTGGTCGCGCTCTGCTTTTCGAGCCAGCGCCCGCGCGATCTCTATCTGCGCGCGAAGCACTGGATCGACCGCATTGCGGCGGGCGCGATCGCCGCACTCGGCTTGCGGCTGATCCTCAGCGCGGGCCGGCGGGGGCTCTGAAGCACGGCTGTTCACGGAGCAGCGTGGAGCGCCACAGAGCGCCGGCGAGCAAAGGAAACTAAATTTCGTTTCGGCACTTGACAATCTACCTTCCAGTAGATAAATTGAAGCCCATGGAAACGAAGTTGACAGTACGCGAGCAGGTGTTGGACCACGCCATCACGTTGATGATGCTGCGCGGCTACAACGGCTTCAGCTATCGCGACCTTTCGGAACTCGTGGGCGTGAAAACGTCGAGCATTCACTATTACTTCCCGTCGAAAGACGACCTGGTGCTCGAAGCGGTGAATCAGTACAGCGGCGAAGTCATGCGTGCCTTGCAGACCGTGGACCCAGCGCTACCCGCAAACGAGAAACTCACGAGATATACGCGGATGTTCGGCAAGACGCTTGGTGACGGCGACCAGATCTGCTTGTGCGGCATGCTGGCCGCCGACATCGGAACGCTGCCCGAGACGGTGCGTGAGGCCGTGCAAGCGTTTTTCCGCGCCAACGAATCGTGGCTCGCGAAAGTGCTGGCACAAGGCGTAGAGGAAGGCACGCTGGTCGCGCGCGGCAAGCCCGAAAGCGCGGCGCGCACATTGTTCGCGGCGCTGCAGGGCAGCGTACTGGCAAGCCGACTGTTTCATACGAAGGCGCGGCTCGAAGACGTGGAAGCAACGTGGAAAGCCGTTCCCTGATAGGGACGATCGGAAATATTTGTACGAAGGCGGCTTGCCGCCTTTTTGCAGCACCATTTGTCTATCTATTAATAGATAGCACTAAGGCGACGATGATCACGCGAACGCCACGTATGATCGTTATCGTCGCTGTAGCGCCGTAGCACGGTTCGTCGCGAAGACCGCGTCCGGTCTGGACGACTAATGATTCAGCCGATTTTCAACCGCTTCACACCCGCAGCGCTACCTGCTGCATCGCTCACCCAGGAGAGTCAGTCATGTCGATCGAACAAGTTCTCTACACCGCCGAAGCAACCGCAACCGGTGGCCGCGATGGCCGCGCCGTGGTGCCCGCAAGCAATCTCGAGTTCAAGCTCACCACGCCGCGCGAACTGGGCGGCGCGGGCGGCGACGGCGCCAACCCCGAGCAACTGTTTGCGGCTGGCTATAGCGCCTGCTTCATCGGTGCGATGAAGTTCGTCGCGGCGCGCGACAAGATCGCCATTCCGGCCGACGCTTCCATCACTGGCCGCGTGGGCATCGGCGCGATCCCCAACGGTTTCGGCATTGAAGTCGAATTGCGCATCTCCCTGCCCGGCATGGATCGTGCCGCCGCTCAGGCGCTCGTCGAAAAGGCCCATATCGTGTGCCCGTACTCGAACGCCACGCGCAACAACATCGACGTCACGCTGACGATCGTTTAACGACGCGCCGGATATTTTCTCGATTTCCGATCGGAACGGTCGAGCCGCGCAGGCCTGCGCGGCTCGACCGTTTTATTTTCTCGCTATCGGATGAGAAACTCCGGCCCGGCGATACAGCCATCCGGCCTCAGGCAGCAGCGGCATCGCGGGCAAGACCCGCCATCAAGCCGCTCGCACGCTGGACCTTCGCCTGCACCGCGCGGTCGAGCACCGAACGCCCTTCGGGAAGCGCCAGCGTGAGAAACGCGCGCGCACGGGTGATGCCGGTGTAGACGAGTTCGCGCGTGAGAATCGGACTGTAGGTATCGGGCAGCACGAGCGCCGCGTGCGTAAACTCCGAGCCCTGGGACTTGTGGACGGTCAGGGCGAATACGGTCTCGACACCCTGCAAGCGGCTCGGCGACACCCATTTCACGCCGCCCGTGCCGTCGCCGGCCGGAAACGCCACGCGCAGCACCGGGGGCGCGCCAGCCTCCACCGGCAAATCCAGCGCGATGCCGATATCGCCATTCATCAAGCCCAGTTCGTAGTCGTTATGCGTGACGAGCACCGGACGGCCCGCGTACCAGTCACCGAGCGGATCGATCAGCCCTTCTTCCTGCAGAATCCGCGCGACGCGCCGGTTGAGCCCGTCCACGCCCCATGCACCACGTCGCAGCGCGCACAGCAACTGGAACTCCGTGTGCGCCTTCAGCACCGCCGCCGCCCATTCGGACAACGCCTCGGGCGATGCACCCGGCGCGGGACGCAAAGCGCCCATCGTGACCAGGTAATGCCGGTAGCCGCGCCGCTGCGCGGTGTCCGCATGCCGCTCGCGTGCATCTTGTTCGGCGCGGGTTTCGCTCATGACGCCATCGACGATCAGCGCGCGCAGCGGCGCGTCGTCGTGCGCGGGGCAGATGAGCCGTGCAAGATCCGCGTAACCGTGTCGCCAGATTTTCGCCACGCCCGTGGCATCGCCCACATTGACGAGTTCGGCAAGCGCGCCGATCCCGCTTTCCGATGCGAAACGGTGGCTCTCGCGCAGCATCGCCACCGCCTGATCGAGCGGCGTGCCGTGCGCGTCGAGCATCCCGGCATCGATTCGTTCGCCCGTCGCGGCTTCGAGCCAGGCACACG
This sequence comes from Paraburkholderia caffeinitolerans, assembly GCF_902859945.1. Taxonomy (GTDB): domain Bacteria; phylum Pseudomonadota; class Gammaproteobacteria; order Burkholderiales; family Burkholderiaceae; genus Paraburkholderia; species Paraburkholderia caffeinitolerans. Next base: position 106,508 of record NZ_CADIKL010000015.1, on the reverse strand, counting down.
AGGCTTGCGTATAGTGGCCTTCACGCGCGCGGTTGCAGAGCTCGCCCAGCACCGCGCCGGCCTCCACCGAGGCCAATTGGTCCTTGTCGCCGAGCAGGACGAGACGCGCCGTGGGCGGCAAGGCGTCGAGCACGGCCGCCATCATCTCGAGATCGACCATCGAGGCCTCGTCGATCACGAGCACGTCCACGGGCAGCGGATTACCGGCATCGTGACGAAAGCGCCGGCTGCCCGGCCGCGTGCCGAGCACGCGGTGCAAGGTGGTCACCGTGGTGGGAATCGCACTGCGCAGCATGGCGGCATCCACCTGCTGTGTGCCCACCTGCTGCGCAAGCGCCTCGAACGGCAGCCGTGCGACGGCCCCGGCGATCGATTCATTCAGGCGCGCCGCCGCCTTGCCGGTAGGCGCCGCGAGGCGAATCCGCAGCGGCCGCCCGCCCTCTGCCGCCTGGCCGAGCGCAAGCGTCTGCAATAGCGCGAGCAATTTCACAACCGTAGTGGTTTTGCCCGTGCCGGGGCCGCCGGTGATGATGCCGAAGGCGCTGCGCGCTGCGAGCGCACAAGCGAGCTTCTGCCAGTCCGCGCCTTTCGCATCGGCGCGGCGCGGCTCGAACAGAATGTCGAGCGCCGAGCGCGCGCGCGATGCGGGCAACCCAGCCTCGAGCCGTGCGCCCAGCGCGAGCCGCGCCTCGATGCCCGCGCGCACGTCCTGCTCGTACTGCCAGTAGCGCCGCAGATAGAGACGCGTGCCCGCCAGCACGAGCGGCGTGGTGCCGTGGTCGCGCCCGGCCAGGTCGGGTGCGTCGAGTGCGCCCAGCCACTGCGTGAGCGTCACGCCAGCCAGCACCTCGGCGGGCGGCAGCGGCGGCTCGTCGGTGGGCAACTGCGGGCCGTCGGGCGGCAAGGAAAGCGCGAACGCCGGATCGTCGAGCGTCGCCTGCAAGTCGAGACAAACATGCCCACGTCCCAATTGATGACTCGCAAGCGCAGCGGCCAGCAACAAGAGCGGCGGCGCGTCGGGCGCTTCGTCGAGCAGAAAGCGGGCAAAGGCGCCATCGAGCGTGCGCAGCCAGCCGCGCTCGACCCAACGGCCGAGCGTGCCGAGCATCTGCGCCGACGATTCGATTGATGTTGCACGCACAACCCTATCGGACTGAACAGTGCTGCCTACCGGCTCATTCGCCGTCTCGTCCTGCCCGGCATCGAGCGGCTCGTCGAACTGCGCGAACAGATCGCCAGTCACGCCTATGCCGTCCTTCGGCTCGCGCGCCCCCGTGGTACGTCGCTTCGTCATGCTGCGTTCTCCTGCGCGCCGTGATGCGCGAACAACGCATCGAGTTGCTCGATCAGTTCGCGCGGCGGGCGTTCGCAATGCAAGCCCTGGCTCGGCGAGTGGCCGCCGCGCAGGAACATATAGACCGCGCCGCCCACGTGGCGGTCGTAGTCGTAGTCAGGCAGCCGCGACTTGAGCAAGCGGTGAAGCGCAAACAGATACAACACGTATTGCAATTCATAGCGCGAGTGGAGGATTTGCGAACGCATTCTTGCAGGTGTATAGGAAGCGTCGTCGGGGCCGAGCCAGTTTGATTTGTAATCAGCCACGTAATAGCGGCCCTCGTGAATGAACACGAGGTCGATAAAGCCCTTTAGCATGCCGTTCAGCCGCGTCGCATCGAGCGGCGGGCGGGCCGCGCCGTCGAGTGTCATTTCCGTGACCAACGCATCGAGTTCCTGCGTGGCCACCTTGTGCACCGCGACCCAGAACTCCATTTCGGCCATATACGACGGCTTGTCGAGCGACGAGAGCTGGACGGGCGGCACGGCCTCGCCGTCGATCGGCGGCAAATGCAAAGGCATGCTGATGAATTCCAGCATCCACTGTGTGAGCGTGTCGATCCAGCGATCCCAGCCGCGCACGCTGCAACGGCGCGCGATCATATCGCGCAAACGCGCCGTGTCGGGCTCTAGCGCGATTTCCGCGAAGCCCTCGTTCGCGACCCACTCCATCAGTTCATGCAGGAAGCTGCCTGCATCCGCGCCACGCTCAAAGCCGTGCATCGGTGCGATCGCGCTGGCCTCAGTCACGACCAGTTCGGCATCTTCGCCAATGGGCGCGCTTGCGCCCAGCAGTTCGAGGAACACGTCTTCGCCACGCGTGTCAGGGGCCGTGCGCGCCTCCTCTTCCACGCGCGCCGCGTAGGCATCTTGTGCACCCTCCACCGTCTTCAGGCTCGAATAGCTCGCGACCCACCAGGGCGTGCGTGCGCGGCGCGGGAACATGCGGGCGCGCCCGCGCACCGCGTCCGGTCCCTGCAGGGCGAACATTTCGTTGCCAGGCTCGGGCGCGTGCGCCACGGCAATGTCCGCGCACGATCCACGCAATGTTTCGAGCAGTGTCTCGCTCTGGTCCGCCGGCAACGCCGCCCCGCCCCCCACGAGGTAGCCGAACGCGCTCGCTTCCACGCTTTGCACCGGGGCGTAGCCGATCCACGTCGCGTAACGCGCACGCGTGAGCGCGACGTACAGCTTGCGCAGATCCTCGCCAAGCCGCTCGCGGTCGGCCTGTACGAGCACGCGTGGTTCCGCTTCGAGCGTGACATGCAGATCGCCGTTTTCATCGTGCCATTTGAACGGCACGTCGTCGTCCTTTACGGCGCGATGCGCACATGCGAACGGCAAAAACACGAGCGGGTATTCAAGCCCCTTCGACTTGTGGATCGTCACCACCTGAACGAGTCCCGCATCGCTTTCGAGGCGCAGCTGGCGCGCGTCGCCTCCACCGCCTGCGCTTTCGTCGTCGCGCTGCTCGTCGAGATAGCGAATCAGTGCGTGCTCGCCATCGAGCTGCGTGCTGGCCTGCTGAAGCAGTTCGGCCAGATGCAGCAGATTCGTGAGCGCGCGTTCGCCATTGAGGCCCGAAGCCGCGCTCAGCCCAAGCAAACGCTGCGGCACATGAAAGTCGTTGAGCAAACGCCGCAGCATCGGCAGCACGCCCTTCTTGCGCCACACCTCGCGATAGCCACGGAATTGCAGCACGCGCGCTTCCCACGCGATTTCATCGCGGCCGAGCGCGTCGAGCTCGCCCCACACGAGCCCGAGCGAAGCCGTGGCGAGCGCGCTGCGCACGAGGCGGCCGTCGTCGGGTTCCGCGCAAGCGCCCAGCCAGTAGCGCAACTCCTCGGCCTGCGCCGTTTGATAAACGGAATCGCGATCGGACAGATAAACGCTGCGCACGCCACGCTGCGCGAGCGCCTCACGAATCGCGCGCGCTTCGTCGCGATTGTTCACGAGCACGGCCATGTCGGAGGGCCGCAAGGGCTTCATTCCATGCTCGCCTGCGAAGCCTGCTGCCTGCGCCTGGCCCAGATTGAGCAGACGCACCATTTCACTCGCACAGCTCGCAGCCATGCTGGCGAAATACGCGGTCTTGCTCAACGGCTTGCCGTCTTCCGGGGCCGGCAACCACCATATGTTCAGCGCCGCGAGTGCGCTGTCGCCCGCAACCAGTTCGTCGGCACGGCCATGCGCCTGAGCCGCGACGAACGGCAACGCATTCGTCTCGCCTTGCGCGCCGCGAAACAGAAACGCACCGCTGCCTTCCGGGCGTGATTCCGCGGCTTCGAAGCACCGGTTCACCGCATCGACCATCGCGCGCGTGGAGCGGAAATTCTTCTTCAACGTATAAAGACGCCCCGCGCACGCGCGCCGCGCGCGCAAGTAGGTATAAATATCGGCGCCGCGAAACGCATAGATCGCTTGCTTGGGATCGCCGATCAAGACGATGGCCGTCTCGCTGCGACTCGCTTCGATGTCGTAGACCGAATCGAAGATCTGATACTGCACCGGATCGGTGTCCTGGAACTCGTCGATCAGCGCAACCGGATATTGCTTGCGAATGATCTCGGCAAGACGCGGCCCGTTGGGCTTCTTCAACGCGGCAAGCAAACGCGTGAGCAAGTCGTCGAAACCCATTTGCGAACGACGGGCTTCTTCCTGCTCGAAGCGCTGCGCAATCCAGCGCGCGGCGTGGCACAGAATGGGCAGCTTCGCCTCGGGGCGAGCAGCGAGCGCCTCGCGCAACGTCGCCATCGCAGCGAAGCACGCGTGAGCGGGCGGCTCGCCGTCCTTCCAGATTTCGGCAAGCCCGGCTGGCGTGAGACGCGTCCACACTGCTGCATCGTCCTTGAAGCCGGGATGAGTGCTCAGCGGATCGTTCGCCCACTCACGCAGCTTTTCGAACCACATTTCGCAGTACCGGGTATTCAGCTTCTTCGCGTCGAACTGCTTCTTTGCGCGCGCTGCTGCGATCAGCGCCTGCGCTTCGTCGACGCCGGCACGCCACGGTTCCTTGAGCGCTTCAAGCGCTTGTTGGGCCCGCTCGCGGGCATCGCGCAATGCTACCTCGGGCGCCGGCGCATCGGGCAGCAGATCCGTGTGCGCAAGCAAGCCGCGAATCGCGCCATGCAAGTCATCGGGACTCGCGAACCATTCCCGCACTTCCCCCGCGCCCTGCGCATCGAGCGCCGCCATGAAAGTGCGCCAATAGTCTCGCACCACCTCGGCCCGCAATTCGGTCTGATCGGTCTCCAGCGTCTGCGAGAAAAGGCTGTCGCTATCGAACGCATGCTCACTAAGCATGCGATTGCACCAGCCGTGGATCGTAGAAACGGCGGCCTCGTCCATCCATTCGGCGGCGAGCTGGAGGCGTCGCGCGCATGCGGGCCACCGCTCGGGCGCGTACTCCACACGCAGATCGTGCAACAGATCGCTGCCGGGCGAACGCAGCCCAATGTCTTCGGGCAGCGCGCGAAAATACTCGGCCGCTTCGATCAATCGTGCGCGAATGCGTTCGCGCAGCTCCTTCGTGGCGGCGTCCGTGAAGGTCACCACAAGAATCTCGGGTGGCGTCAAAGGGCGCATGCCCTCGTGCGCGCCCGCCGTTTCGTCATGTTCAGCGTCTGCGTCTTGCCCGCTGTGACCAAGCACGAGCCGCACGTACAGCATCGCAATCGTGAACGTCTTGCCGGTGCCCGCGCTCGCTTCGATCAGGCGGCTGCCATGAAGCGGAAAGCGCAACGGCTCCAGCACGTCGGCAACCATGTCGTCCGCCGGGGTCATGTGCGGGGTCACGTGCGGGGTCATTCGGCTTCTCCAGCGGTATCGGCAACATTCGGCGCGGCACGCTCGGGCTTCGACGAGGCAAGCGGGGCCCGCTGCACCGGCATCAGCAATGAAGTTGCCAGCGCAACGAATTCATCGTCTTCCGCGAGCCGATCGAAATCGGCAAACGCCCTGCGCAGATAGGGGTTGGTATCACGCTCGCCGGTCACACGCACGGCTCCCTCATACGCCGTGCGCGCAGCATCCCACGCCTCTGGCGGCGCCGCTGAAGACGCCGGATCGAATTCCGCCGGCAGCTTGCGCAGCCACGCAAACGCGGTCTTCACCGCAAGCGGCAACGGCCTGCGCCCGCCTTCGTCCCAGGCCGCGAGCAATGCGAGCAGCCACGGGCGCGCGACTTCCGGCGCGACGGGCGCGAACTCCACCACGCCCACCTTGCTCACGATCACCGTGGTCACCGCACCCGCCGCGAGTTGCGCGGCGACATGCGCGACCCAATAAGCGACGAGACGATCGCCGCGATATTTGTTGTCCTTCACGAGCGTTCCAGCATCGAGAATGACGCGCCCCAGTGCACCGCCCTCGCCTTCGCGCACGTCGTCAATCCAGTCCTGAAGCACTATCGCGCGGCCATCGATCTGCACATCGAGACGAATTTCGTATTGGCGCGCAAGCGGCGTGGGCCAGCGCGCGAGCGCCTTGCGCCATGCGTCGAACAGGTCCTGCATCGGTGCGAGCAATTCCTCGCCGATGACCTCGCCGAAGCCGCCCGCCGCCAGATCGCCGCTGCGGTGCATGCGATCGAGCCGCGCGCGCGCCACGGCTTCGAGATCTTCCTCGCCGCGCTCCAGCGCCGTCATCTGCGCGCGAATCAATTCGTCCTGCAGTTGCCACGCCTGCAAGGCATCCACTGCAAAGGGCTCGTGATTCTCGCTCGCCTCGTCCTGCATTTCGAGCCCCACGCGCAAGCGTTGACGAAAGAAGGCGCGCACCGGATCGCGCAGAAATTCGCCGAGTTCACGCACGGAAAGCGGCTCATCGCGCTCGGACGCGGGCAATGGCGCATCCGCCTGCGCCGCGCCGGCCAGCGGTGCGGGACGGCTCCATTCGTGCGCATAGGTATAGAGCGTTGCGCTGTTCTGGTCAGCGGGGAAATAGTCCGGGCTGAATGGTTGCAGACGATGCTCGATCGTCAGCGCATCGAGCAGCGCCTGCGGTGCTTGAGACGCATCGTCCTCGTCGTGCTCGAGCCGCCAGCCAGTCTTCAGATGATCGCGCAACTGGCCGACGAGCACCGAGGGCGGACGTGGCGTGTTATCGGTCACGCTGCGGCCCACCCACGAAATATGCAGATGATCGCGTGCAGAAAGTAGCGCTTCGAGAAACAGATAACGATCGTCTTCGCGGCGCGAGCGGTCCCCGGGCCGGTAGTCGCGCCGCATCAGGTCGAAATCGAGCGGCGTGCGGCTGCGCGGGTAGTCGCCGTCGTTCATGCCGAGCAGGCAGACGTAGCGAAACGGAATCGCACGCATCGGCATGAGCGTCGCGAACGTTACCGCGCCCGCGAAAAAGCGCTGCGCGAGGCCGCCGCCGTCGAGCTGCCCGAGCCAGTTCTCCGCAACGATCGCAAGCGGCAACGCATTCGTGAGCGCGGCCTCGTCACACGCTTCGCGCCACGTATCGAGCGCGCTCGCGAGACGTTCGAGCGTATAGGCATCCTCGCCTTCGTCAGCGGCAAAGAACGTGGCCATCAATGCGCGCAGGCGCTCGCACCAGACGTCCACGCTGGCCGGATCGCGCAGCGTGCGCCATGCGTGATCGAGTGCATCGACGAGACGCGTGAGCGGCCCGAGCAGCGCGGCATCGAGCCCGCCGATTTCCGCATACGGCTCGATGCCGCGCCACGTGCCCGAGCGATCGCCCGCCGCATAGCCGAGCAGCATGCGCCGCAGCCCGAAGGCCCAGCTATTGGGCGCGCTCGCGTCTTCGCCCGGGGGCAGCCCGAGGCTCGCGCGCTGCTCGCCGTGCAGGCCCCAACGAATGTTCGCGCCATCGATCCAGTTGCGCAGCGTAGGCACATCCTCGGCCTCGATGTCGAAGCGCGCACGCACGGTCGGCACTTCTAGCAGGTCGAGCACGTCGCTGACCGTCACGCGCGCGTGCGGCAGCGAGAGCAGCATTTCCAGCGCGCCGATCAGCGGATCGAACGCGCGCTGCGCGCGGTCCGCGATGCTGAACGGGATATAGCGCGGGTCGTCGCTATCGACGAGGCCGAACACGGCCTGAATATGCGGCGTGTAGACCTCGATATCGGGCACCATGACGATCACGTCGCGCGGCCGCAAAGCCGGGTCCGACGCGAACGCCGCGAGCAGCCGGTCGTGCAGGATCTCCACTTCGCGCTGGGCGCTATGCGCGACGTGAAAACGGATCGACTCGTCCACTTGCGGATCGACGGCGGGCCAATGCTCGCGCGTTTCCGTGAGCGGCCGCAAATCGCGAATGTCGTCCTGCAATTGCTGAAGCAGCGTGTGCGCATCGCCGCCATCGAACAGATCGATGCGCTGGCCGATGCGCGTGAAATGCGGCGCGTAGGTCTCGCGCGCTTCGTCGCTGTCGTATTCATCGAGCAGGCCGATGAAGTCGCGCCCCTGCTTGCCCCACGCCGCCAGCAAAGGCTGCGCGTGCAGATGCAGTTGTGATTCGTCGAGCACCGCGGGCGCGCCCGCACGGCGGCGCTGGCGCGCGTGCCGGGCGCGCAGCAGATCCTGGTCGGCGACGATATCGGCCCAATAATGCATGCACGGGTTGTGCACGCACAGCAGCACCTGGCTCCAGCGCGCGAGCGCCGCGAGCACTTCGAGCGACTGGCGCGGCAGGCTCGAAATGCCGAACACCACGAGGCGGCGCGGCAGCCCCCGCGGGCGCGTATCGCCTTCCTGCCATGCCTGCGCGCGCTGCATGAAAAGCTCATGCACGGCGGCGCGGCCTGTGAGCGCCGCCGTGCTGCCTTGAGGCGCGCTCGCGCTCACGTCGTCGAGCAGCGCCCGCCAGAGCGCGGCCTGCCAGCGCGCATCGTCGGCCAGCGGCACACGGTTGTTGCGCGCGTCGATCACCACGTCGTCGTGCGCGGCCCACGCAGCGAGCCAGTCGGCGCGATAAACCTGGTACTGGTCGAACAAATCGGCTACGCGCTGCGCGAGCTGGAAACACTTGCGCTGCTCCTCGTCGTTCGCCATGAAGCGCTTGAGCGGCTCATAGCCGGGCGTATCGAGCAGCGCGGGCAACATGCGCATGAGACGCCAGACGAGGCGCGACTTGTCGAACGGCGAAACCGGCGGCACCGCGTCCTCGCCCAGCACGGCGCGGTAGACCGCCCAGAGAAAGCGCGACGGCAGCGACATTTCGAGCGCGGCCGCAATGCCACAGCCGCCGTCCTCGGGGTCGGCCGCAAAGGCAAGCTTGAGCCATTGCGCGATGCCGTTGCTTTGCACCAGCAACATTTCCTTTTCGAGCGGCGCGATCGGGTGCTGGTTGATCCATTGCACGATCAGGTCGCGCAACCGCTCAGGCTCGTTGCCGTGGACGAGCATCAGCCCCGCGGGCAATTCACGCGCGCTCAAACGCGGCCTCCGTGAGCCATGGTGGAAATTACAGCGGGAGAGGAGCAGGGTCCGGGGCGGAGTCGATGCGTAAGAAATGCGGCCATGTCGCCTGGTGGTGTTTGTTGCTGCTTGTTACTGCTTGTTGCCGATAGGAAACACTGTGCGGGCCGGCTCTGTGGGCCGGCCCGAAGCAACATGTTACGACATTGGCATTTCTGCCGAGGCGCAATGCCAGCGGTTATGCCAGCGCCGCCGCCGCGAACTTGCCGAGGTCCGTGGCCGGATCGCGCAGCGCGTCCACGTCGAGCGACTTGCCCGAGCCCACGAGCTTCTTGCCGAACAGGAAATCCGGCATCGAGCTCACCGCATCGACCGCCAACAGCGCGCCGTTTTTCAGGTAGTAGACCGCGAAGCGGCGCGCAGCCGGGTCGCCGCGCACGACCGTCTCGTCATAGCCTTCGATCAGGCCCACGGTTTGCAGCTTGAGGTCGTACTGATCGGACCAGAACCACGGCGCATCGCACGCGGGCCGGGCCTTGCCGACGATGGCCGAGGCGGCGAGCTTCGCCTGCTCGACGGCGTTGTGCACGCTCTCGAGACGCCCCGTGCGGCTGTAGTGCGCAAGCGGCCGGCTCGCGCAGTCGCCAATGGCGAACACGTCGGCGTCGGAGGTGCGCGCGTCCTCATCGACCTGAATGCCGTTGACGCACGCAATGCCCGCCGCCTGCGCGAGCGCGACATTCGGCGTAATGCCGATGCCGATCAGCGCGAGCGTGGCCGGCACGATCTCACCGTCTGCGAGCTTCACGCCCGTGAGCTTGCCCTGCTCGCCCACGAACGCCTCGATCTTCGCGTTCAGGCGCAGATCGACGCCTTGCGCACGATGTTCGTTCTCATAGAACGTGGAAACGGTCTCGCCGGTCACGCGTCCCAGCACGCGCGGCGCGGCCTCCAGCACGGTCACCTCGTGTCCCAGCTGGCGCGCTGCGGCGGCGGCCTCCAGGCCGATATAGCCCGCGCCGATCACCACGAGCCGCTCGCCGGGCTTCACGCGCTCGCGCAGCACGTCGGCGTCGGCGAGCGAGCGCAGCGCCATGACGCCCGTGAGCTCGTGCCCCGGCAACGGCAGCGCGCGCGGCGTCGAGCCGGTCGCAAGAATGAGTTTGCTGTAGTGCAGCGTGGTGCCGTCACTGAGTGCGAGCGTGTGGTTCGCGCAATCGAGCGACTGGGCGCTCGCGCCGAGCTTCAGCTCGATGCGCTGATCGTCGTAAAACTGGCGCGGCTTGAGCCAGAGCCGCTCGAGTTCCTGCTCGCCCTTCAGGTAGGTCTTGCTCAGCGGCGGCCGATGATACGGCGGCACCGGTTCTTCGCCCACCAGTACGATGCGCCCCTCGAAACCATACTGCCGCAGCAGCGCGGCCGCGTTGCCACCCGCATGCCCTGCCCCGACGATCACTACCGTATTGCCTGCTTCCTGCATGTCCGCTCCCGTTCATTGATTCGCCGCGCGCATGGGCCATGGTCATTGAGCACGGCGCCTTGCCAATCTGGGCTTGCCGCCGCACGCGGCCTGCGCGCCGGGACCGGAATCATCTCACGTCCGCGCGGCGAGCGGCAAAGCCCCTGTTCGCGTCTGTCGCGCAAACGGCAAGCCCGTGCGGCAGCAACGCGTCAATCGAGCGCGCGATCGTTCGGCGCCGCGTACAGCGCGCGCAGCGTGTCGCTCATCGGAAAACCGAAGTTCACGCCTTTGGGCGGCACCGGCTCGTTGAACCACTTGGTGTAGAGCGCATCGATCTCGCCGCTTTTCATGAGGGCGCTCATCGTGTCGTTCACGAGCTGCTGGAAAGCCGGATCGCCGTTGCGCAGCATGAATGCATAGGCTTCCCTGGATTGCGGCGTGCCTACAATCACCCAGTCCGATGGATGCTCGGTCAACGATCTCGTGCCCGCGAGCAGCACGTCGTCCATCATGTACGCAACCGCGCGGCCCGACTCGAGTATCGCGCGCCCCTGCCGGTAATCCTTCGCGCTGATCACCTGCATGTTCATATGCTTCTCGAGATTCATGCGACGCAGGATGCGCTCGGACGTCGTGCCCTGATTGGTGAGCACGGTCTTGCCCGCGAGGTCCGGAAAATCGTGAATGCCGGAATCCTTGCGCGTCAACAGCCGCGTGGTGGCCACGAAGAACGTATCGGAAAACGTCACCTGGCTATGGCGTGCCTGGAGATTGGTGGTGACGCCGCACTCGAGATCGACGGTGCCGTTCTGCACGAGCGGAATGCGGTTCTGCGAAGTCACGGGAACGAAGCGCACTGCCAGTTTCGGGCGATGCGTTTTCGCCTTCACGGCATCGATGACACGATTGCAGATGTCCTGCGAAAAACCGGTCACGTTGCCGTTCGCATCCACATACGAGAACGGCACGGAGGTCTCGCGATAGCCGATCGCCATCGCGTTCGCGGCCTGGATCTTTTCGAGCGTGGGTTGCGCCACCTGGGCGTGCGCCGCTTGCGCCAGCAACAACGGCAGCGCGAGCGTTGCGGCGCTGACCAGGCCGATGCGCCACACCCAACCCCACCGCTGCGCGCCACGCTTGAACCGGTTCATGACTCGCTCTCCCCTGCCCGATGCTCGTTCCGATGCGGTTTCGATGATAAGCGAAGTCAAGCGCAATGCACGGCGCATGCGCAGGTTCAGCCGTTGACGATCTCTTTCGGCTGCAACAGCGAGAGCGCCGCGCCGAGGATCATCGCCGCCACCACGCAGTACATGCCCGCGTTGGTGCTATGCGTGACGTCCTTCATCCAGCCGATGATCGTCGGGCTCACGAAGCCCGCCAGGTTGCCGATCGAATTGATCATGCCGATGGCCGCCGCAGCCGAGCCGCCTGCGAGGATCGCGCTCGGCCAGGTCCAGAAGACCGGCATGGTCGCGAGCATGCCGGCGGCGCCAACCGACAGCGCAAGCATCGCGAGCGGCACGTTGTGGCCGAACACCGTGCTGAAGTAAAGCCCGAGCGCGGAGGCAAGCGAGGCGATCGCGAAATGCCAGCGGCGTTCGCCGTGACGGTCCGCGCTTTTGGCCACCAGCAGCATGCTGGCCACGGCGCAGGCGTAGGGAATGGCGGTAAGCAGGCCCACGTCGAGCGCGTCCTTCACGCCGCTCGCCTTAATGAGCGTGGGCAGATAGAAGCTGATGCCGTAGAGGCCCATCATGCAGCAGAAATAAATGATGGACATGAGCCACACGCGGCCATTGCCGAACACCGAGGCAATCGACGCATGGCCCTTGCCGGCCTGATCGTGCTCGATGTTTTCCTCGAGCACGGCGCGCTCTTCGTTGGACAGCCATTTCGCCGCGCGAATGCTGTTGGGCAAATAGAACAGCGTGATTACGCCCAGCACGAGCGAAGGCAGTGCCTCGATGAAGAACAGCCATTGCCAGCTCGCCCAGCCGCCCTTGCCGTCGAAGGCCGCGAGGATCCACCCGGAAAGCGGGCCGCCGAACACGCCGGCAACCGGAATGCCGATCATGAAGAGCGCGTTCATGCGGCCGCGCCGCGCGGCGGGAAACCAGTAGGTGAGATAGAGCACGATGCCGGGAAAGAAGCCGGCTTCGGCCACGCCCAGCAGGAAACGCACGACGTAGAACTGGGTGGGCGTCTTCACTAGCAGCGAGGCCGCCGAGATGACCGCCCACGTGAGCATGATGCGCGCGATCCACCTGCGCGCGCCCACGCGGTGCATAAGAATATTGCTTGGGACTTCGAAGAAGAAATAGCCGATAAAAAAGATGCCCGCGCCAAGACCGTAAACCGTCTCGCTGAATTGCAGGTCGCTCAGCATTTGCAGCTTGGCGAAGCCAACGTTTACGCGGTCCAGATAGGCGGCAACGTAGCAAAGAAAAAGAAAGGGCAGCAAGCGCAGGGTGGCTTTCGCATAGGCCCGTGCTTCGATATTTTGTCGTTCGGCGCTCGCAAGGCCGCTGGTAATCGTATTCATGGTCTCCACTTCGTCGGGTGGTGTGCGCGGGCGGCTCAAACTCTTTCAAGCGGCACCGGCCGAAAATCGGGTCTTATACCCAGCGTTTCCGGTTCGAAACTTATCGGTCACGCCTCACGCCACGCAACACACGCAAGGCGCATAATCGTAGCGGCGCGCAATCGGCACTGTCAACTTTGTGTAAGCATCTCGAATCTGCAGTCTAGCCCGGCACCTGGCTAGAATCGTCAATCGAGTTTCGTATCGGACACATTGCATGGAGGAGCCATGTCTCATGCCGCCTCGCCTCGTCGCCCGCGCGTCTATCTCGCCGGCTTCGACGTGTTTCGCCCTGACGCACTCGCGCACGGCGCCCATCTCGTCGCCACGTGCAGCGAATTCGGCTTCGAAGGGCTTTATCCGCTCGACGTTCAAGTGCCCGAGAATCTCGACGGTCCGCGCCAGGCCGCGTGGATTTACCGCGCCAATATCGACGCGATCCGCAGCGCGGACATCGTGATGGCCAATGTCAACGATTTTCGCGGCCCGGGCGAGCCCGACTCGGGCACCGCATTCGAGATTGGCTTTGCCGCCGCATTGGGCAAGGAAATCTGGGCCTACACGGCCGACACCCGCACACTGATCGAGCGTGTGCCTTCGCAACCGGGCGCACAGGGCCGACTCTGCGAGCGCGGTTTTCTCGTAGAGGATTTCGGCCTGTCGAAAAACCTCATGATCGCGTGCGCGGCGCGCATCGTGCAGGGCGATGCGCGCGCGTGCCTCACTGCCATGGCGCGAGGGCGCGTGGACTAGCCACGCTGGCCCTGCCCCCTGCATCGCCCGTCAGTGGTGCATCGTGCCCATCGTCTTTACGTGCTGCAACGCACGAATGCGGGCGATCGCCGGCCGGTCTGCCGCCGCGCTCTGGTAGAGCTTCGCAAGATCGGCCTTGAGCGCCGTGCGTGAAGCGCCGTCGAGATACACCATGTGTCCCGAGGGATAAAAGCGTGCGCTCAGGTTGTTGCGCACCTTCTGGTCCACGAGCGGCATCATTTGCAGATCGATCACGGTCTGGTAGAACGGCGTGACGAAATCGTAAAAGCCGTTCGCCGACAGCACGCGCAAATCCGGATTCAGCGCCATCACCGCGGCCAGATCGCCGGCCGTGTAGAGCACGATATTGCCCTGCGCGTCGACGCCCTTTTGCGCACCCGTCGGGTCGATGTGGCTGAAGTCCCAGTTCTTGAACGCCTGGTCGTTGAGGTCCGTGAACGACGAGTTGGTGCGGAACTTGAGCGTCTCGTTCAGATAGCTGTTCCACATGGCCGTGTACACGCCGCTCACCGCCGTCATGGTGGGGTCGTTGCCGCCCGCATTCGGGTCGATGTTGCCGGCAATGCCCGTGTCGATCGCGCTCACGCGGCCGTCGTACGAGCCGAGCGCCACGCCCTTGTCCTTGAGCAGCGTGGTGAGAAACAGCGAGTTGCCCCGGCTGTCGTAGGCGGCGATGTCGAGATTCCACGCTTCGAGCGTCTGCGTGTCGATGCCCGTGAATTGCGAAAGTTTCTTGAGCGCGGCGGGAATCGCCGAGTTTTTCGGATCGGGGAATTTTTCCAGCGCCACGCGGTAGTCCGTGCGTGAGAACTGCGCGACCTGGGCCACGAACGTCTGCAGGTCCTTGGGCGCGGGCTTCACGCTCAATCGCTTGTGGTACCAGGCGTCGGCCGCCGCGGTGGGCAGCGCGCCCACCGGATTGCCGCTTTGCGTGTAGTCCAGGATGGAAGACTGCAAAGTGATGCCATTCAGGTCCACGCCGTCTTCGTGAAGGCGATACGCGAGCACGCAGCTGCGCGCCGTGCCATACGACTCTCCGAAAAGAAACTTCGGGGAATTCCAGCGGTCGTTCGCGCTCAGGTAGCGCTTGATGAACTGCTTGAGCGACTCGGCGTCCTGGTCCACGCCCCAGAAGTCGCGGTTGTGATGCGGCGCGATGGCCGCCGAATAGCCCGTGCCCACCGGATTGATGAACACCAGGTCGCTCTTGTCGAGCAGGCTGTCCGGGTTGTCTTCGAGCGTGTACGGCGCGGGCGGCGTAAAGCCCGGCATCGAGGTCTTGATGCGCTTGGGCGCGAACGAGCCGAGCAGCACGAACACCGAGGAAGAACCCGGTCCGCCGTTGTAGAAGAACGTGACGGCGCGGTCCTGCGCCTGCACGCCGTCCTTCGTGAACGCCACGTAGAAGATCTTCGCGTTGGGCTGCGAACTGCTCGGGTCGACCGTGACGAGATGGCCCGCGGTTGCGGTATAGGCAATCGCCGCGCCGCCGATCTGGATCGCATGATGCGTGATCGCGGCGTTCTCGGTCATGTCGGTCACGAAGTCGTCGGGACCGTTGCCATAGGCAGTGGGATCGAAGCACGGCTGGTCGTTCGGGCTGCGGTGCTTGCCATTGCCGCTTTTGCTTTTTTTGCCGCTCGCAGCCGGCTTGCTTTTACCGCCGTTGGACTGAGTCTTGTCGTTCATATCGTCTCCTTGCCCGTGGAACGTCGATGCTACGCCGAGCCGAGCGCAGCCGCCACCCGGATGCCCACAGGCGTGCCCAGCCCCGTGCATGCGTCCCAGCCGGGCCGTGCCGAGTAGTCGCCGTTGCTGCCGCTCGTAATGTCGTTGAACGCGCCAGGCTGCGCGTAAAGCTTCGCGTTGATGAAGCCTGCAGCCTTGCCACTACCCGCGTTGATGCGCGCGATCAGCGCGGCCCAGAGCGGCGCGACGGCGCTCGTGCCGCCGACCACGGTGTCCATCCCGCCGATATGCACCTCGTAGCCGGTGGCGGGGTCTGCGTCGGCGGCCACGTCGGGCACGCCGCGTTGCGCGAGCGCGAGTGCCGTCCCGCTGGCGCGCGCGACCGTCAAGCCCTTCTGCCACGCCGGCAGCGCGAAGGTCGCGCTCACGCCGCCGCCGGTCGCGCCATTCGAGCCACTGCTCCATACCGTCTCACGCGTGATCTGACCGTTCGCGGCAGTGAGCTGCGTGCCGCCGCAACCGAGCGCATAGGGGCTGGACGCGGGAAAGTCGACGTGGTCCGCGCCATCGGCCACGCCGTCCGAAGAGCCGCTGTCGCCCGACGCACAGCACACCGTCACGCCCAGCGCCACGGCCGTTTGCAATGCGTCGTTGAGCGCGCCCAGCGTCTGCTGCGACCAGACCGATTCAGGCGCGCCCCAACTAATCGAAATGACCGAGGCCTTGCGCTGGCTGTCGTGCAAGGCCGCGCTCACAGCATCGACGAAACCGGCTTCGCTGTTCGGCGCGAAGTAGACGGCAATCAGCGCCCCGGGTGCGAGCGCGCCGGCAATCTCCACGTCGAGCGTGACCTCGGCATCGGGTCCATTGGGGTCGCCGCTCGGCGCGTTGGTCGCCTGATCCACCGACACGGCTTCCACGCGCGGCGGCGTCAAGCCCAGCGCGCTGAAATACGCGTCGAGGTCGGATTGCGCATAGCCGCCGCCCATTTCGATCAGCGCGATGCATTGGCCCTTGCCGTCGCCGGCCGGAAAATCGTAAAGCTCGGCGAGTTGCAGCGGCGTGAACGAGCGGCTCACCGCGCGCGCGGCGCGGATCGGCGCATGCACCGCGCCGTCGGCCGGTTGCGCGGTTTTCGCGGGAGTCGTCGCGGGCGTTTGGGATTCAATGCGGAAATGCGGCTGCACCTTGGCGCGGCTGTCGAGACCGACAACGGCCGTGACCACCTCATGCAGGTCATCGGGAAGATGCACGGGGCCGGTGGGCTGGCGAAAGTGCTGCTTGAGCGCGCCGACCTGATGCTCGAAGCGCTGCAAGTCCACGCCGAACGCCGCGTTGTACTGCTGCACGGTCCCGGACAGCACGACACGGCGCGTATCGCGATCGGCCTTCACGACCGCGAGCCCATGCGTCTTCGCGAATGCCTCCACGCGCGCGACGTCGGCGGCATCGGCGCTGAAGCGCTGCTCGTATTGCTCGCGGGAAATCGGCTGCGCGCCGGGCGCACCCGCCGCGATCCGTTCGACCAGTTCGCGAAAGGCGCGCTCGGACTGGCGGCGCACGATCACGACGACGTTGAAATGTTCCGTGGGATCGCAAGCACCAACGCATTGCGCGCCGGTGGGCACCGGATGTTCATTGCCTGCGCCGGAATCTGATACGGGATGCCTGGTCATGGGTGGATCTCCTCGATGAACACGTAATCGTTCGCGTTCGGACACGCAATCGATTATGCGAGTTCCACGCGCCGCGCGCATCGCCAACGCCCATGCCGGGGTTACCGATGCATCACGCATCCTCCGGGGAGAGTCGCACGCACATGCGGCGCGCATGTGAAAGCGTTTCGCCCAGCATGCCGCGTGCCCATGCCCATCGCTCGGGATAGGCGCGCCATGATCAGTCTATTCTCGTTCAAGCGAACTTCCTTAGCCTTCCTTACCATCAAGACGCGGACTCCAGAGCCAGCCTGCGTAGCGTCCGCAATACACGGCAAACGCAGCGATCCAGCAAACACCTGAAATTTCGATAGCCACCAGCATCTGCTGCGGCCACAGCGCGGGAACCAGCACGCGCAAGATCGCGGCAAGCACGAGCAAGCCGTAACAAATGTGCTCGGCGCGTCCCGTTTTCAGCGGCCGGCCGGTATGGCCGCGCGCGGTGCGCGTGATCATCGCCACGATGGCGCAGCCGACCGCGCCCACCGTGAACGCATGAATCGCCAGCGAATGCCCGACGAGACCCAGCGCCGCGAGCGCGAGCATCGCAAAGCCGAGCGGTATCCACGCATAGGCGATGTGCAGGATGGCAAGAATGGGACGATTGCCGACGCGCCACGAACGCCAGCCAAAGATGCGCACGCCTTGCGCACACGCGGCGAGTGCGGCGGCGACTGCAATCGCGGGCCCCGGCGCGCCGAAGCCGTCGAGCACGAACGCAAGCGCGGTCAACGGCAGCACGGCTGCTTCGACAAAACGCCAGCGCCGGAAGGCATAACCAGGAACGGCGTTCACGGTAAAAGACGGAATGATGCGCCCGCCGATGATCGTGACGAACATCACCAGCAATCCGACCGCGATATACGCGCTATGCAGGGCCCAGTCGGGACGCTCCAGGATTGCAGCCAGATGAAAGGCCAGGTTGGTCAGCGCAAGCAACCCCAACGCAACGGGCAGAAAGATGTTGTGGCGGTTCTTCGCATGCACGAGCACGCGCAGCAACACCAGCGCGCAAACCGGCAAAAACGCCACATCGACAACCGTGGCAACCACCGGCGGCGCATACCCCACCGCCAAGCGCCCGGCGAGCCACAACAGCCACAACGCCGCGAGCGACTTGCCCTGCGCTGGCGTAATGGCCGTCCATGCGCGTACCGCGGTCAGCAGAAAACCGGCCACGATTGCGGCGGCGAAACCGAAGATCATTTCATGGACATGCCAGAGCATGCCCGGCAAATACGGATGTAGATTCGGCAGCGGATGCCCGCCGAGCTCCGCCAGCCAGGCCAGCATGGCCGCACTGCCGAAGAGCGCGCCGCCCAGGTAAAACGGGCGAAAGCCGAGCGCCCACAATGCGAAGCCACGCGGCGCACGCGCCGGCGGCTCTCCGATCTGGTACAGATTCATGTTCGCTCTCCGGCACAAAGATGTATTTTAATTGCATCTTATATGCGCCGGCACTCCCGTGGTGATGCGGCATTTCCTCGCAGCGGGACCGGAAAGCGTGCTAACCCGCGCAAACATGCGAAAAAAGCACGCTGTGCGCCTCGGCGCACAGCGTGCTTTTTCTAAGGATAGCTAACGTCAAGCCAGGCAGGGTTCAGGCGGCCGCGGCCAGTGCCAGCGGCAGATGATTCTGCAAATAGGCCTCGAACTCGTCCTTCACCTCGGGGTGGCGCAGCGCGAATTCAACGGTGGCCTTCAGATAGCCGATCTTGCTGCCGCAATCGAAACGCGTGCCCATGTAGCGATACGCGAGCACCTGCTCTTCCGTGAGGAGCGATTGCAGCGCATCGGTGAGCTGAAGCTCGCCGCCCGCGCCCGGCTTGAGTGCACGCAGGTGATTGAAGATCGTCGGCATCAGCACATAGCGGCCAACCACGCCGAGATTCGACGGCGCGACTTCCGGCGCGGGCTTTTCCACGATGCCCGAAAGCTTGAACACGTCTTCTTCCCACTCGCGGCCATCGACGATGCCATACGAGGCGCTGTTTTCGCGCGCGATCGATTCCACGCCCACGATCGAGCTGTGATAGTGGTTGAAGGTGTCCACAAGCTGCCTCATGACCGGCTTGGGGCTATAAAGCAAGTCGTCGGCGAGAATCACGGCGAACGGCTGGCCGCCCACGAGCTTTTCGGCGCACATGACCGCGTGGCCGAGGCCCAGCGCTTCAGCCTGGCGCACGTAGAAGCAGTCCACGTTGGCCGGCTTGATGCTGCGCACCAGATCGAGCAGCTTCTGCTTGTTGCGCGCTTCGAGCTCGGCTTCGATCTCGTACGACTTGTCGAAATGATCTTCGATCGCGCGCTTGCTGCGGCCGGTCACGAAAATCATTTCGGTGATTCCCGCAGCAATCGCCTCTTCCACCGCGTATTGAATGAGCGGCTTGTCGACGATCGGCAGCATCTCCTTGGGGCTGGCCTTGGTGGCAGGCAAGAAGCGCGTACCGAGACCCGCAACAGGAAATACCGCTTTGGTAACTTTGAGCATGATGTTCATTCCCACTTCGATCGTTTGAGTAACGGTCTCGCAGCAAGGCAAGCCGGCGTCCCCGAGGGGTCTATGGGGTAGTTTTTATTTTCAAAAGGGTCGGGTCCGTCCAGCACGAAAAAAATTGGACGAAATTCCGATTGTGAAGGTCAAGCAGACCAGCGGAAATTATTGCCTGATTGATTGCCATGCGCCCCGGATAATCGGCATGAATTTCCTGATCCGGTTTCCCATTATTTCCAAATGGCAAGCAAGCAGGTTTCAAGCTGACTTGCAATCGTGGCGCTATATGGCGACGCAATTCAGATATTGCATGGCCGCGCAGTCTACTCGACTTCGTCGGCGGGCGGCAAGCCGCCCGTTTGCGTGCGCGAACGCCGGATAGGCTCATTGCGAAGCGCCTCGCGATACGCCGACACCGCGACGAGAATCAACAGCACGGCAATGCCGGCCAGCAAATGCAGGTTCATCGAAATCTCCATCGACCTAAGGCGATCCCCATCAAATTAGCATTTCAAATCACACAAATAAATCGCTTTCGCGTTACAAGATTTTATTTTTCGATTTCGGCGAAATTACGGATTTTTTACGCCATCGCCCGCTATTGCAAATAATTGCCCTGAATACTTTTTGAAAAACTTTCGCATAATTTCCTCGCGCGAGACTCCTATGATCGCCGGGTAGCCTCCCATCATCACGCACGCCCCCCCAATGAGCGATCCCGCACTCGAAACCGTCCTGCCCCGAGCAACCGCCATGCCCGCCGCCGCGCGGCCCGCAGCGGCCAGCATCGCAAGCGATCACCTGATCGACGCGCTGCGCGGCTTCGCCGCCCTGCTGGTTGCGTATTTCCATTGCCGCCAGGTCACCTGGATCGGCATGGGCGCCTTCCACCAGATCCACGCGAGCCTCGCGAACCCCGGTACGATTGCCGCGTGGCTCACATTTCCCGTCGCATGGGGATCGGCCGGCGTGCCGATCTTTTTCGTCATCAGCGGCTATTGCATTCACCGTAGCGGCGCGGCGCGTCTGCTGAAAAACCCCGATTTCCGGCTCGACGCCGGACAATTCTGGCTGCGCCGCCTCGTGCGGATCTATCCGGTGCTGCTTGCCGCGCTCGTGCTCACCTTCGTGGCCGATTCGTTCAGCCTCACGATGACGCCCGTGAGCCACAAGATTCTCGATATCGGGCCGCGCGCGTTCCTCGTCAATCTGTTCTCGCTGCAAGGCGTGGCGGGCCCGACCTACGGCTCGAACGGCGCGCTCTGGACGCTCTCGCTCGAAGTGCAGTTTTATCTGCTCTATCCGCTGCTTTTCGCCGTGCGGCGCCGCGTCGGGTTCAATACGGTGCTCCTCGGCATTGCCGCCATCAACGTGGTTTCCGCGCTCACGCTCGCACGGCACGACATCGTTCTCTTCACGTCGTACTGGTTCTCGTGGATGCTCGGCGCGTGGATTGCCGAAGCGCGTCTGCGTGGCTCGGAGGGTTTTCGCTTCGCCTATGTGGCCTCGGCGCTTTTCGCGGTGGCCGGTTGCGTGGCGTTTCACTTCGGGCAGTACGGCGCATTTCAGCTCTGGGCCTGCTCTTTCGCGTGCTATCTCGTGAAGGCGCTCGCGCGGCCGCCCGCTACCGGCGGCGTGATCATGCAGGCGTTTTCGAAGCTCGGCGCGTTCAGCTATTCGCTCTACCTGATCCACCTGCCGCTGTTCGTGCTGCTCGGCTCGCTGCTGTTCCGTTCGACCCTGCAGACCTCGATCTGGGCTTCGTTCGGCTTCACGCTCGCCGTGCTGCCCATTGCGTGGGTGTTTTATCGGCTCTTTGAGTTGCCGGCGCTTAATGTTGCTGCGCGGTTGCGCAAGCGGGCGGCGTGAGGGGCGGAGGAAGTGTGCCTTCGGATACGACGCTTAGCGCGTGACGAGCATGCGGCTGCCAAGCGCCACCAACACCACGCCGGCCGTGGAGTCGAGCACCGCTTTGCGGCGAATCAGTGTCAGCCTGATGGCGGGGTGGGACGCGAGCAGGGCCATGGCGCAGTACCAGCCGCAGGAGATGCCAACCGCAAGGCCTACCACCGCTACGCCCAGCCATGTGGGCGCGTGCGCGGGTACCAGCAGCGCAAACACACTCCCGTAGAACGCAACGGATTTCGGGTTTGTCATGCTCACCAGATAGCCCTTTTTCGCGGCGCTCCAATCTGAAGTGGTGGACCTGTCCTGATCGGGTAACGGTTGGCGCGCGGTCCGAATCATTTTGATGCCGAGCCAGATCAGATAGACCGCACCCGCAAATCGCAGCGCCGCCTCGATCCAGGTGGTGTGCGAGAAAACAAGGCGGAGCCCGGTGATAGCGATCAATGCCCACGTGCCCGAGGCCGCAGCAAGCCCGATCCCGGTCGCCATGCCGGCACGCCGTGATACCGCAGCGCTGGATGTCACGATCACAAAGTTAGGACCTGGACTGGCCACGCTCAGCAGTAGCACCCCGGCAAGCGTAAGCAATGTCGAAATGTAGTCCATGATGAGCCGCCGAATGAAAACGCAATTGTCGACGATCTTGAGCGCCCCGTCGACCGGCCTTCCAGGGCGACCGCAGCCTGATCGCAATCGGTCTCCCTGAAATCCGCGACGCCCCCATCAAGAAAAAGCGGGGCCACTTGCATGGCCCCGCCCTCGCCGTCGTGCTTCAACGGCCCTGCACCTCTTTCGCGAAGCCCTATCGCGCGCGCATTACCACTCCATCCAGCACGCGCCCAACCGCTTCCACGTACTGCTCCTTGCCAAAGCGCTCACGCGCCACAGCAAGCCCATTTTCCGCGAGCCGTTCGCGCAATGTTTCGTCATCGCACAGAGCGGAAATGGTGCGCGCAAGCTCCTGCGCGTCGCCCGGCGTACAGAGCAAGCCGCTCTTGCCATGCTCGACGATCTCCTTCACGCCACCGTCGCGCGAAGCCACCACGGGCCGCTGCGCGAGCATGCCTTCCACCACCACGCGCCCAAACGGCTCCGGCGTGATCGAGGTATGCGCGATCACGTCCATCGCGCGCATGCAGGCCGCGATGTCGTGCCGGAAGCCGAGAAAATGGACACGGTCCGCAAGCCCGCGCGCGGCCACGAATTCGCGCAATTCCTGCGCGTAGGCGTCTTCGCCGAACAACGGCGCGCCGACGAACACGGCATGCGCGCGCGGCTCGAGCAGCAGCGCCTCGAGCAGCACGTGCTGCCCCTTCCAGCGGGCGAGCCGGCTGAACGCGCCCACCAGAAACGCGTCCTCCGGCAGACCGATCTGGGCGCGCAACTGCGCCTGCGGCACGCGCGCGAGCGCGCGGAACGGCGACTCGTCCACGCCGTTGTGCACGACGTCGATGCGCCGCGAGTCGAAGTTCGTGAGTTCCGAAAACACCTGCGCCGAAGCGTGCGAGTTCGCGATCACATGCGCGAGGCCGAGTTTCGCGCAGCCCTTGATGACGGCGCGCTGCACGCGCCCGAAATGCTCGTCGCTCACGATATCGCGCAGATGCCAGACCACCGGCTTGCGCGCGAGCTTGCCTGCCAGCACGCCGATCACCATCGCGCGCTGCGTGTTTGCGTAGAGCACGTCGGCGCCACGCGCGCGGCGACGCGTCTCGCGCACCAGCGCGGCAATGCCCGCCAGCACGCCAAGTTTCGGCACCGCGCCGCCATCGCGGCGCACGTTGCGCAGCGCGCCCGAATCGAGCACGTCCACGCGCGCGCCCGCGGCGTCCAGCGCTTCGCGAAACGGCCCGTCGTTGAACAGCAGCACTTCGATGCGCGCCCGCAGCCCCTTCACCACTTCCAGCAGCGAAAGCTCCGCGCCGCCCAGCACGCCGCTCTGGTCGATCGCCAGCACACGGGGCGCGTTTTGGGTCGCGGGGTGTCCGCCTTCGTCATCGTCACCGCCCGCACTGGACGTCCCGTGCGTATCGGAAACTTTCGGCGCGCGAGCGCGCGGCAGCCCGACCTCGGCGATAGCCGGCACGGCCCGCGCCACACGCGCGAAGAATTGCTCGCGGAAATGCGTCGCGGAAAACTGCTCGGCATTGGCGCGGCAATCCTCGGCGCGAAAGCGCTTCGGATCGCGCTCGAACGACTCGACCGCCGCGATGATGGACTCGGCGCGCTGCTCCTCGAAGAACAGCCCCGTGGGGTGCGGACCCGAATCGCGCACGGTTTCGAGCGCCCCGCCCTTGCCGTAGGCGATCACGGGTGTGCCGCACGCCTGCGCTTCCACGACCGAGATGCCGAAGTCCTCTTCAGCCGCGAATACAAATGCCTTCGCGCGGCGCATGCGATCGTGCAGCACCGAGAACGGCTGATAGCCCATCACCTCGACATTCGGGCCGGCTTTCGCACGCACCTTCTGCATGTCGGGACCGTCGCCGATCACCACGAGGCGCTTGCCCGGCATGCGCGAGAACGCCTCCACGATGAGGTCGATCTTCTTGTACGGCACGAGCCGCGAAGCGGTCAGATAAAAATCTTCCTTGCTCGTCTCGAGTTCGAACGAATCGACGTCGACGGGCGGATACACCACCTCGGCCTCGCGCTGATACACCTTGTGAATGCGCCGCGCGATGAACGACGAGTTCGCCACGAACTGATCGACCGAATTGGCCGTGCGCACGTCCCAGTTGCGGATGTAGTGAAGAATCAGGCGCGCGAGCATCGACTTCGGCCCGCGCGTGAGTTGCGACTCCTGCAGATACTGGTGCTGGAGATCCCACGCGTAGCGGATCGGCGAATGCACGTAGCTGATGTGAAACTGGTCGGGGCCGGTCAGCACGCCCTTGGCCACCGCATGCGAGCTCGAAATGACCACGTCGTAGCCCGAAACGTCGAGCTGCTCGATCGCGAGCGGCATGAATGGCAGATACGCGCGGTACTTCGTGCGCGCCTTCGGCAGGCGCTGAATGAACGAGGTGGTCGCGCGCTTGCCGCGCAGGAACTTGCGGTCCTTTTCCTCGACGAAATCGACCACCGAGAACAGGTCCGCGTCGGGGAAGCAATCGATGATCTGCTCGAGCACGCGCTCTGCGCCCGCGTAGGTAACGAGCCAGTCGTGCACGATGGCCACGCGCGGCTTGCGGTTCGCGGCACGCGTCGGATGCACGTGACGCACGGAGCTCGCTTCGTACGGCGGCCGCGGCGCGGTGGCCGTGGATTCGCTGCGGACATCGGCGTGGACATCGGCGTGGACATCGGCGTGGACATCGGCGTGGACATCGGCGTGGATATCGGTGTGGGTATTGCGCCGTTGAACGGGCGCGGCAGCGCTTTCGGACGGCGCCACTTCGTCGATCAATTCGTGACTCATGCGCTTTTCCGTAGGTTCAGACGAAACAGGAGAGAGCGGGCGTAGCCGCGCAGCAGCGGCGTGGTCGCCACCGACCACACGCAGTTGGCCAGCGCCAGCACGACGCCCGCGCCGATCGCATAGATCGCGTCGGGCAGCCACCACGCAATCGCGAGCGCGGCGGCCAGAAAGCTCAGGTGTGCGAACATGTCGACTACGATCGTGCGGCTGTGAATACGCGAGAGCCACAGCAACACGACGTAATCGAAGAGCGCGCGGAACAGCACCGCCGCAGCGGCGCCGGGCAGGCCGAAACGCGAAATGCCCAGCCACAGCAGGCCGGCGTAAAGCGGCAGTTCGACAAGACCCACGCGCGCGGCGGCGGCCGGATTGTTCTGCGACTGGATCAGGATGCGCGTGACGCCCGCCTGCCCGATCAGCCAGACGGCGACGATCAGGAAGCGGCCGACCGGCGCGCCATGCCCGGCGATAACGGGGCCCACCCACACGCGCAGGAAGGGCTCGAGCACCACGATCGCGCCAATCGCGACCGGCGTGAAAACCGCGTTGAGAAACTGCAGCGACTGCGCCGCGATTTCATCGGCATGCTCGCGGTGCAGCGCGGAAAGACGCGGAAACAGCGTGCGCCCGAGCGCGTTGGGCACCAGGTTCAGGCGCGTCACGAGGTTCTGCGGCACCGTGTAATAGGTGACGAAACGCGCGCCCATGCCCGCGCCCAGCATCATGCGGTCGAGCGAATCGGCAACCGTCATCGTGAGGCTGGAAACCAGCATCCAGCCGCCGAAATTGAACAGCGCCTTCGAGGTGTCGAAGCGCGGCCCGCGCACGTGCTTGATGCCGAGCACGCGCAGCGCGGCGCGCCCGAGCAGCAGGCCCGCCAGCAGGCGCGCCAGCACGGCGGCGGCAATCACGGTTTGCAGGTTCGGCGCAATCGCCCATGCCGCGCCGAGCGGCAGCAGCTGGAACAGGAACGTGCCCAGCGTCTGGTTCGTGTTGTAGATGCCAAAGCGTTCCGCGCCGTTGATCGCGCCCGCGAACACCCACGAGACATTCGCGATGGGAATCGCCACCGCGAGCCACGGCAGCGCGAGATAGACCTCGTGGCGCAGCTCGGGCGTCACGTGCGTGAAGTACGCGGTATAGAGCGCGCCGCCCGAGTAGATCAAGAGCCCGCCCACCGCGCCGGTGATGAAGTTGAGCCAGAACGCGCTCCAGAACACGCGCTCGCAGGCTTCGGCGTCCTTCGATGCATAGGCCTTCGAAATCTGGTTCTGCGCGGCCATGCTCATGCCCAGATCGAGCACGCTGAAATAGCCGATCAGCGTCCACACGAGCGCGATCACGCCGTAGCGGTCGACGCCGAGCATCTTGATGTACGGCGGCACCGTGACCAGCGACACGAAGGTCGGCAGCACGAGGCCAAACAAATTGATCGCGACGTTGCGCAGTATTCCCTTATCCATATGTATTCCGTAGCGTGCGGCGCGGCTTGCAATGCTCAGTCCGCGGGCGACCCTCAGGCCGGCTTCCAGCGGTACATCATCACTTTGCCGCGCGCGTCTTCTTCAACGAAGATCAGGTATTCGCCATTGGGCTGACGGTTCGCGGTAATGCCGAAGGGCACGTCCACCCAGCCCGAGGTATTGCCGACTTCCGGGCCTGGACCGAAGGTCCCGATCTCCTTCGCGCTGTCCTTGTCGAAAACGTGGACGTTGCCCGCGGGCTCAACCATGAATACGTACTGCCCTTCCACGGTGACGCCCGCCGGCGTGACCGGCGGCTTGGCCTTGGGGTCCCAGGGCAGATGCAGCAGCCAGGCCTGCTGCGGGTTGCCGCTCGACCACTTGTCGTAGCGCACCAGCACGCGGCCCGCTTCCTTCACGAAGCCCGGATCGTGCGGCGCGTCGGCGGTGTAGCCCGCCACGTAGAGCGAGTCGGTCTTCGGGTCGTAGATCGCGCGATGCACCTCGGTAAACGGCGCGGGCATCGGGTACTGATCAGCCTTGTCGTACGAGTAGATCGGGTTGCCCTTCGCGTCGATGC
Organism: Paraburkholderia caffeinitolerans; assembly: GCF_902859945.1. Taxonomy (GTDB): domain Bacteria; phylum Pseudomonadota; class Gammaproteobacteria; order Burkholderiales; family Burkholderiaceae; genus Paraburkholderia; species Paraburkholderia caffeinitolerans. The sequence continues at coordinate 79,692 of NZ_CADIKL010000015.1, read as the reverse complement.
CGCCAAAGCGGAAGCGCGTGATGCCCTTGTTGTCGCGCGCGCGCCAGATGTCGCCGCGCGTATCGATCCACCAGCCCCAGCCGCCGGCCAGGTGACCGGGACCCGGATAGCGGGTGAATTCGTTGGCGTCGAACGCACCGTTGCCGTTGGCGTCGCGCCAGATCCAGTCGCCGCCCGGCGGTGCATTCGGCACTTTTTGCACGGGCCGCGCGCGCCCCGCGATGAAGCCCGATGGAATCGCGGTCTCGCCGTCACGCTGCGGATCGAAGCGGTAGATCTTCAGGTGATCCGCATACATGTCGGTGAGATAGAGGAACGTGTGACCGTTCAACTCGCGTGCGGTGGGCAAGCCCGGCCACATGTCGCCGTTAAACACCGGGTCCTGCGGATACTTGAAGCGATTAGACAGGAACCCTACGTATTTCCAGTCCTGCCCCGGCGGCTTCGACAGATCGAGTTCGAAGCGCTTGTTGCCGGTATAAACGCTGTTGGGCCGCGAAGGGTCCACCCATGCGCCGTCCACGAACAGCAGTCCTTCCACGTTCCAGAGGCGCTTGCCGGCAGGCGTATAGCTTTCGAGCGTCGCGCCCAACCCCGCGCCGATGGTGCCGTGGCGCGGGCCGATACCGTTGGTCGACACGTAGATGTTGCCCTTCGCATCCGTGCCCACGCCGGTCAGACCGTTGAAACGGCCCGGCCCCGGCCGGCCCACAACGTTCGACGGGCCCGAGAAAATGCCGCCGCGCTCGCCGAGCGTGCCGCTCTGCTTGTAGCCACCGCCCTCACGCGAGTAGATGAGGATCTGCTGGCGCGGGCCATTGTCCGCCACCAGAACGCGCTGCGAAGGATCCACGGCCACGTCCACGGGCACCGAATCGGCGGGCAGCTCGATCGTGTTCGAGAGCAACTTGCCCTCGGCGGAATAGTGCGCGATGCGCGGCTTCGAATCGGTCACGCTGCCCGTGATCACCCACAGCGAGCCGTCGCCCGCAATCGCGATCTTGCCCGGCTCGTGCACGTCGAATTGCGACTTGCGCTGCATGGCGTTCGCGTCGTACACCTCGATGCGATTCGCCGTGGTGTGGCTCACGTAAAGCAGCGAATCGGTGGCCGCGAGTCCGCCTACATCGGCAGGCGCGCCCAGATCGGGATGCGAAACAGCCGGCAGGTCAGCGATCTTGAGGAATGCGCCCGCGAGTTGCGCGTGCGGATTGGTCGGATCCGGCGAAGGCTGGAAGGCCGCCGCGCGCTTCGGTTCATCGATCGGACGGCGCGTGACGCCGAACCACTGGCGCCCCTTTTCGGGCCAGATACCTGGTCCGATCAGATGCCCGCGTTCATTGCCCACCGCCACGGCCGCGTACAGAAAGCGGCTATTCACGGCCACGGCGTTGCCGCCGTATCCGCCCCAACCATGGGTGCCGCCGGCAAAGCCCAGCATCTTGCCGTCCTGATACGCGCTGATTTCAGCGCCGCTCTCGTCCCAGGGGGCGTCGGTGTAGACCTTGCCCTCCGGCGTCACGGCGATGGCGGTGATGTTGATCTGCGTCCACGTCCCTTGGCCATTGCCAAACGTGTTGCCGATCCACGATGTCGTTACATTGAGTTGCGGCGCGGCGAGGGTCTGTACCGAAGAGGTGCAAACGAACGCACTGAGTGCTGCGAGCGCCAGCGTCCTGCGCATACGGCGGTCGGGAATCGGAAACGGCAAAGCAATTCCTCCGGTCGGGTGAATCCGACTGGATCATGCCGTACATTCATGAAGAAAAATCGTTCCACAAAAAGCGAAAATAATTCAAAAAAATTCAGCATTCACCAGACCCGCCTGTGCGGATGCGAAATAAATCGCCGCACCGCGCGCCAAGCCCCGTGCGGCGGGCCTCGCGTGATCTTGTCCCGTTTTCCGAAAGGAAACGGCAATGCCGCTGCAATGAAATTGTCGCCACATCGACGCGGCATTGTCGCAATAGCGCGAAATATATTCGATCAATCAAATCGCTTTCATTTTAAAAATACCCATCAATATATTTCGGCTTTTTGACCATTTAATTCTTTTTAGAATGATCCGGACTATGCATGCCTGAAACAACCGGATAGCCGATGACCGTAAACAGCCTCGCCAGCACCCCGCAGCATTCCCACCGTATCGTCCAGCTCGACGGCCTGCGCGCCTTCGCCGTACTCGCCGTGTTCGCGCAGCACGCGCTCAAAGCGCCGCTCTGGATGGGTGTCGATCTGTTCTTCGTGCTGAGCGGCTTTCTCATCACCGGCATCCTGCTCGAACGCAAGGCGCGCGGCCAGTCGTACTTCAGCTACTTCTACGCACGCCGCGTGCGCCGCATCCTGCCGCCGTACATCCTGTTGATGATCGTCTCGTCGCTGCTGTTCGGTTTCGGCTGGGCCCACTACTGGCCGTGGTACGCGTTCTTCGCGACCAATATCGGCGATGCGCTGGGCCAAAGCGGCCACGACAGTCTCAACATCCTCTGGTCGCTCGCGGTGGAAGAGCAGTTCTACATCTTCTGGCCCTTCGTGGTGCTGCTGCTGCCGCAGCGCACGCTCGCCGTGGTGGCCGGCGCGCTCGTGCTCATCGTGCCGGTGCTGCGCGCCATCGCGACGCCGTGGTTCGATTCGTTCTGGCCCATTTACTACCTCACGCCGTTCCGCATGGACCTGCTCGCGATGGGCGCGCTGCTCGCCGTGCTCGTGCGGCGCGACCGCAATGCGCTCGAGCCCTTCAAGGTGCCGGCGGCCATCTTGTTCTTTGCCGCGCTCGCCGTGCTCGCGTGGCTGCATCTGCATTACCCGCGCTTTCGCGCCGCCAACACGCCGCTCTCGAACGCCATGCTCTACAGCGTTTCGCTCGTGCTGTGCACGTCGACGGTGGTGTTCGCGCTGCAGTCCAAGGGCTTCGTCAAGCGCTTGCTCTGCAATCCGGTGCTGGTCTACATCGGCACCATCAGCTACACGATCTACCTGATTCACCTCACGATTCTCTACGCGGTGTGGCCGCTCCATTACAGCCGCCCCGTGAGCGCCGCGATCGCGCTCGCCCTCACGCTCGCCTATGCGAGCGCCAGCTGGTTTCTCTTCGAAAAACGTCTCACGCGCGGCCCGAGCCGCCAGCGACTGCCCGCTCGCACCCGCACCCATGACGACATGAGCGCCAAAGTGAGCACCCCTACCTCGCAGTCCTGAATCCCGATCAGACAAACAGGTTCCGAATTCACGTTCGCTATTTCAAAGGTACTGACACATGAACGAACGACGCAAAGCGATCATCACCGGCGTATCCGGCCAGGACGGCGCGTATCTGACCAAACTGCTGCTCGACAAGGGCTATCAGGTGGTCGGCACCTACCGGCGCACCAGTTCGGTCAACTTCTGGCGCATGAACGAACTCGGCGTCACGGATCATCCCTCGCTCGAACTCGTCGAGCACGATCTGACCGACGCGGGTTCGACGCTGCGCCTGCTCGAGCGCGCCCAGGCCAGCGAGGTCTACAACCTCGCCGCACAAAGCTTCGTGGGCGTGTCGTTCGACCAGCCCGTGACCACGGCCGAAGTAACCGGCATCGGCGCGCTGAACCTGCTCGAAGGCATTCGCGTGATCAACCCGAAAATGCGCTTCTACCAGGCTTCGACCTCCGAAATGTTCGGCAAGGTGCAGGCCGTGCCGCAGCGCGAGGACACCCCGTTCTACCCGCGCAGCCCGTATGGCATCGCCAAGCTGTTCGCGCACTGGTCCACGGTCAACTACCGCGAGTCCTATGACATCTTCGCGACCAGCGGCATTCTCTTCAATCACGAGTCGCCGCTGCGCGGCCGCGAGTTCGTGACGCGCAAGATCACCGACGCTGTCGCGAAGATCAAGCTCGGCAAGCAGAACGTGCTCGAACTGGGCAACATGGACGCCAAGCGCGACTGGGGCTATGCCTCCGAATACGTGGAAGGCATGTGGCGCATGCTGCAAGCCGACGATCCCGACACCTACGTGCTCGCCACGGGCCGCACCGAAACCGTGCGCGACTTCGTGACGATGGCGTTTGCCGCAGCGGGCTTCCAGCTCGAATGGCAAGGCCGCGCCGAGCGCGAAACCGCCGTGGACATCTCCACGGGCCGCACGCTGGTGCGCGTGAGCCCGCGCTTCTACCGCCCCGCCGAAGTCGATCTGCTGATCGGCGACGCGAGCAAGGCGCACAGCAAGCTCGGCTGGAAGCCGCAGACCTCGCTTGAGCAACTGTGCCAGATGATGGTCACCGCCGACCTCACGCGCAACGAGCGACATGACACGTTCTAACGATCGACTGCGCGCGCCACGCGCGCTCATCACGGGCGTGGGCGGCTTCACGGGCCGCTACATGGCCGCGCGCCTGGCCGCGGATGGCTACCGCATCTGGGGCACCGCGCGCGCCGGCGAAGCCGTCGACGATGCCAACGTGGCGGGCGGCATCACGCTGCTCCCCGCCGACCTGCTCGACCCCGAAGCGCTTGCGCATGCAGTGGAAACGGTGCAGCCCGACGTGGTCGTGCATCTCGCGGCCGTGGCGAACGTCGCCAACGGCGACGTTGCGCGCACCTATGTCGTCAACGTGGTCGGCACGCGCAATCTGCTCGACGTGCTCGCGCGCCAGCGTCATGTGCCGCGCGCCGTGCTGCTCGCGAGCAGCGCGAACATCTATGGCAACGCCACGTCCGGCGTCATCAACGAGGCCGTGCCGCCGCAGCCTTCGAACGACTACGCCGTGAGCAAGCTCGCGATGGAATACGTCGCGAAGCGCTGGAATGCGCAGTTGCCGCTGGTGATCGCCCGGCCGTTCAATTACACGGGCGTGGGCCAGAGCACGGACTTTCTACTGCCGAAGATCGTCGAGCATTACGCGCGCGGCGACCGGACGATCTCGCTCGGCAACACCGAGGTGAGCCGCGACTTCTCCGATGTGCGCGACGTGGTGGATGCGTACGCGAAACTCATTGCGGCGGCACCTCGCGGCGAGACCGTCAATGTCTGCTCGGGTACTGGCTGGACGCTCGACGAAGTGCTTGCGATGCTTTCGCGTATCGCGGGCTACGAGATTGAAGTCAAGGTCGATCCGCGGTTCGTGCGTGCGAACGAGGTGCGTCATCTGGTGGGATCGAACGCGAAGCTGCGCTCGATTGTGGGCGATGCGGCGCGTACGCCTATCGAGGGGACGTTGCGGTGGATGTTCGATGAAGCGCGTAAGCGGCTGAATACGGCCTGATTCCCGCCCCTGGAGCCTCCCACACTTTTGCACACTCTTGTGCTGAATGTGCGCCGCGGCTTCCTGGACGTGGCATTCAAAAAGCGCGTCGAGGCGCGCTACAAGATTCCGTTCGAGTGCAGCGAGGAGGTGCTAAGCTAATAACCAGCCGTTGCCCCTAAAGCGAATCGGCCGAGGCCATTGAGCGTGTGCGGGTCGGCGTGATGAAAGCGAACTTCCGCTACTAGTTCGATGTGGCAGGTTGATGCCGTACCGTCGGATGCGTTGGAGGAAAACCATGACGCTCCAGAAGTTCTTCGCCACGGATTTCGCCCACTCGGGGACTGACGATACCCTTCCCTCGCTATTGTCGAAAGGCTGCCCGGGCGGCCATGTGCTGTCGATCGCCAACAGCCTGGTCCTCAACCTCGTCGCGACCGAGTGGTTTCAGAAAACCCAATATCAGCTGATCGTGGTCGACAAGAATGAAGACCACCTGTACGAGATCAGGAAGCTGAGCAAGATGGCGGTCAAAAGCGAGACAGTCGAAGACTTCAAGACGAGGATCGAGGACAAATTCGGTGAGGTCTCGGTCAAGGGCCTCGAGAAAAGGAAGTTGCTCACCGACGAGGTGATGAAGGGCTTGCGACTCTTCCAGAGAATAAATCTCATCCACGAAGATCTGAGTTCTAGCACGGTGATCGAGAAGATCAACGCAGCCAAGGCGAACGGCCAGTTTTCAGTGCTGTATCTCAGCAACGTCGAGTTCTATGTCGGCACATCGTTGTTCGGGGCCTCGGCGGGCTCCAAGAGCGATTACGGGAAGAACATCAGGTCACTCATCTCGCCAGGGACTCGGGTGTTCCGCGGAGCATCGGTCGTGATGTCCGAGCACGTGGGAGAGGTTCCTGAAACCTGGTGCATTTGATCTTCGGCAAGTGGGTGAACGGCGAGGCACACCATGGCGAACGATAGTCATCCTTGGCGCGACATCTATTCTCCCCAAGCGATCGAGAAGCTGGAAACCCTCATCGGCGAGGCGAGCCTTCCGAAAACCTGGGTAACCATACGCAAACTGGTTCTCGAGTATCAGGCCTGCGACAAATCCGATTTGAGGAGTATCCCGCGGCGGCGGGAACTGCTGGGCCAGATCGCGGTGGCCTGCGCGCAGACCGACGGCATGGCGCCAGCCAAGGCATTGCGCCCGGGCGCCTTGCCCAAGAGTGGCGAGAAGGGCGCGCAATCGAAAGATGCAGGCGTGTGGATCGGCTCGCTTCACCGGCGGTGCGAGAAGAAGAGCCGCTATCTCGCGGAGCTGGAACGATTTCACGCGGGGACTGGCTCCAACCTCGCCGCCTCGTCGCCGGCAAATTTCCTGGAATTCCTGAACAAGAAGGCGGCGAAGGAGAAAAGCGCGGAGTTTCTGAAGCTCAACGTCACGAATCGGATGGAGAAGATGGATCCGTTTCACCGCGGCGCGGAGGTTCACGTCAATGCGGGGGGGATATCGGCGATCGACGGAAACCCGATGTCCGAGGCGCTGTGTTTGTGGCTTTCGGGCGCAAGCGGTACGCAAATGCCGTTTTTCATGTGGCTGGAAAAACAGCCGATATGCACCGCAACGCCCGGCCTCGACGACAACTATTCAGACCTGTTCAAGAACCGGGTTCGCAAAGTCAGTTACGACTGCCTTGTCGGGGCGGTAAGCTTCATCAACGAGACCGTCGTGGTGACGAACCTCGACAATTCCGTTGCATTGGATACGAGTGCGGCATTCGGAAAGCAGGCAGCGGAAATGGCGTATGTATGGGCCGAGGATCGGCAAGTCTATACGGCTGCTCACAAGCCACAGCAGTTTCATCATTCTTCGTTCACGGGCGGAAAGAAGGTCAGATGCGCTGGCATGTGGCGGGTCATCAAAGGCAAAGTTCACTATATCGATGACAACTCGGGGCACTATCGGCCCCAGCCGATTCATCTTCAGAACTTCGCCCGCTTCCTGGACCAGAAGGGGGTCTTCGTGGCGGAGGCGAAGGTGTGTCCTCACAGCATGAAGAGCGATCCGGTCGCCGACTATCTCACGCGCAACCTGCTACTCGAATCGCTGCCCGCGACGCCGCTGACGGTCGGGGCCGCATTTTCCAAGGCCATAAAAGAAGTGCCGGAGGCCATGAAGGTTTCCACCACTAAGGCCTGCGTTTGCGGAAAGTACACATGGTTCGGGAAGAAGCTGGGGAAGAATTGCCCGAAGTGCGGTGAGCCGGATCCGCGCTAACCGGCCGCGCCCGATTTGGAGAAACATCCTATCCGGCTTCCCTGCTCTACCTGTAACCGCCGCCCTTCCGGGCGGCGGCTTCGTTTCAGCGCTTCAACGCCTCAGTGCACGCCGCTGTTAGCAGCCGCAATCGCCTCCGCATAAACATCGGCGACACGCTTCGCAATCACAGCATTGTCGAAGTTCTCACGCGCATAGGTCTTGCACGCCTCCTCATCGGGCAGCTTGATACGCCCCGAGAACGCGGCGTCAATCCCCTCCGCAATCGCAGCCGCCCCCGTTTCCGGCAGCACGAGATCCTGCGAAAGCCCGGCCACGGCTTCAGGCAACCCGCCCACCGGCGTAACCAGCACCGGCGTGCCAGCCGAAAGCGACTCCACGGTGATCAAGCCAAAGCCTTCAAGCGCCACCGTAGGCACGATGCTCAGCGTGGCCGCACGATAAAGCGAAGGCAACTGCGCATCGGGCACGAAACCCAGCAGCCTGACGTTATCGGTCAACCCCGCTTCATCGATACGCTGTTGCAGTTCAGCTTCCAGACGCCCGCGCCCGGCAATCAGCAGCAGCACATCGGGATGACGCTGCTTCACCACTTTGATTGCATCGATCAAATCTTCCAGACCCATACGTCGCACGAGACGGCGCACCGCCAGCACGATCGGACGATTCTGCGGCAACTGCAAACGCAGACGCGCCTCGGCGCGCGTGCAAGCAGGATCGAAATGCGCGGTATCCACGCACCCCGGCACGATACGCACACGGTCCGGCGAAATCGCATAACGCTTCGTGAGAATGTCACCAAACGCTTTCGACAGCACGATAAGCCGCGACGATCGTTCGTACACCGATTGTTCGAGCGAATGCTTGATACGCTGGCTCAACGTGGCCGCGCCTTCAACGAAGCTCTCATCGGCCCAGGGTCCCTGAAAATGCGAGACCTGCGGAATACCGCGCGTCACATCGAGACCCGGAAAGGTATACAGCGCGAAGTGCGAAGAAATCACATCGGGACGATGGCTTCGAATCTCGCGACGCAGCGCACGGCGCGCGTCCATCAAGCGAAACGGCAGCGCACGCGCAGCCGACCCGAAGCCCTGGATCGCGCCGTTGCTGTCTTCGGCCACCTTGGGGGAGCCGGCCACCACGCCGCGCACCTGCACGCCCGCGCCAGGCAGCGCCCCCACGAGCGAGTAATACATGCGGTCGAGTCCGCCTGCACGCTCCGGAAACCAGTGCATGCCGATCTGTAGCGATTGGATGGAATGTTTTGTCATTTCGTGTCCTTATCGTGTCCTTGCCGTGCCCGCGTTGGGCATCAAGGCGTCAGGGATTCTCGGCGCGCTGCAGCGGCGCCGCCGCGAAGCCGCGTTCCGCGCCTCGCTGTGAGTCCCGTGCTTCGTTATGCATGTCGCTGCGCACCTCATTGCGCACTACCGCGCCCGCGTCGCCCGCCAGTTGGCGATAGAGCGCGATGTATTGCGCGGCCATGCGCGCCCAGCCGAATTCGCCCGCGAGGTTTGCGGCGGCCTCGCCCATCGCGAGACGGCGCGGCGTGTCGTCCGCGAGTTGCAGGATCGCGTTGGCGAGCGCCGGCGCGTCGTCCGGATCGTCAAGCACGATGCCGCAATCGGGTGTGATGATTTCGGCCCCGCCCGCCGTCTGCGCGGTGACCACGGGCAGGCCCGCCGCCATCGCCTCCAGCAGCGAGAGGCTCATTGCTTCGTAGCGCGAAGGAAATACATAGGCATCGACGCTGCGCATCAGCACCGGCATCTCGCGCACGAGGCCGAGAAAATGCACGCGCGAGGCAATGCCCAGTTCGCGCGCCATCTCGGGGTACGGGCTGCCGGGCAGGTAGCCCGCCACCGCCAGATGCACGCGCTCGGGGAGTTGCTTGAGCGCCTGTAGCACGGTGCCGAGGTTCTTGCGCGGCGTGCGCAGATCGCCCACGAACAGCAGGAAGAACTTGTCTTCCGGCAGCTCGAATTTCGCGCGGTCGGCGCTGGCCGAGGCGAAGCCGCGCGTGTCCACGCCGTTGTAGATCACGTCGAGCCGCTCGACCGGATTGCCGCCCGAAGCGACGATCTCGTCGGCGACCTTGCGCGAGACGGCTGCGATCACGCGCGAGCGCCGGTAGGCCCAGCGCTCGAGCACCGCATTCGCACGCGTATAGATGAACTGGTACGCCGACCACACGCCGCGCGTGAGCCCGAATGGGTAATACTTGCTGCGCCCCCAGCCGCCGTGCACGAAGTGCGCGGTGTTGACGTCGGCGTGGGCCCAGGTAATGAAGCCGTTCACATGCAGCACGTCGTATTCGCGGCGATGGCGGCGCAGCCACAGCGCGCTCTTGAGCGCGAACACCTGCTGGCGCAGCAGATTGGTGGGCCACAGGCGCGAAGGCTGCACCGGCACCCACTTCACTTTCGGATGCGCAGCCAGTTCCGGCGCGACATGCGAAGCCACCAGCGTGACCTCGAACCCTTCGTCGAGGGCCGCGCGCGCGATTTCATGATTGACGCGCCCCTGGCCGTCGTTGTGGCGCACCACATGCGTGACGATTGCGACTCTCAATCGGAGACCTCCATGTTGCGGGCCTGGAGGCGAGTCAGCTTGCTCCAGTGTCCCGCGCTGAGAATGGAAAACACACTCGAAAACAGCAGCAGACCGCCCGTGCCGACCAGCGAGTTGGTGAACACGAGCATGGCGAAGATCGACACCGTGAGGCTCAGGCACGCGCACACATAGCGGTCGTCAGGCATGCGCAGCGCGATGCGCAGCGCGCGCACAATGAGCCACAGCACGCCGGACAAGTACATCAGCGTGCCGGGCCAGCCGAGCACGAACGGAATGTTCATCACGCCGCTGTCGAAACTGCCGTACTGGCCGAGCTGGCCGTTATTGCTGGAAAGCTTGGTCGACGCGCCGGTGGCGCCGAGACCCTCGCCCGTCACATCGGTGAAGGCCTTTTTCGCGAAGTCGGCGTAGAACTGGTTACGCGCCGCGTAGCTCTGGTCGTCCTTGAGGTTCACGAGCGAATCCAGACGCTGCTGCATGCGGTCGGCCACCGGGCCGAAGGTGAGCAGCGGCACGCACACGCCCGCGAGCACCAGCGCGCTCACAATGATGCGGATGCGCACCTTGTTGCTCGACTTCGCCAGCTGGATCACCATCGCGATCGCCCAGCCGCCCCAGGTCGAGCGCACCAGCGAGAGCGCGAACGAGAAGAAGCCGAACGCCGCCGCAATCCAGCGCACGCGATGCTTCGCGGCCATCACGAGCACCATCGCGCCCATCATCGCGAAGGCGAACGGGCCCGAGGAATTCATCGTGCTGAACACGCGCACGCCGAGCGGCACCGGATCGCCCTGCGAGTTCATGTCGGAGCCGATCATCCACATGGCGTCCCACGGCGGCATGATGAAGAACTGGATGAGGCCGTAGGCGCCCATCACGAGCATGCCGTAGATGAAGGTGTTCACAATGGTGTCGCGCGTCTCGGGATACTGACGCGTGAGCACCATGATGTGAAAGCCGATCAGGATCGGATAGATCCAGTTCGCAAGGTCATAGACAGCGGCGGCCGGGCCGCTCGCGACCACGCCCACCACGAATGCATAGCCGATGCCGAGCAGCGTGAGCACGATCGGCAATCCACGGCGCTGCGCGAGCACCGGGTAGTAGCGCAGCAGCGACAGCCCGCTGATCATCGTGACCGCGAGCGGCGCGACCTGAATCAGGCTGGTGGGCGTGAAGCCGCCCTTGCCGAAGTCGGCGAGGCGGCGCACTTCGGGGCTCAGGAACCACAGCCACCACATGAAGCCGATATAGCGGACCGGATTCACGAAGTAGAGCCAAAAGCCCACGGCGATGGCGAGCACCGGAAACGCGAGCGTGAGCACCGTGCCCTGGTGCGCGAGAATCAGCAGCGTGGTGAAGGCCCACAGCGCGATCACGGGCAGCGTGTCGCGGCCCATCGCGCGGCGCAGCGCCGAACGCTGGCGCGGCGCTGGCGCAGCGGGCGCCGCCGGCATGACCGGCGCGTTGAAGCGCGGGACAGGCTGGCGCGGAGCCGGTGCGGGTGCGGGAGCAGCGGACGGAATACGCATGATTACACCCGGCCCGCAGTCTGATTCGCCGCTTGCCCAGCGGTTTGCCCCGCGGTTTGTCCCACCGGGCGCGCACCCGCATGCGCGGGCCGCGCCACGCGCGGATCGCGCTCGCGCAGCATCTCGCGCGTGAGTTGCGCATGCTGGCGCGCGAAATTCTCGGTCGTGAGATCGCGCGTGCACAGTTGCTCGCAGGCCTCGCGCGCCTGGGCGAGCGCGCGTTTGGGATCGTCGACGAGCGCGTTCACGGCTTCGCGCAGTTGCTCGGCGTTGAACGGCTCGACGTAGAACGCGGCCTGTTCGTCGAAGTAATCTTCGAGCGCGCCTACCTTCGTCACGATCATCGGCTTGCCGAGCGCCGCCGCTTCGAGCATCACGGTGATGCCCGACGCGTGCGTATTGGGCCGCAGCGGCACGACGATGATGTCCGCCCACTCATACAGCGCGTGCTGCTGCTGGATGCCGGACACGCTCACGATCTCCACGTTAGACGCGCGCACCGACGCCGGCATGCGTCTGCGCGTGGCGATGCGCACCTGATAGCGCGCGTCGTTGCCGAGCGCGCCCACCAGCGTGGTCCAGTCGCGGTCGCGATCGTTGCCGATGCCGGCCACGCGCACAGGCGTATTCGGCTTCCAGTGCGAAGGCGGACGCAGCGGAAAGTCCTTGGTGTTCAGGCCATACAGCACGTGACGCGCGCTGCGGCCGAAAAAATCACCGCACAGCGCGGCGTTCTCGCTCGCGAGCGTGGTCAGCAGGTCCGCGCGCTTGAGCAAGCGCTGATAGAGCGCGCGGCGCAGCGCGCCGTAGCCGGGCCAGCGGTCGAGCAGCCACACGCTCTGCGCAAGCAGCAGCGGACGCGCGCCGCCCTTCTTCGCGTGCATGAGCAGCACCATCGCCACGGCCAGGTGCTCTTGTTCCGTGTGCGTCCAGATCACGTCCGAATCGAGAATCGCACGGCGATTGCGCCATGCGTGAATGAAGTCGAAGCCAAGCGCTGCCTTCAGCGCGCGGCGCACGAGGCGCACGGGCGCGCCTTCGCTCGCATCCTTGGCGTAGTTGAGCGCGAATTCCTCGGACTCAGCGTGGTGATAGCCGTAAAGGGAGCCAATGTTCTCACCCTTGCGGTAACGGCGCGGATCGGCGCCATAAAAGAGGTGAACGTGGACTTGCGTACCGCTCATTCGAGGTCCTCCGTTGAATCGATTACAAAATGCGCCAGAAGCACCCCAAACTACACAAGCGGTACTTCAGATGCTTCAGGCGATTGCGCGGCGCGCCTCGCGTGCGCCGCCGCGCACCGCGCGCCAGCGCGCGAACGCAACCGCGGGCGAGCCGGCGCGCAATGCGCCGATACCCGTATGCAGCAGGCCCGGATACACCCGGGTGCCAATCAGCGCCCACCACCACCATGCGGTCTCGCGATGCATCGGCGAGAGATTGCCGCGCAGGATCAGGTGGAAATTGAAGGCGGCGTTGCGGATCGAGGCGAGCGTCTGCGCGTTGCGCGGATCTTCGCCGGGCCTCGGCGCGGGAAAATGGTCGACAGCCACGCGCGGGTCGTACACGAGCTTCCAGCCCGCGCGCTTCACGCCCATGCTGAACGCCATGTCGTTGTGCGTCTGCGCACCGGTGCCGCGCAAGCGGCGGTCGAAGCGCAGCTCGCCAATCGCGGCGCGCCGGTAGCTCATGTTCGCGCCCTTGAGCAGATCGACTTCGCGCGCTTCGCCCACGCCCAGGTGATGATTGCCGACGATGCGGCCCGTCGGTTGCACGCGCCCCACGAGTTCGCGCTCGCCGTCGAGCACGCGGCCTTCTTCATGCACCCAGTCGCGGCCGCCGAGCGCGCCCAGCGTCTCATCGGCTTCGAAATGCGCGGCGATGCGCGCGACCCAATCGGCGTGCGGCGCGGCATCGTCGTCGGTGATGGCGATCACGTCGCCCGTCGCCGCTTCGATGCCGCAGTTGAGCGCGGCCACCTGCCCCGGCTCATCCACGGTCGCGACCACCACGTTGAGCACGCGAGGCGTCACGTGCTCCGCGAGGCAGGCGTGCGTGGCTTCGTCGTCCGCGCGCGCCACCACCACGATCTCATCGGGCGTGCGCTCCTGGCGCAGCAGCGCGGAGAGGCAGCGCGCCAGATCTTCAGGACGCCGATACGTTGGCACGAGCACGGTCACTTTCATCGCGCTTTTCTCCATTGTTATCAGGCGCAAACCATCAGGCGCTCAGGTATTCCTGCACGGCATCGTAGCCGTAGGCGTACTTGCCGTGCGCGCGCGCCGACACCCCGTTGAAGACCCCGCCGGTCACGTGCACGCCCGCATTGCGCAGACGCTTGAGCGTATCGGCAATCTCGGCTTCCGTATGGATGCCCGAGCGCAGCACGAGGAACGTCGATCCCGCATGGCTGCTCAGAATCGCGGCATCGGTCACGGCGAGCACCGGCGGCGTGTCCACCAGCAAGATGTCGTAGCGCTTCGCGAGCCCTTCGAGATACTGGTTCAGGCGCGGCGACATCAGCAGCTCGGACGGGTTCGGCGGACGGCGGCCGCACGAGATGAAGTGCAGGTTGTCCACTTCGGTCGCGCGAACCGCTTCGTCCAGCGAGATCTGGCCCGAGAGCAGTTCCGAGAAACCATTGGCCTGCGAGCCGCCCAAATAGCGCTCGAGTGCGCCGCGGCGCATGTCGCCGTCGATCATCAGCACGCGCTTGCCCGAGTGAGCGAGCAGCACGGCCAGGTTCGCGGTAAGAAAGCTCTTGCCCACGCCCGGCACCGAACCGGTCAGGACAACGACGCGATTGTGCGCGTCCGCCACGCTGAACTGCAGCGAGGTGCGCAGCGAGCGCAGACTTTCGACCGTGAGGTCCTTGGGCGACGCGTTCGCGAGCACTTCACGCAGACGCGTACCGCCACGCGTCGGAGCGCGTTTTTCGAGTGCGGCCTGCTCCGCCGAGAGCGGCACGAGGCCGTAGACGGGCAGATTGAAGGTGCGCTCGATGTGGTCCGGATCGACGATGCCCTTGAACATGTTCCGGCGCATCAGCACGAAGCCGGTGCCGAGAATAAGGCCGAGCATCGTGGCAGCCGAAATGATGAGCAACTTCTTCGGCTTCGCAGGCGCGCCCGGACGCATCGCGACGTCGACAATATGGACGTTGCCGCCCGTGCCCACGCGCTGCACCGAAAGCTCCTGAATACGGTTGAGCAGCAGCACGTAGATGTCTTCCGCCACCTTCGCGTCACGCTGGAGCTGCACGGCCTTCACTTCGGTGCCCGGCAGGTCGCGGAACTTGGTGTCGTACTTCGCGCGCTCGCCTTGCAGTTGCGCGAGCTGCTGGCGCGCCGCGATCAGCACCGGGTGCTGGTCGCCAAAGCGCTGCTGGAGCGAAGCGATCTGCAGTTGCAGCGCGGAAATCTGCTGTTCGTACTGCACGCTGCCGTCGAGGTAGATCTTCGCTTCGTCGCTGGCGTTGATCGAGCCCGACTTGCTCTGATACGCGGTGAGCGCGGCTTCGGCACGCTCGAGATCAGCCTTCAGGCGCGGCTGCTCGCTGCGCAGGAAGTCGAGCATCTTGCTTGCGTCGGCTTGCTTGCTGGCCACGTGCTCGCGCAGATACGACTGTGCAATCGCGTTGGCGATATCGGCTGCAGCCTGCGGGTCCTTGCCTTCGAGCGAGATGTCGATCACGCCCGTCTGCTTGCCCTGCTCCTGCACCTTGACGGCGCTCTGGAAGGCCGCGACGGCGTCCAGATCGTTCAGGCGCATGACCTTGAAGCGCTCGCCCGGACGCGCCTTCAGTTCGTTCACGAGCAGCGTGACGCCGCCGCCCTGCACGCGCTGGCCCACCGTGCCTTCGAGCAGGCGGCCGCCGTCGGGCCCGGAAATCACGTAGCGGTTGTCGTCGAGCGCGGTCAGCGTGAGCTTCTTGCTTTCGAGCTCGGGCGCCACCTGAATCGAGTCGATGTTGAGCACCTCGCCGCCCCACGCGTAGTCCTTGAGGCCGAACCACGGATGCGCGGGCTCGCCCGGCGTCGCGAGACGCGCGGCGAGGCTGCCGATCACCGGCAGCGTGACCGGCGCGGCCGAGAAGTTCAGCTTGAACTGCTTGACGACCGGCTCGAGCACGCTGCGGCTCTGGATCATCTGGATTTCGGCGTCGGTCGGCAGGCTACCCTGCTGGCCGCTCGTGACGTTCGCGCCGGACTGCGTCTGCGTGAGCGCCTGGGACGTGTAGTCCTGCTGCTCGACGCGGACCTGCGTGTCGGCCGTATAAACCGGCTTGGCCACGAAGCAATAGAACACGGCAGCGCCAATTACCACTGCCGCGATCATGACGAGCCAGCCGATGTCGTCGAAAATGACGCGCAGCAACTGACCGAGGACGACGTCCTCTTCCTCTGTGCGGGCCGCCGGGGCCGGCTGACTGATGACTTGTTGCGTACTCACGATTCGATCCCGTTTTGATTCATGTTGCGAGAAAAGATGGCTCGCGCGCTTTTAGCGCGTGAGCTGCTTCAGGTAGAAGACCGTCTGGATGGTCGGCAATACCTGCTGCAACACACGGTTGAAGGTGGCCGAGGCGGCGGTGCCGACGTACACGACATCCAGCGGCTTGAGCTGGAATTGCGACGACAGCATGATCGCGTCGGGCTTGGTCATATCGAGTCGGTAAATCTCCGGCTGGGTTGGGTTGTCTTTCATGCCGCGCATCACGAAGATCTGGCGCGGGTTCGCATCGGTGTCGAGAATGCCGCCGGCCGTCGTGAGCGCGTCGGCAATGGTGAGCTTGCCGCGCACGAGCGTGGTCTGGGTCGGCGTCTTCACTTCGCCCATCACGAACACGCGACTGTCGTTGCGGTCCGGGATGTTGACAATGTCACCGTCCTGCAGCACCACGTTCTGGGTCGTGTCGCCGCCGTCGAGCAAGGCGTTCGCATCGAGCACGTAGAGCTTGCCGTTGCGCGTGAGGCGCACGCGGTTGATATCGGCGCCGTCAGTGGTGCCGCCCGAGCGCGTGATCGCGTCGACAAGCGTAAGCGGCACGTCGCTCATCGCGAGCGGGCCCGGCGTCTTCACGTCGCCGGTGACCTG
The DNA here is from genome assembly GCF_902859945.1 of Paraburkholderia caffeinitolerans. GTDB lineage: Bacteria > Pseudomonadota > Gammaproteobacteria > Burkholderiales > Burkholderiaceae > Paraburkholderia > Paraburkholderia caffeinitolerans. The sequence goes on along the minus strand of NZ_CADIKL010000015.1, from coordinate 62,989 downwards.
CACTTTCTGGCTGCGGTAGGCGAGCACGCGCACGTCCACCTGCGGGTTCTTGATGTACGGCCCGAGCCCCGAAGCGAGCTGATCGCGCAGCTGGCCGGGCGTCTTGCCCGCCGCCTTCACGCGGCCCACGAACGGGAAGTAGATCGTGCCGTCCTTGGCCACGGTCTGCCCGTATGGGTCGGCCTCGCCCGGCAGCGCGTTGGTGTACGGCTGCGTGAGCGCCTGACCCACCGTCTGCGTAGTGTTGCCGCCCGACGAGAAAGTCGAGCCCTGCGGCGTCGAAAGCTCGGGGTGGTCGTAGACCGTCACGCCGAGAATGTCCTGCGGCGCGATGTGATACGTGTAGTCGGCCGTGTTTGCGTACTTGCTCGGCGGCAGCGGGGCCTTCTGGCTCATCGCGGCCTGCGCCTGATCCATGACGAGCTGCGAAGTAATCAGATGCACGTCGTACTGCTTCTGCGGCTGATTGTTCTGCTCTTCCTTCAGGTTCGAGGTGTCGAGGTAGTTGCCTGGCGCCGTGGAACACGCAGCAACGAAGGCGCTCAACGCAAGAGCAGTCATTAGATTGAGTTTTCTCATTGGCATATTCGGCTCAGCCATCCCTTAACCAGTCGATCCATCAACTCCAGACTCTCGCGATACGCGACCTCGTCGAGGCCATGCGGATCAACGACATCCGAGTTTTCCCAATTACCGAGCGCGTACACTTTGCCGCGCGCGGACGGCTCAATTCGCTCGACGGCGCTCACCTGATGGCGCTCCGTCACGAGCACGAGGTCGGCGCGGCGCACGAGGCGCGACGTGAGGCGGCGCGAGCGATGCTCACCCACTTCCACGCCGCGCTCCGTGAGCAAGCGCTGCATCACCGGGTCCATGTCGTCGCCGTTGCGAGCGCGCAGGCCCGCCGAATGAAATGCGCCCGCATGCTTTCCCGAGTGCTCGCGAATTTGTTCACGAAAGCGTGCGCGGAACAGCTGCTCCGCAGCGGGCGAACGGCAGACATTCGCATGGCAGACGATCAATACGTCCTTGATCATGACCCGGTGGCTCCTCGGTTTTGCTTATTGCTTCATCAAACGCAGGGCTTGATGCGGCTTATGCCGGAACACGCGTCTGCGTAGCGGCTTCGGCGCGTGCACGGCTCGATAGCGTGGCGCTCGCGCGGCCCACCGCGTGATATTCGATGCCGATCTCCTGCATCGCGGGCGGGTCGTAGAGGTTGCGCCCGTCGAACACGATCGGCGTCTTCAGTTGCTGCTTGAGCGTCTCGAAGTCCGGCGCCTTGAACACCTTCCATTCGGTGGCGACCACCAGCGCGTCCGCGCCGCTCGCGACTTCCATCGCGTCCTGCACGTAGACGAGGCGTTCGAGCTGCTCGGGCGTCTTCGCCAGATCGAGCGCAAGCACGCGCTGCGCTTCGGCAATGGCAACCGGGTCATGGGCCACCACGCGCGCGCCGCGCGCGAGCAGTTCAGCGATCAGCGTGCGGCTCGGCGCTTCGCGCATGTCGTCGGTATTCGGCTTGAACGCGAGGCCCCAGAGACCGAAGGTGCGGCCCGTGAGGTCGGAGCCGAAGCGCGTGACGATCTTCTGCGCGAGCACTTCCTTCTGCGTGTCGTTCACCGCTTCCACCGCGCTCAGGATCCGCAGCGGCTCGCCGAAATCCTCGGCAGTGCGCATCAATGCCTTCACGTCCTTCGGGAAGCACGAGCCGCCATAGCCGCAGCCTGCGTAGAGGAAGTCGTAGCCGATGCGCGGGTCGGAGCCGATGCCGCGGCGCACCGCTTCAATATCGGCGCCCACGCGGTCGGCCAGATTCGCGAGCTCGTTCATGAACGAGATACGCGTGGCGAGCATGGCGTTGGCCGCGTACTTCGTGAATTCGGCCGATTGCACGTCCATGTAGAGCGTGCGTTCGCGATTGCGATTGAACGGCGCGTACAGGCGCTTCATCAGCTCGCGCGCACGCTCGCCGGGCACGTCTTCATCGCAGCCCAGCACGATGCGGTCGGGGCGCGCGAAGTCTTCCACAGCGGCGCCTTCCTTCAGGAACTCGGGGTTCGAGACTACCGAGAACATATGATCTTCACCGCGCTTACGCAGCTCGGACGCAATCGCGTCGCGCACGAGCGCGGCCGTGCCCACCGGCACCGTCGACTTATCGACGATCACCTTGAAGCCCTTCATATGGCGGCCGATGTTGCGCGCGGCGGCCAGCACGTATTGCAGGTCGGCGGAGCCGTCTTCATCGGGAGGCGTGCCCACCGCGATGAACTGCACGTCGCCGTGCGCGACCGCCGCTTCCACGTCCGTCGAGAACGTGAGCCGGCGCGCGCGCCGGTTGCGCTCGATGATTTCCTGCAGGCCCGGCTCGTGAATCGGTACGACGCCTTGATTGAGCAGGTCGATCTTGCGCTGGTCGACGTCGAGACAGAACACGTCGTTGCCGATGTCGGCCAGGCACGCGCCCGTTACGAGACCCACATAACCGCTGCCAATGATCGTTATATTCATGCCCACCTCAAAAGTAATTGCCTGTTGGTGCCCACCCGGGCCGCGCTATTCATGCGAAATGCATGGGCGCGGCATGCGCACATTGCGCGCCCGGTCCGCTTCAATATGCGTTCTGGCCTGCGAAGCCTTTCCACATGGTCATCGCCACGATCCGCAGATCGAGACCGAAGCTCCAGTGCTGCATGTAGTGCAGGTCGAAGCGCACACGGTCGCGCATTTTTTCCACGCGGTCGGTTTCGCCGCGATAGCCGTTGACCTGTGCCCAGCCGGTAATACCCGGCTTGATGCGATAGCGAGCCATGTAGCCGCGCACGAGGTCCTTGTAGATGTCGTCGTGCGCAAGCGCGTGCGGGCGCGGACCCACCACCGACATCTCGCCCTTGAGCACGTTGATGAATTGCGGCAGTTCGTCGAGACTCGTGCGGCGCAGGAAAGCGCCCACGCGCGTGACACGCGGATCGTTGCGGCGCGCCTGGGTGATTTGCCCCGCCACTTCCGCATGCATCTTCATCGACCGGAACTTGTAGATCTCGAACTCGTTGCCGTCGAGCCCCTTGCGGCGCTGCTTGAAAAACACCGGGCCGTGCGAGGTCAGCTTCACGGCGAGCGAAATAGCCGCCAGCAACGGCGCGAGCGCCACCAGCACCGCGCCTGCAAACGCAATGTCGAACACGCGCTTGGGCAGCACACGCAGATCCGTGACCGGCGAAGCCGCCAGGTTGATGGCCGGCACGCCCAGCAAGTCCACCACGGGCTGACTGAAGAACGACAGGCTGCGCACGTCCGGAATGAAGCGGATGTTCACGAAATCGTTGCGCAGCGCCATGACGATGCGATGAATCGTGCGCTCCTTCGTGATCGGCAGCGCGAGCCACAGTTCGCGCACGCCGTGTTCACGCACGTATTCGAGCGTGGCCTGCAGATCGCGCTCGACCTTCACGCCATCCAGATGCGCATCGCCATCGGCATCGCTGTTCTCGTCGAACACGAGCGCGGGATGAAAGCCCGCCTCGGGGTGACTCTTCATCTGCTCGATCAGGAAACGCGAGCAGCGATGATCGCCCACCACGGCCACCGCCTTCTGGTTGTAGCCTTCGCGGCGCAGGCCGCGCAGCACCATATGCACCATCGTCTTCGAAACGATCAGGAACGCCACCGACGCCACCACCCAGTAAGCGAGCCAGATGCGTGAAAGCGAATCGGCGCGGTGCACGCTGAACGAAAGCAGAATGCCGGTGCACTCCACCGCGATCCACGCGGCGCACACGCGGGCCGCCAGCACGTAGAGCGACTTGCCGCGCCACGACTGGTAAATGCCGAATGCCGGGAACATCCAGATCGCGAGCACGCAGTTGAATGCGAGCGCCACGCTCTCCATATCGGAAAGCGCGGTGAATTTACCGTGGTGCAAGGCAGCCGCCACCAGGGCACCGGCGGCGATGGCGGCAACATCGATAATTCTCGCTAGAACGCTCAGCATGTCCGGCACCTCGGTTTAGAAAAAAAGGAATCGCAGCCACGCGCGATGCATCATGGCCGCCGCTAACAGGAAATTCAGGAATCAGGGAAAGTTGCTACCAGGCTCGCCCGGCACGGATGAAGCGTATCCGAATAAACCCTAATAAAGCACGATAAAAATTGATAGCGCAACGCCCAAAAGTATCTCCAAATGTTTCGTTGCTAACTGTCTATTTTTTGTGTGATTTTTTCGGCAACGTTTGCCGGAAATCGCGCCCGCCGGGCCATCGGCGGCGCCACCGGAGCGGCAAAATTTTCCGCATCAAACGCACCGGACCCCGATTAATTTTTATGCCTCCCGATTCGCCACGATGTCGACACCCTATTTTTATTCGATTTTTTATTCAGGCCCATTGTGACGGATTCATTATTTTCCATTTGATTAGAATATTTTTCGTTTTCTTCTTTACGATTCTATTTATATCGATTTTAAGCGTGCTACAAATCTCGTAACCGAAACCCCTTTGGAGAATGAGATGACGGATACGGGTTCCGCAACGACATCGGCACGCGCAACCGATGCGCGCGCCGAATCGCGCAATGCGCTGCAAGTCTGCCCCGTGGTGCTTGCGGGCGGCGCGGGTTCGCGGCTGTGGCCACTGTCGCGCGAACAGTACCCGAAGCAGATGATCAACCTCGTCGGCGAGCATTCGCTGCTCGCGGATACGGCAGGCCGTCTCGACGCGCTCGCCGAACGCGTCGCCCTCGCCGACAAGCTGATGATCGTCTGCAATGAGGAACACCGCTTCACCACTGCCGACCAGGTTCGCGCGGCAGGCAAGGAAGCGCGCCTCATTCTCGAACCGCTCGCGCGCGACACCGCGCCCGCGCTCACCATCGCCGCGCTGTCCGTGGTCGCCGAACGTCAGGACGGCATTATGGTGGTGATGCCCGCGGACCACGCGCTCGCCGACCTCGAAGCCTTCCAGGCCGCCGTGGCCGAAGGCGTGCATCACGCGGCCAACGGCCAGATCGTGACGATGGGCATCGTGCCCACGCGCCCCGAAACGGGCTATGGCTACATTCACGTGGGCGAGCCGCTCGCCGCCGACGACGAGGCCGGCGCACGACGCCTGAACGGTTTTGTCGAGAAACCCTACTTCGAACTCGCTCAGCAGTACGTCGCTTCGCAGCGCTACTGGTGGAACAGCGGCATCTTCATCATGCGCGCGAGCACGTGGCTCAAGGCGATTCGCCATTTCGAGCCCGAGATTTACGAAGCCTGCTCGGCCGCCGTACAGAACGGCAAGGAAGATGGCGACTTCTTCCGCGTGGACAGCGAAGCATTCGCGCGCTCGCCGTCCAACTCGATCGACTATGCCGTGATGGAGCCGCTCTCGGGCGACACGACCGTGGCCGGCGGCGTGGTGGTGCCGCTCGCGGCAGGCTGGACCGATCTCGGTTCGTGGGACACCGTGTGGCAAGTCGCTACGAAGGATGAGGCCGGCAACGTGGCCCAGGGCGAAGTCATGTTCGAAGGCGCGAACGATACCTTCGCACACTCGGATGGACGCCTGATCGCCTGCCTCGGCACCGAGAATCTGGTGGTGGTCGAAACGGCCGACGCCGTGCTCGTGGCCGACCGCTCGCGCGCCCAGGACGTGAAGAAGATTGTCCAGCGCCTGAAGTCGCAACGCCGCAGCGAAGCGGTCACGCATCGTCTCGTGCATCGCCCGTGGGGCCACTACGACAGCGTCGACAGCGGCGAGCGCTTCCAGGTGAAACGTATCGTGGTGGAACCGGGCGCACGCCTGTCGCTGCAAATGCATCATCATCGCGCCGAGCACTGGGTCGTCGTGCGCGGCACGGCACTCGTCACGCGTGGCGACGAACGCTTCATCGTGTCGGAAAACGAATCGGCCTACATTCCGCTGGGCGTCTCGCATCGACTCGAAAACCCCGGCAAGATGCCGCTCGAAATCATCGAGGTGCAGTCGGGTTCGTATCTCGGCGAAGACGATATCGTGCGTCTGGACGATCAGTACGGCCGGCAGTAACGCAGGTTAATGCAGTAAAGGCAAGTCAATGCAGGTAAAGGGGCGCCGCAGAGCGCCCCGCTGCACAAGCAGAAAACAGATGAGCAATGTGGACGGAGACAACACGAGCGGCTGTAGCGGCGATCGAAGATCCAACCGCTACGGCCGTTAGTGCATGCAAGAGTATGAGATGGCCATGCTGAACGCGGATAACGCAGCGCTGATTGCACGAGCTAATGCACGGGTATGTGCCGTGGCTTTTGCAAGGATCAATGCGCGTGCAACGAACGCGAAAACCGCTGCAAAAGCAGCGGCGGATTCAGCAATGAAGATGGCGAAGGGAATGGACGCCGGCGAGCGCCGGCTCCTAGCCCAGATGCGTTCTGTAACGCGAGATATGGTGACGGCGTTCGGCGCCCGCACCGTTTGCGGAGGACGTGTCGCGTGCCTCGCCACCATTACGCAGCACGGTGCTCGACGCGTAGCGCTGCAGCGCCGCGATACGCACGTTGTTCGCCACATTGGACGACACCTTGCCCACCGCGTTGGCCGCGACTGCGGGCATGGCGCGCGTGACCACACTGCTGGCTGCGAGATGCGTTGCGTGGCTCGGCGGCACGGCGAGAGCGGGACCATTGGCGGACGCGCTAGCGCCGCCAGCAGACGAGCCCCCTGCGGACGCAGGCACCTCACGCTCGATCCATTGGCACGCCCAGTCGAACGCGTAGTGGCGCGCCGCTTCGCAATCCTCGAACGGCGGGCCGATCAGACCCGAACGCTCGAGACGCTTGCCGTCCTTGAGAATTTCCACGGCCGCGCGATACAGGTCGTTGCGCGCGGGTTCAACGCTCAACTGGATCTCGCAGCCGCGCCACTCCACGACCTGCACGGCCGGCGGTGTGGCGCTCGTCCACGGCGCGTCGCCCTCGGGCTCCGAGGGTTCGGCCGCGACCGGCACGACCGTGCGGCCGACAACAGGCGCGCTCACGCTCGCATCGGCCGGACGCGGCACGGCGCCCGAGTGCATCGGTTGCGAACGATGCGGCACCTGCTTGTGCGTCTGATGCGTATGGGACGGCGCGCGGCCCTCATCGTCCTGGCTCACGAGTTGCCGGGTCATGCTCTCGATGGGGTCGGCCAGCGGCGTATCGGTCACCAACGCGGCCACCGACGCGGGCGCCTGCCATGCCTCAGGGCTCTTCCAGTAGACCGCGGGCAGGCCGTCGTCTTCGACGACTTCCTCGGTCACGGACGCACCGGACGCCACCGCGGCCACGGACTGCGAAGCGTGCGCGTGGTTCGCCGGCGCCTGGGCCTGCACGGGCTCAGGCACGTAGACGAAGCTGCGGCCGCGCTCAACGAGCAGCCTGACCAGTTCATTGAGTGTGCCGCTCACGTGCCATTCCTCGAAACGGCGCCGGCAGGTCGGGCCGGACGGATAGCGCGCGGGCAGACGCGACCAGGATTCACCGGTCGTCAAGATCCACAGCACGGCATTGGCCACGACACGTGGCTCCGCGCGCGGGCGACCGCGGCGGTTCAGGCGTATGGGTGGTTCATCGGATACGAGCGAGGACACTAGCACCCACTCGTCGTCGCTCAGTTCTTCGAAATTCATGCTGTTCTCCACGCAGCCGGACCGGGGCTGCTGTGACGGAGCCTTCGCTCGCGGGTCTTGCTGCCCGCGTTGGCGTGCTCGGTTGCACCATATGTTTATATGACATGTTCATTGGCATCCCCGGCTGCACATTGACAGTGCGCGTATTCACGGAAATGACGCAAGGAACGTGGTCTCACTCGTGCAAGGGAGAAATTGTGCAGGAAGCATACCACCTGAGACCAGCTGATGAGGAGGGCCGTAATAAGTGTTACGGTTAGAAACAAAGTCACGCATTTCATGGCCCGATTTATGCGCGTTCGTACTTGCAAACGCGCCTTCGAGCCCCCTTCCCGACCGCGAAAAGCCCTTGCAGCAAGGGCTTTTTCGCCCTTTCGCAAAGCCTTCGCGAGGTCCTTCGCCAAGTCCTTCGCTTTCCAGCCCCGCACTTCGATACCCATGCAAATGCATATCGAAGTGCCCGACCCCGTGACGATTCATGCGACTGACTGCTTCATTGAGCGTTTTGCAGAACGCTGCATTTATCAGCTCGATCTATCAACTCGATTTCCGGGGCCCCTATCCTCTTTCATCGATTCATCGCGGTTCGTCTTTTACTAAAGCTCAGTTGTGCCCGCAACAAATGACATGATAATGAAATCCCCCTCCGAACGGGCCTGCCCGCTGCATTTCATGCCTCGCGCATGGTAACTGTAGCGATGAACACACACCTGAACGCACCCGCTAACAGACGCGCGAAAAGCTGTTTTTATGCCGCAGCCACTCAGCATAGTTCGCACGCCGATTACGTTTATAGTACGAGAGCTTCAATCATTAAATGGCCAGTTATCCAGGAGATTCGTGTATGCATACTTCCGCATTGCGCAGCACTCGCGCCCTGATCGCCGTGGCGGGTGTCGCCGCCGCCCTGCTCGCGCCGTGGAATGCCGCGCAGGCCCAGCTCGGCAACTTGCTCAACCAGGTAGGCGGCAGTGGTTCAACCTCGGCCACGGGCGCGGCCGGCAGTCTGGGGAGCCTCGGCAACCTCGGCAGCGCACTCTCGGGTTCCTCGCTCACCTCGGGTGGCCTCGGCAATGTCACGGGCCTGATCCAGTACTGCGTCCAGAACAACTTCCTCAATGCCGATACCGCCAGCAGCGTGCAGAACTCGCTGCTCGGCAAGCTGCCCGGCGGCGCGTCGAGCACGGACCCCGGCTACAAGCAGGGCTCCAACGGCATCCTCCAGACCGGCAACGGCCAGCAGCTCGACCTTTCGAGCGCCGGCCTCCAGGAAGCCGCCAAGAAGAAGGTTTGCGACACGATCCTGACTCAGGCGAAATCCATGCTTTAACGGACGTTGCGGGACGGCCATGCGCGCGAGGTGGCCGTCTTGCGCACGCCATTATTCGGTTTGAATGTGCGGCGCGGCGCAGAACTGCGCAATTTTCATGCCGCGCCACTTGAACACCGGTGGCGTTTGGGTGTCGAATGTGATCAAGCGAAACACAAGTGATTGTCCCGTCACTCATGAAAGCGCGCCCAGTCACCGTAATGCCCTTATTCGTCGTGCTTTGCGCGCTGTGCGCGGGGCTTGCGGCTCTTGCCATGCCGCGCATCGCGAAGGCGCAATCGCAATCGCAGGGCTCGGTACACGACCAGGTGCGCGACCAGGTGCGCGACCAGGCGCGCGACCAGCAGTTCGACTGCAAGTCGAACCCGCATGAGTTCATTTCGGCGCTGATAGAAGAAAAATCCATCGACCCGAAGCCGAGCCGGGTGGAAGCGAATTCGGTCAATGCCTTTCGCCCCGTGCACGGTAGCCGCCTGAGCGCATTCGGCTTTCCCATTTACGTCGTGCTCGGCTACGCACACGACGACACCCTCTTTCATCGCGGCGCGGGCAAGGAAATCGATGCGCCTCTCTATGGCGTGGTAGTTTCCGCGCCCGCGGAATCGGTCCGCACGCGCGTGCGCGAGGCCAATAGCGACGCCACCGTGCACTCGGTCGTGCCGCTGCTGCTCACAGCCATCGTTTGCGGCGGCTGAGCCGCGCGCATGAACGGTTGCGGCCCGCGTGCCCGCGTTATGCGAAGAACGCCAGCGCGCCCAGCACCACGCCGGTCGCGCCCACGCCGAGCGATGCCCACATCAGCCATTTGCTCCGCGTGAGCAGCGTAATCGCCGTGAGCGCGATGGAAATCTGGATCAGCGTGGTCGCCTGCGCCCACCGATGGTGGCCATGCAGCAGTTCCTCCGCTTGAGCGTCGTCCTGCGCCACCTGCTTTTCCAGCGACTCCGCCTGGGTGCGAATCGGCTCCTTCTCCTTGCTATAGCGATCGGCTTCGGTGCTGAAGCGGCGCTGCGCTTGCGTCGAGCCCGGCGTGAGCGCCGCCAGCGCAGCGCCTAGTTCGGCAAGGTGCTGCTTCTCGCCCTTGGCCTGGTACCAGGCCCATTGATTCGCCGCCTCGGTCTTGCGAATGGCTGCTTCGTTCTTATAGTAGAGCGCGAGATTCTCGCTGTTGCCGCTCTGGTAGGCGAGGATCGCACCAATCGAGGCGAGAATGGCGGTCACCACCGCCATGCGCCCCGCAAACGGATCACGCGCGCCATCGCCGTGGCCACCATGGGCTCCATGGCCCGCCGCCGCGTGCTCGACCGCGTGATCGTGCGGACCGTGCACTTCATAATCTTCAGACATCCAACCACTCCCCGGTGTGACTCGAATACCCCGCGCACTGCGCATGACGTGTGCCGCCGCGCTCGCGGGACGCTCAATTATCGTGAGCGCGGCCCGCTTGTCCAGCCTTCGTAACGCCTGTCACAACCCGAAAACAACCCGAAAGAGAATCGCAGAAAACCGAAACTGAATTGAAAGTTTGCAGTGAAAGCTTGAATGAAAACGGCCCGCGCAACCGCCGCACGAGTGCGGTGGATTGCGCGGGCCGGAATACCCGATGAGCAGAAAAAGCGCTACGCGCGAACGCTTAACCGCCCAAGTAGGCGCGCTTGATATTGTCGTTCGCGAGCAGGTTCTCGGCACTATCCGCGAGCACCACGCGCCCCGTTTCGAGCACGTAGCCGCGATCGGCCACGTGCAGCGCCTTGTTGGCGTTCTGCTCGACGAGGAACACCGTCACGCCCTCCTGGCGGATCGCGCGGATGATGTCGAAGATCTGCGCGATCACGAGCGGCGCGAGGCCGAGCGTGGGCTCGTCGAGCAGCAGCAGGCGCGGCTTGCTCATCAGCGCGCGGCCGATGGCGAGCATCTGTTGCTCGCCGCCCGACATCGTGCCGGCACGCTGCTTCGCGCGCTGATTCAGACGCGGAAACAGCTTGAACACGTGCTCGATGCCCGCCTCGATCTCCTGCGGCGAGGCGAAGAAGCCGCCCATCTGCAGGTTTTCGAGCACCGTGAGGCTCGGAAACACGCGACGGCCTTCGGGCGAAATCGCCATGCCCATGCGCATGATTTCGTGCGTGGACTTGCGCGTGATGTCCTCGCCCTCGAACGTCACGCGCCCCGACGAGGCGCGCGGCGTGCCGCACACCGTCATCATGAGCGTGGTCTTGCCGGCGCCGTTGCTGCCGATCAGCGTGACGATCTCACCTTTGTTCACTTCGATCGACACGCCCGCCAGCGCTTCAACTGCGCCATAGTGGGTATGGACCTTTTCCAGCTTCAGCATCAGTCCTCTCCGAGATAGGCCTTGATCACGCGCGGGTCATTGCGCACTTCGTCGGGCAGGCCGATCATGATCGGCTTGCCATGCTCCATCACGAGGATGCGGTCCGATACGCCCATCACGAGACTCATGTCGTGTTCGATCAGGAGTACCGAGATTCCGAACTCGTTGCGCAAGCCGTCCACCATTTGCTGGAGCTCGATCTTCTCCTGCGGGTTCAGGCCCGCGGCGGGTTCGTCGAGCATCAACAGACGCGGATCGGTGATCATGCAGCGCGCGATTTCAAGGCGGCGCTGGTGACCGTACGAAAGCGTGCCCGCCTCGCGGTTGGCCACCTGCTTCAGGCCCACGCGATCGAGCCAGTACGCCGCGCGCTCGAGCGCGGCGCGTTCGGCGCGGCGATACGCGGGCGTCGCGAACAGGCCGCTCAGCATGTTGCGGTTCACCTTCAGGTGCTGCGCGACCATGAGGTTTTCCAGCACCGTGAGCTGCCTGAACAGGCGAATGTTCTGGAAGGTGCGCACGAGGCCGCGGCGCGCGACCTGATGGCTCGGCTGGCCCGTGATGGCGTGGCCGTCCAGCACGATGTCGCCCGCGGTCGGCTTGTAGAAGCCGCCGACGCAGTTGAACACCGTGGTCTTGCCCGCGCCGTTCGGCCCGATGATGGCGAACACTTCATTCGGACGCACATCGAAGTCGATGCCGTCCACGGCCAGCAGACCGCCGAAGCGCATCTGCAGGCCCGCTACTTTCAACAACGCTTGTGCGCTCATTGCGGCAACTCCACATGCGGACGGCTTGCGGGCAACAGGCCCTGCGGACGCCACATCATCATCAGCACCATCACCAGACCGAAAATCAGCATGCGATATTCGGCAAAGCCGCGCGCGACTTCAGGCAGCGCCGTGAGCAGAATCGCCGCGAGCACCACGCCCAACTGCGAGCCCATGCCGCCCAGCACCACCACGGCGAGAATCAGCGCCGACTCGATGAAGGTGAACGACTCGGGCGTGACGAGCCCCTGGCGCGCCGCGAAGAACGCACCCGCGAGGCCCGCGAACGACGCGCCCAGCGTGAACGCCGAGAGCTTGATGCGGGTGGGATTGAGGCCGAGCGAGCGGCACGCGATTTCGTCTTCGCGCAGCGCTTCCCACGCGCGCCCCATCGGCATGCGCAGCAGACGGCTCGTGACGAACAGCGTGAACGCCACCAGCACCAGCGCGAGCAGGTACAGGAAGATCACCATGTGCATGCCGCTGTACTCAATGCCGATCAGCTCGTTGAACGTCTTCGCGCCTTCCACGCTTGCGTGGCGAGCGAGTTCGAAGCCGAACACGGTGGGCTTGGCGATGCCGGAAATGCCATCCGGGCCGCCCGTGATGCTCGTGAGGTTATTGAGCAGCAGGCGGATGATCTCGCCAAAGCCAAGCGTCACGATCGCAAGATAGTCGCCGCGCAGGCGCAGCACCGGAAAGCCGAGCAGGAAACCGAACGTGGCCGAGGCGAGCGCCGCGAGCGGCAGGCATTCCCAGAACGTGAAGCCGAAGTACTGGTTGAGCAGCGCATAGGTATAGCCGCCCACCGCGTAGAAGCCCACATAGCCGAGATCGAGCAAGCCCGCGAAGCCCACCACGATATTCAGGCCCAAGCCCAGAATCACGTAGATGAGCGCGAGCGTCGCCACGTCCACCGCGCCGCGCGAGCCCATGAACGGGAACACCGCGCCGAACGCGAGCAGCACCCAGATCGCCGCGCGCTGCTGGCGCGCGCCGAGCGCAGGTGCTTTAGGCAGCCGCACCGAACTCGTTGCTCGCACAAACATCGGCTTTACGAGCTGGAATACGAACACGATAGCGGCGGCGATCCACACGGGACGCCAGTGCTGCTGCAACACGACCTGATAGCCGTCGAGCGTGAGCTGCAGGCCCAGGATGGGGGCGGTGAGGATGAACGTCGCGACGGCCGCGGCGAGCGCGCCCTTCACGGTCTGCGACGACGACGGGCTTGACGTCGCTTTTGCGGCCGCGCGAACCGAAACAGTCTGATTCATGGCAGTTGACCTCACACCTTTTCGACGTCCGGCTTGCCGAGCAGGCCGGTGGGACGGAACAGCAGTACAAGCACGAGCAGACCGAACGCCACGACGTCCTTGTACTCGGACGGCATGTAGGCCGACGCAAACGTTTCGGCGAGGCCGAGCAGCACGCCGCCGAGCATCGCGCCCGGAATGCTGCCGATGCCGCCGAGCACGGCGGCGGTGAACGCCTTGATGCCCGCGATGAAGCCGATATACGGATTGAGCTTGCCGATCGTGAGACCGATCAGCACGCCACCCACGGCCGCCAGCATCGCGCCGAGCACGAACGTGAACGAGATCACGCGGTTCGTGTCGATGCCGAGCAGGTTGGCCATCTTCATGTCCTCGGCGCAGGCGCGGCAGGCGCGGCCCATGCGCGAGCGCGAGATGAAGAGCGTGAGCGCGATCATCAGCACGACGGTCACGCCAACAATCAGCATGCGCGCGTACGGAATCGTCACTTCGAAGTTGCCGCCCATGTTGAAGTCGAGCGCGCCGGAGATCAGCTGCGGCACGGACACGTCGCGTGCGCCCTGCCCGATCTGCACGTAGTTCTGCAGAAAGATCGACATGCCGATGGCGGAAATCAACGGCACGAGGCGCGGCCCGCCGCGCAGCGGCCGATACGCCACGCGCTCGACCGCGAAACCGTAGAGCCCGGTGACCAGCACCGAAACAATGAGCGCCGCGCCCAGCACGAGCGGCAGCGGATAGCCCGCCGAGGTGCCGATCGCCGTGAGCGTGACGAGGCCCACATAGGCGCCGATCATGTAGATCTCGCCGTGAGCGAAGTTGATCATGCCGATGATGCCGTAGACCATCGTGTAGCCGATGGCGATCAGCGCATAGATCGCGCCCAGCGTGAGCCCGTTGACGAGCTGCTGGGTGAACTGCGGAAGAAAATCATTCATGCGTAAGCCCCGCGGCCGTGAAGCCGATAAGAGACCTTTAAAGCGGTGTCGACCCGAGTTTTATATTTCGTTGCGCATGCAGGCGCTGCAAGAACGCCTGCCCTCCGTGGCGGAAAGCGAGGCGTTCGCGCCGCGCCCGAAGCGCAGCGCCAGGATCAGTTCGCGGCGGTCTTGGTGGCGTCCTTGTGCCACGTGTAGACGACGAAGCGGAACGACTTCAGGTCGCCCTGAGCGTCGTACTCCACCTTGCCGATCGGCGTGTTCATGGCGTTCTTGTGCATCCAGGCCGCGACCTTGGTCGGGTCGGTGCTCTTGGCGCCCGCGATGCCGTCGGCGATCACTTCGACCGCAGCGTAAGCCGGCATCTGGAACGGACCATTCGCGTCGCGCTTGGCGTCGGCGAACGCCTTCACGAGCTTGGCGTTGGCCGGATCCGCAGCGAAGTCGGCCGGCAGCGTGACGAGCATGCCTTCCGAAGCGGCGCCGGCGATGGCCGTCACGTCCTTGTTGCCCACGCCTTCCGGTCCCATGAACATGGCCTTCACGCCCTGCTCACGCGACTGGCGCATCAAGAGACCCATTTCCGGGTGGTAGCCGCCGAAGTAGACGAAGTCCACGCCCTGCGCCTTGAGCTTGGTGACGACTGCCGAGTAGTCCGAATCGCCTGCGTTGATGCCTTCGAACACGACGACCTGGATGTGCGCCTTGTCGAGCGCGGCCTTGACCGAGGTGGCGATGCCCTGACCGTACGACTGCTTGTCGTGCAGGATCGCGACCTTCTTCGGCTTGACGTTGTTGATGATGTACGCGGCGGCGGCGGGACCTTGCTGGTCGTCGCGGCCGATGGTGCGGAAGATGTACTGGCGCTTCTTGCCTTCGGTGAGCTGGGGCGCGGTCGCCGACGGCGTGACCATCACCACGCCTTCGTTTTCATAGATGTCCGAAGCGGGGATCGTCGAGCCCGAGCACACGTGGCCGATCACATAGTGGATGTGCTGCGAAACGATCTTGTTGGCAACGGCGACAGC
Source organism: Paraburkholderia caffeinitolerans (assembly GCF_902859945.1). GTDB lineage: Bacteria > Pseudomonadota > Gammaproteobacteria > Burkholderiales > Burkholderiaceae > Paraburkholderia > Paraburkholderia caffeinitolerans. Next base: position 47,685 of record NZ_CADIKL010000015.1, on the reverse strand, counting down.
CTGCTTCGGCTCGCATGCGTCGTCCATCATGACGGCTTCGAGCTTGTTGCCGTTCGCGCCGCCAGCGGCGTTGATCTGCTCGATTGCGGTCAGGGCGCCTGCCTTGACCATGTCGCCGTACTGGGCGACCGGGCCGCTGAACGGGCCGGCAATGGCGATCTTCACGGTTTCGCCGTTCGCGGCGGCGCCAAAGGCCAGCAGCGCGGCGGCCACGGAAAAGGAGGTAAGGCGGTTAAGGCGGGACAACGGCGTCATCAGGAGCTCCTCGATTGTTTTCGGGTCAACCGGGCAAGCGGCATGACCTGCGCAAACGAACAGCACCCCGAGAATGTGGCCAGGGAGGACAACAAGGACGGGCCAAAAAGACAAAAGACGCAACGGGGCCCGGCATGTATCGGCCGCCTGGTAGCGGCTTCAGTTCGGAGGGGCCGTGGGTACGGCCCCTATTGCGCAAGCGATCCGCCTGCCCCGTCCGCTGCATTTCAAACCTGGAAGGTGATCCGGTCAAAATCAGCGACCCGCGGATGCTATCAATAAACCTACCCATTCCGCAACCGAGGGTTTTTTCGGATATCGATGACTATATTGATGCAAGTCAATTGATGAAAACAACCCAGAGGGCGCGGAAAACCCTTGAAATATCGGCGAACTGGGGGATCGAAAGGGGCCGAGGGCCGCCGGACGCCTGCCTGGCGGCAGTGTGGGGAAACGGGTTTCCAATCAGAAAATCTGGCTTTCTCGAAAAAATCGCCGCAGCGCCTTATCGATTATATTTATTATCTTCGCAAATTATTTTAACGGACTACCCAATCACCTCGACAGTCACTCCACATCACTAGTACAAACCCTAAATACAAATCACGGCAACTCGTTGATTTTACAAAGGAAAATTACATTTTCATTTCAATGAAAAATTACACCACTTAAGCATCAAAACCATAAATAAGCAGCACGCACCGAACCATTATTTCCAATCGGAAATCGGGAAAACTTCCGGCAATCCGCCGATTTTTCCTGAAAATCGCGTGGGTGGTTTACCACCCTTCGTCACCGCACCGTCGCATCCGGGCACCACCGGCCCCGCGCACGTTCCGGACACGTGCGGGGCGGTGGTATGCTCGCTGCCTCGCCGCACACACCCGTCCTGAATTGAAAGAACCGAGCATTCGGGGGAGATCACAGACAATGAAAAGCTTCACGCAAGCCGCCAAGGCCGCCACCTTTACCCTGATCGCCGGCGCTGCCGCGCTCACGTTCGCCACCGGCGCAGCGCACGCGGCCGAAACCGCCACTGTGGAAGTGCTGTCGATCGTCGAGCACCCCGCCCTTGACGCGATCCGCGACGGTGTGCGCGACGAACTGAAGGCTGCCGGCTACGACGCCGGCAAGAACCTCAAGTGGGAATACCAGAGCGCGCAGGGCAACACCGGCACGGCCGCGCAAATCGCCCGCAAGTTCGTGGGCGACAACCCGAGCGCGATCGTCGCGATCGCCACGCCTTCGGCACAGGCTGTTGTTGCCGCAACGAAAACGGTGCCCGTGGTCTACTCGGGCGTAACCGATCCGGTCGCCGCACAGCTCGTGAAGACGTGGGCGCCGAGCGGCACCAACGTGACCGGCGTGTCCGACAAGCTCCCGCTCGACAAGCAAATCGCGCTCATCAAGCGCGTGGTGCCGAATGCGAAGAACGTGGGCATGGTCTACAACCCTGGCGAAGCCAACTCGGTCGTGGTCGTGAAGCAGCTCAAGACCTTGCTCGCGCAGCAAGGCCTGACGCTCAAGGAAGCGGCCGCGCCGCGCACCGTGGACATCGGCCCGGCGGCGAAGAGCCTGATCGGCAAGGTCGACGTGATCTATACGAACACCGACAACAACGTGGTCTCGGCCTACGAGGCGCTGGTGAAAGTGGCCAACGACGCGAAGATTCCGCTCGTCGCCGCCGATACGGACAGCGTGAAGCGCGGCGCCGTCGCGGCGCTCGGCATCGACTACAGCGACCTTGGTCACCAGACCGGCAAGGTGGTCGTGCGCATCCTGAAGGGCGAAAATCCCGGCGCGATCGCATCGGAAACCAGCAACAAGCTGCAGTTGTACGTGAACCCGGCCGCAGCACAGAAGCAAGGCGTGAAGCTCTCCGACGATCTGCTCAAGGACGCCACCACGGTCGTGAAGTAACTTGCGGTAAGCCGCGCCGCTGCATCGGCCAACGCCATCGGCCCGCCCGCCCCGCGCGCGGCGCGTTGCTGATTGGAAACTCGCGGATATGGCGTGGAATTACCGCAAGAAAACCGCACGCAACACCGCAGTCGAGCCGTAAAAAACGTACTGGCCCAGAACGGGCCTCCGCGCCCGCCGGCGTGCCGCCTCACCCGGGCTGCGCGCCGGCGGCGACCGATCCGGCGCAGCCACCACCATCCGCGCGCCGCAGACCGCAACAGGATTTCCCCATGTCCCTCTACTCGCTACTGGGCGCGCTCGAGATCGGCCTGATCTTCAGCCTCGTCGCCCTCGGGGTGCTGATCTCGTTTCGCATCCTCAACTTCCCCGATCTCACTGTCGATGGCAGCTTTCCGCTCGGCGGCGCCGTAGCGGCGACGCTGATCGCGAGCGGCCACGATCCGTTTCTCGCCACCCTCTGCGCGATGATCGCGGGCGCGCTCGCAGGCTTCATCACCGGCTGGCTCAACGTGCGCCTGAAGATCATGGATTTGCTCGCGAGCATTCTCATGATGATCGCGCTCTATTCGATCAACCTGCGCGTGATGGGCGCGCCCAACGTGCCGCTCATCTCCGAAGCCACCGTCTTCACGATGATTCAGCCCACGTGGCTGCCCGACTACGTGCTGCGCCCGCTCGCGCTGTTCGTCGTGGTGCTCGCGGCCAAGTTCGGCGTGGACTGGTTCTTCTCCTCGCAGTACGGCCTCGCGCTGCGCGCGACCGGCGCGAACCCGCGCATGGCGCGCGCCCAGGGCATCGCCACGGGCCGCGCGACGCTCGCGGGCATGGCGCTCTCGAATGCGCTGGTGGCGCTCGCGGGCTCGCTGTTCGCGCAGACCCAGGGCGGCTCGGACATCTCGATGGGCATCGGCACCATCGTGATCGGGCTTGCGGCGGTCATCATCGGCGAAAGCATTCTGCCCGCGCGACGCCTCGTGCTCACGACGCTCGCGGCCGTGCTCGGCGCGATTCTCTACCGCTTCTTCATTGCGCTCGCGCTCAATAGCGACTTCATCGGCTTGAAGGCGCAGGACCTGAACCTCGTTACCGCCGTGCTCGTGACGATCGCGCTCGTGCTGCCGGCCACCCGCAAGAAACTATTCGCCCGCAAGAACGGGAGGGCCTAAGCGATGCTCAGCGCACAAGACCTCAGACTCACTTTCAATCCCGGCACGCCGATCGAAACGCGCGCGCTGCGCGGGCTCACGCTCGACATCCCCACCGGCGAATTCGTGGCCGTGATTGGCTCGAACGGCGCGGGCAAGTCCACCTTCCTGAACGCCATCAGCGGCGACCAGATGGTCGATGGCGGCAAGATCACCATCGACGGCCAGGACGTCACGAAGAAACAGGCGTGGGACCGCGCGCATCTCGTCGCGCGCGTGTTTCAGGACCCGATGGCGGGCACCTGCGAGGCGCTCACGATCGAAGAGAACATGGCGCTCGCGATGGCGCGCGGCAAACGCCGCGGCTTCGGCCCCGCGCTCAGGAAGCAGGACCGCGAACTCTTTCGCGCCAAGCTGAGTCTGCTGAACCTCGGCCTGGAGAATCGACTGACCGACCGCATCGGCTTGCTCTCGGGCGGCCAGCGCCAGGCGGTGAGCCTCCTGATGGCCTCGCTCCAGCCCTCGCGCATCCTGCTGCTCGACGAGCACACGGCCGCACTCGATCCGAAGACGGCCGCGTTCGTGCTGGAGTTGACCGCGCGCATCGTCGAGGAAGCAAAGCTCACGACCATGATGGTCACGCACAGCATGCGCCAGGCGCTGGACTACGGTCAGCGCACCGTGATGCTGCACCAGGGGCAAGTGGTACTGGACGTGTCCGGCGATAAGCGCCGGGGACTCGACGTGCCGGACCTGCTGCACATGTTCGAGCAGACGCGCCACGAGAAGCTCGACGACGACGCGCTGCTGCTGGGCTGAACCCCGGCTACACGCCGCGCGCGCCATAAACGCAAAAACCCGCCAGCCTCACGGTTAGCGGGTTTTTCTATCCGCGGCAATTAACACAGGAATCCGAATCAAGCGCGCTGCCGCGCCGGGGCCGCACCTCAAGCCGTTTTCGCATACTTGAACGTGCCCTGCGCGCTCGCAATCAGCAAGCGGTCGTCCACCCACGCCTCGGCGCGCGCGAAAAACACCGAACGGCCGCCACGCTCGAGAAAGCCCTTGGCCCGCACGAACTGCCCAAGCCCCTTGTCGAGGTAGTTGGTTGTGAGCGAGAGCGTGAAGCCGTGCCTCAGCGGCTGCCCCGGCTCCGCGAACAGGCCTGCGTAGCCCGCCGCCGCGTCGAGCAACGTGGCGATCGCGCCGCCTTGCAGCACGCCCTGGCGGTTGAGCTTCGATGCGTCGATCGGCATGAGCAGTTCCGCATAGCCCTCGCGCCACTGCGCGACGCTCACGCCGAGTGTTTCGAGAAATGGATTGTCGACGGCGAATTGCGGCATGCCATGGTCTCCTTCATGATGTCAATGAGTGATGCCGGGGTGCCGCGCCATTATAGGCCGCAGCCCCCGGGCCTCCCTGCGGACTCGGACAGCCGCTGTGCACTGTTCAGAAGAATTCCGCCCAACTGTATATGGTTTTATAAGCGCCCACGGAAAACACTGTACTCTTTCCAACCGCGCGCACGCGCGCGTTTCCTCCCAGCACTGCAAAGGACCTCGACATGACCGACACCACGCGCCCCACCGACACCCTGACCCAGCAACGGGCGGCGGCGGCCGCCGCCGTGTTGCCGGTCCCCTGCCCGGGCGTCGATCCGCTCACCAGCATCCTGCCCGACGAGCCGCTCCTCATGATGGGCGCGGGCCCCGTGCCCATTCCCGACGCGGTGGCAAAGGCCAACTCGGTCGTCATCAACCACCTCGGCGACACCATGGCGCGCGTGATCGACCAGGTGAAGTCGATGGCGCGCTACGTGTTCCAGACGCGCTCGAACTGGGTGCTCGGCGTGGCCGGCCCCGGCTCGGCGGCCATGGAAATGGCGGTGTCGAATCTCGCGTGGCCGGGCACGCGCGTCCTCTCCATCGTGAACGGCTTCTTCAGCGGCCGGATGGCCGAAATGGCGCGGCGCGTGGGCGCCGACGTCACGACGCTCGACGTAGCCGACCGCGAGATCGTCTCGCTCGACGCGCTCGCGCAGGTCATCGAGCGCACGCGTCCCGAGGTCGTCACCGTGGTGCACGGCGAGACCTCCAACACGGTCTGGAACCGCCAGTTGCAGGACATCGTGCGCATCGCCAAGGCCGCGGGCGCGCTGGTTGTCGTCGATGCGGTCTGCACGCTGAGCACGATGCCGCTGGAGATGGACGCATGGGGCATCGACGTGGTCATCACGGGTGGCCAGAAAGGGCTTTCGTCGATCCCCGGTGTTTCGCTGATCGCGTTCTCCAATGCCGCCTGGGAGCGCGTGCGCACGCGCACCGCGCCCAACACGCATTGGTGCCTCGATGCCATGCTCGCCGAGAACTTCTGGCACAACGCGGGCTATCACTACACCGCGCCGGTTTCGGGCGTGCTCGCGCTGCACGAGGCGCTGCGGCTCGTCTGCACGGAGACGCTCGAAAAGCGCTTCGCGCGGCATCAGCGCTGCTCGCTCGCCCTGCAGAGCGGCGTGACGGCACTTGGCCTCGAACTCTATACGCCCGAAGCGTGCCGCTTGAACTCCGTGGTCGGCATCGCGCTGCCCGCGAGCGTCACGCCGCGCGACGTGTGCAACCATATTTCGCAGCAGTACCAAGTGGAGATCGCGGGATCGTTCGGACTCCCTATCGTGCGCATCGGGCAGATGGGCGAGCAATGTCGCGAGCACCATCTGTTCCGCACCGTGCACGCGCTAGGCCGCACGATGTGCGACCTGGGCGCGAACGTCGACCTGCCTGCCGGCGTGGCCGCGCTAGAAGAGTCGCTTTCGGCGGCTGGGCGCCGCTGAAACGGGCAAGGCGCGCCACTACGCGCGCCGCGCCCGCACACACATAAACGCGGGCGCAAGCGCCAGCTCCGCATGGAGCCTCGGCGCCACCGCCTTCATCTCCGGCTGCGGCTGCGGCTCGACCAGTTGCTCGATCGTCCAGCCGCTCGCGACCAGCGCATTGACGATATCGGCCAGCGGCCGGCGATACGCCTCCACATAAGGCTTCGGCTCACCAAATCCCGCCCAGTGCAGGCCAAAGCGCGTGGTATCGAAGTACGAGCGACCGCCGCGCGTGCGCGTGTCGATCCAGTCGCGCATCGGATGCGCCATCGAGAACACCAGCAGCGCGCCGGGCCGCGCCACGCGCCGGAACTCCGCGAAAGTGGGCGCGAGATGCTCCACATAATCGAGTGCAAGCGAGCACACGATGCGGTCGAACTGCTCATCGGCGAGCCACGCGAGCGGCTGGCCCAAATCGCCTTGCGCGACCTCCACCGGCAGGCCCGCGCAATGCGATTGCGCGAGTTCGACCATGGCGGGCGTCACGTCGAATGCATGCACCTGCGCGCCCGCGCGCGCGAGTTCGGCGCTGACAATGCCTGGGCCGCAGCCCGCGTCGAGCACCCGCAGCCCCGCCACATCGCCGAGCAGCGCGGCCGTGGCCGGGCGCTCGTAGAGCGCGTTGTGCGGCTTTTCCGGGGCCATTTGCGCATAGCGCTGCGCGAACTGCGTATAGTTCGCGCGGCCCGGAAACTCGGGCGCGGCGTTCGCGTCGCGGGGCGAATCGGAGTGAGCGCCGGGTGTCGAAGCGTCGTTGGCGTGGGAGTCGTTCTGCATGCTGGCGTGACGGCGGTAGCGCCGAAATAGGCAAAAGCGCTATTGTCCCGCGTTTTGTCCAGCATTGCGCACGCTCAGTTCGAGCCCGCGCTTCACGCGCGCGATGTCCACACCGCCTGCGCCCGGCAGATCGGCGAGCGGCATGTAGCGCGCGGGCGTATGCAGCAAATAGGCCTGCAATTCGTCGATCACGATGCGGTCCGACGGGTCGTAACCCATGCCCGCTAGTTCCTCGGTCAGCGCCTCGCGTTCGGTGTACGTCAGTTGATGCCACCAGAACGCGCGGCACGCATGGGCATAGGCCGGGTCGGAGAAATAGCGCCAATGGCCGAGCTCGTGGCTCAGGATCGCCGCGCGCACCTCGGCGTCGATCATTTCGCCCGCCGGTCCCTTGCCCAAGCCCGGAATCGTCACGAGAAAATCGCGTGAGGACGCAGCGCGCCACGTCATGCCGCCCTCGCCGCCCGCTCCCGCTTCCTGGCGGATGAGCCCCCATTGCACGAGCAGCGTCTGCAACGCGCGCTCGCCCTCGGTCAGGTTCGCGTGCTGCCGCTGCGCGACCTCAAAAAACTGCGCGATCTGCGCTGCACTGAAGTTGTTGCCCGCCGTGAGCCCGGCGGGATCTTCGCCGAAGCGCCGCGCGTTCGCGGCGACGGCGCTCATCGACACCACCCGGTCGTGCGGCATGTCGCGCCGTTCGATCAACGCGACGACGCGCGAGAACATCGCGCCCTGCGCCGCGAGGCTCGGCGCGTGCAACACGTAGAGGCCGGGCTGGTCCGTGATGGCGTAGAGCCGCAGCGTTGGGCCTGGCGGCAATGCGCCGGCAAGTTGCGCGAGCGGCAGGCGCACGACCTCGGGGTTCGGCGCGAAGGCGCTGGCTAGCTCGGCGCTCAGCGTGGAGGTCGCCGCCAGTCCGCCAGCAGCGCTCGAGGTACCGGAGGCAAAAACGCCCGGTCCGGAAAAACCGGCGCACACGCACACTAACGTTGCGCACGCAACGTTAGTGATGCCGGCTCGCGCGCGCGAAGCCACGCGCCGCCGCCCGCTTGAAACGCGCAAGAACGCCACGCCGTTCAATCGGCAACGGTCACGATGGTCACGCGGCGGTTTTCCGGCGCGGCCGGATTGCGCGTGTTGAGCGGCTCGCTCGAACCCTTGCCCACCGCGGTCAAGCGCTCCGCGGCAATGCCGTCCTGCTGCGTGAGGTAGTCCACCACGGCCTGGGCGCGCCCCTGCGAGAGCGTCATATTCGCGTCAGCGTTGCCGCGCGGATCGGCGTGCCCCTCCACGCGGAATTTGTACGCTGCGAGCTTGTCGGACTGCAACGCACGCGCGACCTTGTCGAGCGCCCCGCGCGCGGTGCTCGTGAGATCGGTCGAGTTGGTGGCGAAGGTAATCAGCATTTGCGCCGATGGCGCCTTTGCGGGCCCTTTCGCCTTCGCCGACATTGCACCGGGCTGCTGGTTCGACAGCACGAAGCCGCGCGTGAGCACGTCGCCGGTGGTCTCGCTCGGCGTGAGCGCCTTGGTGACGGATTGCTCGGTGATGTCCTTCTCCTTCATCACCTGGGCGTGGGCCGGGGTTTGCATCGCCCCGGCGAGCACGATAGCGCAGCACGCCAGCGCGGCGGGCCACGCATGCCGCAGCCGCACTTGCGAAAGGTTCTTCACGATAGCCGACATGTCATCTCTCCATTGAATGCAATCTTGCGCGTGGGTGGGCATCTCAAGCGCGATGCAACGCGATGGCCGCCTTCCACGGCGCTCGCGCCGCGTCGAGCAAATCCGCGAAACGCGGCCCGTCGAGCAGTCCTGTGGCCACGCGCAGCGTGGGCTCCACCGCCGCCGACCCTTCGCTCCACCACAGGCTGTCACCCACCGCCGTGTACGTGGCCAGGCACTCGCCCAGCCCAACGCCGTTGTTTTCGCCCTCGCACGCACAAGCATAACGCCAGGGCGCGCGCCTTTCTCCATCAAGTCCGTCGAGCATGCGCACCTGATCGCCGAAACCTTCGAGATCGAACGATGGCGCAAGCGTCGACAGCGCAAGTTCCACCGCCATTTCGAACCATGGCTGCGCGCCACGGAGCCAGTTCGCGAGCAACCCGGGCGCCACCGGCCGCGCGAGCGTGAACGGGAAATAGCGGCCCACGCGGTCCACGCCCGGCATCAGCACGCCCGCCCAGGCCGCCGCGCCGCACAGCGTCTCGCCCAGCGCGAAACACCATACCGGCGCGTTCAGATAGAGCGTCAGCCACTGTGCGCCGTAACGCGCGCGCGCCTCCAGCATGCCCGCCTGGACGCTGCGGTCCCACGGCTCGATAAACGCCGCCGGCAGCCGCCGCGCGACAAAGTCGCCGTGCGTGCGCACCTTGCCGAAGAAGCCCGTCTCGCTCATAGATGATCAGGACACCGGAACTGATCGATCATGCCGCGCCGGAACGGATTCGTCACGCTGCTCGCGTCCAGTTCCAGTTGAACGTGGCGGCCGTCCGAGACGAAGTCGATCTTGAAGCGGTCGGGCTGACCCATCTGCTGCATCTGCGCCTTGTCCATCAGATGGAGCAGCGCCCACGGGCCATCGGCGCGCGGCGCGTCGCCACCGCCGGGCGGCGCGAATTCCACGTGCGCCTGCCCCGTGCCTTTGCCGCTCGGCCACTGGAAGCCCATGCCCTCGTTCGCGCCCGGCTTGACGACCCACTGCTGCCCATCCACGTCGAGCGTGAACTGCGTGATGGACGGATCGATCGAGATCGGCTTGACCGTGAAGCGCACCGAGACATCACGTCCGCCCGCGCGGAACAGGGCATCGCGAATCTGCGCGGCGCGCTGGAACTGCACCAGCACATCGTCTGGAATGCCAGGCGATTCCGTTCCTGCCCGCCAGCGCCACACCGGCCCCGACATGTCGACGAAGTTCTGCAAATTCTTCTGGAAGAAGTCGTCGATCAAGCCGCCCGGCGCGAGCAGGCGGCCGAAGTCGTCGGGCGCGGCGTCGCGCGTGGAGGAGCGCACGAGCGGGTAGCGCCCGTCGAGCGCCTGCTTGCACAGTTGCCCGACATTCGCCATCCAGAGCGCATTCAGACGCGCGCGCTCGCCGCCCGCCATCAGCGCGGTGGCGCCGTTCGACACGTCGTTCACGACTGCCGCGAGCGGCGCGGGCGCGCCCTGCGAGGCGAGCTTGAGCTTGCCGATGGCATCGCCGGGCGGCGGCGCGAGGCCCTGGCGGCGCGCGGTGTCGGCGGCCTGAAGATACGTGGCCGCGTCCTTGAGCGCCGCGAGTTGCGTATCGAGCGGCGACGGCGCACCTGGCTTGCCCACGAGGTCATGCAATGGCTGAAAATGCGCATCGACGGGATTGACCTGCGCGGGCGCTCCGTTCGCATTGTCTTCTGGGGCGTTGCCGAGCGCACTCTCCAGCTTCTTCTTCATCGCCTCGATCTTGCCGTTGATGAGCGCCCCCGCCTGCGCGCCAATCGTTCCGCCCATGCTGACCTTGCCGAGCGTGGTCTCGCGCGCCGCCGCGACCATCACCGCGCGCAGCGGCGAATCGGCATTGCCGAGCGCATAGGCCACGCGCGCGCCCTTGTCCACGCCGTCGAACGGCACCACGGCGATATCGCCGAGCAGCGCATCCCATTGACGAATGTATTCGTCGTAGTAGAGCTGCGTCATCGCGGCCTTGAGATCGCTGGCCGCCGCGGGCGTGAGCACTTGTTCGTCGCGGCCCAGCACCCAGTTGTCGCGCGCCACGTCGAGCACGGCCGCATCGCGCGCCGCGAGGAACTTCTCGTAGCCCGCGAGCGTAAACGCGCCCGGCACACCGCGCGTGAGCGGCGCGCCGCTCTTGCGCACCAGCACGAGCGCGGCGTTCGGGCCGCCTGCACCCGCCACGCTGAAATCGGGCAGATGCTGGGCGTCGAGATCGCGCCGCACGCTCTCGAACATGCGCTGCGCGAGCGGCATCTTCGCGAGATTCGTGCGCGCCTGCTGGATCAGGTTCTTGTCGAGCGGCAGCGAGGGATCGAAGAACGCGGGCTCGAACAGCGCCGCCAGATGGCCGTCGAGGTCGTTGCGCTGCGCATCGCTCGCATCGCGCAACGGGCCGCGCTGCCAGTCGACGTCTGCCCACAGACGCACCGAGTCGGCGTCGTAATGCGACGGGTCGCCGAGCATCAGATACGCGCGCAGCACTGCGTACTGGAATTCGCCGTTGTTCGCATCGCCGCGCCGCAGTTCTTCCTCCATGCGCCGCACCACGAGCGGCAGCAGCGTTTGCCCGAGCAGCCGGCGGTAGGTCGCCTGCGCTTCGAGCCCGAGCTTGTCGCCCTGGTAGAGACCGAGGCGCGAAAGCCACGGCGCGCTCGCGTTGCGCTGCGCATAGCCGCCGGGCAAGTCGCGCGCGGCGTTCAGGAGCGGCAGCAAGGCGAGCGGATTGTCGGTGGCGGGCGTGGCCTGCGCGAGCTGCTTGAGCGCATCGACCTGCTGCGCCGCGCGGGCCACGTACGCTTCGTTGCGTTGATAGCTGATGAAGAACGCGCCCAGCGCCAGCACCGTGACCAGCGCAATCGCGCCGAGCGCGATGCGCTGAATCCACGCGCGCCGCCGCTCGAGCCCGCGATTGGTGCCCGCGAGCCCGGCTTCGTGAAAGATCACGTCGCGCATGAGTCGCGTGATGAAGTACGCGCGGCCCGCCGAGGCGTCGGGCAGCAGGACCTGCTGCTGCAGGCCGAGCGCGGCGGCCACCGCGCTCATCACGCGGTCGATCGGACGCCCTTCCTGAGTGCCGCTCGTGAAATAGACCCCGCGCAGCAGCACCGGTTTTTCGTAGCGCGACGCGCTGAACGCATCGTTCAAGAACGACTGCAAGACGCCTTCGAGCCCCGCGAACTGCTGCGGGAAACCATAGACGAGCGCGCGCCGCCGCGTGTCCGTTTCCTGCTGCATGCGATGCAGCACGCGCGCCTGCAAGCGCTGCGCGAGCGCGCCGAACTCGGCCGGGAACTGGGTCGAAATCTGCGCGGCGACATCGTTCGGATTGCCTGGTTTATCCGGACTTCCAGCCTCGTCGAATGCGAACGTCATGCCCCAGACCTGCTCGCGTTCGTCGCGGCCCAGATCGTCGAAGAACTCGGCGAAGCCGGCCAGCAGATCGCACTTCGTCACCAGCACATAGACCGGAAAATGCGTGCCGAGCCGCTCATAAAGCTCCTTCAGGCGCTCATGCACGGCCTGGGCCTGCAACGCGCGCTGCGTGTCCGAGAGTTGCAGCAGATCCTGCGCCGATACCGCGACGATCACGCCATTGAGCGGGCGGCGCGGCCGGTATTTGCGCAGCAGTTGCAGGAAGCCGCCCCATGCGGCCTGGTCAGCAGCCGCGAAGCTGTCCTGGGTCGTGAAACGGCCAGCGGTGTCCAGCAGCACCGCGTCGTCGGTGAACCACCAGTCGCAGTTGCGCGTGCCGCCCACGCCGCCCACGGCCTGATCGCCGAGTTGCGCCGAAAGCGGGAATTTCAGGCCCGAATGCGTGAGCGCGGTGGTCTTGCCAGTGCCGGGCGCGCCCACGAACATGTACCACGGCAGCTGATACACGTACTGGCTGCCGAAACGCCCTTTCACGCGCGACTTGCGCAGAATGGCCATGGCCTCTTCGAAGCGCTTGCGCAGCGCATTCACGTCGGCGTCCGATTGTTCCTTGCCGGGCGGCATGTCGCCCATGCGCTCGGCCACCACGCGCGTGAACTTCACGTTGGCGAGGCGCGCGCGCAGCCAGCGCGCGAACCAGTAGAGCGCCCACAGCAGGAACAGCACCGCGATCACGATCCAGCGGCTCGTGCTCGTTTCGAGCGGCGCACTGCCCGCCCACGCGAACAGCGGCCCCTCGATCCAGACGATCAGCGCGAGCGCGAGCACGCCGAGAAACGACAGCGCGATCGTGCGCCGCAGCCAGTCCACTAGCTTCTTGATCATGGCGTGGCTCCCGGTGCCAGCACGGCAATGTCCACGCGGCGGTTGCGCGCGCGGTTGGCCGCGCTGTCGTTCGGCGCGATGGGCTCGGTGTCGCCGCGCCCTTCGGCGGTGAAGCGCGCGGGCGTGCCGGTGCGTGCGACCAGCAGGTCCTTCACGGTTTCCGCGCGCGCCTGCGAGAGGTGCCAGTTCGACGGGAACCGCGCGGAAATGAGCCGCTGATTGTCGGTATGCCCGGTGACCACGACGTTGCCCCGCACGTCCTTCAACGCATCGCCGATGCGCTGGACGATCGGCAGGTACGTCGATGTAAGCTCGGCGCTGCCCGAGGCGAAGAGGCCATCGCCATTCACCTCGACGATCGTGCGGTCGGGCTGCTCGGTCACGCGCACGAGGCCCTGCGCGATCTCAGGCGCGAGGAACTTCGACAGCTGCGGCGCGGGCTTGGGCGCGGCTTCCATTTTCGCGACCAGCACAGGCGGCGGCGCGACGCGTACGCCGTGCAGCGCCTGGAACACCGCGTCCGAGGCATCGTTGAGCCGGAAGCTCAGCACGAGATGCGCGACCACCAGCACGACGCAAGCCACCGCCGCCGCCACCCACAACGGCACCAGTTGCAATAACGGCTTGCGCTCCGCGTTCACGGGTTGCCAGTGCGGCGAGAGCTCGCGCTCGACCGCGCCGCGCTGCGCGCGGATCATCTGTTCGAGCCGCTCGCGCACCGCATCGAGTTGCGTGCGCCCGCCGTCGATGAGGCGGTAGCGCCCTTCAAAGCCCAGGCCGAGTATCACGTATATGAGTTCGAGTACGTCCACGTTCGCGCCGGGATTTTGCGCGAGCCGCTGGAGAATCAGGAAGAAGCGCTCGCCGCCCGAGGCCTCGTTATGGAAGGTCACGAGCAGGCTGCGGCTGGCCCATGCGCCCGCGCCCCAAGGCGTGCTGGAGATCGCCTCGTCGAGGAAGGTGCACAGGCAATAGCGCGATGCGCCGAGCTTTTCGTCGTCGTAGCCGCCCGCGCGCCCTTGCGTCTCGAACGCGCGCAACATCTGAATAAGTTGTGTGCGCAACTGTTCGATATCGGGGTGCGTGGGCAACTGGCGCAACGGCAGCGCGAGGTCGATCAGCGGATTGGCCGCGCGCAGCAGCGGATTCAAGCCGCCCGCACCGGCGGGAATCGGCGCGACCGAGGTGGCCGCCGCCACGAACGGCGCGCGCGCGCCGCCCGGCGTCGGGATCAGAATGGTGGCGCCCGGATCGGCGCTCATGGGTGGGTCGTCGGGTGACACGGTGCACGTCCTCCTCAATCGATGGCGCTGCTCGCGCTAGACGTCATTCGACATAAACGCCGTCAGCGGCGGATCGCCCAGAATTCCATCGCGAGGCCGGGGAATTCGCCCGCGACGTGCAATGCCATGCCCGCCGAGGCCGCGAACTGTTTCCACAGTTCGTTGCCGCGGTCGAGCTCGAAATACGTGAATCCCGCATGGAACGGCAACTGGCGCGGCGCCACCGGCAGCGCGCGCAGGCCGATGCCGGGCAATTGCAGATTCACGAGGTCGCGAATGCGCTCGATCGGCCCGATCTTCACTTGCGGCGCGAAGCCAGTGAGGATGGCCTCGGCCGGCATCTGCGCACGCACGGCCAGCACGAAAGTGGCCGAGGCGAACAGGTTCTTGTCGGGCACCAGTGCAACGCGCAGGCCGAACTTGCGCTCTTCGAGCGGAATGGGCACGGCGTGCGGGTCCATCACCATGCTCAGTGCCGCGCGCAAATCGTCGATCACGGGCGCGAAGGTTTCGCGCAAGCGGTCGTGCCGGTAAACCGGGTACGCGTTGGGGCGCTTGTTCTTCTGGCTGAACGTGGAAAGTTCGCCCGCGAGCTGCACCACCATGCAATAGAGCGACTCGGGATGCAGACCCGTCATGGTGGAGAAATGCGCCGCGAGCGGCTCCGCGCGGTTGATGAGTTCGAGCAGCAGGAAGTCGGAGACCTCGGCCACGCCCGTCACGCCCGGTTGCACGAGGCGCACGGCCAGCGCTTCGCCGCGCTGGTGCAGCAGGCCCACGAGGTCGTCGGCGAAGGCGCGCAGGCGCGGCGCCACGCGATAGTCCATGCACGGCGGGCTGTAGTCGGCTTCGAGCACGACGCGGTTGTCGGGCTGCCGCTCGATCACGCGCGCCACGCCTAGCGTGGCGTAGGCGTTCGCCACGTCGGGCTCCAGCGCGAGGCGCACGCGCAGCTTGCCGATTTCCACGAGCGCCGCGCTCGCATTCGGGTCGTTGCTGTCGGCCACTTCGGCTTCCGCGCGGCGATGGCGCGCAAAATTTTCTTCGCTATCCTCATTGCCGGTTTCCGGCACGCCGGGCCGGCGCACCGGCAACGCGAGCGTCACGAGCACGCCGCGCGTGCCCTCGGGAATATCGAGCGGTTCGGGCAGATCGTCGTCGCCGGGCAGGTTGAACGGCGTGCCGTCGGGGAACACGCCCGAGCACGACAGCAGGGCGAGCTTGCCGAGCTTGAGCAGTTGCTCGTCGATTTCCAGCGACGCGAAACCCCATGCATAAGGGCGCAGGCCGCCCGCGCGCGTTTCCAGCTGCGCCTGCAAATAGCGGTCATGCTGCTGCAGATGATGCGGCTGCAGAAACATGCCTTCCGACCAGATGACTTTGCTGTTCCAGGACACGTTGTTCTCGTCGTCGTGTGTATCGTCTAGGTTTAAAGGGGCCGCCGCTTCAGGCGGACCCCGTTTCCGATTTCTTCTTTGCGTCCTCGCGCGCGCGTTGCAGCGCGTCCACCTGCGCTTCGTACGCGTCGTTGAACGCCTTGCCGAAGAGCTTCTGGAAGTCGTCCTCCGCTTCGCGCGCGATGCCTGCGCGCAGTTCCACGAAGCGGTCCCAGAGCTTCGCCTTGCGGTTCGAGAGCACGCGGTCGAGCACGCCCTGCTCGCTCAACTGCGCTTCGAGCGTGGCCGGGTCGAAGCGCGCAAGCACATGCGCGAGCGCCGCGCGCATGCCCACGAGCACGGCCAGTTCATGCGATTCGATGTCGACGAACGCGCGCGCGACCGCCTCGGCCGGCGGCAGATAACCTTGCGCGCGTCCCGTGAGCATTTGCGCGAGCGCGCTGTCCACGTCGGGGAAGAACTTGAGCGGGTTGTTGTCGCGCGCGACGATGAGCGTGGTGTCGAGCCGCGCTTCGCGCTTGGTCATCGAACGCGCGCGCAGCACCGACATGGTCCCGCGCAGCGAGTCGCGCAGCATCGTGCCGGCGAGCCGCGCGAGATCGGCGGCGGGGAGATTCGGCACGCGGCCGGGTTCGAGGCCCAGGCCTTCGAGCAACGCGGCGAGCACGGCTTCGTCTTGCGGCGACGCGGGTGCCGTGGGCGCGGCGGGCGCGGCGGGCGCTGGAGCCGGCGCGGGAATCGGCGCGACGGCGGGCGCGGCTTGTTGCGGCTGCTGCTGTTGCGGCTGTTGTTGCGGCTGCTCTTGCGGCTCAGGCGGTTCTTCGGCCTTCGCCTGCACGGGCAGCGGCAATTCAGGCGGCGTTGTGGTGGCAGGCGTGGCGGGCGCGAAGATCTGCGTCACGGATGGCAGCATCTGGTGCGCTTGCGGCGGCTGCGACGCTTGTGGTGCGAAGCTGCCTGAAACGGCGGGATTAGCCGGAGCAGCCGGCGCAAAGAGATCGTCGAACGGCGTCGCGCCGAGCGGCCCCGCGTCGCCAAGCAGGCTCGCGGGCAGGCCGGTCGGCCCTTGCGCGCCAAGACCAAGCGGATCGGCGGCGCCAGGCATGGCGGCAAACGCCTGCGAAGGTGCAAATGCAGGCGCGGGCATCGGCGGCGCCACCGGCGTCATTGCCGGCGCAGCATGCTGGGAAAAAGCGCCGGGCGTCGCTACGCCGGGCGTCGCCGCGCCGTGCACGTCGGCTAACGGATCGTAGTCGTCGGGAATACCGCCTGCCGAGCCGAACGCAGCGGGCGCAAGCGTGGGCGGCGCGAGCGCCTGCGACTCGGGCGATACATGGTCGCCCTCCGACCCCGCAAAGCCGGGCTGCGCGGCCACGCGCTCACCCGCGCCCAAAGCCGCACCGAGCGCATCGAGCCCGCCGGCCCCCACGCCGCCCATGCCGCTCATGCTGCCCGTCCCACCCGTACCGCCCACGCCGCCCATGTAGCTGCTTGCGCCAGGCGCGAACGGATTGTCAGGCAACGCCGCGCCCTCAGCCAGCGGACCGCCGCGCAGCACCTGAACGCCCGCGAGCGGATCGTGCCCGAACGGCCGCGCTTCCTGCTGCGCCGTGGCCTCGGCCAGCTCGACCTCCAGCAGATACGCGCCGATCATCAACTGATCGCCGTGCGCAAGCCGCGCCTCGCGCGTACCGCCCAGCGCGCGCTGGTTCAGCACACTCGGATTCGCGCCGAGGTCGCACAGCAGATACTCGCCGCCCCGGCACTCCACGCGCGCATGCACGCGCGAGATCGCGCGCTGCTGGTCGGGCAGCACGAGCGTGCAAGTGGTGGCGCGGCCGATCGTGCCACCATCCGGGCCGAAGCGCACGGCGATGGGCTCGGCGAGCGGTTCCTCGTTGTACTTCGCCACGCGCAACGTGAGGATCGGATTGGTCAGTTGCATCGCATTACCCTGTATTCCCCCGTCGTTTCATCAGGATTGCAGATCACTTGCTAACGCCACCAGACGCGTCAGGACTCGACTTTCTTGGTGCCATCGTCGGCGTCCGTGGGGTCGTCGGGCGCGGTGGGCGACGACCCCGCGCCCGAGCCCGCCGAGCCGCCCGAATTAAGCTGGATCGGCATGCCCGACACCGCGACCGCGCTTGGCCCGATCACCACGAACGCGCCGCCCGCCTTCAAGGTGATGCTCATGCCCGCCTCGATCACCACATTCATGCCCGCCTTGATATGGATGTTGCTGCCCGCGTCGATGGCGTAGTCGGTGCCCACCTTCTCCTGGAGCTTCGCGCCCACATCAAGCGAGGCCGTGCCGTCGACCTTGGCGTTCTGCGCGCCGGCCACGTGGTCGTGGCGGTCGCCGCTCACCTTCACATACTCTTTGCCGGTGACCGACAAGTGGCGGTCTTTGCCCACGTTCATCAGCGCGTCGTTGATCACCCAGGTCTCGTGGTCCTTCTGCGCATGAAAGAACAGTTGCTCGGCGCCCGCCTTGTCCTGAAAGCGCACCTCGTTGCTGCCCGAGGCATTGGGCGTGGAGCTGCTCTTGATGGTGGCCACGGACGAATTGGCCGGCAACTTGTATGGCGGCATCAGGCTCGCGTTGTAGACGCTGCCCGTGACGAGCGGCCGGTCGGGGTCGCCCTCGATGAACTCGACGATCACCTCCTGACCCACGCGCGGCAAGAAGAACGAGCCCCATGTCTTGCCCGCCCAGCCCTGCGAGACGCGCGCCCAGCAGCGGTCCGTGACCGCGCCGCTCTCGTTCTGGAAAAGCTGCTCCCAGTGGAACTGCACCTTGATGCGGCCGTAGTCGTCGGTGAAGATCTCCGTGCCGCTGTCGCCTACCACCACCGCGGTCTGCAAGCCGCCCACCACCGCGCGCGGCGTGAGCCGATCGGTGCGGAACTGGTTGTCCTTGCGCAGTGCCGCAAACGCGCAGTCGAACAGGGGCAGCTTGCTTTGCCCTTGCGCCACCCGGCTCGACACATAGGCATCCGAATTGATTTCATAGGTCGCGCGCACGACCAGATAACCGTCGTTCCAGCTATCCACGGGATGCTCGCTCAGTTGCAGCAAGCCGCCCGGCCAGATGCCGCGCATCGTCGAACGGCCCTCGATGCTGTCGTTGCGCGCCTGGCGGATCTCCACGCCCACGCGCGCATAGCGGTCGCCGTCCGCCGGTGCGATATGCCCGGTCAGATGCTCCTGCATCGTGTAGCTCGGCGCGTCGTAAGGCTGCGCGCGCGTGGCGCGCGAGCGCAGGCCCCCTTGCAGGCTCGACGAGGGCTTTTCGAAATCGTAATCGTTGGTTTCGTAGTAGCCGGTCTGAAGCTCCCCGCCCGCGAACCACTCGTAGACGCACTCCATGTTCTCGCGCGCAGCCTTGTCGCGGTCGCGGTACGGCATGCCGCCGCTGTAGTTCGGGATCGGGCCGTGCACATCGCCGGCATCGGCGAGCACCAGCGTGTGGCGGCCGCGCGCGTGCTCGAAATAGTAGTAGATGCCCTCGTGCTCCATGAGCCGGCTCACGAAGTCGAAATCGGTCTCGCGGTACTGCGCGCAGTGCTCGCGCTTCGAATAGCTCGCCGTGCACTCGTTCGTCACGTCCACGCCGTAGTCGTCGAGCACGCTCATCACGATCTCGGGCACCGTCTTCTGGTAGTAGAAGCGGCAGTGCGAGCCGCGCGTGAGCAGCCACAGGCGCGGGCGCACGATGGCCTGGTAACAGGCCATGCTGCCGTACTGCTGGTTGCCCGGCGAGGTCATGCGGAACACCGTCACGATGCCGTTGAACTGGCGCTCGCCGCCAGCCGGCAGCGCAAGCGCGATCGACAGGTCCTGGCCGAGCACCTGGGCGGGCGTGACGGTGTTCTGCTCGCACAGCAGGTCCACGCGGTATTCGCTCAGGCGGCCCAGTTCGTCGCTGCCGGTCATGTGCAGGAACAGCAGGTTCGCCCCGGTTCCCTTGCAGCTCACCGTTACGTTGCGGTTCGAATCTTGCGAGGTCATGTCAGAAAATCAGTCCAGGGAAGCGGTCAGGGAATCATCGTGTTGACGGTGGCCGGGTTCACGATCGACACCACGCCGCCCCAGTTGCACATGCACTTCGAGACGTTGTCGAGCGAAGGCTGGTTGCCGAGCAGCACGGTTGGCGCACCGGGCGCCCACGGCGAGAAAGTCGCGGGAATGCACGGCATGGGCGTGAGCACGCCGAGCGCCGCCGCCGTGGCCGAGGCCACGACCGGATTGGCCAGCGACGAGCACACGCCGAACGGCATGATGTTGACCATCGGAATGTGGTCCATGATGTTCGCGGCGGGCGGACCCTCGCCCATCACCTGATTGACGGGCAGCACCACGAGGCTCGACGGCGCGGCGCCGAACGAGCATTGCAGTGTGGCCCCCATGCTGACCTGTTGAGGCATGGTCTTTCTCCCAGCGCCGGTTCAGTCGTACGTGTAGACAAACTCGCCATCGCGCGCGCCCACCTGCACCTTCGTCACGCTGCCGCCATTCATCATGCGCGTGAGGAACTCGGTGGATACGCGCGGCAGCAAGGTGTTGGTCAGGATCGCGTCGATCATGCGCCCGCCGCTCTCCAGTTCCGTGCAGCGGCTCGCGATGAGCTTGACCACGTCGTCGTCGTAGATAAACGGGACCTTGTGCGACACGCGCAGCCGCTTCTCGATGCGCGAGAGCTGCAGGCGGATGATCGCGCCCAGCATCTCGTCGGAGAGCGGGTAATACGGGATCGTCACCACGCGCCCGAGCAGCGCGGGCGGGAACACCTTGAGCAGCGGCTCGCGCAGCGCCTTCGCGATGCCCTCGGGCTCGGGCATCAGTTCGGGGTCCTTGCAAAGATTCGTGATGAGGTCGGTGCCCGCGTTGGTGGTCAGCAGGATCAGCGTGTTCTTGAAGTCGATCACGCGGCCCTCGCCGTCTTCCATCCAGCCCTTGTCGAACACCTGGAAGAAGATCTCGTGCACGTCGGGGTGGGCCTTTTCCACCTCGTCGAGCAGCACCACGCTATAGGGACGCCGGCGCACGGCCTCGGTCAGCACACCGCCCTCGCCGTAGCCTACGTATCCCGGCGGCGCGCCCTTGAGCGAGGACACCGTGTGCGCCTCCTGGTACTCGCTCATGTTGATCGTGATGACGTTCTGCTCGCCGCCGTAGAGCACCTCGGCCAGCGCGAGCGCGGTCTCGGTCTTGCCCACGCCCGAGGTGCCCGCGAGCATGAACACGCCGATCGGCTTGTTCGGATTGTCGAGGCCCGCGCGCGAAGTCTGGATGCGCTTCGCGATCATCTCAGTGGCGTGGCCCTGGCCGATGATGCGCTTGTTGAGATTTTCGGCGAGCTTGAGCACGCTCTCGATCTCGTTGCGCACCATGCGGCCCACGGGAATGCCGGTCCAGTCCTGCACGACCGAGGCCACGGCCTGGCGGTCCACGGTGGGCAGGATCAGCGGATCGTCGCCCTGATGGCTCGCGAGTTGCGCCTGCAATTCGCGCAGTTCGGCGCGCAGCGCCTCGGGGTCGATCTGCGCGGCGGCTGCGCTCGCGGTGTTCTCCGCACTTGCAGCATCTGCCGCCGCTGGCGCGGCGGCTGCACTCGCGGCTTTCGCACCGCCCTCGACCTTGCCGGTCTTCTCGCGAAGTTGCGCCCGCAACGAAAGAATGCGCTCGACCAGCGCCTTCTCCGTCTCCCAGCGCGCATCGAGTTCCGCGAGGCGTTCGCGTTCCACCGCGAGCTTTTCGCTGGCCGCCGCTTCGCGCTCGCGTGTCTCGATGCCCACGGCCGTCTCGCGGCCGATGATCTCCAGCTCCGTCTCCAGCGCGGAAATGCGCTTGCGCGCATCGTCCACCGACGGCGGCGTGGCGTGCTGGCTCACGGCCACGCGCGCGCATGCCGTGTCGAGCAGGCTCACCGACTTGTCGGGCAACTGGCGCGCCGGAATGTAGCGGTGCGAAAGCCGCACGGCGGCCTCGAGCGCCTCGTCGAGCACCTGCACCTTGTGATGCTGCTCCATCGTGGAGGCCACGCCGCGCATCATGCGGATGGCCTTCTCTTCATCGGGCTCGCCCACCTGCACCACCTGGAAGCGCCGCGTAAGCGCGGGATCCTTCTCGATGTGCTTCTTGTACTCGGCCCACGTGGTAGCCGCCACGGTGCGCAGCGTACCGCGCGCGAGCGCGGGCTTGAGCAGATTCGCGGCGTCGCCCGTGCCGGCCGCGCCGCCCGCGCCCACCAGCGTATGGGCTTCGTCGATAAACAGAATCACGGGCTTTTCCGAAGCCTGCACCTCTTCGATCACCTGGCGCAGCCGGTTCTCGAATTCGCCCTTCATACTCGCACCGGCCTGCAACAGGCCCACGTCGAGCGCACGCAGTTGGACGTCGCGCAGCGAGGGCGGCACGTCGCCCGCCACGATGCGCTGCGCGAAGCCCTCCACCACCGCCGTCTTGCCCACGCCGGCTTCGCCCGTGAGGATCGGGTTGTTCTGGCGGCGGCGCATGAGGATGTCCACCACCTGGCGGATTTCCTCGTCGCGGCCCACGATGGGGTCGAGCTTGCCGTTGCGCGCCTGCTCGGTGAGATCGGTCGTGAAGCGGCGCAGCGCTTCCTGCTTGCCCATGGCCGCCGGCGGCATCCCCGCGGCGTCGGTTCCGTCGCCCGCCGCGCCCGCGTTCGCATTGAAGCCGTCACTCGCGCCCATCGCCGCTTCGGGCGAATCGCGCAACAGGCGGTCGAACTCCTCGCACAGCGCATCGAGCTTGATCTGCTCGAACTGTCGCGAGATGCCATAAAGCGTATTGCGCAGCGAGGGCGTCTTCAGGAGTCCGACAATCAGATGCCCGGTGCGAACCTGCGATTCGCCGAACATCAGCGAGCCGAACACCCAGCCGCGCTCGACGGCCTCTTCCACCTGCGAGGAAATATCCGTGACCGACCCCGCGCCGCGCGGCAACCGGTCGAGCGCCGCCGTGAGATCGCTTGCGAGCCGCGCGGGATCGATCCCGTAGTGGCGCGCGAGCCGGTGCAGGTCCGAGTCCTGCAACTGGAGGACCTGATGGAACCAGTGCACGAGTTCGATATAAGGATTGCCGCGCAAACGGCAAAACATGTTTGCGCTTTCGAGCGCGCGAAAGCCTAGCTGGTTGAGCTTGCCAAAGAGCGCTGCACGCTTGATTTCGGCCATGTCTTCATTCTCCCGGGTGAATGTCGAGCGCTGCTGCGTGTTCCGTCGCTCGTTGCGCGTCTTCGTGTTTCCGCTCGCGCGCGGCCGCGCCGCTTGCGGGGTTGAGTTTCAGTTGCCTCTGGTCACCAAGCGCCGCGCCGCTGAGCACCCAGCTCGTGAGCCCGAGCCGCGCGTGGCGGCCGAGCTTCAGACGCGGCACCTCGGCCTCGCGCAATTGCAGGTTCACGTCCCAGTCGAGACCGTCGCGCACGTAGTTGCGGACCCAGTCGGCGAGCCGCTTGAGGCTGTCGCCGCCGGGCAGGAAACGTTCGTAGTCGGCCATCGAAAGCGGGCCGATCACGATACGAAACTTGTGCTGGCAATCCCATACGCGCGCGCCGAGCAGCGTGGAAACCCCGAGCGCCGACGAGCCGTCGCGCAGGCCCATGCGTGTGCGCGTCTCGGCCGGCAGCGGCATCCAGTGGCCCACCCATTCCTCGATCGACACGGGCAGATTGAAAAAGCGCGTGAGGATCAGCGCGAGGCCCGCGGCCGGGCGCGTGCGCGCGCCGAGCAGCCCCGCGAAATGAAGCTTCGCGAAATCGGGCACGGTGTCGCGTTCGCGCAGCCCCTCCTCGCCCATGCCGAAGGTCGAACCCACATACATCGCGAAACGGTCGCGCCCCGGGCGCTCGAGACTCACCGCGGGCTGCGCATTGGCCCACGCGCGGTAGAAAAGACTCGTCATGCGGTGCTGGAACAGGTCCAGAAAACGCGCGAAGGTGGGGTCGTCCGCGTTGCGTTCGCGGTCGCGGATATATTCGGTCAGATGCGTGGGCAACGCGCCATGCGGCCCAAGCAGGCCGAAGAAGTTCACCGCGAGGCGCGGCGCCATGCCGCCCTCTCCATGATGGTGCTGCGAGAACTCCGCCAGCGTAGTCGGATGGAATACGAGTTCGGGCCGCTGCGTAAAGCGCACGGCGTCGTCGCGCGGGCGCAGCGACTCCCCCACGCGCGGCTGCGTGGGCCAGGCGTTTTCGATCAGGCGCACCGCCTGGTAGAAGTCGAAGCGCCGGGCCTCGTCTTCGAGCAGCCTCAGCACGGTCAGAGCGTCACGCATTGTCCCGCCCTCGCAGGCCAGCGCATGATCTCGCCGCGCGCCGTGGTGCGCACCACGGTCTCGGTGAACGAATTCATCGAGACGTACAGTGAAAAATACCGCGCTAGCACCGCGCCCAGCACGAAGGCTCCCGAGCCCTCAAAGGCCGTTTCGTCGAACGTCACGCTCACCTGCTGACCGCGCCCGAACACGATCGGTCCCGGCACCGGCAGCCGCCGCGTGACGGACTTGGCCTCGACCGAGCGCACGCCTTCGATCTGCCGCTGCGCGGCCGGATCGTCGACGGGGCAATAAAGGCTCAGCAAATCGCGCAGCGCCCGCGCACCCGTGGACGCGTCCGAGTCGATCAGCGACTCGTAGTTCAACGACAGATGGCTCAAGAGCCGCCACGCCACCGCGCCGTGCGCGAACGACGGCAAGGGCCGGCTCGGCCCGCTCACGCAACGCACGCTCTCAACGGGCGCTTCCACGCCGAGCGTGAAATCCGATGCGCCGGTGCCAGTGGCCAGCGTGAGCGGCAAATCGCGGTTAGTGCACAGCACCTTGAGGCCGAGCTGGCGCAGGTCCGCGCGGTACGGCGCATTGGATGCATCGACGAGCGCGATGAAGGTTTCGCTGCCGAGGTAGCTCGTGCGCTGGCCGCGTTCGCGTGCGCGCGAGGACTGCAAGCGCCGCTCGCGGCGCACCTGGTAATACGCGCTGCCCTGCTCGGCGGCCGACAAATCGCGCGCGTGATAGAAGGGCTCGAAGCGTTGCTCCTCATTCGATCCCGCGCCGTGTCCCGTGACTTCCTCGATCCGATAAATCTCGAAGTCGAGTGGCCGCGTGCGGTCCGCGATCACCTGATACTCGAATTGCGTGGGATCGAAGGCGATGCGGTCGGCGCGGCGCGCGAACAGATTGATCGCGGGTGTGCAGTGGAGCGAGAAGTGGCTCGCGTCGAGCGTCTGTTCGAGCAGCGGGTCCGCGCGGTCGAGCAGCACGATCACTTCCACTTCGTTTTCGGCGCATGCGCGCAGCGCGCTCTGCAAACCGTCGATGGCGACGAACAGAAAGCGCTGCGGAAACGCGAAATATTCCTGCAGCAAGCGGAAGCCCTGAAACGACTGGCCGCTCACGGGCAGCAGCGCCTCGCTGTCGTCGAAGCCGACTGGCTTGACGGCGCTCTTCGGCAACAGCCGGTGCCATGTCGCGGGCCGCGCGACCGGCAGCACCGCCACGCCCACGGCGCTCGCGAGCAGGCGCTCGTAAATTCGGGCGGGCAGCGAATCCGCGCCGCGCAAATAGAGCGTGAGCGTATCGAGCGCGAGTTGGCTGAACTTCACGCCGCCCGTGGTGCGCAAGCGCAGGCGCACGCCGGCTTTCACGCCGGGCGGCAGCGCCATGTCCACGCCGCCAAGCGCGCCGGTATGCGTAAAGAACTTGGCTTCGGCGATCTCCACGGGCCACAGCGTGAGCGCATGCGCCGTGCGGTATTCGCAGCGCGTCGAGCCGTTCTTGTCGAGCACGGCGTGCAGCGCGCTGCCGCGCGGCACGGTCACGCCGCCCGCGAGCGCCGGATGCGCGAGATCGGGCTGCATGCGCACCACCGTCATCGATGGGGTGGGCGCAAGGTAGTGCGGATACACGAGCTCCGCGAGATGCTGCGTGAAGCGCGGAAACTCGGCGTCGATCTTCAACTGCACGCGCGCGGCGAGAAAACTGAAACCTTCGAGCAGGCGCTCGACATACGGGTCGGCGCATTCGAGCCCTTCGAGACCCAGGCGCGCCGCCACTTTCGGAAACTCGCGCGCGAATTCGCTGCCCATCTCGCGCAAATGTGCGAGTTCCTGGTTGTAGTAGCGGATCAGGTCGGGATTCATCGTCGCTTGGTCGTCACTTCGTCGTCGCTTCGTCGTTGCTTATGCGTTGTTGTTATTCAGCGCGCCGCGCCCTGATCGATCACGCGCACCTCACCGCCTTCGAGATCGAGCTCGGTACGAAAGTAAAGCCGCTCAGGATATGGCTGCGCCCACAGGTCCCCTTCGATCGCGAACGCCACCGTGTTGTGATGCCCGGTCGTTTCCTCCGTGAGCACCGCAGTCACCTTCACCGTGTCGCGCAGGATGCGCGGCTCGAACGCCACGATCACGTCGCGGATCTGCCGTTCGAGGCGCGCGATGTTCATGCCCGATGCCGTCTTGCCCGCGATATCGGGAAAACCGTAGTTGAGCACCGAGCGCTCGACGAGCGGCCACGCCGAGAGATCCTGCACGCTGCCAAGCCCGCTCGCGTTGAGCAGCCACGCCAGATCGCGCTGCACGCCCTGGCGCAGCGCGCGCATCGAGAGCACGCGGCGCTCGCGGCTCTCGACCTTCGTGCCGGGCTCGAGATCGGTCAGGCGGTCGAGCAGCGAGGGCTGCAACCGGTCGCGGCCCGTCAGCTCAGCCATGGTCTTGCGCACCGTCTTGCGACACTTCGCCCGCGGGCGCCTCTGCATCGAGCACGAGCGTGCGCACGTCGAACAGCGCGTAGTCGTTCTCGTCGGTCGTGAACATGCGCTGCCCGAACGGGCGCGCCTCGTCGAATTCGCCGCCGCCCGCTTCGACCCATTCGGTCGCGCGTGCGAGCGCCAGCGCGTTGGCGTTGCCACCGTGCGTTACGGCGGCGGAGAGCGTGCCGGGATAGCGCACCGGAATCAGACCCGCCGCCTGGCCTTCGTTGGCCCACGTGAAAATGGCCGGCATCCACACGCGGTCACGCAGGTCGTCCGGCGCTTCGAGCTCGATGCGGCGGATGCGCTCGAACGGCACCCAGTAATAACGGCCGTTGAGGATCACTTCGAGCGTAGGGCCAAGGCGCGCGTCGGCGTCGGCGATCCACGCGAACGGCTCGCTGTTGAGCGTGCCCGCCGTGGGACGCGCCTGCTCCAGCGCATTGGCGCGGCACGCGGCCGCCGCCTTGAAGTCACCCGAGCCGTCGAGGCGCAGCGCTTCAATCAGGAGTGCGAGCCATGCAGTGGGCTCGCCAAAAATGAGCGGCGCGCGCCGCCCGGCGAATACGTCCTCGCGCAGCGCCTCGCACTGGAGCGCGTCGCGATAGAGCTGCACCATCGGCAGCGCGGCGGCGTCGAGATCGCCCACCACGTTGAGTTGCGTGAGCGCGCGCTCCCACGCGCCCTGGACGGCGAGCAGCTGAAACAGGAACACGCGGTACGACGCGTTGGCCGGGTCGCCGCGCACCTGGTCTTGCAACTGCTTCAGGCACGCGTCGAGGTCACCGGCGCGCAAGCTCTCTTCTGCTGTCATTGTCGATTGGCTCCGTCACAATCCAGCAATCATGGGCGTCGGTCGGGGACTGCAAGTCAAGCAGCGGCGCGCGCCCCTCGCGCGCGCCGCCACCGTCCAGCGGCTTACTCCGCGACGTTCTTCGCGATGTCCCACTTGGTCTCGACCACGCCGCCTTCCTTCTCGCCCGTGGCGCTTTGCGGCTGGTATTCCACGTGGTACTTCTCGAAGTTAATCGAGATGTTCTCCGTGAAGCGGTCCTCGCCGCCCGAGCCGCCTTCGCTGATCGACGAAATCAGCACCTTCGTGAATGTGATCTTGAAGTACTCGAGCGGAGCCTTGCCGCCGGCCTTACGCACCGTGAGGACCGCGGTAGGGTAATGGCTGCCGAGCGCGCACGCGCCCATCAGCACCGGCGTGGCCTTGTCGAGATATTTCGTGAACGACAGGTCCTGGATGCTCACCTTGCCCGCGCCGCCGCCCGTGCCCATGTGCATGGTGCCGCTTTGCGCCATGCCCCAGCTCCATGCCAGCACATCGATTTCTCCCGTATGCGACTTGTCCTGCGACTCGCCCGCCACGTCGCCGATCTTGATGAAAATATCAACGGCCATTTCTGTTCTCCATTCACTTTAGAAGGTAAGCGCCGGTTCGCGCCGGTTTGCGCAAAGTTCACTCTGACTCGGGTTATGCCGCCTTCGCGGACGGCAACTTGGATACCAGCCGCAACGAAACCGTCAGGCCCTCGAGCTGGTAATGCGGACGCAGGAAGAACTTGGACGTGTAATAACCCGGATTGCCCTCGACTTCCTCGATCACGACTTCGGCTGCTGCCAGCGGACGGCGCGACTTCGTTTCCTCGCTCGAATGCGCGGGGTCGCCGTCCACGTACTGCAAAATCCAGTTCTGCAGCCAGCGCTGCATGTCGTCTTTCTCCTTGAAGCTGCCGATCTTGTCGCGCACGATGCACTTGAGGTAGTGCGCGAAGCGGCTGCAAGCGAACAGATACGGCAGGCGCGCCGCGAGATTCGCATTCGCCGTGGCGTCGGGGTCCTCGTACTCGGCGGGCTTGTGCAGCGACTGCGCACCGATGAACGCTGCGAAGTCGGAGTTCTTCTTGTGCACGAGCGCCATGAAGCCGTTCTTCGCGAGCTCGGCCTCGCGGCGGTCGCTGATGGCGATCTCGGTCGGGCACTTCATGTCCACGCCACCGTCGTCGGTCGGGAACGAATGGACCGGCAGGTTCTCGACCGCGCCGCCCGACTCGATACCGCGAATGCGCGAGCACCAGCCGTATTGCTTGAACGAGCGGTTGATGTTGGTGGCCATGGCATAGGCCGCGTTGGCCCATGCGTACTTCTTGCTGTCCGCGCCCGCGGTGTCTTCCTCGAAGGCGAACTCGTCGACCGGGTTGGTCTTCGCGCCATACGGCGCGCGTGCGAGAAAACGCGGCATGGCGAGGCCGATATAGCGCGAGTCTTCCGATTCGCGCAGCGAGCGCCAGGCGGCGTGCTCGGGCGTCTGGAAGATCTTCGTGAGGTCGCGCGGATTGGCGAGCTCTTGCCACGATTCCATCAGCATGACCGAAGGATCGGCGCCCGTGATGAACGGTGCGTGCGAAGCGGCAGCCACCTTGGCGACCTGGGTGAGCAGGTCGACGTCCGGACCGCTGTTGTCGAAGTAATAGTCGGCCACCAGCGCGCCGTACGGCTCGCCGCCGAACTGGCCATACTCTTCTTCATAGAGCTTCTTGAACAGCGGGCTCTGGTCCCACGCGGTGCCCTTGTACTTCTTGAGCGTCTTGTGCAATTCGTTCTTCGAGATGTTCATCACGCGGATCTTGAGCGTCTCGTCGGTCTCGGTGTTATTCACCAGATAGTGCAGACCTCGCCACGCGCTCTCCACCTTCTGAAACTCGTCGGTGTGAATGATCAGGTTCACCTGGTCGGTGAGCTTCTGGTCGATCTGGGCGATCAGCGACTCGATGGTCGCGAGCACGTCGCCCGACACCACAGTGGTGTCGCGCAGCGCCTGCTCGGCCAGCGTACGCACGGCCGTCTCGACGGCCTCCTTCGCCTTGTCGCTGCGCGGCTTGAATTCCTTTTCAAGCAGGCTCGCGAACTCGTTCGCCTCGAGGGCTTCGCCGCCCTGCCGGGCTTCCTGCGGTTGGGTACTGGGTTCGGCCATGTCAGACTCCCTCTCGACGGATGGCTAACTAGATAGTTAACAATTAACCAACAATAGCTAACGGACGGACGCGCAAATGAAAGCGCGCGGCGCTCATTCCTGCGGCTTGGGCGCGGAGGCCAGCGCCTGCAGCAGTGCCGGATCGTTGAGCAATTTCTGGATCAGATCCTCGGCGCCCGTCTTGCCGTCCATATAGGTCAGGAGGTTCTGCAACTGGCCGCGCGCTTCCAGCAGCTTCGCCAGCGAATCCACGTTGCGCGCGACGGCGGCCGGAGAGAAGTCGTCCATGCTCTCGAAGGTCATCTCCACCGCGAGATTGCCCTCGCCCGTGAGCATGTTAGGCACCTGCACGGCCACGCGCGGCTTCATCGATTTCAGGCGCTCGTCGAAGTTGTCGACGTCGATCTCGAGGAACTTGCGCTCGGCCACGGGCGCGAGCGGCTCGGCGGGCTGTCCGGACAGATCGGACATGACGCCCATCACGAACGGCAAGTTGATCTTCTTTTCCGAGCCGTACACCTCTACGTCGTACTCGATCTGCACGCGCGGCGCCCGGTTGCGCGCGATGAACTTCTGGCTGCTTTCTTTAGCCACGGCCTTTCCCCTCGTCGATGCCGCGGCGGCGCGCTTGATGGCGCGTCGTGTGGCGGCGTTGCGGATTAACTAACGACGTCACTCACTAACGAACGTCACTCCTCGCTCTGGACGCCGCCGATCTGGCGCGCCTGCGCGAGCCCATCGGGCGCGAGATCTTCCAGAATCTCCATGAAATTCTTGTCGACGAGCCGCCGCGCCCGCTTGAGCAGCAAGGGCACCGGGCTCCCCGGCTCATACGTTTCGTAGTACTTGCAGATACGGTCGAGGGCGCGCAGCACGTCCTCGCGCGACTCGACCTCGCCCGGCGGCCGCGCGGGCGCAGCTGCAACGGCCACCCCGCCCGCGCCAGGCGCGCCGCCCTGCGCGGCGTCTTGCGCAACTTCCGCAGCCGGCGCCTGCGCGTCGGGCACGCGCTCGCCAAGAAACGCCACAGCGTGGCGCAGCAGCCGCGTGAGCGGATCCAGGTCGATCGTCTGGGCCGCGCCCACGGTGTTCATGAGCACCGCCTCGATGCGCGTCGTGGCCTCGAGCGCGCGCCGCAAGGCGGCGAGCGACTCGCGCGCGTTCTCGCCCGCGTCGCTGATCGCGAGGTCGATCGAGCTGAGCGTGGGCGCGCTCACGCCCGCCGGCACCGCAATCTCGCCGGTTGCGTATTCGACATCGCGCAGCGTCACCTCGCCGTGCGCACGCGAAATGGCGAGCGGCGCTTCGCGCACCTCGGCCAGCGTGGTGCTGGAGTCGACGAGACCCGCGAGCGCATTCACGCGTGCGGTGGGATCGTTACCGTCGTCGGGATCGAGCTGCGGATACAGATGCGCCCAGCGTTGTTCGAGCATGCCGGCGATCAGGTCGAGGCCTTCGCTAAAGCCGCCAAAGCCGGTGCGATTGAGCAGCGCGCGCGCAAGATGCGCGACCACGCGCAGATCGCGGCTTTTCTCCAACAGGGACAGCGCAAGCGTCTGCGCCTCCTTCCAGTCGGGCGGCACGGCTTCGACCACGGTGCTGCCATACTGCACGTCGGGCTTGCCATGCACAACGCGCTCGAGCTCGAGAAACGCCGGGTCGTATTCGACGTCCTCGCCGCAGGGCGACGCGGAGGAAACCTCCGCGAGCAGCGCCCCGGCATCTAGCATGGCCATGGTCCGTGGTCCGTGTGGAATTGGTTATGTTCTGGTTACTGCCCAGGCAAGCGCATTAAGGCGGATAGCAATTGCGTGGCGCGCAGCCGAACCAATTTCCGATATCCCCTGGTTCAACCGGAGCCGAATTCGTAAGCGCGGGCGGTGTTCGCAGTCTAACGATTCGCTATCAGAATAGCACGACGAGTGCAAAAGAAAAGTGCACCCCGGTGCAAACAATGTTCCCGATTTTTCATAAATTCGCCACGCATTTAATCTAGCTGTCTTTTAAGTAGTCGTTGTGCTATGCAGGCAATCGTCCAAACCCCGATCTCAGCCTTGTCCGGCATGTCTGAGCTCGCGATCGGGACGCATCTTACCGCAGTGGAATCGCTCCCACAATGACTCGTTTAGCCCTTATTTTCCAGGGGTTAACCATCATGCCGGATGGCTAGAAAAGTGGCTTTCGCCCAGTGATCTTCCCTGCCCTCGCGTGCGCGATGTTCGCTAACGATAGTGACCGAACGATCGTCTTTCCCGCCTCACATGTTCGATAACGCGCGTAAGGTTTTATCGGCAAGGTATCCGAATTCTTTATTACGATCACGTAAACCACTAGCGCCGCCCTTTTAGCATTTTTATTCCCCGACCGGTTAGACGTTTTAAAACGCGCCATTACGGATTTTCACGCTTGTCAGACGCCCGGCCAGCTAATAGACTCGACGTGAACGCCGCTACAGCCAATCCAACGATTCATGCACGCTGGGCGTGCGTCACGCGAAGCGAGCCTAAAAACGCGATACGAGGGGAAAACGTGTCGAACATCGAAAGCGCAGCGCTCATGGAGGGCATGGACAATCCGTGCACGCTGCCCGATCTCTGGCAGCGGCGCACCGCTCTGAACCATGCCGAAATGGCTTCGCTCTACACCATCGTGCGGCGCGCGCTAACCGGCTATCACCCGTTCGAGCTGCAAGCGCTGGCTGAAGACAAGGAAGAACTCATCTCGCAGTTTCTCTTCAGCAAGGTCTTTCGCCTCGAAACGCCCGCTGCCGAATTAATGAGTTTTCCTGCACATAGCGCGCCCTCGAACAGCCATGCTGTGTGCAGTTATTTCCGCCGCTACCTGATCGACTGCCTGCGCAGCGCGAGCCACCGGCGCAACGTCTCGATCGACGAGAACGAGGTGCTGGCCGAGCTCGATCAGCGCAGTGCGATGCACGCCGATCCGGTCAGCGCCGCACTGTTCCAGTACGGCCTCGATGAAGACAGCGTGCGTGCCTCGGCCGTGCGCTTCATCGGCAGCCTCGACGAAGCCGCGCGGCTGCTGCTCGCCGGCACGCTCGGCTGGCTCTCCGCCGAAAAGGGCGGCCTTGCGCAAATCGCCGCCAGCTATGGCATCGCCTCGTATCACCATCGCGCGCGCAAGCTGGGCGTCACCGTGCGCCGTGGTGCGATGCCCGCCGACTTTGCGCGCACCGGCATCGGCCGCTGGATCGAAGAAACGCTGGGCATCGAGATCGCGGTCGAGAACCGCATCGCGCTGCTCGCGGTGCTCGGAATTCTCGCGGAGCAATCGCAACTCGCGCAGAGCGCGCCGCGCGCGCGGCACGAGCAAGGCGCGTGCGTGGCATCCGAGCCCGCACCGCACTGCGTTCAACATCGCGACCACGAACTTCACGAGTGACCACGGGGAAGCCCGCAACGAGACGGGAGCGCACGTGCAACTGGCCTTCGCAAGCCTGACCGATCCGGGCGGGCGGCAGCGCAACGAGGACTCGCTTGGCGACTGGTCGAGCGGGCGTCTGTTCTACTGCGTGGTCGCCGATGGTGCGGGCGGCCACGGCGGCGGCGACACCGCATCGGCCATCGTGGTCGACACGGTGCTCGCCGACCTGCGCTACCTCACGCTTGCCGAGTTGCCGCCCACCGGCGAGCGCCTCGCCAACGCGCTCGCGCATGCGAACGCCAACATCGTCGAGGAACAGGCGCACGGCGGCACCGCGCTGCGCGACATGCGCTCCACGGCCACGCTGCTCGCGATCGACCGCGAGCGGCGCACCGCGGCCTGGGCGCATTGCGGCGACACGCGGCTCTATTGCTTCCGCGCGGGCGAGATCGTCGCGCAGACGCGCGACCACAGCATGGTGCAGGACATGGTGGACGCGCGCCTCATCAGCGCCGAGGCGGCGCGCCATCATCCGCGCCGCAACGTGCTGTTCTCGGCGCTTGGCACGCTCGAAGGACTGAATATCGCGGCGCGGCCGGGCACGTTCGAACTATGCGCGCGCGACGCGTTCCTGATTTGCACCGACGGTCTTTGGGAGTACGTAGAAGAAGCCACCATGCTCGCGGCGCTCGCGCAGGCCGCGAGCCCGCGCGCGTGGCTGGAGGCGCTGGCCGCACATGTTCGCGCTCACGCGCGAGCGGGCAACGACAACTTCAGCGCGAGTGCGGTGTGGGTAGAGGCCGATGAAGCTGGCGACGTGCCGCACCCTAAGGATAACGACGCAACCCTGTTGATCGCACCATCCTGAACATCGCAACAGCCCTCACATTGAAAACCGATGCTGCGCCGGCAACGCCGGCGCGATGGCTGCGGCCATCCCTTGGAGAATCAAGATGAAATCGCTGGAAGAGATTCGTGCAGAATTGATAGCGGCCTTCGACGACAAGGAGATCGAGAGCAAGAAGCCGGAGTCCGGCCTCAAGGACCAAAAGGCCCCTGTCAAGGGCTTGAGGGTAGACGGCAAGCTGTTGAGCCAGTCTCCCCATTTCAATGACTATCTGAGGATAGGCCACTATCTGTCCTATGGCCCGCGCGCGCCGATCAGCGGCGAACCGGTCATACGGAATGCCTTGATCAAACTGGATGAGGACATGACGCAGCGGATAAACAAATACTATTCCGCCAAATCGCGGGCGATCGATTACTTCCAGAAACAGGAGGCCGCCTACAAGGCGAAGGCTCCGCCGGAGAAGGACAGTGACTACTCCAAGCTTCTGACGGCCTCGCTGGACGAGTTCGAGCGCGCCCACGGGTTCATGGTCGTCGGCGAGCGGCTCCCGAACTATGCCGGCTTCGTCTTTGGGAATGTGTTCAAGGAGTCGCTGGCGCTGAAGCAGCACTGGAAGGACGTCGGCGCGGGCGAGAAGCACGGCGAATACACCCATCGCCTGCAGTGGTACATCCTGATCCGGGCGGGCGCAATCAAGACCGTTCCGGTGAACCAGGAAGCAACGATATTCGCAAGCATCGCCCCGTGGCAAAAGGGCAGGACCTGTAATCTGTGGACCTTCCTTCTAGATCTACTGGTCACGGATACCTCGATTGGCAACGACGCGCTCGACTTCCGCTCTCCGGAAAATCTCAACATGTGGCTGGTTGGCGACTCGTCGCCGGAATTTTGCCCGGTCCTGCGAGCATTTCTACGTGCCCGCATGGCCAAGCGCAAATCCTTGTACAACATGCGCGATTATCTCGTCAAGAAGCTGAAGAAATCGGAAAAGGAAGTGGACGAGATCATGACCTTCATGCAAACCGAGAGCATGGAGAACCGTAATGCATCGGCGCGCATCGCCTTCCCGAAGGGCGCCAATCCCAAGTTCGATCCCTATGTGAAAACCTAAAAATCGCCGCAGCCATGCTGCCCGTTCAACAGCATGCAGCTATTCAAATTCGGTTGCGAGCGCACGCGTTTCCACTCGACCGCGAGCAGATCCTGATCGCTGCCGGGCGGCGTGGTCGTGAAGAGCGGCTGATTCGAGCCCACGCAGATATTGGTGCCCTGCAGGTTGTTCTCGTACACGAAGGTCTTCTCGCTCATGCCGAAGAACGACTGCATCGCGCTCACCGCCAGCGGCAGATCCTGAGCGTAGCGCGGCGCCGTCGACGGCGGTGCGGGTGGCGGGGGCGGCAACGACACCGTGAGCGTGCCCGGCGCGTTTTGCACGATATAGCCCACGCTCGAGAAGAACGCCGGGTCGATCGGATATTGCCCGGTCGGCGAATTGGTTGTCGCGCTGGTCGAGAACGTGCCGTTCAGCGTGGCGGTGGTGTCGCCGTTGATGAGGCCACTCGTGGTAAAGCCGAAGTTCGGATTCGGCGCGCCCACGAGTTTCGTCGCGCCATTGGCGGTCACGATCACCGTGGGCCGCGCGATGTACACGAAGTGGTCGCCCGTGAGCGGCACCACGCCGCCCCAACTGCATCCCGCACCGTACGCGCAGCCGTAGAAGTTCGGCTGCGAGGTGTTGGGCTGCACGTTGCCGCGCGTCTCGCCCATCCATGTCGAAGCCCAGATGCGCCAATTGTTGGTCGCGCTCACGTTGCCCGTGCCGTTGTTGGTGAATACGCCGTTCTCCATCACGAGATCGATCGTGCCGCCCGCGCTCAGGTTGGTATTCTTGCCGCCGGTCGGGCCGTTGGCCGACGCCGTGCCGCCGCCCAGCCCCACCCCGCCCGTCGCGGCTTGGGCGAGCAGGTTCCCGGTAAGACTGGAGTTGGTTGCGTCGATCGTGGTGGCGGTGTTCGATGCCGCGTCGAAGGAACGGCTCACGATCGGGCCGATCACGAAGCTCGTCGAATTCAGGAAGTTCACATTGCCGGCGTTGAGCATGGCCAGCACGCCCACGTCGTTCTCGGGATCGTTCAGCGTGAAGTTGCCGGGCCCCTGTAGCAGCAGCCCGGCTGCCTGGATGCCGCCCGGGTCCGTGACCGCGCCCGCCGAGGCCAGCGTGAGCGTATTGTTGCCGAGCGAAATGCCGTAGAGCAGTTGAATGCCGTGGCTGCCGCTGCCGGTATTCATCAGCGTGAGGCTCTGGTTCAGGGTCGGCTTGACGAGCGACGTGCAGGCGCCTTGCGAGGGGCAGACGCCGCTCACGGTGATGAGGCCCGTCTGCGTGCTCGAACCGAGCGCGAGCGCCGAGAAGCCGGAGAACATCGAGTACAGGCCCGCGTCGATGCTCAAGCCCGCCGCGCCGGTGCCGAACAGCGTAATCGGCGTGCTGTCCGAGGCGATGAAGGCGAAGGTCGTGGGGTTGACGCTCGCGGGCAGGATCGCGAGCGTGCCACCCGAGGACGTGATGGGCGCGCCGCTGTCGGCGAGGCTCGTCGTGGTGCCGTCGTTGGCGGAGCGCAGCGCGACGGTGCCGTTGGGGCCCGCGTTTACCTGCACAGGGCCCGAGGCGTAGTTGAAGGAGGCCGGTACCGCAACGGCGCCGAAGGCCAAGCCGGCATCCGACGTGTTGGTCGAACCTGCGATCGAGATCACGGTGTTGGGCTGCGTGGCCGCGATCGTTCCGCTGTATACGAGCGTTCCGTAGTCATACTGAATATTGCCGCCGCTCGCGCTAGTGGTCGGACTCGTTGCCACGCCACGGATGTCGATGGTCCCGCCGTTGTTCGAAACGATTTGCGAGCCGTCGGCCACGAGCACGCCTTGCACGCCGTTGCCTGAGCCGCTGCCGCGGATCGCGAGCGTGCCGCTGCCGGTGGTGAGCGTCGTGCCCGGAGCGCTCGATACGCTCACCAGGCCCACCGAGCTGGAATCCGAATTGGCCGCGCCAAGCACCACGCCCGTCGACGAAAGGCCCGTCGTGGGCGTGCCCGTGGTGAGGCCCGTGAGCGTGATCGTGCCGCTGGTCGACGCAATGCCCGCGCCGACGAGATCGATGCCCACGCTGCCATAGGTTGTTGCGGGAACGCTGCCGTTGACCGTGATCGCCCCACTGCCGGTCTGAATCGCGGGCTGCGCGGTGGTAGAGCCGGTGGCGAGGTAGCCGCCGGAAAGGAAGGTGCCATACGCATAGTCCGTCGCGCCGGTGGCCGCGCCGCTCAACGTCACGCTGCCGCTGGTGGTCTGGATCGAACTGCCGTAGGCCGAGATGCCAAAGCCGTCCGTATGCGACTGGCCTGGTGCGTCGTTCGTCGTTCCGGAGATCTGCACGTTGCCGGCCGCGCCATTGATCAGCGTGTTCGAAAGCACCACGCCAGTGCCGCTGGAGTTGACGTTCGCGGTGCCGCTCACCGTGAGCGGGCCAGCCAACGTCGCCAGGTTCGACTGCGAAATTTCGACTCCGTACCCGTAGTAGCCCGACGCCGTCCCCGTGATGCCGATCGCGCCGCTGCCGCCCGCCGAAAGCACGGCATTCGACGTGCCTGCCGACACCTCCGAGTTCTGCCCCTGGAGCAACACGCCGAAGGTGAAGGCCTGCGAACTGCTCTGCGCGGTGCCGTTGAAGGAGATATTGCCGCCGCTGGTGCTGAGCGCGCCGCCCGTCATCTGGACGCCATACGCTGTGTAGTTCCCCGTCGCCGTGCCGGTCACCCCAATCGTTCCCGTGGTGGTCTGCATGGTCGTGCCCGCGAGCACCACGCCGGTCGCGTACGCGGGAGCCGCCGTGGCCGATTGCGCCGTCCCGAGCGGCACGGTTCCGCTCACCTGAATCCCCCCCGCCTGGGCGTCGAGCGTGGCCGTGTTGATCGACACGCCATAGGCCGTCCCCGCCGAATTGCTCGCCGTGCCGCTGATGCCGATCGCGCCGCTACCCGTGGCGCTAAACGCCGCGCCGCCAGCCGAACCGCCCTGGCCGCTCACATAATCGCCCTGCACCTGCACGCCATAATTTGCTCCGCTCCCCGACGAACTCGACGCGCCCGCCACGGAGATCGCGCCGCCCGCCGTATGGACGCCGCTGTCGAACAGATAAACACCCGGGCCCAGGCCCGACGTGGTTCCGTTGATCGTCGCATTCCCCGTGCCGGTGGCAATCAGCGAATAGTTCAGCACGACGCCGTTGCTCGCGCCGTTGCTGATGCTGTTGCCCGTGAGCGTGACCGCGCCGCTGGTATTGCTGATGATGGACGAGTCGAGTTCGATGCCGGTCGAGGCGGACGACGTCGAATCCGTGCTGCTCAGCTTGATCGCGCCGCCGTTCGCGGCAATCGACGCATTCGTGAGCTTGATTCCGGACCCGAAATTGAATCCCATCCTGCCCGTGAGCGTGACCGCGCCGCTGCCCGTCACATTGATGGCGCTCACGCCGCCCGAGCCCGCGCCCGAGATCGAGATGCCGCTATAGGTGGCCGCCGAACTGGCGAGGGTGGCGTCGCCCGATCCGCTCAACGTCACTGCACCATTCGTAGTCCCAATCGAACTCTGATTCAGGGTGATGCCGTTGCCGTCATAGAGCGAAGTGCCACTGATCGACACGCCGCCGCCCGCTGCGGCGATGGTCGAATAACCGAGCGCAACGCCATCGCCGAATCCGCTGGTGCCCGTGATGCTCACCGCGCCGCCCTGGGTGGCGATCGTCGAGTTCGTGATGCTGACCGCGCTGCTGGCCGTATCGCCGATCGTGAACGTGCCGCCGTTGGTATTGAAGGTCGTGTTGGCGATCGTCACGCCGGTAGAGCCGGGCTCGCCGTACGCCTGGGCGTCGAGCGTGACGTTCAGCGGGCCGGCGCCTGACGCCGCGCCGATCGTTGCATTGCCGGATGGATTCGTACTGGCGTCGACATTCACGTAGCCCTCCGCGTTCAACGAGAGCGTCGTGGCGCCGCTCGCCGTGCTCACGATGGGCGTGTTGACGTTGATATCGCCCTCGCCGGTCGTTACAACCAGATCGCCGGCAATCGAGATCGCCGAGATGGAGCCAAGGCTGGTGAAGGTGCCCGACGCCGCGTCGTAGCTGTTCGCGCCGGTGGCCGCGAGCGTCAAGGTTTGCGAATCGACGAAATTCACGTTGCCCGTGCCATAGAGCGACAAGGTGCCGACCGCATTGCCCGTGTTGTTCAGCGTGAAGGTGCCCGGCCCGCCCAGCACCACGGTGACGGCCTGGATCGCGCCGCCCTGCGTGACCGGTCCCGCCGAGATCAGCGTCAGGGTGTTTTCCGGCATGAATATACCGCCCGACAGATCAATGCCCTTGCTGCCCGAGCCGTTGTTCTCCAGCGTCAGATTGGTCGAGACCGAGGTCTCGGGGGCGACGGAGATGCTGCCCGTTTGCGTCGCGCTGCCGATCACCACGTTGGCGAAGCTGGACAGCATGGCCATGGCGTAGGTGTTGATGCCGAAGGCCGCTGCGCCATCGCCCAAGGCGATCGGCGTGGCGTCCGAATTGCCGATGCTGAAGTCCGCATTGACGACGCCCGGCAGCAGGATGAGCGTGCCGCCCGGCGACGAAACGTTAGGTGTCCCGTAGAAATACAGACCGCTGGTGCTGCCGTCGTTTGCCGCGCGTATCGTGACGATGCCGTTCGTGCCGGTCTGGATGCTGGGGACGGCGGTGAGCTGTCCGTCCAGGTAGCTCGAAACCGTGACACCGGGGCTCGCCGAGTTGCTGGACCCGGTAATGGCGATCGTCCCGCCCGCGCCCTGCGCGTACAGCGTCGCCCCGGTGGCGATCAACACGCCCTGATCGAGGTTCGTGGTCGTGCTCTGATCGGTTCTCGCACCCGTCACCTGCCCGCGAATGTCGATCGAGCCGCCGTTGGTCTGGATCGTCGAGGCGTCGTCGATGGCGACGCCCGACACCTGGTAAGGCTCGTTGCCGAGCGAATCCGCCCCAATGCCATAGATGCGCACCGAGCCGCTGCCCGTGGTCACCGTCGAGCCGCCCGTCGGCAGTATGCTCGGCTCGGGCTGGATAGCCGAGCTGATGTACACGCCGCCCACCGGAGTCGTGGTGCCGCTGCCCTGGGTCCCTTCGATTTCGATGTCGCCCGTGGACGTCGCGATGCTCGAACTGTAGATGCCCACCGCGTCCAGATGGCTCTGCCCGCTGAGCGCGACGGCGGCCGGCGCCTGGCCGTGGATCGTGACCGAGCCGCTCGAATTCGCTGCGGACTGGCCCACGCGCGCGTCGATGTTCGCGTACGAGAGCAGCACCGCCGCGCCGTCGAAAGTGGCCGGCAGCCCCGCCTGGGTGCCGATCGTGATGTCGCCGCCATTCGAGAACAGCTGGACCGGCGCCTCCGGTCCGCCCCGCACGGTAATGACGCCGGCACTGGTCGAATTGCCCACGTTGGCGTCCAGCACGATCCCGAGCGGTCCGCCGGTCGAGGTGATGTTGTTGGTGACGGTGATCGAACCCGAAGCGCTCAATGTGAGCGTGGCGGGCGAGGCGCCCGTCATCACGATCGGCGCCTGAACATTAATGTTGCCGAGCCCGTTGGCGGAAACCGGCGAATTGA
This sequence comes from Paraburkholderia caffeinitolerans, assembly GCF_902859945.1. Taxonomy (GTDB): domain Bacteria; phylum Pseudomonadota; class Gammaproteobacteria; order Burkholderiales; family Burkholderiaceae; genus Paraburkholderia; species Paraburkholderia caffeinitolerans. The sequence continues at coordinate 7,393 of NZ_CADIKL010000015.1, read as the reverse complement.
CCGTCGACACCGTCACCGAAGTGCCGGCATTCAGTTCGTCCTGGATCGCCGTAAACATCACCACCGAAGTGCTGGAGGCGGGGCCGAACATCACGCTCGGCGGGGTCCCGGTCGGACTCAAAATCGTGCCCGTGGGCTGGGCCACGATATCGATCTCGAACGGGTCGAGCTCCCACATCCCGCCCGTGCCCTTCGGTGCCAGCGCCTGTACCGTGGCGCCATTCGTGTCGAGGTAATGCGCGGAAGTCTCGACATAACCGCCGTTGCCACCCTGCGCGCCGCCGTTCGCGCTCAGCGTGCCGTAAAGCCGCGCAGCGGTCGTCCCGTACGCCACGATATGCCCGCCGTTGCCGTTCGTAAGCGCATCGGCATGGATCTGCGCATTCGGGTCCATCCACACCGCATCCGCATTGCGAATAGTTGGGTCCGCGCCCGCCGCGCCGCCACCCACGCGCACGCTGCCGCCGCCCGCCGCGCCGCTCGCGTTCAAATTCGCGCCCGCGAGCAGGCCCACGTCGTAGCCCGTCACGTCGATCTGTCCGCCCGTGAGCCCCGCGCCGCCCGAGGCGTCGAGCGTGCCCGACACATAGGTCTCGCCGCTGGTGCCGCCATCCAGCACGATATGGCCGTCGCGCGCAGCGAGGCTTTGCGCGCGCACGATGCCCTGCTGGTTGATGACCGTGCCCGCCAGCGCGTCGGCGGTTTGCGCGCTCATGACCACGGTGCCGCCGTCGGCGGCAAGCGTGCCCGCGTTGCCGATCAGTGCGCCCGCCGTGCCCGCGTTGATCTTCAGCGTGGTAAGCCCGTCACCGGCGAAGTCGAGCGTAACGTCGCTGCCCGCGCCCAGCGCGACCGTGCCGAGCTTCGCGGCCACGACGCCGGTATTGCTCACGGTGCCGCCGAGCAGCGCGATGGTGCCGCCGTCCGCCGCCGTGATCGACCCCGCGTTGACTACCGCGCCCGGCGCCTTGCCGATGAAATGGAAGTTGCCCGCAAGGAAGTCCGCGTTCGAGATGCCTAGCGTAGACGCCACGAGCGAGCCCACGTTCACGGAAGACCCCGGCGCGAAGATCACGCCTGCCGGATTGACGAGAAAGACGCGGCCGTTCGCGGAGAGACGCCCGGCGATGTCGCTGGGGTTGTTGCCCACCACGCGATTGAGCAGCGCCGACGATACCGAAGGCTGCGCAATATTCACCGCCTCGCCCGCGCCGATCGAGAACGTGTTCCAGTTCACGATGGCGTTCGGCGTGCTTTGCGTGATGTTCATCTGCGAGGCGCTGGGCGAGCTCACCGTCACGCCGCCGGCCACCACCTGCGCGCCGGTGGGATTGGCGAGCAGCGAAGTGGCCCAGGTGGCTTCGAACAGCGCCGCCACCACGCTCGCAATCGCCTTGGCCTGAAGCGGGCGCACGTTTGCCTTGCGTCCCGGGCGCTCTGTGACCCGCCCAGACGCCCTGTCGGTTGCCCCACCCGCCCGATTGCCGCCCCGCTTGTTCATCGCACACCTCGCCGGCATCTTCAAAACGTCTTGCTCAACTGCATATAGAACGTCGGCAGCTTGTCGTTGCCGGTCGTGTCGGGCGAGGTCGTGCGCCACGCCACGGTGCCCTGCCATGCGAATCCATATGGCAGCGCGAGGTACGCCCCCAAGCCCGCGCCGCTGCGCGTGATGTTGTTCGGCCCCTGGTTCGGGCGCGGATTTGCGTTGTACCAGCCAGTGCCGAAATCGAAGAACGTGAACGCGGTGATCTTCGAGGTCACCGCGTAGCGCGCTTCGGCGGTCGCCACGAAGCCTTCGTCGACCAGGCCTTCGGAGGGCGAATAAGCGCGCACCGCGTGCGGGCCGCCCAGCAGGAAGCGCGAGGAGTTGTCGAGGTTGGTCGCCGCCCATTGCCCCGAGAAGCCGAAAAACAGGCTCACTTTCTCGGTCACCGCGTTGAGCCGGTTCGCGAAGAAAGTCGCGCGCACTTCGTTGCCTGCGGTGTTGCGCCCGAACTGCGACTGGTCGATCGCGTAGTTCGCGGCGTCCTTGAAATGCAGGCTGCCGATCAGCAGTTCGATGTCCGCGCTGTTGAAACCGCCGCCGAACAGCCCGTCGCGGCTTTCGTAGGTGAGCCCCACACTGCCTTCGACCATCGAGCGCCGGTTGTGGTCGTCGACGACGCCGATGTTGTCCGAGAGATCGCGGAACTCGAGGTTCGCGCGCGCGAGCACATTCTGGTTGCGGGTGCGCAGCAGCGGATGCGTGACCGTGAGATCGACCACCGTGGCGTCGCCGGTCGCGTCGAGCGAGGAATACTGCTTGCCGAGCGTGTAGTTCAGGCGCGCCACCGCCACGCCCACGCGCGTGCCGTAGGCGTTCACCGGCGCTTCGTAACCCACGCGGCCATACGCGGTGTCGAGCCGCTCCGCGCCGAGGATGCGCAAATCGAGGTTGTCGCCGATGCCGAACGGCGAGTTCAGCCGCGCGAGGCCGCCCAACCGCCAGGTGCCGCTGGTGGCCGCGCCGTAGTTGTCGAGATCGGCGGCGAAGGTCCAGCGTTTGGCGGGCGCGACGTTGATCGTGAGATCCACGGTGCCGGGCTCGTTGCCCGACTCGATGGACGACGTCACCGTAATGCCGGGCAGATCGGAAAGCAGCAGCATGGTGCGTTCGAGCACCTGCTGCTGGAGCGGCGCGCCCACCGGAATCTGCTCCACGCGCGCGCGCAGCAGCGACTCCTTGATCGGCGTGCCGGCAGCCACGTCGAGGCGCACATGGCCCACGCGTCCTTCGAGCACGCTCATCGTCACCTGGCCCGAGGTCACATCCTGCGGCGGGATCACCACTTGTGCGAGCACGTAGCCGCGCGCGCGGTAAACCTGGGTGATCTGCGCGGCGATGGCCTGCAAGCCGGTGAAGTTCACCTCGCTGCCGATCTTGCTTTGGACCGGCGCGAGCAGCTCGTCGGCGGGAATCGTGTCGTTGCCTTTGAGCGTGATGCCTTTGAGCACGAAGCTCGCGCCGCCCGGCTGCACGGTCGGCGCGCCCGGCACGGGCTCCGCCGGGAGCGCGGGCGCGCCGCCCAGCGGCGCGGGGCGCGTGTCGCGCGGCGCGGTCTGCTGCAGGATGCTGCCCGAGTTCGGCGGCGCCTGGTTCAGCACGTTGCCCACGTCCGGCCGGGTCTGGATCGGGGGGATGCTGCCCGCGCCCGGCGGCGTCTGCCCCCAGGCGAGCGCGCTGCCCGAGCAGGCGAGCGCGGCAATCGTTCGGATTCCTCTTTTCATGTCATGATCCGCGCGCGATGGAAAGACGCCAGCCGCCCATCAGGTCGAACGGCGCCCAGAAGAACGGATGCGCGAAGCGCGGCTCCTTCATGACGGCGAGCTGCGCGGCGCGCATGGCGTCGATCGCTTCCTGGCCCTGCGAAAGCTGCGAATAGAACGTGCGCATGGTGATGGCCGTGGATTCGTCGGCCACCGGCCACATCGACACGATCAGGCTGGTTGCGCCCGCATAGAAGAACGCGCGCGTGAAGCCGAGGATTTCGTCGCCGCGCGCGATGCGCCCGAGCCCGGTCTCGCAGGCCGAGAGCGTGACGAGCGAGACGTCGTTGAGCTTGAGGTTGTAGACGTCGAGCGCGAGCAGCGAGTCGGGGCCGTCGGCGGGCTGGGTGGCGGGCGCGAGCAGGATGCGCGAGTGCAGCGGGTCGATGGTGTCGGCCTGGGCGTGCGTGGCGACGTGCAGAACGCGCCCGTCCGGCGCGCTCTCGCGGAACTGCGCGCGGGTGGCGGCGCCTTGCAGGAACAGCGCCTTGGTCGCGAACAGCGGCGCGATGCCCTCCACCTCGGCCTGCGCGCCGGGCAGCGCATAGGCGGGCGCGATGCGCGGATTGCCGAACGCCACGAGGTTGCTGGCCACTTTCTGGCGGCGCGCTTCGAGCTGCATCGCGACGCTCGCCGAAGGTTCGAGCGCGATCGGGTGCTGCTCGATCAGGAAGCCGCCGGGGCCGTGCAGCGCCTGGAACGGCAGATAGTGCAGCGCGCCGTGCGGCACGATGATGAGCCGCTCGCCGGGCTGCAGCGCGAGCGGCGCGATGAGCAGCGCATAGAGCTTGTCGCCGTAAGTGATCGCGTTCTTGCTCCGGTGCACGATGGCGTTGCGCACGTCGGTCACAGCCGTGTCGATGTCGGCGCGCTTGAGCGGCAGCGTGTGGCCCGACAGGCCGCTCTTGCGGATCACCCACACCACGAGCGTGTCCTTCAGGCTGTGGTACTCGACGATGGCCTCGTTGGGGCGCAGCGCGTCGCGCACCGTCTGGAGCGTCGGCACGGTGCCGTTCAACTGCTGGTCGTTCACACCCGCTTCCACGCGGTTGCGCACCACGTCGAGCAGCGCGCGCGCCCGGCTGCGCTCGGAAAGATTCCATGCGCCCTCGTAGTCGCCCGCATCGACGGTCAACTTGATCGCCTCTTCGAACACCGACTGCGTGTCGCCGAAGAGGCCCGTCTTGAACTCGTCGCTGCGAAAGCGCGAGCGGATTTTTTCGGAGTCGTCCACGGCGGCCATGTAGGCCTCACGCGCGTGGTCCTTGTCGCCGAGCGCGAGATAGGCGCGGCCGATGCCTTCGTGCACCCAGAGGTTGTCGTAGCTGGCTTCGCTCGCGCCGCCCGCGCCGGCGCTGGCGAGCTGTGCCTGGTAGACCTTGAGCGCCTCGGCGGGCTTGCCCTCGGCGAGCAGCAGCTTGCCTTCGATGCGGCCGCGCGCGGGCGCGAGTTCGCCGCTCACCTCAGTCGAGTCGAGCGTCTGGCGCGCGGCCCCCGTGTCGCCGATGGCGATCTGCGCGTTCGTGATCGAGAGCTGCACGAGCGGCCTGAAGCGCGGCGAGGCCGTGAGCATCGATTCGTCGTAGGCCGCGAGCGCGGCCTGCGCATCGCCGCGCCGCAGCGCCACGTCGCCGAGCACCTTGTTGGCGGGCGCGAACACCTGGTCGGGCGCCTTCGGGTGCGAGGCCAGCGCTTCCTTCGCGTATTTGTCGGCGTCGTCGAGGTCGCCCGCGTAGCTGTAGGCAATCGCGAGATCGCGCTTGGAGAGCGCGACGAGGTCTGCGTTGTCGGTACGCTGCGCCACCACGAGCGCGCGCGCCGCCGCGTTGATGCTGTCGCGGAAGTCGCCCCGCTCCGCCGCCGCCACCGACATGCTGCAGTAGTCGTAAGCCGGCAGTTCGACGCGGTCGCGCGAGAGCAGCAGCCGGCCTTCGTCAGTGAGCGACTTGAGCGTTTCGGCGTCGCGCTCGCGCTCGGCGGCCTCACGGAAGCCCTGCGATTCGGGCGCGAGGCCCGACGCTGGCGCGTCCGCGGCGGATTTCGCAGTGCTGCCCGGCGCGGCTGCGGCGGGTTTCGTTGCGCTGCTCGCGCCACTGCCGGTCCCGCTGCCCGCCGCGCTTGCAGCACGCGGCGCCGCTACGCCGAGCAACAACGCACAGAGCAGCGCGCCCAGCGGCGCACGCAGCGCCGCTGTCGTCCGGGCAAGCGGCGCGCCAGCCTGCCCGGAGGCCAACCGATGTTCGAGTTCGTCCACTTCGCTTTCCTGCAGGAAAGAAACATCACGCGACCGGGCCCAGAGCGCGCAACCGGAGCGGAGTCCGGCGGGCCATTTCCTATGTCTTAAGACGAAGTGGGGCGAAGGTTTTTGAAAGCGCGCGAAAAAATCCATGTGGGCTAACGTAGACAGGTCAGCGCGCACCATCGCGACACGTTCAAAATCGGCCATGCCGATTCGTCTAGGTGTTGGATGGGCGTGCGTCCAGCCTCGCCCGACACGGAACTCCGCTAGATGAGCAGCATGAGCAGCAGCCCTGACGACAAGACGGTCATCGTGTCCCCGCCCAGCGGACAGGACGCGCCACGCGTAGACGACGCAACGATGATTCAGGACGCATCGGCGCACGCGCCGCCGGCCAGCGAAGATGAGGCCGCGCAGGCGCAAACGCAGATGCAAACGCAGTTGCAGCCGCAGCCTGCGGAGACGGGCCCGAACGACCCGGCGGGATCAACACCCGCCACGCCCGAAGCCGCCCACCAGGCGCTGCCGATCAACACGCGCATCGCCGAGTTCGAGATCGTCGGGCTGATCGGCGAAGGCGGCTTCGGCATCGTCTATCTCGCCTGGGACACGCTGCTGCGCCGCCACGTGGCGCTCAAGGAGTACATCCCGGCCGCGCTCGCCGCGCGCGTGGCCGGCAGCGCCAATGTCACGGTGCGCTCGCAGCGCCACGAGGACACCTTCCGCGCCGGGCTCAAGAGCTTCATCAACGAAGCGCAGCTGCTCGCGCAGTTCGACCATCACTCGCTCGTCAAGGTCTACCGCTTCTGGGAGGCCAACGGCACCGCCTATATGGTGATGCCGTACTACGAAGGCGTGACGCTCAAGGAGACGCTGCGCCAGCTCGGCATGCCGCCCACCGAGGCCTGGCTGCGCGGGCTGCTCGCGCCGCTCATCGACGCGCTCGCGGTGCTGCACGGCGCGCAGTGCTTCCATCGCGACATCGCGCCCGACAACATCATGCTGCTCAAGGGCAGCCAGCGTCCGCTGCTGCTCGACTTCGGCGCGGCGCGGCGCGTGATTGGCGACATGACCCAGGCGCTCACGGTGATCCTCAAGCCGGGCTATGCGCCGGTCGAGCAGTACGCCGAGGTGCCGTCGATGAAGCAGGGCCCGTGGACCGACATCTACGCGCTCGCGGCCGTGGTCTATTACGCCATCGAGGGCAAGACGCCGCCCGCCTCCGTCGGCCGGCTGATGGGCGACACCTATGCGCCGCTCGCCACCACGGCGGCGGGACGCTATGGCGACGAATTCCTGCGCGCCATCGACCACGCGCTCGCCGTGCGGCCCGAGGAGCGTCCGCAGGACGTGCGCGCGCTCGCGGCGGAGCTGGGCATCATGGCAGGCGGCGATGCCGCGAGCGGACACGCAGGCGCGGGGCAGGAATTCGCGCAGCCTTATGCGTTGCGCGAAAGGGAAAGTGCGCTGCCGTTGCCGGGGGCGGCGGCACCGGCGGCATCATCGGCATCATCGGCATCATCGGCCTCGGCAGCTTCAACGCCGGCTGCGTCTCCTGCCGTAGCGCGAGCGGCAACGCCCACGCCGCCCACGACAGCCACGGCCGCCACGAAATCCACGCCAGCGCCCGCTCGCCGCAAACGCACCATGCCGCTGGTGATCGGCGCGGGGGTCGTCATCGTCGCCGCCGTGGGGGCTTGGGTCGCGCTGCAGCCATCCGATCAGATGCCGCGCGTAACCCTGCATATCACGCCGGCAGGCCAGGCCCCGGCCTCAGCCAGCGCGCCGACCGCCGCGGCGCTCGCGACCGCAAGCGCCGCCGCCACCCTGCCTCCCGTGCCGCCG
>NZ_CADIKL010000014.1 GCF_902859945.1 Paraburkholderia caffeinitolerans | reverse complement strand
CGCGAGGTCTTCGCCGTCGACGAAGATCTTGCCCGAGGTGGCCGTTTCGAAGCCCGCGAGCATGCGCAGCAGCGTGGACTTGCCGCAGCCCGAGCTGCCGAGCAGCGCGAAAAGCTCGTTCTTCGCGATGTTCAGGCTCACGTTGTTGACGGCGACGCTGTCGCCGAACTTCTTGACGACGTTTTCGATACGCACGAAGGCGTCGCGGGAGCTAGCCGCGGTATTGGCGCGAGCGGCTTCTGAGGCGTTGACTTTGGACGTCGGATTCATGATGTAACTGGGTTCCTTTCTGATCGCATGCACTGGCATGTTCTTGCCAGATTGGGCAAACGCGGGCGCGAGTTGCCCCACACGGGGCGCTCGAGGCGACTCGCGGATATCAGTACTGCGAACTGGGCTCGTTGGAGGCTAGTGCGTCGATTTAAAAAAAGGGGGGCGACGCACTCAACCGGACTTCGAAACAGCGAACTTCTGAGGAAGAGGGGTCGAGCGATCCCTCTTCCGCGCGTTGTCTCCTTCCTTCTGCTTCGGCTTCCTTCCAGGGCGGATAACCGATCTGTTCAGTCGATCAGTGGCCGGTCTTCAACTGCGACCACAGGCGGTTTTCGAGGCGCAGGATGTCGGCCGGCATCGGCTTCATCAGCGTCATCTTCTTGAGCACGTCTTCGGACGGATAAACCGTCGGGTCCTGCGCGACCCCAGGCGTCACGAACTGGCGCGCGGCCTTGTTCGCGGTCGGATAGAACACTTCGTTGGTGATGGCCGCGTTGACCTTCGGATCTTCGATGTAGTTGATCCACTTCATCGCGTTCTCGGCATTCGGCGCGTCCTTCGGAATCACCATCACGTCGAACCAGAGCAGCCCGCCTTCCTTCACGTTCGAGAACTTGATGTGATACGAGCGCTTGGCTTCTTCGGCGCGGCGGTGCGCGATGCCTACGTCGCCCGACCAGCCGACCGCCACGCAAACATCGTTGTTCACGAGGTCGTTGATGTAGCCCGACGAATTGAACTGCGTGATGTACGGGCGGACTTTCTTCAGCACTTCATAGGCGGCCTGGTAGTCGGCCGGGTTCGTGCTGTTCGGGTCCTTGTGCATGTATTGCAGCGTCGCTGCGAACACGTCCACGGCCTGATCGAGGAACGACACGCCGCAGCTCTTGAGCTTCGAAAGATTGGCGGGGTCGAGCACGAGCGCCCAGCTGTCCACCGGCGCATTCGGGCCGAGTGCCTTTTCGACGGCCTCCTGGTTGTAGCCGATGCCGTCGGTGCCGAAGGCCCAGGGCACGCCGTACTGATTGCCCGGATCGGCGTCGGCGATCATGTGCATGAGCACGGGGTCGAGGTTCGCGAGGTTGGGGATCTTCGACTTGTCGAGCTTCTGGTACACGCCGGCCTGGATCTGCTTGGCCATGTAATTCGAGGTGGGCACCACGATGTCGTAGCCCGAGCTGCCGGCGAGCAGCTTGGCTTGCAGCGTGTCGTCGCTATCGTAGTTGTCGTACTTCACGTGGATGCCCGACTGCTTTTCGAAGTTCGGGATCGTGTCCTTCGCAATGTAGTCGGACCAGTTGTAGACATTGAGCTGGCCGTCGGCGGCGTGCGCCGGCGCGCTCGAGGTCGCCGTGAGGCCCGCGCATACAGCAAGCGCGGCGAGCGCGACAGCGTGACGAAGATGACTGACACTCATGTTGATATCCCTGGAAGGTGAGGATTGGCGGGCGGCGCACGCACCCCGTTGTGCGCCGCCGGCCCTTACGTTTGCAGCGTTACGAAAGTCCCAGTTGTTGCGCGGTTGCGTCGATGGCCTTCTTCGCCTTCGTCACGATTTCGTCGATCTCGGCGCGCGTGATCACGAGCGGCGGCGAGAGCAGCATGCGGTCGCCGGTGGCGCGCATGATGAGGTTGCCGTTGAAGCAGAAGTCGCGGCAGATCGTGCCCACGTCGCCGCCATTCGCGAAGCGCTTGCGCGACTTCGGGTCCTCGGCGAGCTGCAGGCCCGCGACCAGACCGGCGCCCGAGATGTCGCCGATGATCGGGTGATTGGCGAAGGTTTCGCGCAGGCGCTGCTGGAAGTACGGGCCGGTGTCCGTCTTCACGCGCTCGACGATCTTCTCGTCGCGCAGCAGCTTGAGGTTCGCAACCGCCACGGCCGCCGCCACCGGATGGCCCGAGTACGTGAGGCCGTGATTGAAGTCGCCGTTCTCGATGAGCGCCTTCGCCACGCGGTCATGGATGCCCACTGCGCCCATCGGCACATAGCCGCTCGTGAGGCCCTTGGCCATCGTGACCAGATCGGGCTCGAAGCCCAGGTGCTGATGCGCGAACCATTCGCCGGTGCGCCCGAAGCCGCCGATCACTTCGTCGGCGCACAGCAGGATGTCGTACTTGCGGCAGATGCGCTGGATTTCCGGCCAGTAGGTCGAGGGCGGGAAAATCACGCCGCCCGCGCCCTGGAACGGCTCGCCGATGAACGCGGCCACGTTCTCCGCGCCCACTTCGAGAATCTTCGCCTCGAGCTGTTGCGCACGTTCGAGGCCGAACTCTTCGGGCGTGATGTCGCCTTGCGCTTCGCCGAAGAAGTACGGTTGATCGATGTGCACGATGTTCTCGACCTTCGAGGGCATCTGCTCGTGCATGTAGCCCATGCCGCCGAGCGTGCCGCCCGCGATGGTCGAACCGTGATAGGCGTTCTTGCGCGAGATGACGACCTTCTTCGAAGGCTTGCCTTGCGTGAGCCAGTACTGGTGCACGATGCGCAGCACCGTGTCGTTGCCTTCCGAGCCGCTGTTGCAATAGAAGAAGTGATTGAACGGCTCGGGCGACACCTCGGCGAGCAGCGCCGAAAGCTCGATCACCGGCGGATGCGTGGTCTTGAAGAAGGTGTTGTAGAAGGGCAGTTCCTGCAACTGCTTGTAGGCGGCATCGGCCAGTTCCTTGCGGCTGTAGCCCACGTTCACGCACCAGAGTCCGGCCATGCCGTCGATGATCTGGTTGCCTTCCGAGTCCCACAGGTACACGCCCTTCGCTTTCACGATCACGCGGCTGCCAGCCTTGTTGAGCGAGCCCATGTCGGAGAACGGATGGATGTGATGCGCGGCGTCGAGCGCGCGGTACTCGGCGGTCGAGCGCGCGCTTTGCGTCGATTGCGCGCGCAGCGTCGTCGGCACTTCTTGCAGCGCGCTGGCGGGGGCGTCGATTCGATAGTTCATGTTTCGTTTCTCCTTTCTGTTACACGTGCAGCAGCAGGTGCCTGCGTTCCCACGAGCTGATCACGCGGAAATAGGCTTCGTATTCGGTTTCCTTGAGCGCGAGATACGCGCGCACGAACTTCTCGCCAAGAATCTCCTTCAGCGGCTCCGATGCGCTCATCAGCGTCAGGCCCTCTTCGAGGTTGCGCGGCAACTGGTACGGCAGTGAATAGCCGTCGGAGAGCAGGGGCTCGGTCGGCTTGAGGTGCTGCGTCATGCCGAGGTAGCCCGCGGCCAGCGTCGCGGCCATCGCAAGGTACGGGTTCGTGTCGACGCCCGGAATGCGGTTCTCGATGCGGCGCGCGCCCGGCGACGAGTGCGGCACGCGAAAGCCCACCGTGCGGTTGTCGTAGCCCCAGGCGACGTTGATCGGCGCGGCCATGAAGCGCGAGAGGCGGCGGTACGAGTTGATGTACGGCGCGAAGATCGGCATCAGCGCGGGCGTGTACTTCTGCAGGCCGGCGATGTACGCGTAGAACATGTCGGTCGCCTTGCCGTCCGCGCCCGTGAAGAGGTTCTGGCCGTTTTCGGAGGACACGATGCTCTGGTGCATGTGCATGGCCGAGCCCGGCTCGTTCTCCATCGGCTTCGCCATGAACGTGGCGTACATATGGTGGCGCAGCGCCGCTTCGCGCACCGTGCGCTTGAAGAGGAACACCTGGTCCGCGAGCTTCAGGGCGTCGCCGTGCAGGAAGTTGATCTCCATCTGCGCCGCGCCCACTTCGTGAATCAGCGTGTCGACTTCGAGGCCCTGAATATCGCAGTACTCGTAGATGTCTTCGAACAGCGGGTCGAATTCGTTGACCGCTTCGATCGAATACGCCTGGCGGCCCGTTTCCGGGCGGCCCGTGCGGCCCACGGGCGGCGCGAGCGGAATATCCGGATCCTTGTTCATGTCGACGAGATAGAACTCCAGCTCCGGCGCGATTACGGGCTTCCAGCCCTTCGCTTCGTAGAGTTCGAGCACGCGGCGCAGCACGCGGCGCGGCGAGATCTCGACCGGCGTGCCGTCGAAGTGCACGCAATCGTGGATCACTTGCGCCGTGGGGTCGACGGCCCACGGAATGATGCGGATGGTCGAGGGGTCGGGCACGCACACCATGTCGGGGTCGGTGACGCCGGTGAAGCTGCCGTCTTCCGGATAGTCGCCGGTCACGGTCTGGATCATCACCGCTTGAGGCAGGCGCATGTTCTCGCCGAATTCGAACTTGCTGCGCGGGATGATCTTGCCGCGCGCGATGCCCGCCATGTCGGGGATGATCGCTTCGATTTCGGTAATGTGGTGCTTCTTCAGGAAGTCGTCGATGTCGTTCATGATGATTCTCTCTGTTCTGTATGAGCCGGCGTCATGCGTGCATTGATTGGCGCTCGGCTCCGCGCGGTATTCGGGCCAGCATGCGAGCGCGGCAAGCGTCGCCGAAGGCGCGGAAGATCGCAGTGGATAGCGCGTTCTGCGCGTGCTGCCATTCGGGATGCCATTGCACGCCGAGCGCGAAGCTCGCTGCATTGGCCACGCTGATCGCTTCGATAAGGCCGTCCGGTGCCGTTGCTTCCACAACGAGATTGCCGCCGAGCGTTTCGATGCCTTGCCCGTGCAGCGAATTCACGCGGGCTTCGCGTGCTCCGCCGGCGAGTCGTTGCAGCAAGCCGCCCTCGGCCAGCGCGATGGCGTGCGCCGGACCATATTGCGTGTCCAGCGTGTCGGCCTTGTTCTCGCGATGGTCGTCGAAGCCTTCAACGGCATGCACTTGCTGATGCAGCGTGCCGCCGAACACGACGTTCATCTCCTGATAACCGCGGCAGATGCCGAGCACGGGCACGCCCGCTTCGATGGCTGCGCGCATCAGCGGCAGCGTGGTGGCGTCGCGCTCGGGGTCGTGCAGCGTGCCCGTTGCGCTGGCCGTGCCGCCGTAACGATGCGGCTCCACGTTCGAATAGCTGCCGGTGAAGAGCAGGCCGTCCACGGCTTCGAGCAGGTCGGCCGTGGCCTGTCGCGCGCCGAGCGCCGGCAGCACCAGCACGAGCCCGCCCGAGCCGTCCACGGCGGCGGCGATGTACTTCTCGCCGGCCACGTGCGACGCGTGCGGTCCCATCATCGTGCGATCGGCGGTGACTCCAATCAATGGCTTGGTTCGCATGACTAATGTTTCACTTCTTCTGCCCGGAAAACGCATGTGCGTATCGTTTTTCAGCGATGTCCGGACGTGACATGACCTTGCGACCTTGCACGAGGCAAAGCCGCAAACCTTGGGTGCTGCGCGAGAGCGTCGCTAACGCATCGCGCTGCGGGTGGAGATCATGTAGGCGGTTCGTTTTCGGCCGTTATGCGGCGACACCGTGCAAAGACGTGCGCATCCGCGCCGCGGGCGCGCAGCAATGCGGCTCGCGAGCAATCGACGGCGATGAAAACGAACGGCGCAGGAAGGAGAGGCGCTAGGGCAGGAGCGACGCGACTTCGTCGGTATGAACGGCGATGAAGGCGCGGGCCGAGACGGCGTTATGGCGTCGAACGGACCGGCGGGAAAGAATGGTGAAGACGGACGGAAGCAGGCGAGAGGCAAGCCTGCCGCGAATGCCGTCGGCGATGGCGGCGCAGTCACTGCGAAGACACCTCGCATGACTTCGTTCCCATCTCACCAGAGGGCCACGGACTCTCACAATTACACTCGACTGGGTGGTTAAAAAATTGCCCGATTTATTCAGTGCGGTATGAATACTTCGCACTGCATCAATCTGAACATCGGTGTCGTTCAATGTACTTCGCATGAATGGCTTGTTGCAGGACCGTTTCATGCTCGCAGTCATCGTTCGATCGACCTGTGTTTCAGCATATACGAGCCAAAAAGGCCGTCAATTATTTTTTACGTTTTTTATGTCAGCACTTTCCCGAGGGTGTCCTATAAACCACGACAAACACGCAATATGCCCTGTCGTTTTTATATTTCGATTTACTTACAGGGGTTTCCACTAGCGCAAAATTTCGCAAACTGATTAGAATATTCAACACATCCAACGCGCCGTTTGGCTGTTGTTCGTTCGTCGTTCATTGTTGTCCGCAGTTGTCTTTCGGCGCGCTCCCTGATCAACCGGCTTTCGAACGTGACCGAGTCCGCTTCCACTGAAGTCGCAACACGCCTGCGTTACGTGCGCAAGCGCTATGGGTTGTCGCAGCGCGAGCTCGCCAAGCGCGCGGGCGTCACGAACGGCGCGATCTCGCTGATCGAGCAAAGTCGTGTCAGTCCCTCTGTGGGCTCGCTCAAGAAGCTGCTCGAGTGCATTCCCATGAGTCTCGCGGAATTCTTCACCTTCGATCTGAATGAGGGTTCGAGCGTGGTGTCGCGTCGTGGCGAGATGCCCAATCTCGGCAACGCGTCCATCGAGTTCTACCTCGCTGGCTCGAACGTGAAGGACCGCAACATGGGCATCATGCGCGAGGTGTATCAGCCGCTCGCCGACACCGGCGCCGAAATGCTCACGCATGCGGGCCACGAGGGCGGCGTCGTGGTGGCCGGCCAGCTCGAACTGAGCGTGGACGGCACGACCTGGCTGCTCGACCCCGGCGACAGCTACTACTTCGAAAGCCGTCTTCCGCACCGGTTTCGCAATCCCAGCGCGAGCGATGTTTGCGAGGTGGTGTCGGCCAATTCGCCGCCCACTTTCTGACTCGCGCATATCAGGTTCGCTTCTTGCTGCCATTGGGCTGAATTCAGGCTGAACGTCGCCTGAAATTCGGCCGCGTCCCCGGCACGCGAAGCGGATCGCAAATCATTGAGGCATCCTCATGGAAAAGAGAACTCTCGCTTACTGGCAGGACAAGGCCGCAACGCTTTCGATTGAAGGGCGTGCATTCATCGACGGCGCGTCGCGCGACGCGTACTCGGGCCGCACCTTCGATTGCGTGAGCCCGATCGACGGCCGCGTGCTCGCGAGCGTGGCTGATTGCGGCGCGGCCGATGTCGATGCCGCCGTGGCTGCTGCGCGCCGCTCGTTCGAGCAAGGCGTATGGGCAGGCCGCAATCCGCGCGAGCGCAAGGCTGTGCTGCTGCGCTGGGCCGCGCTGATGCGCGAGCACCTGGACGAACTCGCGCTGCTCGAAACACTCGACGCAGGCAAGCCGATTGGCGACACCACCACGGTGGACGTGCCGGGCGCGGCCTATTGCGTTGAATGGTTCGCCGAAGCCATCGACAAGGTGGGCGGCGAAGTCGTGCCCGCCGACCATCATCTCGTGGGCCTCGTCACGCGCGAGCCCATCGGCGTGGTGGCGGCCGTGGTGCCGTGGAATTTCCCGATCCTGATGGCGTCGTGGAAGTTCGGTCCCGCGCTGGCCGCCGGCAACAGTGTCGTGCTCAAGCCTTCGGAGAAGTCGCCGCTCACGGCTATTCGCGTGGCGCAGCTCGCGCACGAGGCCGGCATTCCGGCGGGCGTGTTCAACGTGCTGCCGGGCGGCGGCGAGCCGGGCAAGCTGCTGGCGCTGCATCGCGACGTGGATTGCCTTGCCTTCACGGGGTCGACCAACGTGGGCAAGCAGATCATGCAGTACGCGGGCCAGTCCAACCTCAAGCGCGTGTGGCTCGAACTCGGCGGCAAGTCGCCCAACATCGTGTTGCCCGACTGCCCGGACCTCGATCGCGCGGCCAAAGCCGCAGCGGGCGCGATCTTCTACAACATGGGCGAGATGTGTACGGCCGGCTCGCGCCTGCTCGTGCATCGCGACATCAAGGACGTGTTCCTCGCGAAGCTGCTGGAAGCGGCGAAGGCATACAAGCCTGGGAATCCTCTTGATCCCGATGTCTCGATGGGCGCGATCGTCGACAAGCTTCAGCTCGAGCGCGTGCTCGGCTATATCGAGGCGGGGCGCAAGGATTCCACGCTGCTGCTGGGCGGCGAGCGCGTGAACGCGTCGAGCGGCGGCTTCTACGTGGAGCCGACCGTGTTCGATACGCGCCACGATGCGCGCATCGCGCGCGAGGAGATTTTTGGCCCGGTGCTTTCGGTCATTACGTTCGACACGATCGACGAAGCGGTGCGCGTCGCCAACGACAGCGATTACGGTCTGGCGGCGGCGGTGTGGACGGCGAACCTCACGCATGCGCACGAGATTTCGCGCCGCCTGCGCGCGGGCACCGTGTGGGTCAACTGCTATGACGAAGGCGGCGACATGAACTTCCCGTTTGGCGGCTTCAAGGAATCGGGCAACGGCCGCGATAAATCGCTCCATGCGCTCGAGAAGTACACCGAACTGAAGTCCACGCTCGTGCGGCTGCGCTAAAAGAGGGGAGTGAGCCCGCGCGGCAGCGCAAGCTTGCCGCGCGGGCTAGCGCGCAAGAGCAAGTCCGCGGGCGATTCGTATGATCGGCTTGATCAGCGCTCGACGAGCGCGCCCAGATTGGCGCGCACGCGCTGGAGCATCCGGCTGAACTGCTCGGCTTCTTCGGGCGTGAAGCCGGCCAGCGCTTCGGCCTGCACTTCGTCGCCCACGCGGCGCGCGCCGCTGAGCGCACTTTCGGCCTTGGGCGTGAGGCTCACCAGCCATTCGCGGCGGTCCTCTGGGTTGGGCGCACGCACGACCCAGCCGCCTTCCTCCATTCTTTCCAGCAGCCTGCCAGCGGAAATCGGCGCGACTTCGAGCCGCTCGGCCAGGCTCGCCTGGTTCATGTCGCCGTAATGCGCGAGGTACGCGATCGTGCGGCACTGCGCGCGCGTGAGTTCGAGCGACGACTTTGCAAGCTCGTCGTAACGTTTGCCATACAGGCTGCCCACGTCGACGACGAGAAAGCCGAAGCGTTTTTCCAGGTCGGTAGTCATCGCGCGATTATACGGTGCGCCGCACGGGCGGAGCCTCGCGGCCGCACGCCCATTCTTTATGGTTGTGCCGGGTCGGGCGGGCCGTATAATAAGCAGGCTTACTATCGTGCCACCTGGTCCCCACTTAGCCGCCACGCCGCCACGCGCCGCCCGAACCCACGATGACCGCAGTTCCGCACGGCACCGCCCCGCAGCGTGAGGGCGCGCCGCTCAATCGCGGCATGATCACTTTGTCGATCATGCTCGCCACGCTGATGCAGACGCTCGACAGCACGATCGCCAACGTCGCGCTCCCGCACATGCAGGGCGCGCTTTCGGCGTCGCAGGACGAGATCACGTGGGTGCTCACCTCGTACATCGTGGCGGCGGCCATCGCCACGCCGCTCACGGGGTGGCTCGCCGACCGCTTCGGCGTGAAGCGGCTGCTTGGTGTGGCCATTGCGGGCTTCACGGTGGCCTCGGCGTTGTGCGGGCTCTCGGAAACGCTCGGCGAGATTGTCGGCTCGCGCCTGTTGCAGGGGGTGTTCGGCGCGTCGCTCGTGCCGCTCTCGCAGTCCATCCTGCTCGACATCAATCCGCGCGAGCGCCAGGGGCAGGCCATGGCGGTCTGGGGCATGGGCGTGATGGTGGGCCCCGTGCTCGGCCCCACACTGGGCGGCTGGCTTACAGATAGCTACAACTGGCGTTGGGTGTTCTTCATCAACGTGCCGATCGGCGCGTTCGCGTTCTTCGGCGTCTCCACGTTCATGCCCTCGCGCACGTCGCGCCGCGACACGCGCTTCGACGTGTTCGGCTTCGCCACGCTGGCGCTCGCCATCGGCGCGCTGCAGGCCTTGCTCGACCGCGGCGAACAGCTCGACTGGTTCGGTTCGCTCGAAATCCGCATCGAAGCGCTGGTCGCGTGCATTGCGTTCGCGTTCTTCGTCGTGCACACGGCCACTTCGGGCCCCAATACGTTCTTTCGCTATCAACTGCTCAAGGACCGCAATTTCGCCACTGGCACGCTGTTCATCTTCGTGATTGGCGCGGTGCTCTATGCCACGCGTGCGCTCCTGCCGCCGATGCTGCAGAACCTGATGGGCTACCCGGTCGCCACCACCGGTCTCGTCACGGCGCCTAGCGGCGCGGGCACCATGCTGGCCATGTTGATCGCGGGACGCCTGCTCAAGCACGTGGACGCTCGCGCGATGCTGCTGTTCGGCTTCGTGGTCTCGGCCTATGCGCTGTGGCAGATGATGCAGTACACGATCGTGCTTTCGGCCTCCGATATCGTGTGGCCCGGCGTGGTGCAGGGCTTCGGGCTCGGCTTCGTGTTCGTGCCGCTTTCCACGCTGACGTTTTCCACGCTCTCGGCTCCGCTGCGCGCGGACGGCACCGCCACGTACAGCCTGATGCGCAACATCGGCAGCAGTATCGGCATTTCGATCGTGCAGACGTTCGTGACGCGCGGCACGCAGATCGCGCACGCGGATCTCGCCGCGAACATCACGCCGTTCAACCCGGCGCTCCAGCCGCTGCTCGCGTCCGGATCGCGCTACGATCTCGCCGTGCTCAACCAGTCGATTACGCAGCAGGCGCAGATGATTGCGTACCTGAACGACTTCAAGATGATGTTCGTCGCCACGCTGCTGGTGATTCCGCTGCTCGTGCTGATCCGGCCTTCGTCGGGCAGCACGGCGGTCGACACGAGCCACGCGGCGATGGACTGACCTCCAGCGCTTTTCGCGCGCGAGACTCGCGCGGCACATTCACGTTCGCACGATTCGCACGATTCGCCCGATGCTCTCCGCTGTCTCGATCCTGCTGCCTGTTTTCGGCCTCATCTTTGCCGGCTTCGCTTGCCGCCGCTGCGGCGTGCTCGGTCCCACGGCGGCCTCCGAGCTGAACCGCTTCGTCGTGTGGCTGGCGCTGCCCGCGCTGCTCTTCGACATCCTCGCGCACGCAACGTGGCATGAACTCTTTCAACCCGCTTTCGTCGCGGCGTTCAGCCTCGCGGGGCTGGCGGTGTTCGCGGCCGTGGTGGGCGTGCGGCTCCTGCTCGGACGCTCGCTCGCCGACGCCAGCATCGACGGGCTCGCCGCTTCGTATCCGAACACGGGCTATGTGGGCTTTCCGCTGTGCATGATCGCGTTCGGGCCGGCAAGCCTCACGCCCACGACCATCGCCACGATACTGGTGGTATGCGTGCTGTTTGCGATGGCCATTGTGCTGATCGAGACCGGCCTGCAAAGCGAACGCCGTCCGCACCGGCTGCTGATCAAGGTGGTGCGCTCGCTCATGCGCAATCCGCTGCTCGTCGCCCCCGCATTGGGCGCCATTGTGTCGGGCACGCATCTCGTGCTGCCGGCGAGCGCGGAGACCTTCCTCAAGCTGCTGGGCGGCGCGGCCAGCCCCTGCGCGCTCGTGAGTCTTGGGCTTTTTCTCGCCGAGCGCCGTGCGAAAAGCGAAGCGCCGCCCGAGTCGTCGTGGTGGCTCACGCTGTCGAAGCTCGTGGTGCAGCCGGTGCTCACGTGGTGGCTGGCCGCGCGTGTGTTTGCGCTGCCGGAGCAGCTCGTGGAGATCGCCGTACTGCTGGCGGCGCTGCCCACCGGTACCGGGCCGTTCATGCTCGCGGAATACTACCGGCGCGAGGCACATGTCACGTCGCGCACGATTCTTCACTCGACGCTGGGTTCGCTCGTCACGCTCACGCTGATCCTGCTGCATTTGCATAGCCGCTGACGCTGTGGGGTGTGATGGAATCGGATTGCGCTATTTGCTAAGGATATCGAATTATTGTTTGCGTTTTGAAAGATTGCCGATTGTGTTCTTTCGTCAATGCGACAAGGTCCATCCGCAAACGGCTTGAGCGGATTTTCCAAAATTTCCTTTAACCGTCCTCAAACTTCGCTTGACTAGCGGCGCATTGCGCCATGCCCGCCGCGTATACTTTTCACCGCGATGCCGCTCCCGCGGATCACGCAAATATCTTATTTTCCAGCTATCTTTCCCGAATGGTGTGCCGCTGCCCGGGCCACTGTTGTCCGCCTGCTCGACCCTTTCCGTCCTGCAATCCGCCATCTGAAATGTTGTGAAAGCCATTTCGCAACGTCACCGAGACTGCATATGAAAGACATCCGCTCCAAAGCTTTCGCCATGCCGTTCACCAACCCGGCTTTCCCGCCGGGGCCCTACAAGTTCGTCAATCGCGAATTCCTGATCATCACGTATCGCACCGATATCGACCGGTTGCGCAAGGTCGTGCCCGAGCCGCTCGAGGTGGTGGATCCGCTGGTCAGCTACGAGTTCATCCGCATGCCGGATTCAACGGGCTTCGGCGATTACACGGAAAGCGGGCAGGTCATTCCCGTGAAGTACGAGGGGCAGCCCGGCAGCTACACGCACTCGATGTATCTCGACGACCACCCGCCCATTGCCGGCGGCCGCGAATTGTGGGGTTTCCCCAAAAAACTCGCGACTCCGCGGCTGGAGCCGTATTCGGACACGCTGGTCGGCACGCTCGATTACGGCCCGGTGCGCATCGCCACCGGCACGATGGGCTACAAGCATCGCGAACTCGACGTGGCCGAGCAGGCGCGGCGGCTCGCGGGCCCCAACTACCTGCTCAAGATCGTGCCGCATGTGGACGGCTCGCCGCGCGTTTGCGAACTGGTGCGCTACTACATGAAGGACATCGTGCTGAAGGGCGCATGGACCGGGCCGGCCGCGCTGCATCTGGTTCCGCATGCGCTCGCGCCCATCGCCGACCTGCCGGTGCTCGAAATCGTCGAGGCGCGGCATCTGCTCGCGGACCTCACGCTCGGTCTTGGCGAAGTCGTCCACGACTATCTGGCGCAATAAATCGCGCAGCACGCGCGGCTCGGTTCAAGCCAACTCCAACTCCAACTCCAACTCCAACTCAAGCAAGGCGGAAACAACATCATGAAGAAGCTCGAAGGCAAGACGGCAGTGGTTACCGGTGCGGCCAGCGGCATCGGCAAGGAGATTGCACTCACGCTCGCCGCGCAAGGCGCGGCGGTCGCCATCGCCGACCTCAACCAGAGCGGCGCCGACGCCGTGGCCGAGGAGATCAAGGGCGCGGGCGGCAAGGCCATCGGCATCGCCATGGACGTGACCAGCGAAGAGGCCGTGAACGAGGGCATCGATCAGGTGGCCGCATCGTTCGGTTCGATCGACATTCTGGTTTCTAACGCCGGCATCCAGATCGTGAACCCCATCGAAAACTACGCGTTCTCCGACTGGAAGAAGATGCAGGCCATTCACGTCGATGGCGCGTTTCTCACCACCAAGGCGGCGCTCAAGTACATGTACAAGGCCGATCGCGGCGGCGTCGTGATCTACATGGGCTCGGTGCATTCGCACGAGGCTTCGCCGCTCAAATCGGCGTATGTGGCAGCCAAGCATGCGCTGCTGGGTCTCGCACGCGTGCTCGCGAAGGAAGGTGGCAAGCACAACGTGCGCTCGCACGTGGTTTGCCCGGGCTTCGTGCGCACGCCGCTGGTGGAAAAGCAGATTCCCGAGCAGGCGAAGGAACTGGGCATTTCCGAGGAAGAAGTGGTCAAGCGCGTGATGCTGGGCGGCACGGTGGACGGCATTTTCACGACGGTCGAAGACGTCGCGCAGACGGTGCTGTTCCTCTCGGCATTCCCGAGCGCGGCCTTCACGGGCCAGTCGTTCGTGGTGAGCCACGGCTGGTTCATGCAATGAGCGAGTCCGACAACGTCGAGCGGCCCGCGCCCACGAAGCGCGGCGAGGCCGCCGCCGGGGCCGCGCGCGAGCATCACGCGCGCAGCCTCGACTACGAGACCGTCGCGCTGGTGCTGCAGGGCGGCGGCGCGCTGGGCGCGTATCAGGCCGGTGTGATGGAGGGGTTGAGCGAGGCGCGCATTCCGCTCAACTGGGTCGCGGGCATTTCGATTGGCGCGCTCAACACCGCCATCATTGCCGGCAACGAGCCATCCATGCGGGTGCCGCGCTTGCGCGAATTCTGGGAGACGATCTGCCAGCCGGGCTTCACGCCGGCCATGCCGGTCCCGATCGAGCATGCGCTATTCTCGGTTTCCGATGCAACGCGTTCGATGCTGACTGCGTTCCAGGCAGCGAGTGCCGCCGCGCAAGGGCAGAGTGGTTTCTTTGCGCCGCGCGTGCCCACGCCGCTGCCCTGGCTCGCGAACGCACCGGATCGGGTCAGCTGGTACGACACCACGCCGCTCAAGGCCACGCTCGAGCGGTTCTGCGATTTCGGGCGAATCAATTCGGGCGAGATGCGGGTCTCGGTGGGCGCCGTGAATGTGGCCGACGGTAATTTCGTCTATTTCGACAACACGCGCACGACGCTGCGCGCCGAGCATTTCATCGCTTCAGGCGCGTTGCCGCCGGGTTTCGCGCCCGTGGAAATCGAAGGCCAGTTCTACTGGGACGGCGGCGTGGTGTCGAATACGCCGCTGCACGAAGTGCTCGGGGCGTCGCCGCGCCGGGACACGCTCGTGTTCCAGGTTGACCTTTGGTCCGCGCGAGGCGCCGTGCCGCAAACGCTGGAAAACGTTGGCACGCGCGTGAAGGACATCCAGTATTCGAGCCGCACGCGCTTCGTCACGGACATGCTGCAACGCGAGCAGCGCTACCGGCATTTGCTGCGCGAGCTGCTGGAACGGGTGCCGGAGGCCACGCGCGAAAGCGACCGGCTCTGCAAGCTTGTCGAGAGTCTCGCGTGCAACAAGCGCTACAACGTGCTGCAACTGATCTATCAGCAGCAGAAGTTCGAGCGCGGCGACAAGGACTACCAGTTCGGCCGGTCCACCATGCGCAGCCATTGGGAGGCCGGGTTGAGCGACATCCGCCGCACGCTCAGTCAGGACACCTGGCTCGATTTGCCCGATAACCAGTCGGGCTTCGTCACGCACGATATTCATCGCGTGAGCCGTTAATGTGCCCTTGCGGTGACCGGCGCCGGCTTGACCGCCGGTGCCGCTTCAAATGGCTCGCCGAACACCTGGTTCACCGCTTTATTTCACTGCCCCCAGCGCGAGCCCCTTCACCATATAGCGCTGCAGCCACGCGAACACCACGGAAACCGGCAGCGTAGCCGCGAGCGTGGCCGCCATCACCAGTTCCCATTCGACGGTGTACTTGCCGGCCACCATGTCCGTGACCTGCACGGTGAGCGTCTTGTTCTCGGGCGAGCGGATCAGCGTATAGACCACCGCGAATTCGTTCCACGCGCTAATGAACGTGAAGATTGCGGTGACCACCACGGCCGGCACTGCGAGCGGCAGGAACACGCGCAGTACCGCGCCGCTGCGGCTGCACCCTTCTAGCCAGGCCGACTCTTCGAGATCGCGCGGCACGGTCTGAAAATACGAAGACAGCATCCACACCGCGAACGCAATGTTGAACGCCGCATACGAGACAATCACGCCGATCTTCGAATCGACGAGATTGCCGTCGCCGTAAGGGATCATCGCGGCGAGCCGGAACAGGCCCACCACCAGCAGGATGGGCGAGAGCATCTGCGTGACGAGCAGGAACTGCCGGTAGAGCCCGCGCCCGCGAAACGGAAAGCGCGCGAGCGCGTAGGCGGCGGGCAGGCTCACCGCGAGCGCGAGCGCCGTGGAAAGGCACGAAATCACGATGCTGTTGCGCAGCGCGACGCCGAAGTTCGCGGCCTGCCACATGTCGACATAGTTTTCCCAGCGCCAGTGCACGGGCAGCCAGCGCGCCGGATAGACGAACACCTCGGAGGCGGGTTTGAGCGAGGTGAAGAACATCACCGCGAACGGGAACAGCACGGCCACCACGAGCGGCGAGAGCGCGAGCCAGCACCAGAGCGAGCGTTTGAGCTTGCGGTTCATGCGAGGTCTCCTTCGGCGCTGCCGCCGCGCCTGGCCTGCACGCGCAGGTAAGCCACCGAGAACGCGAACAGGATCACGAGCATGATGAGCGAGACGGCGGCCGCTTCGCCGGGCCGGCCGAGCCGGAAGCCGAGTTCGTAGAGGTAGGTGACGAGAATGTGGGTGCTGTCGTCGGGGCCGCCTTGCGTCATCACCCAGATGATCGGGAACGAGTTGAACACGTAGATCACGTTGAGCAGGATAGCCATGTTGATGAAGGGCTTGAGCAGCGGCAGCGTGAGTTGGCGGAATTGCTGCCAGGCGCTCGCGCCGTCGATGCGCGCGGCTTCGTAGATGTCGCTGGGCACCGAGGAGAGCCCGCCCAGCAGGATCGTGGTGCTGAACGGGATCGACACCAGAATGCCCACGGCAATCTCGACCGGGAACGCATATTGCGGCGTGGCGAGCCAATGGATGGGCCCCGAGATCATGCCGAGGCGCTGCAGCGTGACGTTGACCATGCCGTAGTCGTCGTTGAAGGCCCAGCGCCAGACCACGGCGGTCATGGTGAGCGAGACCGACCACGGCAGCATGACGATGGTGCGCGCGATACCGCGTCCATAGAAGTCCTGATTGAGGATCAGTGCGACCGGCACGGAAATCGCCACCGTGCCCACCACGACGCAGAACGTCCAGATCAGCGTGTTCTTCAGCGCGCTCAGGAATACGGGGTCGGTGAAGACGTTGTAGAAGTTCTGCAGGCCGCTGAAGCCGCGAATCTGGCCGAAGCGCGATACCTCGTGCAGCGATTGGTACACGATGTTGAAGATCGGGTAGCTGATGATGAACAGCGCCAGCGCGAGGCTCGGCACGATCAGTAGCCAGGGGGCGCGGGGCACGGCGATGGCGCGGTGTGATCGGCTCATGTGACTCGTTGAACTCATGCGACGGCGGTTCGTGGTGCGTGGCAGCGGGTTGGGCGGGGCGCTTGCCTGGCCGCTCGCCGGACCGGCTGGCGGCGTTTGCTTCAGGGGACCGTGGGTCATGGCGTAATGCGTCCGGTGTTGCGGTCGTTGCATGAACGAACCGGCGCGCCGCGTAGCGAATCCCATGCTACGCCACGCGCCGGTTTTTTGCGGCGATGAAGCGCCTTGCTGCTTTTCCAGCAGTGGACGCCGCTTACTTCCCGAGCGACTTGTTGGCTTCGGCGGCGGCCTGGTTCAGCGCGTCGGCGGGCTTGGCCTTGCCGAGGTAGATCGACTGCATCGCGTTGGTCACGGCCTTGGCGGTGTCTTCCCAGCCCGTCACGGTGGGCGCGAAGCGCGCATGCGGCAGCAGCGCGACGAAGGCCTTCGTGTCCGGATCCTGGAACGCCGGGTCGGTGGCTTCAGCCTTGGTCGTCGGCAGGAAGCCCTCGGTGCTCGTGAACTCCACGCGCGGCTGCTTGGTGAACAGGAAGTCGAGGAATTTCCACGCGCTCTTCTTCACCTTCGAGTTCTTGAACATCATGATCGAGTCCGTGACCGCGTAGGTCGCGGGCGTCGTGCCCACCGGGATCGGGTCGATGCCGTACTTGATGTTCGGCGCTTCCTTCTTGAGCTGCTTGGCGAGGAACGGCGCGGAAATCATCATCGCCACGCGGCCCTGCTTGAAGAGGTTCTGCACGTCCTCGCGGCTGTAGCCCGTGACGCCCGGCTCCGTGAGCCCTTCGTCGATCAGGGTCTTGTAGAGCGTGGCCGCCTTCACGCCGGCCGGCGAATTGAACGCGGCCTTGCCGTCCTTGCCCACCACCTCGCCGCCGTTGGTCCACAGCGCATAGTAGTAGTACACGTCGGTTTCGATTTCCTTGCCTTGCAGGCCGAACCCGGCAATGCCCTTGGCCTTGAGTTTCTTCGAGGCGTCGATCACCTCGTTCCAGCTCTTCGGGCCGTTCGGATAGCCCACCGAGGCGAGCATGTCCTTGTTGTAGTAGAGCGCGCGCGCGGAGGCGGCGATCGGCAAGCCGTAAATCTTGCCGTTGATCTCGCCGGGCGCGAGGAACGGGCCGATGAAGCGGCCCTTGAAGCTCGCGTCCATGTAGGGGTCGAGCGGCTCGGCAATGTCGTCCTTCACGAAGTCGAGCAGCCAGCGCGTGCCGATGATCGCGAGGTCGGCGTTCGCGCCGCCGGAGATATCGGTCTGCAGCTTCTGTTGCAGCGAGTCCCAGTTCACGTCTTCGATCTTGATGGTGGTGCCGGGATTGGCGGCTTCGAACTGCTTGGCCATTTTCTCGAAGTACGGGGCCGTGGCGTCGCTGTAGTGAGCGACGGTCACGCGGACCGTGTCGGCGTGCGCCGCGACAGCGATACCTGTGAACGTCAGCGCGACGGCGAGCTTGCCGAGCGTGAGGGATGCACGTGCCTTAAACGCCATTCTCTGTCTCCTGTGTCGATGGAAGCGGGTGCTTTGGCACCGCGTCCCATCCCATGCGGGGTGGTTGCTGCCTGGTTTTTCGGGTGATTGCCGCCGCCTTGGCTCCGGTCGTCGTGCTGACCGTCTTGCGTTGTATGAAAAAATCCTACAGGATGAAAAAAGCGTTGTCACCTGGGAAACGCGAGATTGTTTCGCAAGCCGGAAATTGCCTAACATGCTGTAAAACAGGGGGAATTAATGCGGCGTCGCAGCAGCGAACGGTTTGTGCAAGCCCGCAGGCAAGATCGCACGCAACCCACTATGTAGGAAATTTACAGCCCGGCCGGGCGCATGGCGGGGCCTTTCGAATCCTTCGCGGAGAGTCGACGATGAGCCGGGTGGTGCTGGTGACGGGCGCGTGCGGCGGTATTGGCCGTGCGCTATGCAAGCGATTTCACGAGGCGGGCGATACCGTGCTCGCGCTCGATCGCGACGAGGCCGGCGTGCAGGCGCTGGCGGACGAGTTCGGCGCGCTGCGCCTCGAAGCGCTGGCCGCCGACGTGAGCGATCAGGCCGCCGTTGCCGATGCCGTGGCGCGCGCCGTGGCTGCGCGCGGCCCGGTCGAGGTGGCCGTGGCCAACGCGGGCGCCGCGCTCGGCACGACGCTCGCGCATACCGACGCCGCAAGCTGGCGGCGCGACATCGACCTGAACCTGAACGGCACGTACTACACCGTCGAAGCCGTGCGCCGATCGATGATCGAACGCGGGCGCGGCGTGCTCGTGCTGATCGGCTCGGTGAACGGGCTGTCCGCGCTCGGCCATCCCGCGTACAGCGCCGCGAAGGCGGGACTCGTGAGTTACACGAAGGCGCTGGCCATGGAACTCGGGCCGCACGGGATTCGCGCGAACATCGTCTGCCCCGGCACGGTGAAAACGCCGGCCTGGCATGCGCGCGTGACGCAGCATCCGAAAATATTCGAAGAACTAATGAAATGGTATCCGCTCGGCGACGTGGCCACGCCCGAGGACATCGCCGACGCCGTGCAGTTTCTCGCGTCGCCGCAGGCGCGCGTGATCACGGGCGTGGCGCTGCCGGTGGACGCGGGCCTCATGGCCGGCAACCGGCTGATGGCCAACGAGCTCACGCTCGATCCGTTCTGAAGCGCGCGGCAAGCGACGACAGCACAAAAGGACAGCCCAAGAGGACAACATGGCGGCAGTGCAACTGAACGGCATCTACAAACGCTACGGCGACACCCAGGTCGTGCACGGCGTGGACCTCGACATCGCGGACGGCGAATTCGTCGTGCTGGTCGGGCCCTCGGGCTGCGGCAAGACCACCTTGATGCGCATGATCGCGGGTCTCGAAGACATCAGCGGCGGCGACCTCACCATCGGCGGCACGCTTGCGAATACGCTGCCGCCGCAGCAGCGCAATATCTCGATGGTGTTCCAGAGCTACGCGCTCTATCCGCATCTCTCGGTCTACGACAACATCGCGTTCGGGCCGCGCATCCGCAAGGAGCGCGAGGACGGGTTCAAGCCGCGCATCGAGGCCGCCGCGAAAATGCTCAACCTGTCGGGCTATCTCGACCGCCTGCCGCGCGCGCTCTCGGGCGGCCAGCGCCAACGCGTGGCGATGGGGCGCGCCGTGGTGCGCGAGCCTTCATTGTTTCTGTTCGACGAACCGCTCTCGAATCTCGACGCCAAGCTGCGCGTGCAGATGCGCACGGAAATCAAGGCGCTGCATCAGCGCCTGCGCAACACGGTGGTGTACGTCACGCACGACCAGATCGAAGCGATGACCATGGCCGACCGCATTGTGGTGATGAACGCGGGGCGCATCGAGCAGATCGGCAAGCCGCTCGATCTCTATGACAAGCCGGGCAACTTGTTCGTGGCGAGCTTTCTGGGCTCGCCTTCGATGAACTTCGCCTCGGGCAGCGTGATGAGCGACGCGCGCGGCACGGCGCTCGTGCTCGAGGACGGCGTGCGCATTGCGCTGCCCGAGGGCCGTGCGCAAGCCGGCGCGCGTGTGACGCTCGGCATTCGCCCCGAGCACATCGAAACCCAGGGCGGCGACGTGCCGTTCAACGTCGAGGTGATCGAGCCGACTGGCGCGGAGACGCACTTGTACGGGAAAATAGGCGGCACGACCTGGTGCGTCACGACGCGTGCGCGGCCCGGCATCGAACCGGGGCAGCGCTTGACGCTGGGGCTGCCGCCCGCACACCTGCATCTGTTCGATACCGAAAGCGGCAAGCGGCTCGACTGACGAAGCAACGAAGCACGGGTCGCTCGCACCTTCCAGGGCTTATCCACGGAACACAGCTTGCCGGTCTCCAATCTGATCCATCACATCCGCAACGTAGCGGAGTCGCTGCGGCCCGCCGAACGCAAGGTCGCGGAGATGGTGCTTGCCGACATCGACTTCGCGATGCGCGCGAGCATCACCGAACTCGCGCTGCGCGCCGAAGTGTCCGAGCCATCGGTTACGCGTTTTTGTCGCGCGGTGGGCGCGCACGGCCTGCGCGACTTCAAGATGCGGCTCGCGCAGAGCGCTGCGGGCGGCATGCCGTTTGCCGCCGCGCGCGAAGTGGCGAGCGGCGACCTCACGCCGGCCAGCACGCTATTCGACCGCGTGACGGAGCAGGTGGTGCAGGGCGTGCAGCACGCGCGCGCTTCACTGGACCCGGCTGTGTTCGAGGCGGCGGTGGCGGCGCTTGCGAGCGCGCGTCGCGTCTATTTCTTTGGCGTGGGTGCGGGCTCGGGGCTCGTGGCGCAGGACGCGGCGCTGCGCCTGCTGCGTCTGGACATCGCCGCGAGCGCCTTCACCGACGCGCATTTGCAGCGGCTCTATGCGGGCTTGCTCGAACCCGGCGATGTGGCGTTCGCGATCTCGCAGTCGGGCCGCAGCGTGGAAGTGAACGAGAGCATCCAGATCGCGAAGGAGCGCGGGGCGACCACCATCGCGCTCACCAATGCGGGGGCGCGGCTTGCGTGGGTGGTGGATATTCCGTTGCTGTTGCGCGTGCCGGAATCCGAAGCGCCGGAAGAGGCGCATGCAGCGGGCGTGGCGCGCATCGTGCATCTCGCGGTGATGGACGCGCTCGCGATGGGCGTGGCGCTCGGACTGGGTCCGAAGACGCTCGAGAAGATGCGCGATGCGCGGGGGCGCTAACGCTTCCTCAACCTCACCGGCATCGTATCCGGCACCATCGTAAACGCCGACACCTCGTTGATCTTCGCCGGGTCGATGGCCATCTCGATCGAGAATTCGTTCATCAGCATGGAGAGCGCGAGGCGCATCTCCACGGTCGCGAGATGACGCCCCGGACACACGCGCGGCCCCGCGCCGAACTGTAGATAGGCGCGCACGTCGTGCGGACCGCCGTGAGCCTCATGCTCGCCGCTGTGCTCCCTCTTATGCATCCAGCGCCACGGATCGTAGCGCTGCGGATCGGCGAAATTCCTTGCGTCGACCATCGCGGGTCGCGCCACGAAGAACATGCGCGTGCCACGGGGCAACGCCACGCCGTCGAGCACCACGTCTTCGAGCGGTTCGAACGAGTGCACGGCCGCCACGGGGCGCAGACGCGTTGCCTCGATGCAGATCGCCTCGAAGAGGTCGAGCTCCTTGAGCGTCGCGTAGTCGGGGCATACGCTCGCTTCGCCAAGCACGCGGCGCGCCTGTTCGCCCAGATGCGTCTGCAGTTGCGGGTCCGCCGCGAGGTAGGGCAGCGTCCATGCGATCGAATCGGCGGTGGTGTCTTCGCCCGCGAGCAGAATCGTTAGCGCGTTGGCGCGGATCTGCGCATCGGTGATGGGCGTCGCGCCGGGTTCCGCTTTTGAGTCCTGCTGCTGCGCGAGCATCGCTTCGAGCAGGTTGCGCGGCGTTTCCGAAGGCTCGTCGCGCATGCGTTCGCGGGCGCGCGCCATCATCGCGTTGACGTAGCGGTGCACTTCGGCCAGCGATTGATCGAGCTTGCGGTCGGCGGGCAGCTTGAAGTAGCGCCAATACGGAAAGAGCGCGTTGATGCGGCCCATCACGCTCGGCAGGATTCGCTCCAGATGCTCCTGAATCACGCCGTGGTCGCGCTCGAGCGTGCGCGGGTCTTCGCCGAATGCGAGCGCACTCGTTACGTCCACGGTGTAGCGCTTGAGGTCGTCGGTCATCTCCACGGTTTCGCCGCGCTCGGCTGCACGCAGCCAGCGTGCGCGCAGCCGCCCGGTGATGTCGGCAAGCGTGGGATAGAACGCCTTGATGGTCGGAATCGAGAGCGCCTGCATCACGAGGCGGCGTTGCGGCTCCCAGGCCGCGCCTTCCGCCGAGAACAGGCCGTTGCAGCCCATCTCCTCGAGCACGGCTTCGATCGGCTGATAGCGCCGGTAGCGGTGCGGGCGCTCGCGCATGATCTGCTGGATCAGCTCGGGGTCGGTCCAGATCGTGATGGGGATGCTGCCCACCTGGAAGCGGTAGGGCGTGCCGAGCTCGGCGGCCCAGCGTTCGAGGATCAGATGCAGCCGCGCGGGCGAGAGCTGCAGCAGATTGCCGACGAGCGGCAGGCCGCGCGGACACGGCAGGTCGGCGACCTGGCGCTGCGCGGTGCGAGAACCGGTGGAGGCCGTGTTCATGAGCGCTTCCTTGGTGGCGGCTGGTGTGGCTGTTGCGTGGCTGCTTGCGAACGACTGGGGGCCGATTATAGCGACGCAGCCCCAGCCACATATCCGAAGCGGCGCGACAGGCGCTCGGCCGAGGCGCTTAGCCGCTGCGCGCTGTCGCCTTCGCTGGCCGTGTCGAAGTTGCCCGATGGCCCCATCAGCGCGAGCACGAGGCACACGCTGCCGGTGTGGTCGAACACGGGCGCGGCCACGGTGCTGATGCCGGGGATCGGATTGTCGAGTGCGGTGTCGAGCCGTTGAGCGCGGATCGCGGCAAGGCGTTCGGCGTAGCGCGGGTCGGGTGATGCCGATTGCGTGCGCGCCGACGATGACGGCGACGGCGCGCCGGCGAGGCGCAGGCCGTCTTGCACGAGCAGTTCGGCGCGCATGTCGTCGTCGAGCCAGGCCGCGAACACGCGGCCGATGGCCGTGTTCACGAGCGACATTACCGTGCCTGGCCGCAGGCTCACGTGCAGCGGGCGCGGCGATTCTTCGAGGCGCACGACCGTGGGCCCGAGCGGCCCCGGCACCGCGAGCGCCACACTCATGCCGGTGCTGGCGGCGAGGTCGACCAGTTCGGCATCGGCTTCGCGCACGGGCGAGAGGCGCGCGAGTCCCAGCAGGCCCAGTTCGAGGCTCAAGGGGCCGGCTTCGTAACGGCCCGCCGCGTCGCGTGCGAGCAGGCCGGTCTTGAGCAGGCTCACGAGGTGCGGGAACGCCTTCGCGCTCGGCATGCCGGCCGCTGACGCGAGGTCGCGCAGCGAGAGCGGCGAGCCGGCCGCCACGAGTGCGGCGAGCAATTCGCCCGTGGCGTCGAGCGCCTGGATGCCGCGCTGCGGCTTATCGACGGATTCCGCCTGCGGCGCGGGTTCGGCGCGGGATTCTTCCGTGGCCTTGGCAGTGGACGGGGTGTGGGCTCGGGGCATGGTGGCGGCTTTAGTTCGGAGCGGAGGCGGGAGGGGGGGTGACAGCGCCAGGGGCGTCGGAAGCAGCCGCAGAGGCGGCCTCCGGAAAGGCGGCCTCGGCGATCTCGCGCGCGGCCTCGCGCAGTGCGTTCACGAGCGCGCTGGCTGGGCGCACATCGAGCACGCCGGTGGCGCCCACGGCCGTGAGCGTGAGGCGCAATCCATGCTGCGGATCGAGCACCGGCACGCAGGCGCTGCTGACGCCGGGGCTGGGCGAGTCGATGCCGAGTTCGAAGCCGCGCGCGCGGATGGTGTCGAGCGTGGCGGTGAAGGCGGCATCGTGGTTCGGCGATGCGTCGCCTTGCTTCGACGCGGCTTTGCTCCCCGCCGCCGTAGCGGCCGTCGACGTCGCGCCGTCTGCCGTCGTGCCGTGCCAGACCGGCTGCGCCGTCTGGTTGCGCCACATCGCGCGCAGCGCGGCTTCGTCGAGGAACGCGCAGAACACGCGGCCCGTGGAGGTGGCCGGCAGCGACATCACCGTGCCCACGTGCAGGTTCACGTGCAGCGGCAGGCTTGCGTGCTCGTAGCGCACGATGGTCGGCCCCTGCGGCCCGGCAATGCACAGCGCGATGCTGCAGTTGTGCGCCTGCGCGAGCGCTGCTGCGCGCGGTACGGCTTCACGCAAGGCGGGTTCCTGTGCCAGATGCAGGAGGCCGAGGCGCAGTGCGAGCGGCCCCGCCTCGTAGCGCCCGGACAGCGCGTCGCGCTTGATCAGGCCGAGCCGCGTGAGGCTTACCAGATAGGCGTGCGCCTGGCTCGACGCGATTTCGGCGCCCGCCGCGAGATCGCTGGGCGCGAGCGGCGCGCGGGCGTCGGCGAGCACGCGCAACAGACGCGCGGCTACTTCCACGCTCTGAATGCCGCGCTGCGTCTTGCCCGCGCCCGCGCCCGCGCCCGCGTCCGCATCCGGCGTGGCGTGCGGAGCGGACGTGGCGGACTTGGCCGAGGCGGCGGCGGCGCGCGCGTTGCGAGGGGTCTTCACTCGTTGTCCCGGGCTGAAAAAGGGTCCATGTTAACCGAACGGCGCGCAAACACTTGCGTTCGGGTTATTTGCATATGGCTAGTGTATTCGCCATTGACAAATAAAAACGGGCGGGCGATCATGGCCTCACCCCGGCAAAACAGCGGCTCATTCACAACCAGGCGGGGCGAGACATTCGGGCGGGCGTCATGCCCGCCATTGCGGCGCGTGCTCGCGCGGGCCGCCCTGCCTCGCTCTGTCGTTCGCTCCCCCAACGGATACGGAGACTCAGATGGCAAAGGCGTTCGCATCGCAGGCGGATCTCGAAGAGAAACAGGTCACCTTCACGCAGCTTTCGGAAAACGCGTACGCGTACACCACGGAAGGCGATCCGAACTCGGGCGTCATCATCGGCGACGACGGCGTGATGATCGTCGACACCACCGCTACGCCCGCCATGGCGCAGGACCTCATCGCGAAGATCCGCAGCGTCACGGACAAGCCCATCAAATACGTCGTGCTCTCGCACTATCACGCGGTGCGCGTGCTAGGCGCGTCGGCGTATTTCAAGGAAGGCGCGCAGCAGATCATCGCGAGCCGCGGCACCTACGAAATGATCGTCGAGCGCGGCGAAGCCGACATGAAGTCGGAGATCGAGCGCTTCCCGCGTCTGTTCGCGGGTGTCGAAACCGTGCCGGGCCTCACGTGGCCCACGCTCGTGTTCGATAAGGAAATCACGCTGTTCCTCGGCAAGCTCGAAGTGAAGATTGCCCACCTGGGCTCGGGCCACACGAAGGGCGACACCGTGGTGTGGCTGCCGCAGCAGAAGGTGCTGTTCTCGGGCGACCTCGTGGAATACGACGCGGCCTGCTATTGCGGCGACGCCCAGCTCGAACAATGGCCCGCCACGCTCGAAGCGCTGCGCTCGCTTGGCGCGCAAAAGCTCGTGCCGGGCCGCGGCCCCGCGCTCGTCACGCCTGAAGAAGTGAACAAGGGCCTCGACTACACCAAGGACTTCGTCACCACGCTGCTTGCGCAGGGCCGCAAGGCGGTCGAGCAAAAGCTCGACCTCAAGGACGCCATGGCGCTCACGCGCGAAGCGATGGACCCGAAGTTCGGCCATGTCTTCATTTACGAGCATTGCCTGCCGTTCGACGTGTCGCGCGCCTATGACGAGGCGAGCGGCATCGCGCATCCGCGCATCTGGACCGCGCAGCGCGACAAGGATATGTGGGACGCGCTGCAGGATTGAAACGGCGTGTGCAGGAGGAACTAGGTGGAGACAACAATGATCGACTATCAGACGCTGACCTTCGAATACACGCGCTGTAGCGAGCAAAGCCCGGATGCCGCCGCGAGCGTGCATCCGGTCGTGGTGGTGGGCGCGGGGCCGGTGGGTCTCGCTACGGCAATCGATCTTGCGCAGCACGGCTTGCCCGTGGTGCTCGTGGACGACGACTGCACGCTCTCCACAGGCTCGCGCGCGATCTGCTTTTCGAAGCGCTCGCTCGATATCTTCGACCGGCTCGGCTGCGGCGAGCGCATGGTCGAGAAAGGCGTGAGCTGGAACGTGGGCAAGGTGTTCCGCAAGGACGAGCTGGTGTACAGCTTCAACTTGCTGCCGGAAAGCGGGCATCACCGGCCTGCGTTCGTCAATCTTCAGCAGTACTACGTGGAAGGCTTCCTGCTCGAACGCGCGCAGGAACTGCCCAACCTCGAGATCCGCTGGAAGAGCAAGGTGACGGGCCTCGCGCAGCACGGCACGCCGGGCGCCGAAGACGCACGCGTGACGCTCGAAGTCGAAACGCCGGACGGCCCTTACGCACTGCTCGCGCGTTACGTGGTGGCCGCCGACGGTTCGCGCAGCCCGGTGCGCAAGCTCATGGGCCTCGACAGCCACGGCCGCACCTTCAAGGACCGCTTCCTGATCGCCGACGTGAAGATGGAAGCCGAGTTTCCCACCGAGCGCTGGTTCTGGTTCGATCCGCCGTTTCACCCGAACCAGTCGGTGCTGCTGCATCGCCAGCCCGACAACGTCTGGCGCATCGACTTCCAGTTGGGCTGGGATGCCGACCCGGTCCTCGAAAAGACGCCCGAGCGTGTAATTCCGCGCGTGCGCGCGCTGCTCGGCCCCGACGTGAAGTTCGAGCTGGAGTGGGTGAGCATCTACACGTTTTCGTGCTTGCGCATGGACAGCTTCCGCCACGGCAACGTGCTGTTCGCGGGCGACTCGGCGCACCTTGTTTCGCCGTTCGGCGCGCGCGGCGCGAATAGCGGCTTCCAGGACGGCGAGAACCTCGCATGGAAGCTCGCGATGGTGCTGGAGCAGCGCGCGCCCGATGCGCTGCTCGACACCTATGCGAGCGAACGCGAATACGCCGCTGACGAAAACATCCGCAACTCCACGCGCTCGACCGACTTCATCACGCCGAAGAGCGCGGTGAGCCGCGTGTTCCGCGACGCCGTGCTGACGCTCGCGCGTGAGCACGCCTTCGCGCGGCAACTGGTGAACAGCGGGCGGCTTTCGGTGCCTGCGGTGCTGCACGAATCGACGCTCAATACGGCCGATGAAGAGACCTTCGCTGGCCAGATGGTGCCGGGCGCGTCGTGCGCCGATGCTCCGGTGGCCGACGCGCAAGGCGCGCCGCAATGGTTGCTCGCGCAACTCGGCGGGCGCTTCGCGGGGCTGCTGTTCTGCCGCGCGGGATCGGCGCTAGACGGTGGCACGCGTGCGGCGCTCGATGCGCTGGCGCGTGGCCCGGTGCCGATGCATTTCGTGGTGGTGCTCGATGGCGAGGGCGCCGTGCCCGAGGGCCTGCCTTCGAATGCGACGGTGCTGCGCGACGCCGAAGGCCTGGCCGCGCAACGCTACGGCGCGCAAGACGGCGCGTTCTATCTGATCCGGCCCGATCAGCATGTATGCGCGCGCTGGCGTCGCGCCGACGCATCGCGCGTCGAGCATGCGCTCAAGCGGGCGTTGTGCGTGGCCGGCACGGCTTGACGCGCCGGACCGCCAATAAAGGAGACAACGATGCTCAACACCCAACCCAACCTCGCACGCCCCGACGACTTCTACGAGGCGCTCATCGACATGCATCGCGATCTCGACGAGGCACAGAGTCAGTCAGTCAATGCGCAATTGATTTTGCTGCTCGCGAATCACGTGGGCGAGCACGAGGCGTTGATGGAGGCGATCCGTTTTGCACGAGCGGGCGTGGCGTGCGCGCCCGAAGGCAATGGCGTTGCAGGCGGTCACGGCCAGTTGGCGGCTTGATGGTGTGAAAGCGCGCGGGGTTCTGGCTCCGCGCGCTTCAGGGACCGTTTAA
Source organism: Paraburkholderia caffeinitolerans (assembly GCF_902859945.1). Classification (GTDB taxonomy): domain Bacteria; phylum Pseudomonadota; class Gammaproteobacteria; order Burkholderiales; family Burkholderiaceae; genus Paraburkholderia; species Paraburkholderia caffeinitolerans. The sequence goes on along the minus strand of NZ_CADIKL010000014.1, from coordinate 141,417 downwards.
CCGATCACTTCACCGCATCGCCCTCGCGATGCACCGGCTCCGTCTCCTTCAACTGCTTCGCGAGCCGCGATGCCTGCAAATAGCCCGGATTCGCGGGCCGCTTCAGATAGCGCCCCGCGCCGCGCCGCGCGCGCAAGTCGCCATCGGCCCACACGAGTTCCCCCTGCGAAACCGTATGTGTGGGCACGCCGCGCACCGTCATGCCTTCGAACACGTTGAAGTCCACGTTCTGATGATGCGTCTTCACCGAGATCGTGCGTGTGCCCTGCGGGTCCCAGACCACCAGATCGGCATCCGAACCCACGGCCACCGCGCCCTTGCGCGGGTAGAGATTGAAGATCTGCGCGGCGTTCGTGGAGGTCACGCGCACGAACTCGTTCGGCGTGAGACGCCCGGTGTTCACGCCCTGATCCCATAGCACGGCCATGCGGTCTTCCACGCCGCCACAACCATTAGGAATCCGTGTGAAATCATTGCGCCCCATGGCCTTCTGCGAGGCGCAGAACACGCAGTGATCGGTGGCCGTGGTGTGCAGCAGGCCGCCTTGCAGCCCGCGCCAGAGCGCGTCGCGATGCTCCTTCGTGCGGAACGGCGGGCTCATCACGTGCGCGGCCGCGCGCGTCCAGTCGGGGTCGCGATACACCGACTCGTCGATCACCAGATGGCCCGCGAGCACTTCGCCGAAGACGCGCTGGCCTTCGGCGCGCGCGCGCGTGATGGCTTCGAGCGCCTCTTTCGCGGAGACGTGCACGATATACACGGGCACGCCCAACACCTGCGCAATGCGCATCGCGCGGTTCGCGGCTTCGCCTTCCACCTCGGGCGGCCGCGAGAGCGGATGCGCCTCCGGCCCGGTGAAGCCGCGCGCGAGCAACTGCCGCTGAAGCTGGAACACGAGCTCGCCGTTTTCCGCGTGCACGGTGGGCAGCGCGCCCAGTTCCAGTGCGCGCGCGAAGCTGTTCACGAGGATCTCGTCGTCGGCCATGATGGCGTTCTTGTACGCCATGAAGTGCTTGAAGCTCGATACGCCGTGGTCCTGCACGAGCAGCCCCATGTCGCGATGCACGCTCTCGTCCCACCACGTCACCGCCACGTGAAAGCCGTAGTCGGCGGCGGCCTTCCCGGCCCAGCCGCGCCATTCGCGGAACGCGTCCATGAGCGGCTGCTTCGGGTTCGGAATCACGAAGTCGATGATCGACGTGGTGCCGCCCGCGAGCCCCGCCGCCGTGCCGCTGAAGAAGTCGTCGCTCGCGGTGGTGCCCATGAACGGCAGCTCCATGTGCGTGTGCGGGTCGATGCCGCCTGGCATCACGTATTGCCCGCCCGCGTCCACCACGGTGGCGCCCGCAGGCGCGTCGAGGTTCTCGCCGATCGCCTGAATGATGCCGTTATCACAGAGCACGTCCGCGCGATAGCTCTTGTCCGCGTCGACGACGGTGCCGCCTCGAATCAGGATCGCCATGATGCAATGTCTCCTTCGGTTACGTGATCGGTTATGCGTTCGCAATACGCGGGCTGCGGCTCTTACCGAGCTTCATCAGCACGCCGTAGACGACGGCTGCGATGGCGAGTCCCACGAACCACGCATAGGTATAGAGGTTCTTGAACGCATCGGGCACCGAGGGAAACGCATTCGGAAACGCCACGTTCAAGAAGCCCGGCAGATTCGGCAACACGCCCGCCACGAGCGCGATCACGGCGGCGATGTTCCAGCCGTTCGTGTAGGCATATTCTCCGTTTTCCTCGAAGAGCTGGTCGGTGTTCAGGCGCGTGCCGCGAATCAGGAAGTAGTCGACCATGAGAATGCCCGCCACCGGCCCGAGCAGCGCCGAATAGCCCACCAGCCACGTGAAGATATAACCCTCCGTGGTGGCCAGAATCTTCCACGGCATCATCACGATGGCGATGGTCGCCGTGATCAGGCCGCCCGCCTTGTACGAGATGCCCTTGGGCCAGAGGCTCGAAAAATCATAAGCAGGACCGACCAGATTCGCCGCGAGATTGCAGCACATGGTGTCGAGCGTGAGGATCACGAGCGCGATGCCCACGCCGATGCCTTCCATGCGGCTCGTGACGTCGATGGGGTCCCAGATCGCCTTGCCGTAGATCACCACGGTGGCCGAGGTAACTACGACCGAGACCACCGAGAGCAGCGCCATCGGGATCGGCAGGCCCAGCGCCTGGCCCACGAGCTGATCCTTCTGCGTTTTCGCGAAGCGCGTGAAGTCGGGGATGTTGAGCGCGAGCGTGGCCCAGAAGCCCACCATCGCCGTGAGGCCCGGCCAGAAGGTGGCCCAGAAGAGCCCGGCCTTCTTGCCGCCGGGCGCGAACTGCGAGGGCTGCGAGAGCATCGAGCCCACGCCGCCCGCCTTCGAGCAGGCCCACCAGACCAGCGCCACGCACATCACGACCTTGATGGGCGCCGACCAGCTTTCGAGCCAGCGGATCGAGTCGGTGCCGTGCACGATGAAGTAGAGTTGCAGCGCCCAGAAGATCAGGAAGCACGCGCCCTGGGCGATCGAAATGCCGAGAAACGGCAGCGCGTCGCCGACCAGTGCATTGTGCGTGAGGATGTTGGCGAGCGTGTAGATCGCGCTGCCGCCGAGCCACGACTGAATGCCGTACCAGCCGCACGCCACGATGGCGCGCAGCATGGCGGGCAGCTTCGCGCCCTGGGTGCCGAACGATGAGCGCACCAGCACCGCGTAGGGAATGCCATATTTCGCGCCCGCGTGGCCGATCAGCAGCATGGGCACGAGCACGATCACATTGCCGAGCAGCACCGTGATCACGGCCTGCCACGGCGACATGCCCTGTTCGGTGAGCCCCGCCGCGAGCATGTACGAGGCGATGTTCATCACCATGCCCACCCACAGCGCGGCGAAGTGATACCAGCGCCACGTGCGCTGGAAGGCGCGCGTGGGCGCGAGGTCGTCGTTGTATAGCTCGCTGGCGCTGCGGCGCGCGTGCGCGTCGCCTTCCATATCACCGCTGGCTGCTGGCTGGCTCATGGTGCGGGTTCTCCTGGCGTCTCGTTGCTCAGGTTGGGGGAGAGTGTGGATCAGGCCGCCTTCGGATCGGCCGCGCGGGCCGGATTGTTCGGATGCGTGGTCCAGTTCGCGTAACGTGCCGTGTCGACGCGCTCCATCGTGATGCATTGGTCGACCGGGCAGACATGCATGCATAAATTGCACCCGACGCAGTTCGCATCGACCACTTCGAAGTGGCGCTTGCCGTCCTTCGTCGCGGTGATGGCCTGGTGCGAGGTGTCCTCGCAGGCGATATGGCACAGGCCGCACTGGATGCAGCGGTCCTGGTCGATGCGGGCCTTGATGTCGTAGTTCAGGTTCAGGTATTGCCAGTCGGTGACGTTCTGCACCGCGCGGCCGCGAATCGCATCGAGGTTCGCGTAGCCCTTGTCGTCCATCCAGTTGGAGAGCCCGTCGATCATGTCCTGGACGATTCGGAATCCGTAATGCATCGCGGCGGTGCACACTTGCACGCTTCCGGCGCCCAGCACCATGAATTCGGCGGCGTCGCGCCAGTCGGAAATGCCGCCGATGCCTGAGATCGGCAGGCCCTGGGTTTGCGGGTCGCGCGCGATTTCGGCCACCATATGCAGCGCGATCGGCTTGGCGGCGGGGCCGCAGTAGCCGCCGTGCGTGCCCTTGCCGTCCACGGTGGGCAGCGGCGCCATGGCGTCGAGGTCCACGCCCACGATCGAATTGATGGTGTTGATGAGCGAGACGCCGTCCGCGCCGCCCTTGAACGCGGCGCGCGCGCCGTGGCGAATGTCGGTCACGTTGGGCGTGAGCTTCACGAGGCAGGGCAGGCGCGTGCCTTCCTTCACCCAGCGCGTGACCATTTCGATGTATTCGGGCACCTGGCCCACCGCCGCGCCCATGCCGCGCTCGCTCATGCCGTGCGGGCAGCCGAAGTTGAGCTCGACGGCGTCGGCGCCGGTGTCTTCCACCAGCGGCAGGATCCATTTCCAGTCCTGCTCGGTGCACGGCACCATCAGCGAGACGATCAGCGCGCGGTCGGGCCAGTCGCGCTTGACCTGCACGATTTCCTTGAGGTTCACGTCGAGCGGGCGGTCGGTGATGAGTTCGATGTTGTTCAGGCCCGCGATGCGCTGGCCGCGCCAGGTGGTGGCGCCGTAGCGCGAGCTCACGTTCACCACGTGCGGATCGAGCCCGAGCGTCTTCCAGACCACGCCGCCCCAGCCGGCCTCGAAGGCACGGTTGACGTTATAGGCCTTGTCGGTGGGCGGCGCGGAGGCGAGCCAGAACGGGTTGGGCGATTGAATACCGGCAATCGTGCAGCGGAGGTCGGCCATGATGCGGCTCCAAATGAAGGGCGTTCGTTTTTGTCGAAATGGATCGGTCGAGTGCGCGCGTCTTGCGTCGCTCAAGCCGCTTTCGTCGCCTGCGCAGCGAGATAGCGGTCGATCGCGCGCGCAGCGAGCTTGCCGTCCTGCACCGCCTGCACGGTGAGATCGGTCGCGCCGTGGCCCGCACAATCGCCGCCGGCCCAGACGCCTTCGAGCGAGGTCGCGCCATCGGCCTCAACGGCGATGCGCACGCCGCCCTCGGTCAATTGCAGCGCTTCGAAGCCCGCGGGCAGCAGCTTCTGGCCGATCGCCTTGAACACCATGTCGGCCTCGATGCGTTCGATCTCGCCGGTGCCTTGCAGCACGCCGTTCGCGTCGAGCGCCGTGCGCTCGAACTCGACGGCCTCGACACGGCCCGTACCCAAAATCCGCAACGGCTTGCGCCACTCGACGATCGTTACACCCTCGGTGCGCGCGAATTCCTGCTCGGCCCACGTGGCGCTCATGTGCGCGCTGCCGCGCCGGTAGGCGAGCGTGACGTGCTCCGCGCCGAGCTTGCGGCTTTGCACGGCGGCGTCGATTGCGGTGTTGCCGCCGCCGATCACCACGACGCGGCGGCCCGTGGGCAAGGCGCCCAGGTCGCGCGCCTGGCGCAGTTCGGCGATGAACTCCACGGCGTCGCGCACGCCGTCGAGCGCTTCGCCTTCGATGCGCAGCGCCTGCGTGCCGCCCAAACCGATGCCGATGAACACCGCATCGAACGTTTCGCGCAGCGTGTCGAGCGAGAGATCGCCGCCCAGCCGCTTGCCCGATTCGATCACGATCCCGCCAATGGAGAGCAGCCACTGGACTTCGCGCTGGGCGAAATCGTCGACAGTCTTGTACGCGGCGATGCCATATTCGTTGAGCCCGCCGGGCTTCCCGCGCGCGTCGAACACCGTCACGGTGTGCCCGGCCAGGGCGAGCCCATGCGCGCACGCGAGCCCCGCAGGACCCGCGCCGACCACGGCCACGCGCCGCCCGGTCTCGCTCGTGCGCTTGAAGAGCGGCGCCGCGCCCTGGGCCTCGCGCGCCACCTGGAAATCGGTGGCATGGCGCTGCAGCGCGCCGATCTGGACTGGTTCGCTATCCTGATGATTTCGCACGCAGGCGCCTTCACACAGAATCTCGGTGGGACACACGCGCGAACACATGCCGCCGAGCGGGTTGGCGCTCAGGATGTCGCGCGCCGCGCCTTTGAGGTTGCCGTTGCCGATCTTGCGGATGAAGCCCGGGATGTCGATGCCGGTGGGGCAGGCCGCGATGCAGGGCGCGTCGTAGCAGTAGTGGCAGCGGTCGGCGGCGATGACGGCGGCATCGGCGGAGAGGGGCGGGGCGACATCGGCGAAATTGCAGCCGAGCGCCTCGGCGCTGAGGCGTCCTGCAGCAACGCCTTGCTTTTGCGTAATAGATGCAGATGCGGCGGCACGCGAGTTCGAGTGGGACATCCGGATGCTCCTTGCGAGGCAAAACACGGGCCCGCCGGCTGCGCGCGAGGCGTCGCAGCCGGTACGTGGGGAAATGCTGGAATCGCTGCGCGGCGCTTGGGTCGCTTAGCTTGGACTGCTTATTTCGAATCGTGAGGCATCAACCCGGCTCGGACGCGCGTTCGAGCATCGCGTGCAGCAGCACGTTCGCGCCCGCCTCGATCCACTCCTGCGTCGCGTCCTCGACCTCGTTGTGGCTGATGCCGTCGATGCACGGCACGAACACCATCGAAGTCGGCGCGACCGTCGCGAGATAGCACGCGTCGTGGCCCGCGCCGGAGACGATATTGCGGTTCGAATAGCCGAAGCGCTCCGCCGCCGCGCGCACGGACTTCACGCAGTCCGCGTCGAACGGCACCGGCGCGTAATAGAAAATCTGCTCGAGCTGTGTTTCGAGCTTGCCTTGCTCGGCGATCTTCGCGATGCCTTCGCGCAGCTCAGCGTCCATTTTCGCGAGCACCTCGTCCTGCGGATGGCGAAAGTCGATGGTGAAGAACACGCGCCCCGGAATCACGTTGCGCGAGTTCGGATGCACCTGCATCATGCCGACCGTCGCGCACGCAAGCGGTGCATGGCGCAGGCCGATTTCGTTCACGAGCTGCACCACGCGCGATGCGCCGAGCAGCGCGTCGCGGCGGCGCGGCATGGGCGTGGGGCCCGCGTGCGCCTCCTGGCCCGTGAGCACGACTTCGTACCAGCGTTGGCCTTGGGCATCGGTCACCACGCCGATGGTTTTATTCTCCGCTTCGAGTATCGGCCCCTGCTCGATGTGCAGTTCGAACGCTGCGTGAATCTTGCGCCCGCCGCACGGCAGGTCGCCCGCATAGCCGATGCGCTGCAATTCCTCGCCGATGGTCTTGCCGTCCACGTCCTTGCGCGAGAGACCGTAGTCGAGCGTGAACACGCCCGCGAACACGCCGGACGCCACCATCGCGGGCGCGAAACGCGAGCCTTCCTCGTTGGTCCAGATTACGGTCTCGATGGGGTGTTCGGTCTGAATGCCGTGGTCGTTGAGCGAGCGGATGACTTCCAGCCCGCCGAGCACGCCGTAGATGCCGTCGAAGCGGCCGCCGGTGGGCTGCGAATCGGCGTGCGAGCCGGTCATCACGGGCGGCAGGTCATTGTTGCGGCCCGCGCGGCGCATGAAGACATTGCCCATCTGATCGACGCTCACCGTGCAGCCGGCTTCTTTCGCCCACTTCACGATGAGGTCGCGGCCCGCCTTGTCGAGATCGGTGAGCGCGAGGCGGCAGACGCCGCCTTTCGCGGTCGCGCCGATCTTCGCCATCTCCATGAGGCTGTCCCAGAGGCGCTGGCCGTTCACATGAATCGCGGTGGTCAACGCAGCTTCGCTTACGGTGTTCATGCGTGCTCTCCTCTTTTGCGAATCCTGTCCGATTGGACAGGTTGTAGGCGATAAACTTGGGGAATTCAATGCGGTGTTACGAGCGAAAAGCGTGCCATCGATGTTGCACTGCATGAAAGCGCATCGGCGGCGCGCAGGTTTACCCGAAGGTTCGCCATGCGCGTGCACACGTAAAGCATAGGCCGTGACTACAATGAAACCGGCGTTGCGTTGCGAATGAGGTGCGCGACGCCTTTCCATCCTCGAAGCGGACCGAACGCCATGCGCGACGACGACACGAACACGCCAGCCGCGAATCTTGCGTTGCGCACCAGCGCGAGCGCGCGCGACGACGCTGACGCGGCGCACAAGCCGCGCCGCAAGGCGTCGATTCGCGCCTCCAATGAAACGCATCTGCTGACCTGCGCGGAAGCGGTTTTCGCGGAACGGGGCTTCGAGGGCGCGAGCACGGCGTTGATCGCCGAGCGCGCCGGCTTGCCGAAGGCGAATCTGCACTACTACTTCCCCACCAAGCTCGCGCTCTATTGGCGCGTGCTCGACGACGTATTCGAGGAATGGAACGCCGCCGCCGACACCTTCGACGCGAGCGACGACCCGGTGGTCGCCATCGGCGGCTATGTGCGCGCGAAGATGGAACTTTCGCGACGCCGTCCGCTGGGCTCCAAAGTGTGGGCCAACGAGATCATCAGCGGGGCCACGCACATGCATGACATTCTGCTCAAGCGCGTGAAGCCGTGGATGGAGTCGCGCGTGCAACTGATCGAGCGCTGGATCGACGAGGGGCTGCTCGCGCCGCTGGACCCCAAAACGCTGCTCTTCATGATCTGGGCGACCACGCAGCATTACGCCGATTTCGAGGCGCAGATTCGCGCGCTCGCGGGCAAGCGCGCGCTATCGGCCGCGAGCTTCGAGGCCACGACCGAAGAGGTCGTGACGATGATCCTGCGCGCGAGCGGGGCGCGCTCGCCAGGCGAGTAAGCTGCCTCGCGCATTTGATACGGATGACGAACTAAATGGCACGATGCGATGGAATGTGTCGAGTGGTGAGAACAGTGAAAGCTTTGCGAACCAGGTAAAAAATTGGCTGGCGGAGTTAATGAAAGAATCCGAAGGAGTCGGAAAACACTTTGCCCGATAGAGCGCTTTTCCTTTCATTTCACGTCGAGTCGCGCTGCGTTGAACTGTTCTTGAAGGGGGCAATTGGCGCTGTTTCAGTGCAAGGCTCGGCACCGATGACCCACGACTTAAACAACCTCTTCCTGGAGTATCGTCGCCTTTATCCCGAATTGAGGTTTTCTTTCGAAGGCCCGTCGCGCTTCGGCGTCAGCACAAATTTTGACCTATTTCCGGACGATCAGGAGAATTTCCATTCGACATTGGATCAGCGACATCGATACCCCTCGGATCGAAAGCGCAACACGTTTGCCACTAAGGAGGTGTTTGATCCGATGGTGACATTGAAGGAACTCGACGAACTCGATCGAGAGTTGAAAGTCCTGGAATGGGCGCGCATTCGACCTTATCTGAGTAGAGAGCCGGAGATCGAGTAGATATCGTGCGACGTGGGTATTTCTCGGTCCGACAAGCAGGCATCGCGATCATGCGTTTTGCAGGGCATAGTGCTGCTGTTGCAGCGTGTCGGGCCAGTCGGCCGCGCTTGACAATACAGAGCACAGCGCGCCCCTGCGGTCACTCTTCGTCACCAATCCGTTGGGAGTTTGAGAGGGCGCCATGCCGGGCCTCCCATTCGCGGCGCGTTCGTGCTAACTCTTGGGCAAGCAATTCTTCGTCCGGAAGGACCATATGATATTCGGCCGCGAGCACCTTATTCGGTAGGCCATCGAGGGCATATCGCGCGACTGCGGTATTGGTTCGAGCACAAAGTATTAGCCCTACCGGTGGATTTTCGCCCGGAAGTGTCCACTGTTCCTTTGCGTAGTTGCAGTACATGTGCATCTGGCCCACATCCGCGTGATTCAGTTCAGTTAGCTTGAGATCGATGATGACGAGGCATCGCAGGCGCCGATGAAAAAACAACAGGTCGACGCGAAACCAACTGTCACCGATTCGCAGGCGTCGCTGGCGGCCCACAAATGCGAAGTCACTGCCGAGTTCGAGCAGAAAATCTTCGAGGCGATGGATCAGTGCTTCTTCGAGCTGCGTCTCGGAATATTCGTCTTTCAAGTCCAGGAATTCGAGAACGTACGGGTCCTTGATTGCTTCTTCGGGCGTGACGGAGTCGCCGCGCTGCGCGATGCCGCCCTTTTCGAGCATCGCGCGCTTGTTTTGAGACATCAGCGTGCGAGTGTAGAACTGGCTGTCAATTTGACGACCCAACTGGCGCACGCTCCAACCGCCGCGCAACGCCTCGGCTTCGTAAAAGCGACGTTCTTCAGGCGAACGCGTGCGCCGTAGCAGGTAGACGTAATGCGTCCATGAAAGCGGAAAGACCTCGGCCAGATGCTGGAGCGAAAAATTCCGAATCGGTGATTCGGAAATCACTGTCGGGGGATAGTTCTGGAAGAGCAGACGCATTAGTTCCAGGTTATCAACCCCGAAGCCGCGTCCGAACCTTTTGGTGAGGTCGGCGGACAAGCGCTGCAGGAGCGCGTGTCCATACGCCGCGCGATTCTCTCCAGCTTGCTCTGATTCGACGATGCGACGGCCGATTTGCCAATACGTCGCGGTCATCAGCGTATTGACGTTGCGTGCCGCGGCCTGTCGACCCTGTTCGAGCAGTGCGACCACATCGCCGAGGGTGTTGCGATATTCGCCCTCGGACAAGGGCATATCGTTTGTTGGTTTCATTCGGTCTCTATCTCCCAGGACGTTCTTTGGCGGTGACTTCGGTACAAAGCGGACGCGTTTGCGTCATAGCCCGGTTTACGGGATGCCGCAACTGCCTGCCTCAGTTCCTCCAGGAGCGACAGTCAAGCGGGCCGCCCTCATCAGCGCTTCATTTGCCTCCGCCAAAACGAAGCCTACCTCGATGAGCCTTTTCGCCGTCAAGGGGGATTGCCTTACCGGTTGTCAGTTCGCAGCCTATACAGGCCGACCGATGCATCGGGATGGGCGCGACTGCTGTGGAGGCCAACATGACTCACACCTGCATCGACGCCACGTCCTTCATGCAGCGCAGCGCGAACATCGAGCGGCTATGGCGGATGCTCGAAATGCGATAGAGCTTTTCGCGCAGGAAGCGCTCGTAGCCCGCCGTGCCATCCACGGCCACCTTGATCCAGTAGTCGTATTCGCCGGAGACGAGATACGCCTCCAGCACTTCGGGTAGCGCCGCGAGCTCCGCGCCGAAGCGCGCGAGCGCGTCGTCTTCGTGGCGGTCGAGCGTGACTTCGAGAATCACGATATCGGCGAAACCCAGCTTGCGCTGGTTCACGAGTGCGACATAGCCGTCGATGTAGCCGTCGGCTTCGAGCTGGCGCGTGCGGTTCCAGCATGCCGTGGTCGACATGCCTACTTGTTCCGCGAGTTCGGCGTTGGAAAGGCGTGCGTTCTGCTGGAGCGCGCGCAGGATCTTGCGGTCCTGGTTGTCGAGCGGTTTGGACGGGCGTTCGCGGGTACTCATGGCGGGTGGAATTCTCTACAGGGAATGGCAATTTTAGCGGAAGGATGTTCCGGAAATGAGCGTTTTTTGCCTGAAAACAGGAAGCCTTTACAGGCTCATTGCCGGTATATTTTCTCCATGCCTTCTTGCCCGGCACAACCCACGCGGCCACCTCCCCGCGTTGGGGTGCGCCGCCGCAGCCACAAGCCGCGGCGGACCGTCAGAGCCGGTTTCCGCTGCACCCTGCGGCGGCCATCGGGCGTTGCGCGCGTTCATCACGCGGCCAGCAATGTCCGATCGGGCAGATGGCATTTGAAACCGCGCCGTTGCGCGGTTTTTTGTTGCCCGCTTTCGCATCACCCCCTCACCACGCCTACCCTGAATTCCCGAAATGTCGCCCCAGCTGTATTTGTCGTTTCTTGCCGCCGCGCTGGTTCTCGTCTACACCCCCGGTCCCGTCAACGTGCTCACGATGAGCCATGCGCTCAACGCCGGCTGGCGTCGCGCGCTGCCTTGCGTCTGGGGCGGCACGCTCGCGGTGCTGCTGCAACTCGTCTTCACGGCGCTTTGCCTGAATTCGCTGCTGTTCATTAGTGAGCATTCACTTACTGTGCTGCGCTGGGCCGGCGCGGCCTATCTCGTCTGGCTAGGTTGCAAGCAGTGGCGCAGCCGCACGCTCGGGGGCGAGCCAGGCGCGGAGCCTGCGGAGTCGGCGCTCACTTCCCGGCGCGATCTGTTCTGGCGCGGATTTGCCACCTCGGGGCTCAATCCCAAGACCTTGCTGTTCTTTCCGTCGTTTTTTCCGCAGTTCATCAGCGCGGATGCGGCGTGGAGCGCGAACCGGCAGTATGTCGTGCTGGCGGCGACGTTTGCGTTGCTGTTCGCGGGCGGCGTGGCGTCGATGGCGCTGTTTTCGCACCGCCTGCGTCACGTGCTGCAACGGCCCAAGCGGCTGCGCGCGGTTAACCGCTTGATGGGCAGCATGCTGGTGGGCATGGGGGCGATGATGGCGGGCCTGCGCTAGGCGCGCGGATAGCCGCCGGATCCGCTGGATTCTGGCGCTGCGGCCCGGACGCCGGGGAGGCGTCCGGATGGGCTGCTCAGGGTGCCTTGGCGGCCGTTGGGGCCGAGGCCGAAATCGGGGCGCTGGTGGCGTTGGCCGTCACCGACGAGGCCGCTGTCGCGCTTTGGGCACCGCTGGCGGGTGCAGGAGCCGCAGCAGCCGATGCCGTCGCGGGCTGCGCGGCCGTGTGCGCAGGCGTTGCCGAAGCTAGCGCAGCCGACGAAGCCGCTGAAGCCGGCACGGCAGCCGTACCGGTCGCTGCGGCAGCCGATGCCGCCACCGGCAGCACCGGCGTGAGCAGCGTTGCCTCCGAGGCGGGCGATGCCGGGAAGACCGCATGTACGCCGCTTGCAGCGGCAACGGGCGCAGCCGCATGCGTGGCTGCCTGCACGGATATTGCGTTCGTTGAGCTCGGCACGGTAGAGGCATGCAGCACCGTCGCCCCAGTCACCGCAGCCGCTGCGGCAGCGGCCGCTGCTGCTGGCGCCGTGGAAGCGCCCGGCGCCGCCGCGTTCACCATCGCCGGATTGGGCTCCAGTTGCAGCGGCATGGCCTTGATATCGCCGCCCGGCACCGGCTCGCTGCGCGCGATCCCGCCCAGATAGCGCCCCACGAGATCGAAGAAGCGCTTGTAGAACTCGGTCGACTGGACCGTCTCGCTCGAGACCTTGACCATTTCGTCGCTGTTCGAGTGAATCGGCAGCGAGACCGAGCCGAGAATCGACAACCCCACGCTCGCCGAGGTCGCGCTCTTCTTGAGCGCATAGCCGTTCTGCACGGCATTGACGTACAGCATGCTCGTGTTCGTGGCGTCGGAGGGCGTGCACACCACGTGCACTTCCACGGCGATGTGCTGGTCCACCGACGGCTGGAAATTCTTGGTGGCGTCGACGGTGTCGTTGCGCGTCATCGTCGTCATGTAGCCTTGGCTCAGCAGCGCGCGGCGCGCTGCCTCGCAGGCATCGGTGCTGGCGTAGTTGAAGCCGTGCGAGAACGGGCTCGGTGCGTTGCTCAGCAGCTGGTCGTCCCGAAACGACGGTGCGGGCGACGAGCACGCACTGAGGGCGGCGGCAAGCGGAATCAGCAGAAACGGAACGACTCTTGAAATACGGGGCATGGTGCGTACGAACAAGGCGGCGAGCGTGCCGGCAAACGAGAGGACGGCATGCATTGTAGTTCGGTTCGGGTCTGCGTGACCGAAGCGGCTGTTTGATCCCGACCCCGCAATCGCGTTTGCGCGTGGCCCCAAAAACGAAAAAACGGGCTGTCGCGTGAAGCGAAGCCCGTCTTGAGGTGCCGCACGCGGCACGCTTCCTTACACGGCCATTTCAGGCGGTGCGCGGCGGAAGCAGCGCGTGATCCAGCCGAGATACGCGAGCCCGAGCACGAACCAGATCACGCCCAGCGCGATCGCGGTTTTCTCGAGGCTGCACAGCAACCAGATGTCGGTGACCGCGCCGATGAGCGGGAACACGAGGCCGCCCAAGAAGCCGAAGCCGCGCGTGCCGGCCGCGCCGCTCAGGTATTGGCGGATCACGCACAGGTTCACCGAGGTGAACGCGAGGAACGCGCCGAAGTTGATGAACGAAGTGGACGTGGCCACGTCGAGCTTCAGCGCGATCAGGCCGATCGCGCCGGCAATCGCGATGTTGATGGCGGGCGTGCGAAAGCGCGGGTGAATGAAGCCGAAGATCGACTTGGGCAGCACTTCGTCGCGGCCCATCGCGTAAAGCAGGCGTCCCACGCTCGCTTGCGCCGAGATGCCGGACGCAAACTGCGCGAGGATCAGGCCAGCGAGGAAGATCGTCACGAAAATGTCGCCGCCCACTTTGCGCGCGATTTCGAACGCGGCCGAATCGGGGTCCTTGAACACGGCGCCTGGATGCGCGAGCTGCAGCGTGTACGCGGCGATCACGAAGATCGCGCCGCCCAGCAGCGCGATCAGCACGATGGCGCGCGGGATGTTCTTTTCCGGCTCGATGGTTTCTTCGGTGAGCGTGGACACGGCGTCGAAGCCGAGATACGAATACGCGGCGATGGCGGCGCCCGCCATCGTGGCCGAAAGCGGCACGTGCGGCTGGAAGAATGGCTGAGCCGCGAGCAGGCCGCCGGGGCCGGCCGCCGCCGCTGCATAGTGCAGGCACAGCACGACGAAGATGGCGGCAATGCCGAGCTGCACGATCATCAGCACGATGTTGAAGCGCGCCGCGAGTTCGATGCCGATGATGTTCAGGCCGCTCGTGAGCACGATGAACGCGACGATCCAGATCCACGCAGGCACGTGCGGAAATGCAGCGCCGAGGTAGGCCGCGCCGATCAGCCAGATCACCATCGGCAGGAAGAAGTAGTCGAGCAGCGTGGCCCAGCCGATCATGAAGCCCATGTGCGCATTGAAGCTCTTGCGCGTGTAGGTGTAGGCCGAGCCCGCCACCGGGAACAGACGCGCGAGCTTGCCGTAGCTGAGTGCGGTGAACACGATCGCGATGAGCGCGATGAGGTAGGCGAGCGCGGCGGTGTCCTGGCTCGCGCCCGCGAGCACGCCGTAGGTTCCATAGACGATCAGCGGCGCCATGTAGGCAAGGCCGAACAGGAGCACGGAGGGCAGGCCGAGTGTGCGCTTGAGATGCGGTTCGCGCGCGTGGCTGGCTGCGCGTGTTCCCGCGCTTGCCTCCGCGTTCGTCCCCGCGTTCGTCCCCGCGTTTGTCCCGTTGGTGCCGCGTTCGGCCGGCGTTGAGGAAGGCTTCATGATGCAGGTGTCTCCTGAGTGCTGCGAGTGTAGTCCGCGCGCGAGCATGCAAGCCCCTGCGGGGCGGCGCACGCCTCGTGGCTTCTATCGTTTGCGGGTTGCTTGTGGTGCGTGAGCGCAGCCTGTGCCGGGCGCTATGCCACTGGCCTGGCGGCGCGTTTAGCGGCTCGTGCGGGCGCGGATGTTGAGCGAGCGGCGGCCCTGCGCGTCGTTTTCGTCGACGAGATTCAGCGCGATGCGCGCGTCATGTACATAGCTGTAATGCTCGCGGCTTTGCGCGAGCAGCGCGCGGTCCACGGTTACGGGCAGCACCGCGTCTTCGCTCTTGAGTTCGGCCAGCACGTCGCCGAACGGACTGATGAGCGCCGATTCGCCGGGGAACGTGAGGTTGTCGTCGCCGTCGCCGGTGCGGTTCACGAGCGCGGCGAACGCCTGGTTCTCCATCGCGCGCGCGACAATGGCGCGGCGGTGCACCGGGCCGAACGGATTCATGTTGCCGTTCGTGACGATCAGCATTTCCGCGCCGAGCATGCCGAGCGCGCGCGCCGATTCCGGAAACTCGATGTCGTAGCAGATCAGCAGGCCGACCGTCATGCCCTTGAATTCGCAGACCTCGAAGCGGTCGCCGGGCGTGAAGACGCCCACGTCGGTGGCCCACAGATGGGTCTTGCGGTAACGCAGCGCGATCTCGCCGCGTTCGTCGATCAGCACGGTGGTGTTGTAGAAATGTTCGCCATCACGTTCGGCCAGGCCCACGGCCACGGCCATCTGGGCGTTGCGCGCGGCGTCGCGCACCGCGCTGAGCGACGGGCCGGAGAGCGTCTCGGCCACGTCGCGCACGCTCTCGCGGGTGGGAAAGCCGGTGAGCGTGGCTTCGGGGAACACCATCAGGTCGGTACCCGCACGGCGCTTGCCGATCGCGTCGAGCGTGCGCGCCAGATTGGGCGCGACGACGCCGTCAACGAGGGGGATTTGTGCGAGTTCGAGTTGCATGCCTGTCTCCTTGCTCCGCGTGAGCGTTATGAGAGGCTATTATCACCACGTTATTTTTGCTCGGAAATTACCCTGCAGGGGTACCCTGACCGGAGGAATCATGGAACTCGACTGGCAAGACCGCGCGTTCCATCACCATATCGCGACGCTCATCGAAGCCCTCGACGGCCCCGACTTCTGGACTCGCCTGACGCGCGTGATCGAGCGGTTCGTCGCCTTCGACAACTGGGTCGCGCTCGTTTTCATGCGCGATCGCGCGCCGCTCGTCTGCGCCGAGTCGCCGATGCCCGACGGCACCGTGGATCTGTTGTTCCGCGCGTATCTGGAGGGCATGTACCAGCTCGATCCGTTCTATATCAACGCATGCGAAAAGCCGCGCGCGGGGCTTGTCACACTCGCCGAAGTCGCGCCCGATAACTTCCGCATGACGGATTACTACCAGCGCTATTTCAAGAGCAACATCATCGGCGACGAAGTGCAGTTCAATCACCCGCTCGACGCGCGCCGCACGCTGATTTTCTCGATGGGCGCAACGCGCCATTACACCGAGCGCGATATTGCGATGTTCGCGATGTTCGCGCCGTGGGTGATGGCGTTGATGCGGCAGCGGCTGCCTTATGAGACGTTCTCGATGTCGGAGACAACAGAAGCGGGCGGGGGCGCACCGCGCCCGGAGGCCGTGGCGGCAAGCGACACGGACCACGCAAGCCGCTTCGAAGCGGTCGCGAAGCAAAGCGGCCGCACGCCGCTCACGGCGCGCGAGATCGAAGTGGTGCGCCAGAGCCTTTCGGGTTTTTCGACACGTGCGATTGCCGAGCGGCTCGACATCTCGTTCGAAACCGTGCGCGCGCACAAGAAGCATATTTACGCAAAGCTCGGCGTTAGTTCGCAGTCGGAACTATTTGCGCTGTTCTACGAACCGATGGGGCGTGAAGCGGGGTAACGGCGCGAGCGCATGTGCGGCACGCGCGTTAGAACTCGACCAGCGCGAAATCTTCCTTGCCCACGTCGCATAGCGGGCAGCGCCAGTCGTCGGGCACGTCGGCCCAGCGCGTGCCGGGGGCGAGACCGTCGTCGGGCGCGCCGGCTGCTTCGTCGTACACCCAGCCGCAGATCACGCAGACCCATTGCTTGAGGCCTTGATCGGCTGGGGCGGCGTGTGCGGGGCTTGCGATGGCGGCATCCGCTTGAGGTTCGCGCGGCGTGTCGAGTGTCACGACGAGCGGCGCCGAAGTGGTTTCGCGCGCGGAGAGCTTTGCTTGCAGCGTTTCGAGCAGCGCGGCGGCTTCCGCAGCGGTGAGGTCGATCCAGTAGGGATCGCCTGCGCCATCGTTGAGGCGCTCGGGTGAGAACTGGATTTCGAGGGCGACGCCTTTCTTGTACATAAGCGAAAACGGTAGAGCGTGCGTCCGGCGCGGTGCTCAGGCGAAGTGCTGGAGCACGAGCGAGGCCGCGATGCCGCCAAAGGCGATCAGCGCGAGCAACTGCAAAAGCGAGATGGACTTGCGCGCGGTGGCGGTAGCGGGGACGGATTGACGGTTCGAGTTCATGGCGTGCGGTGCGTTGGTGCGTTGCTGGTGCGTTGGGTGCGCCGGGATCGGCGCGGCCGGCAAGTTTCGCACGATTTCGCATAGGGAGGGACGATTGCGCGCAGTTCGCGCGCACGGGTCGCACCCCAGGGGCCAGCCGTGCGGCCCACACAGGCATTCCGCACGGTGGCCCTGATTATCGCCGCTAATGCGCCGAATATTGCGAAGCGTGCGGAGATGGATTATTTCGCGAGGGTTGAGAGCGGAGTGGGGGCGCGAGCATCGCTCAACGCCCGCACAACTCCTCAAGACATGCCTCAAACGCCCTTAACAACCCATCGACATCGGCTTCGGCGGTATCGGGGCACACGAGCATCATGTTGTGAAACGGCGTGATGAGCACGCCCCGGTTGAGCAGATAAAGATGGATGACTTGCTCAAGCTCGTCGTCCATCGCGGCGCGTGCCTCGCTGCCGTTGCGCGGCGGCGTGGCGCAGAACTGGAACTCGCTGCGCGCGCCCACGCGCGTCACGCACCACGGCAGCGCATGGCGCGCGATCGCGGCCGTGAGGCCCTGCGCGAGGCGCTCGGCGAGCGCGAACATCCGCGTGTAGGCCGCATCGGTCATGACTTCGTCGAGCGTCGCGCGCATCGCGCTCATCGAGAGCGCGTTCGCCGTGAGCGTCGTGCCGATGCCCGAGTGGCCCGGCGGTGCATCGAGCTTCGCCTTTTGCGCACGTGCGGCGAGCTCGGCGGAAAAGCCGTACACCGCGCACGGCACGCCGCCGCCCACGGGCTTGCCGAGCACGAAGAGATCGGGTTCGATGCCGTGCTCGCGCGCATAGCCGCGCGGGCCGCTGCTGATGGTGTGCGTTTCGTCGATCAGCAGCAGCGTGCCGTAGCGCTTCATGAGCGCTTGCGCGTCGCGCCAGAAGTCGGGTTCGGGCAGCACCATGCCCACATTGGTCATCGCGGGCTCGGCCAGCACGCAGGCCACGTCGCCATCGGCGAGCGCGCGTTCGAGTGCATCGAGGTCGTTGAATTCCACCACGCGCGTGTACGGCAGCAGGTCGTGCACCTGGCCCAGCAGGCTCGGGCGCTGCGTAGGCTTGCCGTCGACGAGATCCACGAAGACATCGTCCACGGTGCCGTGATAGCAGCCGTTGAACACCACGATCGTGTTGCGCCCGGTAGCCGCGCGCGCCCAGCGCAGCGCGAAGCGGTTGGCGTCGCTCGCGGTCATGGCGAATTGCCAGTACGGCAAGCCGAAGCGCTGCGCGAGCGCCGTGCTCACGGCCACTGCGTCGGCGCCTGGCAGCATGGTCGTGAAGCCGCGCTGCGCCTGGCGCGCGAGCGCCTGCGCAACGGCGGGCGGCGCGTGGCCAAACATCGCTCCGGTGTCGCCGAGGCAGAAGTCGATGTAGCGGTGGCCGTCCACGTCGGTGAAGGCTGCGCCGCGCGCCGCATCCACGTAGAGCGAGAACGGCGTGGGCCAGTCGTTCATCCAGTGCAGCGGCACGCCGAACAGCAGATGCTGCGCGGCTTGCGTGGATAGTGACTGCGACTTCGGGCGCGCGGCGACAAAGGCGTCGCGCTCGCGTGCCAGGATGCGCTGCGCGCGCTCCCGGTTCACGCCTTGGCGGTCTTGCATGGGTGCTTCCTCGAGGATGGAATCGCGCCGATCCTCGCATGCACCCATACCGAAGTAAATTCGGGTGCGCCCGCCTTACTTCCTGTCGATCGAGAACTTGCCCGGACCCGCCACGGCGAGCACGATCAGGCCGCCCGCGATGCTGAGGTTCTTGTAGAAATTGATCATGTTCGCCATCTGTTCCATGCCGGTCATGGTCCAGAAGTGATGGCCGATGAACGCGGTGGCGACGGTATAGATCGCCAGCAGCACCGCGAGCGGGCGCGTAAAGAAGCCCACGAGCAGCAGGATGCCCACCGCGAGTTCCATGACGACCGCGACGACGGCCGAGAGCATCGGTATCGGCGCGCCTTCGTGCGCCATGAAGTCGACCGTGCCGGCAAACCCGGTGATCTTGGACCAGCCGAACAGGATGAAAAGCGAGGTCAGCAGGACGCGTGAAACGAGCAGGGCGAGGTCGTTGCCCTGGCCGAAGAGGTTGTATCGCATGGCAGTGCTCCCGAGAGGTTAAAGACGTTGGTTCGTTTGCCTTGCTGCAGGTGTCGGCAGCGCGGCCCGCGGGTTCGCGGGCCGCGCTGGAACGGCTTACGACCAGAGCTCCGACACCTCGATATTACGCAGATCGAACACCAGCACTTCGGCATCGTGTCCATCGGTGAAGGTCAGCTCGCGCTCCGAGCGGATACGCGCGCCGTCGCCTTCGCCCAGTTCCACGCCGTTGACCTTCACGCTGCCGCGCGCCACGTGCACATAGGCGTAGCGGTTCGCGTCGAGCGCGATGGTGGCGCTCTCCGCGCCGTCGAAGCGGCCCGCATACACCCGCGCGTCCTGGCGCAGTTCCAGCGATTCGGCGGCGCCGTCCGGCGAGAGGATCAGGCGCAGCTTGCCGCGCTTTTCCGCGTCCGCAATGTTCTTCTGCTGATAGCGCGGTTGAGCGCCCTTCACGTTCGGTGCGATCCAGATTTGCAGGAAGTGCACCGGCTGTTCGGCCGAGTGGTTGAACTCGCTGTGCGCGACGCCCGTGCCGGCGCTCATCAACTGCACGTCGCCGGGAACGATCACCGAGCCGGTGCCCATCGAGTCCTTGTGCTCGAGTCCGCCTTCCAGCACGTACGAGAAGATTTCCATGTCGCGGTGCGGGTGCTTGCCGAAGCCGCGGCCCGGGGCCACACGGTCGTCGTTGATCACGAGCAGGTCCGAGAAGCCGATCTGCTTCGGATCGTAGTAGTTCGCGAACGAAAACGTGTGGCGCGAGCTAAGCCAGCCATGTTCGCCGCGGCCGCGTTGGTCTGCTTTGCGAAGTTCGATCATGTTCGTTTCTCCGTTTGTTCCGATGTCCGGTTGCGATGAACACAGTTTAGGTCAACCGATGCGGTACGGAGCGTCGTAAAATACGACTAACTGTCATATTCAAGTGGACAATCGCCATGCAACTCGACGACATGCGCATCTTCGTCAGCGCCGTGGAGGCGGGCAGTTTCACGGCGGCGGCCAACCGGCTGCGGCTCTCGAAGCAATTCGTGAGTCGTCGCGTAGCCGCGCTCGAAGCCGACCTCGGCGCGCGCCTGCTGGTGCGCAATACGCGCAAGCTGGCCGTGACGGACCTCGGCCAGGAGTTCCACGAGCGCGCGAAGCGCATCCTCGCCGAGGTGGCCGACACGGAACAGGCCATGTCGGCGCGCCGCTCGGAGCCGCGCGGCCTGCTCAAGGTGAGCGCGCCGATGTCGTTCGGCATGGCCCATCTCTCGCCGCTCGTCGCCGAATTCCTGCGCGCGCACCCCGACGTGCACTTCGACATGGACCTGAGCGACCGCAACGTCGACGTGATCGGCGAGGGCTTCGACATGGCGCTGCGCATCGGGCGGCTTGCCGATT
Organism: Paraburkholderia caffeinitolerans; assembly: GCF_902859945.1. Lineage (GTDB taxonomy): Bacteria > Pseudomonadota > Gammaproteobacteria > Burkholderiales > Burkholderiaceae > Paraburkholderia > Paraburkholderia caffeinitolerans. The sequence goes on along the minus strand of NZ_CADIKL010000014.1, from coordinate 120,773 downwards.
CCACGCTGATCGGCCAGAAGCTCATCGACGTGCGCATGATCGCCTGCTGCAGCCCCGGCTACCGGCGCCGGCACCGCGCGCTGCAAACGCCCGCCGATCTCGCGCAGCACGCCTGCCTGCCGTACGGGCAGCAAGGGCGCGCGTCGTGGGATTTCATGATCGACGGGGTGCGCACGCCGTTCGAGGTGCGCGGGCCGCTGCGGGCCAACAACGGCGAGGTGATTCGCGATGCGGCCGTGGCGGGGCTCGGCATTTGTTATCTGCCGGACTTCATCGTGGCGGGATCGGTGGACGCGGGGCTGCTGGTGGAAGTGCTCGAAGCGTTCATGCCGCCGCCCAATGCACTGCATGCGCTGTATCCGCAGCACCGCGAAGCTTCCGTGACCATCCGCGCATTCACGCAATTTTTGCGTGAGCAACTGGCCGCTCGCGCGGCAACTGCGCGTGGCGGAGCGCTTTGATGCGAAATCCCGGGGGATTGGGTGTGCCGGCCTTGTGATTGGGCGGTTGCGCCCGCATCTGACAGACTGCCGCCCCGGCGGCGCTGCCCGGTATATCGGGCAGATGAGGTGGAATGTCGCAATTTCGTTGTATGCTCACCGCCCCAGAGGTCGCTCAGGCCGCCTCGATGCGGGCGCGGAACGCCGTGCTGGCGGGCTTCGGAAGCTCATTCAGGGTTTTCTATGAGGTTCGATAGGCACAGTTTATTCCAGCGATCAACGTAATCAATTTTTCAAATGGTCGTGATTCCCGTAATCTACGTCCATCCCTTTCCAACCCAGAGCGAGGAAACAACTGATGTCTCTCATCAACACGCAAGTCAAGCCGTTCAAGGCCACCGCATTCCACAATGGCAAGTTCGTTCCGGTCTCTGAAGAGAACTTCCTGGGCAAGTGGTCCGTGGTCGTGTTCTACCCGGCCGACTTCACTTTCGTGTGCCCGACCGAACTCGGCGACCTGGCCGACCAATACGCAGAATTCCAGAAGCTGGGCGTTGAAGTCTACGGCGTGTCGACCGATACCCACTTCACGCACAAGGCATGGCACGACACGTCGGAAACGATCGCCAAGATCAAGTACCCGCTCGTCGGCGACCCCACGGGCGCGATCACGCGCAACTTCGACGTGATGATCGAAGAAGAAGGCCTGGCGCTGCGCGGCACGTTCGTGATCAACCCGCAAGGCGAGATCAAGCTGTGCGAAATCCACGACAACGGCATTGGCCGTGACGCCAAGGAACTGCTGCGCAAGGTTCAGGCTGCTCAGTACGTTGCTGCTCACCCGGGCGAAGTGTGCCCCGCCAAGTGGACGCCGGGCGCTGAAACGCTCAAGCCGTCGCTCGACCTCGTCGGCAAGATCTAAGCGTTGTTGTTCGAATGCGTTTCGCCTGAAACGCATGACGCTGAAATCACACTGAGCTGTAAAACCGGGCCGCGCCCTTCGCGGCTTGCGGCCCGGTCGCCTCGCAGAGGAACCCACGAGGCTCCCTTATTGCCAGGCATTGCTTAGCATATCCACGCTCCTTCTCCAGCCGGAACACGCCATGCTCGACGCCAATCTCAAGACCCAACTGAAAAGCTACCTCGAAAAAGTCACGCAGTCGATTGAGATCGTTGCGTATCTGGACGACGGCGAGAAGTCGCAAGAACTGCAGCAACTGCTGCAGGACATCGCATCGCTCTCGGATCGCATCGCTTATGAAGAACGCCGTGGCGCCGCAATTGGCGACGCGCGTACCCCTTCGTTTGCGATCAAGCGCGCGAACTCCGACGTCAAGGTGACGTTCGCGGGCATTCCGATGGGCCATGAATTCACGTCGCTCGTGTTGGCGCTGCTTCAGGTGGGTGGCCACCCGGTCAAGCTCGAAAATGATGTTATCGAACAGGTGAAGGCGCTCGACGGCGCGTTCTCGTTCGAAGTCTATATGTCGCTGTCGTGCCAGAACTGTCCGGAAGTCGTGCAGTCGATCAACGCAATGGCCGTGCTCAACCCGAACGTGCAGATTGTCACGATCGACGGCGCGCTGTTCCAGGACGAAGTCGAGCAGCGCAAGATCATGGCTGTGCCGACCATCTTCCTGAACGGCGAAGTGTTCGGCCAGGGCCGCATGGGTGTCGAGGAGATTCTCGCGAAGCTCGACACCGGCGCTTCGGCGCGTGCCGCCGAAAAGCTCAATCAGAAAGATATTTTCGACATGCTCATCGTCGGCGGCGGTCCCGCTGGCGCAGCGGCCGCGATTTACGCGGCGCGCAAAGGCATTCGCACCGGTGTGCTCGCCGAACGCTTCGGTGGCCAGGTGCTCGATACGATGTCGATCGAAAACTTCGTCTCGGTGAAGGAAACCGACGGGCCGAAGTTCGCGGTGGCGCTCGAACAGCACGTGCGCGCCTACGACGTCGACATCATGAATCTGCAACGCGCCGAAGCGCTCACCGCGGTGGGCAATGGCTTCGAAGTGCGCACCGCGAGCGGCGCGACGCTGCGCGCGAAGAGCGTGGTGCTGGCCACGGGCGCGCGCTGGCGCAATGTCGATGTGCCGGGCGAGCAGGAGTACAAGAACAAGGGCGTGGCGTACTGCCCGCACTGCGATGGCCCGCTTTTCAAGGGCAAGCGCGTGGCCGTGATCGGCGGCGGCAACTCGGGCGTCGAGGCGGCCATCGACCTCGCGGGCATCGTGAGCCATGTGACGCTGCTCGAATTCGGCGCGCAACTGCGTGCGGACGAAGTGCTCCAGCGCAAGCTGCGCAGCCTGCCGAACGTCACCGTGCACGTGAATGCGCAGACCACGGAAATCTCGGGTGACGGCCAGAAGGTCACGGGCCTCGCTTATCTCGATCGCACCTCGGGCGAGAAGCATCGCGTCGAACTCGAAGGCGTGTTCGTGCAGATCGGCCTTGTGCCGAACACCGAATTCCTCAAGGGTACGGTGGCGCTTTCGAAGCATGGCGAGATCGAAGTGGACGCGAAGGGTCAGACTTCGGTGCCGGGCGTGTTCGCTGCGGGCGACGTGACGACCGTGCCGTTCAAGCAGATCGTGATCGCCGTGGGCGAAGGCGCGAAGGCATCGCTGGGCGCGTTCGACTACCTGATCCGCTCGTCGGTGGAGCAGGAAGAAGACGCGAGCGCGGCTGCAGCGGTGGCGTAAGTTCGCCTGCAAAGGCCAGCAGCATCATGAAAAACGCCGGCGACCGCCGGCGTTTTTTTGTTACGTTGCGCTGTCACTCATTCCTGCACGAGCGAGTTGCGATACGAAAAACCCACTGCTGCATCCGCATGCTTTTGTCGATGCGCGTTGCGCAGCGGCTTGAGCACGAACACGGCCAGCAGCGCGGAGACCGCCGCCATGCCCGACGCGAGCATGAACACGGCGTGCCAGCTTCCGGTGGCCGCGGTGATCACGCTGGAGAACGGCACGAGCAGCGCAGCGGTGCCTTTCGCGGTGTAGAGCAGACCGGCGTTGGTTGCCGCGAACTTCGGGCCGAAGGTGTCGCCGCAGGTGGCGGGAAAGAGACTGTAGATCTCGCCCCACGCGAAGAACACGATGCCTGTGAGCACGACGAAGGCAACCGGGCTGTGTCCGTAGCGCGAGAGCAGCACGATGCCGACCGCCTCCACAGCGAACGCGACGAACATCGTGTTCTCGCGGCCAATGCGGTCCGACACCCAGCCGAAGAACGGACGCGTGAGGCCATTGAGCACGCGGTCGATGGTGAGCGCGAACGTGAGCGCGGGCAGCGTGAGGCCGAGCAGCGAGACCGGCGCGTCGTGCAGGCCGAAGTCCTTCGCGATCGGGCCGAGCTGCGCGGTCGCCATCAGGCCGCCGGCGGCCATCATCACGAACATCGCGTACATCACCCAGAAGATCGGCGAGGCGATCACTTCGCGTGGGCCCGCGTTATAGACGGCGCTCACGCCTTGCGCGGCGTGCTTCGCGGCTTGTCCAATGGCGCGCTTCGCGGCTGCGACGCCATGCGAAGCGGGCGCCGCGAGCGCGAGGCCGAGCACCAGCACGACGATCCCCTGACCGAGGCCGAACCAGAGGAACGTAGCCTCATAGCCGCTGCTCTTGATCATGTTGGCGATGGGCACGACGGTGGCCGCCGATCCCGCGCCGAAGCCCGCCGCCGTGATGCCGGCCGCGAGGCCCCGGCGATTGGGGAACCACTTGAGCGCGTTGCCGACGCAAGTGCCGTACACGGCGCCCGCGCCAAGCCCGCCCACGGCCGCCGCGACGTAGAGCATAGGCAGCGAAGCGGCGAACGAGTTGAGCACCCAGGCGATCGCGCACAGCAGCCCGCCGCCGACGACCACGGGACGCGGGCCATATTTGTCGACGAGCCAACCTTCGACCGGCACGAGCCAGGTTTCAGTGACGACGAAGATCGTGAATGCGACCTGAATCGCGGCGCGCCCCCAGTGGTACTTCTCGTTGATCGGATTGACGAACAGCGTCCAGCCGTACTGCATGTTGGCGATCATCGCCATGCAGATCACGCCGAACACGAGCTGAACCCATGGCGACGCAAAGCGCGACGCCCCTCCTTGCCGATGCTCCATCAGTGTCTCCTTGTTGATGTTCCGCGAGGCCGTTTTTGCATCTGGTTGCGGCCCTTGAATCCTGTCGTTTAGCTGACAGTCGTTTACACAATATGTGATATATCAACAGAGTCAAGCGGAAGCAACATCGGTATTTCCACTAATCCGGGACATTGATGAGTAGGCTTTTTGAAAGCTTTGAATCGATGCCGAAAAGGCAAAAAAAAGCCCGCAGGGCAAGGCCTGGCGGGCTGAGTCATGCGCGAGATAGTGGAGGTCGCGACATGTGATGCCGTTATAGGTGAAAGTTTTTTGTAATGAAAGAAGAATTTTTCCAAAATCTTTCATTCTGAAATTAATGAAAGATTTAATGGCCTTGAGAATGGCCTTGAAGCAAGCGAGCAGCGGCTTGCCGATCGACTTATCCGCGCGCCGCAATCTCCTTCTTCCAACCGGCGATGATCTTCGCTGCGAGCGCGTTGTAGTCGCCGTCGAAGTGATGGCTGCCGCTCGTCTTCACGAGCTCGATGCCGGTGTTCGCGAGCGCCGGGCACAGCGTGTCTTTTTCATCGGCGCCATAGATGCATTGGACGATCGCGGGCGGCACCTTCGCGAGTTCGGGGCGAACTTGCAGCGCCTTCTCGCTCGCGGGCATGCCGAGCCAGCCCGTCACGCGGATCTGGAAATCGGCGTCGGGCGCGAAGCCAAGCAGCGACATGTAGGAGACCTTCGCACGCAGCGCATCGGGCAGGCGGTTGTAGGCGAACGGCATCACGTCCGCACCGAACGAATAGCCCACCAGCGCGATGTGCTTCGCGTGCCAGCGCGCGGCGTAGGTGTTGAGCACGCGCGCGAGATCATGGCTCGTTTGAGCGGGTGTTTTCTCGCTCCAGAAGTAGCGCAGCGCATCCCAGCCGATCACCGAAATACCCTGTTTTTGCAGGGCTTCCGCGATGGTTTTGTCGAGATCGCGCCAGCCGCCATCGCCGGAAATCACGACCGCGAGCATGTCGGTCGGATGCGCGGCGGGCAGCTCGACGAGCGGCAGATCCGACACGTCTTCCTCGCTTTCCGTCTGCACGCGCAGATGCGGCGCGGTGAGCGCGACGAGCTTGTCGGCATCGGAAAGATTCGCGGCAAATGCGTGCGGCGTCGTGTGAATTGCTCCGGCCGCCGCAGGCGATTTGGTTGCGTTAGCAACGGTTGTTACGCCTTGCTCGAAGAAGCCCGGCAGACCCGTGCCGCGTGACAGCGTGGCGTCGGCGGGGCAGGGTGCGAAGCGTGCGTCGAGCTGCGCGGCGGGATCGAGCGACACTGCGCCCGCCATCGTGTTCGCGGGCGCTTGCGAGAGCATGCGTTGAGCGATGAGCGCGCCTTCGCCGCTGCCGATCGCGATCGGCGCGAAGTACTGGTTCGACGCTTCTTGTCGCTCGAGTTGATGGCTCAGCGCTTCGGCGTCGCTGTAAAGCTTGTGGCAGGTCTCGTTCTTCACTGCCGCGAGATGGGTCGCATAGCGCTCCGTGTCCACGCCCACGACCAGCGCGCCATGTTGCGCGAGGGCATCGGCGCGTGTCTGGTCTGCGGCGCTCCAGTGCTCGCCCGCCGAGAACAGCACGGTGAAACCGCGCATTGCGCCGATGGGGCGCGTCACGGCGACATCGCCATAACGTCCGCCGGAGACATGCGTGACGGCGCTATGCGCCGGTGCCTCGGTCGCGTTGGCCTGAACCGCGCAGAGCGCGAGCACGACGGCGCCCGCCGCGGCGCCCGCGAGGCGCGGCAGCGAGAAAGTACGAAAAATCATGAGCGCCAGCCTCCTGCCAGCAACGAAAGATCCGCAAGGGTGATGAACACGCTGATCGAGCCCGATGCAGCCAGATAACGCGGTTCCCAGCGCGGCGCGAACTTGTTCTTGAAGCCGCGCAGCCCACGGAAGTTGTAGAACCTGCCGCCGAAGCGCCAGATCAGTCCGGCGAGGCGGTGCCACCGCGAAGCGAGCGGCGTCGGCCCCATGCCGGCGAGCGGCGCCATGCCGAGCGAGAGCGATTGATAGCCCGCGCTCTTCAGATGCAGTGCGAGCTGCGTGAACAGATACTCCATCGAGTAGGGCGATGCGCCCGGCAGATGGCGCATGACGCCGACCGTTGCATCGGTGTTGAGATCGGTCGTCATGAAGGTCACGAAGGCGAGCGGCGCGCCGTTCTGGCGCACCAGCAGCACGTGTTGCGCGGCGAGATAGTCGTCGTCGAATGCGGCTACCGAGAAGCTCTTTTCGCGCACGTCGCGCTCTTCGAGCCACGCGTCGGAAATCGCGCGCAGCACGGGCAGGCTGTCGCTCATTCGCGCGGGGTCGATGTGCTCGAACGTGAAGCCGTCGCGTTCGCCGCGCTTGAGCGCGTAGCGCAGATGCGCGCGTTGCGGGCCCTTGAGGTCGAACTCCTGGAGCATCACGCGCGCTTCCTCGCCGAGTTTCATCAGCGTGAGGCCGGCGTCGAGATAGAGCGGCAGGGCGTCGGCGCGTACCTGATAGAACGCGGCGCGGCCGCCGTGCGCGTGCGCGAGCGAGACGAACTCGCGGATCAACGCGGGCCATTCGTCGCGCGGGCCCACCGGGTCGTGCAGCGCGGCCCACGTGCGTCCGCGCTTCGCGTACATGAGGAACGCGTTGCGCGAAGACGAGAACAGGAAGCTCTTGTCGCCCATGAGCGCGAGGCCTGCGTCGCTGCGCTCCTGCGCGCGCACGATGCGTGCGGCTTCGGCCAGATCCTCGCTGGCGGGAATCACGAAGCGGCCCGCGGCCGGACGCAACAGCTGCCACGATGCGAGCGCCGCCGCGAACACGCCCGCGCCAAGCGTTGCGCGGAGCGCGCGCGGCGCACGTTCGTCGAACGCGAATTGCCACCACAGATGCTGCGAGTACTCGACGTCGCGGAAGGCGAAGAACAGCACCCACACGGCGAGCGCGATCACGCAGCCCACCGAGGCGAGCCAGGCGGGCGTGAAGGGCTCGGCGAACAGCGACGAATGACGGTTGAAGCGGCTGCGCGTGGTGAGCAGCAGCGCGATCAGCACGCACAGCACGCCCGCTTCGACGAACGCAAGGCCCTTGGTGAGCGAGAGCGCGAGGTTGGCCACCGCGAGCACGAGGGCGAGCCACCAGGCGGCGTCGAGTCGGCGCAGCAGGCCGCGCGCAACGAACAGCAACAGCACGCCGAACAGGCTGCCGAGCAACTGCGAGCTTTCGAGTACCCAGAGCGGAATGAAATTCTGCAGGAGTTCTATGCGCTTGGTGAACGCGGGCGTGGCGCCCGAGATCACGAGCATGCTGCCGGTCACGAAGGTGACGATGGCGAGGAACAGCGGGGCGAGCTGCGAGACGCCATGAACGCCGCGTCGCGCGAAGTCCGTGTTGAGCGGATTCTTGAGCGCGCGGCCTTCGAACGCGGCGAGCAGCGCGGCCGACAGCGCGAGCGGCGCGCCGAAATAAATCGCGCGATAGGCGAGCAAGGCGGCGAACACCTTGGAGCCCGGCACGCTGTCGCCGAGCGCGAACACCATCGCCGCCTCGAACACGCCGATACCGCCGGGCGTGTGGCCGATCAGGCCAAGCAGCATGGCGACGCTGTAGACCGTGAGGAAGTCGGCAAAGCCGATATGCGCGTGCGGCATCACGGACCACAGCGCGAGGCCCGCGCCGACCACGTCGAGCGCCGCGAGCAGCAATTGCGCGACGAGGTCGCGCCGCGCGGGCACCGTGAAGCGCAGCCAGGCGCGCTTGAACGGCGCGACTTCGCGCGCCTCGCCGGGGCAGGCTGCGATGAGCGCAACGCCGAGCGCGAGCACCACGCCGCCGATCCAGCGCAGCGCCTCGGGCGAGAGCCGCAGCAGGCCCGTGAGCGTGTCGGCGGCGCCCACCATGCCGAGCGCGCTCATGAGCGCGAGGGCGAGCGCGAGCGTGATGCTCGTGAACACGGTCATGCGGCCGACTTGTGCCGCCGTGACGCCCGCGTCGCTGTAGACGCGGCAGCGCACCGCGCCGCCCGTGAGCGCGCCGAAGCCCGTGACGTTGCCGAGCGCCGAGCCGGCGATGGCGCCCACCCACAGGGCGCCGCGCGAAACGCGCGCGCCGAGGTAGCGCAGGCCGACTGCGTCGCGGCCCACGAGCGCGACGAAGCTGGCGGCGGTGGCGCCGAGGGCGCCGATCCATTGCGCCGGGCTCAGATGCCAGAGCTGGCGGATGACCGAGCGGTAGTCGACGGACTGCGAGAGGTGCTGAAACACCAGCAGCAACAGCGCGCAGATGCCGATAGCTAAGGCCGGCGCCACGAAGCGCTGCAGGCGCAACGCGCGGGCGCGGCGGCGCAGCGCCACGGCGGCGGCGCGCGCAATGCGCGAAGGGGGCGAATCAAGCATGGGTTGGCCTGGCGATTCTCCGATGCCGCATTGGCGCCGTGGTCGGCGTCTTTGGGGGCGGCATCGCATAGTGTTTGTTGGTGGGGCCGGCGGCTGCGGGCCGTCGCGGCAGGCAGCGCAAGGGGCCGTGGGACTTGCCTTGGCGGCTTGCCGTCACGGTCAGCCGTAACGGCGAGCCGTAACGGCAAGCCAAAACGTAAACGTTTGGTAAATGCCTGGTAAAGGAGCAAACGCGCGGAGCGACCTGGTGGTTGACCCCGAGCCCGAAGAAACATCGAGCGAAACCTCAAAGGGCCGGATGATCCAGGGGGCGCGAAGCGCGGCATTGTATCGTCCTGCGACACAATGTTTACGGCCGGATTGGATCCTTTCTGAAACCGCTGTGACCAATTCGAGACACGCTTTTTAATTCTTTTACTTCGCGTGTCGGTGGAGGTAGTCTGGTCCGGTCAAGTGCTGTTTGACTGCGGAAGTTCGACTGCGCCGGGAGAAAGACGTGAAACAACTCGTCCTGACTTCGCTTTCGTTCGTCGCGCTCGGCGCCGCCGGCGTCGCGCATGCACAGACCAGCGTCACGCTGTACGGCACCCTCGATACATCCATTACCTACGTCAATCACGCCAACGGCAACAAAAATCTCTGGTCGCTCGGCAACAGCAGCTACGGCAATCTTTCGGGCTCGCGCTGGGGCTTGAAGGGCGCCGAGGATCTGGGCGGCGGCCTCAAGGCCATCTTCCAGTTGGAGAGCGGCTTCAATCCGTCGACGGGCGCATTGGGCCAGGGCGGCCGCCTGTTCGGCCGGCAGGCGTACGTGGGCCTGACCGCGGCGCAGTACGGCGCGCTCACGCTCGGGCGCCAATATGACCCGGTGGTCGACCTCGTGCAGGCCATCACCGAGGACAACTACCTGGGTTCGGTCTTCGCGACGCCCGGCGACGTCGACAATTACGACAACAGCTTCCGCGTCAACAACGCCGTCAAGTACACCACGCCGGTTTGGAACGGCCTGCAGGCCGCTGCCATGTATTCGTTCGGCGGCATCGCCGGCTCTACCGGGGCTGAACAGTCGTATTCGGCGGCCGTCGCCTATAACAACGGGCCGATCTCGCTGGCGGGCGGCTATTTCTACGCGGCTAACAGCCAGGCGGGCACCGGTATCCGGACCACCGGCTGGAGCAGCACTTCGGACGGCACCTTCGACAGTTCCATCAACAGCGGCTATGTGAGCGCCCACTCACTCTCCATTGCGCGCGCGGCGGCGCAATACTCGCTTGGCCAGTTCATCTTCGGCCTCGGTTATAGCAACGCGCAATACGCGCCGGACGGCAGCTCGGTGTTCCGCAGCATCGAGAAGTACAACACGGGCCAGGGCTTCGTGAACTATCAACTGAGTCCGGTGCTCCTGCTCGGCCTTGGCTACACCTACACGCATGCCAATGGCGACACGAACGCGAACTACCACCAGGTGTCGATCGGCGCGGATTACAGCCTTTCGAAGCGCACCGACATCTATATGACCGCGGGCTGGCAGCACGCGAGTGGAGACCAGGGCGATGGCCTGGGCGGCTCGATGCCAGCCGAGGCGTCGATTGGCTCGTACGGCTATAACGGCACGGCGACGCAGACCATGTTCAATCTGGGCCTGCGGCACAAGTTCTGACGTGTTTGCCGCTTGATGAGGGACTGGCGCGCCGCGTGAGCGGTCTGCCAGGCCTTTTTGCATCGTGGTGGGTTTAAAGCGGCGCCCGCTTGCGTTGTGGCGGACGCCTGCATCGGTAGGGCAGGACGAAGCCGCTAACGCACAAGACGGCGCGTCGTGAGCAGGGCAAACCAGTCGGCGCAACGTCCGGCCGTGCGCCGCACTGTTGCAAACGGCGGCCGCCATGCGCTCGTGAGCGTCACGCGTGCGGCGGCGTTTCCGGCGTCCACGCTAAGCCAGAGGCGTTCGCCGCGATAGACCCTCAGCGTTTCGCCCGGGCTCAGCCAGTGGTCGTAAGGCGAGCAGGCGCGCGTGAGCCAGACGCGCGCGCCATGGACGCGCAGCGTGCCGTCCGCGCGCACGCGCCACGTGAACGTGCCGGTCGCGGGCACGGCGAAGTGGATCGACAAGGCTGGCAGCGCATCGTCGTGCGCGGGGGCGGCAAAAATACTGGAAACACTGAAAGGGCCAGAAGCGCCTTCCTGATCGGCATGCTGTGAAGCGGAATCCATCGCGTTCTCCATGATGGGAGCCGACGGACGGGACACGGTCACACAAAAAACAACAGCCCCGTCGATGCCGGCGGGGCTGTGTGATTTGCGTGACGACAGACTGGACTACCCGGATTGCTCGTCCGCACACATTCCCCGTGCTATGCCTTTGGGCATATGCCACGGGTGATTCATCGCGTTCACGTGGATGAAGGGGATGGATGTGTGCATGGGTCGAGTGTGCGGGGGGCGCGCATGCACTGTCAATACAATTTGTAGGAGGAACTGCAATGGCCGTCCGGGCGTACACGGTCGCAGTCGCTTCGTCTTGTCCGCGGTCTGTCATCGCGCCCCTTGTCGCGCGCGCCGGTTTCCGTCAGGATGGCTTTTTTTCTCATGCGGAACGATTTTGGCGATCTGAGGGCTTGAAGAGAGGTGCTGCGGAAAGACAACAATACCCGCACTCGTATGTGATATATCACATACGAAATATTGATTTTTGTCGCGCCGCAGCATATGATTGAGTCATTCAATGATTCAATCTTGTGGAGCTTCAAATGGATTTCATCTCTCTCGCACTCTTCGGTTTGGCAATTGTCGGCTTAGGCTCGGCGGCAACGGTTATGATCGCCAAATGGCTGCCGCAGGCGGCCATCGAGCAGGCGGCCGAGCATGGTCGTTATGTCGGCCTCGGCGTGGCGCCGCGCGCGAAGCTGGACTTGCATGCAAAGCGCCGCCCGCTGGTCGGCGTGCAGGTTGTTAAAGAGGCAATGAATGTCGTCAGAACACACTGAAGCAGTCGCTACCCGGGAAGCCGCGTCGCTCAAGCTGGCGCTGCAACCCATCAACGCCACGCTGAGCCTGCGCGATCAGGCTTACGCGATGTTGCGCCAGGCCATCGCCGACGCGGATATCTATCAGACACGCGAAGAAATCCGGCTGGACGAGCGCGTGCTGAGCGAAACACTAGGCGTAAGCCGCACGCCGGTGCGCGAGGCCATGACGCTGCTGGAGCAGGAAGGTTTCCTGCGCATGGTGCCGCGCCGCGGCATCTATATCGTGCGCAAGAGCAAGCGCGAGATCGTCGAGATGATCCAGATGTGGGCCGCGCTCGAAAGCATGGCCGCGCGCCTCGCGACAACCAACGCGACGGACGCGGAAATCGCCAAGCTGCGCCACATGTTCGACAACTTCCGCGACAGCACGCCGGCCGAGCATATCGCCGAGTATTCGGACGCCAATATCGCGTTCCATCAGGCGATCGTCGAGCTATCGAAGTCGCAACTGATCCTCGATACGATCAAGAACATCTTCGTGCACGTGCGCGCGATCCGGCGTATGACGATCTCGCAGAGCGATCGCGCTTCGCGCTCGATCGTCGATCACCTGCGCATTATCGAGGCGCTCGAAAAGCGCGACACCGAGCTTGCAGAGCGACTCGTGCGCCAGCATTCGCTCGATCTTGCGGCTTACGTCGAGAAGCATTGCGACTTTCTGGACTAAGCGCGGTGGCGTAGTCATTCGCTTGAGAAAGGCGGGAGACCCTATGGTCTCCCGCCTTTTTTGCTTTGGCTGCAGCAAGCGTGGACGAGGGGAGGGCGAAGACGCTCCGGCCGAACTTTATGCGCATCAAGACGAGACACCCCATCCCGCACACCGAATCTAAAATATCTCGCCACTCTCGACTCGGGGTTTTCCCTTCCTCGTGGCGCGCCAAAATGGCATAAATTCCTTCAAAGCCTTACCAAATAAGGCTTTCGGCTGATTCGGCCTGCATCTGCACGCGGTAAATCCCCTCTTGCTTCGTTGTGATATATCACATACTGTATTGAACAAGGACGCAGAAAAGCAGTAACCGCGGACGCCCAGGCGCTCCCGCAGTCCACCGATTTTTCGAAACTCGCCCGGCCACGACTAACCAAGGGAGACATGACATGGGCAAGGCACTGGATGGGGTGCGCATTCTCGATTTCACGCACGTGCAATCGGGCCCGACCTGCACGCAATTGCTTGCATGGTTCGGCGCGGACGTTATCAAGGTAGAGCGCGCCGGCGCCGGCGACGTCACGCGCGAGCAACTGCGTGACATTCCCGACGCGGACAGCCTGTACTTCACGATGCTCAACGGCAACAAGCGGTCGGTCACGCTCGACACGAAGAATCCGCAAGGCAAGCGCGTGCTCGAGCGGATGATCCGCGAATGCGATGTGCTCGTCGAGAATTTCGCGCCTGGCGCGATGGAACGCATGGGCTTCAGCTGGGAGCATATCCAGACGCTCAACCCGCGCATGATCGTGGCTTCGGTGAAGGGCTTCGGCCCGGGCCCTTACGAGGACTGCAAGGTCTACGAGAACGTCGCGCAATGCGTGGGTGGCGCCGCCTCCACCACGGGCTTCGACGACGGCCCGCCGGTTGTCTCCGGCGCTCAGATCGGCGACAGCGGCACGGGCCTGCATCTCGCGCTCGGCATCGTCACGGCGCTGTATCAGCGCACTCACACCGGGCGCGGCCAGAAGGTGCTGGCCGCCATGCAGGACGGCGTGCTCAACCTGTGCCGCGTGAAGCTGCGCGACCAGCAGCGGCTCGATCGCGACGGCGTCATGAAGGAGTATCCGCAGTACCCGAACGAGAGCTTCGGCGACGCCGTGCCGCGCGCGGGCAACGCCTCGGGCGGCGGCCAGCCGGGCTGGATTCTCAAGTGCAAGGGCTGGGAGACCGACCCCAATGCGTACATCTATTTCATCGCGCAGGCGCCCGTGTGGGACCGCATCTGCAAGCTGATCGGCCGCGAGGAATGGATCGACGATCCGCTTTACGCCACGGCCAGCGCACGCCTGCCGCATCTCAAGGAGATCTTCGCAGAGATCGAGCGCTGGACCATGCATCGCACCAAGTTCGAAGCGATGGCCGTGCTTAATCGGCAGAACATTCCGTGCGGTCCGATTCTCTCGATGAAAGAGATTGCCGCCGACGAATCGCTGCGCGATACCGGCACGATCGTCGAGGTCGATCATCCGGTGCGCGGCAAGTACCTCACGGTTGGCAACCCGATCAAGCTCTCGGACAGCCCCACCGAGGTTACGCGCTCGCCGCTGCTGGGCGAGCACACCGACGAAGTGCTCGCCGAATTCGGCTACAGCGCGACGGATATCCGTTCGCTGCGCGCTTCGGGCGCGATCTGAACGGCCGGCAGGAAGCGGCACACGAAGATCGATGCGGGCGCAACGATGCGCCCGTGCCCATGAACGACTGAATCTTTGAACCGATGGACCGCGCGGCACTAGCGTGCCGCGCGCCACGCAACGATGGAGCGAAGCATGGACACATGGATGCGCTTGATGGCGAACGACGGCAGTATCGTGTTCGGCCGCGTAGAAGATGGGTATCTGCACGAATACGAAGGGCTCGATCAACCGGTGCCCACTGGCGCGGTGCTCTCGCTGCGCACGCTCACGCCACTCGCGCCCTGCACGCCGGGCAAGGTCGTGGCGCTCTGGAACAATTTTCATGCGCTTGCGTTGAAGCTTGAAAAGCCGGTTCCGGAGCATCCTCTCTTTCTGATCAAACCGAAGGAGTCGGTGATTGGTTCGGGTGTGCCGATTCGGCGGCCCGATCACTATGCGGGGAAAATCGTCTTCGAAGGCGAGATCGGCATCGTGATTGGCAAGCGTTGCCGCAATGCGAGTCTTGCCGAGGCAGAGGACGCGATCTTCGGCTACACGATCGTCAACGACGTGACCGCTGCGGGCCTGCTTGCGGAAAATCCGCACTTCCCGCAATGGTGCCGCGCCAAAGGTTTCGATACATTCTGTTGTCTGGGGCCTGCTATCGTTTCGGGTTTCGACTGGCGCAGCGCGCGCGTCGTGACGCGGCTCGATGGCGTGGAGCGGCAGAACTATCCGCTCGACGACATGGTGTTTACGCCCGCGCAGCAAGTGAGCCTGATTTCGCAGGACCTCACGCTCGAACCGGGTGATGTGATCGCGTGCGGAACGTCGCTGGGCGTGGGCTCGATCGGCGATGGCGCGACGGTCGAGGTCTCCATCGAAGGGATCGGCACGCTGGTGAACGCGTTGGGCGCGAAAACAGGGGCCACGCAGGACTCGGCGCACGCAGGCCGCGAGGCGGTTCCGGCGGCATAGCCGGAAAAGCAGGTCACGAAGTCAGCAGGAGAACGCGCGAGCGTGTCGCGCGATGCACGACCAGATGCATCGCGCGACGAGACGAACGGTTGGGGGGCGCAACAAAAATGCGCGCCGCAAGTAGGCATTCGAAGCGCGAACAGATTACGTGCGCGGCATGAGTATCGCGTGCGAGGAGGAGAGATGCCGGAGCAACTGGCAGGCGACGTGGCATGGCTCGGTGGCAGCCTGCTGTTCGCGTGGCTTGCATGTGTATTTGCACAATTGGCGGCGCTCGCGCCGGCATGGGCGCGGCGCGCTCCCGAGCGCGCGAAGCCGCGCTGCAAGCATGCGCGTGAGGTGACGCCGCGGGTGCGCACCGCGCTCGCGTTATCGTTCGCACTGCTACTGACGGTGCCGCCGGGCTTGCTGGCGGCGCTGGTTGCGTATAGGCCCGATGCGGTGGGTGCTGCGGAATGCGGAGTGCTTGCCGGCTTATGGCTGGGTGCGCGGCACAACCTTGCGAAGCGTGCGCGAGCAACCGCCGTGGCGGGCTGCATGGTGGGCGCGGTGTCGATCGGCGTTTGCCTTATCAGCTTCCTGATGCTGCCGGCGCTGCCCGCCTCTGGGCGCGCTGCGCTTTACGTCACGGCAACGCTGGGCGCGCTGCTCACTGGCGCGGCAGCGAGCGCGTTCGCATATGGAGCAAGCGCTGGCATGAGCAGCGGTGCAGCCATGAACGAGCGCCGCCGCTTGCCGTTCCGGCGGGGCGATCGTGTGGTGCATGCGATTGCGTTCGTTTTGTTCGCGATTCTGGGCTACGGCTTTGCGGCGGTGCGCATTCTTGCCGCCGCTGAACTAGGGCTCTCCGTGCTGGTGGCCGCCTGCGTGCTGGCCGCTGCGTTCGGCGTGCGTCTCATGGGCGGCGCGCGCCCCCGTGTCGCGCCGCGTCTGGGCATCATGCGTGCGTCTACGGGTGAGCAGGCCGACGCGAACTCGCGGATCGCGTCGAAATCGCCCGTGCGAGCCGGCTTCGCGGGCGTGCCCGGTGCGTGGCTCGTTGCGGCTTGCGGCCGTGGAGCGCTCGAACCTGCGAGTCTCGACATCTGGCTGGCGGACTGCGAACCACCGTTCGAAACGCCACGTACACTGCACCATGCTTCGCAGGACCTGCCGCGCCGCCGGCGCAATCGCAGCCGCGAGGGTGCGCTCAGGCTGCGCCAGGGGCTGCACCAAGGACTGCACTGAAGCAACGCATTCAAGGATTCATTCGGTCAAGGCGCAAACGATCAGGCTTGCCTGATGGATGCGCCTTGACCCATCAAGCCTTACTTATGCAGTGACGACTCCGACACCCGGGTAATGTCCTCGATGAGCTGCTTGCCTTCTTCGAGAAGGAAGCGCTTGAAGGCGAGCGCGACCGGCGGCAGGCGCTTGTTTTTGCGGTGCACGAGGTACCAGTTGAGCATGACCGGAAAGCCCTCGACGTCGAGCACCGTGAGGTGCCCGACCTGCAATTCGAGGCTGACCGTGTGCGCCGAGAGAAACGCGATGCCCATGCCGGCGATCACGGCCTGCTTGATCGTTTCGGTGCTCTGGATCTCCATCGCGATCTTCAGGTTCGTGATCTTGCCCGCAAACCCTTCCTCCATCGAATTCCACGTGTCCGAGCCGCGCTCGCGCACGATGAACGCTTCGTTCGCAAGCGTGCTCAGCTTGATGCCGCGCTTGTTCGCAAGCGGGTGCGAGGGCGCCGCCACGATCACGTAGGGGTGCGGGGCGAAGGGCTCGTTGATGGCGTCGGTCGTGTGCGGCGGGCGCACCATGACCGCGAGATCGGTCTGGTTGGTCGAAAGCTGCTGCAGCAATTGCTCGCGGTTGTGCACCGAGAGATTGAGCTGCACGCCCTTGTAGCGGCGCGTGAATTCGGCGAGCAGGCGCGGAAAGAAGTAGTCGCCCGCGCTGATCACGGCCACGTTGAGCTTGCCGCCGGAGATGCCCTTCAGCTGGCTCATGGCCTCGTCGACTTCATGGAACTGCTGAATGATCGCACGGCTGTAGTGCAGCATCTCCGTGCCAGCAGGCGTGAGATAGATCTTCTTGCCGAGCTGCTCGAACAGCGGCAGGCCCGCGTGCTCCTCGAGCTGCTTGACCTGCGTGGAAACCGCCGGTTGCGTGAGATGAAGCTCCTCGGCGGCGCGCGAAAAACTGAGGTGGCGCGCCACGGTCTCGAAGACTTTCAACTGGCGCAGCGTGGCGTTTCGCATGGTCATGGCCGATCCATAAAGGATACTGAATCAACATAATAACAAACTTTAATTATTAGTAATCGAGTAATCGCCCTAGCATGAGTTGAAAGGCGTTCGAATGCATCGCTTTGATGTGCGGGTAAACGCTTGGAAAAGCGTTTAATAGCGGGAAAACCCGGATAAAAAGGCTTGGTGGAAGCGCTTTTCAGGCACTTCATGAATTCGATGAATGAGAGGGGAATTACGTATTTTCATTCGAATTTTTATGTGCTGATCGAATAAAAATAAGCGGTAATGGATGATGAATTAAAAGACTATAAGTCGATATTTATGCAAGCCGGAAAAGCGGCTGCGGTTCTTGATCGGATAGTGGAGACAACCGAGATGAATGCAATCAGTCAAAGGAGCGAAGGCGGTCCGTTTTGGACGAACCGCTGGGGTCAACTGGTGTTGGGCATGCTATGCATGGCGCTCGTTGCCAACCTGCAGTACGCGTGGACGCTTTTCGTCGCGCCCATGAACGCACGCCATCACTGGGGCGAAGCTTCGATCCAGATGGCGTTCTCGATCTTCATCCTGACTGAAACCTGGCTTGTGCCGATCGAAGGCTGGCTCGTCGACAAGTTCGGCCCCCGTCCGGTCGTCATGGGTGGCGCCGTGTGCGCAGGCCTCGCATGGGTGCTTTACTCGTATGCGACCACGCTGCCGATGCTCTATGCGGGGTCGGTGCTCGCGGGCATCGGGGCGGGCGGCGTGTACGGCACCTGTGTGGGCAACGCGCTCAAGTGGTTCCCGGACCGTCGTGGTCTCGCGGCGGGCCTGACCGCGGCGGGCTTCGGCGCGGGCGCGGCCGTCACCGTGATTCCTATCGCGAACATGATTTCGCGTTCGGGCTACGAGCACACATTCTTCTTCTTCGGCATCCTGCAGGGCGTGGCGATTCTCGTGCTCGCGCTGCTGCTCGTGAAGCCCGTACCGCGCGCCACCATGGCGGCGGGCCGCCGCCTCGTCTCGCGCATCGACTACACGCCGGGGCAGATGGTACGGCAGCCGGTATTCTGGGTCATCTACGCAGCGTTCGTTGCGGTTGCAGCGGGCGGCCTGATGGCGACCGCGCAGATCGGGCCGATCGCGAAGGACTGGGGCCTTGCCCGCATGCCGATGACCGTGTTCGGCGCGACGCTGCCGCTGCTCACGCTCACGCTGTCGATCGACAACATCTGCAACGGCTTTACGCGTCCGCTGTGCGGCTTCATCTCCGACAAGATCGGCCGCGAGAACGCCATGTTCTTCATCTTCGTGGGTGAAGGCCTCGCGCTGCTCGGCATGATGAAGTACGGCACGAACCCGTATGCGTTCATTACGTTTGCCGCACTCATCTTCCTGTTCTGGGGCGAGATCTTCTCGATCTTCCCGGCAATCTGCGCCGACACCTTCGGCAGCAAGTATGCCGCCGCCAACGCAGGCACGCTCTATACCGCGAAGGGCACGGCTGCACTGCTCGTGCCGGTGGCCTCGGTGCTCTCGGCAACAGGCGGCTGGAGTGCCGTGTTCATCGCAGCGGCGGTCATCACGATCGCAGCGGGCGTCAGCGCCAAGTTCATCCTCGCGCCCATGCGCCATCGCCTGATCGAGCGCAGCGACGAGCATTCCACTTCGCTCTCGGCAAATCCGGCAGGCCTGCAGAACTGGTCCAAGCAGACTGGCGAATGAGCCGTGCTCAACCCACGCTGACACGGGCCAGACCATGTCGATGAACGTTTCGCTGCAGCAACTCAAGGTATTCGTCGCGGTCGCGCGTGAGCGCAGCTTCACGCGCGCCGCGCGCGAATTCGGGCTCACGCAGTCGGCGGTAAGCCGCTGCGTGCGCGATCTCGAAGAGGCCATCGATCTGAAGCTGTTCGATCGCACGACGCGCCAAGTCGAACTCACGCTCGCGGGCAGTGGGTTCGAGCGGCGCATCGGGCGCTTGCTAGACGAGATCGAAATGGCGTTGAACGAAGGCCGCGACGCGCATCACGACTATAGCGGCGTCGTACTCGTGGCGAGCAATCCAGCACTGTCGTCGGGCTGGGTTCCCGCCGCGTTTGCACGTTGTGCGGCGGCGTTTCCTTCGCTGACGCTGCAATTGCGGGACTTGCCGCAAGCCGCTGTTTTGCAGGCCGTCGAGCAGGGTGAAGCCGATTTCGGCGTGATTGCCGAAGCCATGCCGTTCACGAGCGCCAACTTCGAGGTGCAGCCGCTCGCCGCCACGCCGTTGTGCGCCGTGCTGCCCTCACATCATCCGCTAGCGCTGCAAGGCGCGCTGCGCTGGGACGAGCTCTCGCGCGAGCCGCTCTTCACGCTCAATCGCGACGCGGGCTGTCACGGTGCGGTGATGCGCGCGCTCCAGGGGCTGCGGCCCGAGGGGCGTCCGGTCCAGGAGCTTGCGCATGTCGAAGGCGTCGCGCGGATGGCGCAACTCGGCATGGGCATCGGCATCCTGCCCATCAGCGACGACGGCGCGCGCGCGACGCATGGCGATGCGTCGGGCGCCGCGTGCCATTGGCCGGTGCCGGCGGGACCGCTCGTCGCGCGCGTGCTGCAGCCGGTCGTGATGGTGAGCACGATGCTCGTACGGCGCCGCAATCGCTCGTTGCGTCCTTGCGCTCAGGCCGCGTGGTCACAGTTCGCCGCGGACGGCCAGATTGCGGAAGACCATGCCACCACCGCTTCAACGCACGCCAGGCACGACACGCACGTCGCGCCGCGTTTCGAACGGGAAACCGTCGCGCTTGCGCGCATCGGCTGACTTCTTCAGGCGCTCCTCGTGAGCGCTTTTCTTTTCTCTCCGAGTTTCAAATGCAAAACGGGCCGCGCTTTCGCGCGGCCCGTTTATTTTGTTGCTACTTATTTTCAGGCTGCCCGTTGCGCCATGCGTTCGCGCTGCTTGATGAGCGCGAGCACGGTGTCGATGGCCGGCGTGGCTTCGCCCACCAGGTGTCCCATTTCCTGCACGACGGTCAGCAGCGGATCGATCTCCATCGGGCGGCGCGTTTCCAGATCGACGAGCATCGAGGTCTTGTGCGCACCGACCGCGCCCGCACCGTTGATACGCCGCTCCACGTCGACGCGGAAGTTCACGCCGAACTGCTCGGCAATGCGCTGCGCTTCAAGCATCATCGTGCGCGCGACGGCGCGCGTGGCCGGGTCTTCGGTAATGATGTCGAGCGTGGCGTGCGTGAGCGCGCTGATCGGGTTGAAGCAGAGATTGCCCCACAGCTTGAGCCAGATTTCGTCGCGGATGTTCTCGCGGATCGGTGCATCGAAGCCGGCGGCCGTCATGACTTCGTGCAGTTGCACGATGCGCGAGGTGCGCTCGCCCGAAGGCTCGCCGATCGGGAACTTCTTGCCGTACACGTGGCGGATCACGCCCGGTGCTTCGATTTCGGCGGCGGGGTAGAGCACACAGCCGATTGCGCGCTCGGGTCCGAGACGCGTCCATTGCGAGCCGTCCGGGTCGATGCTTTCGAGCCGCGAGCCTTCGAACTTGCCGCCGTGGCGGTGGAAGTACCAGTAGGGAATGCCGTTGGTGCCCGTCACGATGGCGGTGTGCTTGCCGATGAGCGGCTGCATCGAGTCGATCACGCCCGCCACCGAATGTGCCTTGAGCGTGATGATCACCACGTCCTGCACGCCCAGCTCGCGCGGATCGTCGGTACAACGGACCTTTGCGACGTACTCCTCGCCGTCCATCAAGAGACGCGCGCCGCGTTCGCGCATGGCGGCCAGATGCGGGCCGCGTGCGACGAAGCTCACGTCGGCGCCGGCGCGGGCCATCTGCACGCCCATCATGGCGCCAATGGCGCCCGCTCCAAAGATGCAGATCTTCATATGGATTCCCCTAATGACGTTGAAAACCGCATGTCCGCAGCGCGCCGCGAGTGATGGGGTGATTCCCGCCACTCGCCGCACGCGCGGGCGATGGTTTGAGCATAGGGGCTGCCGTCGATTAACGACAGTTAAAGTTTATCGGCGCAATCATCAGGAAAACATTATGGACTACGTGTTTTCCCGAGGTTTTCCGATATTGCGCGAGATGAGGGGGATTGAAGCGGGCGTGGATCAGGCGCGGCGGACCAGCAGGAAGCTCACGCCAATGAGGCCTAGAAACGCGCCGCACGCGCGGTTGAACCAGCGGCGCACGCTTTCGCGCGTGAGCCAGCGGCCGAGGTACATGCCCGCGAGCGAGTAGAGCGCGATGGCCACGCATTCGAGCACGAGAAAACTCGCGCCCAGCACGGCGAATTGCGGCAGCATCGGCTTGGCGACGTTGACGAACTGCGGCAGGAACGCGGTGAACACGAGAATCGCCTTCGGGTTGCCCGCCGCCACGAGGCACTCGCGCTGCGCGATGCGCGCGAGCGTGGCGTTGTCGTCGAGCTTCATGCCGATCGGGGCCGTGTCGCTGCGCCAGAGCTGCACGGCGAGCCACACGAGATAGGCCGCCCCCGCGAGCTTGATGGCAAAGAAGATGGCCTCCGAAGCGCGCAGCACGAACGCGAGCCCCGTTGCCGCTAGCCCGATCATCGCCGCGAATGCGACCAGCCGACCCGTGCCGCCCACGAGCGCGCGCATGAAGCCGTGGCGCGCGGCCACATTGATCGACAGGAGGTTGTTAGGCCCCGGCGCCATATTGAGCGCGAAGCAGGCGGGCAGGAAAAAGAGCCAAGCGGTGAGGGACATGATCGGGGTTTTGCAGAGGGCGTGCGCCCGGTGGCGCATTGGGCGATTTTAGCGCGAAGCGTATTCGCCACGGGCCGCGAATTCGTGTGAGTTAGCTTGCGCAAAAAAGGGCCGCACGCTTAAATACCGCAGTCGCGTTCGGCCTCGTTGAGCGGCCGGTGCGGAGTGCATCACGATCATCCACGAACATTCCCGAAAACTGGAGCCGTTCATGAATGGAAGGACTGTTGCCGAGCGAGAAGCGGCTGGCCGCGCCGCGCGCGAACGCGCCAAGCGCTCTAGCCACAAGCAAGTGGGCGAGCTCGAGCGCGACCCCATCGCGCTGCTCAAACAGAACAGCGAGGGGCGCGTGCCCAACCTCGTGCCGCTGCGCTACGGGCGCATGATGGTCTCGCCCTTCACGTTCTTTCGTGGCAGCGCGATCCTGCAGGCTCACGATCTGGCCCAGGTGCCCAACACGGGCATGGCCATGCCGATTTGCGGCGACGGTCATCTGCTCAACTTCGGCGGCTTCGCGACGCCCGAGCGCCAGCTCGCGTTCGATCTCAACGACTTCGACGAAGTGGCTTCCGGCCCTTGGGAGTGGGACCTCAAGCGGCTCGTCGCGAGTTTCGTGGTGGCCGCGCGGCATCTGCGCTTTTCGCGCGGCGTCGCCGAAGATCTCGTTATGACGGCGGTGAACACCTATCGCGACCGCATGCGCGAGTACGCGAATTTCGGCGCGCTGGAACTCTGGTACGACAAGATCACGTTCGACCGCATGGCGGAAAGCGCGCTCACGCCCGAGGGTCGACGCCTGATTCGCCGCGGCATGGAGAAGGCCGCGGGCCGCACGCACGAAAGCATGCTGGAAAAGCTCGCCTATCGTAGCGATCGTAGCGATCGTAGCGATCGCAGTGATCGCAGTGATCGAGACGACCGAGAAAGCAGCGAAGCGCCCGGCGCCTCGCACTGGACGATCCGCGACGCCCCGCCCGCGCTCTTTCACGTGCACGGTCCGAACTCGCTTTACGAGCACGAAGACAACTGGCTCACGCACAGCGACTGGCGCTCGATGATCATGCCGACCTACGAGGCCTATCTGAAGACGCTCGCACCCGACCGCCGCGAGCTGCTCGAACACTTCGCGATCCAGGATCTCGTTTTCAAGGTGGTGGGCGTGGGCAGCGTGGGCACGCGCTGCCTCGTGATGCTGCTCGTCGATCATCATGACAAGCCGCTTTTCCTGCAGTTGAAAGAGGCGCGCCAATCCGTGATCGCCCAGTATTTCAAGAGGCCGGCGTTCAAGCACGAGGGCGCGCGCGTGGTGCAGGGGCAGCGCTTGTTGCAGGCCGCGAGCGATCTGTTTCTCGGCTGGTCGACGGGGCCCTCGGGGCGTCACTTCTACTTTCGCCAGTTGCGCGACATGAAGCTCTCGGTGGAGCTCGAAATGCTCGATAGCGCGCTGCTCGCGGGCTACGCGCGCATGTGCGGCTGGGCGATGGCGCGCGCGCACGCGAAGTCGGGCAACGCGGCCATCGAGATTGCCTCGTATATCGGGCGCGGCGACGCGTTCGCCGAAGCGCTCGCGGGCTATGCGGCCAGCTACGCGGATCAGGTGGAGCGCGATTACGAAGCGTTCGTCAAGGCCGCGCGCAGCGGCGATATCGTGGCGCGCAGCGACGAGGACATGGCGGCCGATTTCCGCGTCTGATTGTTGCGGTTGTTTTTATTTGTGTTTTCGCGAGCGCGCCGAGTCCGTCGAATTCATCGCCGATGTGTTCCCGCACGCGCGTTCGCATGGTCCCGTATACTGGGCGTGCCGAACTGCCACATCGCCCGCGCATTCATGTATTTGCCTTCCGATTCCCATTCCGAGGACGATCCGCGTCCGTCGCCGCCCGAGCGGCCCAACGATGAAGACTGCTGCCAGAGCGGCTGCAGTCCCTGCATCTTCGATCTCTACTACGAAGAGATGGACCGTTGGCGCGCGGCGCTGAAGGCCTGGGAGGCGCGCGAGGCCGCGCGCCGGCCGCCTGGTCACTGATCCCCAATTCCCGCCAGACCGTCATGTCCGATCCCGCTTCCGATCCCGATCCCGCTTCCGATCCCACTTCACCGCTCGCTGCCAGCCAGCCCGATTGCGCCGCGCTCGACGCGCTGCACGCGTTCGCCGAACGTCACCCGCGCCTGTTCGTGCTGACCGGCGCGGGCATCAGCACGGACTCGGGCATTCCCGGCTACCGCGATGAAAACGGCGCATGGAAGCGCTCGCCGCCCATCACGCTGCAGGAATTTCTCGGCTCCGAAAGCGCGCGGCGGCGCTATTGGGCGCGCAGCATGATCGGCTGGCCGACCGTTGGCCTCGCGCAGCCCAATGGCGCGCATCGCGCGCTCGCGCAACTGGGCGCCGCGCAGCGGATCGGCGCGCTCGTCACGCAGAATGTCGATGGACTGCATCAACGTGCGGGCAGCTCCGATGTGATCGAGCTGCACGGCAGCATCGGCCACGTGCATTGCCTCGACTGCGGCGCGCAATACGCGCGCGCGTCGCTGCAGCCGCGCCTCGAAGCAGGCAATCCGGCGCTGGCGGACGCGTACGCCGAGCCTGCCGCCGATGGCGACGCGCACCTCGACTTCGACGGCGAGCAGGCTTTCGACATTCCTGCCTGCGAGGCGTGCGGTGGCGTGCTCAAGCCCTCTGTGGTGTTTTTCGGCGAGAACGTGCCGCGTGAACGCGTGGCTGCGGCCTCGGCGGCGCTCGACGAGGCGGATGCGGTGCTCGTGGTCGGTTCGTCATTGATGGTGTATTCGGGCTATCGCTTCTGCGCGTGGGCGCAGCAGCGCGGCAAGCCCGTGGCGGCGATCAACCTCGGCAAGACGCGCGCCGATCCGCTGCTCGCGCTCAAGGTGGCGGCGCCGTGCGCGGCCACGCTCGAAGCGCTGGCCGCGCGCCTGAATGCGGCATAAGTGTCGCCCCAAGCGTCGCGGCTTCAGGCGGCCCGCAATGGGCGTCAGCATCGCAGCATCGATGAAGCAATAACGCAGCAACAACGCAGCCACAACGCAGCCACAAGGAAGCCTCATGCCGAACACGATCGCGGATCTCGAAGCCCACTACGGCGCGCCGAACGAGCGCTCGCTGCGCAAGGAAATCGATCATGTGAACGCGGATTACCGCCGCTTCATCGAGCTTTCGCCGTTCGTGGTGCTCGCGACGGGCGGCCCCGAAGGGCTCGACTGCTCGCCGCGCGGCGACGCGCCCGGCTTCGTGCGCATCCTCGATCCGCATACGCTGGCCTTGCCCGACCGTCCCGGCAACAACCGCGTCGACAGCCTGCACAACGTGGTGGCCGCGCCGCAGGTCGGCTTGCTGTTCATGGTGCCAGGCGTGGGCGAGACGCTGCGCGTGAACGGCCGCGCACGCGTGAGCCTCGACCCCGAACTGCTCGCGAGCTTCGCCGTGGACGGCAAGCCGCCGCGCTCGGTGCTGCTGATCGACGTGCAAAGCGTGTACTTCCACTGCGCGAAGGCGATCGTGCGCTCGAATCTCTGGGACCCGGCGCATCATGTCGAGCGTTCGCAATTACCGAGCGCGGGCGAGATGCTGCAGCGCGTGAGCGTCGAGCAATACGGCGAGACCTTCGACGTCGAACGCTATGAAGCCGATCTTGCCGAGCGCATGAAGAAGAGCCTGTACTGACCGATCCATGCAGTTTTACGCAACCCAACCCCACGACACGATGAACGATCCCCAGGATCAAGATATCCACCGCCTCACGGCGCCCGCCGCCGCGCGCAACGCAGCGCCGATCCTCGACGTATTGCGCCACGCGCTGCCTGCGCACGGCACCGTGCTGGAGATCGCGAGCGGCACGGGCCAGCACGCCGTGCATTTCGCGGCGGCGCTGCCTGGCATCGAATGGCAGCCGAGCGACGCCGATCCGCGCGCCCGCTTGTCCATTGCCGCGTGGCGCGCGCACACGGGCCTCGCGAACCTGCGCGAGCCGCTCGATCTCGACGTGCGCCGCGAGCACTGGCCCGTGCATGCGGTGGACGCCATCGTCTGCATCAACATGATTCACATCGCGCCCTGGGAGGCAGCTGTCGCCTTGATGAAAGGCGCGGGCGCGCGAGTTGCCGAGGGCGGCGTATTGGTGCTCTATGGCCCGTACCGGCGCGGCGGCGCACACACCGCGCCCTCGAACGAGGCCTTCGACGCCGATTTGCGCGCGCGCGACCCGTCGTGGGGCGTGCGCGACCTGGAAGCGGTCGAAGCACTCGCGCAGGCCGAAGGCTTTGCGTGCGAGGCCGTGGTGCCGATGCCGGCCAATAATTTCAGCGTGGTGTTTCGCAAGCGGGCGGTCGCGGTTGGCCTGTAAGCGATAACCGCGCTCTTGCGCGCTCCGGCACGCCGCGTGGAGGATTCCCTTATCCTTGCACGATCGATGCCGCGCGCAACGCCGCGCGGCATTGCCCCAATCGTTTGAAGTGGAGATTCAACATGAGCAAACAGCCAATCGGCGTGGTGGGTCTGGCCGTGATGGGGCGCAATCTCGCGCTCAACATCGAGAGCCGGGGTCATGCGGTGTCGGTGTTCAACCGCACCCGCGAGAAAACCGACGAGCTGATCGCTGAGTACCCCGAGCGCAAGCTCGTGCCGACGTACACGCTCGAAGAGTTTGTCGCGTCGCTCGAAAAGCCGCGCCGCATTCTGATGATGGTGAAAGCCGGCGAGCCCACCGACGCCACCATCGCCGCGCTCAAGCCGCTGCTGGACCAGGGCGATATCCTGATCGACGGCGGCAACACGCATTTCACCGATACCATCCGCCGCAACCAGGAACTCGCGAAGGCGGGCCTGCACTTTATCGGCACGGGTGTGTCGGGTGGCGAGGAGGGGGCGCTCAAGGGCCCCTCGATCATGCCGGGCGGCCCGCGCGACGCCTACGATCTGGTTGCGCCAATCCTCACCGAGATCGCCGCGAAGGCGCCCGATGGCGAGCCATGCGTCGCGTACATGGGTCCGGACGGCGCGGGCCATTACGTGAAGATGGTCCACAACGGTATCGAATACGGCGACATGCAGTTGATCGCCGAAAGCTACGCGGTGCTCAAGCAGGTGCTCGGCCTCTCGAACGAGGAGCTGGGCCAGGTCTACACGGAGTGGAACCAGGGCGAGCTCGACAGCTACCTGATCGAAATTACCTCGAAGATCTTCGGCAAGAAAGACGACGAGACGGGCCAGTATCTCGTCGACGTGATTCTCGACCGCGCCGCGCAAAAGGGCACTGGCAAGTGGACGAGCCAGAATGCGCTCGATGTGGGCGCGCCGCTGCCGCTCATCACGGAAGCCGTGTTCGCGCGGGTGCTCTCGTCGCTCAAGACGCAGCGCGTGGCGGCGAGCAAGGTGCTCGCGGGCCCGGACGTGAAGCCGTTCTCGGGCGATCGCAAGGCGTTTATCGAAGCGGTGCGCCGCGCGCTGTACTTCTCGAAGGTGATCTCGTACGCGCAGGGTTTCGCGCAACTGCGCGCGGCCTCGGACGAGTACAAGTGGGATCTGCAATACGGCACGATCGCGAAGATCTTCCGCGCCGGCTGCATCATCCGCGCGCGCTTCCTGCAGAAGATCATGGACGCCTATGCGAAGGCCCCGCAGCTCGACAATCTGCTGCTCGATCCTTATTTCCGCGATATCGCCGCGAATTACCAGGCGGCGTTGCGCGAAGTGGTGATCCAGGCGGTGAACTCCGGCGTGCCGGTGCCGGCGTTTTCGTCGGCGATCGCGTACTTCGACGGCTATCGTTCGGAGCGCGTGCCCGCGAACCTCGTGCAGGCGCAACGCGACTTCTTCGGCGCGCATACCTTCGAGCGCGTGGACAAGCCTGGCAGCTTCCACGCCGACTGGTCATAAGGCGTGCGCGAAGCCAGTGCCTGCCAGGGCGCTGTTGAGTAAAAAGGGAGCCATCAGGCTCCCTTTTTTATTGCCGCTTTTGCAATGATGTTTTGTGTAATAAGGGTTTACCCTGGTACGGGTAAACGCCTAGACTTGGATCAAACGCTGACGGACACAGAGTTCGAAGCGGACACGAACCCGATGGAGGTTGGATCATGAAAAAGTTCTTCCCCGCAGTTGTGGTGGCCGCGGCACTCGCTATCCCGGCCGTTTCGTTTGCCCAGTCGAGCCAGCAAGGTTTGACCCGCGCCCAAGTGCGCGCGGAGCTCGTCGAGCTCGAGCAGGCCGGTTACAACCCGGCGGATAACCAGGTGAACTATCCGCAGAATCTGCAGGCCGCGCAGGCCCGCGTGACCCAGGAAAAACTCGCGCGCGGCGATACCAGCGGTTATGGCGCGCCGGCGGTGGGTACCTCGCAGGCGGGTGGCCCGGCCGTGCAGCCGCAGGCTGTTACTCCGTCGCAATCGGTTTATTTCGGTCACTAAGTACGTAGTGGCCGCAGGTTGAAGCGAAGTCGCGTCGAGTGGCTTCGCGCAGGTGGCGGTTGGAAATTGTAGTGCGTAGTAGCAGTGGCTTTACGCAGTAGGTAGTGGAAGTTGCGGTACGTTGTAGAAGGTGCAGTAAGCAAAGAGGTGTAGTTGGCAGTTGGAGTAAGCAGTACGTAGTAGATGTCGTTTTACGCAGTAGGCAGTCAGTAGTGGAAGTTGCAGTACGCAGTAGAAGGTGCAGTAAGCAAAGAGGTGTAGTTGGCAGTTGCAGTAAGCAGTGCGCAGTAGATGTTGAAGTAGATGGTGCTTTACGCAATAGGCAGTATGCAGTAGCAGCACGTAGTCAGCAGTAGAAGGTGCAGTTAGCAAAGAGGTTGCATTAGCAGTTGCAGTACGTAGCACGAAGTTGCAGTACGCAGTAGCAGTATGCAGTCCCAGCGCGGCCCGGTATTTTTCCGGCCCGCGCTTTTCTTTTGGGTATTCGGTAAACAGGAAGAACAGGAAGGCTTCAGCGGCTCGGCAGATGCGGCACGCCTTCGTTGCTCGCCACGCTTAGCTGATGGATCGTTCTGTGCGCCTTGTTCAACTGCGCCTGCGCGGCGATGCGTTGCGCTTCGAGCTGCGCCACGTCCTTGCGCACCTGATGCTGGCGCGCGCTCACGCGGTGCTCCTGCTCGGTATGGCGCTGCAGGTCGACGCGCAGACGCTCGGCTTGCGTCTCCGCCTGCTCGATCTGCTTCGTGAGCATCGCGTTTTGCGCGGCAAGTTGGGCGAGGCGGGTTTCGCCGTCGGCGAGGCGCGTCGCCTGCTCTTCGAGATGATGAAACGCCGCGCTGGCCGAATCGAGATCGGCGGCCCGCAAGGCGTGCCAGAGCGTGTTGTCCTGATGCAGGGTCGCGAAGTAAGAGAGCGTGGGGCCATGAAACAGCAGTGTCACAACGTAATCGAAGCTGCGGAACACGCGGAACGTGGCGAGCTCATCGGCGGCCGCGAGCGCTTCGAACGAAGCGCCCTCCGCGACTTGCACAGGCCGGTTGCTCAGGTGCGCCGGCATGGCCGGCACCGCGTGCAGCGTGGAGACCGGGCGTGCCGCCGTGCCGGCCTCGGGCGAGCGCGGAGCAAGCGTTTCGGTGCCAATGGGCGCGCCATCGTCGATCACGACGCCGCCACTGGCGGCGTGCGCGGCATCGTTCCCGGGGGCGGCTTTGGGCGGCGTTTCGGGTTCGACGGCGACGAGGTGCGAGGCGCCGTTGGTGAGCTTGGCGCTACGGCGATTCAGGAACGACTTCACGGCGTTTCCCCCAAAATGTCATGCGACGCGTCGTGGCGCCCGGCCGGGGTGGCCAAGGCGACCACGCCGGCGGTCCGCTCAGGTTCGCGCTGCGCGCACGTTCAATGCAGCAGGTGGCGCCGGCGTGCAATATCGTCGAATAGCGCGCGGCCGGACTCGAGCGCGAACAGCCAGGTTTCGTCATAGCCGCTCAGCGTGTCGAGGGCGTCGCGCAGGCGCTCGATCACGATGGCCGGAATTTCGACCGTGGCTTCCAGGCCGCCCGAGAGCCGCGCGATACTGGCGTGCTGGATCAGTTCGTCGGCGGCTTCCGCGACGTCGGCGGCAAAGACCAGGTGGTTGTTCAGCAATTCGACGAGGCCGGGCGAGGCGGCGACGTCTTCGACGTTGATCTGCAGGGAAAGGAAAGTGGCTTTGTTCATCCTAATGTTCCTCACGGACGTTGCACCACAGCGAGAGGCCGCCTTTCGTCTAATTGTCTGATTGTCTGATGTGAGCAGCAGGACCCAGTATAGGCGAGCGCACAAGCGAATGGGCCCGGCGTGCGCGAGCCCCGGCGGGCGGCGACGACGCCCATGCGCGGCGCCTAAGCCTGCGCGCGAAAAAAGAGCGTCGCGCATGGGACGATATAATGGGGGCCGTTCGCCAATTCCGGCTTAATCAGGGTATCGCAGGCGAACGCCAGCGGCCCCACGCGCATCCAGATACGCATTCCCGCCGTACGTGGCGTGGAAACAGCGAGGAACCAGCGAGGTACAGCAAGATGAATCGACAACGGCGAAACCCGGGTGCGTACGTGGCATTGGCCGCGCTCACGCTAGCCTGCAGCGCCTGCAGCACGCTCATGCCCCCTTGGGAGAGCAACACGACTCCGGCGCCCACCATGACCTCCAACGGCGTGCCGGCCGGCTATTACCGCGTCAACCCCGGCGACACGCTTTCGCGCATCGCCAGCGCCTATGGCCAGCGCCCGCAAGACCTCGCGAGCTGGAACCAGATGCCGCCGAACGCCCAGGTGCTGCCCGGCCAGGTGCTGCGCGTCGCGCCGCCGCCGGGCTACGCGAATGCGGCTCCCCAGCCGCCCGCGTACACCAGCGCCGTGCCCGCGGCCGCCGGCGTTGCAGCACCTGCGCCGGCCGCGCCGGCTGCGCTTGCGCTGGCGTGGCCCGTGCGCGGTCCGATCCTGCAGCGTTTCTCGCCGGGCAAGTCCAATGGCATTGTGATCGGCGGCACCCAGGGCGAGCAGATCAGGGCCGCTGCCGCGGGCCGCGTGGTCTACGCGGGCTCGGGCATCGAAGCCTATGGTCCGCTCGTCATCATCAAGCACAACGACCAGACCGTGACGGCCTACGGCCACAACGGCAGGCTGCTCGTGAAGGAAGACGACGCCGTTTCGCAAGGCCAGCCGATCGCCGAAATGGGCGTCGACAACGACGGCATTCCGGGCGTGGTGTTCGAAGTGCGCAGCGACGGCAAGCCGGTCGATCCGCTGCAACTGCTGCCGCGCTAGCCACGCGACGGCCTGAGTTTGCACACCGGGGCCACGCGCCCCGGTTTCGTTTTCGGCTTCGGTATTTCTGGCTTCCCTTCGCAAGCCGTTTGAAAATACACTCGATGGTTTCCACGCCGCGCAACGCGGCGGAACGCGCCGTGTGTGCACGGCCATTATGAGGAAGCCATCCGCATGATCGATCTGCGTAGCGACACCGTTACCCGTCCGAGCCCCGCCATGCTTGCCGCCATGACTAGCGCCGAAACCGGCGACGACGTCTGGGGCGACGACCCCACCGTGCTGCGCCTGCAGGCGCGCGTGGCCGAACAGGCCGGCAAGGAGGCGGGCCTGTTCTTCCCCAGCGGCACCCAGAGCAACCTTGCCGCGCTGATGGCGCATTGCGCGCGCGGCGACGAATACATCGTTGGCCAGGCGGCCCACACGTACAAATACGAAGGCGGCGGCGCGGCGGTGCTCGGCAGCATCCAGCCCCAGCCGCTCGAAAATTCCGAAGACGGCACGATCTCGCTCGAGCGCGTCGCTGCCGCGATCAAGCCGATCGACGACCATTTCGCGCGCACGCGCCTCTTCGCGCTGGAGAACACCATCGGCGGGAAGGTGCTGCCTGCGGCGTATGTCGCCGAGGCCACGCAGTTCGCGCATGGCCGCGGGCTCGCCACGCACCTCGACGGCGCGCGCGTGTTCAATGCGGTGGTCGACTCGAACCAGTCGCTCATGGCGCTGACCGACGGCTTCGACTCGGTGTCGATCTGCTTTTCGAAGGGCCTGGGCACGCCGGTCGGCTCGGTGCTGGTGGGCAGCAAGGCGCTGATTGGCTCGGCGCACCGCTGGCGCAAGATGCTGGGCGGCGGCATGCGCCAGGCGGGCGTGCTCGCGGCCGCGTGCCTTTACGCGCTCGATCACAACGTGGCGCGCCTCGCCGACGACCACGCGAACGCCGCGCGCCTCGCGGCCGGGCTCGCCCAAATCGACGAAGTGAAAGTGGCGTCGCAAGCCACCAACATGGTGTTCGCGCAGTTCCCGCAGGCCGATTGCGCGCCGCTGGAGGCGTGGCTCAAGGAGCGCGGCATCCTCACGCAAATGCTCTATGCGTCGCGTTTCGTGACGCATCTCGACGTGAGCGCCGCCGACATCGATACGTTCGTCGCGGCGGTGAAGGGCTACTTCAAGCGCTAACTGTCCAAACCAAAGGCTGCCGCTCAGTGCTTGATCGCGCGATGCGACGGTGCGAACAGCCGCAACCCGCTCGCCACGCTCGCCGCCGCCGCGAACAGGCCGCCCAGGCCCAGCGCCAGCGTGGGCCCGTGCGCGCCTGCAATGCCGAAGCACAACGCGACCAGCGCCGCGCCCGTCGCTTGTCCGAGCAGGCGTGAGACCGCGATGGTGCCGCTCGCCCCGCCGCTGCGCTCGGGCGGCGCGGACGACATGATCGCCTTCAGATTCGGGGACTGGAAGAAGCCAAATCCCGCGCCGCAGATCGACATGCGGATCACGATGTCGACCACGCCCGGATGGGCGGGCAACATCGCGAGCGACGCCATGCCGGCCGCGAGGATCGCGAGGCCGACCGCGCCCAGCAGGCCCGGCGGATAGCGGTCGGAGAGCCGCCCCGCAATGGGCGCGGCAGCGGCCACCACCACCGACCAGGGCGTCATCAGGAAGCCGGTTTCCACCTGGCTGCGCATCAGCACAGTTTCGAAATAGAACGGCAGCGAGACGAACGCGAGCCCCTGGGCCGCGAACGCGCACATGGCCGTGATCGAAGAGAGCGCGAACACCGGGCGCTTGAAGAGATCCACGGGCAGCATCGGCGAAGGATGGCCGGCCTCGCGGCGGATCAGCAGCGCGCCGAACACCAGCGCAGTGAGCGCCGCCGCGATCACTTCTTTTGCCGGCGCGCGCTGCGCCGCTTCGCCGAGCGCGAAGATCAGCGCGGAGAAAGTCACGAGATTGAGCAGCGCGGCGAGCGGGTCGAACGCATGCTTGCCGCGTTCCGTGTGCGGCAGCGCGGGCAGCGCGAACGCGAGCGCGATGGCTCCTAGCGGCACGTTGATTGCGAACAGCCACGGCCAGGTGCCGGCCGAAAGGATGATCGAGGCGATGGTCGGACCCAGTGCGAACGAAACCCCCACGATCAGCGCGTTCATGCCCAAGCCGCGCCCGAGCCGGTGTGACGGGTACAGGAAGCGGATCAGCGCGGTGTTGACGCTCATGATCGCGCTCGCGCCGAAGCCCTGCAGCACGCGCGCGCCCGCGAGCGCCGTGAGCGTGGGCGCAAGCGCGCAGGCGAGCGAGGCCACCGTGAAGATCGCGAGCCCGCTGATATAGATGCGCCGGTGGCCGATGATGTCGCCGAGCGCCGCGAGCGGCAGCAGCGTCGCCACCATCGCGAGCTGGTAGGCGTTGATGATCCAGACCGAGGCGGCGGGCGCCGCGTGCAGATCGGTGGCGATGGCGGGCAGCGCGGTGTTGGCGATGGCGGTGTCGAGCGTCGCTAGCGCGACGGCCAGCATGATGGCGGCCATCGCGCGGCGGTTTTTGGGCGACATGGGCGCGTCGGCGCGCTCGATGAGGCTTTGCGCGGTGCGGGTATCGGACACGGCGGGTCTCGGGTGATGCGAAGCTGGGGCGGGAAACGCGCGGACGCGGCAGGTGCGGCGCGGGCAATTTTGCGATTGTTGCAGACCCTGCGCGATTCTGCAGCGGATGCTTCAAAGGGACAGGGCCAGCAAGTACCGCGGATGCAACGCAACTAACCGCCAGATGCGCGCAATCCCCGCGAGCCGCCGCCACGCTGCGCATCCACGCGCCCCGCTGGGCGCACGGCAAATGGCGCAGCGCCGCACGCGAGGCAAAAATGTCCTACTCTGCAAACTGACTTGAGGCTGCCGGGCTGCTGAATTTGCTGCAGCATTTGCCCTGTCCGCCTTCGCTCCGCATGCCGTTTTACGGGAGACATTCGATGACAGCAGTGGGTCTTGAATTCGACCAATTGAAGAGCAGTGCCGACGCCCTGCGTCGCTCCGTGTCGAACCGCCTGATGTACGGCGTCGGCAAGGACGCCGTGACCGCGCGTCCGCAGGACTGGCTGCACGCCGCCGCGCTGGCCGTGCGCGACCGTCTCGTCGAGCGCTGGATGGTGACCACGCGCCGCCAGTACGACCAGGACGCCAAGCGTGTCTATTACCTGTCGATGGAGTTCCTCATCGGCCGCACCTTCTCCAACGCGTTGCTTGCGCTCGGCATTCACGACGCGATGAAGGAGGCGCTCGCGAGCCTCGGCGTGGATATGGACGCGCTCATCGACCTGGAACCCGACGCCGCGCTCGGCAACGGCGGCCTCGGGCGGCTCGCCGCGTGCTTTCTCGATTCGATGGCCACGCTCGGCATTCCGGGCTTCGGCTACGGCATCCGCTATGACTACGGCATGTTTCGCCAGCAGATCGTCAACGGCGAGCAGGTGGAGGAGCCCGACTACTGGCTGCGCTCGGGCAACCCGTGGGAGTTTCCGCGCCCCGAGGTGCAGTACCCCGTGCACTTCGGCGGGCGCACCGTGCAGCGCAACGGCACCGTCGAATGGATCGAGACGCACACCGTGAACGCGATGGCCTACGACACCATCATTCCCGGCTACGCAACGAGCGCGACCAACACGCTGCGCCTGTGGTCCGCGCGCGCCTGCGAGGAACTCGATCTCTCCGCGTTCAACCAGGGCGACTATCAGCGCGCGGTGGAAGCGCGCAACCTTTCCGAGAACGTCTCGCGCCTGCTCTATCCCGACGACTCGACCATGGCGGGCCGCGAACTGCGCCTGCGCCAGGAGTACTTCTTCGTCTCGGCGACGATGCAGGACCTGATCCGCCGCTACCTGCGCACGCACAGCACGTTCGGCCGCTTTTCCGACAAGGTCGCGGTGCACCTGAACGATACGCACCCGGTGCTGGCGATTCCCGAACTGATCCGCCTGCTCGTGGACGTCCATCACATGCCCTGGGACGAGGCGATGGGCCATATCAAGCGCGTGTTCTCGTACACGAATCACACGCTGATGCCCGAAGCGCTGGAAACCTGGGACGTCGAACTATTGTCGCGCCTGCTGCCGCGTCACCTCGAAATCATCTTCGACATCAACGCCGCATTTCTGCGCGAGGCGAGCGAGTCGAAAGAGAAGGGCGTGCACGATCTCGACTTTATCCGCCGCATTTCGCTGGTGGACGAATACGGCCAGCGGCGCGTGCGCATGGCCTATCTTGCGATCGTCGCGAGCCACACGGTGAACGGCGTCTCGAAGCTGCACTCGCAGTTGATGACGCGCCATATCTTCGCCGACTTCGCGCGACTTTTTCCCGAGCGCTTCACGAACGTGACCAACGGCATCACGCCGCGGCGCTGGCTCGCGCAGGCGAGCCCGCCGCTCGCGCGGCTCGTGGACGAGACCATCGGCACGCAGTGGCGCAAGGACTTGTTCGAGCTCGGCGCGCTGCGCAAGGTCGCCGGCGACGCGGCATTCGAAGAGGCATTTCGCGCGGCCAAGCGCGAGAACAAGGTGCGTCTGATCCAGCGGATGACCGCGCGCACCGGCCTCGCGTTCAACCC
The DNA here is from genome assembly GCF_902859945.1 of Paraburkholderia caffeinitolerans. Classification (GTDB taxonomy): domain Bacteria; phylum Pseudomonadota; class Gammaproteobacteria; order Burkholderiales; family Burkholderiaceae; genus Paraburkholderia; species Paraburkholderia caffeinitolerans. The sequence continues at coordinate 84,716 of NZ_CADIKL010000014.1, read as the reverse complement.
CGACGCGCTGTTCGACATGCAGGTCAAGCGCATGCACGAATACAAGCGGCAGTTGCTCAACGTGCTCCATGTGATCACGCGCTACAACCGCATCGTGCAGGCGCCCGAACGGGACTGGGTGCCGCGCGTCGTGCTGTTCGCGGGCAAGGCGGCCTCGGCGTATCGCATGGCCAAGACCATCATCCGCCTGATCAACGACGTGGCGGAGAAAGTGAATCACGACCCGGTCGTGGGCGATCGTCTCAAGGTGGTGTTCGTGCCGAATTACGGCGTGAGCGTGGCCGAAGTGGTGATTCCCGCAGCGGATCTTTCCGAGCAGATCTCGACGGCGGGCACCGAGGCGTCAGGCACCGGCAACATGAAGCTCGCGCTCAACGGCGCGCTCACGATGGGCACGCTGGACGGCGCCAACATCGAGATCGGCGAGGCCGTGGGCGCCGACAACATCTTCATCTTCGGCAACACGGCCGATCAGGTCGACGCGCTGCGCGGCGCGGGCTACCGGCCGCGTCAGATCTACGAAGAGAATGCCGGGTTGCGCATGGCGCTCGACCAGATTCGCCGGGGCTTTTTCGCGCCCGACGATCCCGCGCGCTATCAGGAGATCTTCCACACGCTCGTGGACTGGGGCGATCACTACATGGTGCTGGCCGATTACGCTGCCTTCGTTCAGGCCCAGGAGGCCGCGGACCGGCGCTTTGTCGACGTGCGCAGCTGGACCGCGAGCGCGATCGAGAATGTGGCGGGCATGGGCATGTTTTCGTCGGACCGCGCGATTGCGGAGTATGCGCGCGAGATCTGGCATACGAAGCCGGTCGACACGGGGCGCTGATTTGCGCGTCTGACGCGCGCTACCGTCCGCAGTTCTATTGGGCGGTGGGGCGCGCCGGGCTACCGTTGGTAGCGCTCGTGGCTTTGGCCGCGCGCACGGCCTGCTCGACGCGTTCGAGGAAGACGATATCGGCGCTCCAGACCGCTTCGCGGGATTCGCCGCCCGTCACCACGATCAACTGATGCTTGGCGTCTTGCCAGATCCACGCGAGCCAGCCCACCACCACCAGCATCACGCCGCACCCGAGCCCGGCGCCCGAGCCGTATGCGCCGCCCACCGCCGCGAGCGCCACGCCGATCAGCGCGAGCGCGATGGGCACGGTGCGCTTGCGCTGCCCGAAGACGATGCGCATGTCGTCGATATCGCGCAGCGGGAAGACCTGGCCCGCAGAGGAGAGCGCGGTGCGCGTGACCGAGACGCCAGCTTCGTTGAAAGGGAGTTCCATCGATTCGATCGCTGCGAGGGGAAAGGGCGCAGCGTACCAGAAGCGCGCGTGAAGCGGCAGCCAGCATGACGCCGCAAGGAGCGGCGCCATGCTGCACAAGGTTGGAGCTGGCTTAGAACTTGTGGCGGATACCGAGGCGCACAGCCACCTGGTTCTGCGAACCGCTGCCCGACGGCGCGATGATGCTCGACGCCGAGGAGCCGATCTGTGCCTGGACCGGCGCGCCCTGGTAGGTGCCCGATGCATCCTGATAAGCCACGAGCGCGTACACGTCCGTGCGCTTGCTGAGCGCGTAGTCGGCCGAGGCGTTGACCTGGTTCCAGTGCGCCGTGACGAGGCCCGACGAGCGCGAGTACGTGTAGCCCAGCGCGCCCGTGAAGGCCGGCGTGAAGGCGTACTTGCCGCCCGCTTCATAGGCGTTGTAGATCGTCGACGAACCGGCGATCGGCGCGAAGCGCGTGTTGGTCCAGAGCAGCCACATCGTCGCCGCGCCGGCCACATAGCGGCCGCCGAAGCCGAACGAGCGCAGATCGTGGATCACACCCTTGGCGCCGCCCGTCGTGTTGACGTTGGCGAGCGTGGTCGAGAACGACGTGGGCGATGCCGCGGCCGGGTAGGTGATGTCGGTGTACGCGCCGCCGAGGCTGAACGGGCCATAGGCGTAGTTCGCGCCGAAGCTGTACGCACGCGACGAAGCCGTCGTGGTGCCCGCCGGCGCGCCCGCGAACGAGGTCGTATTCGAGAAGCCATAGAGGCCGCCGAACGTGAAGCCCGAGTAGTTCACGCTCTGGAACTTGACCGCGTTGCTGATGCGGCTCGACGTGAGCTGATCGACGTCGTTGACGTGGTAGGCCCAGTTGCCCGAGACCGTGTTGCCGCCGGTCGAGTACTGCGAGCCGAGCACGTCCGTGCTGAACGAGTACTGGCGGCCGAACGTGAGCGAGCCGATGTTGGTCTGCGTGAGGCCGACATACGCTTGACGGCCGAACATCGAGTTGCCCTGGCCTAACGTGCCGTTACCGATGTTGAAGCCGTTTTCGAGCACGAAGATCGCCTTCAGGCCGCCGCCCAGGTCTTCCGAGCCGCGCAGGCCCCAACGGCTGCCTTGCGCGACGCCGTCGGCAAACGTGTATGCGCTCGAGCTGCCTTTCGTGGCGTTCTGCACGTGGTTGACGTAGTTCACACCCGCATCGATCAAACCGTACAGAGTCACGCTGCTTTGCGCATGAGCGGCCCCGGCAAACGTGGCGAGAATAGCGGTGGTCAAAATCTTGTTTTTCAACTGTTTCTCCGGATGAAGGAAAGTAAGTCTCCGGCTTCTTGAGAGCCGATTGATGCGACGCGCTGTAATTTAAGGGTCGATAACGAAAGGAATATGACAGTAAGGATATGCAGGGTAAATGTCGACTTCGTGTGGCACGAATGCGACAGGGGGCTTGCGAGTGGCGTCGAGTGGCCACGAGCCGCGCCGGGATTGGCTCGGCGGGATCTGAAAGGGGGCGGTGCAGCGCCGGTTGCGGAGAAAACCGGGTTATATGATTTTCTGATTTAGTTCATTCAGATTCGCATATGGATCGCCGATTTATATGGAATCCGAATTAATTGTGGCGGAATTGATCCATGTGACGCATAGGGCTCAAGCATGAGCCCTATGCGTGTGAAGCTTCGTTCAGAGTGACAGCAGCGAACCCGTGCGGATCGGCTTGTCGCCCGCGATGCGCGCGACCTCCATGCCGGCCGTGGCGAAGCGCGCGCTATGCCGCGCGTACATCACGCCGCTCACGCCCGCATGCAGCGTGGTCAGGGTGTCGGTGAGCGGGTCCACGATGTCGGCGATCGGCGCGCCGGCTTCGATCCACGCGCCGCATTCGGCGCGGAACACGATCACGCCGCTTGCAGGCGCGACGATCGGCTCGGTGCCCGCGAGCGGCGTGGCCGGATGCGCGAGCGGCGGCAGCGGGGCAGCCGCGCCGTCGATCACGCCGTAGCCGGTCAGGTACTCGACGATGGCCTGTGCGTCGTGCTCGGCGAATTCGTGCGAGACGTCACGCTGGCTGCGCAGTTCCACGGTCACCGAAATCGAGCTATGCGGAATCGGAAAGCGCTGGCCGAAGCGTTCGCGCAGCTCCGACCAGCAGAAGCTGTGAATCTCGTCGAACGGATTGCCGACCGAATCGAGCGCGAGCAGCGACGCCTTGGCGTCCAGATAGCGCGCAAGCGGCTCGACCTCGGGCCAGAGTTCGGGATTCGTGTAGATATGCATAGCGGCTTCCCAGTCGCAGTGCAGATCCAGCACGATGTCGGCGTCGTAGGAGAGGCGTTGCAGTGCGAGACGCTGCGATTCGATTTCGGTTTTCGGCGTTTGCGTCGCGAGCGCCTCGCCCATCGCGGTGCGAATGGCGTCGCGGTTCGCGTCGGCGTCGGGGCCGAGGCGCGATTCGATGCGCGGCAGCACGAGTGCCGTGAGATCGTAGAAGTTGCGGTTGAAGTTTTGCGCGGTGTTCGACTCGAAGCGGCCGATGAGATGGCCGAGCCAGCGCTGGTTCAAACCAATCGGGTTCGCTACCGGAACCACGACCACTTCGCCGCGCAGCTTGCCCGCCGCCTCGAGCGCGGCCAGCTTGCGCCGCAGCGCCCAGGCCGTGAGCATGCCGGGCAATTCATCGGCGTGCAGCGACGCTTGCACATACACCTTCTTGCCGCCGGGCTGGCCGTAGTGGAAGCTCGTGACCTGGCGCGCGGTGCCGAGGGCGGGCGCTATCAACGGATGGTGGTGAGTTTGCATGATGGGCTCGCGCGGCGCGGGAGGCGCGCGGCGCGTTCAGAGTGAGGGTCGGGATGGCCCGCGGGCGGGCCGGTGCTCATGATCTTAGCCGATCTGGACAGCGGGCTGAAAGCTGGCGTTTGCCTGAGCCGGTGCGCCGGGCGCGACCAGGCATGCCAGAAAAACGAAAGCCCGGCGCAAAGGCCGGGCTTTTTCCCCCATCGTTCAGCCGGGACGCGCTTTCACGCGGCGCCGGCTTTCCCGCAGGGCGTGCAGGGCTTAGCTGCCGTACACGTCGAAGTCGAAGTACTTCGCTTCGATCTTCTTGTACGTGCCGTCCTTGATCATGTCGGCGATGGCCTTGTCGATCTTCGCCTTCAGGTCGGTGTCTTCCTTGCGCAGGCCGATGGCGGCGGCGCCGGTCGGCAGCTCCTTGCCGGCGAACTGGAAACCCGTGCCGCGCGGCGTCTTCAGGAAGCCGAGGTCGGCTTGCACTTCATCCTGCAGCGCTGCGTCCAGACGGCCCGAGATCAGGTCGGCGTAGACCTGATCCTGGTTCTGGTAAGGCACCACGTTCACGCCCTTTGCCGCCCAGTTTTCCTTCGCATAGGTTTCCTGGATCGTGCCCTGCTCCACGCCCACCGACTTGCCCTTGAGCGAGTCAGCCGTCGGCAGGAGCGTAGAGCCCTTCTTGGCGACGAGGCGCGTCGGCGTGTTGAACAGCTTTGCCGAGAAGGCGATCTGCTCCTGGCGCTGCGGGGTGATTGTCATCGACGAAAGCGCGCCGTCGAACTTCTTCGCCTTCAGGCCCGGGATCATGCCGTCGAAGTCCTGCTCGACCCACACGCACTTCGCGTTCAGGCGCTTGCAGATTTCGTTGCCGAGGTCGATGTCGAAGCCGACGAGCTTGCCATCGGGCGCCTTCGATTCGAACGGCGCGTAGCTGGCATCGACGCCGAAGCGCACGGTGGACCAATCCTTCGCGTGGGCGACGCCGGCCGAGACCGCGAGCAGGGCAACCGACAGGGTGGCAAGCAGTTTTTTCACTATGTGTACTCCTCGTATGGTTCAGGGCGCGCAGCGGGCGGTTGTGCCGTCGCCGCGCATGGTTCCGGCGCGGCTCGCGCGGGAACTCTGTTGGGCTCGCTGGCTTGAAAGCGAGCGGCGGCGCAAAGCTTACCCGGGTCAAAATTGCTGCGTGGCTAGTGTTATACCGGATGGCGGGATTCGCAGTGCGCTAACGAACGTTCGAGCACTGTGGCGGGACGGCACAAAGCCTTGTGGGACAAGGCGTTCGGGGCGCGGGCCGGGCGCCGCGCGCGGTACCTGCGAGGGCGATTACGATGCTTTGCCGCAACAGTCTGAAGAATGCGCAACGGCGTTTGCTGGCGTGTGTTGGAGAGTTGAAAACGAAACGATGGTGTGTTGTTGGTTTTGGTGTAAGGCGCGCGTATATATGCGCTTCAATCAGACCACGCGCGTACCCGCGCGGTACGTCGCGCGTGGCACCGGCAGCGTGTCGAGCATCGTCACGCGCACGAAGTCGGCGCGCAGGCCGGGCGCGATCGCGCCGCGGTCCGCGAGGCCCGCCTTGTGCGCCGGTTCCCACGAGACCGTGGCGAGCGCGCGCGGCAGCGTCCAGTCGGCCCGGGTCACGAGATCGAAGGCGGCGGTGAGCAGGCTAGACGGTACGTAGTCCGATGAAAGAATGTCGAGCAGGCCGGCCTGCGCGAGTTCGAGCGCGGAGACGTTGCCCGAATGCGAGCCGCCGCGCACCACGTTCGGCGCGCCCATGATCGTGGCGATGCCGCGCTTTTTCGCCTCGGCGGCGGCCACGCGCGTGGTCGGAAATTCGGCGAGCACGATGCCTTCGCGCGCAGCCTGCTCGACGTGCTCGACGAGCGTGTCGTCATGGCTCGCGAGCGGGATGCGGCGCGCGCGGCAGCGCTCGACGATTGCGCGGCGATGTGCGTCGGCGTAGCGCTCCTGCTCGGTGGCCATCTCGGTGAGCATGATGGCGGCCTGCTCGTCGGTCCATTTGCCGTGGCGCTCCTGAAAGCGCCGCCATTGCGTGCGGTCGTGCCACTGGCGCTGGCCCGGCGTATGGTCCATTACCGAGGCGAGGCGCAGCAGCGGGTGCTCGCTCAGCGTGTCGAACAGATCGATCACGTCTTCGGTTGCGATCTCGCAGCGCAGGTGCAGGAAGTGCTCGGCGCGCAGCAGCTTGCGCTCGGAGAAGCGCGTGAGCGCGGCGGCGCTGGCGAGCTGCACCTCGCGGCCGCGCACGCCCACGGCCGCGCGCGTGCCGATGGCGAGCGCGTCGAACACCGTGGTGATGCCGGCGGCGGCGATCTGCGCGTCGTGGATCACGAACGCGGCGTCGGTGTTCCAGTGCACGCCGGGGCGCGGCGCGAGGTGCTTTTCGAGGTTGTCGGTGTGCAGCTCGACGAGCCCCGGCAACAGGAAGTCGCCTTCCCAGTCCTCGGCGTCGGGCGCGGCGGTCGTGCCGCGCGAAAGTTCGCCGATCGCGCCGTCTTCGACACGCAGCGTGCCGGTGAATACTTCGTCTCGCGTCACGATGCGCGCGTTCTTGATCAACATCGTCGGGCTCCGGAATTCAAACATGAGTGTGCCTGACGCAAATGACAGGCCACGACTTTTCAAGGCACTTTCAGGCCATTTCAGTGACAGATGCGCTCGCATGCGGGGCGGTCAGTGTCAGCACGCGTGTGGCCACGCGGCCGCGCGTGTCCTCGTCGTGAAAGACGCCGACGATTGCAGCGCCCCGCTCGCGCGCTTCCACAATCAGGCTTGCGACCACGGCGCGGTTCTCGGCGTCGAGCGAAGCGGTGGGTTCGTCGAGCAACAGCACGCGATGCTGCGCGATCAGGCCGCGCGCGATGTTCACGCGCTGCTGCTCGCCGCCCGAGAAGGTGGCGGGCGCAAGCGGCCAGAGGCGCTGCGGCACATTCAGGCGCGCGAGCAGCGCGGCGGCCCGGTCGCGTGCTTCGTCTTCGTCCACGCCGCGCGAAACGAGCGGCGCGGCCACGATATCGATCGTACTCACGCGCGGAATCACGCGCAGGAACTGGCTCACGTAGCCCACCACGTTGCGGCGCAGGCGCAGCACGTCGTGTGGCTCCGCGCCGGTGATCTCGAGGTGCTGGCCAAGCGCTGCGTCGTCGCGGATGGCAATCGAGCCGCCGCTCGCGAGATAGTTGCCGTACAGACAGCGCAGAAACGTGCTCTTGCCCGCGCCCGAAGGCCCGACCAGCACCACGCATTCGCCGCGCTCCACGTCGAGCGAGACGCCCGCGAGCGCTTCGATGCCGATGCCGCCCTGGCCATGCAGCGTGAAGGTCTTGCGCACGTCCTCTGCGCGCAGCATCAGGGCGGGGCGCTCGCCGAACGCGCGCGCAATCGAGGGATCCGGAGTCATGGCTCGTCCTATACCGGCAGCACCGAGGCCACCAGCGTTTGTGTGTAGGGGTGCTGAGGATCGTCGAGCACCTGGTCGGTCAGGCCGGCTTCGACTACGGTGCCGCCTTGCATCACCATCAGGCGGTGCGCGAGCAGCCGCGCGACGCCGATGTCGTGCGTGACGATCAGCACCGAGAGATGCAGCGTCGTGGTGAGCGTGCGCAGCAAGTCGAGCAGCCGCGCCTGCACCGAAACATCGAGGCCGGCGGTGGGCTCGTCCATGAACACGAGGCGCGGGCCGGTGACGAGATTGCGCGCGATTTGCAGGCGTTGCTGCATGCCGCCCGAGAACGCGGCGGGTAGTTCGTCGATGCGCGTGGCGTCGAGTTCGACGCGCTGCATCCACTGCTGCGCGGTCTGGCGAATGCGCCCGTAGTGGCGCGCGCCCACGGCCATCAGCGGCTCGCCGATATTGGCGCCCGCCGAGACGCCGGCGCGCAGCCCGTCGCGCGGGTTTTGCTGCACGAAGCCCCATTCGGTGCGGGCGAGCAGGCGCCGGCGCGGCTCGGAAAGCGTGAGCAGGTCGAGCGATTCGCCGTTCGCGTTCACGTATTCGAGCGCGCCCGAATCGGCTTCGGTGCGCAGCGCGAGCGTGTTGAGCAGCGTGGTCTTGCCCGAACCCGATTCGCCGACGATGCACAGCACCTCGCCGGGATACAGATCGAAGCTCACGTCGCGGCAGCCGTTGCGCCCGCCGTATTGCTTCGTGAGGTGGCGGGCGCGAAGCAGAGGCGTGAAACCTGATGTCATGCGTGTTCTCCGGGTGGTTTCGCCTGCGCGGTTGCCTGCGCGTTTGCCTGCGATTTTTCCAGGTTCTCCTCAGCGTCCCGCCGTTCGTGGCAATAATCGCTATCCGAGCAGACGAACATGCGCTTGCCCGCATCGTCGACGATCATCTCGTCGAGGAAGCTCTCGCGCGAGCCGCACAGCGCGCACGCATGGTCCCAGCGCTGCACGTCGAACGGGTGATCGTCGAAGTCGAGGCTTTTCACCGGCGTATAAGGCGGAATCGCATAGATGCGGCGCTCGCGGCCCGCGCCGAACAATTGCAGCGCGGGATTCATATGGAGCTTGGGGTTGTCGAACTTCGGAATCGGCGAGGGCGAGGTGAGATAGCGCCCATTCACCGTGACCGGGTAATCGTAGGTCGTGGCGATGCTGCCGTGCTGCACGATGTCCTCGTAAAGCTTCACGCTGATGAGCCCGTAATCGGCGAGCGCATGCAGCTTCTTGCATTCGGCCACGTGCGGTTCGAGCCGGAACAGCGGCTCTGGCATCGGCACCTGGTAGACGAGAATCTGCTTCTCCGTGAGCGGCGTTTCGGGAATGCGGTGACGCGTTTGCACGATCGTCGCGTCCCGGGTGCGCCGCGTGGTGGCCACGCCCGTGGTGCGCGCGAAGAAGCGGCGAATGTTGACGGCGTTGGTGGTGTCGTCGGAGCCCTGGTCGATCACCTTGAGCGTGTCGTTCGCGCCGATGATGGCCGCCGTCACCTGGATGCCGCCCGTGCCCCAGCCATACGGCAGCGGCATTTCGCGCGAGGCGAACGGCACCTGATAGCCGGGCACGGCCACCGCCTTGAGCAGCGCGCGGCGGATCATGCGCTTGGTCTGCTCGTCGAGATACGCGAAGTTGTAGCCGCCGGCGGCGCGGGTTTCGTGCGAAGCGAGCGTGGCTTCGAAGGTATCGGGCGCGTTCATGCGGCCTCCCCGGATGGCAGGCCGCCGCGCTCGTGCTGCGCGCGCAAGCGGCGCACGAGTTCGAGCTCGGCCTGGAAATCCACGTAGTGCGGCAGCTTCAGATGCTGCACGAAGCCCGAGGCTTCCACGTTGTCGCTGTGCGAGAGCATGAATTCGATGTCCTGGGTGGGCGAGGCCAGCGTTTCGCCGAGTTCTTCGGCGCGCAGCGCGCGGTCGACGAGCGCCATTGCCATCGCCTTGCGTTCCGCATGGCCGAATGCGAGGCCGTAGCCCTGCGTGAACGCGGGCGGCGCGTCTTTGCTGCCGGCGAACTGGTTGATCATCTGGCACTCGGTCAATTCGATCTCGCCGATCTCGACCGCTTCGCCCAGTTCGTCGAGCACCATTTCCACGGCCACCGAGCCAAAGCGGATCTCGCCTGCGAACGGATGCGAATGCGCATAGCCGCGCTGCGTGGCGTAGCCCATCGCGAGCAAGAAGCCTTCGTCGCCGCGCGCGAGGTTTTGCAGACGCACGCTGCGATCAGCGGGAAACGCGAGCGGCTCGCGCGAAAGGTCGCCCGGTTCGCAGGCTTCGCTCGACGGCGTCTCTTGCTCGATCAGACCTTCCTTGTCGAGTAGCGTGACCACGCGCGGCATGGAATCCGGTTCGTTCGGAACGCTGGGTGGCGAGTGAGGTCGGGATGATAATTCGATATCCGAATCATTGCCGCCTTCCGCGAGCAGCGCGAAATCCAGCAGGCGTTGCGTATAGTCGTATGTCGCTCCCAGCAGCTGGCCGCCGGGCACATCCTTGAACGTGGCGGAGATGCGGCGCTCGACGGCCATCTGCTCCGTTTCCACGGGCAGCGTGTAGCCGAAGCGCGGCAGCGTCGTGCGATACGCGCGCAGCAGAAAGATCGCTTCGACGAGATCGCCGGCGGCCTGCTTGATCGCGAGCGCGGCAAGCTCCTCGTCGTAGACCGAGCCTTCGGCCATCACGCGCGCCACGGCAAGGCGCATCTGCTCGCGAATCTGCGCGACGCAGAGTTCGGGTACGCGCGTATCGCCCCGGCGGGCTTGATCGAGCAGGCGCCACGATGCTTCGATCGCGCGCTCGCCTCCTTTGACGGCAACGTACATCAGCTCACCTCCACGCGAGTCGTGCGCGGCAGGCCCATGATTTGGGCGCCGCAAACGAAGTAGAAGTCGATGCCGCACGGAAAGAGCGGCGCGAGTTCGGCGCGTTCTTGCCAGAAGCGCGCGGGCAGGCCGGCGGGCGCGGCGGTGTGCGTCGACTCGATGCCGGGGCCGCGCAGCGTGATCGATGGGCCATCGGCCAACGAATCGACGCGCACAAACACTGTGGCCGACTGTTCCGGCGACTCGGGCGTGCCGCAGGCGAACGCGTCGAGCGGTGGCAGCGCGGCGGTGTCGTGCACGTAGGCGAAAGCGGCCTCGCGTGGCGTGTTCGCAAGCGGGGCGTCCGCGTGAAAGCGCAGCGCGGCTGCGAGCGCGGCGTCGGGCTGCGCGAGCCATACGGGCGTGGCGTAGTCGCAGAGCGTGAGCAGCGCGGCGAAGACCGCGAGGCCCGCGCGCGGCGTGTCGGGCGCGGCGGCGCTCGCCGGCTCTGCCGCTGGCAGCGGCGTCTCGATCGTCGCGAGGGTGCCCGGGCGCGAGAGCGCGCCGAGCAGCGTGCGAAACACGGCTTGCGTATCGTGGACCGGATCGGCGAAGCCTGGCGCGAGCGTATCGAGCGCCGCGTGCAGGGCGGGGCTGTTGCGTTGTTCGTTCATGCGTCGCCTCGAACCATCGTGAAGAACTCGACCTTCGTGCTGGCGGTCTCGTCGTGTTGTGCCGCGCGTTGCGCGGCCAGGCGCGCCGCGAGCGGCTCGATCAACCGTGCGTGGAGTTGGGTGTGGTGCTCGGGCTGTTGCAGGAGCGCGTCGGCGAGCGCGGCCAGTTCGGCGCGGCGCTTGTCGCGGCCCAGATGGCACGCCACGCCCACGGTGGCGTCGGCGCTGTTGTGGGTGCGCAGACGCAGCGTCGCGCGGGTCACGGTGGCTTCGCCGAGATTGAAGGCGTTGCCGGTGCCGCCGACGCGCCCGCGCACCATCGCGAGCCCCGTCTGGGGCGCGCGCAGCCACTCGAAAGCCGGCATGCTCTCGCCGCCGAGCGCGGCAATGAGCGCCGTTTCGAGTTCGGCGCGCGGCGTGCGCGCAAGCACCGCCATCCAGGCGCGGCGCGCATCGGACGCGGCGGAGCGCGGGACCGAAGATGCGTTCATCGGAGTTCCTGTGTCGTGACCGGAGATGTACATTGGAGCATCTACTCATCTAAACGTCTAGACGTTTATGCGGATGTCTAGTGTGTGTGCAACGAAGAACGTTTTCATATTTCCATCACGCCGTGCACACTACAATGCGCAAGCTACAGCCGATATTGAACCCCGGAGGAATGACAGCACCATGACATCGAACGACGAGGCCCCGCACAGCACGCTCGAGCGCGGCGCAGGCGTGGCGGTGTGGCGGCAGATCGAGCAGATCCTCGCGGCCGAGATCGCGGCGAAGGGTTTTGGCGAGGACGGCCGGCTGCCGAGCGAAGGCGAACTGGCACGGCGCTTCGATGTGAACCGTCACACGGTGCGGCGCGCCATGCTGGGGCTCGCCGCGCTCGGCCTCGTGAGTGTGGAGCAGGGGCGCGGCACCTTCGTGCAGCCCGGCGCAATCGATTACACCATCGGCAAGCGCACGCGCTTCACCGAGAATCTGCAGCGTCATCAGCATTCGGCGGTGGGCAAGCTGCTCGCTTCGTCGCGCGTGAAGGCCGATCCGGGCGTGGCGAAGGCGCTTTCCATGCGCGCCGGCGCGCTCGTGTACCGGCTGGAGACGCTGCACGAGTCGGAGGGCGTGCCGCTCACCTATGCGCGCAGCTGGTATCCGGCCGCGCGCTTCGCCGATCTGCCCACGGTCATGGCGCGCGTGGACAGCACCTCGAAGGCGCTCGCCGAATTCGGCGTGAGCGATTATTTGCGCAAGTGGAGCCGCATCGGCAGCGTGCTGCCCGAGCCCGAAGTGGCGCGACGGCTGAACATCAACCGGCAGCAGCCGGTGCTGTGGGTCGAGAACGTCGACGTCGATCTCGACGGCGTGCCCATCAAGTACGGCATTACGCATTTCGCGGCGGACCGCGTGCAGTTGATGGTGGAGCACGACGTATGAGCGCGCCGCACGAAGACTGGAGCGAGGCAACGCGCTTCGCGCTCTATTACGCGCCGCCGCGCGCCTCGGCGTGGTGGCGGGCCGGCTGTGCCTGGCTCGGCCGCGACCCGGAAAGTGGCGAGACGCTAGCGCCGCCGCAACCGGCCGGGCTCGCGCAGCCGCTCGCTGCGCTCACCGGCGCGCCGCACCGCTACGGCTGGCACGGCACGCTCGTACCGCCTTTCCGGCTCGCGGCGGGCGTGACGCCGCAAACACTCGTTGCCGCCGCAGAAGCATGGGCAGCGGGGCGCGCGCGCTTCGAAGTCGCGGTGGAGGCGGCCATGCTCGGACGCTTCGTCGCGCTGCGGGCCGCTAGCGAGAACGGCGCGCAGGCGCTGCGCGAGCTTGCCGCCGACGCCTTGCGCACGCTCGGCCACCTACGCGCCGCGCAGACCGCCGACGAGCTCGCGAAGCGCCTCGACGCGCCGCTCACACCGCGCCAGCGCGCCTATGTCGAAGCGTGGGGCTACCCGTATGTGTTCGACGAGTTTCGCTTTCACATGACGCTTTCCGATTCGCTCGACGACACAGCCGTGTGCGCCGCGCTCGCGCACGCGTGGAATGCCCAGATGCGCGACGCGGGCGCACTGCCCGTGGAGGGCGTCGCGCTCTACGTCGAGCCGCACCCGGGCGAGCCGTTCTCGTTGTGGCGGCGTGTGGATTTTCCCGCCGATTTTCCCGCCGATCGATCGGCACAGATGCAGGCGCACATGCAGGCACGGGGGCGCGCATGACCACTCGCATGAAATCGCGCCTGATCTACGTGATGGGCCCCTCGGGCGCGGGCAAGGACTCGCTGCTTGGCTTTGCGCGCGCGCGGCTCGCGTCCGGCGGGGTGCTGTTCGCGCATCGCTACATCACGCGCGAAGTGGATGGTGGCGAGAACCACATCGCGCTCACCGACGCCGAATTCGAGGCGCGCTCGCGCCTTGGCCTGTTCGCGCTGCAATGGCGCAGCCACGCGCTGCGATATGGCATCGGCGTGGAGATCGACCAATGGCTCGCGCTCGGCTGCACGGTGGTGTTGAACGGCTCGCGCGCCTACGTGAACGAGGCGCTGGCGCGCTATCCGCACATGACGGTCGTGCACGTGAACGCCGCGCAACATGTGCTGGCCGCGCGGCTTGCCTCGCGCGCACGGGAGACGCCTGAGCAGATCGCAGCGCGTCTCGCGCGGCGCGCGCCGTTCGAGGTGCCGGCGGGCGCGGCGCTCACGCACATCGACAACTCGGGACGGCTGGAGGATGCCGGACTGGCTTTCGTCGAGACGGTGCAGCGGGTGGCGGCGGGCTGAGCGCCGCACCGTTCGCCGGCTGCATACGGAAGAAAGCCCCTCTCCCCATGGGTGAGAGGGGGAGAGGGCTCAGGTGCGCAGCGCCACCATCTCCGAGACGCGCTGGGCGGCCTGCTGGAGCGGTTCGAGAAAGGCCTTGACCATCTGTTTCGCCGAGGTGCGCTGGGCATTGCCGCTGATGTTCATGGCGGCGATCACGCGGCCCTGGCGGTTGCGAATCGGCGCGGCGATCGAGATGAGTCCGCCCTCCAGCTCCTGGTCGATGATGGACCAGCCCTGCTGGCGCACCTGCGCGATGATCTTCTTGAGCTCGTCCTTGTCGGTGACGGTGCGCGGCGTGTGCGCGTAGAGCGGCATTGCGCCGAGCGTGGCGTCGAGCGTCGGCTCGTCGAGCGCCGAGAGCAGCACGCGGCCCATGGACGTGCAGTAGGCGGGCAGGCGGCTGCCGATCGAGAGGTTGATCGTCATGATCTTGTGCGTGGGCACGCGCAGCACATAAACGATCTCGGTGCGGTCGAGCACGGCGGCCGAGCAGCTTTCGTGCACCTCGGCCGAGAGTTGCTCCATGACCGGTTCGGCCAGATTCCAGAACGGCATCGACGTCAGATACGCGAAGCCGAGGTCCAGAATCTTCGGCGTGAGCCGGAACAGGCGCCCTTCGGCCTCCACATAGCCGAGCGTTTGCAGCGTGAGCAGGATGCGGCGTGCGCCGGCGCGCGTGAGGCCGGTGGCCGCGGCGACGTCGGTGAGCGTTTGCTCGGGGCGCTCGGCATTGAATGCGCGGATCACGGAGAGCCCGCGCGCGAACGACTGCACGTAGGAGTCGCCCGGCTTTTCGGCGGACTCCGGCGGCTCGTCGGAAGGGGCGGGCGTAGCGCGGCTGGCGGGGTTCATGGCGTCGTGGCGTCGGATCAAGGGCTGGAGGCGGCGCGTAAGGAACCCATGACAATAGCGCAAGCGCATGGATTCGCCAACCGGTGCGCGGCGGACGACGCCGGTCGAGACGGGAAAATCGAGGTGTTCACAGATTTTATTGGCTTTATATTTGATTAGCCGCAATTCGATGGCTTTATATTGGTATTGACGTAGATATTGGAGAGACGCAAGCGCCTTGAATAAGGCTGAGCTTCAATATCAGATTATTTTCCATTGGACCAGTCGAATAGTACTGTCGGATCCCGGTCGGGATTCTCTGACTCCTCTTTTTTCTACGTTCTGTCTCCTTCCACGTTTTCACATTGCCGGAAATTCGTCATACGCGAGAAGCCCGCCGTGCTTGGCTGTGCGTGCGTATGAAGGGTGGATGAAAGTAAATTGCGTCTTTCCGTCGCGCTTGTGCGGGATAGCTTTGTCGCGAGCAGAAAACCTTAGCCTGGATCAAATTTTCGGATAACGCATTTCCGTAGAATTTCCCCAAACACGTAAGGGGTGTATTTTGCGCCGGCATTTTTGCGACGCAATTACATGAAAGCGTCCAGGTAGTTAAACAAAACGCAGGCAAACATGAAGAGAAAAGCCTTCAAAAGGTGGTTAATCCCCCTCGGCAGCGGGCTGCTCGCCTCCCTCGCGGGGTGCAGCGAACTGACCGTGCTCGATCCCAAGGGCAGCATCGGCGTGGCCGAAAAGCACCTCATCGCCACCGCCACGTGGGCCATGCTGCTCGTGGTGGTGCCGGTGATTCTGCTCACGCTCTTTTTTGCCTGGCGCTACCGCGCGTCCAATCGCAACGCCACCTACGCTCCTAAATGGGCGCATTCCACCGCGATCGAAGTGGTCGTGTGGAGCATTCCGGCCGTCATCATCCTGTTCCTCGCGATCCTCACCTGGAAGACCTCCCACGAGCTCGACCCGTACAAGCCGATCGAATCGAACGTCAAGCCCATCAATGTCGAGGTGGTCGCGCTCGACTGGAAGTGGCTCTTTATCTACCCGGACCTCGGCATCGCCACGGTGAACCAGCTCGCGGTGCCGGTGGGCACGCCAGTCAATTTCCGCATTACGTCGGATTCGGTGATGAACTCGTTCTTCATCCCGCAACTGGGCACCCAGGTCTACGCGATGGCGGGCATGCAAACGCGCCTGCACCTGATCGCGGACCACGCCGGCGACTACGCGGGCATCTCGGCCAACTACAGCGGCAAGGGCTTTTCGGACATGAAGTTCCGCACGCTTGCCACGAGCCAGCAGGACTTCGACGCGTGGGTCCAGAAGGTGAAGGCGTCGCAAACCTCGCTTTCGATGGACCACTACGCGAAAGTCTCGGAGCCCAGCGAGAAGGCGCCGGTCGAGTACTTCTCGACGGTCGACCCGAAGCTCTTCAACAACATCATTGGGAAGTACAACAACGGCCACGTCACGGATTTCAACGACCCGTCGTGCGTGACCAAGGGGTAAGCGGCATGTTCGGCAAACTTACATTAGAGGCAGTTCCGTTCGATCAGCCGATCATCATGGGCGCCGCGGCATTCATGGCGCTGATCGTGATCGGCGTGCTCGGTCTTGTGACCGTGACGGGCAAGTGGAAGACCATCTGGAGCGATTGGATCACGAGCGTGGACCACAAGCGCATTGGCGTCATGTACATGATCGTCGCCGTGCTCATGCTCGTGCGCGGCTTCGCAGACGCCGTCATGATGCGTATCCAGCAGGCCATCGCGTTCGACGCGCCGGGCTACCTGCCGCCGCATCACTACGACCAGATCTTCTCGGCGCACGGCGTCATCATGATCTTCTTCATGGCGATGGCGATCATGGTCGGCCTGTTCAACCTCGTCGTGCCGCTGCAGATCGGCGCGCGCGACGTGGCGTTCCCGTTCCTGAACTCGCTGTCGTTCTGGATGACGGCCATCAGTGCGATTCTCATCAACCTCTCGCTCGTGATCGGCGAGTTCGCCCAGGTGGGCTGGCTCGCGTATCCGCCGCTCTCGGAGTTGCAGTTCAGTCCGGGCGTCGGGGTCGACTATTACATCTGGGCCGTGCAGCTTTCGGGTGTGGGCACACTCATTACCGGCATCAACTTCTTCGTGACCATCATCAAGATGCGCGCGCCGGGCATGAGTCTCATGAAGATGCCGGTGTTCACGTGGACCGCGCTGTGCTCGAACGTGCTCATCATGGCCACGTTCCCGATCCTCACGATCGCCGTTGCGCTGCTGGGCTTCGACCGCTACCTCGGCATGCACTTCTTCACGAACGACGGCGGCGGCAACATGATGCTGTACCTGAACCTGATCTGGGCGTGGGGCCACCCCGAGGTGTATATCCTCGTGCTGCCCGCGTTCGGCATCTATTCGGAAGTCATGGCCACGTTCTGCAAGAAGCCGCTGTTCGGCTACAAAACGATGGTTTATGCGTCGTGCGCCATCATGATTCTCGCGTTCCTCGTGTGGGCGCACCACTTCTTCACGATGGGTTCGGGCGCCGACGTCAACGCGTTCTTCGGCATCGCCACCATGATCATCGCGATCCCCACGGGCGTGAAGATCTTCAACTGGCTGTTCACGATGTATCGCGGGCGCGTGCATTTCACCGCACCGGTGCTCTGGACGATCGGCTTCATGGTCACGTTCTCGATCGGCGGTATGACCGGCGTGATGATGGCCATTCCGGGCGCGGACTTCGTGCTGCACAATTCGCTGTTCCTGATTGCTCACTTCCATAACGCCATCATCGGCGGCGTGGTGTTCGGCTACCTCGCGGGCCTGCATTACTGGTTCCCGAAGGTGTTCGGCATCAAGCCCAGCGAAAAGCTCGGCAAGGCGTCGTTCTGGTGCTGGTTCGTGGGCTTCTATGTGGCGTTTGTGCCGATCTACGTGCTCGGCTTCATGGGCGCAACCCGCCGCCTGAACCACTACGACAACCCCGCATGGCAGCCGTACTTCATCGTGGCCGCCATTGGCGTGGCCATCATCGCGGTTGGCGTGGTGTTTCAGGTGCTGCAGTGGGTGATGGCGTTCGTGAACCGGAACAAGGCTGAATGCCACGACGTCACCGGCGATCCGTGGGATGGCCGCACCCTCGAATGGGCGACTTCGTCGCCGCCGCCGGTCTATAACTTTGCGCTCATTCCGCAGGTGCAGGAACTCGACGCCTTCACCCACATGAAGGAAACGGGCCGTGGCATGGGCCTCGCCGCGAAGTACAAAGACATTCACATGCCGTCGAATACTTCGGCGGGCTTTTTCATCGGCGTGTTCAGTCTGTTGCTGGGTTTCGCGGGTGTCTGGCATATCACGTGGCTCGGCGTGCTCGCCTTTATCGCCATCGTCGTTATCGTCGCCGCACGCAGCTTTAGCGACGACGACGGCTACTACATTCCGGCCGCGAAGGTTCGCGAGATCGAAGAGAAGCGTCATCGCGCGGCGGTTGCAGCCGAGCGCGAACTGGTCGCTGTGGAGGCTAACTGATGTTGCAAAAAACCAATCCGGCAACGCTTGCCGATTTCGATCACGACGATCACCCGCCGTCGCATTCCGTGTTCGGATTCTGGGTCTACCTGATGACGGACTGCGTCCTGTTCGCGGCGCTGTTCGCGACGTTCGGGGTGCTCGGGCATCAGTTCGCGGGCGGCCCAACGGGCAAGGACCTGTTCAACATCAGCGACGTTGCAGTCGAAACCGCCGTGCTGCTGGTTTCCAGCATCACCTACGGCTTTGCCATGCTCGGCGCGCAGCAGCGCAAGAGCGGCGCGGTCGTCGGCTGGCTGGCCGTGACCTTCGTTCTGGGCGTGCTGTTCCTCGTGCTGGAATTGCGCGAGTTCTCGCACCTGATCGCGGAAGGCGCAGGCCCGCAGCGCAGCGCGTTCCTCTCGTCGTTCTTCGTGCTGGTCAGCACGCACGGTGTGCACGTCTTCTTCGGCCTCGTCTGGATGGCCGTGCTGATGGTGCAGGTTCTGCGCCGTCCGCAGTTGGACGAGCGGGAAGTGCGCCGCCTCACGTGCCTGAGCCTTTTCTGGCACTTCCTCGACGTGGTGTGGATCTGCGTGTTTACCTTTGTCTATCTCGGGAGCGTGATTTAAATGGCGCATTCTCATAGCGAAGCCCATGGCAGCCTCGGCAGCTATGTTGCGGGCTTTATTCTCGCGGTGCTGTTGACCGCCGGCGCGTTCGGCATCGTCATGCACGGCACGCTGGCGCCGAACACCATGATGGTCGTGCTCGCCGTGCTCGCCTTCGTGCAGGTGGTCGTGCACCTCGTGTTCTTCCTGCATCTGAACACGTCGTCGGAGCAGGGCTGGAACGTGCTCTCGCTCGCCTATACTGTGCTGGCCGCTGCGTTCCTGATCTTCGGCACGATTTGGGTCATGCACAACGTCGGTATGAATATGATGTCCCGGTAACCCACGGGTTCTGCCCGGCGCCTCGGCGCGCAGGCTGACGGCCGCACAGACATGGGTTCTGTGCGGCCGTTTTCATTTCATCTGATGGAATTTGGCGTGCCGATCAGGTGAGATGCCAGCTTGACACCCGCGCGACGCGACGCCTATTATGAACGCCGATTGTTCGTTTATCGGTCATTGGTTCGCTTAACGAACAAATTGCATCTGAAACTGGAGACTCTCATGACGGAAGCATTTATCTGTGACGCGATACGCACGCCGATCGGCCGCTACGCGGGCGCCCTTGCGCAGGTTCGCGCCGACGACCTCGGCGCCGTGCCGCTCAAGGCGCTCATGGAGCGCAACAAGGAGGTGGACTGGGCGGCGATCGACGACGTGATCTACGGCTGCGCGAACCAGGCGGGCGAAGACAATCGTAACGTCGCGCGCATGTCGTCGCTGCTGGCGGGCCTGCCGCAGGCCGTGCCGGGTTCGACGGTGAATCGTCTCTGCGGTTCGGGCATGGATGCCGTGGGCATTGCCGCGCGTGCGCTCAAGTCGGGCGAGGCGGGCCTGATGATCGCGGGCGGCGTGGAGAGCATGAGCCGTGCGCCGTTCGTGATGGGCAAGGCGGCAAGCGCGTTCGCTCGCGACGCCGCGATCTACGACACGACCATCGGCTGGCGCTTCGTGAACAAGCTGATGAAGCAGCTGTACGGGGTGGACTCGATGCCGGAGACCGCCGAGAACGTCGCCGTCGATTACGGCGTGAGCCGCGCCGATCAGGACGCGTTCGCGCTGCGCAGTCAACAGAAGGCCGCGCGCGCACAGGCAGATGGCACGCTCGCGCAGGAAATCGTTGCAGTGACGATCGCGCAGAAGAAGGGCGATCCGCTCGTAGTGTCGCGCGACGAGCATCCGCGTGAGACGAGCCTCGAGACGCTGGCGAAGCTCAAGGGCGTCGTGAGCCCGGATGGCTCGGTTACGGCGGGCAATGCATCGGGCGTGAACGACGGCGCATGCGCGCTGCTGCTCGCGAACGAGGCCAACGCGAAGCGCTTCGGCCTCACGCCGCGTGCGCGCGTGCTCGGCATCGCGACCGCGGGCGTTGCGCCGCGCGTGATGGGCATCGGCCCGGCGCCCGCCACGCAGAAGCTGCTCGCGAACCTGAACATGACCATCGACCAGTTCGACGTCATCGAGCTCAACGAAGCATTCGCCTCGCAAGGCCTGGCCGTGCTGCGCATGCTCGGCGTGGCCGATAACGATCCACGCGTCAACCCGAATGGCGGCGCAATCGCGCTGGGGCATCCGCTGGGCATGAGCGGCGCGCGTCTCGTGACCACAGCGATGTACCAATTGCATCGCACGCAAGGGCGCTATGCGCTGTGCACGATGTGCATCGGCGTGGGCCAGGGCATCGCCATCGCCATCGAGCGCATTTGATACCGTTCAGGCTGATCAGGCGGTTGAAGCAAGCCTGAGCCGCCGTATCGCCAACGCGTTACCCAAGCCGCGAATCTTCGGATTCGCGGCTTTTTGTATTCCGCGCGCCAATGCAACGTTTCAAAATTGAGAAAAATTATCGGTATTGTTTCGCATTCGAGGCTGATCAAAGAAGCGTTGTTTTTTGTTATACGTTTCGCTTAATCTGACGCGGCCCTTGGCCATCTACTAGTCGGTTTTTGATCGGCACGCGTAGAATCCTCACACTTCGGCGCAAGCCGTTGCAGCGAAAATAACCCCCGATTTTTGAGGAGAATACGGATGATGAAGGCAACAGCGTTGGCGGCAGTGGTACTTGGCATGGCGTTCGCGCAAGCGGCATCGGCGCAAACGGAGCAGCCGGCGTCAGCGCCCCAGGCTCAATCGGCGCTCGCGAGCGCGACGCAAGATATCGTCGCGAACATCCCGCCGGTCCACGTGCAGGCCAAGATCGTCGGCATCGACCGTGCGTCGCGCGTGGTCACGCTGCGCGGTCCGCGCGGCAATGACGTTCAGATCGCGCTGAGCCAGCAAGTCGCCAACTTCGACCAGCTCAACGTGGGTGACACCGTCGACGTGCTCTACAAGAACGCGCTGCTCGTGACGGCCGATAAAGTGACGGGCAAGGACAAGGGCATTCGCAAGCGTGTCGACACGAACGTCTACCTCCCGGCCTCGTCGGGCTACGACGCGGCGCGCCAGGTCGAAGTTCAGGCCACCGTGCAGCACATCAACGCGAAGAAGCGCGAAGTGACGCTGCGCGGCGCGTATCAGACGGTCACGCTCGAAGCTACGCCCGACGTCGATCTGAAGAAGCTGAAGGTTGGCGACACCATTCACGCCGTATTCATCTCCGCTTACGCGACGCAAATTACGCCGGTTGGCGCAACGGCGAACTAAGCTGCAAAACAAGCAGTGCCGGGCCGCGCGGCCCGGTTGCACCAGCAGAAACAAGCAGGAATAAACAGAAACGCCGGCATATCGCGGATCGACCACGATATGCCGGCGTTTCTGTTATTGGCGGGCGCCTTTACGGCGCCCGTTTTTCGTCCTGCTGAGTTTCTGGCGAGGGCTTACATGCCTGCCATGCACATGTACTTGACGACGACGTAGTCATCCACGCCATAGTGCGAGCCTTCGCGGCCGAGGCCCGACTGCTTCACGCCGCCGAACGGCGCGACTTCGTTCGAGATCAGGCCGGTGTTGATGCCCACCATGCCGTATTCGAGCGCTTCCGCCACACGCCACACGCGGCCGATGTCGCGGCTGTAGAAGTAGGCAGCGAGGCCGAACTCGGTGTCGTTGGCCATCTTGATCACTTCCTCGTCCGACGAGAAGCGGAACAGCGGCGCGAGCGGGCCGAACGTTTCGTCGCGTGCGACCTTCATCGCGGGCGTGACGTTGGTGATCACGGTGGGCTCGAAGAAGCCATGGCCGAGCGCGTGGCGCTTGCCGCCCGTGAGCACTTGTGCGCCCTTCGCGAGCGCGTCCTCGATGTGCGATTCCACCTTCAGCACGGCCGCTTCGTTGATGAGCGGACCTTGCGTCACGCCGGCTTCGGTGCCGAGACCGACCTTGAGCTTTTCCACTGCATCGCGCAGCTTTGCCGCGAACGTGTCGTAGACGGCGTCGTGCACGTAGAAGCGGTTCGTGCACACGCAGGTCTGGCCGCTGTTGCGATACTTCGAGATGATGGCACCGGCCACTGCCGCGTCAATATCGGCGTCTTCAAAGACGATGAACGGCGCGTTGCCGCCCAGTTCGAGCGAGACCTTCTTGACCGTCGCCGCGCATTGGCCCATCAGCAGGCGGCCAACCGGCGTCGAGCCCGTGAACGAGAGCTTGCGCACGGTGGGGTTGCTCGTGAGTTCGCCGCCGATGGCCTTCGGGTCGCCGGTGACGACGCTGAAGATGCCGGCGGGCACGCCTGCGCGCTCGGCCAGCACGGCCAGCGCGAGCGCTGAGAGCGGCGTGGCTTCGGCGGGCTTGAGCACGATCGGGCAGCCGGCTGCGAGCGCGGGGCCGACCTTGCGCGTGATCATCGCGGCGGGGAAGTTCCACGGCGTGATCGCGGCGCACACGCCAACGGGTTCCTTGGTCACGACGATGCGCTTGTCGCTGGCGACGGTCGGGATCGTGTCGCCGTAAATGCGCTTGCCTTCTTCGGCGAACCATTCGAGGAACGACGCGGCGTAGCCGATTTCGCCCTTCGCTTCGGCGAGCGGCTTGCCTTGTTCGGTGGTGAGGATGAGCGCGAGGTCGTCGGCGTTGGCCATCATCAGGTCGTGCCACTTGCGCAGGATGACGCTGCGCTCCTTCGCGGTCTTGGCGCGCCACGCGGGCCATGCGGCGTTCGCGGCCGAAATAGCGCGGCGCGTTTCGGCGGCGCCCATGCGCGGCACCGTGCCGATCAGCGCGCCGGTAGCGGGGTTGGTCACGTCGAGCGTGGCGCCGTCTTCAGCGCCTTGCCATTCGCCGTTGATATAGGCCTTGTTTTGCAGCAGCGATGCGTCTTTCAGGTTCATGCCTGAGCTCCCGATAACGTTGATTCGATTCAATGCAGTAAGAACGACAAACGGCACAGCGGCAAACGCCGGTGTGCCGTTTCGTGGATGGCCCGCGCGCGGCGGGCCGATGGACTTTCCGGGGTCTTGCGGCGCAGGCTTACGCCGGCACGCCCACGGCTTCCTTGATCGACTCTTCGAGGATCGCGAGCGCTTCGTCGAACACGTTGTCCTGGATCGTCAGCGGGAACAGGAAGCGCACGACGTTCGAGTACACGCCGCAGATGAGCAGCAGCAGGCCGCGGTTCAGTGCGGCGGTTTGCACGCGCTTCGTGAAGTCGGCGTCGGCTTCGGTCGTGCCCGGCTTGAAGAACTCGACCGCGTTCATCGCGCCCGGGCCGCGCACGTCGGCGATTTGCGGCACTTCGGCCTTCATCGCGTTGAGCTTGGCCTTGAGCTTGTCGCCGAGCTTGGTGGCGCGCTCGCAGAGCTGCTCTTCTTCGATGATCTCGATGACGGCGTGTGCCGAAGCCACTGCCAGCGGGTTACCGGCGTACGTGCCGCCGAGGCCGCCAGGCGCTGCCGCGTCCATGACTTCCGCACGGCCCACCACGCCCGACAGCGGCATGCCGCCGGCGAGGCTCTTGGCGATCGTCATGAGGTCCGGCGTGACGTCGTAGTGCTCCATCGCGAACAGCTTGCCGGTGCGCGCAAAGCCCGTTTGCACTTCGTCGGCGATCAGCAGGATGCCGTGCGTGTCGCAAATCTTGCGCAGGCCGCGCACGAAGTCGGCGGGCGCCTGGTAGAAGCCGCCTTCGCCCTGGACCGGTTCGAAGATGATCGCGGCGACGCGCTTCGGATCGATATCGGCCTTGAACAGCATCTCGATGTGCTTGAGCGAATCAGCCGTGGTGATGCCGTGCACCGAGTTGGGATACGGAGCGTGGTAGACGTCGGCCGGGAACGGGCCGAACGCGAGCTTGTACGGGGCGACCTTGCCGGTGAGCGCCATGCCCATCAGCGTGCGGCCATGGAAGCCGCCCGCGAAGGCGATCACGCCCGGACGGCCGGTGTGGGCGCGGGCGATCTTGACGGCGTTTTCGACGGCTTCGGCGCCGGTCGTGAAGAACGCGGCCTTCTTGGCGAAGCTGCCCGGCGCGCGCTGGGCGACTTTCTCGGCCAGCGAGACGTACGACTCGTAGGGGACGATCTGGTAAGCGGTGTGGGTGAAGTGGTCGAGCTGCGCCTTGATGGCGGCGACGATCTTCGGATGGCGGTGGCCCGTGTTGCACACGGCGATGCCGGCCGCGAAGTCGATGAAGCGGCGGCCTTCGACGTCCCACAGTTCCGCGTTCTCGGCGCGCTCGGCGTAGAAGTCGCACATCACGCCCACGCCGCGCGGGGTAATGGCGTTCTTGCGGTTCTGCAGTTCGGCGTTCTTGCTCACGGTCGTCTCCTTCGAAAACGGTGTCGGTTGCTGGTTTGATGGGTGGACCACTTTTGAGTCCATGCCGCGACTATACTCAGGTTTGGCTCTAAAATTCAGAGCCATTCAGATAAATTCTTGGGAGCCAATTTCATGCGAGCGAGTGTCCTGTCCGACTGGCTGGCCCAGCGGCTCGAGCGCGGCAGCGGTCAGCCGGTCTACCGGCAACTGCACCGGCTGCTGCAGCAGGCGATCCTCTCGCGCGAGCTGCCGGCGGGCGCGCGGGTGCCGTCGTCGCGGCTGCTGGCGGCCGAACTGGGCATCGCGCGCAATACCGTCACGCAGGTGTACGAGCAGCTCGTGCTCGAAGGCTATGTGACCTCGGCGACGGGGCGAGGCACCTTCGTCGCCGATACTTCGCCCGACGAGATCGTCGGAGCGGCGGAAATTGGCTCCCTGCAAGCGAGCAAAAATGTCGCTGGATTAGGATCCGCGCCTTATTTTGGGCCGGCGCGCAGGGTGGGGGATTCGGGGGCTATCGCAACTAACAGCCTTGCGGGGCGGGCATCGGCGAGCCTGAGTGGGGCGCCGGGTGTGCCGGGCGCGCCATCCGCGCCTGCTGCTCAGAAGGCCACCGCGCCGGATCATCGCGCCGATATCTTGACCGGACCCGCGCCGCTCACCACCCAGGCGCAGCGCACGGCGGCCCGCGCGCTCTCCACGCGCGGCGCGCGCCTGATCGCGGGCGCGGGCGTCTCGAAGCGCCAGGGCGGCGCGTTCATGCCGGGCGTGCCTGATGTTTCGCGCTTCCCGGCCCGCATCTGGACGCGTCTGCACAACAAGTACTGGCGCAGCCTGCGTCCCGATCTGCTTACCTACGCGCCGGGCGGCGGCCTCGCGCTGTTGCGTCACGTGCTGGCCGACTATCTGCGCACTTCGCGTTCGGTGCGCTGCTCGCCCGAGCAGATCATCATCACGACGGGCATTCACCAGTCGGTGGACCTGGCCGTGCGTCTGCTTTCCGACCCCGGCGACACGATCTGGACCGAAGACCCGTGCTACTGGGGCGTGCGCAGCGTGATGCAGGTCTCGGGCCTCAAGCCGCGCCCGATCGCGGTGGACAGCGAGGGCATCAATCCGTCGCCCGACGATTTCGCCGCCGCCCCGCCGAAGCTCATTCTCGTCACGCCCTCGCACCAGTACCCGCTCGGCATGGTGATGAGTCTCGCGCGCCGCCGCATGCTGCTGGAGTACGCGCGCCAACACCAGTGCTGGATCATCGAGGACGACTACGACAGCGAATTCCGCTACGGTAGCCGGCCGCTCGCGTCGCTGCAGGGGCTCGACACGGCGGGGCAGGTGATCTACGTGGGCAGTTTCGGCAAGACGCTGTTTCCGGGGCTGCGCGTGGGCTATCTCGTCGCGCCGGAGCCGCTCGCCGAAAGCTTCGCGACCGCGAGCGCCGAGCTTTATCGCGAGGGCCAGCTCTTGCAGCAGGCGGTGCTGGCGGAGTTCATCGCCGAAGGGCATTTCACTTCGCACATCCGCAAGATGCGCGCGCTATATGGCCAGCGCCGCCAGGTGCTGCTCGACGCGGTTGCGCGCCGTTACGGCGACGCGTTGCCCGCGATGGGCGGCGACGCGGGCCTGCACGTGGTCATGCAGTTGCCCGAGGGCAGCGACGACCGCTCCGTGGCCGAGGCCGCGCTCGCGCGCAATATCGTCGTGCGGCCGCTTTCGGGTTATTACTCGGCGCGCGAGCGTGCGGCGTCGGGGTTGTTGGTCGGCTATGCGTGCGTGCCCGATGAGGAGATCGCGCCGGCGTTCGATACGCTTGCGGAGGCGATTGATACGAGTTTGCCGGTGTTCGGGTGAGTTGCCGGAGGCATCGGTTCGATGCCTCGCTTGCATCCCTCACATCCGGATCAACACCGCCCCACACGTCACCAGCACGCAAGCCACCAGGCGGCGCGCAGTGAGTTTCTCGCGCATGAACAGCCACCCGATCAGCACCGCGAAGATCGACGACATCTCGCGCAGCGCGGACACCATCGCGATCGGCAGATAGTTGAACGCCTCGATCACGAGGCAATACGCGGTGAGCGCCAGCACGCCCGCGAGCATGCCGCGCACCGCGTTGCCCTTCGAGACGAACATTTGCGCCGCGCCGCCACGCAGCTTGCACACCACGATGAACTGCGGCACGTTCCAGAGCAGATAGACCCACATGATGTAGCTGAGCGGGTTGCCGGCGAGGCGCGCGCCGAGGCCGTCGACGATCGAATAGGTTGCGATGAAGAAGCCCGTCGTCAGCGCCCAGGGCACGCTTTCGCCCGAAAAACGCATGCCGCGCCGGAACGCGAGCGACATGATGCCGAGCGAGACGAGCAGCACGCCCGTGGCGGCGAGCGCGTGCAGTTCCTCGTGCGCGAACACCAGTGCGCCCACGAACACGAGCAACGGCGAGAGGCCGCGAGCGATCGGGTAGATCTGCCCGAAGTCGCCGCTGCGGTAGGCGCGGATCAGCGCGAAGCAGTAGGCGAATTCGAGGAGCGCCGATGCCACGATATACGGCCAGCTCGCGGGATCCGGCAGCGGCAGCACGCACACGCCGACGGCGCTCACCAACACATAAGGCACGGAGAACATGCCGAGCAGCCAGACGCGGTCGCCCGAGAGGTGGAGGAAAGCGTTCCAGCTCGCGTGCATGAGCGCCGAAATCAGAACCAGCAGGACCACGAAGCTTGCCATCGAACGAGCGCGAAGAATGGAAGGAGGGAGCGGTTGCGACCGCAAGCAGCCGATTATTCCAGCGAATGTGCCGCAGCGCCAGAACGGCAGGCGCGGCCGCGCAAAAGAAAAAGCGCGTGCTGCACGGCGGACGCCGTGCAGCACGCGCTTCGCGCGTTACGTTTTGCGAGGCGGCGTCAGATCACGCGCAAGCGCAGCTTCGCCGAGACGAGGTCGATTACCGTGACCACGGCGATCACCATGATCAGCACTGCGCTCGTCTGCGCATAGTCGAACGAGCGGATTTCCTCATAGAGCACGACGCCGATGCCGCCCGCGCCCACCATGCCCACCACCATCGCCGAGCGCACGTTCGATTCGAACCGGTAGAGCGCGTACGAAATCCACAGCGGCATGACCTGGGGCAGCACGCCGTAGATGATCTCGTCGAGCGGCGTGGCGCCGGTCGCGCGCACGCCCTCGGCGGGGCGCGGGTCGATGGCCTCGACGGCTTCCGCGAAGAGCTTGGCGAGCACGCCCGTGGTATGAACCCAGAGCGCCAGCACGCCCGCGAACGGCCCGAGACCCACCGCGACGATGAATAGCATCGCGAACACCATCTCGTTGATTGCGCGGCACGCGTCCATCAGGCGGCGCACCGGATGCAGGACCCAGCGCGGTGCGAGATTGTGCGAGGACATCAGCCCGAACGGCACCGCGCAGACGATCGCGAGCGCCGTGCCCCACAACGCCACCGCCACGGTCACCCACATCTCGTGCACATAGGTGCGCCATTCGGCGAAGTCGGGTGGGAAGAAGCCGCGTGCGAAGGTGCCCATGTTTTGCGAGTCGGCGAAGAGCTCGAGCGGGCGCATGTCGGCGCCGCGCCAGGCTGCGCCGAGCAGCACGAACACCATCGCCCAGAGCACGAGCGAGGACCCGCTGCGCTTGCCCGCCGCTGCGGCCGAAGGGGCCGTCACGGCGGCCTGCGTTGCAACCGGCGGATTGGACGCCGGTTGCGCGAGCCGCGATGCGTCGAAGTCCATCGTGCCCATTACGGCTTCGCGGCGTTCGAGAGCGCGCCGATCTTCGCGTCGATGGCCGCGATCTGGCTCTTGCGGTCCGCGTCGGAGAGATGCGTGTCGGCAGCGATCTTCTCTTTCTGGCGGGACAGCGCGACTGCGCGGATCGGCAACAGTTGGGCATCGGAGGCGGGCGCGAAACCTGCGTAGCCCGTGATGTCGGCCATGACCTTCTTCTCCTTCGGATCGGTTTTCGCGTAGTGATAGAAGAAGTCGCGCAGCTTTTGTTTCGTCGCTTCAGGCAGGTCCTTGCGCCACACGAGCGGATCGGACGGGATCAGCGGCGAGGTCCACAGCACGCGCACCTGGGCGAACTGGTCCGGATGCTTTTGTTGCAGATTGGCGAGCTCGATGGTGTTGTTGGTCGCGATGTCGACCTTGTTGTTGACCACCGCGAGCAGGTTCGCTTCGTGGCTCGACGGCAGCACCGT
The DNA here is from genome assembly GCF_902859945.1 of Paraburkholderia caffeinitolerans. GTDB lineage: Bacteria > Pseudomonadota > Gammaproteobacteria > Burkholderiales > Burkholderiaceae > Paraburkholderia > Paraburkholderia caffeinitolerans. The sequence continues at coordinate 55,985 of NZ_CADIKL010000014.1, read as the reverse complement.
CTTGAACGTCGAGGCGTTCACCTGAACGCCGTGCTGCGCGAACAGGTAGTAGCCCGGAATCAGCGTGCCCGAGGTGGAATTCGGATCGCCCCAGCCGAGCGTGAGATCCTTAGTATTCTTGAATACATCGTCGAGTGTCTTCACGCGGCTGTTGACGTTGGTGATGAGCACCGACTTGTAGCCCGCGTCGCCGTTGGCGTAGAGCACCTTCGCGAAGAGTTCGCCATTCGAGCGGTCCACGGCTTCCATGGCGGAGGCGTTGCCGAAGTAGCCGATCTGCACCTTGTTGAAGCGCATCGCTTCGATGATGCCCGAGTAGTCGGTGGCGAAGAACGCGTTCACGTGCAGGCCGGTCTGACGGTTCATGTCGTCGATGAACGGCTGCCAGCGCTGCTTGAGCACTGCGGAGGAATCGGTCGAGATGATGCCGAAGTTGAGGTCTTCCGCGTGAGCGGCCGGGGCGCCCAGCGAGGCGGCCGCAACTGCGCTTGCGGCGAACCAGGAGAGCATGGAACGGAGCAGTTTCATGAGAGGCGGGTCCGAGTGTGTGAGGGGAACGTTGGCGTGATCAGGCTGCTCGGGGCTGCGCGCCGAAGCGCTGCGCGGCCGCATGAGCGGTGTCGGGTTCGGCTTCGATTAGTTCGCGCGCGGCGCTGCCGTAAAGCTGTTGCAGCAGGACCGGTGTGAGCGCGGCGGACGGGCCGTCGTAGACCACGCGGCCGTCACGCAGCGCGACCGTGCGCGGGCAGTACTGCATCGCGATATCGACCTGATGCAGCGACACGACCACCGTGAGTCCATGATCGCGGTTGAGCATGCGCAGCATGTCCATCACGCGGCGCGACGACTCGGGGTCGAGCGAGGCGATGGGTTCATCGGCGAGAATCAGGCGCGCGCGCTGCACCAGCGCGCGGGCGAGCGCGGCGCGCTGTTGCTGGCCGCCCGAGAGATTCGCGGCGCGTTCGCCGGCCTTGTCGCCGATGCCCACTTGCGCAAGCGCTGCCGCCGAAAGTTCGCGCTCGCTGCGCGGAAAGCATCCGGTGAGACGGCGCCACAGCGGCAGGCGCGCGAGCGCGCCAATCAGCACGTTGGTTTCCACCGTGAGCCGGTTCACAAGATTGAACTGCTGAAACACGAAGCCGATATCGCGGCGAATGCGGCGCACTTCGCGCACGATGCGGCCGTTGTGCTGGATTGGCCGGCCAAGTATTTCGATCTGCGAAGGTTGTGGATCGGCGGCGATGAAACCCGCGATATGGCGCAGCAGCGTCGACTTGCCCGAACCCGATGCGCCGATCAGCGCAACCATCTCGCCCATGCCCACGCGCAGGTTGATTTCGTCGAGCGCCTTTCGGCTTGCTGCGCCACTGAAGGTCTTCGAGAGGCGTTCGATGCGGATTGCGTCCATGCCGATTCGTCGTGTGGCCACGCGTCGTTGATTGAGTCCCAGACATTCTAGGAAGCGACTATGACGGTTGAGTGAAGGCATCGCGACGTCTAGACGACTACACGTTTTGCGGGACCGTGCGCTTTCTGCGTGCGTCGCGCGGGCGCGAAACATGTCGATAACGTGACAGCGCGAGCGGGCGTGACATCTGTGTGACGCCTTTCATGTGTCACGCGCAACGCACGTTTAACGGGCTATATTGTGGGCAGACGTGTGTGCTGGCCCCGGTTTTTTTCATGGCGACGCCATTGGACGACGATGCCCGGACTAAGCTTCCTTCCCGACAGCTTTGCGGAGTACGAGGACCTGAAAACGCTTCTCGATGCGGGCGCGAACTGGTTCGACATTCGCAGCGCGGGCGAGGTCGAAGTGCGCGGCCGTTCGTTCTCGCTGTACGTGGCCGCAGTGGGTTCGCGCGAACCGGATGCGCCCGCAATCGGCTTTTTCGGCGGCATTCACGGGCTCGAGCGCATTGGCTCGCAACTCGTGCTCGATTACATGCGTGCGCTCATCGGACGTCTCGCGTGGGACGAACTGCTGATGCGCCAGCTCGAGTCGGTGCGGCTCGTGATCATGCCGATCGTCAATCCTGGCGGAATGTGGCTCGCCACGCGCGCGAATCCGAATGGCGTCGACCTCATGCGCAACGCGCCGCAAGACGCCGACGAGCACGTACCGTTTCTAGCGGGCGGCCAGCGCGTGGGCTCCTGGCTGCCGTGGTATCGCGGCCAGCGCGGCGCGCGGATGGAGCCGGAGGCGGCGGCGCTGCTGAAGGTCGTCGATGAGGAGCTTGCGCATCGGCCGCTCGCGTTCGCGCTCGATTGCCACTCGGGCTATGGCTGGAGCGACAGCATCTGGTTTCCGTACGCGCGCACACGCCAACTCATGCGCCACTTGCCCGAGATGTACGTGCTCAAGACGATGTTCGAGCGCGCGCATCCGCATCACGGCTATACGTTCGAGCCGCAGAGCCACCAGTATCTGCTGCACGGCGATCTCTGGGATTGCGCGTACGACCGCGCGCCATCGGCCAGCATTTTTCTGCCGCTGACGCTCGAATTGGGCTCGTGGCTGTGGATCAAGAAGAATCCGCGCCAGCTTTTTTCTCGCCAGGGCATGTTCAATCCGGTCATGCAGCACCGCACCGCGCGCGTATTGCGGCGTCACGCGAACCTGTTCGAATTCCTCACTCGCGCGGCGTTTTCGTCGTCGCGCTGGCTGCCCCAGGGCGTGGCGCGCCAGCAGGTGCTGCAAAGCGCGATCGGGCACTGGTACCGGAAGCCTGGCTCATGACGGCGCGCTGGATTCTGCTGCGCGGCCTAACGCGCGAGTCGCGCCATTGGGGCGCGTTCGCGCCTTTGCTCGAAGCGCGCGGCGGCGCGGTGCTGCCGATCGACTTGCCCGGCAACGGTACGCTTGCGCATCTGCGTTCGCCCTCCGATGTCGATGCCTATGTGGACGCCGTGCGCGCCGAAGTGCAGCGGCAGGGTGCGCAGCCGCCGCTTCGGGTGCTGGCGATGTCGCTGGGCGGCATGGTGGCGTCGGCGTGGGCGCTGCGTTTTCCCGATGAGATCGAGCAGCTCGTGCTCGTCAACACGAGCATGCGGCCCTATAGCCGCTTTTACGAGCGGCTGCGGCCCGCTGCGTGGCCCGCGCTGCTGCGCGCGGCCTGGCACTGGCGCGGTATCACAAACGATAACGTGGCCGAAGCGGCGATCCACGCGCACACCTGCGCGCGCCGCGACACCCTGGCCGCCGATCTCGACGCCTGGTGCGCGATCCGCGCGAGCGCACCCGTGAGCCGCGCCAACGCGCTGCGCCAGTTACTGGCGGCGGCGCGCTATGCGGTGCGTGGCGTGCCGCCCTGTGCTGCGCTGGTGCTGTCCTCGCGCGAGGATCGTCTCGTGAATCCCGTGTGCTCGGCGCGGCTCGCGCAAGCGTGGAGCGCGGCGCATCGCGAGCATCCGTGGGCCGGCCACGATCTGCCGCACGACGACCCGCAATGGCTCGTGGATGCGGTTTGCGAGGCTGGGCCGCAGCGCGCCATCGCGCCCGCGAGGTTTGCCCCATAATATGCGGACTGCTTTTCCGGCTTTCTCTGGAACACTCCGCATATGACGCACACGAACGACAACGACCGCCCCGCGCCGCGCCTCACGAGCCTTTCGCACGGCGGCGGCTGCGGCTGCAAGATCGCACCAGGCGTGCTCTCCGCGCTGCTCGCGCGCAGCACGCCGCTCACCGCCGCGTTTCCGAACCTGCTGGTCGGCACCGAAACGGCCGATGACGCCGCCGTCTACAAGCTCAACGACGAGCAGGCCATCGTCGCGACCACCGACTTCTTCATGCCGATCGTCGACGACCCCTACGATTTCGGCCGCATCGCCGCCACCAACGCGCTTTCGGACGTCTACGCGATGGGCGGCAAGCCGATTCTCGCGCTCGCGCTGGTGGGCATGCCCATCAACGTGCTACCGCACGAGGTGATCGCCCAGGTGCTGCGCGGCGGCGAAGACGTGTGCGCGGCGGCCGGCATTCCGGTGGCGGGCGGCCACTCGATCGACTCGGTCGAGCCGATTTATGGGCTCGCCGCGCTCGGCATCGTGCATCCCGAGCGCGTGAAGCGCAACGCCTCGGCGCGCGCGGGCGATGTGCTGGTGCTCGGCAAGCCGCTGGGCGTGGGCGTGCTCTCCGCCGCGCTCAAGAAGGACCTGCTCGACGACGCCGGCTACCAGGCGATGGTGGCCGCCGCCACGATGCTCAACAAGCCGGGCGCGGCGCTCGCGGAACTCGAAGGCGTGCACGCGATGACCGACGTGACCGGCTTCGGCCTGCTGGGCCACACGCTCGAAATCGCGCGCGGCGCGAACCTCACGGCGCGCGTGCGTTATGCCGATCTGCCTTGGCTGCCGGGCGTGGAGGCGTTCGTGGCGCAAGGTGTGTTCACGGGCGCTTCGGGCCGGAACTGGGCCTCGTATGGCGAGGGCGTGACGCTCGCGGCCTCGTTGCCGGAAAGCGCCTGCACGCTGCTCACCGATCCGCAGACTTCGGGCGGCCTGCTCGTGGCTTGCGCGCCGGAGCAAGTCGATGCCGTGCTCGCGCTTTTCCACGCGGATGGCTTTGCCGATGCGCGCGTGATCGGCGAATTGACGGACGGACCCGCGCGCGTGGAAGTCGCATGAGCGGAGAGTCGCCGAAAGCTATTCTCTACGCTCTCGCGGCGAACACCGGCATCGCGATCTGCAAGTACGCTGCGGCGGCGTTTACAGGTTCGGGCTCGATGTTCGCCGAAGCGATTCACTCGACCGCCGATTGCGGCAATCAACTGCTGCTGCTGTTCGGCCTGCGCCAGTCGCGCGAGCCGCCGACGCCGCTGCATCCGATGGGTGCGGGTCGCGCGATCAACTTCTATTCGCTGCTCGTGGCGCTGCTGCTGTTCTTCGTGGGCGGCGCGTTCTCGGTCTATGAAGGCGTTCACCGGCTGATCGCGCGCGAGCCGCTCCAGTACGCGTATGTGGCGCTCGCGGTGCTGGGCATTTCCGTGGTGCTCGAAGCGTTCTCGCTTTACGGCGCGCTGCGCGAAATCCGCAAGGGTTCGCCCACGAAGTCGCTGTGGCGCTGGGCGCGCGAAACGCGCGACTCCGATCTGCTCGTGGTGGCCGGCGAGGACATCGCCGCACTCGCGGGTCTCGCCATTGCGTTCGCTGCAGTGCTGCTCACGGTCATCACCGGCAATCCAGTGTGGGACGCGTGCGGGTCGATTGGTGTGGGCGTCCTGCTCATGCTGATTTCGTGGTTCATCGCGCGCGAAGTGAAGTCGATGATCGTGGGCGAATCGGCGAGTCCGGAAATGCGTCGCGATATCGAGGCGTTCTTGCGCGCGCGGCCTGAGATTCGCGGCATCATCAGTCTGATTACGCTGCAATGGGGCAAAGAAGTGGTGGTGGCGGTGCAGGCCGAGATGATCGATTACGACCATAGCCGTGCGATGGTCGAGGCGATCAACGTGATCGAAGCCGATTTGCAGGCGAAATTTCCGGTGGTGCGCTGGGTGTTCTTCGAGCCGGATTTCGTAAAGCGTTAAGCGCTCGTTTTGATAAAAAAGCCTGGCGGCCGAAAGACCGCCAGGCTTTTTTATTGCATTGGCACGGTTCAGCGCCGAAACGGCGTCCACACAGGCGTGGTTTCGTCCCAGTCGTCCAACTCGGAGGGAGTCGCGTTATTCATGATCAGGTTTCCTTATCGAATCGAAATGGCGGCGGACACTTGCCGGCACGGGCCAGAGGCGCGGCCGGGAGTGGCGACAGGTGCAAGTGTAGGTGCACGGGCCCGCGCGATAAATGTTCCGAAAGCGAAAGGAATTGTCGGGAAAGCGGAACAATCAGGAAAACGCGCGGAGCGCTTTCCTGATTGAGTGGCCCATCATGCGGCCCACTCCGAAATCACCGGCGTTTCGAGTGCGGGGGCCTGTTCGCGTTCCTCCAGCGTGCGCATCGTGCAGGTCTTGTCGAGCGAGGCGCGGCCGGAGAGGAGCGGGCAACGGTCGAACACTTCGGCGATCCAGTCGACGAACACGCGCACTTTCGGCGACAAATGCCGGCTATGCGGATACACGGCCGAAATCGGCATGGGCAGCGGCTTGAAGTCGGGCAGGACTTCGACCAGCGCGCCGGACTTCAGGTGCGGCAGCACCATGTAGCGCGGCCCCTGGATCAGGCCGAAGCCCTCGACGCCGCAGGTCACATAGGCGTCGGCGTCGTTCACCGAAACCATGCTCTTGAGCTTGAATTCCACTTCCTTGCCGTCGACGAGAAACGCCCAGTCGATCGTGCGCCCCGTGCGCTGCGAAAAATAATTCACGGCGCGATGCTCGGCGAGCTCTTCGAGCGTTCGCGGCGTGCCGTTGCGCTCGAGGTACGAGGGCGAGGCGCACGATACGCCTTCGAACAGGCCGATGCGGCGCGCGACCAGCGACGAATCCTGCAGCGCGCCCACCCGCACGACGCAATCCACGCCTTCCTGAAGCAGGTCGACCGGGCGGTCGGTCAGGCCCAGTTGCAGGTCGATGTCGGGGTAGCGCCCATGAAATTCGCATAGCGAGGGAATCACGATGAGGCGTCCGATCGACCCCGGCATGTCGATGCGCAGCTTGCCGTGCGGCTTGCGGTTGCGGTCCTGGAAGGTCTGCTCGGTTTCTTCCACATCGGAAAGAATGCGCACGCAGCGCTCGTAATACGCGGCGCCGTCGGGCGTGAGCGAAAGGCGGCGCGTGGTGCGGTGCATGAGGCGCACGCCGAGAAAGGCTTCGAGATTCTGGATGATCGTCGTGACCGAAGCGCGCGGCATGTCGAGCGTTTCGGCTGCGCGCGTGAAGCTGTTGGTATCGACGACGCGGGTGAACACCTGCATGGCCTGAAGGCGGTCCATTACCACTCTCCGAAAGACATCGACGCACACCGCGCGGACCCGCTACCCGGTTATGCCAGGCCGGTCGCGCGAATAAAAGGAAACAGATTGTTCAGGTGCGCCGAATTGTGTTGACGGATTATAGGCATTTATTTGCGGATCTGCCGAACCCACAATTTGCACCATTCGAATCTAATCTCGCGCATTGCGCTGTTTCGCCATGGATGCCTTTAAACGTTCGACGCCCTGGATTTCCGCTGACCTCTCCGCGAGCGTCGATGAACCCGCGCCGGTGCGGCTCGTCGCAGCGCCGGCCGCCATGCTCAAGGCCGATCCGCCTGCTGCGGTTGCATCGGGCAAGGCGCGCGGGCCCAAGCCCATCGACGTGAGCGAAGCCACGATCGCCGGCCATGCGCAGGACATCGTGCTGCGCATGTACCGTCCGCGCGGTGCGAGCAATTTGCCGGTATTGCTGTATTTCCATGGCGGCGGTTTCGTGCGCGGCACGCTTGACGACGCCGACTCCACCGCACGCTTTTTCGCAGAGCGCTTACCTGCGCTCGTGGTCTCGGTGGACTATTCGCTCGCGCCCCGGTTTCCGTTTCCGGCCGCGCCCGAAGACGCGTACCTTGCCGCGCAGTGGGTGCATGCGCGGGCGCGCGCATTCGGCGGCAGCGCGAAGCGCATCGTTGCTGCAGGGCACGACGCGGGCGGACAGATCGCTAATGTGCTCGCATTCATGGCGCGCGACCGCGGCGACGTGCGGCTCGCCGCGCAGGCGCTTTTCGCGCCGATGCTCGACCCGAGCCTCACGCGCCTGGGCGACGAAGCGCGGCTCGCGTCGGACATTTCCGCAAGCGAATGCGCGGCCTGCTATCGCGCCTATTTGCCCGAAGCCTCGCAGCGCATGCATCCGTATGCGGCGCCGCTGGAATCTTCGCGGCTCGCCGGCTTGCCGCCCACGTTCATCGTCACGGCGCAAAACGATGTTCTGCATATCGAAGCGGAGAAGTACGCAACGCGCCTGATCGAAGCGGGTGTGCGCACGCATGTGGTGCGCTACCCGAGCGTTTCGCATGCACAGATTGGCACGCATCCCGATGCGCTTGCCGAAGCGGTGCGCTTTTTTCGCTGTTGCTTCGAGGCCGGCGTGGCCTGTTAGCGCCGCCGCAGCGTGCAGCAGAACGTAATTATCGAAAAACAATCAGTCATTTGCTGGAGCTCGCGATGTCACTCAATTCGTCACTCAACTCGCATTCACGTACGCGCATTGCACTCGTGGTGGCCGCTGTTCTCGTCGTTGGGGGGCTCGGTTCGCTCGTCGCCATGCGTCTCGATTCGCACCCGGCCGTGGCCGCCGAAGCGCCGCCCGCGCCCGAGGTGGATGTCGCCGCCGTGCTCAAGCGCGACGTTACCGACTGGCAGAGCTACTCGGGCCGCATGGCCGCCGTCGAGAAAGTCGAGGTGCGCCCGCAAGTTTCGGGCACGATCGTCTCGGTGAACTTCCGCGATGGTGCGCTCGTGAACAAGGGCGACACGCTGTTCGTGATCGACCCGCGCCCGTATCAGGCCGCTGTCGATCAGGCCGCCGCGCAACTGGCCGCCGCGCAGGCGCGCACCGGCTACGCGCAGAGCGACTGGCAGCGCGCGCAGCGCCTGATTGGCGACAACGCCATCGCGAAGCGCGACTACGACGAAAAGCAGAACGCCGCGCGCGAGGCGAGCGCGAATCTGAAGGCGGCGCAAGCGGCGCTCGAAGCCGCGCAAATCAACCTCGGCTATACGCGCATCGTTGCGCCGGTGTCGGGGCGCGTCTCGCGCGCCGAGATCACGGTGGGCAACGTGGTGTCGGCGGGCCCGAGCGCGCCGCCGCTCACGACGCTCGTGTCGGTGTCGCCGATCTACGCCGAATTCGACGCCGACGAACAGACCTATCTCGACTACCTCAGCCGCATGAAGGATGGCTCGAAAGTCCCGGTCGAACTGGGGCTCGCGAATGAGACCGGCTATTCGCGCAGCGGCACGATCGAGTCGGTGGACAACCGGCTCGACACGTCCTCGGGCACGATCCGCGTGCGCGCGCGCTTTGACAACGCCGACGGCGCGCTCGTGCCGGGGCTCTATGCGCGCATCAAGGTGGGCGGCAGCGCGCCTCACGCGGCGCTGCTGGTCGACGAAGCGGCCATTGGCACGGACCAGGACAAGAAGTTCGTCTATGTCGTGGACGGCGCTGGCAAGGTTGCGTATCGCGCCGTGCGCACCGGCGGGCAGCAGGGCAATCTGCGCGTGATCGTGGGCGGCCTGCAGGCGGGCGAGCTCGTGATCGTGAACGGCACGCAGCGCGTGCGGCCGGGCGAGGCCGTGCGCTCGCACGCCGTGCCGATGAACGGCGACCCGGACGCGGGCGTGGCGGGCATGGCCAAGGCGGCGGCTGCGCCTTCGCCCGACAATTCCGCTGCAAAGACGGCTAAGGCTTCCTGAAGCGCGGCGTTCGCCTTTTGCGCGAGCGCGATCCTCGCATCAAGTTAGTCATACGAAATATAGAGCGACCCATGAACATATCGAAATTCTTCATCGACCGGCCGATCTTCGCGGGCGTGCTGTCCGTGCTGATCCTGCTGGCCGGGGTGATCGCACTGTTCCAGTTGCCGATCTCCGAGTATCCCGAGGTCGTGCCGCCTTCGGTGGTCGTCCACGCGCAATATCCGGGTGCGAACCCGAAAGTGATTGCCGAAGCCGTGGCCGCGCCGCTCGAAGAGCAGATCAACGGCGTCGAGAACATGCTGTACATGCAGTCGCAGGCCAACAGCGACGGCAATCTCACGCTTACGGTCACGTTCCGGCTGGGCACCGACCCCGACAAGGCCACGCAGCTCGTGCAGAACCGCGTGAACCAGGCGCTGCCGCGCCTGCCCGAGGACGTGCAGCGTCTTGGCATCACGACCATCAAGAGCTCGCCTACGCTCACGATGGTGGTGCATCTGATCTCGCCGAACAATCAGTACGACATGACGTATCTGCGCAACTACGCGCTGCTCAACGTGAAGGACCGCCTCTCCAACATACGCGGCGTGGGCGAGGTGCAGCTATGGGGCTCGGGCGATTACGCCATGCGCATCTGGCTCGATCCGCAGAAGGTGGCGCAGCGCAATCTCACGGCGGAAGACGTGGTGAACGCGATTCGCGAGCAGAACGTGCAGGTCGCGGCGGGTGTGATCGGCGCATCGCCGAGCGTGCCGGGCACGCCGCTGCAACTGAACGTGAATGCGCGCGGGCGTCTGCGTACGGAAAGCGAGTTCGGCAACATCATCGTCAAGACCAATCCCGATGGTGGCGTGACGTATCTGCGTGACATCGCGCGCATCGAGCTCGCCGCGTCCGAGTATGGGCTGCGCTCGCTGCTCGACAACAAGCCGGCCGTTGCGCTCGCCATCAACCAGGCGCCGGGCGCGAATTCGCTCGCGATTTCCGACCAGGTGCGCGAGGCGATGAAGGAGCTCAAGGCGGATATGCCCGCGGGCGTGGACTACCGCATCGTCTACGACCCCACGCAGTTCGTGCGCTCCAGTATCGAGGCGGTCGTGCATACGTTGCTCGAAGCCATCGCGCTGGTGGTGGTCGTGGTGATCGTGTTCCTGCAAACCTGGCGCGCTTCGATCATTCCGCTCATTGCCGTGCCGGTGTCGATCGTGGGGACGTTCTCGCTGCTGCTGGCATTCGGTTTCTCGATCAATGCCTTGTCGCTGTTCGGGATGGTGCTCGCGATCGGCATCGTGGTGGACGATGCGATCGTGGTGGTGGAGAACGTCGAGCGCAATATCGCCAGCGGGCTTTCCGCGCGCGACGCCACTTACAAGGCCATGCAGGAAGTGAGCGGGCCGATCATCGCGATCGCGCTCACGCTGGTGGCCGTGTTCGTGCCGCTCGCGTTCATGAGCGGTCTCACGGGCCAGTTCTACAAGCAGTTCGCGATGACCATCGCGATTTCGACGGTGATCTCCGCGTTCAACTCGCTCACCCTTTCGCCGGCGCTCTCCGCACTCTTGCTGCGCAGCCACGGCGAAAAGGAAGACTGGCTCACGCGTGTGATGAATACGCTGCTGGGCGGCTTTTTCCGGCGCTTCAACAAGGTGTTTCATCGCGGCTCGGAAGACTATGGGCGCGGCGTGAACGGCGTGCTGCACCACAAGGGCGCGATGCTCGCGGTCTACGCCGTGCTGATCGGCGCGACGGTGCTGATGGCGCGCGTCGTGCCGGGCGGCTTTGTGCCCGCGCAGGACAAGGAGTATCTGATCGCATTCGCGCAATTGCCCAATGGCGCTTCGCTCGACCGCACGGAAAATGTGATTCGCGACATGAGCGCGATCGCGCTCAAGCAGCCGGGCGTGGAAAGCGCGGTGGCGTTCCCGGGTCTTTCGGTGAATGGCTTCACCAATAGTTCGAGCGCCGGCATCGTGTTCGTCACGCTCAAGCCGTTCAAGGAGCGCAAGGGCAAGGCGCTCGCGGCGGGGGCGATTGCGGGCGCGCTCAATCAACAGTACGCGAATATCAAGGATTCTTTTATTGCCGTGTTCCCTCCACCGCCGGTGCTCGGCCTCGGCACGCTCGGCGGCTTCAAGATGCAACTGGAGGATCACGGCGCGCTTGGTTATGAGGCGCTCAACCGCGCAACCGAGGACTTCGTGAAGCGCGCGGCGAAGACCCCCGAACTGGGTCCGACGTTCTCGAGCTATCAGATCAACGTGCCGCAGTTGAATGTCGATCTCGACCGCACCAAGGCCAAGCAGCTCGGCGTGCCGGTCACGGACGTGTTCGAGACCATGCAGATCTATCTAGGCTCGCTCTACGTGAACGACTTCAACCGCTTCGGACGCGTGTATCAGGTGCGCGTGCAGGCCGATGCGCCGTTCCGCCAGAAGGCCGACGACATTCTTCAACTGAAGACGCGCAATGCCGCCGGCGATATGGTGCCGCTCTCGTCGCTCGTGACGGTGACGCCCACTTACGGTCCCGAGATGGTGGTGCGCTACAACGGCTACACGGCCGCCGACATCAACGGCGGGCCGGCGCCGGGCTACTCGTCGGGGCAGGCGCAGGCGGCGGCCGAGCGCATCGCGGCCGAGGTGCTGCCGCGCGGCGTGAAGTTCGAATGGACCGACCTCACGTACCAGCAGATTCTCGCGGGCAACTCGGGTATCTGGGTGTTCCCGATCAGCGTGCTGCTGGTGTTTCTCGTGCTGGCTGCGCTCTACGAGAGCTTGACATTGCCGCTCGCGGTGATCCTGATCGTGCCGATGAGCGTGCTGTGCGCGCTGACCGGCGTGTGGCTCACCCAGGGCGACAACAACATCTTCACGCAGATTGGCCTGATGGTGCTGGTGGGCCTGGCGTCCAAGAACGCGATTCTGATCGTGGAGTTCGCACGCGAACTCGAACATGACGGACATACGCCGCTATCGGCCGCCATCGAAGCAAGCCGGCTGCGCCTGCGCCCGATTCTGATGACGTCCATCGCGTTCATCATGGGGGTGGTCCCGCTCGTGCTGTCGTCGGGGGCGGGCTCGGAGATGCGTCATGCGATGGGCGTGGCGGTGTTCTTCGGCATGCTCGGCGTGACGGCTTTCGGCCTGTTGCTGACGCCGGTGTTCTATGTCGTGCTGCGCACGATCGCGGGCGGCAAGATCCACGTCGCGCAAAAGGACAACGCACGCACGACCCGGTCCACGGTGGACGCGTAAGCAAGGATGATCAAGATGACTAACTATTCAGCCTCGCCCGCGCAACATCGCGGCATGGAAGATACGAGCAGATTCTGGCGCGTGACGCGGCTGGCCGCGGGCGTGGCGCTATTCGCGTGGCTGGCCGCGTGCTCGGTCGAGCCCACCTACAAGGTGCCCGACGCGGGCGTACCGAGCGCGTACAAGGAAGCGCCGCTGCAAACGCAAGGTCAGCCGTTGGGGCAGCACGATGTCGGTTCATGGACGCCCGCGCAACCCGCCGACGACGCGCATCGCGGCGAATGGTGGAAGGCGTTCGGCGACCCCACGCTCGACCAACTCGAGGAGCAGGCGCAAACCGCGAACCAGGACCTCAAGGCCGCCGCCGCGCGCGTGCAGCAAGCGCGTGCGGTGACACAGGCGGCGCGCGCCTCGTGGTTCCCGTCCATCGACGCGGGCTTCGGACCGACTCGCGAGCGCGCCTCGCCGACCTCGCTGTATCTGCCGCAGAACGCCAACGTGCCCGCGCAAACGCTGTGGCGCGCACAGGCTACGGCAAGCTATGAAGTCGATTTGTTTGGCCGCGTGAGCTCGAACGTGCACGCGACCCAGGCCGATGCGCAGCAGAGCGAGGCGCTGTTCCGCTCGGTGCAGCTCGCGCTTCAAGCCGACGTTGCGCAGAACTACTTCCAGCTGCGCCAGTTCGATTCCGACGCCGATCTTTACCGGCGCACGGTCGCGCTGCGCGAGGACGCGCTCAAGCTCGTCCAGCGCCGCTTCAAGGAAGGCGACATCAGCGAGCTCGACGTTTCGCAGGCGCGCAACGAACTGGCGAGCGCGCGCGCCGACGCCGTGGGCGTGGCGCGTCAGCGCGCGGCCTCGGAGCACAGCCTCGCGATCCTGCTGGGCAAGGCGCCGGCGGATTTCACGTTCCCCGAGACGCCGCTTGCGCCGGTGGTCGTGCAGGTGCCGGCCGGCCTGCCTTCGACGCTGCTCGAACGCCGCCCCGACATCGCCGCTGCCGAGCGCGCGATGGCGGCCGCGAACGCGCGCGTGGGCCTCGCGAAGGCGGCGTTCTTCCCGAAGCTCGATATCACAGGTGCATTTGGCTATGAATCGGCGACGCTGGGCGATCTCTTCATGTGGTCGAGCCGCGCGTTCCTGCTCGGGCCGCTCGCGGGCACGGCGCTCACGCTGCCGTTGTTCGACGGCGGCCGGCGCAAGGCCAATCTCGCGCAGTCGCGCGCGAAGTACGACGAGGATGTCGCGCAGTATCGCCAACAGGTGCTCGTGGCGTTCCGCGAGGTCGAGGACAATCTCTCCGACTTGCGCTTGCTCGGCGACCAGATCGGCGCGCAGGACGACGCGGTGAACGCCTCGCAACGCGCCGCGCATCTCTCGCGCACGCAGTACGAGGAAGGCGAGGTCAGCTATTTGAACGTGATCGACAGCGAGCGCTCGGTGCTGGTTTCGCAGTTGCAGGCGAGCCATTTGCAAGGCTCGCAGGCGGTGGCCACCGTCAATCTGATCCGTGCGCTGGGCGGCGGATGGGGCAATGCGAAGGCTGATTCGGAGCCTGCTGGCGCGCCCGCCGCGAGTTCGGCGGCTCCGGCGCCGCTCGCTTCACGCTGACACCGCACGTGCGCGCGCGCCGCCTTGCGGAGCGCGCGCACGTGCGACCCGAGTCGAAGCGGTACACTCGAGAAACCGGACGCGCGGCGCAAACGGGAACTTGAAGCGAAACATAAAACTGAACCCAACGCGCTGGAGTTGCCCCTGCAATCCCGGACGCGGCTTCACACTAAGATTGCTGAGTCCATCGAGCGCCGGAACTCGCGAGGCGAGCGGTATTTCAGCGCGCTATGGGGATGCTTCTCGTTGTAATGCTCGAACGCAATGGCCAGGTTGCGTGCAGCGGTCGCTGCATCCGGCTTCGGCATGAAGGCAACGTAGTCGCGCTTCATCGTTTTCACGAAGCTCTCGGCCATGCCGTTACTTTGCGGGCTACACACCGGCGTGGTCAGGGGCTTGCGCATACAGGCGACCAGCGCGACCTTGGGCGGTTTCGGGCTGTCGCCGGAGACGGTGACGTGGCACCTCACGAATATCTACAGCAAATTCGGCGTAAGCGGGCGAGACGAAGCCGTCGAGCGCGTGCGTGATATGGAGGGGGCGACGCAGTTCGATGCTGCACCGCGCGCCGCCGCTGGTTGGCAGGCTTGAACGGTGTGATCCCTCGCTGCTGGCCGGGCACCGGCAGCGTTCGGGCTGGCCAGCCCTCACGTGCGGTGCGATACAACCACGCGAAACCGTCCGCATTTATCACGTTCGCGAGCGTTCCCAATCGTATGGGGCAGGTTGGCCGTCGAGGAATGCCGCAACGGCTGCGGCATGAAACGGCGCGCTGGTCGCGACTGCCTGAGCCGAACTCTCCAGCTCGGCGAGAAGCGCATAGTGGCTCTCGAAACTCTGATTCAAAAGACGTTTGGTCAATCCCATTGCCTCACGCGGCCCCGTGACAAAACGTCGTGCAAACTCACGTGCCTGTTGCGCGAGCGCTTCGGGCGAGTGAATCGTATGCACGATGCCGAGCTGCTTCGCCTCCTGCACGTCTACGCGGCGAGCCGTCAGCGCGAGTTCCTTGGCCATGGAAAGCCCGACCACGCGTGGCAGCAAGTAGGCCGCAGCCAGATCCGGCACGACTCCAATCTTGACAAACGACATACAAAAGAACGCCCGTGACGAAGCGAGTACGAAGTCCGCTGCGAGCGCGAGCGAAAAGCCTGCGCCCGCGGCCGCGCCATCAACGGCTGCGATCACGGGGATCTCCAGATTGCGCAGCCGCTGCATCCACATATGGCCGTTCATCAAGCGGCGGCGGATCCCATCGGGTGAGCCGGCTTCCGGATTTTCGCGGGCCTCCTTGAGCGACCGGATATCACCGCCCGCGCAAAAGCTACCGCCCGAACCCGTCAGTATCAGTGCGCGGATGCCGCGGTCCCGCTCGATCATGTCCAGCATCTGGGCGTAGTCCTGTCGCAAGCCGAGCGACAAAGCGTTGCGCGACTTCGGTACCTGGTGTGTGAATTCGGCGACGCCGTCGTCGATGACGAGCGTCGAATCACGAAGCTGGATCTGTTCTGCGGGCATGGGCTGCGCTCGGAAAAGTGGGTTGGGAAGGCAATAGTTTTGAAGCTCGACGGTCGCATCACCCCACCGCTGATGGGGGGCGCCGTCACAGATCATGGTTCGCCAGAACCCTCGCGCCCTCGGGCGTTGACATAGACCGCAGGTGTCCCGCCTGCCAGAAAGCCCCAGCGAACGGACGGGTTCTCTGCGCCGGCTGCGCAGGATCGGCAAGGGGGCTCGCCGTGCCCGGCGCCGTCCGGTCCGGGAGCCGGAACACCGCGACCGACGTCATGAGGCGGCCGGCCTGGTCGACAAGCGATGTGCCGGTGCCAACGCGTTCGACCGAGGTGTCGATGAGCGCCTTGATCTCCTTCGCGGCGGTCGACGAGCGCTGCGCGAGCGCGCGCACCTCGCCCGCGACGACCGCGAAGCCACGTCCCTGCTCGCCCGCTCGCGCAGCCTCGACGGCGGCGTTCAAGGCAAGGATGTTGGTCTGGAATGCAATGCCCTCGATGATGCCGATGATCTTCGATGATGGTCATGTTGGCCAGATCGAAGCCGCGTACCTGATAGATGCGCTCCGTGACCTCGAAGAGCCCGTGGACCCGGTTCAGGCGGACCTGGCGCCACAGGGCCGGGTGCGCGGTGGCCGGGGCCTCTTCGGCATCGAGAAAGCCGTAGTCGGCGAGACTCCAGACGAGGCGACCGTAGGCATCGCGCACTTCCGCATTGGGAACGGTACCGATGAAGCCCCGGTTTGCTTCGGCTTCGTCGAGGTGGTCCTCCATCGGCAGCTCGCGCAATGCGCGTTGATGCGCCGCAACGGTGGCGGCGGTGGCTCGGGTTTGTGCATCGGCCTTGTTTGCAGCCGGCACCGGTTGATATGAAGACATGCCCATGTTCCAGATTTCGGGTGGAACGGTTCGCTTTAGTGGCCTGCGTGCGCCGGCTGTTTTTCCATGGCGGCGCGCAGTTCCCGTTTGAGAACTTTGCCGATACCCGAAAGCGGCAGCTCTGCACGGAACTCCACGGATTTCGGGCACTTGTAGCCGGCGATTGCCTGCCTGCAGTGTTCGCGAATCTGCGCTTCGGTCGCTGTCATGTCAGGACGCAACACCACGACTGCATGCACGGTTTCGCCCCACTTTTCGTCTGGCAGACCGATCACCGCGCACGATGCGACGGCCGGGTGCCGGCAGATCACATTCTCGACTTCTGCCGAATAGACGTTTTCGCTGCCGCTGACGATCATGTCCTTGATGCGGTCGACGATGAAGATGTAGCCGGCGTCGTCCATATAGGCGCCGTCACCCGTGTGCAACCAGCCGCCGCGCAGTGCGCTCGCCGTTTCCTGGGGCCTGTTCCAGTAGCCGTGTGTCACGTTCGGACCCTTCACCGCAATTTCGCCGACCGTGCCGCGCGGGACCTCTACGCCTTCGGCATCGACGATCTTGACGGCGATGCCAAAAATGGCGCGCCCGGCCGACATGTGCAGCCCCTTCGTCCGTGCCGGCCCGGTATGGTTTTCGTGCGGGTTCGACGCCACGATCATGGTTTCGGTGAGACCGTAAGCCTGGGTGAACTCGACGTGAGGCAGAAGCTGCAAGCTCGTTTCGAGCGTGGAGGCCGTGATCGGGGATGCACCGTAGGAGATGCGTCGGACGCAGCTCAAGTCGGTTTGGCCGAAGTCGGGATGGTCGATCAGCATCTGCAGCATCGTAGGCACGAGCGTGACTTCGGTGACGCGTTCGCGCTCGACGGTCCGAAGCAGTTCCGCAGGTTCGAATAGCGGGATGATGACGTGGCTCTCGCCCGCAATGAACTGACCGATCGCGCGCCCGAGCGCGCCGATATGGAAGAGCGGCGCCGCATGCAGCACTCTGCCTTCGCGTAGCGGCGCAACGTCGGCATTGCGCTGGATCGAGGCGCACCACAGCGCAGCATGTGTCTGTGTAACGCCCTTGGGAAAACCGGTCGTGCCGCCGGTGTACATGATGATCGCCAGATCGTCATAGCCGCGGCCGGCGTCCGGAACGGGCTGGGTCTCCTCGATCAGTTGTTCAAACGATTTCATCCCATCCGGGACGGGTTTTTCGCCCGCATAGATGAGCGTGAGCGGTCGTTGCGTAGCGCTCTGGATCGCCTCGGCCATCGGCGCGAAGCGATCGGCGAGAATCAGGATGTTCGTGTCGCAGTCGTTGAGCGAGTAGGCTATCTCTGCCGCGCTCCAGCGGATGTTCACCGGATTGGCCACGCCGCCTCCCCACCAGACGCCCATCAGGTATTCAAGGTAGTAGTCCGAATTGAATGACAGCATGGCGACGCGGTCGCCCGGTTGCATGCCAAGCGATTGCAGCGCGCCGGCAAGGCGCGCTACGCGATCGGTGAATTCGCGGAAAGACCGGCGACGTTCCCGGAATATCGTCGCCACTTTGTCGGGCGATTGTTGCAGGGATCGGTGCAGGGCGTGAGTCATGTACATCAACGTCTCCTTCCAGATTGTATTGTCATGCTCAGGTGGCTTGCCCTGGCGGCTTGCAGGTTGTCGAGCGGTCTTGACGGCGGGTGGAACTTCCCACGTGAAAGACGCCGCTGGACGTCAAGAGGGTGCGCCCGTCGGTCAAGACCGAACAGGTTGCGTGGGCAACACTTCTGCCGACCTTCGCGACCGAGACGTGCGCTTCGAGCCAGTCTCCCTGTTTTGCGGGCGCGAGATAGTCGACGCCCAGATGGACTGTCGGGGTCAGGGTGTGGGTGAAGTCGCGCCGCAGGATCAACCCGAACGCGGAATCCACAAACGTGGCAAGAAATCCGCCATGTGCGATGCCGAGGCTGTTCAGGTGTTCTGGCTGCACGCGCACGCCGACGATGGGCAGCAATCGGTGGATCATGAAGCCACCGCACAAATTGGAGAATGCGGCGGTCGTGATGGCCGGCTCGAAATTTTCAGGTGCTGCGATCGACGCATGTGCGACCGCGGCTACCTCGGAGGCGGAGAATTCGGGTGAAAGCATTGGTTGCCGCCTGGTCAAAGCGTCTCTCTGGTCGTCGTCGGTGCGTTGCCTGCGACGGATGTCACTGGCGTGGGGCGACCCAGTATCAAATCTGCGGCTTTCTCCGCGATCATGATCGTCGGTGCGTTGGTATTGCCGCTGACGACGGCCGGCATGACCGACGCATCGACCACGCGAAGCCCGGCTACGCCGCGCACGTGCAATTCCGTGTCGACGACGGCGTGCGCATCTGTGCCCATGCGGCAGGTGCCGACGGGATGAAAGACGGTTTCGGTCCGCGCGCGCAGCAGTGCCCGGATTTCGTCATCCGTGGACGTCTCCGCGTCCAGCCAGGGATTCACGGGGCGGCCGCCGAAGCGCTTGAGCGCGGGCTGGTCGACGATCCGTTTGAGCAGGCGCACGCCGGCCACGAGCGCGTCCATGTCGCGGCTGTCCGCGAGCATGTTGAGGTCGATGACGGGTGTATCGCGCACGTCCTTCGATTTCAGCGTGAGCCGGCCGCGGCTGTGCGGCCGTAGGAGGCAAATGTGCGCCGAGTAGCCGTGGCCGTATTTCATCGGGACCGTGATGGCCGCATTGGCGAAATGGATTTGCAGATCGGGCTCGGTAAGGTCCGGGCGGCTCTTGATGAAGGCACCCGCCTCAGCGACGTTGCTGGTCAGCATGCCGGTACGCTCGCGTTTGTAGCGCCGCAGTTCTCGCAGCATGCGCAGCCCCCCGAGCACGGAGACCCCAAACAGATCGCGACTCGGCACTGAGGTCTGGACGAGCAGAATGTCGGGATGGTCGTGAAGGTTGTGTCCCACGCCGGGTGCATCGCACACGACCTTGATGCCGAGTTCGCGCAGATGTTCGCCCGGACCCACTCCCGAGAGCATCAGCAGTTGTGGCGAGCCGATCGCGCCGGCGCTGAGGATCACTTCGCGGCTGGCGTGAAGGACCGTTTCCTCGCCGCCGCGCTGCACGACCACGCCCGTAGCGCGACCGCCTTCGATCACGATCCGCACCACCTGGGTATCGGTCAATACGTGCAGATTTGGCCAGCGGCTCTTGCCGGCCGCGGCGAGTTCGGGATCTCCGCCGTGCAGGTAGGCACGCGCGGCATTCCAGCGTTCGCCATTGCGCTGCGTGACCTGGAAATAGCCGGCGCCCAACTGGGTGACGCCGTTGAAGTCGGGATTGTAGGGGTGGCCGGCGGCGAGCGCGGCTTCGATGAAGTAGCGCGCGAACGGGCCGGGCGAGCGAAGATCCACGACGCTGAGGGGGCCGACGCCGCCGTGCAGCGCGTCCTCGGTATGGCCCGCAAGGCGTTCGTTGCACTCAGCGCGCTTGAAGTAAGGCAGAACGTCCCGCCATCCCCAGCCAGGGCATCCATTCGCGGCCCAGTTGTCGTAATCGGCCGCGTTGCCGCGGATATACACCATGGCGTTGATCGACGAACTGCCGCCCAGCCCGCGTCCGCGCGGCACACGGATCTTCCGGTTGTTCAGGTCCGGCTGGGGCGGTGTGCGCAAGCCATAGTTGAACGGGCCGCGTTTCGTCGCGACGACAGCGACGCCAAGGGGCGTCGTGATTCTCGCATTCTGGTCGCCCGGCCCGGCTTCGAGTAAGGCGACCCGATGCGTGCTGCGCTGGGCCAGACGGCCCGCAATCGCGCAGCCGGCGGAACCGCCTCCAATCACAATATAGTCGTAGTGGGTATTCATAGGATTCGATCACCTGCAGCGCGAAACTTGCATGGACATGGCGCGGTAACGTAAGACGGCATGCATCCATGCTTGTGGAGGTGATCAAGTACACCACGGGCGGGGGCGCGCTGAGCCCCCCCGCAAAACAGGGGGAAGGACATTCACGCACGCGTCGATGCGCGCGGGTATGAGGCTGGCGCCGCGTCGGGAGCGTCGGGTTTCGCACAACGACGGGAGTGGACGTGCCAAGGCGACGCCCCGGTTCGCGGGACGTGAAGAAGGGGGCACCGCTGAGCAGGCGCCTATTCGTTTGGTTTCGTGTCGAACTTCGCGCGTACGACGCCTGGGCCGGAACCCCAATCGATATCACGCAGACGGTCGAGTGCCGCGTCGCGCCCGGAAACGCCGAGCTTCCCGTAAATGTTGGCGAGATGCCATTTAACGGTTTCGGGTGACAGGCCGAGCGCGCGAGCGATCTTTTTGGCGGTGAATGCTTCGACAAGCAGCCTGACGACGTCGGTTTCCCGCTGGCTGAATTTCGGCAGATCGCGTGCAGCCCGGTTCGGATGGATGTTCGCGCCTCCAGCAAGCGGCGTTCGTGCGTCGTTTGCCGCTATGCGGGAAAGAATGCGCTCCGCGTAGAACGCGACTACCGGCTCGGCGGCCCTGTCTTGTGCGATTTCGCCGAGCAGGGCGGCGGCATTGGGGTCGGCATCGACCAGGGTGCGCACGAGACCGAGCCGGTGGCCGCGCTGCAGGGCCTCCAGCACTTCCCCTCGGGCTGCTGCCACGCGACCCAAACGGGCTAGAACGACCGCGTGCTGCATGAGCAGTGCGACCTCGTCGCGTTGCCGCCCATGCGAGCGGCAGTAGTCGATGAGCGGCGAGAGATAACGCGCGGCTTGTTCGATGTCCCCTGTCGCGAGGCACCAGCGAACCTGGGTCCCGTGTGCGGCCACGTGGAGTTCGCTGTAGAACTCCGCGGGGGAATCCGGAAAGTGTCTCGCATCGAGTTCGGCGAGCTGTTCGAGCCGCGCGTGCGCGGCTTCCATCTCACCATTCGCGAGGAGCCGCGTCACCTGCAATGCCAGGCTGTGCGCGAGCGGGCGGTCGAGTTCGAGATGCCGCGCGTACTTTTCGAGGCGCTCGAGATAACCGATGGCGCTGGAGCGCAGACCCATGTTCCAGTGCGCAGCCGACAACGTCGTCATGACGCGCAGGACGCAATCGGGCATCGAAACCTGTTCGTACACATCGGCACGCTCTTCGAGCAGATCGCGCGCGGTGCGGTTGTCGTTGCGTTCCACGAGCACTTCGCCGAGCAGGGCGGCCGCGAGGTTGGCCGGTTCAGCGCATACCTTGCCACCCATGTCGGCGTCGCGGAGAACGGCGCGGTACACCTGCTCGGCCTGCGTCATGCTGCCTTCGAGCGCATACGCGAGCCCCGCGAAGCAACGGCCATAGAGCGATCCGACGATCGATCCAACGAGCGGCGCATCGTCTATCACCGTGACGGGCGCGTCGAACTGGAGGTCGCGCGCGCGTTGGTACTCGCCGCGGCGCATGGCAAGCCAGGTCAGGATGAGCCGCCCGCCCGCCGCCAGCGCCGGGTCCGCGTCGACGGGCGGGGCGGCGAAACGGGCTCCCAGCGCCTCGACTGCCTGCACGTTGTCGCGCTGCACCGCGAGGGCCGCGCGCAAGACATCGATCGTGAAGCGATGGCAGGCATCGTCGGCCGGGACATCGGCGTCCAGTGCATCGAGGGTGGCGGCGCACGCGACGAATTCGCGCCAGTAGATCTGCATGCGAGCCATCCACGTACGCAATCGCACACTCGCCTCTACCTGCGCGGCGGGTAGTTCGCGAACGAGGTGCATCAGTTTGGCCCGGTCGCCGAGCACGAAGAGCGTCTGCGCGCACTGTTCGACCATGGCCGCTGCCTGCTCGGGCTCGCCGGCGCGCAATGCGTGGTGGATGGCCTCGTCCACGTGGCCGTGTGCGCGGAACCAGCGGGAGGCAATCGCATGGACCTTGCGCTGCGCTTCGTAGTCCCAGGCAGCGAAGTGCTCTGACAACGATTCGCGCAACAGCGGGTGCAGGCCGTACCAGGTCTCCCATGCGTTGCGATCGACCGTGGAAATGAACAGATTGTCGGCTTCGAGCCGCGCAAGCAGTTCATTCGACACGTCCCGGGCACCGGGATTGTCGAGCAGCGCCGCACAAAGCGCGGCGCAGAAGCGGTCGCAGGCGGATACGCGTATGAGCAGGTCCAGCTCCTCGGGCGCGAGACGCTGGAGCACTTCCTGTTCGAAGTAGACGGCGAACGCGCGCGAGTCGCGCAACTGCTTCTGGAAGAACGCACTGGCGGCGCCGGGCGTGGGCGCGCCCCGCCTTCTGCGCTTCCACGCCACGGAGAAGACCTGGAGCCCTGCCGCCCAGCCGTCGGTGAGCACATGCAGGTGGTGAGCGCTGTCGCTGTCGATGCTGCCGAGCTGTGCGCTCAGGAACAGGGCGGACTCCTCCGCGGAAAAGCGTAGCTCGGAGGCGCCGATCTCGCACACCCCGTTCTCTGCGCGTTCCCGTTCGAGCGGAAAGGGCAGCGGTGAACGGGAGCTGAATGCGAAATGCAGGTTGGGCGGGGCGTAGTTGATCAGCGACTGGAGCGCCGAAAGTATTGAGGCATCCTTGACATGATGAATATCGTCGAAGACCAGCAGCAACTCGCGGCGATGACGCGCAATGCCACGCACCAATGCGACGATGGTGCGCTCGAGTGCTTCTTCGCCGCCCTGGAATCCTCCGAGCTGCTCGGTGTCGCGGGCGATCGCGGGCGAGACCCGGCTGATGCTGCTTGTCAGATAACTGAGCCACGTCGGCAGGCGGTCGTCCTCCGGTGCGAGCGTGAGCCAGGCAACGTCGTAGCCGAGAGGAATCATCGCCCGGCACCATTTGGCGAGGGTGGTGGTCTTGCCGTAGCCGGCGGGGCCGATGAGCACGAAGCATCGGCATTGGCGCGCCTGCGTGAGGCGCGCCAGCATTGCGTCGCGTGGTACAAGTCCGCGACCGAGTCGCGGTGTCACCAGCTTCGTATCAATGAGGGACTTGACCGCGCCGTCTTCATTTGGAAGAGCGACACCGTTTATGCTTTCGGGCATGTGAGGTGTGCATCAATGGCTATAACGCAAAAGATCCTTGAGACGCGAATCTGGCACGAGCGGAACGCCCTTTCTCATCCGGCTTTGTGCCAGGAACGATGATACGGCGCCAGCGTGCCCGCTGACGCTTCAGGTGGGTCAGGCGGCCATGGCGGCACTGTATGCGGCCATGTGATGGGCGCTGTCGCCGAGCAGCATGTCGAACGTTGTGAGGTACTTGAAATAGTCGCCTACCTGCAGTTCGTCGGTTACCCCCATGCCGCCGTGCAACTGCACGGCCTGCTGGCCGACGAAACGTCCTGCCTGTGCCACGATGACCTTGGCGCCAGCCAGCTTGCGCCGTCGCGCATCGGCGTCCTGGTCGTCGATCGCCTGTGCGGCGAGGTACGCCATGGAGAGCGCCATTTCTTTCTGGACCAGCATTTCAGCCATACGGTGCTGTAGT
Organism: Paraburkholderia caffeinitolerans; assembly: GCF_902859945.1. Classification (GTDB taxonomy): domain Bacteria; phylum Pseudomonadota; class Gammaproteobacteria; order Burkholderiales; family Burkholderiaceae; genus Paraburkholderia; species Paraburkholderia caffeinitolerans. The sequence continues at coordinate 31,984 of NZ_CADIKL010000014.1, read as the reverse complement.
GCCTGGAAGGTGGCAAGCGCCCGGCCGAATTGCTTGCGTGTACGCAGGTATTCGGCCGTGATTTCGATAAGGCGCTCCATTGCGCCGGCCGCCGCCGCGCACTGCGCGGCAATGCCGACGTCGATGCCGTCCTGCAGTGCCGCGACACCGCCGCCCGGCTTGCCGACCAGCGACGCTGCGCTCAGGTGCACATTGCGCAAATGCAGGTCGGCGCCGTGCAAGCCGTCCATGGCCGGATAGCTCGCAAGCGTCACACCGTCCGCTTCGCGCGGCACCAGAAAGAGCGATATTGCGCCGTTCAGGCGCGCGCTGACGAGCCATGCATCGGCGTTGCCGCCATGCCAGACCAGCGCCTTGACGCCGTCGAGGCGGTATCCCTCGCCGTCGCGCACCGCGCTGGCTTTGGCGGTATCCGTGCGATATCGCGTTTCGGGCTCGAGGTACGCGAGCGTGACGATGCGCTCGCCTCGCGCGATCTCCGGCAGCCACTGCGGCCGCTGGTCCTCGCTGCCATGGCGCGCCAGAATGGCCGTTGCCATGGCCACGGGAATGACGGGCTCCAGCACGAGTCCGCGCCCCAACTCGCGCTGCACGGCGAGCTGGCCCGCCGCGCCTTCGCCGAAACCGTCGTAGTCGGCAGGCACGGTCAGGGCGGTGATGCCGAGGCTCGCCAGCATCGCCCAGACGCGCCGGTCGAAACTGCCGCAGTCCCGTGCGATCTTGCGCCGCGTTTCAAACGAATACTCCGTATCGACGAAGCGGCGCAGGCTGTCCGCCAGCATCCGCTGCTCTTCGCTGTAGTCGAATTTCATGAATGCTGTCCTCTCAAATCCCGATAATCGCTTTGGAAATGATGTTCTTTTGAATTTCGTTGGAGCCGCCGTAGATCGACGTCCTGCGCAATTCATAATAAGGCGCTGAAGCGCCGGGAGCCCATGCCGGCCCACCTACCGGCAGCGAGGCGCCAGCTTCGAGCCAATCCGGCGAGTAGGGCCAGCCATACGGGCCGGCCACTTCCATCTGCAACATGGCAATGTTCTGCTGCAATTCGGAGCCACGGATCTTGACGATCGAGGCCTCCGGCCCGGGATGTCCCGCCGCCTGGGTCGCCACGCGCAGGAGCAGCATCTCCAGACCGCTCAGCTCCATTTCGAGCAGCGCAATCTTGTCGCGCGTGCGAGTGTCGTCGATTAGCGGCCGGCCGGCACCATCGGTCACCGTGCTGGCGTAGTGCTTGAGAAGACTCAGTTCCCGGTAGCACAGTCCAATGCCGGCGATGCCGGTGCGCTCGTGTCCGAGCAGGTATTTCGCGCAGGTCCAGCCCTCGTTCTCTTCGCCGACGAGATTCTCCACGGGCACCTCGACGTCCTCGAACCATGTTTCGTTGACGTCGCAACTGCCGTCGAGGGTGCGGATCGGCCGGGTCGATACGCCTCGCGACTTCATGTCGATCAGCAGGAGCGAGATGCCGCTCTGCTGGCGGGCTTCCGGGTCGGTGCGCACAAGACAGAAAATCCAGTCGGCGTAATGTGCGTAAGACGTCCAGGTCTTCTGACCGTTGACGACATACCGGTCGCCTTTGCGTACCGCGCGAGTCTTGAGCGAGGCAAGGTCGGAGCCCGCGCCGGGCTCGGAGAAACCCTGGCACCAGAAGTCCTGCATGTTCGGAATGCGGGGAAGGAAGCGTGCCTGGAGCGCCGGGCTGCCGAAGCGCATGAGCACGGGGCCGATCATCCCGAGACCGAACGGCATCTGGCGCGGGGCGCCGGCGGCAAACGTTTCGATTTCGAAGATGAGGCGCTGGAGCACGCTCCAGCCGGTGCCTCCGTGCTGCGTCGGCCAGGACGGGGCACCCCAGCCGTGCTCGTAGAGGATGCGCTGCCAACGGACGTAGTCGTCCTTGTGCAGGCGCTGGTGGTTGAGGACCTTGTCGCGGATATCGGCGGGCAAGGCCGCCCGGATGAATGTGCGAACTTCCTCGCGAAACTGCTCTTCGTCTGCTGAAAAACGTAGATCCACGTTTGTCTCCCTGTCGACCCGAGTCGGCGCGCTTCAGCACTTGCCCGGGTCCCGTGCACTTGTTGCGGTCGACCGGAGCAGGTGCTTGGTTACTTGCCCTGGTCGCATCAAAGATGTTTGCGGCCGATTGGCCGTTGGGAAGCGACGGTAGCAAGCCCGGATGGTGCGAGCCCCACCATGTTCGGGGGGGCGTAGGCGCGCCCCCCAATCGAGGGGGGCGTGCGCGCACGAACGCCGGTCGCAACATCGGTGCACGGCGGTAGTACGTCTGCCCACAGTCAACTTCAAGGAAGCCACCATGACTCGAAAAGTCTTCGTCGCCGGCGTCGGCATGATTCCGTTCAAAAAGCCAGGCGCCAGCGAAACCTACGACGCAATGGGCGCGCATGCCGTGCGCGACGCACTTGCGGACGCGGGAGTCGCCTATGCCGACATCGAACAGGCCTATGCCGGTTATGTGTACGGCGATTCGACCAGCGGACAGAAGGCGCTTTATCACGTCGGCATGACCGGTATTCCCGTCATCAACGTGAACAACAACTGCGCGACGGGCTCGTCGGCCCTGTTTCTCGCCCGCCAGGCCGTGGCAAGCGGCATGGCGGACTGCGTGCTGGCGTTCGGTTTCGAGTTCATGAGGCCCGGCGCGCTGGTCTCCCGCTGGGACGATCGGGCGCCCGCGCTCGAGCGCGCTCACGTTCTCGCCACGGAGCTGGTGGGCCATGATGAGATCCCCACGGCGATCAAGCAGTTTGCCGGCGCGGGCTATGCGCACATGCAGAAGTACGGCACGAAGCTCGAGACGTTCGCGAAGATTCGCGCGAAGGCAAGCCGCCATGCGGCCAACAATCCGCTGGCTGTGTTCCGCGACGTCCTGACGACCGAGGACGTCATGAACGCTCCCATGCTTTGGGACGGCGTCATCACCCGCCTGATGGCTTGCCCGCCCACGTGCGGCGCTGCCGCCGCGGTCGTGGTGTCGGAGGATTTCGCGAAGCAGCACGGTCTGCGCACCGACGTGTTGATTGCGGGCCAGGCGCTCACCACGGACCTTCCGAGTACTTACGACGCGCGCGACATGATCCGTCTCGTCGGCTTCGATATGACCCGCCTTGGCGCGAACCAGGTGTATGAGCAGACCGGAGTCGGCCCCGCGGACATTGACGTGATCGAGCTCCATGACTGCTTCGCGCAGAACGAGCTGCTCACCTACGAAGGCCTTGGCCTGTGCGACGAAGGCTGCGCCGAAAAGCTGGTCAACGACGGTGACAACACCTACGGCGGCAAGTGGGTCGTCAATCCCTCGGGTGGCCTGCTTTCGAAGGGCCATCCGCTGGGCGCGACGGGCCTCGCGCAATGCTACGAAATGACCCACCAGTTGCGCGGTACCGCAGACAAGCGCCAGGTGGAAGGCGCCCGCAATGCGCTCGCGCATAACATCGGTCTCGGCGGCGCGTGTGTCGTGACGCTTTATCAGAAGCAGAACTGATCGTATGCGCCTCGCCGCAAGCCTGGTCTTGCGCGAGGCGAGCACAGGCCCGGCGCGAAAAATCCGCGCGGGCGATCGGGTGCGGGACAACATCTGAAACCGGTGCATACCGGTTCGTATCGTGGAGGAGCAGGAGATGGATCTGGGCATTCGCGACAGGGTCGCGGTGGTGACGGGCGGCGCACGCGGAATCGGCGCGGAAACCGCGCGCGTACTCGCGCAGGAGGGGGTGAAGCTCGTCGTGGCGGACCTCGACCTTGACGCTGCCGGACAGGTGGCGCAAGAGATCGCGGCACAGGGCGGCCGTGCCATCGCGGCGCGTTGCGACGTGGCCGACGGCAACGACGTGCGGCGGATGGTCGAAGCCGCCACCGAGGCATTCGGCGGCGTCGACATCCTCGTGAATAACGCGGGATTCAACAAGGACCGCTATCTCACGAAGATGACCGAGACGGAATGGGACAGCGTCGTGGACGTCGTGCTCAAGGGCGCGTTCCACTGCACGCGTGCGGTCTTGCCCGGCATGATGGAGCGGCGCTGGGGGCGGATCGTCAACATCTCGTCGCGCTCGGTGTTCGGTAATCCCGGCCAGACCAACTACAGTTCCGCCAAGCTCGGCCTGATCGGCTTCACGCGCGCACTTGCGCTCGAGCAGGCACGCTTCGGCATCACCGCTAACGCGGTGGCCCCCGGCTTCGTCGAGACCGAGCTGATGCGCGCCAATCCTAACTACGACAAGCTGCGCGATGCCGCGCTAGAGAAGATTCCGGTCGGATTTCTCGGCATGCCGGGCGACATCGCGTCGTCGGTCGCCTTCGTCGCCTCGGAGCGCGCCCGCTACATCAGCGGCGTCACGCTGTTCGTGACCGGCGGACGCTTCTCTTCGTAAGCCCGCGTTTTCTATCATCCGGGACTCAATTATGGATTTCGAATTCGACGCAGAGCAGGTAGCGCTGCGTGACAGCATCCGGCGCTTCATGCGCAACGAAGTCGTACCCCGTATCGACGCCTGCGAACGGGAAAAGCGCATTCCGCTGGACCTGCTTGCGGGCGCGAGCCAGTTCGGCTATATCGGCGGCCTGCTGCCCGAGGAGGCCGGCGGTTTCGCGCTGGACTTCGTGACGTGGGCGATGATGCTGGAGGAAGCCGGTTACTTCTGGGGTTCGCTGCGCACTATCGTCAACATCACGAATGTCTTTTTGCGGCTCGTCAGCCAGCACGGCACGGCAGCGCAGAAGGCGCAGTTTCTCGCACCGGTGATGGCGTGCGAGAAGGGCGCCTGCGTGGCCTTCAGCGAGCCGAACCACGGCTCCAACCCCGCCGGCATCGAGATGCGTGCCGAAGACAAGGGCGATCACTACCTCCTGAATGGCACCAAGCTGTGGATCACCAACGGCGTCGCCGCGGATTATGTCATCGTGCTGGCGCGCACCTATAGCGCAACCTCGGACGGCGCTCACTCGCTGTTTCTCGTGGACAAGGCCAGCACACCGATCGACGCGCGCCTCGTCGACAAGATGGTGCTCAAGGCGTCGGGCACCTCCGAGCTTTTCTTCGACAACGTCCGCATCCCGAAGGCCAATCTGCTCGGCGCGGAAGGCTCGGCGCTCAAGGCGATGTCGGTCGGGCTCAACTATGGCCGCATGAACATTGCGATGGGTGCGGTCGGTGCAGCCCAGGCCGCGCTCGATCTGTCCGTGGAGTATGCGAAGACGCGCAAGCAGTTCGGCAGGACGATCGGCGAATTCCAGCTCGTACAAAAGCATATCGTGGACATGATGGTGCGTACCGAGGCGGCCCGCGCGCTGGGCTACAAGGCGGCCGTTTCGCTGCAGAAGGGCTTGCCCTCGCGCATCGAGTGCTCGATTGCGAAGCTCTATGCGGCGGAGGCGGCGCACGAGGTGGCCAAGATCGCCATCTCCGTGCACGGCGGCATTGGCTACTCCACCGAATATCCGCTCGAACGTATCTTCCGCGATACGAGCGGCGGCACGATTCCGGAGGGCACCGCCGAGATCCAGACGCTGATCGTCGGGCGTGAAGTGCTCGGCATGTCGGCCATCTCTTGAGGAGCGACGATGTCCACGACACACACAGTTGCGCCTCACGCCCTTGGCGACCTGCGCTATTACTGGGAAGACATGGAGCCCGGTCTCGCGTTCGAGACCGCCAGCCGCACGGTGACGGAAGCGGACGTGACGAACTTCGCAGCGCTCAGTGCGGACTACAACCGAGTGCATGTCGACGCGCATTATGCGGCCAGCACGCCGTGGGGCACGCGGATCGCGCACGGGATGCTGGTCGCCTCGATCCTCTCGGGACTCAATACGCGCACCGTCGTCAATCAGTTGCTCGAACCCTCGTTGATCGGGCTGCTCGAGATGTCGTTTCGCTTTCCCAAGCCCACGCTGATCGGCGACACGCTGCATGGGCGCATCGAGGTGAGCGGCCGGCGCGAGACCTCGAATCCGGCGCGCGGGATCGTCGATTTCCGGCGCGTCGCGATCAACCAGCACAACGAAATCGTCTGCGAATGCGACGCGCGGATGATGCTGCTGCGGCGGCCAGCGGCTTGATACAACCTGATCGGGAAACTGCATGATTACCACTGAAATTGGCTACACCACGATCGACAAGATCACGGTGCGTGGCAAGGATCTCTCGCTGGAGCTGCTCGGCAAGCTCGACTTCGTCGACATGATGATGCTCACCATCCTCAATCGCCTTCCCGAAGAGCGCGAGAAGCGGATGGTGAACCTGATTCTCGTCACGGCGTGCGATCACGGCCTTACCCCGAGCGCGATGAGCGCGCGGCTCACCTATCTGGGCGCGCCGGAAGCAATGCAGGCAGCGGTGGCCGCCGGTCTGCTCGGCGCGGGCAGTGTGTTTCTCGGCACGACGCAGAATTCGGCGGAGCTGCTGATTGACGCCGCACGAGAGTTGGCGGATGACGCCTCGGACGAAGCCGTGCTGGACTGCGCACGCACGGCGATCCGCACCTCGCGCGAAAAGAAGCAGCCAATCTACGGTGTCGGCCATCCGATCCACGTGCACGGTGATCCGCGGGTGCCGACGCTGGCCGAGGTGTCGCGGCAGAACGGCTACTTCGGCAAGCATTGGCGCCTGATGTACGCCATCGAGCGCGTCTTCCGACATGAGATGGGTAAGAACCTGCCCATCAACGCGGTCGGCGCAATTGGCGCGATCATCGGCGACATGAAGCTCGAGCCGCTCCTTGCTCGCGGCTTCATGCTGGTGGGCCGGGCTGCCGGTCTGCTCGCGCATCTGTATGAGGAGCGCCAGCATCCCATCGGCCAGCAACTGTGGGATCTCGTTCTGACCCAGGACGAGCGCAACGAGATTCCGGCACGCAAGGGCAAAGGCAGCTGATCCGCACGGCGCAACGACCGGGTTGCGCGTCCGGTGGCAGCAAGAAATGGCAATATCGATAAGGATTCCGATTAAATGAATAAAGGAATGGATGGCAAGGTGATGATCGTGACCGGTGCGGGCACGGACGCGGCGCCTGCGGACCACGTCGTGGCGGAGATCCAGGCGGCAGGCGGGCAGGCTGTGGCGAGCAAGGACAGCGTCGCCGAGTGGGCCAGCGCGCAGCGCGTAGTCAGTGCGCGGTCGATCCGTGCGCTTGCAGCAGACGGCGGCACCTTCGTGCGCTATCCGGTCGTGATGGAAGGCATGTGAATCCGATGCTGGTGGTTCGCCGAGTGCCGGCGCGATGCCGGAGGCGTGGGCCGCAAGAGTAGCGCAGTGATGAACGCCGGCCGCGTGGAAGAAAAGCGCGGCCGGCCGGAGCCTTGATGGATTGCTGCGGGATGGCAGTGCCAGCTTACTGGACGTTGCCGGCCACGGCGATGGTTTGACCCGTGATGTAGTTCGACTCGGGCGAGCAAAACAGATACACGCCGCCTGCCGCCTCTTCAGGCGTGCCGCCTCGTCCGAGCGGGTTGCGCTGCGCGTGGGTCTTGAGCATCTCGGCGTTCAGGCCGACGCGAATGTCGCGGCCCTCGATTTTGACCGTTTGGGCGGATTCCGTGCTCACCGTCATGCGAGTGTGAATCAGGCCGAACGCCACCGCGTTGACGTTGACATTGAAGCGGCCCCACTCGCGGGCGAGCGCACGCGTCATCCCGATCACGCCAGCCTTGGCCGACGAATAGTTCATCTGCCCCGCGTTGCCGTTGAGCGCCGACGTCGAGGAGATGTTCACGACTTTGCGGTACACCTCGCGGCCCGCCTCCTTGTCGGCGGCATGCAGCGCCTTGATGTGCGGATACGCGGCGCGCAGGATGCGGAACGGTGCCGTCATGTGGCAGTCGAGGACGGCGTACCACTGCTCGTCGCTCATCTTCTGGATCACGTCGTCCCATGTGAAACCAGCGTTGTTGACGAGGATATCGATGCTCCCGAACGTGCTCATGGCCGTGTTGACAAACCGCTCGGCGAAGTCGGGCGCCGTCACGTTGCCTACGCAGGCTACGGCTTGCGCACCGCTGGCCTTGAGCGCTTCGACCGCCTCTTGAGCGGGCTCCGGGTCGAGGTCGTTGATGACGAGAAATCCCCCCGAAAACAGGGGGCGAGATGGTGCAAGACGTCCGGTACTTCGCAGCGCAGGAGGCCGCAACCTGAGCGACGGCAATCTGGTGGTGAGGAAGCGGTGAGGGGAGTTGAGGGGGGGCAGGCGGAATGTGGTGTCTGCAAGTTACTCGAGCCAGCCAGCAGACCGCGACTCAAAGCGGCGCTTTGCTTCGCTTCAACTGCGACGCGACGGACACCCGGTCGGCGGGATAAATCGTGTCGGTGATTTCGAGGATTTTTCCCGCTGCGTCTTTGTAGTGGCGCACGAGCCTCAAGCCAGCCGATCCGGCTGCTACGCCGAGCACGCGGGCAAGCGGCACTTCGATCAGGGTCGCCGTCACGACCTGCCGGATTTCTGCAATGACCTGGCCGGCCTCTCGCTCGATCAGGAAACTGACCAGCACTTCGGGATTGTTCCGAACCGCCTTCGCGATGCGAGCAAGCGTCACATCAATGTAGATATCGGCCCAGGCCACAGGCGTTCGTCCCTTCCTGACGTCGACGCGGGTACCGGCAAACAGCAGCCATTCGCTACCGACCGGTGCTTCGAGGCGCCGAGCGGCGGCACGATCCAGCGTGACCCGGTGCTCGTTCTCGATGGCCCGCACTTCCGTTGCCGCGACTCGCACGAGATCCTCCGCGGTTCCGAACGACTGCGTATACGCGGTTTCCGGATTGGCGCTCTCAACCAGCGTGCCGACTGACTTCTTGCGCGTGATGTAGCCGAGGTCCTGTAGCAGCTTGAGCGCGGCGCGTACGGTATGACGGCTTACGCCGCGCTGCTCGGCCAATTCGTGTTCGGTGGGCAGCAGGCTGCCCACCACGTGGCGCCCAGCCACGATGTCCTTGACCAGCGCGCTGGCCAGTTCGGCGTAGCGTGTGGACGAGCCGGGTGAATCGATCTGGTTGCCTTTCGAGGTGGCGCGCATGGGCTACTGTGTTGGTGCGTAAGTCGGGCGTGGCTATCAATCAGGGAGCTGATTATACGCGCGTCGAGTCATCGCCCCGGGCGCAGGCCAGCGCCGGCATCGCACAGGCGTTCAGTCCTGGAAGAACCGCTGCATGGCTTCGGCTGGCAGCGCCATCCCAGTGATTTTCGCTTTTTCAAGCACGGCCCAAAAATAGCGATAGGTTGCGCGGTCGTGCAATTCGCCCTGGTACTGGATTGGACCCCAGCCGGCGTTCTGCGCGGCAATCAGAATCCCGGACGCATCGGCCACTTCCGTGAGGTCCGGACGCATGGCATTGACGATAGGTGCGATCTGTGCCGGATAGATGCTCCACATCCGTAGAAAACCAAATTCGTTGCGGGCGCGGGCCGCGTCACTCGCGATCGCTTCAGCATTCTTGAGGTTAAGACACACGTTATGCGCGGGCACGATGCCATTGGCCAGCGCGGCGGCCACGATGTCCGCCTTGGCCCGCGCAAGCAGCGCATGCTCGAACTGGCCCGGGCTGCGCATGGCCATAGCGGGTATGGCGCCGTGATGTCCGCTGACGAAATCCATGAGTCCAAAGTCCAGCACTTCGATATGCGGCAAGGACGCGATGTGAAAGACGTCGCGCAACGCGCCATGTGTTTCAATCAGGGCATGAATCGGGATCGCGCGGCTCGTTCCCGCCCTGCGTGCCGCGTTGCCGATATAGTCGATCACCTCTGCGACCTGCTCATGATGGGTCGCTTTGGGGATCGTGATGTAGGCGACTTTTTCCGCGGCTTCGCCAACGATGATGTCCACGTCCGCTCGCCAGGCTGGATGCGCAGGATCGTGGATGCGCGCACCCGCTCTGCCGAATCGGTTACGCCCCGAATTGATCATGCGCGCCACCATCGCAGCATGCTCGCGCTCCTCGCCGGTGACGGCGCCGTCCTCGCAGTCGCAGGTAATGTCAAAAACAGGACCGTACTCCACGTGCAGGTCCATCGCCTTGCCGATCAACTTTTCGCTGCCGGCGAAATGCTCGCACGCTGCAAGGACCGGGAATGCCTTTTCGCCGGCAAAGAGCGCGTCGCGCGGATGCGTGGTAGCAGCCATGAGATTCTCCGATAACTGGAATGGGTGAACTATCTGGGAATGGCAATCGTGTAGTCGAGATCGAGCACGACATGCTCCGGATGGATGGGCCGTGTCCCCCCCGCGTCGGGAAATGCAATCGATGACGCGGCAGCATTCTTGACGCCGATGGTACGCAGGCGGAGTCCGCCAATGTGCCCGAGGCCGAGGTCGATCTTGTCCAGTACCATGGTCGAGCAGGCGATGGTGTCGCCTGCGTAGGTCGGGTTGACGTGACTGCCGCCATTGATCGCCAGGATCGACAGACCGTTCTCCAGCCCGTCATACGCCAGCGCCTTGCAGATCGACATGACGTGACCGCCATAGACCAGCCGCTTCGTGCCCCTCGCGGTCGCGGCGAAGCCGTCAAAGTGTGCTTTTGCCGTGTTCTGATATAGGCGCGTGGCGATGCTATGGTCGCTCTCGTTGACGGTCATTGCACCCGGATGATCGATTCGTTCGCCAGCCGCGTAGTCGTCCCAAAGCGCGGACACACCGGTCATGGAGCCAATCTCGCGCACCCGTGCGCTGTAGTCGCCACAAGGCAGACGCTCAGTCGGTACGCTGGCATTCAGCGTGGGAACGACGGCCTCGCCGCAGGGCGCGCCAGGGTCGCGCTTGTGCACCATCACCCAGCGGATCCACGTCAGCACGTTCAGTCCGAGTTGATTGCTCGCTGTCGAACGCACGTAGACCACTCCGGTCTTGCGGCTGGCGTTTTCCTTCAGACCGAGGATCTCGGTCTCCACAGTCAGCGTGTCGCCTGGATACACGGGAGCGAGGAAACGGACATCCGAGTAGCCAAGGTTGGCCACGGCATTGAGCGAGATGTCCGGCACCGTCTTGCCGAATGCCGTGTTGAACACCAGTAAGTCTTCCAGTGGGCGGCGATCGAAGCCTAGCCGCTGCGCGTTGGTCTCGGCGGTGCAGAGCGCCGTACGGCTGCCGGTAAGTCCGATATAGAGGCTTCGATCGCCTTCCGTCAGCGTCCGCGGCGTGGCATGACGAATTCTCATGCCCACGCGAAAGTCTTCGAAGTAATTTCCCGCCCTGTCCTTGCGCATCGCTCTCCTCCGGTCAGGAATTCTTGATCGCCGCTCATCGCGAATGGTTAAAATGTACGTACATAATGGCGGCCTGATCGAACCGTGTCAACCGGCACTTCACCGTCGCGCATGAGCGTTTTTGCTTGGCCGCGCTACAGCCACCCGATTTGGGGGGGTGGGAAAAACCCGCGTGTCACTTATCACCGTGACGTTGCTAATATGTACGCACATAGTCATCGATCAAACTCCGTAAGGCAAACGTCAAAAAGGGGCAGGCCCAGTGCAAAAATTGACCGAAGAGCGCCGCATGATCCAGGAAGCCGCGCATCAATTCACGATGGAACGTGTGCTGCCGATCGCTAACAAACTCGATCCGGAAAAAGGTCAGATCCCGCGCGAGCTGATCGAAGCGATGGGCGAGCTGGGTTACTTCGGCATCCTGATTCCCGAGGAATACGGGGGGCTCGGCCTTGGTGCATACGAGTACTGTCTCGTGGCGGAGCAACTGTCGCGCGGCTGGATGAGCGTGGGCAGCCTGATCGCGCGTGGCAACGGCTTGATCGGCGCCTTGAAAAATCTGTCGCCGGAGAAAAAAGCCGAGTATTTGCCGCGCATGGCTCGCGGCGAATTCCTCGGCGCATTCTCGCTGTCGGAGCCGAATGCGGGCTCCGACGTGGCGAATATTTCTTGCCGCGCAGTGCGAGTCGGCGACGAGTGGGAGATCACCGGCAGCAAGTATTGGTGCACGTTCGCGGACGAGGCCGACTTCATCCTCGTCATCGCGCGAACCGATCCCGTGATCGACCCGAAGGCTCGCCACCGCGGCCTCTCCGCCTTCATGGTCGAGAAGCCTCGCGGCCAGTTGCCCGAAGGGGTCAAGGGCAGCGTGATTCCCAAGATTGGCTACCACGGCTGGACTACCTGGGAACTGGCATTCGATGGCTGCCGCGTACCGGACTCGATGAGGGTGGGAGAAGAGGGCAAGGCCTTCTATCTCGCCACCGCTGGCCTGGAAACGGCACGCGCGCATACCGCGGCGCGCTCCATTGGTCTCGCCCAGGGCAGTCTGGAGGACTCGCTGCACTATGCGCGCGAGCGCGCCCAGTTCGGTTCGCCGATTGGCAACTTCCAGGCTATCCGCTTCAAGCTGGCCGACATGGCCACCCAGATCGAAGCTTCACGCGCGCTGTTGTACTCGGTCTGCGAAAAGATCGACGAAGGCGAGCGCTGCGACACGGAAGCGGCCATGGTCAAACTGTTCGCGAGCGAAATGTCGGAGCGGGTCACGAGCGAAGGTCTGCAGATCCATGGTGGCGCCGGCTACACGACCCACTTCGCGGCGGAGCGTTACTGGCGCGATGCGCGCCTGACCAAAATCTTCGAGGGCACATCGGAAATCCAGATGCGGATCATTTCCGACGCCATGCTCGGCAAGATCGCAGCGTAACCGCCAGGGGCTCTCGTTGAATCCATCCACATTGCAAACCTCAGACGGGGTCACCGCACAGGCGGCTCGCTTTGCCGTCGACCGGTCGATCGAATTCCCGGAACACGCGCTCGATTTCGCGAGGCTCTCGTTCTACGACTATTTCGCCGTCGCGTTGGCGGGTCGGCATGAACCGGTCAGCAAAATCGCACGCGAACTGGTGACGCGCGAAGGCGGCACGCCCGAGGCCAGTGCGTTCGGCATCCGGCAGCGCGTGCCGGCGCGCGCTGCCGCCTTGTTGAACGGCACGGTCGGGCACGCGCTCGACTACGACGACACCCATTTCGCTTTCGTGGGTCATCCAACAGTCGCCGTCCTGCCCGCGACACTGGCTATTGCCGAGCAGCAGCAGGCCGATGGCAACGCCTTGCTTGAAGCGCTCCTGTGCGGCCTCGAGACCACCTGCCGGGTGGGCGCCTGGCTGGGGCGCGCGCACTACAACGCGGGGTTTCATCAGACTGCGACGTCCGGTGCGTTCGGCGCGACGGCGGCATGTGCTCGGTTGCTGGGGCTCGACGCCACGCAGGCTGCCCATGCGCTTGGCATTGCGGCTACCCGGGCGTCCGGACTCAAATGTCAGTTCGGCACCATGGGCAAACCGTTTCATGCGGGCATGGCGGCCGCGAGCGGCGTGGAAGCCGCCACGCTCGCCTCGCTGGGTTTCGTCTCGCGGCCCGATGCGATCGAATGTGCGGGCGGCTTCGCAGCCAGCCACGGCGCGCGGCAGGACAACGTTGCCGGGCCATTCGACGGCCTGCCACAACAGTTCCGGTTCGTCGACGTGCAGTACAAATTCCACGCCTGCTGCCACGGTACCCACCCGGCGCTGGAAGCGCTGCTGGCGTTGCGTGCCGGGCACGACGTGAAGCCTGCGGACGTCGCCGCCATCAGCCTTCGCATCAACCCGCAATGGCTGCCGGTTTGCTGCATTGAGCAGCCTCGCACCGGACTCGAAGCGAAGTTCAGCCTTGCGTTCACTGCGGCGATGGTACTGGCCGGTGTCGATACGGCGTCGCTACGCTCGTTTTCGGACGCGGCGTGCACAGACCCCGCCCTCGTCAGCCTGGCTCGACGCACCTCGATTCATGCCGATCCAGCCGTCGCCGATACCGCATGCCGCGCCACCATCGCGACGCATGCCGGCGCTTGTCTCGAACACACGGTCGAGCTCGCCGATGCCATGCCGTACACGCGACAACTGGCCAGGCTGAGAACCAAGGCCGCGGCCCTGATCGGCGAGGCACCGGCGAAGGAACTCTGGGACTTTGTCGCACAGTTGCATACGTTGCCGGCGCGTGAGCTCTATGCGCGCATCCATGCGCTGATGAGCCCGGCCGCAGCGTAGCCCCGCCGCTGCGCAACGATGCAGCACGAAAACGGAGACAACAGATGGAAGACCGTATGCAGGCATCGCGCCCCCTGACAGGCGCGCTCGCGGGACTTCGCGTGATCGATCTGACGCAGATGCTGGCCGGCCCATTTTGCACGCAGATCCTCGCCGACCACGGCGCCGAGGTCATCAAGGTCGAGCCGATGAGCGGCGACGGTACCCGCATCAACGGCCCGTTTCGCGAGGACGACTCGCTGCGCGAATTCGGCGGCTATTTCCAAAGCGTCAATCGCAACAAGCGGTCGATCGCCGTGGACCTGAAGACGACTCATGGACTGGAGGTCGTGCGCAGGCTGATCGACGGCGCCGACATCGTAGTCGAGAACTTTCGCACCGGCGTGATGGAGCGGCTCGGCCTGTCGTATGAACGGCTGCGCGAAACGAATCCGCGTCTGGTCTACGGCGCGGTACGCGGCTTCGGCGACCCGCGCAGCGGCGCCAGCCCGTATGCGGAGTGGCCTGCCTACGACGTGGTATCCCAGGCCATGGGGGGCATGATGGGCATCACCGGACCGGACCACGATACACCGACCAAGATTGGCCCGGGCGTGGGCGATACGGTACCGGCGCTGATGCTGTGCGTCGGCATTCTCGCCGCCGTGCATCGCGTTCGCGAAACCGGCGAAGGCCAGTTCGTCGACGTGGCGATGACCGACTGCGTGCTGGCGATGTGCGAGCGCATTGTCTACCAGACTTCTTATACCGGCATCGTGCCTGCGCCCGAAGGCAACCGCCATCCGCTGCTTTGCCCGTTCGGGCTGTTTCGCGCACGTGACGGCTGGGTGTCGATCGCCTGCGCGCACGATGGTTTCTGGGAGAAGCTCGCTTTGGCGATCGGTCGTCCGGAACTGGTCGTCGATGAAGCGTTCGCCACGAACGCGGCGCGCGTGCAAAACGCGTCACGCGTGGTCGAGGCGATTGAGGCGTTCACCCGCGTTCGCACCAAGGAAGAGCTGGCGCGATGCATTGGCGGCAGCGTGCCGTTCGGGCCCGTCTATACGTCGGCGGAAATCTTCGACGATCCGCACTACGGCGTGCGCGAAATGCTGGTCGAAGTCGAGCAGCCGGGCTCCGCGATGCCGGTCAAGATCGCGGGCGTGCCGATCAAGTTGAGCGGCACGCCAGGCGCGGTCCGCCACCGTGCGCCGCTGCTCGGCGAACACACCGACGGAATCATGCGCGCTGCCGGATACGGTCCGCAGGACATCGAACACTTGCGAGGCCTGGGCGCGATTCGCTAGGTCTTTTGTAATCAACCGGTTGAAAAAGGAGCGAGACAAATGAATTCATCCTTGCAGGGCAAGGTCGTCGTGGTGACGGGCGCGGGTGGTGGAATCGGGCGCAGTGTTGCCCTCGCCATGGGGGCAGCCGGTGCAAAAGTCATCGTCAACGACCTCGGCGTTTCGATGTCGGGAGAGGGCGGCGACCCGGGGCTGGCCCAGCGCGTTGTCGACGAGATCCGCACCGCCGGGGGCGATGCGGTGGCAAACCAGGATAGCGTCTCAACGTGGAACGGTGCACACGCCATCATTCAGTGCGCCCTCGACAGGTATGGCCGCATCGACGCTGTGGTCAACAACGCCGGAAACCTGCGCGACCGCATGTTCTTCAAGATGAACGAGGAAGAGTGGCGTTCAGTGATCGACGTGCACCTGAACGGCACCTTCTTCATCAGTCGTGCGGCCGCCAATCATTTCAAGGACCAGGAGAGCGGCGCCTACATCCATATGACGTCGACTTCGGGCCTGATCGGCAACCTGGGACAAGCCAACTACGCCGCCGCCAAGCTCGGCATCGTGGCCCTGTCCAAGTCGATCGCACTCGACATGGCCCGCTTCAACGTGCGCTCCAACTGCATCGCCCCGTTCGCGTGGAGCCGCATGACCAGTTCCATTCCGTCGGCAACGCCGGAAGAGCAGGCGCGCGTAGCGAAGCTGCAAAAGATGGAGGCCAGCAAGATCGCACCGATGGCCGTGTTTCTCGCGAGCGACGCCGCGCGCGATGTGAGCGGCCAGATATTCGCCGTGCGCGCCAATGAGCTGATGCTGATGAGCCAGTCGCGGCCGCTGCGCTCGGTGCACATGAGCGATGGCTGGACGTCGGAATCGATCGCGGAAGTTGCCGTGCCCGCGATGCGCAACAGCTTCTTCAAGCTGGAGCGTTCGCCCGACGTCATCAACTGGGACCCGATCTGACTGGCACAACGCACCCTCTGACCCATCGGAAGAACGAGCATGAGCATAAACGGCAAGGCCTATATCGTCGGGGCTTACGAGCACCCGACCCGCAAGGCGCCGGACAAGACAGTCCCGCAATTGCATGCCGAATGCGCGAAGGGCGCGCTCAAAGACGCGGGCCTGTCCCTGCATGATGTCGACGGCTATTTCTGCGCCAGCGACGCGCCGGGCCTCGGCCCGGTCAATATGGTCGACTATCTGGGCCTGAACGTGCGTCACGTGGATTCCACCGACATGGGCGGATGCGTCTATCTCGCACATGTTTCGCACGCGGCGCAGGCCATCGCGGCAGGCAAGTGCAATGTCGCGCTGATTACGCTGGCGGGTCGCCCACGCTCCGAAGGCTCCACCGGCACGCAGGCGCGCAACTTCGGCAAGGACTTGCCGGACTTGCCCTTCGAGACGCCGTTCCAGCCGCTGACAGTCAACCTCTACGCCATGGCAGCGATGCGTCACATGTACGAGTTCGGCACGACCAGCGAGCAACTGGCGTGGGTCAAGGTGGCCGCCTCTCACCACGCGCAGCACAACCCTGATGCCATGCTGCGCGACCTGGTCACGGTGGAAGACGTCCTGGCTTCGCCGCTGGTTTCCGATCCGCTGCGCCGGCTCGACTGCTGTGTCGTGTCCGACGGCGGCGGTGCATTGGTCGTGACCCGCCCGGAGATTGCCGCCACGCTCGCGCGTCGTGCAGTCAAGATCCGCGGCGCCGGTGAGGCTATCAAGGGTCAGCTTGGCGGCAAGGTCGACCTGACCTGGTCGGCGGCGCAGCGCTCCGGCGCAGCCGCCTTCGCCGAAGCGGGTGTGACGCCTGCCGATATCAAGTACGCCTCGATCTACGACAGCTTCACCATCACGGTCCTGATGCAGCTCGAAGACCTCGGCTTTTGCAGGAAAGGAGAGGGCGGCAGATTCGTCGCCGACGGCAACCTGATTTCCGGTATCGGCCGGTTGCCCGTCAACACCGATGGCGGCGGCCTGTGCAACAACCATCCGGCCAACCGTGGCGGCATCACCAAAGTCATCGAAGCGGTGCGGCAATTGCGCGGCGAGGCGCATCCGGCGGTACAGGTCCCGAACTGCGACCTGGCGCTTGCTCAGGGAATGGGCGGCTACCTCGGCTCGCGCCACGGCAGCGCCACCTTGATCCTCGAACGGGAGCAATGACATGACGTCCCCTTACATCCCGCGCGCGCTGAAGGCGCCGGCCGAACTGCCCGACAGTGCCGAATTCTGGCAGGCCGCGCGCGAGGACCGGTTGCTGGTGAAGTACTGCGATGACTGTGGCAAGCCCCATTGGTATCCGCGCGTGCTGTGCCCGTTCTGCATGGGCACCACCCACTGGAGAGAGGCGAGCGGCCTCGGCACCATCTACACGTACAGCGTCACGCGCCGGGCCGGCCCCACCCCGTTTTGCATCGCCTATGTCGCGCTGGACGAAGGGGTTTCGATGATGACCCATATCGTCGACTGCGATCTCGATTCGCTGCACATCGGGCAGAAAGTGCGGGTCAGGTTTTCGCCGACGGACGACGGCCCACCGGTGCCGACCTTTACGCCGGTATGACGAGTCCGTGCTGACGAACGCCTGCCCGATGCATGCGTGGCGCGCGTTTGCCTGCCGGACAGGTGTTGCCCACTGACAGCGGCCCGACCATGCACCGACCGCATAACAGAGACAAGGAGGCATTCCAATGAACTTCGACGTACCTAGCGAATGGGTTGATTTCGGCGACGCGCTGATCCGCTTCGTCGACCGTGAAGTGGCGGGACTCGAACAGGAACACCGCGCCCTGCTTGGCAGCGAACGGACCCTCTATGGCGAGGACGGCCGCTACAGCCCCGCGGTGCTGGCCCTGCGCCGGCAGGTCCGCATGCGTTCGGCCGAACTGGGTTTCTATACCGCGCTCGCCGACGAATCCCTCGGCGGCGGCGGGCTGGGCGCGCAGGCAGCCGTCTATATCCAGGAACGTCTGAACGCGCACTGCGGACCGGGACGCCATCTGGTGCAGACCGTCGTGCTGCCGTCGCCCTTTACGAACGGATTGTCGCCGGTGCTCCGGCACCTCGACCCGGCCGTGCTGGCAACCTGCCACGCGGCACTCGCCAGCGGCGACAAGACTATGTGCTTCGGCCTGAGCGAACCGGATGCAGGCTCCGATGTCTTCGGCATGCGCACCCGCGCCGTGCGCGACGGCGACCACTGGGTCATCAACGGCAGCAAGCAGTGGATCACCAACGCCCCCTACGCGGATTACGCGATGATCTTCGCCGTCACGGACGAAGAGAAAGCGCGTGCGCACCGCGGCGGCATTACCGGCTTCTTTTTGCGCACCGATACGCGGGGATTCTCGGTGCCGGGTGTGATTCCGGTCATGGGGCATCTGGGCGCCGAAATCGGCATTGTTGCGCTCGACAACGTGCGGGTGCCCGATGCCCAACGTCTCGGCCCGGTGGACCGCGGGCTGTCCGTGGCACTCGACGGCGTCAATGCCGGACGCCTGAGCATGGCGGCGTCATGCCTTGGTCTGGCGCGCTGGGCACTGGACCAGGCGCTGGCCTATGCGCAGGTCCGCAAGACCTTCGGCCAACCGATCGCAGAACACCAGGCCGTGCAGTTCATGCTGGCGGAGTGCGCGATGGACATCTACGCCAGCAAGTCCATGATCCGGCATTGTGCCTGGCTAATCGACGAGAGCCGGCCCGCCACCAAGGAAGTGTCGATCGTCAAGGCATCGGCCACTGAAATGGTGGGCCGCGTCATGGATCGCGCCATCCAGATCCACGGCGGCATGGGCCTTACCAACGAGCTGCGACTTGAGGCGGGTTATCGTTGGGCGCGCACCATGCGCATTCCCGACGGCACGTCCGAGATTCAGCGCCGCACCATTGCTCGCCGGTTGCTGGAAGGCGACGCCACGTTCTGACGTCGGCAGGATCGCCCGATTGAATTGCGAAAGCAGGAGCCGCAGAGGGGATCTCTCCCGAACGGCTCCCGATGAACGTTCACGAACCCGGATACAGATTCATGACCACAAGCACTCCTATCGACTGTCTCCTGAATCCACGCTCGGTTGCCGTCATTGGCGCGTCGGACGACGCAGCCCGCATTGGCGGACGACCGATAGCCGCCATGCTCAAGCTGGGCTTCACCGGGCGCATCCTGCCGGTCAACCCGAACCGGCGAGAGGTACAGGGCCTGCCCGCTTACGCTTCGATCGCCGATCTGCCTGAAGTGCCGGAGGTCGCGATCGTGGCGGTGCAGGCAAGCCTGGTGCTGGAAGCCGTCAGCGCGCTGGCGACGCGCGGCGTTCGCGTGGCGATCCTGTTCAGCGCGGGCTTTGCCGAAACCGGGGCCGAAGGCGAGGCATTGCAAGCCGAAGTGGTCGCCATCGCGCGGCGCAGCGGCATGCGCGTGCTCGGACCGAACGCGCTCGGGATCATCAACCTCCACAGCGGCTTTATCGGTAGCTTTGCCTCAAGCATCTTGCTCGGCCAGATACGCACAGGTTGCGTCAGCGTGGTCAGTCAGTCCGGTGCCTACGGCGGCCATCTGCTAAACGCGGCTCGGGCTGCGAACATTGGACTGTCTACCATAGCGATGACCGGCAATGAAGGGGACCTGACGCTGGGCGATATGGTCCGACTGCTGGTCGACGACCCGAACACCGGCGTGATTGCCCTTTATGCCGAAGGTATCAACGACGGCGAGGGGCTGGTTGAAGCGCTTCAGGCCGCGCGCAGCGCACGCAAGCCGGTCGTGATGATGAAGGTCGGCCGCAGCGACGTCGGCAGCGCAGCGGCGCGCTCGCATACCGCTTCGATCGCCGGTAACGATGCGGTAGTGGATGCCGTGCTGAACGAACTCGGCGTAGTGCGTGCACGCACCACCGAGGAATTGCTTGACATCGTGCGCCTCGCCGCGCGCGGCGTGTACCCGGTGGCCAATACGCTTGGCGTCATTACCGTCAGCGGCGGTGCCGGCGTGATCATTTCGGACGCAGCCGAAGACCTCGGCTTGTCGCTACCGGAAATGCCGCGCGCGGCGCAAGAGAAACTGCTCAAACTGCTGCCATTTTGCGCGCCGCGCAATCCGGTCGACACCACCGCGCAGTTCGTCAACGATCTGTCTCTTATCGAGCCGTTCGCCGAGACGATGGTCGGCGAGGGGGGGTATCAGGCTGTCCTCGGATTCTTTACCTACGCCGGCGCGACGCCATCCGTAGCGCCGCGTCTGCGGGAGCAGTTGGCCGCAGTGCGTGCCCGCCACCCGGACCGCCTGTACGTACTCGTGCTTCAGGGCCCGGGCGACGTGCTGCGCGCCTATGAGGAGGATGGCTTCACGGTCTTCGAGGATCCGACGCGCGCTGTGGTCGCCATTGGCGCCATGAGCCGTTTCGGCCGCGCCTTTGCGCAAGCGCCGCGGGCAGCACCACAGGCGTTGCCGCCGGTGGTGCTGCCGGCCGACACACCGAACGAATTGCAGGCCAAGCGGCTCCTTGCTGGCGCCGGAATCGTCAACGCGCCGGAACGCGCGTGCGCACAGCCAGAAGATGCAGTGGCGGCCGCTCGGGAGATCGGCTTTCCGGTGGTGCTGAAAATCCTTTCGCCTGACATTCTGCACAAGTCGGACATTGGCGGCGTGCTTCTCAACGTGGGCGATGAAGAGGCAGTGCGCGCGGGCTTTGCCACCTTGCTGGCACGCGCCCATGAGGCCGCACCGCAGGCCCGCCTGGAAGGCGTGCTGGTGGCCCGGCAGATCACTCAGGGCGTGGAATGTGTCATGGGTATCCAACGTGACGCCGTATTTGGTCCGGTCGCGATGTTCGGAATGGGCGGCGTGTTCGTCGAGATTCTCAATGATGTCGTGCTGCACCGCTGCCCATTCGACGAAAGCGTGGCCGAACAGATGATCCGCTCGATTCGTAGCTCGAGCCTGTTGCTCGGCGCGCGAGGCCGGCCTCTGGCCGATATCGCCGCGCTGGCGAAAATGCTGTCGAAGCTCTCGCAGTTCGCGGTGGCGGCAGGACCCAGGCTGCTATCAATCGACCTCAATCCGGTCTTTGCGATGCCTGACGGAGAAGGTGCGTTTGCGGCCGATGCCGTGATCGAACTGGCAGCACCGACGAAAAATGGGTGATCCCCAAAAGGAAAGCCGTGTCGCGTCTTGACGGTCACCGTCGACACCAGAACTTCCCGTGCGGCTGAGTACATCGGCCTACCCGGACTGAATCTTCAACCGCTGAGCAGTAAGGCGTTGCTATCGAACTTCATGGGGTAACAGCAGAAATGCCGGAATTTTTTAAATAACATAAGTACAACGAAGGAATGGAGACGGATGTAATGAATAGAACACTTCTGGCATTGGCACTGATGGGAGTGACGAGCGGAGCGGCATATGCGCAAAGCTCCGTGACCTTGTATGGCGAGCTCGACGCTGGCTTGCTTTACACGAACAAAACGTTAGCCCCGACCACTGGGGGCAATGCCGGTTCCAACTTCTCGCTGATCGATGGCGGGCGCGCTCCTTCGTTCTTCGGCTTCACCGGAACGGAGGATCTGGGCGGAGGGCTCAAGGCAAAATTCAAGATCGAAAGTGGGATCAACGTGGCCAACGGCGGCCTCAACAATTCGAACGGCAATCAGTTCGGCCGACAGGCCTGGCTCGCTCTCGACGGGAATTTCGGGGAGTTCAAGGCGGGGCTGCAATTCTCGCCGTTCTTTCTGGCCGTCGACGAGTCGGATCCGCGCGCCTTCTCCCTGTTCGGCAGCGGCGCGTTGCCCTACGTCAATAGCGCTATCGGTACGGGCATCTTCAATTCGAATGCAGTCTCCTATACCACGCCGCGATTCGCCGGACTCCAGGGCAGGGCGATGCTGGCGCTGGGCGGGTCGCCAGGCGACTTTCAGGCAGGCCGGCAATATTCATTTGCCGTGAACTACGAACACGGCGGCCTGACGGCCAACGCCGCGTTTTACGACGGTAATGCCGGAGGCACAGCCAACACGCCCGTTCCAACCAATCTGGGCTTCGAAGGCCGCATGCTCGGCGTTTCCTACGCGTATGGCCCGGTCATCGCCAAGGCATCGTTTGTCAACTACAAGGTCGCCGGTTCGGCTAACAACAATGTCTATGGCGGCGGGCTCACTTATTACGTGTCGCCGGCTTTCGATGTCAACGGCGGCGTCTGGGTAACGAGCGACCGCGACCATACTACGAATCACTCGGTGCTGGCTGCCTTGGGTGCCGAGTATTTCCTCTCGAAGACGACTTCGCTCTACGCCCAAGTCGGACTGGTGGACAACCACGGAGCAATGGATACCGGGCTTAGCATCACCGGCGCCTTGAATGAGGTGCCCGGCACGACAACGGGAGCGGACATCGGCATCCGACACACGTTCTAGCGCCGCATCGACGTACAAGCTGTCAGGTCCGCGAAAGCGTCCAATGGTGTATGGCCGCTCATTTGCTCTATGCGCCACGGACGATGGCATCTCGACAGCACCTCGAAATCAACAGCAAACAAGAGCAGGAGACAGGAATGCGTTCAGCGCCGCAAACAGTAGACGTCAAGCAATTCATCGACGACCGTCCGGTCTCGCTATACCAATGGTTCGTGATAGCAGTATGCTTTCTGATCCTAACGATCGATGCTTATGACGTTGTCGCGATCGGCTTTGCAGGACCGTCATTCATCGGCGAGTGGCATATTACGAAAGCCCAATTAGGCACCGCGATAAGCGCCGGCGTGCTGGGGATGACAGTCGGAGCGCTGCTCGGCGGCCCCCTCTCTGACTGGACCAGCCCTAAACGGGTATTGATCGTCATGCTGATGACGTCGGCAGTCGGAAGTATTCTGACTGCATTCGTCGGCGGCGTTGGTGCCCTCACCGGACTGCGCTTCGTCACCGGCATCGGGCTCGGCGCGGCTATGCCCGTGGGTTTGACACTGGTGCACGAATACGCCCCCACTCGCCGTGGTTCGCTACTCGTCAATTTCGTGAATTGCGGTGTCATGCTGGGTGCGGCGGCATGCGGTGTCGTTGCAGGCATCGTGATTCCGGTCTATGGCTGGGGAAGCATCTTCATCATCGGCGGCGTGATACCGCTCGGCCTCGCCATCGCCGCGATCTTTGTGCTGCCCGAGCCGCTGCGATTCATGGTGTCGCGAAACTGGCCAGCGCAACGCGTTGCCGCCGTGATGCGAAGAATTGCCCCCGACGTCGCCTTCGACAGCAGCCACTTCGTGCTTTCGGAGGACGAACAATCACAGAAGAAAGTGGGCGTCGCAGTTATTCTGTCACCGGGTTTTCTGTTCGGTACATTGATGCTGTGGTGCGCCTATTCCTCGGCCTGCTTTGTGTTTTACCTGCTCAACGGCTGGATGCCGCTGTTGATTCGGGACAGCGGCGCTACCCTCAGTCAAGCTTCATTCATTACGAGCCTGTACCCGCTAGGCGGCGCGCTCGGCGCCCTTTGCCTGGGATGGTTAATGGGTAGATTCGAAAAGAACACCGTGGTTGCAATCGCTGTTGCCGGCGGGGGAGTGGCTCTCTGGATTCTTGGCGGACAAAAGGGTAACCTCGGCCTCCTCGCGGCAAGCACATTCGCGGCGGGTATGTGCGTCAATGGCGCGCTGATGTCGATGGCCTCTCTGGCTGCGACGTTCTATTCGAGCAGCGGCCGCACGACGGGAATCTCCTGGATGAACGGCGTCGGCCGCTTCGGCGGCATGTTGGGTCCTCTTGCAGGCGGGCTCATGCTTAAAGCCAACGTCGATGTCAGCACGATGTTCGCGCTGCTCGCCGTGCCGATGCTGATCCAGGCCGCCGCATTGCTGCTGAAGCGCTCAGCAGCAGCTCGCACGGGCGCGCTCGAATACCCATCGAACCTTGCCTGAACCAACGCATCCAAAAGACGCTTTTTGAACGTCTCGTCTGCCTCGCGCCTCGCGCGAGGCAGGAGTGATTGTTGCGGAGTGTTCTTGCATCGCCCTCTGCGCTGCGATGCAAAGTTTGAGATTGACCTTGCCATAAGCCCCTGCTATCACTTAACGAATCTGTCGCACGAGTAACCGCCTGGAGAAACGCTCATGTCGGATAAACGCGCACCGGCTGGTCCCGCTACACGCAGAGCATTCCTGAAAAATGTCGCTGTCGCCGGGGTGGCGACAGGCCTCGGTTCAGTCGGGGCTGATGCATTCGCTCAGACGGGATCGTCCGCAAGCCCCACCGGCATTGGGGCAAAGCCGCCCACCCGGGCCACGCTCGATGCGAACGCGGCTTACGCGAAATTCCTCAATTTCGCCGATGCTCAGGATTTCGAGGATGCCAGGCACGGTCTTGTCGCAACGCTGCCCGAGCCCGTGAAGATTCCAGGTAACCAGGGAGGCTATGCCTGGGATCTTTCACAGTTTTCGTTCATCACGGGCGGTCCGGAAAACAATTCGCCGGCGACCGTGAATCCCAGCCTCTGGCGCAATGCCAAGCTGAACATGAATCATGGCCTGTTTGCGGTTGTCGACGGCATCTGGCAGGTCCGCGGGTATGACCTTTCGGTGATGAGCATCATTCGTGGCGACAACGGCTGGATCGTCGTCGATCCATTCACCACTGAAGATGTCTCGTCGTTTGTCTGGAAGAATCTGGTCGTGCCGCATCTCGGCGAGCGTCCCATTACGCACGTCGTTTATACCCACAGTCACGCCGACCACTACGGCGGGGTTCGCGGCATTGTCAGCGACGACGATCTGAAATCCGGCAAGGTAAGGATTGTCGCGCCGGTGGCCTTTACTGAAGCGGCAGTCAGCGAAAACGTCATTGCCGGCAATGCGATGGGGCGCCGGGCATCGTATATGTACGGGATGTTGCTGCCGCGCAGCCCCGTCGGCACCGTTGACGGTGGACTCGGGAAGACGAGTTCCAACGGCGCGATCACGCTGATGGTTCCAACGCACTTCGCGGAGAAAACCGGGCAGCGGTTGACGCTCGACGGCGTTGAGTTCGTTGTCCTGATGGCTCCGGAGTCGGAGGCTCCCTCGGAGTTCATGTTCTATCTACCGAAGTACAAGGCGTTCTGTGCGGCAGAAGATGCGACGCATACCCTGCACAACCTCTATACTTTGCGAGGTGCCAAGGTCCGCGACGCACTGCTCTGGTCGAAGTACCTCCAGACTGCGCTCGACATGTTCGGCGACGACATGCAGGTGCTGTTCGCATCGCACTACTGGCCCACTTGGGGCAATGAGCGGATCGTCCCGTTCCTGCGCGCGCAGCGCGACATGTACCGCTATCTGCACGACCAGACGATGCGTCTTGCGAACGGGGGGTATACGCCTCGCGAGATCGGCGAGATGCTGCGCCTGCCGGATAGCCTCGCGAAGCATTGGTACTGCCGCAGCTACTACGGTACCGTCTACCACGACCTCGTTGCGCAGTACAACCTGCGTCTCGGCTTCTTCGACGGCGTGCCCGCGAATCTGCATCGTCTGCCGCCCGTCGAGTCCGCGAAACGCTATGTCGAATTCATGGGAGGGCCAGATTCGGCGTTGAAAAAAGCACAGGGCTCTTTCGACAAAGGGGATTACCGTTGGGTGGCGGAAGTCGTCAATCACGTGGTCTTCGCGGAACCGGATAACGTCGCCGCGAAACACCTGCTTGCCGACACCTACGAGCAGCTCGGTTACCAGTCCGAGTCGGCGAGCTGGCGCAATTTCTACCTGACGGGCGCGATGGAGTTGCGCAACGGCGTGCACAAGGTGCCGATCGGCAGCCCGGAGAATCCGGATACGATACGTGCGATGCCGCTCGATTTGTTTCTCGACTTCCTCGGCGTGCGCCTGAACGGGGAGCGGGCTGCGGGCAAATCGCTGACCTTCAATCTCGTGCTCACGGACACCAACGAGAAATACCTCGTCGGTGTCGAGAACTCCGCGCTGCACTATTCGAAGGGACGCACGTCCGGTTCCGCTGATGCGTCACTGACCATGACGCGCAACGACCTGAACAACGTGATGCTCGGCGCCGCGACAATGCATAACCTGGTGATAGCGGGTAGGGCGAAGATTGATGGGGATAGCCAGAAGCTCGGCGAGTTCGTCACCTGGCTCGACAACTTCGAGTTCTTCTTCAACATCGTGACACCGTAACGGGACCATGTGCGCAATCTGCAACTTCAAGATTGAATTCAGCGTCGGCCACCGGTCGGCGCTGTCCGTAGCAGTGGCAACCCGAAAGGCAATCGAGTCCGGTTGGGTCGAACCGCCCGGCGCTGTTCAAGGTGCGCTTGCCGCGGCACGCGTGCGCATGGCGTCCGTCGAGGCATTGAATCTGCTACAGGCACGTATCGAAGGCGCGCACGGCGAGGAGGCCCTGCTGGGTCTGCCCGACTTCTACGTGCTGCTCATCGAGAATGACACGTGGGGGTTCTTCCACGCAACGATGAACGGTTTCGATCCGGATATCGTGCCTGAGATACCCGATGTGTCGGCGACGGACGAGGAAAAGCGCAGCAATATCGTCGTTACGTCCGAGGTCGTGTTGCGCGGGTGGCTGGAGGGGCGTCTCAGCACCGCGAGGGCGATCGCGGAGTCGCTGCTCATTATCGATGCACCCTCAGCACACGTCGCCTCACTTAGCCGGATGTTCACCGCTGCAGAACGGGTCGCCACGGGTTAGTGTGTGGAGTCGCCCCCTGAAACACCGGACACCGTCTCCCACTTAAAATTACGGGTAGGCATAAGACTGTGTTTTTGGCTAACACCAGGCAGGAAGTGATGGATGTGTTGACGGGTCCGGAGCGTCGGCGACGCTGGACGGCGGAGCAGAAGCTCGCGATGGTGCGCGAGAGCTTCGAGCCGGGGAAATCGGTTTCGTTGGTGGCGCGCCAACACGGCGTGAACCCGAACCAGTTGTTCCATTGGCGCAAGCTGTACCAGGACGGGAGCCTGCCAGCGGTCAAGGCTGGCGAAGAAGTGGTTCCGGCCTCGGAGCTGGCCGACGCGCTCGCGTTTCATCTGCTGCTGGGTTGCTCGATGTTATGGGACGTGGTGCTCACCGCGTTCGACACGGTGATCGTGCTCGGCCTCAAGGACAAGAATTTCCGCACGCTCGAAGCGATCATGGCCGGCCTCATCGCCACCATCGGCCTCGGTTACGTGATCGAACTGGCGCTCGTGAAGCCGCACTGGCCCGCCGTGTTCGCGGGCGCGATGCCCTCGTGGCAAGCGATCTCGTCGAAGGAGCCGCTGTATCTCGCCATTGGCGTTCTCGGCGCGACCGTCATGCCGCATAACCTCTACCTGCATTCGTCGATCGTGCAGACGCGCGCCGTGAAGCGCGACCACGCGAGCCTCGCGCAGGCTATCGGGTGGTCGCGGCTCGACACGATCGTCTCGCTCACGCTCGCGCTGCTGATCAACGCGGCCATCCTGATTCTCGCGGCGGCGGCCTTTCATGCGACCGGCCACAACCAGGTCACCGAGATCGAAGACGCCTACAAGCTGCTCGCGCCCGTGCTTGCGCTGATTCCTGCGTTCGTGGGGGTGTGGCTGCTCGGCAATGGTGCGGTGGGCAAGCTGCCGGTCGCAAGCCAGGTGGTGCTGAGCCTGCAACTGCCGTTCGCGCGGTGGCCGCTCATCCGCATGACGAACGATCGCGCGCTGACGGGCGCGTTCGCGAACCGGCTGCCCACGCGGGTGATTGCGTGGCTGCGCTTCGCCGTGATCACGGCCGCGAATCTGTGGCTTGTCTGGCAGACGTTGGGCGGGACTTGAAGCGGAACTGAAGATGAGGGGAACGGCAGAAAGCGCTTCGCCGTCCGGCCCTCGTTCCGAGCGCCGGACGGTTTCGCGTCTAGTTTGATGCGTCCGGTTTTTTGAGCTTGCTCCGCCCGCCGGATCTTTGGTCTCCTACGCTTACGCAGCCTCGGCAATGCCATCCGGTGACTGCTCCGGAAGGTTGCGGTCGGTCTGCTCGGCGCCCCGTCGCGCTGCAGCGGCCTTTTTCGTCTTGCCCGCGCGCGAAGGCGGCTGGCATGCGCCACACACGACGTTGTGCTGCAAGTCGTGGCGGTGCGCGACGAACTTGCCGCTACAGCGGCAGCAAGGCGTCAACTGCAGAATATCGGCATCAAAAAACCGCACCAGGGTCCATGCGCGAGTGAGATCGAGCACCGGCTCGGTCCCGCTGTGGCTGCAGTGTTCCAGATAAAGCCGGAACCCCTTGGTGAGCGCGTCGAGATGCGAGCAACGCGCTTCATTCTTCAAAAACAGGTACGTGTTGTAGAACAGCGAAGCATGAATGTTCGCCAGCCACGTCATGTACCAATCCGCCGAAAACGGCAGCATGCCCTTGGGCGGCGACACGCCGCGGATCTCGCGATACAGGCGGATCATGCGGTCGCGCGAAAGCGAAAGCTCGCTCTCCAGCACTTGCATGCGCGCGCCCAGTTCGATCAGCGCGATGGCTCGAAAGACTTCTTGCGCGTCTTCTGTGAGGCTGCGCCGGTTCGTCGCCATGACCCGTTCCTCAGGCGAACTGCACAGCCGGCTGCCCTGCAAGCAGGATGGCCGTGTGCGTGGCCGCCACGTCGGCATGCCGGGTTGTCTGCGTGAGCGCGGACAGCATGGCATGGTCGTCGAAGCGGAACAAACAAAGGAGCTGGTCGGAAGCGGCCAGCTTAACGATCTGCGCGAGCGACAGACCGGAAAGCAGATCGGCCAGTTCCGACGACAGGCCCAGTCGGAACATACCGACCGGCTTGTCCTCGCGCAGCATGCGCTGCGCGAGCATCAGGTACGACAAGTTAATTTCGCGGATTGAATCCAGCGTCTCGCTGCTGCGGTCCATTTTCTTTTTTCCGAAGCCCCGATTAACCCCCCGGCGTTGTGCGCCGTTGTAACTTTTATGGCCCTTGGTCGGCCCGCTCATGAGTGGCGGTGCCTGACTTTTTGATACAACACGTTACAACTCGTAACATGTTGGAGCGAATTGTATGAGGGCAGATCCCAGAAATCAATCCCTGAGACGAAAAATAATCAGGCTGTTACAAATAAGTTCGGTAATTTTTTCTGTTTGCCGGATGGGAGATCCAGTGAGCATCCCGCTCTCCCTTTCTGGGCAAGGGATATCGCGTAAAGTGCAGTAATAAAAGGACTTTTTGGAGATGGCTCGAATGTATGCGCAATGGATTGAAGAAAGCGCTTTTATAGTTTTTTTCGAGCAATAAGATTGAAAGCAACCAGCGGAGCAGGTAATAAATTCTAGTTACAAACCCTATCTATCTGACAATTAGTTTGTAACAAGCGTATCGGCCCCTTGTAACGAGTTCTGTCTAATTGTGACAAATGAGGGCTTCGGAGGGGGCGTCGACGCGTTTTGTAACACGGTCCGGTTACACAACCCGAGCCATCGGAGGGGGCAAATGGGCTTTTCTGTCAATTTATATCACGACGTGATATAAATAATGTAACAGGCGAGCTCGGGAGAGCAGCAGGAGACACAAGGAGAAGTGAAATGGGCGCGTTCAACCGCATTCTGTTGTGTTACGACGCCACGCGGGAGGGGCGCCGCGCGCTGCGCGAAGGCAAGGATCTGGCGCTCGAATGTAAGGCGCAGACGCAGCTGCTGGCGGTGCTCGACCAGTCGCCGCTGCAATGGGGTACCGACATTGCGTCGGCGGTGCCCTATGAGGCCGCGGAGGCGGCTGCAAAGGACATTCTCGAAGACGGCGTGGCGCGCCTGAAGGCGCTCGGGCTCGAGGCAACGGGGAATTTTGCCGTGGGCCGTGCGATCGACGAGATCGCGCGTGCGAGCGCGTCGTTCAACGCCGACCTCATCGTGCTGGCCCATCACCGCAGAGGTCCGTTCAAGCGTTGGTGGGAAGGTCGCGACGACCGCAAGCTGCTCGACCGGGTGTCGTGCAGCGTGCTCGTGGTGACGGCGCCGGAGGCCGCCGAAGCGGCGGCCGCCTGAGCGCCTGAGTGGGGGCCAGCGTGCCTGCTAGCGCACGAGCACGCCGGCTTCCCGGGTCTGCTTGTCGCCGAGAATCGGCGCGCGCTTGACCTCGGTGATATAGATCACGATGAGCGAGACCCACACGACGCCGTAGAGCAGCATGAAGCAGCTCGAGCGGATCTTGAGCAGGTCGAGCAGCACGCCGAACAGAATCGGCAGCAGGAAGCCGCCCAGCCCGCCCGCGAGGCCCACCACGCCGGTCACCACGCCCATATTGGTGGGGAAGTCGTCGGCAACGTACTTGAAGGTCGAGGCCATCCCGAACGCCAGCACGCCGCCCAGCACGAACGTGAGCGCAACGAAGCCCGCGAGCGGCATGCTGATGTGCAGTGTCTCGGTGCCGTCGATGGTGTGAATCACGAAATCGGTGGCCGGGTACGAGAGAATGAACAGGCAGATCCACGCGACCCACAGGCCCCACCACGTGACGCTGTGTGCGCCGAACTTGTCGGCAAGCACGCCGCCCACCGCGCGCAACACCGATCCCGGCAGCGAGAAGCCCGCTGCGAACGCGGATGCCATCACAATCGACATCCCGTACTCGGCCTTCAGATATTGAGGAATCCACAGCGAAAGCGCCGTGAATCCGCCGAACGTAATCGAGTAGTACTGGCACAGACGCCAGACGCGCGAGTCGCCGAGCACCTTGAATGCGTCGAGCCACGAGCCGTTCGCCTTGCCCGCGCCTGGGTCGCGCGCGGAGCCCAGCCAGAAAATCACGGCGGTCACCAGCAGTGCGACCGCGTAGACGCGCGGCACGAAGCGCCAGCCGTAGAGCTTTTCGAGTTCGGGCGTCACGAACAGATTGACTGCGGCGCCCACGGTGCCCGCGCCGAAGAAGCCCATCGCGAAGCCGCGTTGTTTCGGCGGGAAGAAGCGCGCGACATAAGGCGTGCCTACCGCGAACGAGGCGCCCACACAGCCGAGAAACAGTCCGATGGTGAGGAATTGCCAGAGCTGGCTCGCATAGCTGACGATATACACCGGCACCGCGCAGACCACGAGCAGGATTGTCATGACAATGCGTCCGCCGAAGCGGTCGGTCCAGGTGCCCAGCGGCAGCCGCATCACCGCGCCGGTCAGCACGGGCGTTGCCGTGAGCAGGCCGAACTCGGTGCTGCTGAGCTTGAGCTCGTCGCGCAATTCCACGCCGATCACGCCGAACATCATCCACACCACGAAGCAGACGAGAAACGCGAGCGTGCTCACCAGCAGCACGGACCACGCCCTGGCGTCGGCCTGCGCGGGCGGGGTGTCAGCGTCGGCAGGTTTGCGTGCTGGAGCGTTGGGCTGAGTCATGAAGGGTCCCTTTGTTCACTGAACCAGCGGGCTTGTCGCGGCATCGACGGCGGCATTTTCGAGCGTGGCCTCGGAAGCCAGAATCGATACGTATTGTTGAATGGCCTTGTGGCGGACCCGCTCCGCAAGATAGCGCGCGATGTCGTCGGCGACGTCCTCGAACGCAACCGGCTGGCCCGCCACGCGCCGCTCGATGCGCACGAGGTGAAAGCCGAAGCGCGTGCGTATGAGACGCGGCAGCAGGCCTTCCTCGGCGTGGTCGAACAGCGCGCTCTCGAACTCGGGCACGGTGTCGCCGCGCATCAACTGGCCGAGGCTGCCGCCCACGCCCGCCGAGGGGCAGTTCGACAGTTCG